>NZ_SJVC01000025.1:0-260 GCF_004337165.1 Exiguobacterium sp. SH0S1 | reverse complement strand
CGAATCTAAAGGCCGGGAGTTCGAATCTCTCAGGGTGCACCATTTATAACGGGAAGTAGCTCAGCTTGGTAGAGCACTTGGTTTGGGACCAAGGGGTCGCAGGTTCGAATCCTGTCTTCCCGACCATTTATTTTTTGGTCTTTGAAAACTGAACGATGAGGCAAAAAAAGTTTTACAAGTTTTGATTGAAGCGCAAGCTTCGTCATTTTCAAGAGCTATATCAAATTCTTTGGAGAGTTTGATCCTGGCTCAGGACGAAC
>NZ_SJVC01000024.1:0-275 GCF_004337165.1 Exiguobacterium sp. SH0S1 | reverse complement strand
GCTCCTAGTGCCAAGGCATCCACCGTACGCCCTTTCTACCTTGATCTAGCGTTTCTAAGACACACGGTCCGAACGGACCATGCATATTTTTCTTGGTTTGATGTCTTGATGAATCTTCAGTTTTCAAAGAACAATCGAGGGACGAACCCTCAAAACTGAACGATGGGCAATGCCACATGGGCATTTTCCTTAGAAAGGAGGTGATCCAGCCGCACCTTCCGATACGGCTACCTTGTTACGACTTCACCCCAATCATCTGTCCCACCTTCGGCGGC
>NZ_SJVC01000023.1:0-390 GCF_004337165.1 Exiguobacterium sp. SH0S1 | reverse complement strand
GTTTGGGGAAGAGCATTTTAGTCAGGGGGCGGGGATTTAAGATTATTGCGCAGGCACCGTTTTATCCGTCTGCGCAATTAACGCATGTAAAAAGGCTGTGCATTCTCATCGCTCTTACCGGGGATCTTCACAATATACGGCTTCCCGGTAATCGATGACGACGAAGCAACCTTATCAATAAACTGCTCGGCAGTGTCAATGCGGTTACGGGTATTGCCCAGCTTCAGACGCAGATGAGAAACCGCTTCATCGCAGGTATGTTCATCACCGTTGCGCACAAATATCAAATCCTTTTTCTGTGCTAATCCCTCCAGCATGGCGTTGATGCGGGCTTCTTCATGGGCAGTTAACTTCGCGTAAGCGGGGAGTGTCATTAGTAGTGTAATGACC
>NZ_SJVC01000022.1:0-407 GCF_004337165.1 Exiguobacterium sp. SH0S1 | reverse complement strand
GTCCATTTGTTTTCTTCCGCCATACGACGTGCTTCTTCAGCAACGCGACGTGCTTCTTCTTCGAGTTTACGACGCGCTTCTTCTTCAGCTTTACGCTTGAGCTCTGCAGCTTCCTGCTCACGGCGGGCTTTTTCAGCCTGGGCGTTTTTAGTCATATCGTCTTGTTGATTGCTCACTTTGTCTTTTTCCGCAGCTTCACGTTTCGCTTGTTCAGCAGCTTCACGCTTAGCTTGTTCTGCGGCCTCACGTTCAGCTTTTTGTTGCGCCTCGCGTTTAGCCGATTCTTCTGCCTCACGACGGGCTTGCTCTTCCGCTTCACGCTGCGCTTGCTCTTCCGCTGCAAGTCGTTCAGCCTCTTGCGGATCGCGTTTCACAAAGGTGCGTTTCTTGCGGACTTCGATTTGTAC
>NZ_SJVC01000021.1:0-407 GCF_004337165.1 Exiguobacterium sp. SH0S1 | reverse complement strand
GTTTTGGTTTCTCCAGATCGCCCGCTTCCGGCAATTGTTCATACAACTCTGAAAGCATCCACAACAGGCTGGCGGCGTACAGTTTCGGTATCTGGTAGAGTTTTTCGGCGCTAAGGATATTGATAACGCCTTTACCGTTGGCATCGGTGCGCACCCAGTCTTTGATATCCAGCATCGGCTCACCAAAGAAGTGTGCTGTGCCTTGCTGTTCCAGCGACAACAGCCCGCGCTGGATGGCACCAACCGATGCACTACTGATATTACCGTACTGATTCTGGAAGGATTTGGCGTTATCGCCGATGTACTGGGTAATTGCCCGCAGATCTTTAAAGTCGAGCAGCAACAATCCCTGATCGTCAGCAATGCGGAAAATGATATTCAGCACGCCAGATTGCACATCGTTGAGA
>NZ_SJVC01000020.1:0-409 GCF_004337165.1 Exiguobacterium sp. SH0S1 | reverse complement strand
ATGGAGTCGGCGACCAGCAGGACGTTTTTATCGCGGAACTCGGCGCGGTTGGCATTCAGTTTACGGCGCACGGACTTACGACGCAGCTGCTGGCCCGGCATGATAAAGGTGCGGCCAACATAGCGGTTTTTAACGAAGCCCTGGCGGTACGGTTTGCCCAGAATACGAGCAATTTCCAGCGCGATATCACACGAGGTTTCTGGGATCGGGATCACCACATCGATATCCAGATCTTCCCATGCGCGGGCAATTTTCTCGCCCAGTTTCGTGCCCATATTCACACGCGCGCTGTAAACGGAAATTTTGTCGATAAACGAGTCCGGGCGGGCAAAGTATACATACTCAAACAGGCACGGATTGCTGACCGGATTGTCAGCACATTGACGGGTAAACAACTGCCCTTCTTCAG
>NZ_SJVC01000001.1:0-1332357 GCF_004337165.1 Exiguobacterium sp. SH0S1 | reverse complement strand
CATCACCCTCTCAAAAGAAAAAACAGGATAAGGGCAAGGAAAAAGAGCGATTGTCCCGACTTGAGTCGGTCCAATCGCCCTTTTTTCTGTTCACGCTCGGATAGAGCGGAGGTTTTTCAGTGCCCTCGTCCGCGGACGTGGATGTTTTATCAAGATTTCGTCAAACTGCCTTTGACCTGCTCATAAAACTCGTCCATCATGCCGGTACGGCTGCCGAGCTGACAGATGAGTTCGAGCGTCTCTTTATAGAACTTTTTGACGAGTCCTTTGTTTTTGACTTCCATCGACGCGAGCGTCTTATCGAGGTTTTGGAGAATCTCCTCGATCTGGTTGTCCGAGTCCGGTTTGACGACCGTCATGTTGTCCGGGATCTTGACGACTTTTTCTTGTTCCTGGTGACGGAACGAAGCGCCGAAGCCAAGGTTCTCGATGAACAAGTGCGGCATCGCCTTCTGACCGAAGAATTGTTGGTGCCACTCGCTCGCTTTCATCGTGTCCATGTCTTGCTTGAACGTTGACGCCGTCGAGACGTATTTTTTAAACAGATCCGTCATGAATTTTTCGATGACCGGGATTTGCAGGGCGAAGACGTTTTTTAAGAGCGCGTCGAGCTGTGCGCGCGACAATTGGGATTCGTTTGACATGTCAGTTCCTCTTTTCTATAATACGATATCTTCATCGTATGGGATTGGCGGACGGGCGTCAACGCATCCTAAAAAGTTTTTTCAGAATATTTAATGATTTGGTGATGTTTTGTGCGATAATCGTCTCATGGCAGTCATCAAAGAGGAGTGAGTTCAACATGAATAAAACAGTAAAATGGGCCGTCGCGCTTGGCGTGACAGGTGCCCTCGTCGCAACGGTCGGTGTCGTCTCGTCACGCGGACGAACCGATGATACGTCACAGACGATCCGTGACCGCGACCTCGGCTACGAGATCATTCTCCCATCGAAGATCGCCGAGGCGATCGAACGCGGTGACGTCTATATCGAGAAAGCACAAGACGTCGTCGATATCGGCGATAAAAATAGCTACGGCACGTTCGACCTCTACTATAACGTCGAGGAGGGGGATGACCAACTGTTGTTCCACCTTGACTTGATCGACCGTGAGCTCTCGGAAGAGGCGTTCGCGACCGAAATCGGTTACGGCAACTATCTCGGCGCGAGCGACAAGACGTTCTTCTGGGTCGAACCGACCGAGGCCGTCCCAGGCGCTGAGGCGCATACGGATGAGATCGCGGAGTTACTCGAGACGCTCCCAGAGCTCGAGTTCCGCACGCTATGAGTCAGCCCGCTTCGGCGGGCTTTTTCGATTATGCTACAATACAGTTGAGGTGATTCGTATGAATTGGACAGTAGAAGAAGCAAGACAGGCAGAACATGTAACAGCGCTCGAAGGAGCGGTCAACGCGCATGACGCGATCGACGTGAAAATCGGTCACGTCGCGGTCGGACAGAACGACTACGCCGTCTATGACGGTGAACAGTTGATCGGTTATTTGATGTTGTTCCCGTATCTCCCGAACGAGTATGAGGTCAATGCGCTCGTGCATCCGGACTACCGCAAGCAAGGCGTCTTCACGGCGCTCCTAGATGCGGCGAAACGCGACGCGAAAGAGAACGGTTGCGAGGCGTTCACGTTCGTCATCGACCGCAAGTCGAAGTCGGGTAAGGCGGTCGTCGACCACATTCAAGCGGCGTATCAGTTCTCGGAGTACAACCTCGTTTTGAAGAAGGCCGAGCTGTTCTTGAAACCGAACGAGGTGTCGCTCCGTGAGGCGACCGACGCCGACCGTCCTGTCATCATCGAGACGCTCAGTGAGGCGTTCGGTGACCCGGTCGACGTGACCGAGAATATTTATAGTCAAATCGACACGCCGGACCGGGTGACGTACATCGGTGAAGTTGAAGGCCGTCCCGTCGGTGTCATCCGCGCGCTTCTCTCTGGAGACGATGCCGCGAGCATCCACGCGTTCGGTGTGCGGGCGAGTGATCAGGGTCAGGGCTACGGCACGAAGATGTTGAAGCAGATGGTCCAACAACTGTTCCGCATGGGCCGCACGAAGCTCGAGCTCGACGTCGAGACCGAGAACAAGGCCGCGCTCGAGATCTACAAGCGGGCCGGATTCGCAGAGAACGGCGGCTATGAGTTTTACTTACTAGAACTAGTCGAGAATACTCTCACTTCTAAACGATAAGGGCGAAGCTCTCTAAACGATAAGGGCGACGCTCTAATGAAAGTGGGAGATGAATCGCCAACCCTCCTTTAAGATATAATACCTTTAAAGGAGGTGAACATCATGTTGAAACATAAGGCTTACAAATTCAGAATATATCCGACAAAAGAGCAGGAAATCCTGATCGCGAAGACAATCGGTTGTTCGCGCTTCGTCTTCAATCACTTCTTAGCGAAGTGGGATGAAACCTATAAAGCGACAGGCAAAGGATTGTCTTATAGCTCTTGTTCTAAAGAAATCCCTTTGCTGAAGCGAGAGTTTGACTGGTTGAAGGAAGTAGATAGCACTTCTGTGCAAACTAGCGTCAAGCATCTAGCCGATGCGTATGACCGTTTCTTCAAGAAACAGAACGAACGACCTCGATTCAAGTCAAAGCGTAACCCTGTTCAATCCTACAAGACGAACATCCAAGGCAAGTCTCAACTCCCTGAGGTCTCGATCATCGGAAATCGGCTTAAACTTCCCAAGCTGAAGTGGGTTCGCTTTGCGAACTCGAAACAAGTCGAAGGACGCATCTTGAACGCCACGATCCGACGCAACGCTTCAGGGAAGTATTTCGTCTCCCTGCTCGCCGAGCAGGAGATTAACGAACTGCCGAAGACCCGCTCATCTGTCGGCGTCGACGTGGGGCTCAAGAACTTCGCCATTCTGTCGGACAGCACGGTGTACAAGAACGCTCGCTACTTCCGCACTCTCGAGAAGAAACTGGCGCGCGAACAACGCAAGTTGTCACGTCGTCAGCTCATCGCCATGAACAAGAAAGTAAAGCTGTCCGAGGCAAAGAACTATCAAAAACAAAAGCAGAAGGTCGCTCGTATCCACGAGAAAATCGCCAATAAGCGGACCGACTTCCTGCACAAGGTATCGACCGAGATCGTCAAAAACCACGACGTCATTGGAATCGAGACCTTGCAGGTGAAGAACATGCAGAAGAACCGCAAGTTGAGCAAGTCCATCTCCGAGGTTAGTTGGTCTGAGTTCTTCCGCATGCTCGAATATAAGGCCGACTGGTACGGGAAAACCGTCGTGAAGGTCGGGAAGACCTTCGCCTCGAGTCAACTCTGTTCAAGTTGCGGTCATCAACATAAAGACGTGAAGCATCTTGGCTTACGTGAGTGGAAATGCCCGAGTTGCGGGATCCATCACGACCGCGATGTGAACGCAGGACTGAATCTCAAACAAGAGGCCGAGCGTATTTTGGCTTCTTCAACCGTCGGGACGACGGGGTTAGCCTGATAAGGTTTCGGCCGTTAGGTCGGATAACTCAGGAATCCCCACCTCTCAGCAAAGCGCAGGTGGGGGTAGTTCAATAGAACTGTGAGGTGAGAAAATGGTTCGTAATTTAAAATGGTTAGGTGCCGCGTTCGAGGCATTGCTCGGCATCCCGGTGCTCGGTGGACTGTTCATCATCAGTATGGGTTATTCACCGCTCGGATTCATGCTCGTGTTTCACATCGTCGTGTTGATCCTGTCGGTATCGCGGCTGAACAAAGTCTCGTTCGGCCCAATCGTCGGGATCACGGCGTCGGTGCTCGGCTTCATCCCGTTCGTTGGCATGATGTTGCACTGGGTGGCGGCGATCGCTCTTGCGATCGATGCGCTCACGACGACCCGTGAACAGGTACGTATGAAAAAAGACAATGAACCGTTTTGACGAAGACGCTCTCCAAGGGTGATTGTTCTGACACGAGTCGGAACAATCATCCTTTTTTCCTTGACAGGGATGGCGTACAGCATCGGCCCGAAGAAATCGGAACTTGAAGTTTTCAGTGGCCTTGCTCACAGCTTGGTCTTTTCTTATTGACCGTATATCTGAAATAGCGATAGAGCATTTGTAAAATATAGGTATAATTAAATTATTCAAGTACATAAATGGAAATAGGGGTCGATGACGTGTTTAAAAACTTAATGAACAATCTAGCGGTGACCATTCCGATCGAGGCGTCTATGCTTCAATCATTTCTCCAACCTAAAATCTCTGAGCTATCGAATGTCACAGTTGAAGTCACGAATGGACAATTGATATTAAGCGGGACTAAAAAAGTGGGAATCGCATTTTTCTCAAAAGAGGTGCGTGTGAAACTGACAGTTGTACCAAAAGAAATCCACGGACGAAAAATCGTTTTTAACGTCGTCAAAGTTGAACCTTCTGATAACGAGCTATTAAATGACAAGTTTTTGAATCACCCGCCTTATATCGCCTATGACGCACGTACGCTTACGCTCGATTTGAGCACAATGGGGCTACTACAAAAAGTGAAAGTCGGAAACATCAAATCACTCGCGTTAGAAGAAGGACGTGTCTTGCTGATCATCGGCGCCTAAACAAAAGACCAAGAGAGCAGCTAGGCTACTGAAAAATCTCGATGCTGACCGAACAATCCTCCTTTTTCCTTGCCCTTCTCCAATGAGGGCGTTTTTTCATTGACCAAAACTTCAAGTGAAAACGCTATACAAAAGCTTCCAAGTGGACGATATAGTAGGTGATGAATTACACAGAGGAGGAACTCATAGTGAAAGTATTTAAAAACTTTACGACTCAACTGCTCGCCTGGATCTTGGTCACATCGTTCATTACAGGCGGGGCGGTCGGGTTCATCACGCTTCAATTGACTGAGCTCGAACTAGCTAAGGGGCAGGTCATGCTCGTCGGGACAGCGGTGGCCTTGCTCATTTCAGTACTAGGTGGGGGCGTCATTTACTTGATCGCCCGTCGCCCGCTTAAAGCGATCGAATTAGCGTCAGACAAGGCGGTCGAGGTCGGAAACGGCGACTTGACGGTCGTGTTCGCGAGTGAGACGACGAGCGACCGCTCGGAGATGGGACGTCTGCTTCTGTCGATGGATAACATGGTCGAACACTTGCGGGAACAAGGGACGAACATGCGCTACACGGCGGACCAATTGACGGGCTCGGCGCAAGAGATCGCGGCAGCGGTCCAAGAAGGCAACACGGCCGGCGAGAGCATCCGCTCGGCGATGAACTCCTTGAACAAGATGCTTGAGGATAATGTCAGCGCGACATACAGCTCGATGGATCTCCTCGGTGCCGTCGCCCGGACGATGGAGAACATCCGTAAAGAGATGGGCTCGGCGCTCGAATCGGCGAGTGAGATGCAACAAGAAGCCGAGAGCGGGAAAGGTCTTGCTTCGACGTCAGTCGACGCGATGCATGCGATCGCTGGGAAAGTCGAACAGTCGTCGACACTCAATAGTCAATTGACGGAGAAGACAGGTGAGATCTCACGCATCACGGACGTCATCAGTGACATCTCGGCGCAGACGAACTTGCTTGCCTTGAACGCATCGATTGAAGCAGCGCGGGCCGGTGAGCACGGACGCGGTTTCGCGGTCGTCGCGGCCGAAGTCAAAAAGCTCGCCGAACAGACGGCGAACTCGACGCAAGAGATCACCGATTTGATTGTCGACGTCAAACGTTTGGTTGGTGACACGTCGTCATCGATGGCGAACGTGAAAGCGGAAGTCGAGACGGGTGTCGGGCTCGTCGAGAAAGCGGGCGGCGCGTTCGCGACGATCCACAGTTCGGCGAACGAAGTGTACAGCCACGTCCATTCGGTCGATGCGTTGCTTGACGA
Source organism: Exiguobacterium sp. SH0S1 (assembly GCF_004337165.1). Taxonomy (NCBI): domain Bacteria; kingdom Bacillati; phylum Bacillota; class Bacilli; order Caryophanales; genus Exiguobacterium; species Exiguobacterium sp. SH0S1. The sequence goes on along the minus strand of NZ_SJVC01000001.1, from coordinate 1,326,522 downwards.
GTCACGCGGTCAGATCGACTCAGTCGTCACAAACTCGGCCGGTATCGTCGGGATGGTCGAAGAAGCGTCACGCTACGCGACAGAAGTCACGTCGGCTGCGAGCCAGCAAGCGGCGAGTCTCGGCGAAGTGAACGGTGCAATGACGGAGCTCGTCCGTGTTGCCGAGAGTTTGCAGAACGAGACGGAGCAAGTGAAGGTGGAAGTGTAAGGAGGAGCGGCCCAGTGATGGGTCGTTTTTTTGCTACACTACCAGGTGGAGGGATGTCTCGTGAAAATTGATGTGGAAGCAGTCCTGTCACTACCGGCGTATGCTGGGGCGACCGTCATCGCCGGTCGAAACGGGATGAACCGAAGCGCTGTCGATTTTAAGGGGGCAAATCATCTCGTTCACGCTTAACGTCACGAAATGGACAGAAAAAAACATGATGGATATCTTAACGAGTACGGGCCATACGCGCGTCGACTTCGGGGACGACGCGTTCACGGTCGGCAAGTCCCGCCCAATGATTGAATCGGCGCCCCGAAATGGTCGCATCTTACCGATTGGGGCGTATATTTACGGACCGATGCAAGGTGCTGTCATCGGGGTCGGCATCGTCCATCCGCCGCTCGATTGTTTCATAAAAGCGTTAAAAGCCTATTCAGAGGAGGTCAGCCATGTCTAACGTACTGATTGTATTAGGCGAGAACGCGCTCGGTAACAACCCGGCCAGTAGCTTGAACTGGTCCAGGAAGCGGCGAGCTCGATCGTCGATTTGATTGAAGCGGGGCACGGGGTCATCGTCGCGAACGGGAACGGTCCTCAAGTCGGAATGATTCATCAGGCGTTCGACGAAGCTGATCAGCTTCCGGACGTCCCGATGGCAGAAGCCGTGGCGATGAGCCAAGGGTACATCGGGTATCATTTGCAGCAAGCGCTTCGCGAAGAGTTACATCAGCGAAATATAGACAAAGCAGTCGCCTCGATTGTGACGCAGACCGTCGTCGCCGCAGAAGATCCCGCCTTCTCCAATCCAACGAAGCCGATCGGGCAGTTTTATTAGAAAGATGGGTCGGTTTGAGAAACGAGGAATGGTCTTTGTCGAGGACGCTGGACGTGGGTACCGACGCGTCATCCCATCGCCTGAACCGCTAGAAATTGTGGGAATCGAGGTGATTCGAACACTCGTTGCGGCTGGTCATATCGTTATCGCTGGCGGGAGAGGCGATATTCCGGTCATTGAACAAGAGGGACGACTCGTCGGGGTCGATGCGGTCATCGATAAAGACTGGGTGAGTGAACTACTGGCACGCGAACTTGACGTCGACATCTTATTCATCTTGACAGCCGTCGATCAAGTTGCGGTCGATTTTGGGAAGCCGTCGCAGCTGGGCTTGGACCGAATATCGGTCGATGAAGCACGCCGTTATATCGAGGACGGTCAGTTCCCAGAGGGGAGCATGTTACCGAAAGTGGAAGCGGCACTCGCTTTCGTGACATCTCGTTTCGGACGCGAAGCAATCATCACTTCGCTCGAGCGAGCCGGTGAAGCGATTCATGGAAAGACAGGGACGAAGTTTGTGGATAAAGCTAGAACAGCTGTGAAGTGAAGAGGAGCGGCCCAGTGATGGGTCGCTTTTTCTATGCAATTTGAAGAGAAGTAGTCAAAACGTGTAACTTTTTTTGAAAAAGACTAAACAGAATCGAGATGACTCCGATATAGAGTATGGAAACGCAAAAACGTTGCCAACTAATACAAGGTGAGGGGCCGGCCTAAACCTTGTATGCTCGGACAAAAGGATTTGGAAGAGCGGAAAAAACTTAAACCTATGGAGGGAAATTACAATGATTATTAACAACAACATGAACGCAATGAACGCACATCGCAATATGTCATTCAACACATCACAAACGGGTAAAGCGATGGAGAAATTATCTTCAGGTCTTCGCATCAACCGTGCTGGTGACGACGCAGCTGGTCTTGCAATCTCTGAAAAAATGCGCGGACAAATTCGCGGTCTAGATCAAGCGACACGTAACTCACAAGATGGGATTTCGCTTATTCAAACGGCTGAAGGCGCGTTAAACGAAACACACTCTATTTTACAACGTATGCGTGAACTAGGTGTTCAAGGATCAAACGACACATTAAATGCTAACGATAGAGGTCAAGTACAAAAAGAAATGGATCAGTTAGTAGCTGAAATTGATCGAATTGGGAATACAACAGAATTTAACACGAAAAAATTGATCAACGGTGGTGCGAATGTTTCGGGTACGGTTGGTACAGCCCTTACTGGTGTTAAAATCGTTGGTGGAAGTGGAGATACAAAACAAGGAGCAACTTTAACAATTACTGATACTACAGTTGCAACAGCTGCTACGGCTACTCGTACTGGAGCATTTACAGCAGGAGCCACAACTGCGGCAGTAAACTTAAAAGTTAATGGTGTGGAATTTAACTTTGCATCAGGAACTTCTAGTAAAGACGTTCTTGAGACAATTAATAAAGCAGGAATTGGTGTAGTGGCAACTGCAACTGCAGCTGATTTGACTTTGACTTCGAATTCAGTAGGTAGTGCTTCTAAGCTTACGTCAAATGCTGCAGCCGTCGGAACAATTGCGACTAGCACAGGTGCTGATGCAACTATTACAGGAGCAGGGACATATTCTGCTCAAGGAAACACAATTACAGTTGAAAGTGGCAATGCAAAAGGTTTACAACTTCAAATTTCCGAAGCACATGCTACACTGGCGGCAAACCACACAATCACAGTAGCCTCTAATGGTACTCTTGCACTAGCAATCGGGGCAAACGAAGGTCAAACAATGAATATTGGAATTAGTGATATGCGTGCTGAAGCTCTAAAGGTTTCTGATGTTAAAGTAACAGATTCTGCTACTGCACAAACAAGCGTAACAACAATTCAACAAGCAATCGATACTGTATCGTCAGAACGTTCAAAGTTAGGTGCTTACCAAAACCGTCTCGAGCACACAATCAACAACTTGAGCGTTGGTGCTGAGAACCTTCAAGCAGCTGAATCACGTATCCGTGACGTTGACATGGCGAAAGAAATGATGAACTTCACGAAGAACAACATTCTTAACCAAGCTGCACAAGCTATGATGTCACAGGCAAATCAGCAGCCGCAAGCGGTTCTCCAACTTCTTCGTTAAGATTTTTCTTCAACTTTTTAATCAGTACTCACAAGGTACAGTTACAAAACGAAACCCGTCTCTCGTATATCGAGGGACGGGTCTTTTTGTTTAATAAACATAGACTGCAGCTGTCTCTTTCAAATGATTTTTCTTAATATCCTGCCACTTATAGACGACCGACCAATATGATCGATTCAATTCCTTTGCGATATTGGCGTCAGTCATTTCCTCTTGTTTCGCTTGAATGATGAATTTGATCTCATCTTCCGTGTAATCATATTTTGCTTTGGAGGAAATGGCGTTCATCTCGGGGTGATTCTCTCGTTCTAACTTTAGTTGATAGTCCCAATCTAATTTCTTTCGCATTGATGGAAGCGCATAAGCATAAGGTGAGAAGTCATTTAAGAACCGGATTGCCTCTTCTGTCTTTTGTATGCGGAGCGTAAAGAAGTGCCCATCGGATCGACGACTCAAGACAAAATGATGATTAAACGTCCGAGCAATAAATTCGCTCAACTGCTCTAATTCTTCTGGATAGAATGCTTGTAAGTATAAGTAAATGTAAATGTGAGGAGTGATGATGACCTGATTTAATTTAGAGCGAGTTGATTTGGTCAGCGACAGACTACCGTCATCCAAATATAGTGCGAGTAAGAAGAGAGGATGAGTACAGTCTTCTAGCAAGTGAACGGGAATATGTTTTTTGCAATCGATGTAACATTTCTCCCAGATCCATGTGAACAGTTCGTCTCTCTCTGAATACAGTTCAGCGCTTGTACCGGTAGATCGAACTTTAATACCGCTAAAAAATGCGAGGTGCGATTTTTAACTTCCATTCCCGATACTCGATTTGTTTCACCGAAAAATGTTCACGGTACTGTAATCCCTTCTTTGGGATCTGTTTTGCTTTTGTACGAGCAATTGTCCCATCTCCAAGCAACGTCCCTAACAATAAACTCTTCTCAAATACAGTTAAATCATCCCACTTCACGATACTCGCCCCTTTACGATTAATCTCACCAACTTCCTTTTCCCGTTCCTACAACTTTTATCCCGTTGACCGATATAGAAAAAGAGAGAGGGTGAAGGTTTATGAATCGAGAAGAAGCTATTCGATTATTAGAGAAGGTTAAAGCCGATCAACGATTGCTTGAGCAAAAAGAAGAAATTTTATACGCGATGCGTATGCTTGCGATTGAAGCGATTGAAGTCGATCAATCAAAACGCCTGAACCTTGACCGATTGTTCCAAGAATTAAAACAGCAATTAATTTATTTAGAATCAAAGAATGATGACTCTTTTCACTAAAAACTGCAAAAACATTTGAGATAAACCGATATAGTCCATGAGAACAACTATAAGAGGAGCAGAAGCTTATGAACCCGACCATCTCTGAAGTCCGGCTTCACCTACCTTCTTCCGTATTGCCGTATGAACAAACGAAAAATGTGTTTGTCGAAGCGAATCATGCTCGTCTCGCCAATGAAGGCATCGTTATTTTACCGACGCCTCAACACGTCACCAAGTTAGAGGCGGCCGTCGAGAAGGCGAATCAAGTTTTGGAGCAACAACGTACCGGTCTTAAATTTATGAAACACGAGAAATTGAACGACTACTATATTCAAATCGTGGATGCGAACAACGAAGTCATCCGCGAGATTCCAAGCAAGAAGTCACTCGACTTCTTTGCGGCGTTCATGGAGTTCAATCATTTATTCGATGAACGTGTCTAAAGGAGGATAACTATGACATCACCAATCCGATTTGGCGGTCTCGCCAGTGGAATTGATACCGATACAATTATTAAACAGTTGATGCAAGTCGAACGGGCACCTGTCGACAAGCTCGAACAGAAAAAGCAAACGACTGAGTGGAAACGCGACGCCTACCGTGAAATCAACCGTTCGCTCATGACGCTCCGTAATAGTGCCGTCGATCTTTCGTTCAGCCGAAACTTTTATGCGAAGACGTCTAGCTCATCCGATGAATCACGCGTTTCGGTCGTGGCCGGACCGTCAAGTGGCAATACAGCGATACAAATCACATCGGTTGAACAGTTGGCGACTGCTGCCACTCAAGTAGTACTTCCAAAAGATAAAAATGGAATGAATGTTACGAAAACGACAAAAGTAGCAGATATGGATCTACAACCTGCCACACAAGAAATTAAATTAGATACTGCAACAAAGGAATGGGCGATTACACCTAAACCAAAAGTCGCGGAAAGCGTTGCTTTAAAAACGGCTACCGGTGACACGATTACCACAGACTTGTACACGTATAATGGAACAACCGGAAAATTGACGATGAACGATGGATCTGACATTCCAGCAGGTACGACAGCTACGTACAAATCAGGCTATCAAATCCAGATTCGAACAAGTACTGTCGGTGATTTCAAGACAATTAAAGTAGCAGAAGATGCGACGATGGACCAACTCGTGTCAGCGTTAAACGGAAAAGATACGGGTGTCTCTGCTTTCTTTGAACCAGTTTCAGGAAAGATGTCGATTACCCAAAAACAAACTGGCAAAAATGAAATCATTGAATTTGATGCAACGACAAAAGAGACATTCCGAATTTTAGACACGGCGCTTCCTGTAACGGGGAAAGACGCAGAATTTATTGTAAACGGAATCGACATGAAACAAAGCTCAAACACCGTTACCATCGACAATATGACAATCACGTTGAAAGCTGAATTCAAGGTGGCTAGTAACCCGACGCCCGTTACCCTCTCGGCTGCAACCGACACGCAAAAGATCTTCGACAATATTAAAGGCTTTGTCGACAAATATAACGAGACAATCGACCTGATGAATAAAAAAGTCCGAGAAGATAAGTTCCGCTCATTTACGCCACTGACAAAAGCCCAACGTGATGAACTATCTGAAGACGAAATTAAGAAATGGGAAGAGAAAGCAATGAGTGGGATGTTACGCGGGGATTCAATCCTTCGTAGTGGCATGGATACCCTCCGCTCGAAATGGTCGAGTACGACATCGGCGACGGTCGAGAAAGAGATGGATTTCTTATTCCAAATCGGTATATCGACAGGAAGAGATAATATGAATGGCGGAAAGATTGAAATCGATGCAGAAAAACTGAAAGCCGCCATCGAAAAAGATCCTGAGCAAGTATACAATCTATTCACGGATGCTGAAACTGGATTACTTCCACAGCTTCGCGACGCGGCAACGGACTCTCGGGAGACGATCACCCGAATTGCCGGCGCTGACGGATCCGGATCACAGTCCCACTCGATGGGGAAAGAAATGACAGCCATCGATGCGCGCATCAAGCGCTTAAATGATTTACTCGTCAATAAAGAGAACGCCTACTACCGTCGCTTCACGGCGATGGAGACGGCGATGAACCAAGCGAACTCGCAAGCAGCATCACTGCAACAGTTTCTAGGCGGCGGAATGTAAGAGGAGGAATTTAAATGGTAGCCAACCCATATGCAGCATATCAAAACAACGCGGTCACGACTGCGAACCCACAGGAACTGACGCTCATGCTGTATGACGGAGCGCTCAAGTTCACGCGCCTCGCCAAACTCGCGCTCGAGCAAGGGAATCCTGACTTGAAAAATACGAACATCCAAAAGACGCAAGCCATCTTCCAAGAGTTACGCCTCACTTTAAATAAAGACATCGCCATCTCGGCGAACTTGGACTCGCTCTACGAGTACTTATGGCGCCGACTTGTCGACGCGAACGTCAAGAACGATACGACGATCCTCGACGAAGTGCTCGACTTCACGACCGAACTCCGCGATACGTGGAAGGAAGCGATGAAACTCGCGAAGCAAGGATGAGGCCGATCGATGAGATCATTCTCAAGACGCAACGGCTGAAAGACTTGCTGGCGCAAGTGCCAGAAGAACCCACGTACGACACGTGGATGGACCAAATCCACGAACTGCTCGACGACCGCGAGCAATTGCTATCGGCGCATGGCCCAGACTTAGAAGCGGCCGATCAGATGGTCATCCGTCAGCTCGTCGACGACAGTCAAAAGATTGCCCGGTTGATCGAAGCCGAGCATCAGCGACTCGGGATGACGCTCGGGACGACGCGGCAAGAACGGAAGACGGTCAAGTCGTACGTCGACCCGTACGAGGACGTCGACTCGAACTTTTCTGGACTATTCGACCAGCAGACATAAACGAGCTTGGGGATGCCCCAGGCTCGTTTTGTGTTCAGTCTGTTTTGATAGGTTTTCGATTTCTTGAAAATTTTGAGATGAAAAATGTCGTGGCAAATAAGAGGAGCCCTGTCAAATTGAACTGTATGTAGACGTGCAGTACATCTTGGAACGAGTTCAATGAATAGAAGCCGCTCAACAAGGCAGTCGGTAGTATGGTGACATGCATCGCGCCATAATGGGCGAGAATCTGTTTCGAGAAGCTCCAATCGTGGATTTGGTAGATGACGCTCGTCAGTCCGAGGAAAAAGGCGATGACTCCATAAAACAGCAAACTACGAGCCACACTGTCGTCGCCGTCCAAGTTCTGCCATAGGGCAAGGGTGAGAAAGCCTGCAAGCAGTACACTGCCTCGAATCAATCCTGTTTTGAATAACATACGTCCAGACCCTTCGTGTTGTCGTTCCTACTCATACGGAAAGAGGCACATAAATGTTTCAACAAATGACGAAGATGCAAACACGTCTGTTTTGTTGTAATATCGGGTAAATACCACTATACCCGTTGCTTCTGTTCTGGAAAGGGGAGGGAAACGAGATGAGTGAGAAAAAGGTAAAGCCTAAGTCATCGAAAGATCGTCGTTACTTCGTCTACGGTCCAGAAGGGGCGTACGATGAATACGTGGAACGGGACCCGAAACTCGAGGCGTACGTTGAGGACGACGCACCAATCGAGGACAATCCTGACCCGTATGAAGAAGAAGACTTAAAAGCTCGAGGATAGATGTCAAGACCAAACAAGGCTCAATTGCGAGCCTTGTTTTTTATTGTGATGGGGTATGGACCTGTTACTTTTTATTAGCAAGGTCAGGCGGATGAATCCGTTATGCTCGTTGTATCAACCACAACTCGTCAACTTAAAAGGAGAGATTTTGAATGAACATGAAACGATACGGATTCCTATTTGCCTTACCACTCGCGCTGCTCGTCGGCTGTGGGGAAGAAACTGAGCCTGCCTCGAGTACGGCACCGACAGAACAAGTCGAGGACGTCAAAGAAACGGAAGCGGAAGAACAAGAAGAAGCGGTTACCACGGAAGACGCTGAAGTATATGACAGTGAAATCGGCACGAACACGATTCACATGAAGAACACCGAGTTAACGATGAACGAGACGATGGGCTCGGTCAAGTTCAACGTCAATAAAGTCCAGACGTCTCGTCTGAACGTCGCGGAAGAGTATCTTGATATGTTCGACGGGAAAGACGAAGTGACGCTCGTCGTCGTGAACGTCACTGCCGAGAATACGGTCGATGACACGATTCACTTCTATCCGGACCAAGGCACGCTCGTCACGAACACGGGTGAACAGATTGATGCCGATCTTTGGTTCTCGGATGACGTCGGCGGGGACTTCCTCGGAAAAGTGAAAAAGGAAGGGAATGTCATGTTCATGGCGGACGCGATGCCGGAAGAGTTGACGGAAGTCCGGTTCATCGTCGGTGGACCAACAAACACGGATTATGAGAAGTTGGCCGAGGAGTCGTATGAATACAAGATCGATGTCACCAAATAAGAGAAAGCGCATCGCGACGATGCGCTTTCTCTTATTTACGTTGATGCGGCAATGGAATCGTCAACACGTTCCAGTTCTCGCCGGCGAATATTTTCGCTAAGTAGACGATTTGGCCGACGTGATAGCTGTAGTGCGACACTTGCTTCTCAATCGCCCAGATGACGCTCTTCTCCTCGCCGCGAATGTAGACGGTCTTGCCGATGTCGTCGGGTGTCAGGCTCGCCAAGACGTCATCAAGCAGTTGCCAACGCTTGTCCCACGTCGCCATGAGCTCGGTGCGAGACAACTGTTGGTCCTCGAACTCGGCGTCGCGGTTCCGGTCCGGTTTCTCCCCATCTGTCGTCAAGAAGTCGGTCCAGCGTGATAACATATTGTTCGAGATGTGTTGCACGATGACGGCGAGCGAGAGTGTGTCCGGTGCGAGCACCCGGTGCAAGTCGTCGTCGCTCACTTGATTGAGCGCGCTTTCTGCGAGCTGTTTCTGTTCTTGAAAGATGCTGCGCACTTCTGTCACGTAACGTTGTTCAAACATGTCATTTCCCCCTTATGTAGTGTCTCTCTCCCATACCCGAAATCAAGAAAAGACGAACAGGTTATCCTGTCCGTCTAGGCGTGCTCAGCCCGAAAGTCTTCCCAATGATCCTTCGCTTGCGTCCGGATTCGTTCTGACACTTCCTTACTGCCGAGCAAGATCCCGTACCAACGTCGGGCGTCCTCATACAACCCGAGGGCGGCCGACAAGTCAGCGATCCGCAGCATGAGCTGATCGTACGGCAGGCCGGTCCGGACTTGGTCGGTATACACTTCCTGCACCTCATTGTACTTGTCGAGCGTCCGTTGCATCCATTCCTTCTCGGCCGCCCCGTTCCCGATCAAGCGGTTCATCCAGACGAGACGCATCCCGAGCATGGCAATGACCGACGGCTTCTGTCCGCTCAGCTGTGCTGTCATGACGGCGAACTTGTACAGTTGGATGACGTGCTCGGGCGTGCGGTCACCTTCGAGCGTCTCCGGGTTGATCCGGGACAAATAGTTCGTCTCGAGCGCCTCGCGGTTGTTTTTCCGGACTTTATCGAACGAGTCGTGGAAGACGAGGTGGCAGTGGCTACAGACGACCGGCTCATACAAGTACGGGTTCTCGCCGTCATACGTCGTATAGCCGTCCTTCGCGACTTCTTGCGGCCGGATATGGCGCGACAAGATGCGCGGCGTCACGCTTTCCTTCAAACAGTACGGGCATTTCACTTTCTTCGAAAACAAATGTTCAGCCATACGTCACCTCACACGTACACGTTGACGAGCAATCCGCGAATCTCACCGACTTGGTCGAGGAGCGACAGACGTGACGCTTCCCCCGAGATGACCTGGTCCGTCAGTGCGAGCAGTTTCTGGTCGACCTGCTCGACGATCTTATAGATCTTGGCTCGGCCCCGGCGGTTGAACCCGCGTTTGTCTTCGAGGCTGAGCGCCGCGTCAACGGCGTCTTTCATAAAGTCTTTAATCAATCGTTTATATTCGGTGAGCGACTCGACCGTCTGGCTCTCGGCGAGGAGCTCACCTTGATCGTGAATGGCCGCGATCTGGCGCTGGAAGCGCTCGTATTCGCGGTCTTCGCGTTTTTGTCCAATCACGTTCTGGAACGAGACGCCAGGTTCCGCGTCAGGACGCTTGGCTTTGCCCGCGCCGTGAAGCGACTGGGTCTCCATAATTCGACGAATGTCCATAAGGCCTCGTCCTTTCTGTAAGTTAGTTCAACAATTGTAACACGCCTTGCGGCAACGCGTTCGACTGGGCGATCATCGCCATGCCGGACTGGTTCAAGATGTTGAGGCGGGCGAAGTCCATCATCTCGCGGGCCATATCGGCGTCACGGATGCGTGACTCGGACGCGGTCAAGTTCTCGGCACCGATCGTGACGACGCCGATGTTCGCTTCTAAACGGTTTTGGATGGCACCGAGCTTCGAGCGTTCGAGGGAGACTTTGTTGATGGCGGCGTCGAACTTGGCGATCGCTTCTCCAGCTTTTTCTGGAGTAAGTACGCTGAGCGCGTAGTACGTTTTATCCGGTGTTGTCGTGTCATTGTCATGGTCGACCGCGCCTAGAGCGCCGCCGCCCAACGTTGGGGATGTAATGCTAAGCGCGTGGGCCCGCATATCTTCGACGTTGACGACGACGCCTTCACCGCTGCTGGCACCGAGCTGGAAGAAGATTGACGATTTGAGCGCGGTATATTCACCGTTCATAATCTTCTTCGAGTTGAAATCGGTCGTCTCGGCGATACGCGTCACTTCTTCTGTGAGCGCGTTGATCTCTTCTTGGACGGCTTTCGTGTCGTCCGGGCTCAACGTCCCGTTCGCCGCTTGAACCGACAGCTCGCGCATGCGCTGCAGGAGCGAGTGCGTCTCGTTCATGCCGCCCTCGAGCGTCTGGGTGAGCGAGATGCCGTCGAGCGTGTTGCGCTCGGCCATCGACAACGAGTCGAGGCGCATCCGCATCTTCTCGGAGATGGCGAGGCCGGCCGCGTCGTCCGACGCCTTGTTGATGCGAACACCGCTCGAGAGGCGGTCCATCGTCTTCTTCATCGTCGTCTGGTTGAGCGATAACGACGTATAGGCTTTCAAGGCTTGAATGTTATTGGTAATTTTCATAACGGTTTCCTCCTACGTGTGCGGGTTGAAGCCGGGCGTTCGCGATGGCCTGGTCCCACGTCATCTCTAAGTCGGTCGCGAGCGAATGGAGCTCTTGGATTTTACCTAAGTCTTGTTCGATCAGCGCCTCGAGGCTGCCTTTCGCCATATACAAATACAATTCATCGAGCTGGGCCGAGATGATGCCGCCGCCGTCATGAAGCCCTTGATGCAGCTTGACGAGCAGCTCGCGCGCTTGGCGCAGATGGCGGTTGCGCTCGGCGATTGTCGCTGTCAGCGCGGTCTCGTAATGGTAGGTGAGCGCGTGGAGCATCGCTTGCGTCAACTCCTCCGGGCTCATTTCATATAATCGGTTCGAATTCATGATTGTTCTCCTTTGATCGAGTCAAGTTCTTCTATTAAAAGCAACACTTCGGCCATGACGTCATATAGTTCCGGCGGGATGGCATCCCCGAGGTCAAGGTCGAGCAGGTGGCCGAGGAGCGAATGGTCGTGCTCGATGGCCACACCGCGCGAGCGTGCCTCTTCCAAAATCTTGTCGGCGACGGCACCTGTGCCGCGGGCAACGATGATCGGGGCCCGGTCGGTCGTCTCGTCATAACGGACGACGGCGGCCGTCTTACGTTTCGTCAAATCCATGCGTTGATACATAAGGGCCTCCTAGATTCTAAAGTCATAGCCGGTCGTCTGCGTGCGCTCTGGTTCGACTTCGACTTTCTCGGCTTTCGTCAGCGGGCGGAACTGGGTCGTCACGCTCCGGTAGCCGATCGCTTCGAGCGTCGTCTCGATCTTTCCGAGCAGCGGTCGCGCGATCCGTTCGACCGTCGGGTCATCATGTTCGAGCGTGAGCCGGAGGTTGCGGTCGAGTGCTTCGACTTTCACGCCGATCTCGCCTAAGCGAGGTGTCTCGAGCCGGATGTAGAGGACACTGTTCTCCCAATCGACGACGTCGCCGGCTTCCCGGTTTTGGATGTGGACGTGGATGCCGGTGTCGATCTCCTGGACCTTCGCCGGCAGGGCGAGCAGGAGCTGATGGAGCTGCCCGCCGTCGAGCCGGTTGATCGTCTGTTGGACTTGGAAGAACGAGGCGAGGCGCGCTGCTTCCGGTGACGCCGCTTCGGAACGAATCGACAAGGCCGATGCCTGAACGGCTTGTGACGTTTGCGCTTGCGCCTGTTGTGAAGCGGTCTGGACGCGCTGCGCCGTCTCTTGGACGTGGCGGCCCGACAGGTTGGCGTCAAGGCGGAGCGGTGTCACGTGGACCTCACCGGCACGAGTGGCGCCATGCGGGATGTATTCGACGCGGACCTGGTTCGGCACGTAACGGAACTCGTTCAACGCTGTGCGCACGTCTTTGATGAGGACGGCACTCTCGGCAGGCTTCGTCGATAACAGTGACAAGGCGACGTCGAGCTTCGCCGTCATCGCGACGAGCGCTTTCTCTTGCCTAGCGTCGGTATGTAACAGCGCGTCCGTCTTTTGGATGAGCTGCGTCAGACGTGTCCCGACCGTCTCGAGGGCGGGGCGGGCCAAATGCGGCTTCGATTCGACGAGCGCCGCGACTTGTCCGAGCTGTTTCGTCACGGTCGCCTGTTCTGCGCGGAACGTGTTCGTCACGGCAGCGAGATGCGTCGTCACTTCCTTGACCACGACTTGACGTCCGCCTACGGGTGGCAAGGCTTCCCTCGGTTCGGGACGGGCGGATGGTGCGGCCGGGAGTTCTTTGATCAGCCGGTCGACCGTCTCCGGTGTCGGTGTGACACGTTCTGCGGTTGGGCGCGACAAGTTGACGAGTTCGACGTAGCGCTCTTTTTGCGGGTACGGCGCGTCCGGTGCCGGCACCTTCAGTTGACGTTTCGCTTCATCTAATGAAGCGACCGCGATGTCACGGGCGACGTCCGGTTTGACGACGGGTGCGTCCATCGTGCGCAAGAACAAGACGGCGTCGCGCATGTCGCCTTTGAAGACGGTCTCGAGCAAGCGGACCGTGTCCTCGTTCAGCGGCAGGCGTCCCGATTGGATCAAGCGGCTGACGGCGCTCCGTACTTCGGGCGGGAGCGATGCGAGCAACGCTTGAATTTTCGTATCGACTTTCGTCTCGGGTTTTGTCCCTTGAACAGGTGCGTCCGTCGTCTCCGTTTCCGGTTTCACGACGACGGTCCCGAGCAACACCCCGTCCTCTTCGACGAGCGTTAGTTGGAACGGGTTCGTCTTCGGCAGCCCGTCTTTGAACGTGACCTCGACTTGTTCGCCGCCGACCTTGACGATGGCCGTGTCAGGACCGGTCTGTTTGACGATTTCAGCTTTATAGACGCGGTTCATCTGGACACCCGCGTTCGCGGCTACGGTTGTAGCGAGTTGCGCTTGGATTTGCATTGTTGTCACCTCGACCAATATATCGACCTCTTTTTCAAAAAGTGAAGCAAAAAGACCATAAAAAAACCTCCCGTCAAACGACGGAAGGCAGGTCAAGATTCGAGCGCAGGGCTCATGTTCAGTTGTTGGAACCGGGCGACCAATTCGCCGGTCGCTTTGATCTGGTTTTTTAAGACGTACGCGGTCGCGTTCGTCTGGATGCGGTGACCGTCTTTCGTGACGATCACGCCGTGCGGGGCACCCTCGACAGTCGCGATCTCCCGAATGTGGGACCAGGCGTACCATTCGCAATCTTCACGTTTCGGCGATTTCGTCGGGAAGAAGACGAGGCCTGTCGTCGGTTCGATGACGACAGGCACTTTGCCTTTGACACCGGCGACGCGTTTGGCGACGAAGATCCGTTCCTCGATCGAGCTGTTGTACTGGCGGCAAGAGAGCTGCAGCAACTGGTACGGCCGGAGCGGGGTCGAGATCTCGCTGCCGTCCTCGAGAATGATCCGCGATTGCTTCATCATGTCAAAGCAAGGCAGGATCGCCACGGTTCGCTTCGTGATGCGATATTTTTCCTCGGAATAGTAGGGGCGCATACGCTGCACCATCCTCCTCGTATTAAATTTTCAGGATCGGCCGATACTCAAAAAGCACAAACCTAAATCATCTCTTCCATGATATATCACAAAAAATGTAAATTCAATAAGCCAATATGAAAAGTAGGGAAATATAATTCCAATGTAAGCCAAAAGACGATTCATTTACAAAAAAGCAGAAAATGTTTGTGTCGAGGACGATAAGGTGGTAATATAGCTATTAGAGGGAAAGCCTCTGTATTCTTCAATGGTGAAAGGAATGGATTTGCACATGGTAGGTAAAGTAAAATGGTTTAACTCAGAAAAAGGTTTTGGTTTCATCGAGGTAGAAGGCGGCAAGGACGTTTTCGTACACTTCTCAGCAATCCAAACTGACGGCTACAAAGCTCTTGACGAAGGTCAAGAAGTTGAGTTTGAAATCGTAGATGGCGAACGCGGCCCACAAGCGGCTAACGTTGTAAAATTATAATTTCAAACCGTGAACCGGCTTCCTCGTGAAGTCGGTTTTTTGTTTTGTCTACATAGTATTTTTCTCTTAAGAAAACGAGTTTAAAAACGGCGATAACGGGTAACTTCTTTTTATACAACCGATTCGATTGCAGGCGTGAGCATCGGAACAAAATTGTCATTATTTTCTGATGATAACGTTTTCAAATAAACTGAATTCGGGGTATACTATATATGAGCCACCCGCCTCCGCTTTCTTTTTAAGATCTTTTTAAGCAATGAGGCAGGAGATTCGGTCCAAAATGACGAATCATTGGTTCAAGCGGTTATTTTAAGGAGGAGTTCAGATGATTTATAACATTCGCGGCGAAAACATTGAAGTCACACCAGCCATCAAAGACTATGTCGAGAAAAAGCTGGAGAAGTTGACTCGGTATTTCACAACTCCTACGGATGCACAGACGGCTTACGTCAACTTGAAAGTGTACAACGAAAAGCAAAAAGTAGAAGTGACGATCCCGATGACGAACTTATTGCTTCGCGCTGAGGAAACCAACCTCGATATGTACGCGGCAATCGACCTCGTCGTCGACAAATTGGAGCGTCAAATCCGTAAACACAAAACAAAGCTCAACCGTAAAGGACGCGCCAAAGAAGGCGGGATCGGCGAGTACTTCAAATCACTCGAAGGTTCTGAAGACATTCCTGCTTACGACGAGGACGAGGCAGAACTCGAACTCGTGCGGACGAAGCGATTCACGCTCAAGCCGATGGACACGGAAGAAGCGATCCTTCAAATGGACATGCTCGGTCACAGTTTCTTCGTCTTCTCAGACGCGGAGACCGGGAACACGAACGTCGTCTATCGTCGGAAAGACGGTAAATACGGCTTGATCGAACCTGAATAATCTAACTTTGAATTCACACGGCCCTCCGACTTGGAGGGCCGTTTCGTTTTGCCTTTCCTTGAAAGCGTGGGTCACTTCGGTTAAACTGTACATTAGGGAAAAAACATGCATTTTTGACTGAGTGCAGAGGAGATAAAACGTATGGCGAACTTTTTGAAAGATTTATTTGCTCCACAGAAACGAGTATTGAAAAAAGCAGAAAAAGCAGCCGACTTAGTCGAGTCATTCGCTGAGCCGGTCAAGGCGTTGTCTGACGAAGCGCTTCAGGCGAAGTCTGTCGAATTCCGTGAGCGTCTGGATAAAGGGGAAACGCTTGACGATATCCTTCCGGAAGCGTTCGCGGTCTGTCGCGAGGCGTCAGAACGCGTGCTCGGCATGCGTCACTACCGCGTCCAGCTCATCGGGGGCTACGTGCTCCATAACGGCGACATCGCCGAGATGAAGACTGGTGAAGGGAAGACGCTCGTCGCGACGCTCCCGGTTTACTTGAACGCCCTGACTGGCCGTGGCGTACACGTCGTGACGGTCAACGAATATTTGGCGAAACGTGACAAAGAACTCATGGAACCGCTCTACTTCGCGCTCGGCCTCTCGGTCGGACTGAACGTCTCGAACATGGACCGCGTCGAGAAGCAGGCGGCGTACAACTGTGACATCACGTACTCGACGAACAACGAACTCGGGTTCGACTACTTGCGTGACAACATGGTCCTTTATAAGGAAGACCGTGTTCAGCGTGAGCTCTACTACACGATCGTCGATGAAGTCGACTCAATCCTTGTCGATGAGGCGCGGACCCCGCTCATCATCTCAGGGTCGGCCCAAAAATCGACCGAGTTGTACACACGTGCCGACGCGTTCGTCCGGACGCTCAAGCTCGAAGACGACTACACGGTCGACGTGAAGACGAAATCGGTGTTACTCACGGACAAAGGGGTCGACCTCGCCGAGAAGTTCTTCGGCATCGACAACTTGTTCGCGATCGAGCACGTCTCGGTCAACCACCACGTCGGGCTCGCGTTGCGTGCGAACGCCGTCATGCATCATGACGTCGACTATATGATCCGCGACGGCCAAGTCATGATCATCGACCAGTTCACAGGTCGGGTCATGGACGGACGCCGCTACTCGGAAGGCCTGCACCAGGCGATCGAGGCGAAAGAAGGCGTCGAGATTCAGCGTGAATCGATGACGCTCGCGACGATCACGTACCAAAACTACTTCCGGATGTATGAGAAGCTGGCCGGGATGACCGGTACGGCGAAGACGGAGGAAGAAGAGTTCCGTAACATCTACAACATGCAAGTCGTCACGATCCCGACGAACAAGCCGATCGTCCGTGAAGACGGTTCTGACCTCATCTTCAAGTCGATGGAAGGCAAGTTCAAAGCCGTCGTCGAAGAGATCGCTTCGGCGCACGCGACCGGACAACCGGTCCTCGTCGGTACGGTCGCCGTCGAGACGTCTGAATATTTGAGCAAGCTGCTCACGAAGAAGAAGATCAAACACGAAGTCTTGAACGCGAAAAACCACGCCCGTGAAGCCGAAATCGTCGAGAACGCCGGACAAAAAGGTTCGGTCACGATCGCGACGAACATGGCTGGACGCGGAACCGACATCAAGCTCGGCGAAGGTGTCATCGGGCTCGGCGGTCTTTACATCGTCGGTACCGAGCGCCACGAGTCGCGCCGGATCGACAACCAGCTCCGCGGTCGGGCCGGTCGTCAAGGCGACCCGGGTAAATCGCAGTTCTACTTGTCACTCGAAGATGAACTCATGCGCCGCTTCGGGACCGACAGCCTCCAGAGCATGATGGAGCGCCTCGGCATGGACGACACGCAACCGATCGAGAGTCGCATGGTCTCGAAAGCGGTCGAATCGGCTCAAAAACGTGTCGAAGGCAATAACTATGATGCCCGTAAACAGTTGCTCGGTTACGACAACGTCATGGCTGACCAACGGAAAGTCATGTATAAAGACCGGGCCAGCATCCTCGAGAACGAATCGGTCACCGATATCGTCCGCTCGATGATCCGTGAGACGGTCGAGATGGGCGTCGCGCAATACACGCCGCTCGAACTCGTGCCGGAAGAATGGAACATCGACGAGCTGGCGCACTGGGCCAACCAGACGCTCGCCCTCGAGAATGCGGTCGCCGGGAAAGACTTCTACGGCAAAGAACGCGAGGAGATCACTGAGCTGTTGCTTGAGCGGACAAACGCCCAATATGAGGCGAAACGTCAACTCGCACCGCCGGAACGGTTCAACGAGTTCGAGAAGATCATCGTGCTCCGTGCCGTCGATTCGCACTGGATGGCGCACATCGACCATATGGACCAGCTACGTCAAGGCATCCACTTGCGTGCTTACGGACAGAACGACCCGCTCCGTGAGTATCAGGCGGAAGGCGTCAGCATGTTTGACGCGATGAACGCGGCCATCTCGGAAGAAGTGACCGGCTTCGTGCTCCGTGCCGAGGTCGGCGACAACCTCCGACGCGAAAAAGTCGTCGAGGAGGAAGTGGCGGTGTCTGGCAAGGACGACGCGCCGGTGAAGAAAAAACCGGTCCGCCGTTCAGAAGACCAACGCCTTGGGCGCAACGACCCGTGCTGGTGTGGTTCAGGCAAGAAGTTTAAAAACTGTCACGGCAAACAACAAGCTTAATTTTTGAAGAGGCGAGCCTGCTCGCCTCTTTCCTACGGAAAGGTGAATCTCACTATGGAAATTTCAGATATTCGGAACGAACTCGAGGGCATGGCAAAACGCCTCGAAAATTACAGACAATCGCTCAACTTAACGGAGAAACAGGCGCGCATCGCCGAGCTCGAGAACGAGATGACGTACCCAGACTTCTGGGACAGCCAAGAGAAGGCACAAAAAGTCATCGACGAGTCGAACGTGCTCAAAGCGATGGTCGACAAGTATCAAGAGCTCGCGGATGGTCACGAGGACGGCGAAGTCACGCTCGAACTCATCAAGGAAGAACCGGACGTCGAGATGCAAGGTGATCTCTCAGAGATGGTCATGGCGCTCAAGGCCGACTTCGACGCGTTCGAACTCGAAATCCTCTTGAACGGACCGTATGACGCGAACAACGCCATCCTCGAGCTGCACCCGGGTGCGGGCGGTACCGAGTCGCAAGACTGGGCCTCGATGCTTCTCCGCATGTATCAGCGTTTCGCGGACAAGCAAGGTTGGAAAGTCGAGACGGTCGACTACCTCGCGGGCGAGGAGGCCGGCGTCAAGTCGGTCACGCTCCGCATCGTCGGGCATAACGCCTACGGCTACTTGAAAGCAGAGAAAGGGATCCACCGCTTGGTCCGGATCTCGCCGTTCGACTCGTCAGGCCGCCGTCATACGTCGTTCGTCTCGTGCGACGTCATGCCGGAATTCGATGACGATATCGAGATCGACGTCAGAACCGAAGACCTCCGCATCGACACGTATCGCGCGTCGGGCGCCGGCGGTCAGCACATCAACACGACCGACTCGGCCGTCCGGATCACGCACGTGCCGACGGGTGTCGTCGTCTCGTGTCAGGCCGAGCGTTCACAGATCAAGAACCGTGAAGCGGCGATGAAGATGCTCAAGGCGAAACTGTACCAGCGCGAACTCGATGAGCAGCAACGCAAGCTCGACGAGATCCGCGGTGAGAAGACAGACATCGGCTGGGGCAGCCAGATCCGTTCATACGTCTTCCACCCGTATGCGATGGTCAAAGACCACCGCACGAGTTATGAAGTCGGGAACACGAGCGGCGTCATGGATGGAGACATCATGGGCTTCATCGACGCTTACCTCCGTAAGACAAATATGTGATGCATGTGGCTCAAAGACGTCCGTCTTTGGGCCACGTTGTATGTAGAGGAGAATTTCTTTAATGAAGCAAATCGTCAAAGACTATATTTACTTATTGACCGGTTCCGTGTTCGTCGCCTCGGCGTTCAGTCTGTTCCTGTTCCCGAACAACATCGCCTCGGGCGGCGTCAGCGGGATCTCGATCATCACGTACGAGCTGTTCGGCATCTCGCCGGGGGCGTTCCAGCTCGTCTCGAACGTGTTGCTCCTCCTCGTCGGCTGGATGATCCTCGGGCTCGGCTTCGGCGTCAAATCGCTCGTCGGCTCGATCTTCTTACCAGGTGTGATCTTGTTTTATGAAGCAATCGGTGCGGGCGCGGCGGTCGAGGACACGTTGCTCGCGGCCGTGTTCGGCGGTGTCGGTGTCGGGATCGGCCTCGGACTCATCTTCCGCGGCCGGGCCTCGACCGGCGGGATGGACTTACTCGCCCAGATCCTACATAAGTTCACGCACATCCCGCTCTATCTCTGTATCGCCATCCTCGACGGTACCGTCGTGGTCGTCGCTGCCGTCACGTTCTCGTTCACGACGGGACTGTACGCGCTGATCGCCTTGTACATCACGATCAAGATGATCGACTTCGTCCAGCTCGGCTTCACGCAAGACAAGATGGCGTATGTCATCTCGGACAAGCGTGACGTCATCACGCGCGCCGTCTTCGACGAGCTCGACCGGGGCGCGACCGAGATCCAGGCGATCGGCGCCTATTCGCGTCTCGACCGGCCGATGTTGCTCGTCGTCGTCCGTCAGAACGAGGTGAGCCGGTTGAGAGACCTGATCCGCCGCATCGACCCCGACGCGTTCCTCATCTTCAGCGAGGCGCACGAGGTGATGGGCCAAGGTTTCACCTCAGATAAACGGTATAGCAACGTCCCGTGAGATGTGGAATCTTTGTGTACTTTTCGTGAGATTAGGTTAAAGGCCGTGTCAAAACGGTTATAATGGATAATGTAGGCAATTTCTACAACTTAGGAGGGGAACCCTATATGAAGAAGTGGATGATGGCCATCGGCCTCGGCGCCATGCTCACGCTCGGTGCGTGCGGCGGCGATGAAGAAGAAACGACAAGCAATGGGGATACGGGCTCGAACACGGCTTCAGTCGACGCGGAAGCGGTATACGCCCAGAACTGTGCGGCCTGTCACGGCGCGAACTTGGAAGGCATGAGCGGTCCGGCATTGACGGACGTCGGCGCACGCCTCTCGGCTGAAGACATCGAGAACATTATTCGAAACGGACAAGGCACGATGCCAGCGAACGTGATTGAGAAGGACGAAGAGATCACAGCGGTCGCGGCTTGGCTCGCCGAGAAGAAGTGATCATCAGGACCACGGGATAACCGTGGTTTTTTTGCATTCCGCGTTTTGGATTGATCGAATTTTGGTAAGGAACGATAAAGACATTGAAACGGAGTGGATATGATGTGAAGACAAAACTGATTGATTGGCCGACGTTCATCGGTGCGTTCGTCCTGTTGCTGACGGTGACGTTGCCGCTCGTCTTTTTCCCGGAGACGGGGAAGGCATGGGTCGGCGCCGCCAACACGTTCATGACGACGAACTTTGGCATGTTGTATTTAGCGATGGGGCTCGGCGCGTTCGGATTTTTGATCTTCGTCGCTTTCAGTGAAAATGGGCACGTCAAGTTAGGCGCTGAAGATGAGGAACCCGAGTTCAGCACGTTCTCTTGGGCGGCGATGTTGTTCGCCGCCGGGATCGGCTCAAGTATTTTGTATTGGTCGGTCATCGAATGGGTGTACTACTATCAAGGACCGCCGTTCGGTGTCACACCGGAGTCGACCGAGGCGATCCAATGGGCGACCGCCTACGGCATGTTCCACTGGGGGCCGATCGCTTGGGCGATCTATACGCTACCGGCGCTCCCGATCGCTTACTTCTATTATGTACGCCGCAAATCGGTGTTGAAAGTGAGCGAGGCGGTCCGGCCCGTCATCGGCAAATGGGCGGACGGACCGGTCGGTAAAGTCATCGACATCTTGTTCATCTTCGGTCTTCTCGGCGGGGCCGGCACGACGCTCGCCCTCGGGACACCGATGATCGCCGAAGGGGTGAACGAGATCACCGGCATCCCGGTCACGCTCGGCATGCAGGCGGTCATCATGCTCATCTGTACCGTCATCTTCGCCATCAGCTCGTACGTCGGCTTGAAACGGGGCATCAAAGTGCTGAGCGATTTGAACATTTGGCTCGCCATCATTATCCTGACGTTCGTCTTCGCCTTCGGTCCGACCCGGTTCATCTTGGAGACGACGTTCAACGGAGTCGGCACGATGCTCGACAACTTCTTCTTGATGGCGACGTGGATGGAGCCGTTCGGCAACCTCGGCGGCTTCGAAGAGACAGGCTTCCCGGAATCGTGGACGGTGTTCTACTGGGCGTGGTGGCTCGTTTACGCACCGTTCGTCGGCCTGTTCGTCGCCCGGATCTCGCGGGGGCGCACGATCCGCGGGATGGTCATCGGGACGATGGTGTACGGGACGTTCGGCTGTATCCTGTTCTTTGGGATACTTGGCAATTACGGGCTCTACCTCCACTTGACCGGTGCGTTCGACGTCATCTCGTATATGGACATGTACGGACCGCCGGCAACGATCATCGCCATTATCGGCCAGCTGCCGTTCGGTAAAGTCGTCGTCGCCGTGTTCACGCTCCTCGCGATCATCTTCCTCGCGACGACGTTCGACTCGTCTTCCTACATCTTGGCATCGGTCACGCAAAAGCATGTCGAAGAAGAGCCGCTCGTCTGGAACCGCCTGTTTTGGGCGTTCGCTCTCTGTATCATGCCGCTGACGCTCATGTTCCTCGGTGGGCTTGACACGTTGCAGACGGCGAGCATCGTCGGCGGATTCCCGCTCATCTTCATCATGGTGCTCCTCGCCTGGTCGTTCATGCGCGTCTCAAGCAAAGACATCCGGGCGTCGGAAGAGTATGAGTCACCGACGATCCACATCAAATACCGGAAACGGAAACGTTCACCGTTCGACGCGTTGAAAAAACGTCCGACCGATAAACGGAACGATTGAACATAGGCACTCGCCCCGGCGAGTGCCTATTTGAATGTGAGTTTCACCAAATGTGACCGCGACGTGAAACGGACGTTCAGTTCAACAATTTCACACCGAACTCAATCGAACTGAAACAATCCTGTAATGGTTATTTAAAATTCTGGTTGTTATAATTGTAGGCGCTCCTACTACTGAACCGGATGAATCTTGGCCCGTTCAGAAACTTGGACGGTGCCTTGACAGAATCACTAGTTATCGTGTAGAACTGAGGCTAGGCGAAAATATTCACTTACTAAACAATCACACACTCGTCATAGATGCATGAAAAATTTATAAAAAGGGTAGGGAATACGTTATGATCTCGATGCAAAAAGTTAGTAAAGTATATCCAAACGGTGTCGTCGCAGTCGACGACCTCGATTTGAAGATCGAAGACGGCGAATTTTTATACGTCGTCGGACCATCCGGCGCCGGGAAATCGACGTTCATGAAAATGATTTATCGGGAGGAGAAGCCGTCGAACGGTCAACTGTTGATCGACGGGATCGACGTCGGGAAATTAAAAAACCGCCACGTCCCGAAACTACGCCGCCAGCTCGGCGTCATCTTCCAAGATTATAAGCTGCTCCCTTCATTAACAGTGTATGAGAACGTCGCGTTCGCACTTGAAGTCGTTCAGGCCGACACGAATACGATGCGTAAGCAAGTCATGGACGTCTTGAACCTCGTCGGATTGAAACATAAGGCACGTAACTATCCGGACGAACTGTCAGGTGGCGAACAGCAACGTGTCTCGATCGCCCGCGCCATCGTCAACAAGCCGAAGCTCATCATCGCCGACGAGCCGACCGGTAACTTAGACCCGGATACGGCATGGGGCATCATGGAAGTATTCCAAGAGATCCATCGCCGCGGGGCGACGATCGTCATGGCGACACATAACCGTGACATCGTCGATAAGATCCGTCATCGCGTCATCGCGATCGAAAACGGCAAAGTCGTCCGCGATGAAGAGAAAGGAGCATATGGCTATGATATTTAAAAGTGGGCTACGCCATTTACGCGAAGGGTTCAAAGGGACGCTTCGCAACGGTTGGATGTCGTTTGCGGCCATCAGTGCCGTCACCATCACCTTGTTACTCGTCGGCGTCTTCGCCCTCGTCATGTTCAACGTCAACGAGATCTCAGAGAACGTCGAGAACGACGTCGAGATCCAAGTGTTCGTCACACGGACGGCGGAGGAAGCGAACGTCGAGAAACTTGGGGAAAACTTAGAACAAATCCCGGGCGTCGCCTCGGTGACGTTCAGCTCGAAAGAGGATGAACTCGAAAACTTCCGCAACCAGCTTGGGGAAGACGCCAACGCGTACGGTACGGTCGAGAAAGACAACCCGCTCCATGACCGCTATATCGTCAAAGCGGCAGACCCGCTCAACACGGAGACGGTCGCCGACGCAGTCCAGTCACTTGAAAACGTCGATAAGGTCACGTACGGTCAGGACTATATCGATAAGATGTTCGCCTTCTTCAACGGGATCCGCATCGGTGGACTCGTGTTGATCGTCGGACTCACGCTCATGGCGATGTTCCTCATCTCGAACACGATCAAGATGACGATCTTCTCACGCCGTCGCGAAATCGAGATCATGCGTCTCGTCGGAGCGAAAAACAGCTTTATCCGCTGGCCGTTCTTCATCGAAGGTCTTCTGCTCGGTGTGCTCGGCGCGCTCATCCCGATCGCGGTCATTTATTTCGGGTATGACGTCGCATATGGTGCTTTACAACCATCGCTAGATCAACTGAATAGTGATATATTTAAATTGATCGATCCATCGGTACTCACGACGCAAGTCTCGCTCGTCTTGCTTGCGCTCGGTGCGTTCATCGGGATCTGGGGATCGACGACATCGCTCGGTCGATTCTTAAAAGTTTAATTTAAATATGAGGAGGAATTGGCGGATGAAACGTTCGCTTGCGCTTGGATTAAGTTTGACGCTACTCGCCGCGCCGGTCATGGCGACGGAGAAAGAGACGTTGAAAGAACGACAAGATCGTCTATCCAATCAATTGGAGCAGTCTAAAAAAGCGCAAGTCGAGACGGACGCCGAGCTCGAAGTCACCGAGGCACAGCGCGACGCGGTCTCAACCGAGATCCGCGCCGTCAATGAACGTCTCGAGGGCTTAAGTGAACAGATCGCCGTCCAGCAAGTCGAAGCGGACGCGGCACGCTCAGAGCTCGAAGCGACCCGCCAACAACTCGCTGCCCAAGGGCAGTATCTTGAAGGCCAGAAGGCGCTCCTTAGTGAGCGTCTTCGTGTGCTTCAAATCCATGAGGACCGGTCTTATCTCCAAGTCGTGTTCGAATCCCGCTCGTTCGGGGATTTTGTGACGCGGCTCATGACCGCACAGACGATCGCGGAGCAAGACCGGGACCTCATACATAGCTATATGCATGAAGTCGAGCGCCTCGAGACGCTCGAGACGACACAACGGACACAGCTGTCGTTCGTCAAACAAAAAGAGCGCGAGCTCGTCGTCACGAAACAAGCGCTCGATCAAGCGGCCACAGAGAAACATGCGCTCCTCTCGGAACTGAACGAGCAGGTCGAACTGCTCGAGCTCGAACAGATGACCCGTGACGAAGAACAGGCGCTCATGAACGAACAGCGCCGCATCATCGCCAGTCAGCTCGACGCGATCGCGACGGCTGAACGGGAACAAGCGGAAGCCGAGGCGCGCGCGAAACAAGAGGCCGAGGCGAAAGCCGCCGCAGAAGCGCGAGCACGGGCCGAAGCCACTGAACGAGCCGAAGCGAATCAAGAAACCGTGACACCACAGGCACCGCCAGCAGCGGAACCGGAAGCCGTCACGGCTCCGGTCAGTACGTTCTTGCGTCCGGTATCGGGTTACGTGTCGAGCCGGTTCGGACCGCGTGAAAACCCGCTCACCGGGGCGCCCGAATCGCACCGCGGCATCGATATCGTCAACGCGACCGGCACACCGATCGTCTCGGCCGCCCCAGGTATCGTCATCAAGGCGGCTGAAGCGACCGGTTACGGCAACGTCGTCTTCGTCTCGCACGTCGTGAGCGGGCAGGTCTGGACGACCGTCTACGGTCATTTAGATTCGATCACGGTAACGGCCGGCCAGACGATCGGGGCGGGCCAGACGATCGGTACGCTCGGCAACACGGGCTGGTCAACGGGACCGCATCTCCACTTCGAGCTCCACCGTGGGGAATGGGCACCCGGGCAACCAAATGCGGTCGACCCGGGCCCTTATATCGGCTACTGACAGACGGACGCGTCCCAAATATGTGGAACGCGTCCGTTTTTCTGAAGTTTTTGCTATACTGGATGAAAGACCGACAAAAAGAAATGAGGGACTTACCCGTGAAAAACACAACCGCAGGACTACTCGCCGGCGCGACGTTCGTGGCAGGGGCCGGTGCAGGCCTGGCGACGATGGCGTTCACCGATACGAGGTTACCAATCCAACCGAAAGCAGAAGGTTGGGACAAGGTCGAACAAGTCCGCAGCTTGATCGAGACGCACTCGCTAAAGGACATCTCGGAAGAAGATTTGTTGACCGGCGCCCTTGACGGCATGACGGCAGCGCTCGATGACCCGTACTCTGACTTCCTCGACGCGGAAGAGACGTCACAGTTCACCGACTCGATCGAGTCGAGCTTTGAAGGAATCGGCGCAACTTTGGAGAAGAAAGGAGAAGACATCTTGATCGTCGCTCCGATCAAAGGTGCACCAGCTGAAGCGGCAGGCCTTCGCCCAGGGGATATCATCACCGCGGTCGACGGCGAATCGATTGAAGGAATGGCCGTCGAAGAGGCGGTCCAGCTCATCCGTGGTGAAAAAGGAACGGTTGTCACGCTGACGATCCGTCGCGGCGGGCAAGAGGCCGATTATGAGATCACGCGGGATACGATCCCGATCGAGACGGTCTATTCGGAAGTGAAAGAGCAGGACGGCAAAAAAATCGGCTATCTCGAAGTGACCCAGTTCTCAGAGCCGACGGCCGATGAGTTTTTAGAGCAGCTCGAGACGCTCGAGAGCCAAAATATCGATAGCTTGATCATCGACGTCCGGGGCAACCCGGGTGGTCTCTTGCCGGCCGTCATCGCGATGACCGAAGGGTTCGTCCCGACGGATAAGCCGGTCGTTCAAATCGAGAACGCCGACGGGGAACGTGAGGCCCAAAACGGACGCGCCCGTGAGGCGAAGCCGTACAAGTTGTTCGTCTTGACGAACGAAGGCTCGGCCTCGGCGTCCGAGATTTTGGCCGGTGCGCTCAAAGAAGGCGCCGGTGCGACGGTTGTCGGCAACACGACGTTCGGGAAAGGCGTCGTCCAGACGGCGTTCGACTTGGAAGACGGTAGCAACTTGAAGCTGACGACGAGCAAATGGCTCACACCGGACGGCAATTGGATCAACGAGACGGGTATCGAGCCTGACGTTGAGGTCGATCAACCGGATTACTTTGGGGTCAACCGCATCCTCGCGGAAGAGGATTCGCTCAAAGTCGGGGACTACGGCGAGACGGTGTCGAACCTGCATACGGTGTTGACCGGGATCGGTTATGAGCCGGGCGGTCAGGCGGGTTACTTCGGTGACACGATGGCACAGGCGGTCTCGGACTTCCAAGCCGACAACAACTTGGCGGAGGATGGGGTCGTCAATGAAGCGACGGCGTCCGCGCTCGAGTCACGGTTGCTTGAAGTCATCCAAGACGAGGCGAACGATGCCCAGTTGAACCGGGCACTTGAAGAAGCCGCAAAATAAGGATTAGGGAAAGGATTGGACAAGTGTGGACGTTCTACGAATGAGTTTTACCGCTTTGTTGACCTTGTTAGGTAGTCCGCTGCTCTGGGCGACGTTCGTCGCCCTCGCTTACATATCCATGACGCGCGTTAAACGGGAGCGAAGCATGTTCCGGTCGCGCCGACGCTCGCCGAAGTCAGATTGGCGCCACTTTGTGTGGCCGAGTCTGTTGCTCGCGGTCCTCGGAACTGTAGCGACCGTCTTGCTCGAGACGACAGTCAACTTTGAGTGGGTCGTCACGTTCACCGTCCTCTACGCCCTGATCGTCTTGACGATGCATCCGCGCTTCATGAGTCCGGCGTTTCCGTTCCTGATCATGCTCGTGGTCATCGGTCTGCGCGACGTTGTCCCGCTAGCCGGGCTCACGAATTGGGTCGACCGGCTCGCCGACGTCGAGTGGCCGGTGTATGCGCTCGTGTTCGGCATCGTCACGCTCGCCGAAGCGATCCTCCTACGTTGGAACGGGATCAAAGAGACGTCACCGACGCTCATCTTGTCGAAGCGTGGCCAGTTCATCGGCGGACACGTCGTCAAGCGGGTTTGGTTCTTTCCGCTCGTCGTCTTTTTACCGCCGTCGTTCGGGCTCGACTTCTCGGTGCCGGTCATCTTGCCGATCCCGATCGGGGTCAGCCTGCTGTCGACCGGGGCACTGCCGGGAACGCTGCTCGGCCGCTTGAGCCTGTATCGCGGTTTGCTCGCGGTGGTCGCGCTCGGCTTGTTCGCCGGGTCGTACGTCCTAGACGTCCCGTACGTCGCTTATGTGTTGATCGGTCTGTTCGTCTTGTACGAGCTTGCCTTGCAGCTCATCAAACGGGAGAACCGCGGCACGACACCGGTCTTCCTGAACGGGAACCGCGGGGCGGTCATCATCGATACGCTTCCGGGTTCGCCGGGGGAGACGATGCAGCTCATACCAGGTGAGTCGATCTACAAAGTGAACGGTACGGTCATCACCGGAGGGAGCAGCTTTTATGAGGCGCTTCAACTCCATAAGCCGTACATCAAGCTCGAAGTGCTCAACTTGAACGGGGATATCCGCTTCGTGCAACGGGCGATGTATGAGGCCGATCCGCACGAGCTCGGCATCTTGTTCGTCGGGGATCCGATGAGCCCGCGCTTGCGCTTACGGAAATTATAAAAAGGAGCATCCGCGACGGATGCTCCTTTTCGTATGCTTATACTTCAAGTTTTGATGGTTTGAAGCCCATCGTCGCTTCGACGGCGTGTTGCCAGCCTTTGTAGAGCGCTTCACGATGCGTTTCGTCCATGTTCGGTTCGAACTGATGATCGAGTTTCCATTGCTGCTTGATCTCGTTCTGGTCTTTCCAGAACCCGACGGCGAGTCCGGCAAGATAGGCGGCGCCGAGCGCCGTCGTCTCACTCACTTCCGGACGTTCGACCGGTACGTTCAAGATGTCCGCTTGGAACTGCATGAGGAAGTCGTTGTTGACTGCACCACCGTCGACGCGGAGCGTCTTCAATGCGATGCCAGAATCTTGCTCCATCGCCGTCAAGACGTCGCGTGTCTGATAGGCGAGCGACTCGAGCGTCGCCCGGACGAAGTGTTCTTTTTCCGTACCGCGGGTGATCCCGAAGATGGCGCCGCGGACGTCCGAGTCCCAATACGGGGCACCGAGTCCGACGAAGGCCGGGACGACGTAGACTCCGTCGGTCGTGTCGACACGGTTCGCATACTGTTCCGTATCTTTCGCCGACTTGAGCATACGCAGTCCGTCACGGAGCCACTGGATGGCTGATCCAGCGACAAAGATCGATCCTTCGAGCGCGTACTCGACTTTGCCGTTGTAGCCCCAGGCGATCGTCGTCAACAGACCGTGGTCCGACTTGACGGCTTCTTCTCCCGTGTTCATAAGCATGAAGCAACCCGTTCCGTATGTGTTCTTCCCTTCGCCTGACTCGAAGCAGGCTTGGCCGAACAAGGCGGCTTGTTGGTCACCGGCCGCGCCGGCGATCGGGACTTCGAATCCGAAGAAGTGGTACGGAATCGTGTGGGCGTATACTTCACTCGATGGCTTGACTTCAGGCAGCATCGACTTCGGTACGGTGAGGATGTCGAGCAACTCATCGTCCCACTTCTGCTCGTAGATGTTGTACATGAGCGTCCGTGACGCGTTCGAGTAGTCGGTGACGTGCGCGAGACCGCCCGAGAGTTTCCAGATGAGCCACGTGTCGATCGTTCCGAACAACAATTCCCCGGCTTCCGCTTTCTCACGGGCGCCTTCGACGTTGTCGAGGATCCATTTCACTTTCGTCCCCGAGAAGTAAGCGTCGATCAATAATCCGGTCTTGTCGCGGAACAAGTCGGCGTGACCGGCCGCATTCAATTCGTCACAGATGCCGGCAGTCTGACGCGATTGCCAGACGACGGCGTTGTAGACAGGTCTGCCGGTCGATTTCTCCCAGACGACCGTCGTCTCCCGTTGGTTCGTGATGCCGATGGCCGCGATCTCTTTCGGGTCGATGTCGGCCGAACCGAACGCCTCGGCCATGACGGCGAGGACCGAACCCCAGATCTCGTTGGCGTTATGCTCAACCCAGCCTGGTTTCGGGAAGTACTGCTTGAACTCGCGCTGAGCGGTCGTGACGATCTTACCGTCGTGGTCAAAGATGATGACCCGTGAACTGGTCGTACCTTGGTCGATTGCTAAAATATACCGTTTTTCTTTGTCCATATGAATGTGCCTCCTTAGAAGTTAGGGTGATTATGGGACGAGGATACCATAGAGCAACGCGGCGATGACAGCGCCGATGATCGGTCCGACGACTGGAATCCATGAATAGCCCCAGTCGGACGTCCCTTTGCCTTTGATTGGGAGTATCGCATGCGCGATCCGCGGTCCAAGGTCACGGGCCGGGTTGATCGCATAACCGGTCGTTCCACCGAGCGAGAGACCGATCGAGACGATCAAGAAACCGACGATGAGCGGGTTTAATCCATCTGCGAACGTGTTGGCCCCGAACGATAGTAAAGCGAAGACGAGGACGAACGTTCCGATGATCTCCGAAATCAAGTTGAACGGAGTGTTCCGAATACCAGGAGCGGTCGAGAACGTCGCGAGCTTCGCACCCGGGTCGTCGGTCGCGTCGTAGTGCGGTTTGTAGTGCACGTACACGAGACAAGCCCCGATGAACGCCCCGATGAACTGGGCAAGGATGTACAGTGGCACATCTTCCCACGGGAATGCCCCGCTCGTGGCGAGTCCGATTGTGACGGCCGGGTTGATGTGCGCGCCTCCGTAAATACCTGCGGCGTACACCCCGACCATAACGGCGAGACCCCAACCGAACGTGATGACGATCCAGCCGCCGTTCTCGGCTTTCGAGTGGCGGAGGACGACGCCGGCGACGACACCGTTACCGAGCAAGATGAGTAGCATCGTACCGATAATTTCGCTGACAAATGCTGACATGTGATACTCCCTTCCTTCCATATTGAATTTGGCTTACCACTTTTCTATATCCCCCGTTTGAAAGCGCTTTAAAACCAAGATATTGAAAAAAACCACTTCTTAATGAGGAAAGTGGTTCGGACTGGAAAATCGTTTGGAAAAATCGATGCTGATGCCGACGAGAAAGACAGCAAGGATACTCAAGCTCGCATAAGAGAACGGTGTCCACCATGTCGCCCCGAGGTCGAGCACGATCGAGGCGATGACAGCCAAGTAGAGCCAAGCGAGCCGCCTTGAAATCTCGTGGTCCCGATAACGATTCGTGAGCGCTGCGCCGAATGGGGCACCGATGAAAGCACCTGTCACCAAGGCGAGCGGGGCAACGTAATCGAGCGACAGCGACGGCAAGTAACCGATGAGCCCGCCGAGCGAGATGAACAGGACGGCGGCGAGACTAGTCCCGACGGCACGGTGCGTCGAAAACCCGAGCCAGCTCACGAGCAACGGGACGATGATAAAACCGCCGCCGATACCGAGGAGCGCCGACAAGAGCCCGGCGATCGCCCCGATGGAGAAACTTGCGGCCAATCCGGATTTTTTCCGTTTCGGCGGCTTCGATGTTTTCTTTAGAAGCGTAACGGCAAAATAAGAAAGGATAAGCAAATAGAACACATTCAGCAACCAGTCATACGTCCCGGAGATCGAGAGTACGAGCCGGCTCGACAGCTGCGCGGTGACGGCGCCGGCCAGACCGACCGTGAGGCCGGTCGACCAAGCCACGTTGCCGAGCGACGAGTGCTTCTTCGCCCCGGCCAGGCTCGTCCCGACGACGAACAAAAGTGACGTCGCGACCGCCTCGGCCGCCGAATATCCGTTGAACAAGAGCACCGGGACGATGATGACACCGCCGCCGATTCCGAAGAAACCGGACAAGGCGCCGACGACCGCGCCGAGCGGGATAAAGAGAAGTGACCACATGACGACCCACCCATTTCTGTTTAGATTCCACCTTACTATAGCGAATCGAAGAGCGGTTTGGGAAGCGTCTCAGAAGCGAATATTTGTTCGTGTATGTGCTATAATCAAGTCAATATGCAAGGGACAGAAAGCGAGGAATATACATGGACAAGATCAAGCTTCCGTTCGAATTACATTCGGAATACAGTCCGGCCGGCGACCAGCCGGAGGCGATCCGCCAACTCATCGAAGGTGTCAATCGTGGCGACCGTTACCAGACGTTGCTCGGTGCGACCGGTACCGGGAAGACGTTCACCGTGTCGAACGTCATCCAGGAAGTGAAGAAGCCGACTCTCGTCTTAGCCCACAACAAGACGCTCGCCGGCCAGCTCTATTCCGAGTTCAAAGAATTTTTCCCGAACAACGCCGTCGAATATTTCGTCAGCTACTATGACTACTATCAACCGGAGGCGTACGTGCCGTCGACCGACACGTTCATCGAGAAAGACGCCTCGATCAACGACGAGATTGATAAGCTCCGCCACTCGGCGACGTCTTCCTTGTTCGAGCGGGATGACGTCATCATCGTCGCATCCGTATCGTGTATATACGGTCTCGGTAACCCGGAAGAATACAACAGTCTCGTCTTGAGTCTCCGCGTCGGCAAAGAGATGGGGCGCGACCAGATGCTCCGCAAACTGATCGACATCCAATATGAACGGAACGACATCGATTTCCAGCGCGGGCGCTTCCGTGTCCGCGGCGACGTCGTCGAAATCTTCCCGGCGTCACGCGACGAGCAGTGCTTGCGCGTCGAATTCTTCGGTGACGAGATCGACCGCATCCGCGAGATGAACCCGCTCACCGGCGAGATCATCGCCGACCGTGAACACGTCTCGATTTTCCCGGCATCCCACTTCGTCACCCGCGACGAGAAGCTGCAAAAGGCAATCATCAACATCGAGGCCGAGCTCGAGCAACAGCTCGAGAAGTTCCGCGAAGAAGGCAAACTGCTCGAAGCGCAACGTCTCGAGCAGCGGACGAACTACGACCTCGAGATGATGCGCGAGATGGGCTACTGTTCAGGCATCGAGAACTACTCGCGTCATTTGAACTTGACGGAAGAAGGAGCGACGCCGTACACGCTCATCGACTACTTCCCGAAAGACTTCTTGCTCATCGCCGACGAGTCACACGTGACATTGCCGCAAGTCCGCGGGATGTTCAACGGCGACCAGGCGCGCAAACAAATGCTCGTCGACCACGGTTTCCGTCTACCATCGGCCAAGGACAACCGTCCACTCAAGTTCGAGGAGTTCGAGAAGAAGTTGAATCAGGCGATCTTCATCTCGGCGACACCGGGCCCGTACGAGCTCGAGCATACACCAAACATGATCGAGCAGATCATCCGGCCGACGGGTCTACTCGACCCGACGATCGAGATCCACCCGATCAAAGGACAGATCGACTACTTGATGGACCAGATCCGCGACCGCATCAAACAGGACGAACGCGTCCTCGTGACGACGCTCACGAAGAAGATGGCCGAAGACTTGTCGGACTATCTCCGTGAAGCGGGCATCAAGGTCAACTATATGCACTCCGAGATCAAGACGCTCGAACGGATCGAGATCATCCGTGACCTGCGACTCGGTAAATACGACGTCCTCGTCGGGATCAACTTGCTGCGAGAAGGTCTCGATATCCCGGAAGTGAGTCTCGTCACGATCCTCGACGCCGACAAGGAAGGGTTCCTTCGTTCTGACCGGTCACTCATCCAGACGATCGGGCGGGCGGCCCGTAACTCGAACGGCCACGTCATCCTGTTCGCGGACAAGATGACCGATTCGATGACGCGGGCGATCGGGGAGACCGACCGCCGTCGGACGATCCAACAAGAATACAATGAAGAGCACGGCGTCACGCCGCAGACGATCCGCAAAGAAGTGCGCGGCGTCATCCGCGCGACCGTCGCTGCCGAAGAAGAAGTGCTCGAGTCGCTCAGCTCGATGAATCAAGACGAGCGCGAGGCGGCGATCGGCAAACTAGAAGAAGAAATGAAACAAGCGGCCCGCGATCTTCAGTTCGAGCGGGCGGCCGAATTGCGTGACTTAATCTTGGAGTTGAAGGTAGGGAATTAAATGGCTGAAAAGAAAAATGCGATCGTCATCAAAGGGGCGCGCGTCAACAACTTGAAAAACATTGATATCGATATCCCCCGTGACCAGCTCGTCGTCTTGACGGGTCTGTCGGGATCAGGGAAGTCATCGCTCGCATTCGATACGATCTACGCCGAAGGGCAGCGCCGTTACGTCGAGAGCCTGTCGGCATACGCCCGTCAGTTCCTCGGACAGATGGACAAGCCGGACGTCGATACGATCGAAGGGTTGAGCCCGGCCATCTCGATCGACCAGAAGACGACGAGCCGTAACCCGCGCTCGACCGTCGGGACGGTGACGGAGATCTATGACTACTTACGACTCTTGTTCGCCCGCATCGGGAAACCGGTCTGCCCACGCCACGGCATCGAGATCTCAAGCCAGACGATCTCGCAGATGGTCGACCAAGTGATGGAGCTCCCGGAGAAGACGCGCCTGCAAATCTTGGCGCCGATCGTGTCGGGACGGAAAGGCACGCACGTCAAAGTGTTCGACTCGCTCAAAAAAGAAGGGTTCGTCCGTGTCCGCGTCAACGGGGAGACGATCGAACTGACCGATGACATCGAGCTCGACAAGAACAAGAAACATTCGATCGAAGTCGTCGTCGACCGGCTCGTCGTCCGTGCTGACGTCGAAGGCCGCCTCGCCGATTCACTCGAGACGGCACTCCGCCTCGCGGACGGCCGCGCCATCATCGACAAGATGGACGGGACCGAGCTGTTGTTTAGCGAGCACCACGCCTGCCCGATCTGTGGCTTCTCGATCGGTGAGCTCGAGCCGCGCATGTTCTCGTTCAACTCACCGTTCGGGGCCTGCCCGACGTGTGACGGTCTCGGTACGAAACTCGACGTCGACCCGGAGCTCGTCATCCCAGACCCGTCGAAGACGCTGAAAGAAGGCGCGGTCGTCGCATGGCAGCCGACGAGCTCGCAATATTATCCGCAGCTGCTCGCCTCGATGTGTCAGCATTTCGACATCGACATGGACGTGCCGTTCGAACGGCTGTCAAAACGTGACCAAGACCTCGTCTTGCACGGGACGGAAGAAGAATCGTTCTTGTTCCGCTACGAGAACGATTTCGGCCAAGTCCGGACGAACACGATCTTTTTTGAAGGGGTGCTCCGCAACATCGAGCGTCGCTATAAAGAGACGACGTCGGATTACATCCGGGAACAGATGGAGACGTATATGGCGACGCACGCCTGCCCGACGTGTAACGGCTATCGGTTGAAAGAAGAGACGCTCGCCGTCAAGATCACCGACCGCCACATCGGGGAAGTGACGACACTCTCGGTCGAGCATGCGCTCGCCTTGTTCGAGTCGCTCATGGACGAACTGAGCGAAAAAGATATCGCCATCGCCCGGCTCATCTTGCAAGAGATCAGAGAACGGCTCAGCTTCCTGAACAACGTCGGTCTCGACTACTTGACGTTGTCGCGGGCGGCCGGGACGTTATCAGGCGGGGAAGCGCAGCGGATCCGTCTAGCCACGCAGATCGGGTCGCGGCTGACCGGCGTCTTGTACGTCTTGGACGAGCCGTCGATCGGGTTGCACCAGCGTGACAACGACCGCTTGATCGCGACGCTCAAACAGATGCGCGACATCGGCAATACGCTCATCGTCGTCGAGCATGACGAGGACACGATGATGGCGGCCGACTACTTGATCGACATCGGACCGGGCGCCGGAGAGCACGGCGGAGAAGTCATCGCCGCCGGCACACCGAAGCAGATTATGAAGAACCGAAAGTCGCTCACCGGTCAATACTTGTCCGGGAAACGGTTCATCCCGCTGCCGGCCGAGCGCAAAGTGCCGGACGAGCGTTTCATCAGGATCGTCAAAGCAGCAGAGAACAACTTGAAAGAGGTCGACGTATCGATCCCGCTCGGTATGTTCATCGCCGTCACCGGTGTCTCCGGCTCCGGGAAGTCGACGCTCATCAACGAGATCCTGTACAAGTCGCTCGCGCACCATATTAACCGCGCCAAAGCGAAGCCAGGGAAGCATAAGACGATCGAAGGGCTTGACCAGATCGATAAAGTCATCGACATCGACCAGTCGCCGATCGGACGGACGCCGCGGTCGAACCCGGCGACGTATACGGGTGTGTTCGATGACATCCGTGACGTGTTCGCGTCGACGAACGAGGCGAAGATGCGCGGTTACAAGAAAGGCCGCTTCAGTTTCAACGTCAAAGGCGGACGCTGTGAGGCGTGCCGCGGGGACGGGATCATCAAGATCGAAATGCACTTCCTTCCAGACGTTTATGTCCCGTGTGAGATCTGTCACGGCAAACGCTACAACCGGGAGACGCTCGAAGTGAAGTATAAAGGGAAGACGATCGCCGACGTGCTCGACATGACGATCGAGGAAGGACTCGACTTCTTTGACAAGATTCCGAAAATCAAGCGGAAGATCCAGACGATTTCTGACGTCGGCCTCGGCTACATGAAGCTCGGACAACCGGCGACCGAACTGTCGGGCGGGGAAGCGCAACGCGTCAAGCTCGCGTCTGAGCTGCACAAACGTTCGACCGGCAAGACGATCTACATCTTGGACGAGCCGACGACCGGTCTTCACGTCGACGATATCGCCCGGTTGTTAATCGTATTGCAGCGCCTCGTCGAGAACGGGGACACGGTGCTCGTCATCGAGCATAACTTAGACGTCATCAAATCGGCCGACTACTTGATCGACCTCGGACCGGAAGGCGGGGACGGCGGCGGCGCGATCGTCGCGACCGGGACGCCGGAAGAAGTCGCCGAAGTCACGGCGTCGTACACCGGAAAGTATTTGAAACCGGTGCTCGAACGCGATGCGGCCCGGGCCAAACCGAAAGCAGGAAAAAAGAAATAAGTATAGAAATGTTTAGAAACGGGAACATGATTGACGTGTAACCAAATCGAAGGGGGAAACGAACGTGAAACAAGAAATGCGTGAACTGATTCTCCAGCAAGTGAAAGATGGCAAACTGACGATTGAGGAAGGGATGACCCAACTCGAACGGCTCGAGAAGTTGGAGCCGGAGCGTATGCAAGCGCTTGAAGAGCATCAAGAGACGGAGAAGGTCGATGCCTACTCGGTCGAATCGCTCACGACGAAACTGACGTCAGCGGTCGATGGACTCGTGACGAAGCTTCGCGACAGCGACTTCTCGTTCAGCTCGAACTTCGGGCCGGAAGTGACGTACTCGAAATCGTTCCCGTTCACCGGGAAAGATATCTTGCTCGACTTGTTCAACGCCTCGGCGACGATCGTCTCGTCGGACAACGATGAGTGTGAACTGATCGTCACCGGTCGTCCGCTCCGTCAGCAAGACGCGGACAAAGCGCTCGAACAGCTCCAGTCGGCCGTCAAACATTCGGTCATCGGCGACCGTCTCGTCATCTCACTTCGTGACAAGCTCGTCCGGGCCCACGTCGAACTGTACGTCCCGCATCATCATTTCGACCACTTGAACGTCCAAACGTTGAACGGTGAAGTCCGTGCCGACGGGATCGACGTCGAGAGCTTCCGCGTCCAGACGGCGAACGGCCGCGTCGTGCTTCACGAGGTGCACGCTTCAGAAATCCTCGTCAACACGGGCAACGGTACGGTCGAGGTCGAAGCGACCGAGTCTGAGCTCGTCCACGTCCGGACCGGTAACGGTTCTGTCATCGTGAACGGGAAGTATGACAAGGCCTCGCTCAAGACCGGGAACGGCAACATCCGCGCCGAACTCGCGACGGCGCGTCCGGCCAAGTTCGAACTCGCTTCGCTCGCCGGGAACATCCGACTCGTCTTGCCGCACGGCGTCGAAGTCGAAGGTGACCTCGAGACGAACTTCGGTGGTCTCCACTGTGACTTGGACGACCTCGAGATCGTCCGCGACCGTAAAGACGTCGCCCAGCGTCGTCTCGAGTTCTTATCAGGCCGTGGCCAGACGCCGCGCATCGAAGTCGAAGCCGGTACACGTACGGGTACGATCGACCTCGAGCACGGTTCACTCCATACGCCATCGACGTTCCTCGAAGAAGACAAGCACGAACCGACGGAACCGAATGATCCGGTCGACCCGGTCAACCCGGCCGACTTGAACAACCCGTTCCATCAGCAATGACGATCAACCCCGAAGGTGAGCGCCTTCGGGGTTCTTTTTGTACAGCGTGAATCATAATAAGCCCGAAGGCGATTGCCTCCGGGCTTTGTCACGTCATAAATTCATTTCGTTCTCGAACTGTTCCCATTCCATCATCGGGGCGTCATACAACGTGAACGAGCCGATGATAAAGAGGATAAACAGAATCGGTCCAGCGATGAGTAGGAAGATCCCGAGGTTCCGCATTTTTTTCGAGCGGTTCCAGTAGAAGATGATGGCGACGATCATCGAAAGTAACGAGCCAGACAAGAAGACACCGACGATGTTCAGGATGAACAACAAGAGCACCGTCTCGTTCTTCGTCGTCGCATATTCGCGCCACATGTCGATGAGCGACTTGATCAAATAGACGAGCGCCGCGATCCCGACGATGAAAATAAAGACGATGGCAATCCAAAAGAGTGCGTCCATTTTGTTTCACCTCCTTATAAACTTCTATACCCGTTCTACGCAATTGCCACAAATTAGTTTCATTCCTTTTGAATTGACAAGTTCTGCCTCACTTTTCATTAACGCTTCTGCTAAGGAGCTATGATACAATAATGAGCGTGAAAGGGGCAGATACTTATGCAAAATATCGTACGCACGGCTCAACTCGTTGAGCGCTTCAAGCTTCAAGTCATTTCCGGAGAAGAAGGGCTTCACCGTCCTGTCGCCACACCGGACCTCAGTCGACCAGGACTCGTCCTCGCCGGCTACTATACGCACTATGCGAAGAATCGTCTCCAAGTGCTCGGCAAGACGGAGCTCACGTTTTACGCGAGCCTGTCTGAAGAAAGCCGGCGCGAGCGTGCCAAAATTCTTTGCACGGAGTCGACACCAGGCATTCTCATCACGCGCGGATTCGACATCCCGGTCGAGATCGAGGAAGAGGCCGAGGCGGCAAACGTTCCGCTCATGCGCACGAACGCGGTGACGACGTCGATCGAGTCACAGATCACGAACTTCCTCGAGATGGAACTCGCACCGATGACGGCGATGCACGGCGTCCTCGTCGACATTTACGGTGTCGGCGTCCTCATCAAAGGACAGAGCGGCGTCGGTAAATCCGAGACCGCGCTCGAGCTCGTCAAGCGGGGCCACCGTCTCGTCGCCGACGACTCGGTCGAAATCCGGCAGACGGGCGACCAGTTGCTCGTCGGGTCGGCACCAAAACTGATCCGCCACTTGCTCGAGATTCGCGGGATCGGCATCATCGACGTGATGACGCTGTTCGGAGCGGGCGCCGTCCGTTCGCACAAAAAGATCAGCTTGATCATCAACCTCGAGAACTGGGACGCCGGCAAAGTGTATGACCGCGTCGGGCTCGACCATAACACGATGAAGATCATCGACAGTGAAGTGCCGCTCCTCACGATCCCGGTCCGTCCGGGACGTAACTTGGCCGTCATCGTCGAAGTCGCGGCGATGAACTATCGCCTGCAAAACATGGGCATCAACACGGCGGAAGAGTTCGCCGAACGACTCGCCAACGCGATCCACGATAACGAAGGGGACATGGAATGATGGTGGAGCCGACGTTTGACCGCGTAGCGTTCGAGATCGGGTCGCTCCCGATCTATTGGTACGGCATGATCATCGCCTTCGGAGCGATGCTCGGTCTCGTCCTCGCCTTGTTCGAGGCGAAGCGACTCAATTATGATTCGGAGCGGGTCGTCGACGTCATCATCTGGGCGATCCCGATCAGTATCGTCTTCGCCCGGATTTACTATGTCGTGTTCCAATGGGATTACTACAGCCAAAACCTCGGGCAGATCATCGATATCCGTCAAGGCGGGATCGCGATTCACGGGGCCATCTTCGGCGCCTTGCTCGTCGTCATCATCTACTCGATGCGTAAATCGATGTCGTTCTGGAAAGTGACCGACATCCTCGCGCCGTCGCTCTTGCTCGGTCAAGCGATCGGCCGGTGGGGCAACTTCATGAACCAAGAGGCGCACGGGTCTGAGACGACGAGCCGGTTTTTGAAAGAGACGTTGTTGTTACCGGACTGGATCGTCAACCAGATGTATATCGACGGGGCGTACTACTTGCCGACGTTCTTGTTCGAGAGCGTCTGGAACATCCTCGGCGTCATCTTGCTCGTCGTTTGGCGCATGGTCGGCAATCCGCCGCGCGGCTATATCTTCTTGTCGTACCTCGTCTGGTACTCGATCGGTCGCTTCTATATCGAGGGACTCCGTACGGACAGCCTCATGGCCGGTGATCTACGGACGGCACAGCTCGTCTCGATCGCGATGATCGTGTTCGGGATCGTGATGATGGTGTTGCGCCGGAAAGCGAAGCGGTACGATGACCCTTCTGAGAAAGGACTGTTTGATTGATGGATACGATTTTATTTGACTTAGATGGTACGTTGCTCGATACGAACCCGCTCATCCTTGCGAGTTTTCGGCATACGCTCGGGTATTACTTCCCGAACGAGACGTATCGGGACGAAGATATCTTCCCGTTCATCGGACCGACGCTCGAGAAGTCGTTCAAAGCGCTCAATGAACCGGAATGGAAAGAGATGCAGGCGTTCTATCGCAGCTTCAACATCGCCATGCACGACGCGCTCGTCGCCGAATATCCTGGCGTGATCGAAGGACTGCATCGTCTGCACGCCAAAGGCTATAAGATGGGCATCGTCACATCGAAAGGCCGGCCGGTCGTCGAACACGGACTTCGCTTGTTCAACATCGACCACTTGTTTGGCGTCGTCGTCACGGCTGACGACGTCGAAAACGAGAAACCGCACGCCGAGCCGGTCGAGCAGGCGCTGCGCGCGCTCGGTTCGACACCGGAGCGGGCCGTCATGGTCGGGGACAACGATACGGACATCTTCAGCGGCAAAAACGCCGGCACGAAGACGGTCGCCGTCGGTTGGGCCTTGAAGGGCCGGGCGTTCTTAGAGACGCTCGAGCCTGACGTCATCATCGAGTCGATGGAGCACTTCGAGACGTGGCTCGACGAGGTCACGGTCAATGCGTAAGACGGAACGGTATCATCTGGACGGGCCCAACCCGCTCTGGCAGATGTATCGGACGATCCGCTTCTTGCGCGTCTTCAAAAATACGACGGTCGTCCTCGTCGGGCGTTACTTCCCGTCCGTCAAGGCGAAGCGTTGGCTGTACCGGAACTTCCTCGGGATGAAGATCGGGGAGTATAGCGCCCTCGCCCTCATGGTGACGCCTGACGTCATGTTCCCGGAGCGGATCACGATCGGACGCAACACGGTCATCGGCTTCAACACGACGATCCTCTGTCACGAATACCTCGTCGACGAG
Organism: Exiguobacterium sp. SH0S1; assembly: GCF_004337165.1. Classification (NCBI taxonomy): domain Bacteria; kingdom Bacillati; phylum Bacillota; class Bacilli; order Caryophanales; genus Exiguobacterium; species Exiguobacterium sp. SH0S1. The sequence continues at coordinate 1,285,038 of NZ_SJVC01000001.1, read as the reverse complement.
TATCGGATCGGTGACGTTCGGATCGGTGACGACGTCTTGATCGGGGCGAACGTGACGATCTTGCCGGGCATCACGATCGGTGACAAGGCGGTCATCGGAGCCGGTGCCGTCGTGCATCGAGACGTCTTGCCTGGTGAACGCGTCGTCGGCGCTAAATTGCAAACCATCGACACGAAATAGACACAATTTAGTGCGAAATCATTTCAAGCTGTTCGATTGGTCTTCGTGTGAAAAATACTTGAGCGGTATCACTTTATTTGAAGGTGATGCCGTTTTTTTGTGTCGTGTCGCGAGGTGAGCCGTCATGTATATTTTTGTCGAAAAACAATTGTCAGACCTAGTAAAATATATTCATTATAGAAGGAATATAGTCCCGATTTTTTTAAACTTTTTCGGTTGCCCTCATGGATTGAGTGCGGTATTCTTAATCCTGCAACTAAAAAAAGATACTAGAGACGATGTGGAGGATTTAGAATATGGAAGCGAACTATGAAGCACTAATGACGCTACCCGAACCAGAATCTCCGCTTGCTGCGGAGCTCCACTACTATAGAGGTCGTCGAGCGTTACGAGAAGGTCGCCTAGATGAAGCGACTTTTTTCATGGCTGAAGCAACTGCTGCGGCAGCCCATCGCGTCGATTACCACAAACAGTACGCTGAACTGTTATTCGAAGTAGGGGAGGTCTACCACGCCAACGATGTGTGGAAACGGGTATTAGAACTCGACCAAACGGCGACAGAGGCACTTTATCACCTCGCGAGCAACTGCGCCTATATCTCACAGTACGAAGAAGCGGCCACGTATGCGAGCCGCTATCTTGAACAGGAAGCGCACGGTCGTTACGCGGAATCGGTCCAATCCCTTCTCGAACTGATCGAGCTTGAACAAGAGCTCGAGGACGAAGAAGAGGACGAGTTGATCACGTGGCACACCGAGGCGCAGCAACACATCGACAAAGGTCGGCTCTTCGCCGCCAAGTCGACGCTCGAGCGCTTGATCGATCAATATCCGACGTTTTGGCCGGCGTTCAACAATTTGGCCATCGTCCACTTTTACCTCGGCAACGACGAATCGGCGTTCGAGACGCTCGAGTACGTCCTCGACCAAAATCCGGGCAACTTGCATGCGATTTTGAACACGATTCTTCTATTACATGAGGCCGGACAGTCGGAAGCGGCGCTGCAACTGTCGGTCCCGCTCACACGCGTCCGTCCGATCCAATTTGAATTGCGCTACAAGCTCGCTACGACGCTAGCTCTCGTCGGCCAGTACGACCATGCCTACGAAGAACTGCGTCTATTGAAAGAACGCGGCTTCCGTGGCGACTCACTGTTCGGGCATTGGCTCAGCGTATCCGCCTACAAGACAGGACGTTCTGAAGAAGCGGCTACCTATTTGAACAGTGACGAGTTGAAACAGTTTGAAGAGAAAAATCCGTTCGACATCCGCGACAACCTCGAGTTCCGCTCGGCGCTCGTCCAAGGTCTGCGCCAAGAGGAAGACACGGCCCGCATCGAGATCATTCGGATTATCTCCAAGCTCGCCGATGACGAAGCGTTCGAGGCGCTCGCCTTGACGAACGGATTGACCGATAACGAGACGGTGATCTCGTTCGCCGAAAAGTGTCGCGCTGAAATTTGTGGTTCTCCGTTCACGGGCGACGCCCGGATCGAACGAGGATACGCCGCCCTCGTCCTCGCCGAAACGGAAGTGACGGAAGCAGAACAGATGAGCCTCGACGGCGATTTCTATGAGCGCTTCTCGCGACTGCTGCTAGCGGGAGAAACGTTCGAAGACGTCACGGCATCGGCCGCGGCGCTCGTCTGGATGTTTTACGCGAAACGCGAATCACTCCTGCTCGAGGAATGCGCCGATACGTTCGGCGTCTCGGTCGACACGCTCACCGGGACGATCCGGACGTTCAAGCGGACACTCGAGCAAGCATAAAGATAGACGATACCTCCCTAGGTTTCTTATACTGAAGTCAATCAATTTCATGCAGAGGTGGAATCACTATGACAGAAGAAAAAATCTATGACGTCATTATCATCGGGGCCGGCCCAGCCGGAATGACGGCGGCACTTTACGCGTCGCGTGCCAATTTGTCGACACTTATGATCGAACGAGGCATCCCAGGTGGGCAGATGGCGAACACGGAAGATATCGAAAACTATCCAGGTTACGACAGCATTCTCGGTCCTGACCTATCTCAAAAAATGTTTGACCACTCGAAAGCTTTCGGTGCGGAGTACGCGTATGGCGATGTTCAAAGCATCTCGGACGAAACCGAATATAAAGTCGTCCACGCCCATAACCGTGACTACAAGGCACGCGCCATCATCCTTGCTTCAGGGGCGCAGTATAAAAAAATCGGCGTACCGGGTGAAGAAGAGCTCGGCGGTCGCGGTGTATCCTACTGTGCAGTCTGTGACGGTGCGTTCTTCAAAGGGAAAAACTTGTTCGTCATCGGCGGCGGCGACTCTGCTGTCGAAGAAGGCGTGTTCTTGACGCGCTTCGCGGACAAAGTGACGATCGTCCACCGTCGCGATGAGCTACGGGCGCAGAAGATCCTGCAAAAACGTGCGTTCGACAACCCGAAAGTCGATTTCATCTGGAACCACACGTTGAAAGAGATCGTGGAAGCAGACGGGAAAGTCGGCGGGGCCCGTCTCGTCAGCACGATCGACGGCACGGAGTCGGAGCATGAGATCGATGGCGTGTTCATCTATATCGGGATGAACCCGATCACTGGATTCGTCAAAGACCTCGGCATCTTGAACGAGCAAGGCTATATCGTCACGAACGAAGCGATGGAGACGACGATCCCTGGGATCTTCGCCGCCGGAGACGTTCGCGACAAGACGCTCCGTCAAGTCGTCACAGCGACGAATGACGGGTCAATCGCCGCTCAAAACGCGCAACATTTCATCGAGGGTCTCCTCGAGAAATTACAAGAACAAAACGCGTGACCAAGGCAGAAGGGATTGCGGGCAACCGCAATCCCTTCTCTTTTTTTCGGGCGTTCGTTATACTGAGGGTAGAAGAGAGCCGAACACACGGCTCGGTTGTCAAATTTAAGGGGGCGTCAGCGACATGGAAGACTTTAAAGGATTAGAAGAATTGATCATCATCAGCGGGATGAGTGGGGCTGGTAAATCGGTCGCAATGAATAGCTTTGAGGACCTCGGCTATTTTTGCGTCGATAACTTGCCGCCAGTACTGTTGCCGCAGCTGATCGATGTCATCAGTTCGGTCCGTCCGAAGATTGCGGTCGCGATCGACACGCGCACGCCGGACTTCATCGATAGCTTGTTCATCGTCATCGATGATCTCGAACAAAAGAACGTGCACCCGCATCTGCTCTATCTCGACACACGGGACGACGTGCTCGTCCGTCGTTATAAAGAGACGCGCCGGTCGCATCCGCTCGCCCCGGAAGACGCACCGCTCGTCGGCATCAAGATGGAGCGCTCGCTGCTCGAAGGGTTCCGTGACCGGGCCCACACGCTCTACGATACGAGCGACTTGAAGCCACAAATGCTCAAAGACCGGATTTTGCTCCAGTTCAACGAGGAGCGGATCCCGTTCACCGTCAACTTCATGTCGTTCGGCTTTAAGCACGGCGTACCGCTCGACATCGATTTACTGTTCGATGTCCGCTTCATCACGAACCCGTTTTACATCCCGGAACTACGGCCGCTCACAGGGCAGACGGAAGCAGTCCAGACTTACGTCATGTCGCATCCTGAGGCGCGCGCATTTTATAAAAAAGTGATTGATATGCTCGAGTTCCTGTTGCCGCAATACAAGCGGGAAGGGAAAGCGCAAGTCGTCGTCGCTTTCGGTTGTACGGGCGGGAAACACCGCTCGATCACGTTCGCTGAAAAAGTATCGGCCCATTTCGCCGAACGCTACAACGTCAAGACGGTCCATCGCGACCTCGTCCACGCGACGCAGGAGAAGTAAGATGAGACGCGAGAGAAAAGTTGTCGCCATCGGTGGCGGGACGGGTCTATCGACGCTCGTCCGTGGTCTCAAGCATTATCCGCTCGCGATCACGGCAATCGTCACGGTCGGGGATGACGGTGGCAGCTCGGGACGGCTCCGCGACGAGTTCCACATGCTACCGCCCGGGGATATCCGTAACGTCATCTTAGCGTTGTCTGAAGTCGAGCCGCTCATGGACCGCATCTTACAGTATCGGTTCGACAGCGGCTACGGGCTCGAGGGGCATTCGCTCGGCAACTTGATGTTGACGGCGGCGACACATATTTGTGAAGGTTCGTTCGTCAAAGCGATCGACGTGCTGTCGCAGCTGTTGAACGCCCAAGGGAAGGTCTTGCCCGTCACGGAGACGCTCATGACGCTCGCCGCTGAATTTGAGGACGGGACGATCGTCAAAGGCGAATCAAAGATCCCTCTCGTCGGAAAAGCGATCAAGCGCCTGTTCTTGCTAGAAGAAGGCATCAAAGCAGCACCGGGTGTCGTCGAAGCGATTGAACAGGCAGATGTGATCGTCCTTGGTCCGGGAAGCCTGTATACGAGCATCATTCCGAACTTGTTGATCCCGGAAGTGCGCGACGCCATCGTCCGGGCCGGCGTCCCGATCGTCTATATTTGTAACGTCATGACGCAACCGGGTGAGACGCAAGGCTACGACGCGATGCGGCATTTGAAGTCGGTCGAGGCGTACCTCGGGAAGTCGACGGTCGATACGATCGTCGTCAACAACGAACCGATTGAAGATATTTATTTAGAGCGCTACCTCGAAGACGGATCGGAAGAAGTCCGGTTCGATCGGAAGAAGCTCCGCAACTATGGCACGAACGTGCTCGCCGGGGACATCGTCGACTATAACCGGGACTATATCCGTCACGATTCGGATGCGATTGCTGGGCTCGTCATGCAACGCGTGCTGCGGATCAAGAAACCACGCTCGTACCAGGAGCTTGAACTGAAATAGCAGGAATGGAAAGGAGGGGACCGAGATGAGCTTTGCCTCAGAAGTGAAAAAAGAACTGACGCAACTCGACGTCACCGATGCCGAGGCGAAAGCGGAATTGTCCGCGCTCGTCCGCATGAACGGTGTCATCTCGCTCGCTTTAGGACGGGGGATGACGCTTGACGTCTCGACCGAGAACGCCGCGATCGCGCGCCGCATCTACTCCCTCATGAAACGTCTGTACGACCATCACTTGGATCTGTTCGTCCGGAAGAAAATGCGGTTGAAGAAGAACAACGTCTACATCGTCCGTGTCTCGCAACGCGCCGAGACGATGCTCCGTGACCTCGAGATCCTCGGGGAGAACTATGAGATGATCCGGACACTCAACTCGGATATGACGCGCAACCAGAACCTGGCCCGCGCTTACTTGCGTGGTGCGTTCCTCGCCGGAGGATCGATCAACCATCCGAAGACGTCGTCGTATCATCTAGAGGTGTACAGCCTGTATGAGAACCATAACCAGGCGCTCCGGGACCTCGCCAACCGCTTCGGCTTGAACGCAAAGACGCTCGAGCGGAAAAAAGGGCATATCCTCTACATCAAAGAGAGCGAGAAGATCTCCGACTTCCTTAAACTGATCGGGGCGACGCGCGGCATGCTCGATTTTGAGGACGCCCGCATCATCAAAGACATGCGCAACTCGGTCAACCGGCTCGTCAACTGTGAGACGGCGAACTTGAACAAGACGGTCGGGGCGGCGCTCCGGCAAGTCGAGAATATCAAGTATCTCGAACGGACGGTCGGGCTTGAAGTTTTACCGGTCAAGCTCCGCGAAATCGCCGAGCTTCGGGTCACCCATCAAGACGTGTCGCTCCAAGAACTCGGGGAGATGCTCGAGACGGGACCGATCTCGAAGTCGGGCATCAACCACCGGCTTCGCAAAATCGACCAGATTGCGGAGAAAGTTCGCAGCGGTGAAGAAATCGGGTCATCCTGACACCGGTTGCGTCAAAAGCATTCTTCCTATATAATTAGCAATTGTGTATAGGAATTTGAAATGTAAACTAAAGGAGCTTCAACATTATGTCGAATGCAAAGAAAAGACTTTCGCTCACGATTGACGCTGAGCTAGACCGGGTCATCACGGACCGGGCCAAAGAAATCGGGATTCCGAAAAGTGCGCTCGTGACATTCGCGACAAGCCTCTTCCTCAACCAGTTGCGTGCTGAAGAGATGTTGTCGGGCGATACGAACGCGATTTACCAAGTTATCCGTAAAGACTATGAACTGCTCACGAGCGTTGATAATTTAAGCAAATGAGAAAAGGGCTGACCGCGGTCAGCCTTTTTTGGTTGCATCCGTCACGGAAATTTGGAATAGTGGAGTTACTGAATTGGAATGGAGGTCGATCCTATGGGACAAGCGAGCCAACTCTTGCTCATTTTATTATTACAATTACTATTTGTACCGGTGCTCACGCTTCGGACGATCATGCTCGTCAAAGGGAAAACGGTGATTGCGGCCATGTTCGGGACGCTCGAGACGCTCATCTACATCTTTGCGCTCGGTATCGTCTTTCAAGATTTGACGACGCTCGGGATGATCGTGTATGCGGTCGGGTTCGGGCTCGGTATTCTTCTCGGCGGTTTCGTCGAGCGGAAACTTGCGATCGGCTACAACATGATCCAAGTCCACACGCAAGAGTTTCCGGCTGAGCTCATTCAAAAGATGCGCGACAGCGGATACGGTGTGACGCACTATCAAGGCCAAGGCCGTGATGGAACGCGTTATCGTCTTGATGTCTTGGCGGCTCGGACGCGGATGAAAGAATTGCGCCAACTGGTCGAGGAGTATGAACCGAAGGCGTTCCTCGTCGCGTTCGACCCGGTCGATTTCAAAGGTGGATATATGTTGAAAGGGCTCCGACGCCCGAAATGAACGGAAGACTCACGAAAGTGGGTCCTTTTTTGTGGAGTGGGGAATAGACAGGGAAAGGAGATGAGCGTGTTGAAGCGAAAAGGGCGATGGGTGTTGGTGATCGGGTTACTGGTAGTCGGGGGAGGATTGCTCGCGATATCCTTTTGGAAAACAGAATCGTCGCTGCGCCCGCCACTGCCGACGGTCCGGGTCGGTTCAGTGACCGCCGAAGTGAGACAGTCGACGTTTTGTTGGTCCGATGAGGGACAAGGGGTATGTGAAGACCACGGGTTACCGGGAGCGGACGACCTGCAGCTCGTCCCGGTCAAACCAGGTGCTGAAATCGACGTGACGTTCCACGCCGAGCCTTCGAACTTTTCATTCAATCAGATTATCGACGGGGAACTCGTCCCGTCCGAGCAAGTCGTTCCCGATGAACCGGGCGTCTATTTGTTCGAGACGGGCGGGGACTGGGCACAAGGCGACAGCCGTTACGTGTTCGGCGTCAAGGTCGAGGAATAAAAGAGTTGACCTGTCCGTTACGGACGGCTTTAACATAAACGAGAAGGGGGAACGCCAATGATTCAAATCGGAAAAGTTGTCCATCTAACGGGGTTGTCAATTAAAGCGATAAAGTGGTATGAAGCGAAAGGGCTCGTCCAGCCGACTCGTTTAGACAATCAGTATCGGTTATACGGAATAGAAGAAATAAGACGCTTGAACGAAATCAAGTTATTGCGGCAAATAGGCATTTCGCTCGAACAGATTCAGACCGCAGGAAGTGTGAGCGAGTTACTTGAAGGGAGGCTTGATGAAGTCCAACGTGAAATCGAGGCGTTGCGACAAATCGAGCAACAAATCGAATGGATGCAAACAGGAGGGAATCAAATGAATGTTCGCTATGAGACGTGGGAGCAACCTAAAGTTGTGAACGGGTACGTATCCGAACTCACAGCAATCTCGGTCGTATGGGAAAAACTAAATCCAGAGCTGACGACAAACGAATCGTACGGTGTCTGTTTGCCGAGAGAAGAAGCTTATCTGGCCGGCATGACCGAACCCGTACATGGGAAGGGTGCAAGACAAGTCGAATTGTCGGCAGGACGTTACCTGGTCGCAACGGTCGAAGGAGGGATCCCGGCCATTCCATCGACGTACGATCAACTTTTGGCTTTGCCGGATGTGACGTTGCGTGATGCAGTTGATTTTGAGCGCTATATCCATGGGCAAGATGGGGCCGATGATTTGATTGAGATTTGGTTACCGACCCAATAAAAAAAGCGCCTTTCCCGAAGCTGGGAAAGGCGCTTTTGGTTTAACGTGTCATGACTTTATCGATGAGACCGTAGTTGCTCGCCTCATCAGCTGACATGAAGTAGTCGCGCTCTGTGTCGCGCTCGATGACTTCAAGCGGCTGGCCTGTGTTGTCGGCCATGATTTGGTTCAACTTCTCACGCATCTTGATGATGCGTTCGGCGTGGATTTTAATGTCCGACGCTTGACCTTGTGTTCCGCCGAGCGGTTGGTGAATCATGATCTCCGCGTTTGGAAGCGCGAAGCGTTTACCTTTTTCACCGGCTTGGAGCAAGAAGGCACCCATCGATGCGGCCATTCCGATACAGATTGTCGATACGTTCGGCTTGATGAAGTTCATCGTGTCGTAGATCGCCATTCCGGAAGTGATCGAGCCACCCGGGCTGTTGATGTAGAGTGAGATGTCCTTATCTGGGTCCTCAGCTGCAAGGAAAAGAAGCTGGGCGACGATCGAGTTGGCGACGTTGTCGTCGATCGCGCTTCCGAGAAGGATGATCCGGTCTTTAAGCAAGCGTGAGTAAATGTCGTACGCGCGTTCCCCGCGACCTGTTTGTTCGATAACTGTTGGAATTAACATTGAATTTGCCTCCTTGTATGTATCGTGTAAACCTATCATAACCGCTATAGTCAATGTTGGTCAAACGATAGTCTTTGTTTCTCACATATTCCACCGTTCGCCCAATTATAAACGACAAAAGAGGCCAGGCATCTGCCTGACCTCTTGATTTGATACACCCGGAGAGATTTGAACTCCCGACACCTGGCACCGGAAACCAGTGCTCTATCCCCTGAGCTACGGGTGCATGTTCTCTGACACGATTTATTATACAATTGTTTTTTTGAAAAAGCAATCCTGTTGTTATGTCTTTTTTTGCAAGCGCGTTCGGCGACCATTCGTTACAATTAGAAGTGAGAGGGGTGTGACCGATGCAACGGCAAGAACAGCAACAACTGCAGAAGCTTCAGCTGACACAAGACATGGTCCGGCGTCTGCCGGTTCTTGAGGCGGACCGGGTCGCGCTCGAGTGGCAGCTCGCCCGGTTGGCTAAACGAAACGCGCACGTCACAACGGGCGGTACGGTCGAATGGATTGCGGACGCGGCGGGCGGTTTTGAAGCACGGCTATTTGAACAGATTGACGAAGGAAGCGGGACCGGGGCCCAAAAGCAGCTTCAAAAGCAACTCGTCATGGCGCTCGACCATCGCGGGCTACTGCCGGAGACCGATGCCGTCCTCGCGAAGCGATTCGGTGTCGAGATGACGGACGTCGATCTGGCCCGGCGCGCACTGTTATTTTTAGAGCCGACCGGGATCGGTGCGATTTCAGAACATGACTGCCAATACCGTCACGCGATCGAGCATGACGATCCACACGTGCTCGACGTGTTCGAGGCGCTTGACGCAAAGGTCGAGCATATAGCGGACAGGCTCGGGATGACGACTGACGAATACGAGCGAATCAGCCGAATCGTCGCCACGCTCCCGAGGACACCGATATTATATGAAGAAACCGAGCATATTCTGCCCGAACTCGAGGTCGTCGTTCAAGACGGGGAACTCATCACGACGTGGTTCAGCCCGATGATCGCCTTAGACGTCGGTTCGGACCGGGAGGCGAAGTGGTGGCAAGAGACGCTCGCGATGCGCGCAGAGACGCTCCGCTCTGTGTGGGCCGTCATCGAGCGACGCCAGGCGGACTGGCTCCGTGGGCAGCTCGTCCTGCATCCGCTCACACGAAAAGAAGTCGCCATCGAGATCGGCAAGCATGAGTCGACGGTCGGCCGCGCGATTCAAGGCAAGTACGCCAAGACCGCGGGCGGCGTGATGGAGTGGCGTCACTTCTTCGTCCGCGCCACGTACCACGGCCAAGCCCCGTTCATGATTAAACGGGCGCTCGCCGAGCTGATCCAACAAGAGACGGCGCCTTTGAGCGACCAGGCGCTCACCGAGGAGCTGGCCCGGATCGGCTACACGGTGACGCGGCGGACGGTCGCGAATTATCGCGAGGCGCTAGGTTTTGGCAATTCGCGGGAGCGGGAACGACAGTTATGGAAAGGGGAGACATGACATGGTACTGACGTTATATCGCCGGGAGAACTGCTCGCTTTGTGAGGAGGCGCTCGTCATGCTCGAATGGCTACAGGAAGATTATCCGTTCGAGCTCGAGCAAATCGACATCACGGGCGACGCGTTGCTTGAAGAAAAATATTTATTTGAGATTCCCGTCGTTGTACATGAAGGAACCCTTATCAGTCAAGGGCGATACGATGATGAGAAAGTTGAAGAATTTGTTAAGTATACGCTTACATCGAAAAAAAACGTTTGAAGGGGTTGCCAGACGGTAAGGTGATTGGTAAGATGAACTCGTAGCGGTGGGACGTAAAAATAAAAGTGGGACAATTTTTGTCCACACTTTAAGTCGAGGGGGAATGAGCATGATCCAGCAACTGATTCAAGTTCAGAAGCAAATCGTCCCTGACCTGCTCGACACGCTCCGACATCGTTATGACATCTTACATTATGTCCGGCTCATGCAGCCAATCGGCCGCCGGACGTTGGCCACAAGCCTCGGGCTGACGGAACGAATCTTAAGACGAGAAGTCGACTTTTTGAAAGACCAAGGTCTTCTCACAGTCGCGACCCAAGGGATCTCACTTACAGAATCGGGCCGAAACGTTCTCAGAGACTTGCACGAGGTCATGGGAGAAATCCTAGGGATTTCACAAATCGCACGAGTTCTCGAGCAAAAACTAGGCGTTCGCCAAGTCGTCATCGTACCGGGAGATTCGGACGAGACGTTCTGGGTCCAGCGAGATATCGGTCGGGCCGCCGTCACGCAACTAAAAGCGCGACTGGCACCTGACGACAATATCATCGCGGTCACAGGCGGGACGACGATGGCATCGGTTGCGGCAATGATGTCGCCCGATAAAAAAGAACGACCGATGCATTTCGTGCCGGCACGCGGCGGACTCGGCGAAACGCTCGAGTTACAGGCGAACACCGTCTGTTCTCGAATGGCGGACCGGGCCCACGCCGACTATCATTTACTCCACATTCCAGACGAGGTTTCACAAAAGACGTTTGAACGGATGGTGGAGGAACCAAGCATAAAAAATGTGCTGGAAATGATTAGAGCGGCTCGAATAGTGGTACATGGAATTGGTGAGGCCGAAACGATGGCAAAACGTCGTCACGCCACACCGGAGCATTTGCGGATGATCGAACGGCACGAAGCCGTCGCCGAAGCGTTCGGATATTATTTCAACGCAGAAGGCGAAATCGTTCATCGGGTCAAGACGGTCGGCATCCAATTAGAGGAGCTCGACGACATGGACACCGTCATCGCCGTCGCCGGAGGAAAGTCAAAGGCACAAGCGATTGCCGCATATGCGAAACATAGGCCGAACATCATCCTCGTCACAGACGAAGGTGCGGCCACAGAATTATTAACTCGTTATTAAAGAGTTGACCCCCGTTGGCTCTTCTAATAAATAGCTTCTACCCTAAGGAGGAAATTAACTATGACAGTAAAAGTTGGTATTAACGGTTTTGGACGTATTGGTCGCTTGGCATTCCGCGAGATCTTGAAGAGTGAAGGCGTCGAGGTTGTTGCAATCAACGACTTGACTGACACGAAGATGCTTGCTCACCTTCTCAAATATGACACGACACAAGGTCGTTTCGACGGAGAAGTTGAAGTACACGACGGTCACTTCCTCGTAAACGGCGAGAAAGTCGTTACACTTGCTAACCGTAACCCAGAAGAACTTCCATGGGGCGAGCTCGGTGTTGACATCGTTCTCGAATGTACTGGATTCTTCACAGACAAAGAAAAAGCGGAGCTTCATTTGAAAGCTGGCGCGAAAAAAGTTGTGATCTCGGCTCCGGCTACAGGTGACATGAAGACAGTTGTTTACAACACGAACCACGAAATCCTTGACGGTTCTGAGACAGTAATCTCTGGTGCTTCTTGTACAACAAACTGCTTGGCGCCAATGGCGAAAGTTCTCCAAGATCAGTTCGGAATCATCGAAGGTCTCATGACAACAATCCACGCTTACACTGGCGACCAAAACACACTCGACGCTCCACACCCTAAAGGTGACTTCCGTCGTGCACGTGCGGCAGCAGCGAACATCGTACCGAACACAACTGGTGCGGCTAAAGCGATCGGCCTTGTTATCCCAGAACTTCAAGGTAAACTTGACGGCGCAGCACAACGTGTACCAGTCGCAACTGGTTCATTGACTGAGCTCGTAACAGTTCTCGAGAAAACAGTTTCTGTTGACGAAATCAACGCAGCAATGAAAAAAGCAGCGAACGAGTCATTCGGTTACACTGAAGACCAAATCGTATCTTCTGACGTCGTCGGAATCACTTACGGTTCACTCTTCGATGCGACACAAACGAAAGTCATGACAGTCGGCGACAAGCAACTCGTTAAAACAGTTGCATGGTACGACAACGAAATGTCATACACTGCACAATTGGTTCGCACACTCAAGCACTTTGCTGAAATCGCGAAGTAAGTTCGTGAACTAAATAGAACCAAATAGGAGCGGAAACAAGAGATTGTTCTCCGCTCTATTTATGAAATTTAAACGCACGACATATGGAGGCGAAGTTTATGAACAAAAAGTCTATTCGTGACATCGATGTAAAAGGGAAGCGCGTCTTTTGCCGCGTTGACTTCAACGTTCCAACTAAAGATGGCGTCATTCAAGACGAGACGCGGATCCAAGCAGCTATTCCGACGATCAAGCATTTGATCGACGGCGGCGCGAAAGTCATTTTGGCGAGCCACCTCGGCCGTCCAGGCGGCGAGAAGAACGAAAAATACTCGCTCGCACCGGTTGCAAAACGTCTAGGTGAGCTTCTCGGCAAAGACGTCCCGCTCGCTGAAGAAGCGTACGGTCCAGTTGCAGAAGAAGCCGTTTCAAAACTTGGTGAAGGTGACGTCGTCGTTCTCGAAAACGTCCGTTTCTACCCTGGTGAAACGAAAAATGATCCAGAACTCGCTAAAGGCTTTGCGGCGCTCGCTGACGTCTTCGTCAACGACGCGTTCGGTGCGGCTCACCGTGCCCATGCCTCGACGGAAGGGATCGCGCAAAACGTCGACACGGCGGTTGCTGGTTTATTGATGGAGAAAGAACTTGAAGTGCTCGGCAAAGCGCTCTCGAACCCGGATCGCCCGTTCACGGCTATCATCGGCGGTTCGAAAGTTGCTGACAAGATTGGGGTCATCGACCACCTTCTCGACATCGTTGACACGCTCATTATCGGTGGCGGACTCTCGTACACGTTCTCGAAAGCACTCGGGAACGAAGTCGGAACGTCACTCCTTGAAGAAGACAAGCTCGACCTCGCTCGTGAGTTCATGAAAAAAGCAGAAGACAAAGGCGTGAAGTTCTTGTTACCGGTCGACGCTGTGATTGCGAAAGAATTCGGCGAAGAAACATACGTCGGACCAGTCGATATCGACTCGATCCCTGCGGATCACATGGGTCTCGACATCGGACCGAAGACGGTCGAAATTTACGCGGAAGCGATTCGCGAATCGAAACTTGTCGTTTGGAACGGACCGATGGGCGTATTCGAACTCGATAAATACGCTAACGGAACGAAAGGTGTCGCTCAAGCACTCGCAGACAGCGACGCGTATTCAATCATCGGTGGTGGCGACTCAGCCGCGGCAGCAGCCAAGTTTGGCCTTGCTGACAAGATGAGTCACATCTCAACTGGTGGCGGCGCTTCACTCGAATTCATGGAAGGCAAGAAACTTCCAGGCGTCGAAGCGTTGAACGACAAGTAAAACTGAGGAGGATTATCGATGCGTAAACCGATTATTGCAGGTAACTGGAAAATGAATAAAACACTCTCGGAAGCGGTCGCTTTCGTAGAGGAAGTTAAAAACAATATCCCGTCAACGGACAAAGTTGACGCGGCGATTGGTGCACCAGCAGTATTCTTAGCCCCAATGGTAGAAGCGGCTAAAGGATCGAACTTAAAGCTTAGTGCGCAAAACATGTACGACAAAGACAGCGGGGCATACACAGGTGAAACGAGCCCGGCGATGATCGCCAACCTCGGCGTCACTTACGTCATCCTTGGACACTCAGAGCGCCGTGAATACTTCGGCGAGTCAGATGCGTTCATCAACAGCAAAACGAAAAAAGCGTTCGAACACGGTCTTACGCCAATCGTTTGTGTCGGTGAAACACTTGACGAGCGCGAAGGCGGCAAGTTCGAAGAAGTCATCAAGACGCAAGTCGAAGGTGGCCTCGCCGATCTTTCAGCTGACCAAGTCAAACAACTCGTCATCGCGTACGAGCCAGTTTGGGCAATCGGTACTGGCAAATCAGCGGACGAAGCAGACGCGCAAAGCTCATGCAAATACGTTCGCGACGTTGTAAAAGGCCTTTACGGTGAAGACGTGGCGGCTGCGGTTCGCATCCAATACGGCGGTTCAGTCAAACCTGAGAACATCAAGGAGTATATGGCTCAAGAAGACATCGACGGCGCACTCGTCGGCGGTGCTTCACTCGAAGCTGCTTCGTTCCTCAAGTTGTTGGAGGCGATTTAAATGGCAAGACCTGTCGCCCTTATCATCTTAGATGGTTTCGGTATGCGGAACGAAACGTTCGGTAATGCGGTCGCTGCGGCGAACAAACCGAACTTCGACCGTTACTGGGAGACGTATCCACACACGCTGTTAAACGCGCAAGGTGAGTACGTCGGTCTCCCGGAAGGTCAGATGGGCAACTCGGAAGTCGGTCACTTGAACATCGGTGCCGGCCGGGTCGTCTATCAGTCACTTTCACGCGTCAACAACGCCATCAAAGACCGGTCGCTCTTCGACCGTCAAGCGATGAACCATTTGGCGGGACATGTGAAGAAGTATGATTCAAGCCTCCACATCATGGGGCTCGTCTCAGACGGTGGGATCCATTCCCACATCCAGCACATGTTCGCCATCGTCGAGTTCGCGAAACTCCAAGGCATTGAAAAAGTATTCATTCACGCTTTCACGGACGGCCGTGACTGTGATCCGAAATCAGGTGCAAGCTTCCTCGAACAGACGGAAGCGAAGCTCGCTGAACTCGGTGTCGGTCAAGTCGCTAGTGTGTCTGGACGTTACTATGCCATGGACCGCGACAACCGTTGGGAACGCGTCGTAAAAGTTTACGACGTCCTCGTCAACGCAAAAGGCGAAGTCGGAACGAATGCGGTCGACGTGCTCAACAAGTCGTACGCAGACGGTTTGACAGATGAGTTCGTTTTGCCGACGGTCATCGAGAAAGACGGTCAACCGGTCGCGACGATCAAAGACAACGACGCAATCATGTTCTTCAACTTCCGTCCGGACCGGGCGATCGAACTCGCGAAAGTGTTCAAAGAGAAGACAGGCTTCAAAGGGTTCGAGCTCTCGAGCGCGCATCCGGAGAACGTCTTGCTCGTCTCGATGACGAAATTCTCGGATGAGATCGATACGGATATCGTCTTCCCGCCGGAAGATTTGAAAAACACGCTCGGCGAAACGCTCGCCGCGCAAGGGTACAAACAGCTCCGCGCAGCGGAAACTGAGAAATACCCGCACGTCACGTTCTTCTTGAACGGACAACAAGAAACACCGTTCGAAGGTGAAGATCGCTTCCTCGTCCCGTCGCCGAAAGTAGCGACGTACGACTTGAAACCGGAAATGAGCGCATACGAGCTCACAGAAGGTCTTCTCGAGCGAATCGAATCAGACACGTACGACGCGTACATCATCAACTACGCGAACCCGGACATGGTCGGCCATTCCGGTATGCTTGAACCGACGAAAAAAGCGGTCGAAGTCGTCGACGAATGCCTCGGTAAAGTAGTGGACGCACTACTCGCCAAAGGCGGCGCGGCGATCATCACGGCGGACCACGGGAACGCTGACCTTGTCACGAACCCGGACGGCTCACCGATGACGGCCCATACGACAGAACCTGTACCGTGTATCGTCACGAAGCCAGGCGTTGAACTGAAACCAGTTATGAAAGGTTCGCTTTGCGACCTCGCGCCGACGCTCTTACACCTCCTCGGAGGAGAGCAACCGGCTGAAATGACCGGTACGTCAATCGTTAAGAAGTAAACTACATTTTCCAAACAAAAAGGAGCGATTTTTATGTCAATGATCACAGAAATTTACGCACGCGAAATTTTGGATTCACGCGGTAACCCAACAATCGAAGTAGAAGTATTCACAGAAGACGGCGGCTTCGGTCGTGCCCTCGTCCCATCAGGCGCATCAACTGGTGAGCACGAAGCAGTAGAGCTTCGCGATGGCGACAAGTCACGTTACCTTGGTAAAGGCGTACTCAAAGCCGTTGCTAACGTAAACGACACAATCGCACCTGAACTCATCGGCTACGATGTCTTCGACCAAAACGCACTCGATGCGAAAATGATCGAGCTCGACGGTACGAAAAACAAAGGTAAACTCGGCGCAAACGCGATCCTCGGTGTCTCAATGGCAGCAGCACACGCAGCAGCAGACGAGCTCGGCCTTCCACTTTACACGTACCTCGGTGGATTCAACGCGAAGACGCTTCCAACTCCAATGATGAACATCATCAACGGTGGTTCGCACGCTGACAACAACGTTGACTTCCAAGAGTTCATGATCATGCCTGTAGGCGCGCCAACGTTCCGCGAAGCGCTCCGCATGGGTGCAGAAGTATTCCACGCTCTCAAATCAGTTCTTTCTGGTATGGGTCTTAACACAGCTGTCGGTGACGAAGGTGGTTTCGCACCAAACCTTAAGTCGAACGAAGAAGCGATCACAGTTATCCTTGAAGCGATCGAAAAAGCTGGTTACAAAGCTGGCGAAGACATCTACCTCGCAATGGACGTTGCATCGTCTGAGTTCTACGACAAGTCGACTGGCAAGTACGAACTCGCTGGCGAAGGCAAGTCAATGACAACTGCTGAGCTCGTAGACTTCTACGCTGAGCTCGTTGACAAGTACCCAATCATCTCAATCGAAGACGGTTGCGACGAAAACGACTGGGACGGCTTCAAATTGCTCACTGATAAAATCGGTCACAAAGTTCAGCTCGTTGGGGATGACCTCTTCGTAACGAACACTGAGAAACTTGCTGAAGGTATCGAAAAAGGCATCTCGAACTCGATCCTCATCAAAGTTAACCAAATCGGTACGCTCACAGAAACATTCGACGCGATCGAAATGGCTAAAAAAGCTGGCTACACAGCAGTTATCTCGCACCGTTCTGGTGAAACAGAAGATGCGACAATCGCTGATATCGCAGTTGCGACAAACGCTGGTCAAATCAAAACAGGTTCACTCTCGCGTACAGACCGTATCGCGAAGTACAACCAACTTCTCCGCATCGAAGACATGCTCGGCGATGTAGCGAAATACGACGGCATCAAGTCGTTCTACAACCTCAAAAACCTCAAAAAATAATTGATTGTTTCAGGTCCGCCTTATGGCGGGCCTGTTTTTTTGTGGAGGGGGGGAGAAGGCGTTCATCAGACGGCGGGACGCTTTCCTGGGGTGATGCGGATGCCTCCGCAGCGCCTGCGCGCTTTACGGGGTCATCCTTGCATCACTCTCCCCAAGGAGTCGCCCACCGTCTGATTTCCGTCCGAGCGGCACCGTGACTCTTGCAGGAAAGCAATCGCGCGGAGACCCCGCAAGCGCGTAAGCGCGAGGAGGCTCCGTGGATTGCCTGCAGAAAGCATCGGTGCCGCCAAGACGGAGCGCATATCCCTTCGCATTTCCGGGAATAGACTAGTGTAGGTAAAAGGAGGCGTTCGTCATGATGATCAGCGGCTTTCTCCTTCTTCTCATTGCGCTCGGTGTCGGCGGGTGGTTCCTGTATAAGTATATGGACGATCGGAAATGGTCGTGACGCATGTCACGGCCGTTTTTTACGTGCGTGAAAGTCGGATTTTTGGGTATAATCATCTACATAATGATAAAAGGGGATAGGTCCATGAAACGTGTACGCAAAGCCATCATCCCAGCCGCTGGGCTCGGCACGCGCTTCTTGCCGGCGACGAAGGCGATGCCAAAAGAGATGCTCCCGATCGTCAACAAGCCGACGATCCAGTTCATCGTCGAGGAAGCGGTCGCCTCCGGCATCGAGGACATCATCATCGTGACCGGGAAGAACAAACGTGCCATCGAGGACCATTTTGACCGGGCCATCGAGCTCGAACAAAACCTCGAGTCGAAAGGGAAGACGGAGCTGCTCGAGTCGGTCCGCCACTCGTCAAACCTCGCCAACATCCACTACATACGCCAACAGGAGCCGAAAGGACTCGGCCACGCGATTTGGTGTGCCCGCAAGTTCATCGGCGACGAACCGTTCGCCGTCCTCTTGGGCGATGATATTATCGAGGCGGAAGTGCCGGCGACACGCCAGCTCATCGAGCAGTACGAGATACATGAACGCTCGATCATCGGGGTCCAACGTGTCCCGTATGAAATGACGAATCGATATGGTATAATTGACCCGCTTGCCGTCGAAGGGAAGCTCATCCCGGTGCGGACGTTCGTTGAGAAACCGCCCGCCGGGGAAGCGCCTTCGAACCTCGCCATCCTCGGCCGCTACATTTTGACGCCTGACGTCTTTGAGGCGTTATCGGCCCAAGAGGTCGGTACCGGGGGCGAGATTCAATTGACGGACGCCATCGCGCGCTTGAACGAGGCGCAGACGGTGTTCGCCTACGAATTTGACGGACGTCGCTTTGACGTCGGGGAACCGATCGGCTTTATCGAGGCGACGATTGCCTATGCGTTATGCGACCCAGATTTAAAAACCAACGTCCATAAGCTGTTAAATCGGTTCGTGGACGAACTCGAACAACAGTAAGGTGTGTTATTTTTGAAAACAATGTTAATGGTGTGTCAAAACTATTATCCGGAGATCGGCAGCGCCGGCAACCGGATGCAAAATATTACGCATCTCATGAAAGAACGCGGCTACGAGGTCGAGGTCATCACGGCCGCCCCGTCGTATCCGAACTTCAACTTGTATAAAGACGACCGGTTCTGGAACGACACGGAGCTGAACAACCAACCGTTCATCAAGCGACTCATCACGAAAAAGCGGAAGCATACGTCGAACATGTTGAGCCGGCTCGCCTTGTTCCTCGAACAGATGATCAAAGGTGTCGCCGCCGTCAGAGCACTCGATACGAAACCGGATGTCGTCTTCGCGACGACCCCGTCTTTTTTTATGGCGTTCGTCGGGGTGTATGCGAAGCGAAAACATGGCGTCCCGTTCGTACTCGACGTCCGTGACCTGTGGCCGGAGTCGGTCAAAGGTGTCGGTGTGTTCAAGTACGACTGGATGCTCACGCCCGCGTTTTGGTTCGAGAAGCGGCTCTACAAGTCGGCCGATGCGATCATCATCAACTCGGAAGGCTTCCGCAGCTATTTGCGCCAACGTGGTGTCGACAACGGCATGATCCACTATATGCCGAACTCGATCCGTGTGAGCGAGCGCAACTTGGAGCGGACCGTTCCCGAAGACGACCGGATGGAGATTTTATACGCCGGCAACATGGGGCTCGCCCAAGACGTGTCGCTCTTGCTTGAACTCGCGGAGCGGTTCCGCGACGAGCCACGCGTCCACTTCAAGCTGATCGGTTACGGTTATCGGAAGAACGAATTGAAAGAAACGATTAAAGCCCGCGGATTCAAGAACTTCCTCTTCCTCGAGGCGATGCCACGGACGGAGGCGTTCCAAGCGATCAAAAATGCCGACGTCGCGTTCGTCAGCCTGATCGACCAAGACGTGTTTGACACGGTCATCCCGGGTAAACTGATTGATTATATGGCGGTCGGCAAACCAATCGTCGCTGCGGTGTCAGGCCATGCGGCGAATGTCATCGAAGCGGCGGAAGTCGGCTACGTGTCACGGAAGCGTGACATCGACGAGATTGAACAGTCACTCCGGACATTGCTCGATCGTCCTGACCTGCGCGATAAGTTCGGGGCGAACGGCATCCGTTACGTGAAAGACAACCTGTGCTGGGAAAACAATATCCACGTCCTCGACGACGTGATCGAAAAGTTATTGATGGAGGAACAACGATGAAGGTATGTATGTTTGTTTGGAACCACTTTACGAATGACGCCCGTGTCCTTCGCGAATGCTCGGCGCTCGCCGAGGCGGGGTACGAGGTCGATTTGATCGCCTTGCAAGACCCTAAAAACAAAGAGCTTCCGGCCGAAGAAATGCGACCAGAAGGTTTCCGCGTCATCCGCGTGAAACGTCAACCGTCGATTTTAGTGAACGGGATGAAAGTTGCGAGTAAGATTAAGAAGTGGATTTTTACGAAGAAGACGCGCCAACTCGGGGCTGGACTTGTCGGGGCGGGATTAGTCATCCTCGCGCCACTGACGATGCTCGGTCTCGGCGCGGCAGCGGGTGCGATCCTGCTCCCGGCGGTCCGTAAGAACATCGTCAACGCGAGCGCGATGCTCGAGATGGTGTTCGCCTCGACGAAGAAGTCGTACGACTTCTATCACGCGAACGACTTGAACACGCTCCCGCAGGCGTTGATCGCCGGCAAACTCGTCAATAAAGGCAAGATCGTCTACGACTCGCATGAGGTCCAGACCGATCGGACCGGTTACGGCTACATCCAAAGTAACCTTGAGGGCTGGTTGTTGCCATACGTCGATTCGATGATGGTCGAGAACCATACGCGTGCGGCGCACAACGAAGAGTTGTACGGTTTCTATCCGTACGTGCTCCATAACTATCCGTTCTACCGTCCGCTCGACTTCTCGCTCCGGAAAGACTTGCACGCCTTGCTCGACTTGCCGCAAGATGAGAAGATCTTGCTCTATCAAGGGGGCGTCCAAGCGGGACGCGGTCTCGAACAACTCGTCTTGGCAGCGAAAGACTTTAAAGAAGGCACGCTCGTCATGATCGGCGATGGGAAACTGAAGCCGGTCATCAAACAGATGATCGAGGACGAAGGCGTCAGCGACCGCGTCAAGATGATTGATAAAGTGCCGGTCGAGGCGTTACCGTACTACACGATGAACGCATATCTCGGTTTCCAAGTGTTGAACAACGTCTGCTTCAATCACTACTCGGCGTCATCGAACAAGTTGTTCGAATACTTGATGGCCGAAGTGCCGGTCGTGTCGTGTGACTTCCCTGAGATCGAACGTGTCGTCGCCGGCAACGACGTCGGTGTCGTCG
Source organism: Exiguobacterium sp. SH0S1 (assembly GCF_004337165.1). Lineage (NCBI taxonomy): Bacteria > Bacillati > Bacillota > Bacilli > Caryophanales > Exiguobacterium > Exiguobacterium sp. SH0S1. Next base: position 1,263,637 of record NZ_SJVC01000001.1, on the reverse strand, counting down.
TCGACTCACACGATCCACAATCGATTGCGGCAGGCGTCAATCGCCTGCTCGAAGATCAAGAACTTTACGCCCGTGTCAAAGAGAACACGAAGACGGCGCGTGAGAAATATAACTGGGATTTGGAAAAAGAGGCACTCTTGAACGTCTACGAAAACGTCGCAGACCGCAAGTTGCCGATTATGAAAGACGGTGCGCCAAAGCCAGTACAACGTTAAGACTGCGGCTTTTGCCGCGGTCTTTTTTATATGCAAAATGGAAAGGGGATTTTTTATGAAACGTCAGCAACAACATCTTTTGCGTCAACAAGTTTGGCAAAAACTCCAATCGATCTCATTGAAGGACATCGCCTGGATCATCGCCGGGTCGTTCATCCTCGCCTTCGGGGTCAACTACTTCACCGTCCCGAACGCCTTCTCGGAAGGCGGCCTGCTCGGGGTCACGATCATCTTGTACTACTTGTTCGGTTGGGACCTCGGTATCACGTCGATCATCGGGAACGGCCTGTTGTTTATCGTCGGCTATAAGTTGCTCGACCGCCGGACGATGGTCTATTCCGTCGTCGCCGTCGTCGCGACGTCGTTCTTCCTCAGCTTGACCCATAACTGGGGCAGCCCGGCCGAGGATAAACTGCTCGCGGCGATTTATGCCGGGATCTTGATCGGTGTCGGCATCGGCATGGTGCTCCGCGTCGGCGGGACGACCGGGGGCGGGGTCATCATCGCCCGGCTCATGGAACGCTATCTCCACATGAGCGTCGCCGTCTCGATGTTCATCATCGACGTCATCGTCGTCGGGGCGTCGGGCTTTTTCCTCGGGGAACAAGTCGTGCTTTATACGCTCATCGCCATCATCATCGGCTCGTGGGTCATCGACCTCGTCGCCGAAGGGTTGAACATCCGGAAAGCCGTCACGATCATCAGCGACAAGCACGAAGAGCTCGCCGCCGTCTTGACGGAGACGCTCGGCCGCTCAGCGACGATCATCCACGGTCACGGCCATTATTCGAAGCAAGATAAGAACATGTTGTACATGATCGTCGACAAGCGCCAAGTCGGTCCGCTCAAGAAAATCGTCGAAGTGACCGACCCTCGTGCGTTCGTCGTCATCCACCAAGTGAAAGAAGTGATCGGGGAAGGGTTCAGCTACCCATCCCGTTAATTTGAAAGCTGGCGTTTTTATCACAACTTCTATATAATAAGAAGCGTGTAAAAAGAAGGAGGAACTGACTATTATGCAAACGATCGCTACAATCAGCCTGCTCGTCGTGGCTGTTTTATTGATTGTCGTCGTACTGCTCATGTCAGGTCGGTCGCAAGGTCTTGGGGCGATTGCAGGTGGCGCGGAGCAGTTGTTCGGCCGCCAGAAAGCACGCGGCTTTGACGCTGTTTTGAACCGAACTGCAGCTGTACTAGGCACATTGTTTTTCATTTTAGGATTACTAGTCGCATCACTATGATGAAAGGCTGATCGTTCTCGGTTTTTACGTGAGGCGGTCAGCTTTTGTTTTTTTGCATTATTTTTTGGGAATAATGGAATGTATGAGGAGTTGACTTGGACGATGAAAGTGAGTGCACCGAAACCGTTCTTCTTCGAAGGCGGACCACGTGCCGTGTTAATGTTACATGGCTTTACAGGATCGAGCGCGGACGTCCGCATGCTCGGTCGTTTCCTACAAAAAGAAGGCTACACGTGCATGGGACCCCAGTACCGGGGACATGGCGTCCCACCAGAAGAGTTGCTCGAATTTGGACCGAACGACTGGTGGCAGGACGTCCAAGACGCCTACCAAGCGTTGAAAGACAAAGGCTACGACGAAATCGTCGTCTGTGGCCTATCGCTCGGCGGCGTCATGTCGCTCCGTCTCGCTTCAGAAGCGAGCGTCAAAGGTGTCGTGCCGATGTGCGCACCGACTGAAATCGATGCCGAGGACCGATTGTATAAAGGAGTCCAGGCATACGCCCGAGAATATAAATCAAGGGAAGACAAATCGACCGAACAAATCGAACGGGAGATGGCGGACTTCAAACCGATGCCGACACTCACCGATTTACGTGCGTTCGTCGAGGAGACGACGTCTCGGCTCGAAGATATCTTCGTACCGGCGCTCGTCATCCAAGGAGCGAAAGACCGCATGGTCGATCCTCAATCTGCACACGAGATCTACGAGGCGATCAACGCGTTCCAAAAAGAACTGCTCATGTACGAACATTCGGGACACGTGATCACCCTCGACAAAGAAAAAGAGAAACTGCACCAGGACGTGCTCGATTTTCTCGAAACGTTAGACTGGTCAGTGTGAAAAAGGAGGTGTCACGTTGAATTTACGTGACCAACTACTAGAAATCATCCAGGCAAGCGACAAAGCGCTGACTGTAGACCAATTGACCGAGCGTCTTGCGCTCGAGTCGACGGATGCCTTTAAAGAGCTCATCCGCACCTTGAACGAACTTGAAGCGGAAGGCTTGATCGGCCGGACGCGGACGAACCGTTACGGCACGCTCGCCGTGCTCGGCCAAGCGGCCGGGATCATTTCGATCCACCAACGCGGCTTCGGCTTCTTGTCGGTCGAAGGCGAGACAGAAGACGTGTTCTTGCCACCGGACCAATTGAAAGACGTCTATCACGGCGATACGATTCTCGTCAAAAAACGCGAGGATAACCGTGGCAAGACAGAAGGCGTATTGCTCAAAGTCTTGAAGCGCGGCCTATCTGAATTTGTCGGGACGTACACACTCCCGAGCGGCCGCCTCGACCAGTTCGCCTTCATTGAACCGGACGACAAACGCATCAACTTCTGGCCGATCGTCAACACAGACAAATCGCTCGGTGCCGTCGAAGGACACAAAGTCGTCGTCCGCATCACGAAGTATCCGGATGGACGTTTCGCCGGAGCGTGTGACGTCGTCCGTATCATCGGACATAAGAACGACCCTGGCGTCGACATCTTGTCGATCGTCTACAAGCACGGCATCCCGACGGAGTTCCCGGAAGACGTCATCGACCAGGCGAACGCCGTGCCGGAAGAGGCGGACGAGAAAGACTTCATCGGCCGTGTCGACCTGCGTAACGAGACGATTTTCACGATCGACGGCGAAGACGCCAAAGACTTGGACGATGCCGTCCACGTCAAGAAACTGAACAACGGCAACTATGAACTCGGTGTCCACATCGCCGACGTGTCGCACTACGTCAAGGAAGGCTCACCGCTCGACGTCGAGGCGTTCGAGCGCGGGACGAGTGTGTATCTCGTCGACCGTGTCATCCCGATGTTGCCACACCGCTTGTCGAACGGGATCTGTTCACTCAACCCGCACGTCAACCGCCTGACGCTCAGCTGTGTCATGGAGATCTCGCCGCAAAACGGGAAAGTCGTTAGCCATGAGCTGTTCCCGAGTGTCATCAAGACGACGGAGCGGATGACGTATACGAACGTCCGTGAAATCATCGAACGTGACGACGAGGAGACGCTCGCGCGCTACGAGCCGTACATCGGTGAATTCGACCTCATGGCCGAACTCGCGGAAGTACTTCGTGCACGCCGTAACTCGCGCGGTGCCATCAACTTCGACTTCGCCGAGGCGAAAGTCATCGTCGACACGGAAGGGAAAGCAGCCGATATCGTCTTGCGCCCACGCTCGGTCGCCGAGAAGTTGATCGAGGAGTTCATGCTCGCGGCCAACGAGACGGTCGCCGAACACTTCCACAAGATGGACGTCCCGTTCATCTACCGTGTACACGATAACCCGAAATCAGACAAGCTCGATTTCTTCTTCGACTTCGTCGCCAACTTCGGCGTGCATATCGAACGCTTCAAAGGCCAAAAAGTCGAACCGAAGACGCTTCAGAAGATCTTGAAAGCGATCGAAGGTCAGCCGGAAGAGCCGGTCATCAGCACGATCATGTTGCGCTCGATGCAACAGGCGAAGTATGACGACGTCTCGCTCGGTCACTTCGGTCTTGCGACCGACTTCTATACGCACTTCACGTCGCCGATCCGTCGTTACCCTGACTTGATCGTCCACCGTCTCATGCGGACGTACGCCTTCAACCAGGACTTGTCGGACAAGACGATCGCCAAGTACGAGGAACGTCTCAGTTCGATCGCCGAACAGACGTCGAGACGCGAACGTCGCTCGGTCGACGCTGAACGGGAGACGCAAGCGCTCAAGAAAGCCGAGTACATGGAGTCACGTCTCGGTGAAGAGTTCGACGGTGTCGTCAGCGGTATCACGAACTTCGGGATGTTCATCGAGCTCCCGAACACGATCGAAGGGCTCGTCCGTCTTCAAACGATGGATGATTACTACCACTTCGACGAGTCACAGCTCATGTTGCTCGGTGAGCGGACGAAACGTCAGTTCCGGATCGGTGACTCGGTCCGAGTCAAAGTCGACGCCGTCAACCTAGACGAGCGCACGATCGACTTCACGGTCGTCGGTATGCCGAAACGGGAACAGACGCGTCGTCGTCAACCGACGACGATCAAAGCGACGGAAGGTCGTCCGAAGAAAGACGATAAGCGCGGAGGTCGCGGGCGTGACGACAAACGTCCAAAACGTGGCAAGCCTGGACAACCGGGAAAACCAGGAAAACCGGGCCAAGCGAGCAAGCCGAGTAAGCCAGGCGAGAAGCCGAAATCGTCGCAAGGACGTTCGGCGCTCGATCTGAAGAAACAAGACGGTCAAAAACGAACAGGCGACGCGAAACGCGGAGCGAAGAAACGTCGCTGACGGGAGGGGGAGACCCCTTCCGTAATTTGATATAAAGGACTGAGTAATATGGCCAAGAAGAAAGATTCGAACGCGCTCGCGCAAAACCGAAAAGCGTCCTTCGATTATGCGATCGAAGATACGATTGAAGCCGGCATGGTGTTGACCGGGACCGAGATTAAATCGGTGCGCCAGTCGAAGATCAACATCGCCGACGCGTATGTCCGCTTTGACGGTGGCGAGGCAACGCTTCACAACTGTCATATCAGCCCGTTCGAGCAAGGGAACCGGTTCAATCACGAGCCGCTCCGTATCCGAAAGCTATTGTTGCATAAAAAACAAATCAACCAGCTCATCGGCGCACAAGGCCGGGACGGGTATACGATCATCCCGCTCAAAGTGTATCTCAAGAACGGCTTCGCTAAATGTCTCCTCGGCATCGGGCGCGGGAAGAAGAAGTATGACAAGCGCGATGACTTGAAGAAGAAAGACGCGAAGCGTGACGTCGACCGGGCACTCCGGGACCGGCAAAAATACTGACAGCGAGACCTGATTGTGGTATAGTTGTTGTAGTACCAATTACCACCTCGGGGACGTTATGGATTCGACGGGGGTAGGTCGGTCGTATGTGGCGTGTCGAGGGGTCGGCCTCGTTAAAACGCAAACGCCTATAACTGGCAAAACTAACACACAACTCGCAGCAGCCTAAGTGCCCTGCGGATCCTGACATCCATCGCTTGTGTGGATGACTTTCAGGGTCTCAAACTAAGCAAGCTACGCTTCAACCTCGCCGTCTGAGGGCGCGAAGAAGAGATGAATCAGACTGGATGCGACAACGCCTGTTTATCGGCAGTGTCACATTGAGATTCAATAGATAAACTACACACGTAGAAGCATGCGTTACGATGCCTTCGGACGCGGGTTCGACTCCCGCCGTCTCCATTTTTAAGCAGTCTACAGTGACTGCAATCAATGATTTTTAATGAAGACCTTCTAATTTCATTGAGATTAGAAGGTCTTTTGATGTTAATGGAGCAAGTCAATCACAATGAAATGAAAGCAGGTGAATAGAATGGGAAAATATCAATTAGATCATAAAAGTAAAGTAGCTGCTGCAAAGTATCAAGACGGTAAAAAACCAGCTATTTCGAATAAAAAAGAAAAGCTAAATCAGATTCGAGAAGCATATTTGCAGAAGCAAACAGAAAAAAAACCATCTGGTGAATGATCAGACAGCTTAGCTGACTTCAAGTGTTTTGCCATAAGAAGTCGGGACAAATAAAGAGGGTCATCCGTGCATGTTTTTTGCATGGGTGGCCCTCTTCTTGTTTCTTCTTTTGCTGATCAGAACCGATTTGAATCTCATCACAAATTAAACAAATCCGCAACAACCGTATCAATTCTAAACTTAAACAGGAAATAATCCGAGTGCGATTAATAAACCACCGATCACGAGTGTGCCGAAACGGATGAGCCCGTTCGTGTTCTTTTTAAAAAGGGCTGTGAATTACGAGCCATCCACTTGGATGCGACAACTCCTGTTTATCGGCAGTGTCCCATTGAGATTCAATAGATAAATTACACACGTAGAAGCATGCGTTACGATGCCTTCGGACGCGGGTTCGACTCTCGCTATCTCCAATAAAAGTTTAAAGGATTGGATGTCTTGAATTATAAGACATCTAATCCTTTTTTATCCTTTTATTCAAAAGGATAATATAGGGAAATTTAGTTATAATAGAAACGATGTTAAAAAAACTTAGAAAGATTTAATAGGAGGAAATTATGAATAAGGTACGTGGATTAAATTGGTATAAATGTGATTTACACTTACATACTGTTACTAGTGATTGTTTTGAAGATCAGTCAGTTACAGCTGAAGAATGGGTTCAAGCTTGTTTAGACAATGGTTTATCGTGTGTGGCAGTGACTGATCATAATACAGGGGATGGAATTAATGTAATTAAGCAAGCTGCTTCAGGGAAGTTAGTTATTTTTCCGGGCGTGGAAGTTACTTGTGGGGACAGTAAACAACATGCTCTAGTTTTGTTTGACCCATCAAAAGATAGTAAGCACGTGAATGCTTTTTTATCATTTATTGAAGTATATGAAAGTAATATTTCAAAAGAAAACTACAGTACAAGTTTAAGCATTTTCGATGTGGCAGAAAAAGCGAAAATTAGAAATGGTATAGTCATTGCAGCTCACATTGATCAATACTCTGGATTAGGACCATTTTCTGATGAGAATAAACACAAGGTATGTGAAGAAAATAATATTTTAGGTGTTCAAATAGTGCATAAGGAAATTTTTCAAAACTCTCTTAAAACCGAAGATGAAATGCAAAATTATTTTAATGATTTGTATCCGAATATATCAAAAGATATTTGGTTACCCTGGGTTAAGACATCTCGTTTTTTCCAAGACAAGAAGATTGCAAAATTGACTTTTTCAGATAACCCTGCAGGAATAAATACTCCTAAACACGGTCTATACGGTATAGGATCAAGATATACTTGGATTAAAATGGATGAAAAAATTACTATTGATAGTTTGAAGCAAGCTTTGTTTATGCCGGAATTACGGATTATAAATGATTTCGATTTTAAAGAAAGTACCCAGTTTCATTCTTCGGTCTATATTGAAGAATTACAGATTGAAAATACAACATATAATTTGAAAAACAGTATGGATACAATCAATTTTAATCCTCAGCTTACAACTATTATAGGAGGCCGAGGAACTGGAAAGTCAGGGGTATTGAGATTAGTTAGAAATTCTCTTAATTTATTGCATGATATCCAGAGACATGATGAAATTTTAAAAGATCATAATGAATTTTGTCGATTAAAATCAAATGATCTCGGAGTCTTTACAAGTGAAACCAAAACCAATCTAAAAGTTATAGTAGGTGAATCTCAATATTTTTTAAAATTTGAAAATAACTCAGAAATAAAGCATCAATTAAAAGTATTACATGTAGATGGAACAGAAACAGAAATTCCTGTGGATCAGATTAGTAATGTTATTGAGAAATTGGGCATTAAATTATTTTCACAAAAGCAAGTTTATGATATTTCAAAAAAACCAGATGCTTTAAGAAATTTTATAGACTCAAGTATCTCTCCTATGGAGAAATTAAAAAATAAACTTCAAGCATGTTTGGAGGATTATAGAAAAAATTTGACTGAAATTCATAATATGGAAAAGCGTTTGAAGGAAAAATCAGTTCTAGAATTAAAATTAAAAGACTTAGAAAACGAAGAAAATAAAATTAGCGCACCCGAAATTGTAGAATTACTTGAGGATGAAAAGCAATTTTCTCTTGATCGAGATAATATAAATAATGTATTCAAGACTATAGATGTGAAAATAGAAAAAATTAATCAAGCGTTATCTGTTGAGGTCAGTACCTTAGATGAGGAACGTTACAATGTTTCTTCACATCCTGAATTATTTGCTATTAACGAAAAAATTAAAGATTACTTACTTAATTACGAAAAAATTATGTCAGATAGTATTAATGATTTTATTCAATTTAAAGAAAACATAATTTCGGATTTTAAAGCGACGAAGTGGAACACTGAACTTTTAGAGCACTCAGAAAAATTGACCAAAAAGAGAGAAGAGCAAGGCGATGTTACTCAATTGATATTAAAAAAAGAGCTTATTTCTAAAGAAATCCTCGATCTCAAAAAAGAACTACTTCAATTAGCTGAGCTGGAAACAAAAGTTGTAGATTTATTAAAACAGAAAACAAATATTTTTGAAGAACTTCATAGCGTTAGAAAAGAAATGAGAAGTGTTAGATTTCAATTTATAGATGATGTTCTTAAAGATAATAATCTACTCAGTGGGCAAGTAAATCTTTTCAGAGATTTTGAAGACTACTTATATAAACTTAGAGAACATTTTTCAAGAAGTACTGGATTTGAAAATGATTTCGAAAAAATTGTTTCATATGTGCAAAAAGGAAAAGTCGAAACACAACTCCAAAAACTTGTGGATTTAATAAAAGAAACGAAAGCTACTGACAAAAATCCCCTAGAGTTGTCTGGTAGGTTTGTGAATTTGATTAATGATATGTCACAGCTCCAGTTAGAAGAAATGAATGTACTATTTCCAGAAGATGAAATTGTTATAAAATATAAAAGTAGTGAGAAAGAGGACTATAAACCTTTAAGTAATGCTTCTGCCGGACAAAAAACTTCGGCTATACTAACTCTTATTTTAAGTGTTGGAGAAGGTCCATTAATTTTAGATCAGCCAGAAGATGATCTAGACAACTCTTTAATTTATTCTTTAATTGTAGACAGAATTAAAAAATCAAAAAGTAAGCGTCAAATAATTATTGTTACGCATAACGCTAATATTCCTGTGAACGGAGATTCGGATTTAGTTTTAGTTATGAATTCTAATAAACTTTCTTTTACCCCTAAAGAGATAGGGAGTATTGACAACACGAAAGTTAAAGATTCCATATGCAAAATAATGGAAGGTGGCACTTCGGCCTTTAAATCAAGAGCTGTTAAATATGATTTGAATACTTTAATTGTCGACTGAATAAATATTCTGAGAGTCGGCTGATGTATATTTTTACTTTTTAGCTGTTGTCAATTTAATGTATTAAGAATCAAGTTGACTGATTTTTATATGTTAAGACTGATTTACTTTCTTACTAAGACTGGTACATCACCTCTATGTGAAAATCAAGAGGAGTGACTAACATGCGGAAAACCATCGTCATTGCAGGCGCAAGCGGCTATATCGATTCGACGTGATGGACCATTTAAAAGAAGAATATGACATCATCGCCTTGTCGCGCTCGACGAAGAACAAAGAAGACGAAGCGCATATCACATGGCGGGCGTGCGATTTGTTCTCGTATGAACAGACGCGTGAGGCGTGCTAGGGGGCGGACTATGCCATGTTCCTCGTCCACTCGATGATCCCGGACGGCGGGCACGAAAGCGATATTCTAAAGATATGAATTCATTGATTGCGACAACATCACCTTAATACCGAGTCATCTTCTCTCCTAGTTTTGATGCTTCGTTCAGCAAGTAATCTGTAGAGAGAAGACAAAGAGGTTGGTACATAATCAGCTGATTTTAAAGCATTTCAGCGAAAAGAGGTCACCTGGCGCAAACAAATCGCATCAGGTGGCCTCTTTCTTATCATTTTACTAGACTATGTCCTAGCCTCACTTTTGCTTGATTATTTCTGTTCTTGTGCGATGTAATCACAGAAGATTTTTTAAGATTTGGTTATAACGAAGCGTGGCTAGTTCACTCGGTTTTCCTTTTTGGCAGAATGACAACTTCGCTAGTTTTGGAACGACCCGCTCGACCACAATCTTGTCATCGACCAGTTTAGACTGTAGTGTGGCCAAGGCTTCCAAAAAGCGCTTGTCGTCTTTGGCGCGATTATAAAATGATAGAACATAGACATAAATGAAGAGATTGTAATTTTGAAATGGATATTCTATTTGCATAAATAACGTCCCGATTCCAAAGTGACACGGACCGATTGGTTCGCGGATGGTCCAATGCTCGAGCAAAAAATCAACGGCTTTATCGAGTGCTGGTTCTTTGTTTAAGTAATCACTGAAACGGAATACATTCAAGGCGTTCAGTGTTGGGAACGGGTTTGAATACTCAGTTTCGGGACCATGACCGAAGCTGAACTTTCTGCATCGCCACCCGCCGTCGACATGTTGGGTCGTGAACAAATGCTGAAACGTTTGTTGCAATCTGGCATCATGGACGTAGCCTAATTGACAAAGTGCACTAGTGGCATTGATTGTATGACACGGATAGATAGCGCCTTGTGGATACAGTTTGAATCGTCCGTCCGTTCGCCATGTACTAAAGATGAGCTCAGCACATTCTTCTAATAAAGGATCAGTCGGGTCCATGCCTAATTCTAAAAGATAGAGTACACAATCGAGTGTGGAAAAGGGAGACCCTTTACTCAATCGTTTGTCGGGTGTTGTCCAATAGTCTGCGCCTTGGTCATACCGATGTGATAAAATCTTCTCTAAATCCGATTTGTATGGATTCTCTACAGACATTTTTTTCACTCTCTTTCCCCAGGTGAACGCTAGCAGGGTCGGCTCGATTTTCCAAAACGGTGCTCAATTGGTCTGCTGATTAGGTACTGAACAATTGCTTATATAGTGCTCTACCCGATATGGGGTGTGATTCGAAAAAAATGCAGCATATACTTAAAATTTTAAGAGGGATGTCGTCACAACGATACATAAGACTAGGGGGCATGGCTATGGGCTGGAATTTAGAAGTGGCTGAGGCCAAAGGTGACTATTTGACGGAGACAGATTTATGGCGCTACACCCAACAGTTTCTAATGAACGCGACACACACGACGACGTACAAACATATGCTGATGAAGGCGCTACTCGAATGTACGACCGAACTGAATGATTCGGGTGTACTGACGTTTCGACAAATTTCGAGACACGTGACGAAGATGTATTGGAATTTGATTGTGACGAACGGGTTGCGACAAGTGAATCAAATTGGGAAATTGAGCTCGGTTGAAAAAACGATGCTTGCGTTTCAAGCGACGCATGAGATTCCGTTAACGTGGAATTTTGACCGCCTGCCGGATGAGCAGCAACAGCAATTGATTCGGAACGTCAATCAGTTCTATAAGAAGTATGTGTATGGCTCGTTCTATACTGCGTTTGGTGAGACGATTTATTCGTTCAATCGGAAAGAAGAGTGGGTCAAACTCGTGCCCAGCTATGTCGTCTTTTTCGAGAAGTACAAGCGGGTTTTAATGAACGTTACGAACTATCAACTCGCTGTCTTCTTAGAGAAATACAATACACGCGAAGTGATGGAGAAGATTTTGAGCAAAATCGAGTTCGTTTCGGCTCGTCAATCACTCGATGAGTTTAAACAAATTTTGCTGAGTCACGGTCATCCCGTCTGTTTTTATTGCTTGAAGCCGTTGAGACAGATTCATGTCGACCACTTTATCCCGTGGTCTTATATACAGAATGATGTCTTATGGAACTTTGTCTTGGCATGCCCGAGTTGCAACACGAGTAAAAACAACCGAATGGCGAAAATTGACTATCTGTATGCGCTTGTGGAACGAAATCATGAGTTGCGAGTGGCCGAACAGATGAAAACGTATAAAGAGGCGAAATTGATTCACCTGTATGACTATGCGGTCCAAAACGGATTTGAAGCCAACTGGGTACCGAAAAAATAAGACGAGTCGCACCTTCCAGACAAGGTTCGACTCGTTTTCATTTCAAGCGTGATTCCATCATGAACTCAATTCGGTGATTTGATCCTCACCACAAGTTGAATAAATCCGCAACAATCGCATCACTTCCATCTTGAAACATGAACAATCCGAGTGCGATCAACAGACCACCGACGACAAGTGTGCCAATCCGCAGGAGGCCGTTCGTGTTCTTTTTGAATACGGCACGAATTACGAGCCAGCCACCGATCAACAGCATCAAGAAATACCAAAATCCCATAACCATTCCTCCTCTGCCTGTAATTGAGTCTAGTTTACATAAATTTTCCAATGCACACTGTAGGGCTCGCGACTGATTTAATCTCAGTCCAAGACGGGTACATAACCTCTATGTGCAAATGAAGGGGAGAGTGACCACTATGCGGAAAACCATCGTCATCGCGGGGGCGAGCGGCTATATCGGCTCGAACGTGATGGAACATTTAAAAGAAGAGTACGACATTATCGCCTTGTCCCGCTCGACGAAGAACAAGGAAGACGAGGCCCATATCACGTGGCGGTCGTGCGACTTGTTCTCATATGAGCAGACGCGCGAGGCGTGCGAAGGGGCGGACTACGCCATGTTCCTCGTCCACTCGATGATCCCGGACGGTGGGCTAACGCAGGCGACGTTTGAGGATATGGACGCGCTCATCGCTGATAACTTCGCCCGGGCAGTGAGCGCGAACGATATCGAGCAGATCGTCTATTTGAGCGGCATCATTCCAAAAGAGTCGAAGACGTTGTCACGGCACTTGAAGAGCCGGCTCGAGGTCGAACGCATCCTCGGCGGGCAAGGTGTCCCGGTGACGACGATCCGGGCCGGGCTCATCATCGGTCCGGAAGGGTCGTCGTTCCCGATTCTCGCGAAACTCGTCAAACGACTCCCGGTCATGATCCTCCCGAACTGGACGAAGACGGAGACACATCCAATTGATTTGCGAGAAGCGGTCCAAGCGCTCATCTCGGTCGTCGGGGCCGAGTCGCTGTACGACCATCATATCGACATCGGTGGTCCGGAAGTGATGACGTATCGAAAGATGATCGAAGATACGGCTGACGTCATGGGCAAACGTCGCGTCATGATCGACTTCCCGTTCCCGACAATCAAGCTGTCGCGCCTTTGGGTCATGGCGGTCACCGGTGAGCCGAAAGATACTGTCTATCCGCTCGTCGAGAGCATGGGTCACGCCATGGTCGCGAAAGATACGACCGGTGTCAAACAAGGCGAGATTCCGTTCAAAGAAGCGGTCGAGCACGCGCTCGAGGAAGAAGCGAAGCAGAAGGCGAGTGACAAGAAGAAGAAAAAAGCGCCGCAACAGTATACGGTCCGTTCGATTCAACGCTTCGGTCTGCCGGACGACAAGTCGGCTGCCTGGATGGCCGACGAGTACTTCGAATGGCTCGGGCGGGTCGCGTATCCGCTCATCCAGACGACGAAAGAACAGGATGATTGGGAGATCGCGCTTTTGCGCCCATCACTCGTCGCACTCCATCTGTCGCTTGAAGATGCGGCGACAGACGACATGGCATCATTCGAGATCGACGGAGGACTGTTCGCGAAGCTGACCGAGGACGATAAAACCGGCCGCCTCGAGTTTAGACGGCTCCCGGACTCGAACGAGGGGCTTATCGCCATCCACGAGTTCGTGCCGGCCATGCCGTGGTGGTTATATACGAAGACGCAGGCGAAAGCCCACCTCGTCGTCATGTGGCTGTTCGGCCGTCACGTCCGTCTGCTTGGGGAAGAGGCGGATGAGGGTGACCAAGTTGTCGAAGCACCGACCAGTTAACGAAGACGTGTCCATCGCGTGATGGATACGTCTTTTTGGTTTGTCGATTATGTAAACGTTTCTTCTGTGACGTTTACAAGAAGTGGTGACAGGCGTACACTGAACTTGTTTTCGAACTAATGGAAAGAAGGAATGTAAGATGGAAAATTTAATGAGTAAGCGTGAGGCGTGGCAAAAAGACATCTCGGCAGGGATCACCGTCGGGGTCGTCGCCGTTCCGCTCGCGATGGCGTTCGCGATCGCCTCGGGCGTCGGACCGGTGTACGGGCTCTATACGGCCATCATCGCCGGCATCCTCGTCAGCCTGTTCGGGGGCTCGACGTTCCAAATCGCCGGACCGACCGGCGCTTTCATCCCGATCGTCTCGGGCGTCATGCTGGCGCATGGCTACGAAGGGCTGCTCGTGACGACATTTCTCGCCGGGATCTTGCTGTTCCTTATGAGTGTGCTCCGCGTCGGCCGGCTCATCCGCTTCATGCCGCGCGCCGTCACAATCGGCTTTACAGCGGGGATCGCCGTCGTCATCTTCGTCGACCAGCTCGATGAACTGTTCGGCATCACGTTCGAGAAGGCGCCGCACTTTCACGAGAACGTCCTAAAACTCGTCACGTCACTCCCCGAGGCGAGTCTCTGGCCGATCGGTATCGCGGCTATCGGCTTCTTGACGCTCTGGCTCGTCCCGAAACTACCGGTCCGGTTGCCGCTCTTGCTCATGGCGATGCTCGTGCCGACGTTTATCAGCCTCGTCATACCAGGCGAGGTCGCGACGATCGGTAGCGCCTACGGTGGCATCCCGAGCGGACTGCCTGACTTCAACTGGCTCACGATCGACCTCGACTTGATCGCGACGCTGCTCCCATCGGCGTTCGCCATCGCCTTCCTCGGGGCGCTCGAGTCACTGTTGTCAGGTGCTGTCGCGGACGGCATGGCCGGCACGAAGATGAACCCAGACAAGGAACTGTTCGGGCAAGGGCTCGCCAACGTCGTCGTCCCGTTCTTCGGCGGCATCCCGGCGACGGGTGCGATCGCCCGGACGGCGACGAACATCCAAGCCGGAGCCGTCAGCCGCCGCTCCGGTGTCATCCACGGGTTGACGGTGCTCCTCGCCGTGCTCGTGTTGGCACCACTCGCGAGCTATGTCCCGCTCGCCGCACTCGCGCCGATCTTGATGCGCGTCGCTTGGAACATGTCGGAGCGGCACCACGTCTTCGAGATGCTGCGTCATCGGTCGGCCGAATCACTCGTGCTGCTCGTCACGCTCGGGCTGACCGTCTTCGTCGACCTCGTCGTCGCCGTCGAGGTCGGGGTCATCTGTGCGCTCGCCTTGTTCGCGAAACGGATGGCCGACACGATCGACGTCCGCGAACAGACGGAACGGTACATGACGCGCGACGGGCAAGTCGTCTTCAGCGTCGAAGGGCCGCTCTTTTTCGGGGCGATCGAGATGTTCGAGCACGTGTTGCAACAGATCCATAACGAGCCCGACGTGTTCATCTTCAACTTCCATCGCTGTCCGGTCATCGATGTGACGGCGGTCGAAGAAGTCCGCCGCGTCGTCCGGGAACTGAAAGCGGCGGATCGACGTGTCGTTTTCGCCCACTTATCAGAACCCGTGCGGCAGACGCTCGATCACTATGGCGTCCTCGACGGGATTGTGACGTTCGAGACGACGCAAGACGCGATTGACGCGTCTTAACGGACCGACAGGATGTGGCTGAACGGGATGCGGCGTACGTCCGTGTCGAACAGTTCGACTTCGCGTTCGGCGTAATAGATGGCATGGACGTAGCCACGCACGGAGCGGGCGAGACCATCCTCGAACAACGTCAGTTCGACTTGGTCGCCTTCCCGGATGGCCCGTTCGAGCTCGGTCTGCCACAGATAAAGGAGTTGCTCGTCGATGTCGGGCAGCTCGATCTTTTGGACGTGGGCGTAATATTTTTTGAGCAGCGCCACGTGTTCGGGCATGAGAAACGGGATCCACTTCAATTCACCGCGGTCTTTGTAGCGGGTCTGGCTCATGACGGTTCACCTCCTTGTTTATGTCCGCCGATCAGGCGTTGCCGCGTGCGGAGCGGACTGTCTTTCAGTAGACTCGAGGCCGGACGGATCGTGCCGCGGCCGAAGCGGACGTTCAATTGATCGACGAGGTTTAAAAAGTCGAACCGACGGGCCCGGGCCCATTCGTCCTCGAACAACGACAGCTGGACGTGGTCGCTCCGGGGCTCGAGCTTGCCGAGGGCGACCGAGACGTAACGGACCGCCTCGGTCTCGTCCCACGCCTCAAGAAACAGTTGGAACAGGACCGGCAAAAACTCACGCTCGTCCGCTGTGAAGCGGGCGAGCTTTTTTTGTTTGCTGAAGCCGCGCCGCTCGCTCGTCCGAGTGTAGCGGACACCGAGATGGATGCTGCCGCCGACGAGTCCCGACTGCCGTGTGCGCATCCCGACCTCGACGGCGATCGCCTGCAAGACGAGGCGGATCGACGCCTCCGTCGTATAGTCTTTCATGAGCGTGATGCCGTGGCCAATCGTCCGGGGCCGTTGGCGTTTCGCCCCGAACAGCGAACTCGTCGGCAGGATCGTCGGCGACTCGTCGATGCCCCAGGCGTGGTGCCACAGCTCGGCACCGATGACGCCGAACTTGTCGTGCAACGCGTCGAGCGGATAGCGGGCCAGGTCACCGATTGTGTCGATGCCGAGCCGATGGAGATGGACCGCCATCTTCGCACCGACGCCCCACATCTTCTCGATCGGGGCCGGATGGATCAATCGTTCGACGTCGTGGAGGGCACAACTGGCGACACCGGTCGTTTTGCCATGCAGGTCGAGGACGAGTTTGGCGAGGACGTTGTTCGGTCCGATCCCGATCGTGACCGGGACGCCGGTGTAGCGGAAGACGGTCGAGCGGATGAGGCGGGCGACGTGGTCATCGTTCCCAAACAAGCGCTCCGTCCCCGTCAAGTCGATGAGCGTCTCATCGACCGAGTAGACGCGGATCGCCTCAGGCGGTGCGAACTGGTGCAGGATGTGGACGATTTGCACCGATACGTTCAAGTAGTGGCTCATCCGGGCCTCGGCGTAGAGGACGTGCCGTCGTTCATGCCAAGGCAGGCGGTCGATGTGAAAGCGCCGGGAGCCGGTCTTGATGCCGAGCCGTTTCAGCGGGGGGGTCGCGGCGAGGACGAGGGCGCCGCTGTCTTGCAAGTTCGATAAGACGACGAGCTTCGTCTTGTACGGGTTCAACTTACGGGCCGCGCACTCGCAGCTGGCATAAAATGAGACGCTGTCGACACAGAAGATCCGCCGGCGCATGATCCCATCTCCTTTTTTACGAACAAATGTTCTGTTTTTCTTATCGTATCATGGTCTCAAACCGTCTCAAATAGAAAAATAAAAATAAACTTGTGAATGTATTTTGAAATTTACCCAATTTTTATAGGGATTTCATAATTAAAAAACCATCTTTTAGGAAGTTTTCGTAAAAAAGTCTCCGAAATGAGCAAAATTTCGCTATAATAGACGGGTATAGATTTGACAATGACTGTGAACTAAATGGAGGCTACAACGTGATTCAGTTTGTAAAGCAATTGACGAATGATCAAAGCCGGCGCTTGAAAGGCTATCAGCGGCGCGTCGACCGGATCAACCAATTAGAGACAACGATGCAGGCGCTCTCGGACGACGAGATGCGCACATATACCGAAACATTGAAAGCAAAAATCGCCGACGGTGCCAAAGTCGATGATGTCGCCGAAGAAGCGTTCGCCCTCGTCCGTGAGGCGGCAGTGCGTGTCTTAGGCATGCGTCACTATGACGTCCAGCTCATCGGCGGGTTCGCCCTCCTCGAAGGGAATATTTCCGAGATGCCGACCGGGGAAGGGAAGACGCTCGTCGCCGCGCTCCCGAGTTACGTCATAGCACTCGAAGGCAAAGGCGTCCACGTCATCACCGTCAACGAATATCTCGCGACGCGTGACGCGAACCAAATCGGGCAGATCCACGATTTCCTTGGTCTCTCGGTCGGGTTGAACGTTCCTGAGATGGAACAGAGTGACAAGCGCGCTGCTTACCAGGCCGACATTACATACGGCGTCGGGACCGAGTTCGGTTTCGACTACTTGCGCGATCACTTGGTCGGGTCACCGGAAGAGCGCGTCCAGCGCCCATTCCATTTCGCCATCATCGATGAAGTCGACAGCATCTTGATCGACGAGGCGAAGACGCCGCTCATCATCGCCCAAAAAGACCGCTCGCACATCCGCTTGAAGGAATTGGCGCAACGTGTCGTCACCGAGCTCGACGAGGCGGACTACGAAGTCGACCTCGAATCGAAATCGACGGCGCTCACTGACTCCGGAATCTTGAAAATCGAAGACATGTTCGCGGTCGACAACTTGTTTAGCGCCGAGCATCAAGTGCTCTATCACTACCTCGTCCAAGCGCTCCGGGCGAACGTCTTGTTCGAGCTCGACGTCGACTATATCGTCAAAGAAGACAAGATCGAGCTCATCGATTTGTTCACGGGACGGATCATGGAAGGACGCAGTCTGTCCGAAGGGCTCCATCAGGCGCTCGAGGCGAAAGAAGGCGTCACGATCACCGAGGAGAACAAGACGACGGCCGAGATCACGATTCAGCATTATTTCCGAATGTATCCGCTCATCGGCGGTATGACCGGAACGGCCCAGACATCTCGCCAAGAATTTTTGAAGACGTACAACATGGACGTCGTCCAAGTGCCGACGAACCGGCCGCGTTTGCGCGAAGACCACCCCGACCGTATCTTCATGACGGTCGACCAAAAGTATGCGGCCGTGACCGACAAAGTCGTCGAGCTGCACGAGACGGGACGGCCGGTGTTGATTGGCACGACGTCGATCGCCCAGTCCGAGGCCATCAGTAAACACTTGTCGAAACAGCGGATTCAGCACGAGGTGTTGAACGCGAAGACGGTCACGCAAGAAGCGGACATCATCGCCGACGCCGGACATTTCGGCAAAGTGACGATCGCGACGAACATGGCCGGTCGCGGGACCGATATTATGCTCGATGCGAAATCGAAAGAAGTGGGCGGCTTGTTCGTCATCGGGACGGAACGCCATGAGTCGCAACGTGTCGACAACCAGCTCCGTGGCCGTTCGGGACGCCAAGGCGATCCTGGCGCGACGCAGTTCTTCGTCTCTCTCGAAGATGAGATTGTTAAACGCTATGCGATCAAAAAACTGGAGCGGATCGAGAAGAAACTGAAGCCGGACGAACGTGGTGAGGTGTCCGCGAAAGACGCGGCTGACGTTATCGAGTACGCCCAGACGACGATCGAAGGGCTCGGTGTCTCGATTCGGGACTACTTGTTCAAGCTCGACGACGTCTTGAACGAGCAACGGAAAATTATCTACACGATCCGTGATCAAGCGGTCAACGCCGACGCTGCGGCGATCACGAACAACGGCCTCGGTATGATGCGTCTCGCTTTAGAAAATAGTATCGACATGCACGTCTCGGACGAGCTCGTCCCAGAAGAGTGGCCGCTCGACGAGTTGAAGACAGACCTCGTCTACTTGACGACACGCGAGCCAGTCTGGTCAAATGAGGTCGCCGATTCGTTGGAATTGAAGGCAGAGCTTAAACCGTGGATCGACGACATTGTCGAAACGGCAGAGGCCCGTCTTCAAGCCGAGGAAGTTGTCACGTTCGTCAAAGAATCACTGTTACGGGCGCTGGACGGAAAATGGACGGACCACCTCACGACGATGAGTGGATTAAAAGAAGGCATCGGCCTCCGTGGTTATGGGCAGGAAGATCCGAGTCGTCAGTTCGGTAAAGAAGGATTTGAGATCTTCGAACAGACGTATATCAATATCGCCCGTGAAGTGACAACGGAAGTATGTCAGCTCGACCGCTATTTCGTCACGCAATTGGAGGAGGAGTAATATGTTAGGGTTTCGTAAACGTAAACAGATCGAGACAGGGAAGACCGAGACAGGGCGTCAACTGACGCTCGTGATCGATAGCGACATGGGGATTCCGAAAGAAGACGAGTACATGTTCCGCTACCACGCGAAGCGGCTGCCGGCGCTCCTCGACAACCAGCTGTCGATCGAACTGCTGCACGCTGAACATTTGATGGACGGACTGTCACTCGTCGCCTTGTTCCGTAACACGCTTCCGAGCTCGTTCGAAGTCAATGAATTGCCGGTTCTGCTCTTGAACAGAGACAACGTTCCGCTTGGGCGGAAAGTATTGAGCCGCGTCGACCTTCCGAGCTTCGAGCCGTGGACGAGCAAACCGGTCTATTTGGACTTTTTTGCGGATGAACTGTTCGGTGAGTTTGAAGCGGAAGAACAGACGTCGATGCGCCTCGTCTTCCAAATGAACCCGATTGATCCGCTACAGATGCTTCTAGATGAGGAAGTCGAACAATTTTCGAGCACGGCGTGGCAGCAGCTCCGTCGGACGAACGTGTCGACACCGCCCGTCGGCGAGAATGAGTTCAACTTGATGCTCGTCTCGGTCGAAACAAGTGAGACGAACGTCACGGCGACGTTGCTTCTCCGTAACGGCTACGAGCGCGAACTGAACGTCGAACAGTTGCCGCTCGAACTCGTGAGCGGGGACGAAGCGATCGCAAACACGACGATTCGCTTGAGCGAGCCGGTCCAAGGCAAGCACGCCTATCCGGTCTCGGTTGTCTTCGAAGACGTCACCGCGGACGGTCCGTTCACGGTCCGGATCAAACAATAAGCAGTACGATAGACGACCCGGCTCTCGATAAAAAGCCGGGTCTATTTTTGTGTCAAAAAAGTGAACGAAACCCCTTACGAAACGTTGGGAATTGCTGTATAATCAATCACGAAAGCGTTTACATTATATGCGTAAAACATCAGGATTCATTTTTCGGGGCCGATGGGGATCGGCTACACAGTTTAAAAGGGGACAGCACACATGATTACATTCTTTATCGCCTTAGCTATTTTAATTGTCGGGTACATCGTCTACGGCCGCTACGTCGAAAAGACGTTCGGCATCAAGGAAGAGCGGACGACGCCCGCCTATGCGTCGCAGGATGGCATCGACTACGTGCCGATGGGGAAAAAACGGAACTCGATGATCCAACTGTTGAACATCGCCGGCGTCGGTCCGATTTTCGGGCCAATTATGGGGGCGCTCTACGGTCCGGTCGCATTCCTGTGGATCGTCTTCGGATCGATCTTCGCAGGTGCCGTGCACGACTACTTGACGGGGATGATCTCGCTCCGTAACAACGGGGCACACTTGCCGCAGCTCGCCGAGAAGTTCCTCGGCCGCTCGCTCCGCCACGTTGTCAACGGGTTCGCCCTGTTACTGCTGCTCCTTGTCGGGACGGTGTTCGTCACGTCACCGAGTAACATGATTAACAACTTGTTCGACGGCAACGCGTCGACGCTCGTGTTCGTCGTCTTTGCGATTTTCGCTTATTACATCTTGGCGACGCTCCTCCCGGTCGACAAGATCATCGGCCGCATCTATCCGTTCTTCGGGGCGCTCCTCATGATCAGCGCCATCGGGATCGGGGTCAGCCTGTTCGTCCAAGGCTATCAAATCCCAGAGATGACATTGACGAACATGCACCCGGACGGCTTGCCGATCTGGCCGCTGTTGTTCTTCACGATCTCGTGCGGCGCACTCTCAGGATTCCACGCGACGCAGTCGCCGATCATCTCGCGGACGACGATGAAAGAAAGTAATGGCCGCAGCATCTTCTACGGCATGATGATCGTCGAGGCCGTCATCGCCATGATCTGGGCCGGAGCGGCCATGGCCATCTTTGATCCGGGTGAGTTGCTCGGCATGATTCAAGCGGGGACACCGGCGCTCGTCGTCCAAGAAGTGGCGACGCTCATGCTCGGCAGCATCGGCGGCACGCTCGCCATCCTCGGCGTCATCGTCTTGCCGATCACGTCAGGCGATACGGCGTTCCGGAGTGCCCGGATGATCATCGCCGACTACTTGAAAGTCGCACAGAAGAACTTCTCGTCACGTCTTTGGATCGCACTCCCGTTGTTCGCGATCTCGTACGTGCTCACAAACATGGACTTCCAAATGCTTTGGCAGTACTTCAACTGGGCCAACCAGACGACAGCGGTCATCGCCTTGTTCGTCGGTGCAATGTACTTGTACATCAAAGGACGCAACCATTGGATCGCACTCATCCCGGGGACGTTCATGCTATATGCGGTTTGGTTCTACATTCTCACAGCACCGATCGGCTTCAAGATGGATGGGGTCATTCCGTACGTCATCTCGACAATCGGTACAGTGACGCTACTCGTCTTGTTCCACATGCGCGCACGTGCGATGCGGGCACAAAATATGGAATGTGACGTTCCGGTGAAGGAAGTCGCTTAATCGAGGACACGGGTTTTTACAGACCCGTGTTTTTGTTTGCAACAAAATTGGGGAATATCCATAATAGAGGCAAGGAAAGAAAGGTGGGGCCCGAATGGATCAAGAGAAACTAAAAGACATGCTCCATGCCGATACGCTCGGCGAAGAAATCGCGAGCGCCGTCACGCACGGACTAGGGGTCATCTTCAGCATCGTCGCTCTCGTCCTGCTCGTCACGACCGCGACTGAGACCGGGAGCACAGGCAACGTCATCGCGGTGAGCGTGTTCGGGGTATCGATGATCTTGTTGTACTTGTTCTCGACGCTCATGCATGCGATCCCGCATCCACGGGCGAAGCGGGTGCTCCAAGTGTTCGACCACGCTGGGATTTACTTATTGATTGCCGGGAGCTACACGCCGTTCGCACTCGTGTCGCTTCAGGGAACGCTCGGATGGGTGTTATTCGGCATCGTTTGGGGCGTCGCCATCTTAGGCATCGTCTGGAAAATGTATTCGACCGGGAAGTACATGTGGGTATCGAACGTGACGTACCTTGGGCTCGGGTGGATTTGTATCATCGTGATCCGTCCGCTCTACGAGTCGCTCGGCCATCAAGGGTTCATGTTGCTGCTCGCCGGTGGGCTCGCTTATTCGGTCGGGATCGTGTTTTACGTCTGGCAGAAACTGCCGTTCAATCATGCGATTTGGCACTTGTTCGTGCTCGCCGGGAGCGTGTTCGTCTTCCTCAGTATTTTGCTCTACGTCGCACCGAATACAGGCCTGTGAACCAGACGTCCGTGAGGGCGTCTGCTTTTTTATAAACTTAGCCAATGAAGTTTTGGAAACGGTTACAAAACTAAAGACGAATTGACGTTTGTATGTCATAATAATTTCAGACATCGTCATAGAGATAGATGGGTGTATACGCAAGGGGGAAAATCTGATGGAAAAAGTGTTACGCGATGGATTTATTTACATGTCTCAAAACAAAGCACTCAACAGTTTGGCTAAAAAGTACGGGCTTCGGTTCGGGGCTTCACGATTTGTGGCGGGAGAAGATTTCAAGACGTCGGTGCCGACGATTCGCGAACTGAACGCGAAAGGGCTATCGGTCACGGTCGACCATCTAGGGGAATTCATTAACACGGTCGAAGAAGCGAACCAAAACCGTGACGAGATCATCCGTGCCATCGAAATCATGGCCGAAGAGAAACTCGACGCCTATATGTCGCTCAAGCTCACGTCACTCGGATTCGATATTTCGGACAAGTTGATCGAGGACAATATGCGCCAGATCTTGACGACGGCTAAGTCAGTCGGCGTCTTCGTCGCCATCGATATGGAAGACGAGTCGCGCTGCGAGAAGACACTCGACTTGTTCAAGAAGTTGAAAGCGGACTTTGACGGACTCGGGACGGTCATCCAATCGTACTTGTATCGTTCGGAAGATGACATCAATCATCTCGCGCTGATCAAGCCGAACCTCCGTATCGTCAAAGGGGCTTACAAAGAGCCGGCGACGGTCGCTTTCCCGGAGAAAGAAGACGTCGACCACAACTACCTGAAGCTCGTCAAACTCCATCTTGCGAACGGGAATTACGCCTCTATCGCGACCCATGACGACCACATGATCGATGCCATCATCGAGCATGTGAAACTGAACAACATCCCACTCGACCAGTTCGAGTTCCAAATGCTGTATGGCATCCGGGTCGAGCGTCAACTCGAGCTCGTCCGCCAAGGCTATAAAGTCCGTGTCTATGTACCGTACGGCCGTGACTGGTACGGTTACTTCATGCGCCGTCTCGCGGAACGTCCGGCGAACGTGGCGTTCGTGTTAAAAGGTATGGTGAAGAAATAAACGAAACACGCGCTCAGCGGAGCGCGTGTTTTTGTATGATTGGCTTACGTTCCACGTTCGGCCTTGTCTTGTAAGAGTCGTTCAATAACTAGAACATACACTAGAGCAACAAGAACGCCTACTGTACCTGGCAGCACAGCAACCAAGGGGTCAGCGAGAGCTGCTTTTGGGAGTAGATAAGTCAACAATGATTTCACTCCAAAGAGTATCGCAAGGGACGAAAGCAAGACGAACGTGATTGTTTTCTTATGTATGTTTCCAAAGAACGGCCGTCCCGTTTCCTGTTCCTTTTCTTTCGTTATGCCTAACCAAGATAGCATGTACAGCACCTCCTAAAGTAATAGACCACTCTATTAAATCGATTTTTTAGTCAAAAGATGTTTTCCTAATAAGCGGTCAATTTCGCTTTGCTCGACTTCAGTGACTCCATCTTTCGATTTCGGAATAATCAACGCTTCATCTTCTTCGAAATACAGGAAACGATGTGTCTCATCCTCGTTCATTTTGATAATAGATGTCCAAGGGACTTGCGTCGTTCGACTGACTTTACCACGAACGACATGCATCTCGACATGAGTGTCATCAAGGTGGAGCGTGATGTCTTTTGGCCAAACGTTATGTTTTTTTAGTTGCTGCCGAGCTATCCAAATGGCGAATGGTCCGTGCAAATCCTTTAGGAGTGGCCTGAGTAACAGTGTGAACAAAATCCCGACACCTACTGGGAGTAAATAAAATAAAACAGGGGACTCGGGGCGAGGTAGCACAAAGGCCGTAAGCACATAGCCGAGAGTGAACGTAGGAATCATCATAATGAAAAGCCATAGTTTGCGATTTCGTTGATATAGGTTTGAATGGTGACTCAAATCATTATGAAATGATAGAAAATCTTCAAGTGTCATTTTATATGTGGTGACCATTTGCTACTCCTTTCTGAGTTAAGTCATAGTCGTGTTCATCCATTGCCTTCCATACAGACGTAGAATCACGTCGAACTCTTGATCCAGTAGGCGATTAGAATGAGATGCTCAAATGTTTTTGCAACAAGTCGTTGATTTTAGTTTGTTCAGTCTCACTTAGCGTGTTGTTTTGCTTCGGGACAATAATCGCTTCCCTTACTTCAAGGTATAAATAATAGTTTGTCTCGTCTTCGCTCACTCGTTCGATTGCTTCCCAGGCGACTTGAATCCGTTTATTTACGCGGTTATGAAGGGAGTTGACCTCGACTCCGAACTCATTAAAATACAACGTGACGTCACGTGGCCATTTCGTATTTTTTTTCAGCATATAGCGAAATTGCCAAAGCGTCATGTTTTGGTACATTTTTTTAGAGAAGCGAAGTTGGAGAAGCACCGACAATACACTAGCACTGACGGCGAGTGCGAGAATGAGCGGGGCAGAAGAGATCGTTCGAGGCAACAAAATGATGACGAGTGCAAACCCGAGATAAGCTGCAAGGAGCGAAAGTATGGCCGTGTAAAATCTCGAAAATCTTTTATGGTAAGGCGAGGTTCCGATGAAATTCTTTTGAAAAGCGAAAAAATCATCTTGTGTCAATTGGTAATGAATCATCCATCACTGGCTCCTTCCTTCCGTCTGAATGACGGGGTTAATGTCTGCAGACAACGCTAACATAGGATGGGTTAATTTTCCAACAAAAAGACCCAGTGACTGAACACTGGGTCGCCTTACAAGATTATCCGTTGATGACCGTACCACCGTTGACGTGCATGACCTGCCCACTGACGTATGTCGAATCATCGCTTGCGAGATAGACGTAAGCCGGAGCGAGCTCAGCCGGTTGACCAGCTCGTTTCATTTCAGCTGAATCGCCGAACGTAGCGACTTTCTCAGCCGAGAACGTAGCTGGGATGAGCGGTGTCCAAATCGGACCTGGGGCGACGCCGTTGACGCGGATTTTCTTCTCGGCCAAGTTTTTGGCGAGCGAACGCGTGAACGATGTGATCGCACCTTTCGTCGACGCATAGTCGATCAATTGGTCGTTACCTTCATACGCCGTGATCGACGTCGTGTTGATGATGCTCGCGCCTTCGTTCAAGTACGGGAGCGCCGCTTTCGTCAAATAGAACATGCTGAAGATGTTCGTCCGGAACGTCCGCTCGAGCTGGTCGTCCGAGATGTCGAGGAGCGACTCTTGCGGATGTTGCTCGGCGGCGTTGTTGACGAGCACGTCCAAGTGGCCGAACGTCTCGAGCGTCTGTTTGACGACGTCTTGGCAGAACGCCGAATCACCGAGGTCACCTTGCAGCAACAGGCACGCTTGACCGAGTTCTTCGATCCGTTCTTTCGTCGCCTCGGCGTCCTCGAGCTCGTTTTGGTCTTTGTAGACGATGACCGAGTTTGCGCCTTCATGGGCGAAGAAGATGGCGACCGATTTCCCGATCCCCGAGTCACCACCCGTGATGATGGCGACTTTGTCTTTCAATTTGTCGCTTCCTTTGTATCCTTCACGCTCATAGATCGGGAACGGCTCCATCTTTGAATCGATTCCCGGTTGATGGGCTTGCGCTTGTCCGTCCTTCTTGAACGATTCAAAATCTTTGCGGCTTCCGACTGTATTTAAACGATTGTCACTCATATTGTTTAGTCCCCTTTCAAAAATTGACTCAATGTGTCTATACCACACACATCAAAAAATAATCGTAAATCAGAAAAATGGAATGAATTTGAAAAATGAACGCTTGCGAATGAATTGTCATTCATTTATGATAGAAGAGTAAACACGATGGTGATTGCGATTTTTTTTACGCGTGAAATGAATCACTATTCATTCTCATTTAGGGGGGAACAATATGACGAGTCACATCGAACAATCAGCCGACCTCCGTTTGACGAGCAATATCCGTTTTGCGGTCGTCATCGGTTCAGGAGTAATGGGGGCGGGGATTGCGGCCCATTTGGCGAACGCGGGGGTTCGTTCGCTCATGCTCGACATCGTACCACGTGAATTGACGGCGCAAGAAGAAGGGAAAGGGCTCACGCTCGAGTCACCGGAAGTGCGGAATCGCATCGCGTCCGAGAACCGTCACAAGTTGTTGAAACAAAATCCGGCGCCACTCGCGACGGCGGAACACTTGAACTTCATCGAGGTCGGGAACTTAGAAGATGACCTCGAGCGATTGAAAGAAGCCGACTGGGTCATCGAAGTCATCGTCGAACGGCTCGACGTGAAACAGCAACTATTCGACAAAATCGCACCGTTCATCCGTGAAGACGCGATTCTCAGCTCGAACACGTCTGGGATCTCGATCGAAGCGATGGCGAGCGTCTTGCCGGAAGGATTGAAGTCACGCTTCCTCGGAACGCACTTCTTCAACCCGCCGCGCTACTTGAAGCTGCTCGAACTCATCCCGACGGGGAAAACGGCGCGCCCGGTCATCGATTTCATGGCCCGCTTTGCTGAGGACCGTCTCGGTAAAGGCGTCGTCGAGGCGAAAGACACGCCAAACTTCATCGGTAACCGCATCGGCACGTACGGCCTGCTCGTCACGTTCGAGGAGATGTTGAAACAAAACGCGACGATCGGCGAGATGGACTCGATCACAGGCCCGCTCATCGGCCGTCCGAAATCAGCGACGTTCCGTACGCTCGATGTCGTCGGCATTGACACGTTCGTCCACGTCGCCGGTAACGTCTATGAGGCGCTCGAAGCGGGCGAGGAGAAAGATACGTTCGATGTCCCTGCTGAGATGAAGACGCTCGTCGAAAAAGGCTGGGTCGGACAAAAGTCTGGTCAAGGGTTCTATAAGAAAGACGGGAAAGTCATCCAGGAACTCAACTTGAGCACGTTTGAATACGAACAATTGAAAGCGATTACAGGACCTGAGCTCGACCAAATCAAGTCGCTCCCGGGCTCGAAAGCGAAACTGAAAGGCGCGATCTTGAACAAGGGACGCGTCGGACAGTTGCTCTGGCCGGTGACGGCGAAAACGCTCGTCTACTCGGCACGACTCACAGGTGAGATCAGTGACTCGATCGTCGCCATCGATGACGCGATGAAGTGGGGCTTCGGTTGGAAGTTCGGACCGTTTGAGACATGGGACGCACTCGGTGTCGAAAAATCGGTCGCACGCATGAAAGCGGAAGGATATGCCGTCCCGGCGTGGATCGATGAGATGCTCGCTGCCGGACACACTTCCTTCTATAAAGGGGACCAGTATTACGATCAAGCGTCTGGGACGTACGTCGAGAAGACCGTCAACCCGAAAGAATTGAAACTTGCACCGCTCGCCAAGTCGAACGGGATCATCCTCGAGAACGGCGGGGCTCGCCTCATCGACATCGGTGACGACGTCGTCGCCCTCGAGTTCACGTCACCGAACAACGCGATCGGGGTCGACATCATGCAGATGATCGAGCAATCGATCGACCTCGTCGAGCAAGACTTCAAAGGACTCGTCCTCGCCAACGACGGTAAAAACTTCTGCGTCGGCGCCAACCTCGCGATGATGCTCATGGAGGCGGAAGACGAGAACTGGTATGAGCTCGACTGGATCATCAACAAGTTCCAACAAGTCGTTCAAAAAATCCGTTACGCAGGTCGCCCGGTCGTCGTCGCACCTTACGGCATGACACTCGGAGGCGGCACGGAAATCAGTTTGCCGGCAGCACGCATGCAAGCGGCGCTCGAGACATATATGGGACTCGTCGAAGTCGGTGTCGGTCTCATCCCTGGCGGCGGCGGCAACGTCAACACGTACCGTCGTCTACTTGAACAGACGCCGAAATCGATGCAAAACATCGAGAAGGCGGCACAGCAGACGTTCGAGAACATCGCGATGGCGAAAGTATCGAAGTCGGCGTACGACGCGAAAGCGCTCGGCTATCATCGTCCGGTCGACGGCATCTCGATGAACCGTGACCACTTGACGTTCGACGCGAAACAAACCGTCCTTGGACTTACGGACGGATACGTCGCGCCGATGCGCGAGAAGTTGCCGGTCGTCGGTCGAACCGGGAAAGCGACGCTCGAACTCGCAGCGTACGAGATGTTCTACGGTGGTTATATTTCAGAGCACGACTTGAAGATCGCCAAAAAACTTGCCCACGTCATCAGCGGCGGCGATTTGGCATACGGCACGATGGTCGACGAGCAATACTTCCTCGACATCGAGCGTGAGGCGTTCTTGAGCCTCATCGGAGAACCGAAATCGCAGCAACGGATGCAACATATGCTCGTCAAAGGCAAACCACTTCGGAACTGACAAAAGGGGGACTTAACAGATGAGAGAAGCAGTCATCGTGGCCGGTGCACGAACACCGGTCGGAAAAGCAAAACGCGGGTCGTTCCGAAACGTTCGTTCGGACGAGCTCGCAGGTCACGCCATCAAAGCGACGCTCGAGCGGTCGGGATACACGGGACCGATTGACGACGTCATCATGGGATGCGCCATGCCGGAAGCGGAGCAAGGGATGAACATCGCCCGCTATGCGGCCGTACGCGGTGGACTATCACACGAAGTGCCCGCCGTCACGATCAACCGTTACTGCTCGTCAGGCCTTCAAGCGATCGCGGACGCGGCAGCGAAGATCATGATCGGTCAAGCGACGGCGATCATTGCCGGCGGAATGGAATCGATGAGCCTCGTCCCGATGGGCGGACACGTCATCCGTCCTAACCCGACGATCATGGAGACGGCGCCTGAGTATTACATGAGCATGGGACACACGGCTGAGCGCGTAGCGGCCGAGTACAACATCTCACGAGTTGACCAGGACCTGTTCGCCATCGACAGCCATCAAAAAGCGGCGGCTGCGATCGCGGGCGGCAAGTTCGAAGAAGAGATCGTGCCGGTGACGGTCATCGAGCACGTCCTCGGTGAAGACGGGAAAGTCGCGGAACGTGAATTTGTCGTCAAGCACGACGAAGGCGTCCGGGCCAACTCGACGGTCGAAGCACTCGGCAAATTGCGTCCAGCTTTCAAAATCAAAGGGTCGGTCACAGCCGGTAACGCGTCACAAGTATCAGACGGCGCTGCAGCCGTACTTGTCATGGAGCGGGAAGAGGCGGAACGCCAAGGCTTGAAGCCGATGGCGAAGTTCCTCTCGTTCGCAGTCGGCGGGGTCCGCCCGGAAGTGATGGGGATCGGACCAGTCGTCGCCATCCCGAAAGCGTTAGAGATGGCTGGCGTGAAGCTTGAAGAAGTCGGATTGTTCGAGTTGAACGAGGCGTTCGCGAGCCAATCACTCGGCGTCATCCGTGAACTCGGCATCGACCCGTCCAAAGTGAACGTCAACGGCGGCGCGATCGCCCTCGGCCATCCACTCGGTTGTACGGGCGCGAAACTAGCGGTATCGATTCTGCATGAAATGAAACGACGCAATGAAAAATATGGGGTTGTCACGATGTGCATCGGTGGCGGAATGGGCGCTGCTGGCGTCTTCGAATTACTATAAGGGGGAAATGACTATGGAACGTACAGAACACGAATTGATTAAAGGCGGTAGCTTTGTCATTGACGCACTCGACGCGGATCGTCTCTTCACACCGGAAGACTTTTCAGACGAGCATAAGATGATCGGGGACACGACGTCGAGTTTCGTCGACGACCGTGTCATGCCGGTACTTGGACGCATCGAAAAACATGAGTTCGATCTCTCGGTCGAACTGTTGAAAGAAGCGGGCGAACTCGGTCTGCTCGGTGCCGATGTACCTGAAGAGTACGGCGGTTATCAGCTCGACAAGATCTCGTCATCGATCATCACGGAACGGTTCGCCAAAGCCCGTTCGTTTGCCCTCAGTTACGGCGCTCACGTCGGGATCGGGACGCTTCCGATCGTCTTCTTTGGGACAGAAGAGCAAAAGCATAAGTACTTGCCGAAGCTCGCAACGGGCGAATGGATCGCAGCGTACGCGCTCACAGAGCCAGGCTCAGGGTCGGACGCGCTCGGCGCGAAGTCGACGGCCGTCTTGAACGAGGCCGGGACGCACTACGTCTTGAACGGTGAGAAACAATGGATCACGAACGCAGGCTTCGCCAACGTGTTCGTCGTCTACGCGAAAATTGACGGCGACAAGTTCAGCGCCTTCATCGTCGAACGCGACTACAACGGCGTCTCAACAGGTGCTGAAGAGCAGAAGATGGGCATTAAAGGATCATCGACGCGGACGCTCATTTTACAAGACGTCGAAGTCCCGGTCGATAACCTGTTAGGTGAAGTCGGTAAAGGGCACGTCATCGCCTTCAACATCTTGAACGTCGGTCGTTACAAACTCGCGGTCGGAGCGGTCGGTTCATCAAAACGTGCATTCGATCTCTCGGTCCAATACGCGAACGAGCGTAAGCAGTTCAAGACGCCGATCAGCCAGTTCCCGCTCATCCAAGAAAAATTAGCGACGATGGCGGCGAACATTTACGCGATGGAGAGCTCGGTCTACCGCACAGGCGGATTGTTCCAAGACAGCCTCGACGCGCTAGGTGACGAGAACATGCGCGACGGCTCGAAAGTCGCCCAATCGATCGCGGAGTATGCGATTGAATGCTCGCTCAACAAAGTGTTCGCGTCTGAGACGTTCGACTACGTCGTCGATGAAGCCGTTCAAATTCACGGAGGCTACGGCTTCATGACCGAGTACGAGGTCGAAAACTTGTACCGTGACTCACGGATCAATCGGATCTTCGAAGGAACGAACGAAATCAACCGCTTGATCGTCCCGGGCACGCTCCTCAAGAAAGCGATGAAAGGCGACTTGCCACTCCTCGCCGAAGCACAGAAGCTCCAAAAAGAGCTCATGAGCTACATGCCGCAAGAGCTCGACGGTTCACCGCTCGCGCGCGAGAAGATGCTTCTATCGAACATGAAGAAGATCAACTTGATGATCGCAGGGACAGCCGTCCAGAAATATCAGCAGAACCTCCAAAACGAGCAAGAGATCCTCGCCAAGCTAGCCGACATCATCAGCGCCATCTATGCGCTCGAAGCGGCGATTGCGCGGACGGATAAAGCGATTGCCCGGACTGGCCTCGATAAGAACAACCAGAAAGTCCGTTACACGGAAATCTTCGCCGAGCAAGTGTTTAAGCAAGTCGATCTCATGGCGAAAGAAGTGTTGTATGCGGCAACGTCAGGCGACGAGCAACGGATGTTGCTCTCGGCGATGAAGAAGTTCAGCCGCTATCAGCCAATCAACGTCATCGGTACGAAGCGCGAAGTCGCAGCGAGTCTCATCAAAGCGAACAAGTTCATCGTTTGACACTCCCACGGCTAAAGCCGCAAGCTCACCCCTTCGGTATGAGTGGGATTCTGAAGTGCTTGTGCGAACGCAGTCCATTTCTGTTTTGTTCAAGCCTTCAGATGAGGGTGTGCCATCACCCCTCCTGAGACAGACCGTATAGGTTCTCAGGCTGGTCGACTGTTACCATCGACCACAGGTGCGTATCGGATATTCATCGCACCGACTAGATCTCTGTGTTTTTTGAATCCGCACGGACAGGAATATGTTCGGTCTTTCGCTTTATTTTTTGCTCCACAAGAAGGGCATGTCTGGGAGGTGTAGGCCGGATTGACAGATTCGACCTTGATGCCTTCGAGCTTTGCCTTGTACGTGATGAATAGTGCCAAGCGATAGAACGACCAGGTGTGCAGGTTCTTGTTGTGTTTACGGCTTGTTCTTGCCGTCTGTCGGATGTTCGCCAATCTTTCGAGGCGGATGACAGAAATCTTGTTCTCTTTCGCGAAGTCGACGATCTCACGGCTCACCTTGTGATCTTTGTCTTTCATCCAGCGCTGTTCTTTGTTGTTCAGCTTCTTGATCGCATCCAGTTTCTTCTGTTGACCGAGCTCTTTCCGTTTCGCACGAAACTTGCGCTTCATATACTTGTTCTCACGCCCGTTCCCGAAGAACCGCGCCTTGTCACGATCTGTCGATGCGACGGCGGGGACTTTCAGGCCGAGGTCGACCCCGAGCACGTTGGTGCCCCCCTTCTCCGTCGTGGGGATCGTGACGGCGATCTGGGCGATCCACTTGTTCGACTTCTTGATGATGCGGAGCGTCCCGAGCTTGTTGGCGAGGAGCGTGGCGTTCCGGTTGTCCGGGTCGACCATCTCGGCGCGGATCGCCGTCTTCTTGACCTTTCCGTCGATCATGACCGGGAAGGAGATCGACTCGAAGTCGAACGAGTAGTTTTGGTTGTTCCAGGTGCAGTACGGCTTCTTGAGGACAGGGACGACCTGGAAGCCCTTCTTCTTCGCCTTTTTGAACATGCTCTTCGCATCCTGGATGGCCTGATTCTTGACGGCGCTCGGCAGATCGGAACTCACGTTTTTGCTCGTCAGCTTTAAGTTTTCTCGAGCCTGCACCATGTCCGAGACGAGCTGGTTCGTCGTGCCGATGTAGGTGCGCATCATCCGCTCTAAGATCGATTGTTGCTCTTTTGTCGGATGAAGTTTGATGTTCACCGTCAATGTCTGCGACACGGTGTCACCTCCTTGTCTTTTGTTCCTCGACATAACGCTTGATGGTCTCGCTGGAAACATTTCCGGCCGTCGAGACGAAGAAGGATCTCGTCCAAAGGCTTGTGAGATGTGTGAGATGGGGAAATTCCTCTCGTAGTCGCTTCGACGAGACGCCTTTGATGCGCGCCATGATGTCAGACGGGCTGAGGGATGGCAACGCCGACAAGAATAGATGTGTGTGGTCCCGATCACACGCGATGGCGATGAGTCGAATGTCGAGCTCTTCGCAGACATCACGGACGATCTCTTTGAATCGTTGCTCGAACGTATCGTCATCAAATAGTTTTCGGCGATACCTCGGGCAGAACACGAAATGATAATGGATCATCGATACGGTGGTTTTGGTTCTTCTGTAGTTGTTCATACGTCCATTGTATCATTAGATTTATTAGAGTGATACATTTTATCGGGATAAGATTCTGCTTGTTGATTTCTGAAATTCCGACTAACGGGACTCCGAAATCAAGCTCACGTTCATCCCACCACTAAAGGAGTGGGCTTTCTCGTTCGCAAATTCTGTAATAAAAATTTCTCGAACAGGGAGGGGTGGCCGGACGCGGTCAGCCCTTTCTTTTTCGTTTGATCAGAACGTACAATGAGGAAAAGGAGGAATGTTTATGAGACGAGATCAACTGTTGGAACGAATGGAACGAATCGGGCGTTTGGTCGCGAAACAAGAAGGGGCGCTGATGCTGCTCGCCCTCGGTTCGATTGGCCTCGAGACCGAGCGGCTCGACGACTACTCCGACCTCGATTTCTTTTTGATCGTCGAGGACGGACGAAAAACCCGCTTCATCGACAACTTGGACTGGCTCGAGGTTGAACCGATCGCTTACCAATTCCAAAACACGAAAGACGGCCACAAGATCATGTACGCGGACGGTATTTACGGGGAGTTCGCCGTGTTCGAACTGTTCGAGATGCCACACATCGCCTATACCCCGGGACGGATCGTCTGGAAACGGGATGAAGCGCTCGAATCGTTTGCGACGCCTAAGCTCGTCACGGACGTCCCAGACGCAGCGTATTGCTACGAAGAGGCGCTGACGAACCTGTACGTCGGTCTGCTCCGTGAACGACGCGGAGAGCGTCTCGCCGGCTTCGAACTCATCCAAGTCGCGGCCGTCAACAACGTATTGAAAGCACATGGAGAGACGGGCGACCCGTTCAATCCGACGCGCCGGGTCGAGGCACGGCACCCGGAGCTCGTCGCCGGGCTCAACGAGTGGCTGCCAGGTTACGGCAAGTCGGTCGAAGCGGCCGCGGCGATGCTGAGCTATATCGAAGCGCGTCACCCGGTCAACGCGACGCTGAAGCGAGAAATCGCACGCTTGCTCGAAGCGTGATTTGCGGGAATGGAGTATGCTACAGTAAAACAAGAGGTGATAAATATGGTGACACTATATGGCTATCCGCCATGCAGTACGTGTAAGAAGGCAGAGAAATGGTTGAAGGAGAACGACGTCGCGTATACATACGTTCATATCGTCGAGGCGACACCGTCAAAAGATGAACTCACGTCGATCTGGCAACAGTCAGGGCTACCGCTCAAAAAGTTTTTCAATACGAGCGGGCAAGTGTACCGCAACGAAGGCATTAAAGATAAGCTCCCGAATTTGTCAGAAGACGAACAAATCGAGCTTTTAGTCAGCAATGGTATGCTTTTAAAGCGTCCAATCGTCACGGACGGTCAAAAATCGACGGTCGGTTTTTCAGAAAAGTCATTTACAGACGTTTGGGGCTAAGTGCTATAATACACATGTGAGTCTAATTTATTTGAGGGGGAAGTCATGATGAGCAAAGTACCTGCAAATCTACGTTATTCAAAAGAACACGAATGGGTTGAAGTGAACGGAAGCGTTGCCCGCATCGGGATCACGGATTTCGCACAAAGCGAACTAGGGGACATCGTGTTTGTGGAACTTCCTGAAGTCGGCGGCACGATTTTGCTCGACGAGCCGTTCGGTTCGGTCGAATCGGTCAAGACGGTGTCTGAACTGTACGCACCGATCTCTGGCAAAATCACGGCGGTAAACGAATCACTCGCGGATTCGCCGGAACTCGTCAACGAAGCACCGTTCGAAGGCGCATGGATGATCGAAGTCGAGTTAAACGATTCAACGGACGTCGACAAACTCATGTCGGCCGAAGAATATGAAACGATGATTCAAGGCTAACAAAAATCCCGGTTTCTCTTTATGAGAACCCGGGATTTTTTGATTTAGTCGAAGTCGAGGCGGTAATGTTCAGGCTGGATGAGTGATGTCCGGTTGAACAGGCGATAGAAGACAATCCCGAGCGTCACCGGAATGAGGCCGAACAAGACGATGACGAGCATGACGTTCCAGAGCGCGAATCCGCCTGGCATCAAGTGCAGGGCGTTGACAGGTCCGATCAGTCCAGAGACACCGAATCCGGCACTGATCGGTGTTCCTTCGATACGAAGGATACCGGCGAGCGCCCCGAGAATGGCCGCGTTCGCGAGCACCGGCAGCATCATGATCGGACGACGGACGAAGTTCGCCATTTGAATTTTCGGTGAGCCGAGGAAGTGAGCGAGCGACGTCCCGGTCGCGTTCATCTGCCACCCGGCGATAGCGAGACCAAAACCGGCTGCGACGACGCCGAGGTTAGCGGCCCCGGCGGCAACACCGGACAGACTGATCGCCGTCGCGATCCCGACTGTCGAGATCGGGGAGACGATGATGAGCGAGAACGCCATCGCGATCAACATGCCCATCACGATCGGTTGGAGTTCAGTCATCGTCATGATGACTGTGCCGATGTACGTCGTGATCTGTGAGATGTACGTGAGTAAGAACATGCCGATTCCGCCGGCGATGACGATGACCGTCATCGGTAAAACGAGGACGGTGTACGTCTTTAACCGTGGCGACAGCTGCATGACCATATATGTCGCGAGGGCGGCGGTCACACCGGCCGTGATGACGTCGCCGATTCCCGCCATGAGGAACGCGCCTTCCTCGATACGGATAGCGCCGCTCCCGACCTGGGTCGCGATACCGATCGTCCCGGCCTCGAGCGCCGAGCGTCCGAATTGCATCGCGACGGTGACACCGATGATGACCGGGAGTAGGCGCATCGCGATCGTCGTCGCGTCTAAGATGAACTGCAAAGACGGAAAATACGGTAAGATGGCTTTCGTTAATTCACCGAGCAACGCGCTCGGGATGAGGGCGATTAAAATAGCGAGACTGAGTCCGTTCAATACGTTCATCAAAAATTGTTTGCCTGTCAGTTTCGTTTGTTCCGTCATAAGTCGATTCACCTGTCCTTTTCTACGTATACGCTGTTATGTACGAAAGCGTTAAAGTTAATGACCATACTATGCCTCTTTTCGTGAAGCGTCAACAGGAAATGTTGAACGATTCAGAAAATTCGTGGGGTGAGCACAACTTTTGAACAGATCGGCTCACATTCATATACTTATAAAAGAGGTGAGAACAATGATTACAGACGGATTGTTATATATATACGCCCCGATGTGTGGAACATGCGCTGTGGCCGAGCGGATGCTCGCCGTCGTCGAAGCGGTCGACCCGACTCTCGCGATTGACAAGCAGGACGCCAACTTTATCCCGCAAGAGTTAGAAGCGTATCAAGTGATGAGCGTCCCGGCGCTGTTAAAGCTTAAAGACGGCCAAGTCGAAGACCGATTATATGCGTTTCAAAACGTACAGCACGTCCTATCTTTCGTTAAATGAGATAGGATGATTAGAATAATCAGAAAATTTTAAATAATCAGTTGACACAGAAAGTTCACGAATGGTATATTCATTACAACATCTTACTTGAACACAATATAGGACGAGATTCTCCAGCCATCAAGACGTTTTAGAACAGCCGGTGCATCACTTTACGCGACTTTTAGGTGGACCTTCCCTTCGATTGTCCCCCAAAAAAATCAAGCGCAGGGACACCTACCGCGTAACCGCATGGTACGTTCTAAGGCCGAGTGATGGATGGCTTGAATCCCCCATATAAGGATGAACACTCTGATCGGGCAAAAGAGTTTCATCTATGGGTTGTCCTTCCGTGACTCAAGGTGCTACGTTCTGTGTCATCCTCGGATGGCACCTTTTTTTGATTTTTCGCACAAAATAGTTTGACATGAAAATAATGTGTCGCTATTATAAAGCTAATCGAATAAACAACACTCTTATCAAGAGAGGCTGAGGGACTGGCCCTATGACGCCCAGCAACCGCGGAGCAATCCGAAATGGTGCTAATTCCAGCAAGGTGAGAACCTTGGAAGATGAGAGCAATCGTTGTCCGTACCGATAAAGTACGCACGTTTGCTCAAACGTGTGTACTTTTTTTGTTGTCAGGAGGGAAAGGTATTGATTCAATTACGTAATGTGGCCAAATGGTTCGACACGAAGAACGGTCGAGTCCAGGCGGTCGATGATGTGTCGCTCACAATCGAGAGCGGCGAAATTTTTGGAATAATCGGATATTCAGGGGCGGGGAAGTCGACGCTCATCCGTCTGCTCAACCGACTCGAGTCACCGTCAAGCGGTGAAATCGTCGTCGCAGGGAGTGAGCTGACGAAGCTCACTCCGAAAGAACTGCGCGGGGTGCGCAAAAACGTCTCGATGGTATTCCAACACTTTAACTTGTTATGGTCGCGCACGGTCGCTGAGAACATCAGCTTCCCGCTCGAACTGATCGGGGTACCGGCCAGTGAACGTAAACGCCGCGTCCAAGAGCTCGTCGATCTCGTCGGTCTCGCCGGACGTGAAGACAGCTATCCGTCGCAACTATCGGGCGGTCAAAAACAGCGAGTCGGGATTGCCCGCGCGCTCGCTACAAATCCAGACGTGCTCCTCTGCGATGAAGCGACGAGCGCACTCGACCCGAAGACGACCGATTCGATTCTCGAACTGCTCGTCAGCATCAATAAGAAACTCGGACTGACGATCGTCCTCATCACCCATGAGATGCACGTCATCCAAAAAATCTGTCATCGCGTCGCCGTCATGGAGGCAGGGAAAGTCGTCGAGACCGGCCAAGTCGCGGACGTGTTCCAACATCCGGAACAGCCGATCACGAAAGAGTTCGTCAAACAGATTGGTGCCGTCGACGACATGTCGCTCACGTTCGAGCATTTGAAAGCACGTTATCCGAGTGGCCAAATCGTCAAACTCAAGTTCTTGAACGAGACGGCCGAACAGCCGATTTTATCGGAAGTGTTGAAACAGCACGACATCGGCTTCAACATCATCGGCGGTAACGTGACGCAGTCGCAAGTCGGCGCGCTCGGAACGCTATTCATCCAATTGATCGGAGAGCCGGCTGAAGTCGAGCGGGCCATCGCCTCAATCCGATCGCAGGCAGTGGAAGTGGAGGTAGAAAGCGATGTTTCCTAATGTAGATTGGCAAGTCATGCTCGAACAGACGTGGGAGACGCTCTATATGACGCTCGTCGCAGGAGCCGCGACATTCGTCATCGGTCTCGCCCTCGGCATGCTCTTATATGTCACGAACGAACCGCTCATGATGAAGAATCGTCCGATTTACACGATCATCAGTGCGGTCGTCAACGTGTTCCGCTCGATCCCGTTCATTATTTTGATCATCTTGCTCATTCCGTTCACGCTCCTTCTCGTCGGAACGATGCTCGGTTCGACGGCGGCGCTCCCGGCGCTCATCATCGGTGCGGCCCCGTTTTATGCACGGATGGTCGAACTCGCACTCCGCGAAGTCGATCGCGGTGTCATCGAGGCGGCCGAGTCGATGGGCGCGACGAAATGGCAGATCGTCTATAAAGTGTTGTTCCCGGAATCACTCCCGGCCATCGTGTCAGGCATCACGGTGACGATCGTCGCCATCGTCGGTTACACGGCCATGGCCGGAGTCGTCGGGGGTGGTGGTCTCGGGAACTTGGCGTTCCTCGAAGGGTTCCAGCGTTCACAAAGCGACGTCACGTTCGTCGCGACCGTATTGATCTTAGTCATCGTCTTCGTCGTTCAGTTTATCGGCGATCGACTCGTCTCAAAAATCGATAAGCGATCAGCTTAATCAAATACAATCATATGGAGGGTTTTATAATGAAATCATGGAAAACAGTACTCGGATTGACAGCAGCATCAGCACTCACAATTCTCGCGGCATGTGGCGGCGGGGACTCAGAATCAGGCTCGGGCGACGACAAGACGCTCATCATCGGCGCGTCGAACGTACCACACGCCGAGATTTTAGAGCACGTCCAAGACGAATATGAAGAAAAAGGCTACACGCTTGAAATCAAGAAGTTCCAAGACTACGTGCTCCCGAACAAGACGCTCGCAGCTGGCGAACTCGACGCGAACTACTTCCAACACGAGCCGTACCTCGAGTCACAAATGGCTGAGAACAAAGACTATAAATTCGCTTCAGCCGGCGGCGTCCACATCGAGCCGATCGGTGTCTACTCACAAGACTACAGATCACTCGATGAGCTTCCGGACGGCGCTGAAATCATCATGAGCTCGTCGGTCGCTGACCACGGACGAATCTTGACGATGCTTCAAACAGAAGGCTTGCTCACGCTCGCTGACGGCAAGACGACAGACGCGACAGTCGCTGACATCGTCGACAACCCGAAAAACTTGGAGTTCAAGACGGACGTCGAAGCGGCACTTCTCCCGCAAGCGTTCAACAACGGTGAAGGCGATGCCGTCCTCATCAACACGAACTACGCGATTGATGCCGGCCTCAACCCGCTCGAAGACGCAATCGCTCTTGAAGGCGAAGACTCACCGTACGTCAACTTGATCGTCACGCGTGAAGGCGACGAAGACGATGAGCGCGTCAAGGCACTCCTTGAAGTATTGACATCAGAAGAGACACAACAGTGGATTTTGGATGAGTACAAAGGTGCGGTCGTACCGGTTAAATAATGATTGATTTTAGGCTCGGGACATCCCGGGCCTTTTTTGTTTGCAGTGGTTTTGCTTCAATAATAGAAGTAAACTATTTATATGTAGAAAAAGGGGGGATCCGGGTGAGCATACGACAGATTCATCCGCTGACGCTTGGCGTCTTGTTCGGTACATTTTTTGCACGGCTGTCGACGTTTTTTGTCATGCCGTTTTTTGCGATTTATCTCGCGACGCTCGGTTTCTCGGCGAGCGTGATCGGGACGGTGTTCGCGACGTCGGCATTATCCGGTCTATTTATGAGCTTTTTCGGGGGGACGCTGTCTGACCGCTACGGGCGCAAACAGCTGATGTTGATAGGTATCGGTTTGAACGCCTTGACGTTCACCGGTTTCGCACTTGCAACGGAGCTCGTTTGGTTTTACATATTTTCGGTATTGATGGGCGTTTCACGTTCATTCCTTGAACCAGCGTCTCGGGCCTTGATCAGCGACACGACGCAACCCGACCAGCGTGTCATCGTCTATAACGTGCGCTACTTCATGATCAACATCGCTGCGGCGATCGGACCGCTGCTTGCGGTCGTCTTGTCACTTACTGGAGCGAAGAGCGCATTCTTCGTCGTGACCGCCGTCTATGTCCTTTACGGCCTCGTTATCTCGACGTTGTTCCGGAAGTATCCGTTTGAAGAAGGGGACGGCGTCAAAGTGCGGCCGCGCCTGACGGAGACGTTCCGCGTGTTAAAAGAAGACAAGACGTTCCGCTTCGTCATCATCGGCATGATCTTCGCCATCATCGGCTACAGTCAATTCAATTCGACGTTGCCGCAGTTCATCGCGTTTCACGACGGATTCAGTGACGGGTCGCGCCTATTCGCTTATCTGCTGACGGTCAACGCGATCACCGTTCTCATCGTGCAGTATCCGATCATGCGGTTCGGTATTCGCGTCTCGCCGATCAAGTCGCTGTTCTTTGGGATCGCGACGCTCTCGATTGGGCTGTTGTTAATCGGTTTCGCTGCCGAGGTGTGGGTACTATTCGTCGCGATGGTCATCTTCACGGTCGGGGAAGTGCTCATGTTCACGATGACGGACGTATTGACAGACGATTTGGCACCGGAACATTTGCGCGGCACGTATTTCGGGGCGATGGGGTTGACGGCACTCGGTCAATCGATCGGGCCGGTCATCGGCGGACTGCTGCTCGACGGCTTCGACAACGCGTCGCTCCCTGTATTTGGGAGCCTAGCCGTTCTGACCGCGTGTGGCGCCTTCTTCTTCACCGGCGCGCTACGGGAAAAACAAGCGAATTCGGTTCAAGTCGAGGAAAATGTTGGATAATGTCTTGATTTCCCGATATTCTCATTCTCAACATTTATGTTTTATTGAGAATGAAATATAAGGTGAGTCGCTTGAAATAAAAAATTGCCTAGATTAAGATTAGAATATATCTAATCTACGCCAAAAATGGCGAGAAAACGGAAGGGGTATCCGAATGTCTAACGTACCACACATGAAAATTGATGACCTCCGCGTCTCAATCGAAGGAAAAGAGATCGTCAAAGGTCTTAATCTTGAAATTAAAGGTGGCGAAATTCACGCCATCATGGGTCCTAACGGGACTGGTAAATCAACACTCGCATCTGCCCTCATGGGTCATCCATTGTACGAAGTGACAGGAGGGAGCGTCGACTTGAACGGAGAAGACGTCCTCGAGATGGAAGTAAATGAACGTGCGCAAGCAGGCATGTTCCTCGCGATGCAGTATCCAGCTGAAATCAGCGGAGTCACAAACGCCGACTTCTTGCGCTCAGCGATCAACTCGCGCCGCGAAGAAGGCGAAGAAATCTCACTTATGAAATTCATCCGCGAACTTGATTCGAAGATGGGCGTTCTTGAAATCCCTTCAGAAATGGCACACCGCTATTTGAACGAAGGCTTCTCGGGCGGAGAGAAAAAACGTAACGAGATCCTTCAAATGATGATGATCAAACCGAACATCGCGATTCTTGATGAGATCGATTCAGGTCTTGATATCGATGCGCTCAAAGTCGTCGCTAAAGGCGTCAACGAAATGCGCACTAAAGAGTTCGGCTGCTTGATCATCACGCACTATCAGCGTCTCCTCAACTACATCGAGCCAGATTTCGTCCATATCATGATCGACGGTAAAATCGTCATGTCGGGCGGCAAAGAGCTCGCACAACGACTCGAAGCAGAAGGTTACGACTGGGTGAAGCAAGATCTTGGGATGACAGTAGACACAGAAGCGTAAGGGGGCTGTACGATGACCGTACAATTTGAATTAGATGCACAAGCAGTAGCGGCACGTGCAGAGGCGCTCGGTGGACCAGCATGGATGGTCAACCGACGTAAAGAAGCAGCAGAACTTGCGCCGACTCTCGCCTTGCCTAAAGTTGAAAAAATCAAGATTGATAAATGGGATTTCACAAGCGGAGACGTCGAGCTCGCGAAGCTTGACGGGTTGACGCCTGAAATCGAAGCATTGCTCGGAGACCACCGGACAAACGTGCTCGTTGAACGCAACGGTCATGTCGTCTATAACGAACTTACGATGCCAGAAGGCGTCTTGTTCATGGGAATCCAACAAGCGATGGAACAACATCCGGACCTCGTCGAGAAATACTTCATGACAGAAGGCGTTCGGGTTGACGAAGAT
The DNA here is from genome assembly GCF_004337165.1 of Exiguobacterium sp. SH0S1. NCBI lineage: Bacteria > Bacillati > Bacillota > Bacilli > Caryophanales > Exiguobacterium > Exiguobacterium sp. SH0S1. The sequence goes on along the minus strand of NZ_SJVC01000001.1, from coordinate 1,220,595 downwards.
CGCTTGTCTGCCTTGAACGCAGCGCTCACGAACGGTGGGGCTTTCTTGTACGTCCCGAAAAACATGCAATTGAAAGACCCGCTTCAAGCCATCTTCACGATGGAACAAGCGAACGGGTCGTTGTACCATCACACGATCGTCGTCGCCGATGAAGGCAGTGAAGTGACGTATATCGAAAGTTTCTTGTCGAACACAAATGAGCCGCACACGGTCAACGCCGTGACGGAAGTGTTCGTCGGAGCGAACGCGAAAGTCGTATTCGGTGGAGTCGACCAGCTCGCTGAGTCAGCACTCACGTTCATGAACCGCCGCGGTGTCGTCTACGAGAACGCTCATCTTGATTGGGCACTCGGACATATGAACGACGGCAACTCGCTCGTCGAGACGAAGACGCATCTCGTCGGAGACAACACGTACTCGAACACGAAAGCAGTCACGATCGGTCGTGGCGCACAGAAACAAAACTTCAACATCCGGACCGACCACTTCGGGAAGTCTTCGGAAGGGTTCATCTTGATCCACGGTGTTCAAAAAGACTCGGCAACAGCGATCTTCAGCGGGACATCGATGATTCATCACGGTGCCTCGAAGTCGAACGGTGTCCAAACGGAACGCGTTCTCATGTTATCTGAAAAAGCACGGGGTGACGCCAACCCGATCCTCCTCATCGATGAGGATGACGTTATGGCCGGCCACGCCGCTTCAGTCGGACGCGTCGACGACATTCAGTTGTACTACTTGATGAGCCGCGGTCTGTCACGTAAAGAAGCAGAACGTTTAATCATTCACGGATTCTTGAACCCGGTCGTCGAGCAACTCGCGATCGAGTCGGTCAAAGACCGTCTCCGTGAAGTCATCGAAGGGAAAGTGCGTTAAGATGATTGATGCCTCGATTCGTAAACAGTTCCCGATTTTAGATCAGGAAATCAACGGCCATCCGCTCGTCTATCTCGACAGCGCGGCGAGCTCCCAAAAACCGCTTGCTGTCATCGAGGCGATCGAGGATTACTATCGCCGCATCCATTCGAACGTGCACCGTGGCGTCCATACGCTCGGCACGCACGCGACGGATGCGTATGAAGGGGCGCGGGAGCGTGTCCGTTCATTCATCAACGCCTCAGTACCGGAAGAGATCATCTTCACGCGTGGGACGACGACGGCGATCAACCTTGTCGCTTCAAGTTACGGGGACGCCAACGTCAGCGCGGGAGATGAGATCGTTCTCACACCGATGGAACACCACGCGAACTTGATTCCATGGCAACAGCTCGCCAAACGCACAGGTGCGAAACTCCGTTACGTCGAAATGACACCAGACGGCCGGATCACGCTCGACGCGGTGCGGGAAGTGTTGTCGGACCGGACGAAGATCGTCGCCATGAGCCACGTCTCGAACGTGCTCGGCACGATTAACCCGATCGCGGAAGTGGCGCAACTCGCCCACGAAAAAGGCGCGGTCATGGTCGTCGATGCGGCGCAAAGCGCGCCGCACCGGAAGCTTGACGTCCAAGCGCTCGATTGTGACTTCCTTGCCTTCTCTGGCCATAAGATGCTCGGTCCGACCGGGATCGGTGTCTTATACGGGAAGAAACAGCTGCTTAAAAACATGGAGCCGGTCGAGTTCGGCGGTGAGATGATCGATTACGTCGACTTGTATGAGTCGACGTGGAAAGATATCCCGTACCGCTTTGAAGCGGGAACGCCGATCATCGCCGGTGCGGTCGGTTTGGCTGCCGCCATCGACTTTTTAGAAGACCTTGGTCTCGAGAATGTCGAGGCGCACGAACGGGCGCTCGTGACGTACGCCATCGAACAGATGCGTACGATCGAAGGGATCGAGATCTTCGGTCCTGAGGAGCGCGTCGGGCTCGTCACGTTCAACTTGAACGACGTCCACGCCCACGACCTTGCGACCGTCTTGGATATGCAAGGGGTCGCGGTACGGGCCGGTCATCACTGTGCCCAACCGCTCATGCGCCTCCTGAAGCAATCATCGACTGCCCGAGCGAGCTTCTACTTGTATAACACACGAGATGAAGTCGATCGCTTCATCGAAGGGTTACGTCAAACGAAGGAGTATTTCAATTATGAGTTTTAACAATCTCGACATGTTGTACCGACAAGTCATCATGGATCATTATAAAAACCCAAGAAACCGTGGCGTCATCGAAGATGGCGTGACGATCGACTTGAACAACCCGACGTGCGGGGATTCACTCCGACTCCAACTTCAAGTCGAAGACGGAATCGTGAAAGATGCCAAGTTCGAAGGGGAAGGCTGTTCGATCAGTCTCGCCTCGGCATCGATGATGACCCAAATCGTAAAAGGCAAGTCTGTAGACGAAGCGCTCCAATTGGCGAACATCTTTTCACAGATGGTCCAAGGGAAAGACTACGATACAGACACGTTCGACCTAGGCGACATCGAAGCGTTGTCTGGTGTCTCAAAGTTTCCGGCTCGCATCAAGTGCGCCACGCTCGCGTGGAAAGCGCTTGAAAAGGGAGTCGACGAGGAAGCGTAAGTAGAAGGAGGAGACCGATATGGCGAAAAACATGCCAGACGTTGGCGATTATAAATATGGCTTCCATGATCGAGACATCTCGATTTTCCGTTCAGGCCGCGGCTTGACGAAAGAAATCGTTGAAACGATCTCGAACATGAAAGAAGAACCGGCATGGATGCTCGAGTTCCGTTTAAAATCACTCGAACAGTTCCGCAAGATGCCGATGCCGACATGGGGCGGCGATCTCACGTCACTTGATTTTGATGAGATCACGTACTACGTCAAACCGTCTGAGAAGACGGAACACTCGTGGGATGAGGTTCCTGAAGAAATCAAACGGACGTTTGATAAGCTCGGAATCCCGGAAGCGGAACAAAAATACTTGGCAGGTGTCTCGGCTCAGTACGAGTCAGAGGTCGTCTACCATAGCATGCAAGAAGACTTCGAAGAAAGAGGTGTCATCTTCAAAGATACGGACACTGCTTTGAAAGAAAACGAAGACTTGTTCCGTGAGTATTTCGGGAAATTGATCCCGCCGACGGACAACAAGTTCTCGGCACTCAACTCGGCCGTCTGGTCAGGTGGCTCGTTCATCTATGTACCAAAAGGTGTGAAACTCGAGCAACCGCTCCAAGCCTACTTCCGGATCAACTCGGAAAACATGGGTCAATTCGAGCGGACGCTCATCATCGTCGACGAGGGCGCTTCGGTCCATTACGTCGAAGGATGTACGGCACCGGTCTACACGACGAACTCGCTTCACTCAGCTGTCGTCGAAATCTTCGTCAACAAAGACGCATACTGCCGCTATACGACGATCCAAAACTGGGCGAACAACGTCTATAACTTGGTCACGAAGCGTGCCGTCTGTGAAGCAGGCGCGTCGATGGAGTGGATCGATGGTAACATCGGATCGAAACTCACGATGAAGTACCCGGCCGTCATCTTAAAAGGTGAAGGCTCACGTGGGATGACGCTCTCGATCGCACTCGGCGGTAAAGGGCAGCACCAAGACGCTGGGGCGAAGATGATTCACCTCGCACCGAACACGTCGTCGTCGATCGTCTCGAAGTCGATCTCGAAACAAGGCGGAAAAGTCTCGTATCGCGGAATCGTCCACTTCGGCCGTAAGGCGAAAGGTGCCCGTTCGAACATCGAATGTGACACGCTCATCATGGACAACGAGTCGACGTCGGACACGATCCCGTACAACGAGATCTTGAACGACCAAGTCTCACTCGAGCACGAAGCGAAAGTCTCGAAAGTGTCAGAAGAGCAGCTCTTCTACCTCATGAGCCGTGGTATCTCGGAAGAAGAAGCGACCGAGATGATCGTCATGGGCTTCATCGAGCCGTTCACGAAAGAATTGCCAATGGAATATGCGGTCGAAATGAACCGTCTCATCAAGTTTGAGATGGAAGGTTCGATCGGATAACCGCATAAAATCAGTGTTTTGGAGAGTTTTTGGTGGTGACGATTCGTTCTAACCCTCAATCAGCCCTCAAAGTTGACGGCGGAGCATCCATTGGATGCTCCGTTTTCTTTAAAGGACGGTCGTATTTTGTCGAACGAAACTTGTGGAAACCAACACCTTAAATTGTGGTATTGTGTACCAATTTTTCTGTCTGTTCGATATGATTAATTAAGATTGATTGCAAGCGGGGGTCGAAAATGAAGAAACTGTCTTTTGGAGATGACACTACCGTCATGAAGGCTTATCATGGTACCTCCCTGAAAAACGCAGAATCTATCATGGAAAACGGGTTCTGGCCATCGGTTGGCGAAAAACACTGGTTAGGTGATGGAATTTACTTTTTCAGAGAAGATGATGCCCAAGCAAGGGTGTGGGCTTACCACGAAAAGCATAATTTAATTAAAAAAAGAAAATATCGCGAAGCAAAGAAGTATAAAGGTTGTGTATTTGAGTGGAAGGCTATCCTATCGGGAGAAGAGTTCTTAAACCTAGATACTCGATCAGGTGCTATTTATTATAGTGAACATCTCGAAGAGTTCATGGAGATGATTGATGAAGAAGGGATTCAGGTCCCGGGAAACTGGTGGTATTTGAACTCGCTTTTCTATGAAGGAATTGACGAAAAATTTAAAGTCATCCAACGAACTTTTTCGGTTCCTAGCGTATATGACAAACATGACACCACGATATTCAACACTTTAATGTTTTTGCCGATAAAAACAGGGAAAAACAAAGAAGAAGTAGAAGTACCGAATATACCTACTCATTTAATTAACGGATGCCAAGTGGTTGTGAGAGATTCACAACTCATTTCACAAGAGGCGTTGAAGTGGTTAGCTTGCTAAAATGATGTAGGTTTTGTTCTATTTTCGTTTGACGATGTAGGACTAGGAGGAATGAGCAGTGAACAGAGAAGAAAGAAAAAGAAAAATGAAAGAAAAGTTGATTCAAAAGCTCGAGAGAGATGGTGTTGACTACACAATCGGAGCAAAGGGTGAAGGGAAACTTATTGTTATCGAAGACGGTAAAGTGCTAGGAGAACTAGGTTCACCTCTCCCCCAAGAAGAAATCATTTCTATTCTTGTAAGGTCGTCACAAGAATCAGAAGTCGAACCGATTTTGTCCGAGGACATTCTTGTCGAAAACTTCTACACTATGCTGATTTCTGACAGTGGGTCTATCGAAGAAATTGGTTTGTTCGATCAACACGTGACTTCAAGTCTAGAAATCAAAATTGAACATCCGAGCAAAATGTTTATTCAAATTGACGATTACTCATCAGAAGAATTCACCTTGGATATTCCAGACGAGATGATGTTAGGGGCTGCTTGATTTAATGAAAAAGTTAAAGTTTGAGCGTTATAGAGTTGAAAACTTGTCTTTTAAACAAGACCAAGATTTCAGAGAAGATAAAAACTTGTCAGTTTCAATGGGATCAAATGTAGAAATGACTGGCGAAGATAGTGCGATTGTTTCAATCATTTGTCATTTGGAATCAGCAGACGAGAATTTCGAGTTATCTATTCGCGTTTCTGGAGATTTTGTTGTAGAAGAGGATGAAACGAAAGATAATATTCCGGGTGTGACGAACGAGTTGCTTTTGAGCCGGAACAGTTTATCTATTCTATTCCCGTATCTTAGGTCGGCAATATCGCAAGTTACTTCGATTGGATACCATAATCCAGTTGTGTTGCCGCCAATCAATATTCTTGACTTCATTCAAAAAAGCAAAGAGGAGGAACCCGAAAAATAATCGGTCCTCCTCTTTTTATTTGAGCACTTTTTCTTTTTCCAATTTAATATGACGTTTACCTGCAGCTTATTATTCATTCTGTTCAAGATAAACCTCTATAGCTTTTTCCCGTCTAGATATCGCATCTTGCGATCCTACCACTTTACCAGAATTCGTTAGTAAATAATTAAACTCCCACGTACCATGTTCCATAAACAAAAACTGTGTCTTTTGAGAGTTGAACAACTTATGAAGTTGTTCGGCTTCGTCGAGATGGTCACTCATTTTTTTTGTGGCTTCTGCAATTATTGCGGGATTTTCTGTTTGTATAACAAATTCAATTACTGGTGTTTTAGAGATAACAAATATATAGGTAATCGGTCTGTTTTTAGGGATACAGAGCTTAGCATATTTAATTGCAACAGTTCGAAGTGTGGAGTAAAGGTTGGCGATGTCATTATTTATATCGTCTGTTATCTTTTTTCCTACAGTTGTAAGGAGTTTTTGTGCAATTAATAACTGTATGGCGCTCTCAGACAAATTAATGATTAACTGAGGATCAGGAATAAATGATTTTCTAACTATAATTTTAGAGTCAAATGATACTTCTTCTGGCACTTCATCTTGAAAAATTTTTAAATCCTCATTTGAGTTGAAGTTGTTCAAATCAAATGAAACTTGAATTGAAGAAGGAATCTGATCTTTTTTGATTAAAAATGGTTTTTCATTTGGCCAGGTATCGATGATTACTTTTTGTCCTGTAGGTAGAGTTATTTCTTGAGAATTTTCCCTGTCAAATAAAATAGATTCGCCGAATAATCCATATTCTCCATCAGGCAATTGTTCAATATAGGCTTTAGTGATTTTACCAAAAAAGGGTAATGTTAAATCATGCTCAATAGTCATCCCTAACGCTGATGATTCGTTCATTTGATTCGCAGCGCCTTCTAAGGATTCTTTAGTCATTCTTTGATTATGTCGATCTAAATGTGTCGAGGCCATCATCTGAGCTTTTCTCATTAAAAATTCATCCCTTTTCGATTAATTTAAATTAAACTACACACCTTAATTCAAAACGAGAGTACTGAATATGATTCTTAATAATATCTTCGCTTAGAAAAATGTTTTTTAACTTTTACCGATTTGTCAAATGAAGAGCAAAACATTTTTCGATGGAGGACTCACATAATATTTTCTATTCGAGACATTTCTTCGATGGTCCGTTGATTATGGCAAGCGAGTCAGCGAGTTGGTCTTGAGCACGTCGATTATCAAGCAATAGAATAGGTGGGTATACATCTCTGGCTCTAGATAAGTCTTTATTTTAACACGCTCCACTATGTTACCTTAATTCTGAATGAGGAAGATGCTATGGGCTTCTTATTTTCTGATTGGGGGGTTGGACTTGATTTTATAATTCATCCTCTAATAAAACAAGGAGGTATGTCTCATGAAGCGATTTCAGTTAGAGAGCAAAAAAAATAATGTCCTTCATGCATTACATCCATGTGCGGTGTCATCGATGTAAGCAATGTCCAGATATTGTGAAGAATGAGACGTTGCGTCTCAGCTGTCTCGGTTGAGGATACGTGCGCATGTATACGGACGGAGTCTATCGAACGGGTGGGTGGCCTTCAATCCTTTCTGTAGATTACCGCTTTATTTGCAGAAGAGTGATGGTGAGAACAGCAGTATCGAGAGTCGCCTGCCCAAGTGGATGAAGCAAAAACACAACCGAGAGGATGTGTTGCGGGCGATCAAACGATTAGAACTCGAATATGAGAAAGGATGAACCGAGATGGATCGACAAAAAGAATTACAAATAATCGAGGAGCGGCAATTGACCTCGGTGATGAATGAGACGAAATGGAAACGATTTGGTCAAGCTGTGAGCACGACGTTACCGTATTTACCGCCGTATCAAATCAAATACTTAGGTGAAGATACGTTATTTCCAAGCGACGAATTGTCTCAATTCGAAAATTTAGATTGGGATGATGTTTGGGTGGAATCATCTTTACGATCAATCGAATGGATTCGATTGCGCTCAAAGGTGTTGCTCTATAAAGGAGTCATCATTGACCCAGACATGTGTGATATGACCGATGAACTTATAGACATCCTAAAGAAAGAGCGAATCCCATTCATCCAAAAAAGCGATACCATCCAAGTGTTTGGATATGTTCGGGATACAGGGATTTTTGAGAGATAGTTTAAGAATTAGCGAAGCGAGGAATCAGGTGACATCCTCATCTATTGGATTTTTGTCGTGAAACTAGAGCGAGTCGGGTATGCTAAAAGAGAGACTGTTTTTAGGGAGGAATGATTGAATGGAAACAATTGATCCAAAAGACATTACCCGCATCGCCGTCGTCGGTGCCGGCTGGGTCGGCATCAGTTTTGCTTACCAATTATCGATGGCGGCGCTCTGTGAAGAGCTCGTCTTGATCGACTCGAACCACGCGAAAGCGGAAGGTGAGGCGATGGACTTGAACCACGGCATCTCGTTCGCACCGAGCCCGGTTCGGATTTGGGCAGGGGATTACACGGATTGTCGTGACGCCGACATCGTCATCATCACGGCTGGAGCCGCCCAAAAGCTCGGGCAGACACAGATGGACCTCGCCGGGCAAAATGCGGTCGTCGTCCGTGACGTCACAGAACAAATCATGGCGAGCGGCTTTGACGGGATCATCGTCGTCGCGACGAACCCGGTCAATGTGATGGCCCACGTCGCCTGGAAAGCGTCCGGCTTGCCGAAACACCGCGTCATCGGCTCAGGGACGGTGCTTGATACGGCACGTCTGCGTTATAAGCTCGGCGAATACTTCGACTTGTCGTCGCGTAACTGTCACGTCTATTATATGGGCGAACATGGTGCCGGTGGTTTCGTCGCCTGGGACAACGCCCGGATTTATGGCAAGTCGATGAAGCAATTGCTCGCCGACAATGATTCGTATCACCAAGAGGATTTAGACGCGATCTATCAAGAAGTACGCGATGCCGCGAACCAGATCATCGAATATAAGAGCGCGGCGTATTACGCGATTGGTCTCGGCCTGCTGCGCATCGTCCGCGCCATCGTCCGGAACGAAAACACGGTCGTGACGATCGGTGCCCATCTCGACGGTGAATACGGCGCCTCCGACCTCCATATCGGGGTACCTGCCTTGATCGACCGGAGCGGTATCAGTCAAATCATCGAGATCGACTTGACGGCTGAGGAGCAACAACAGTTCGACGCCTCGGTCGGACGGATTCGCCAGGCGATTGACAAAATCGAGACAAGTTCATAACAAAAACCCGGCTGCCGTTGCAGCCGGGTTCGTTGTTACGACGCCTTTTTCTCGGCGACGTCTTTCTTGTAATATTTTTCAGACGAGAAGAATTCAGTCGTCAGTCGCTTCACTTCACCGCTTAGCATCAATACGGCGATCATGTTCGGGATGAGGATCATCGCGAGCATGAAGTCAAGGAAGTTCCAAATCATCTGGGCGCCACCGATCGAACCGATGACGATCGAGGCGATATAGACGACTTTCATCACTTTACCGGCCGTCAAACCGAACAAGTACTCGGCTTGGCGTGAACCATAAAAGATGATGACGATGATCGTCGACAAGACGAAGAAGATGAGTGAGATCGTCACGAGCAGGCTGCCCGTATACCCGAAGTATTCACGGAAAGCGATCGTCGTGAGTGCGGCCGGGTCGCTCATCGCGCCTTCGCGAGTCCAGACACCAGACGATAAGACGACGAACGCGGTCGTGCTACAGATGATGAGCGTGTCGATGACGATCCCGATGACGGCCCAGAAACCTTGGCGGACCGGGTGATCGGTCTGGGCGGCTGCGTGCGCAATCGGCGCCGTCCCGAGACCGGCCTCGTTCGAATAGAGTCCGCGGGCGAAACCCCAACGGATCGTCTCAGCAATGGCTGCCCCGGCGAATCCGCCGAGCGCGGCCATCGGTTGGAACGCGTACGAGAAGATGAGACCGAGAACGTCAGGGATTTGCGAGAAGTTCATCAAGACGATGATGAAACCGGCCCCGACGTACACGAGTGCCATCGCTGGAACAATGATTTCTGTTACTTTAGCGATCCGTTTCATGCCACCGAAGACGACGAGTGCGACGAGTCCGGCGACGATAATCCCGGTAATGAGCGTGTCGCCGTTGAACGTCTCACGGACGGCCGAGCTGACGGCATTGCCTTGGACCATGATGCTCGGGATGAGCTCGATCATGAGGGCGAACGCGAACCATGAGGCGAGCCATTTCCACTTCAGCCCTTTGGCCATGTAGTAGACCGGACCGCCGACAAATTCCCCAGCTTCATTTTTCTCGCGGTAACGGACGGCGAGGACACTTTCTGAGAACTTAATGGCCATCCCGACGACGGCGATGACCCACATCCAGAAGATGGCGCCCGGTCCCCCGAACATAATCGCGGCCGGGACACCGATGATGTTGGCGGCACCAATCGTCGACGATAACGCCGACGTCAACGCCTGGCGAGGACTGATGTCGCCTTCGCCTTTCGGTTTTTTAAAGACGCTTCCTAACGTTTGTTGAACTATGTAGAGCGGGTATCGGAATTGGAAGAATCCTAATTTGATGGTCAAGTATACACCTGATAACACGAGCAGGGAGATGATTGGGACTCCCCATAGCCAATTCGAAAACGACGTCACGATATTCACAATCTGTTCCACATCACCACTCCTAATCAGTATTTTATTTATATAGTGTTACCTAAGCAGCGTCTCGCTAAACCTGTTATTTCATATGAAGGAGGAGAATACGCATGAAACTGGCTAAACAATTGATCGTCTCAGGACGCGTCCAAGGGGTCGGCTTTCGCTATTTTTGTCAAGCGACCGCAATCGAATCGAATCTAAAGGGATGGGTCCGGAATTTGAGCGATGGTACGGTCGAAATCCACGTCGAAGGGGACGAGGCCGACTATGCATCGTTCAAACGAGCGCTCTATGACGGCAATCGGTTCGTCGGCGTCGAACAGATCGAAGAAACGGATATCGCGGAAGCATCGTACCGTAAATTCGATATCCGCTATTGACTATTTTTTTGAAAAGATGACATGAATTCGGTTGACAAGTAGGCTCCTGTTGTAAAAAGAGGGAGCTTTTTTTATATGGAAATCTACTTCTCAGAAAAATAAACATCTTTTTTAAAGATAGGGTGGTCAAAAAAAGGATAGTGTGTATAATGGAATAGACCAAGCGCTTTATTGTCAGAAAATTTAGTCATTTAGTCGGAATTTGTTCAACACGGAAGGTACTACAATGTATGTGGAGGTAGTTGTATGAAAAAATCAACATTATTCCCGTTAGCGTTTACGATTTTCGCATTATTCTTCGGAGCCGGGAACTTGCTGTTCCCACCGATGCTAGGAGCGTTGGCAGGTGAGAACCTGTTCCCAGCCCTAGTCGGATTCGTCATTACCGGCGTCGGACTTCCTTTACTCGCCTTGTTCGCGGTCGCGCGGGTCGGTGGAGGGTCTGATCAAATCGCCCAGTATATTCCGAAGCGTCTTGCACTCCTTTTGACGGGATTAATGTACGTGGCCATCGGACCGTTCTTCGGGATTCCTCGGACGGCAGCGGTCACGTATGAGATGGGAGTCGTGCCGTTCCTCGGTGCGCCGTCAACGTTCACACTCGCCATCAGTTCAACTGTCTTTTTCGGCTTGACGTTCCTTTTGACGCTCCGCGCTCAAAAATTGATTGAGATCATCGGACGGATCATTACGCCGATCCTCCTCGTCTTGCTCGCTGGCATCGGGATCACAAACCTTGTGGCTCCGCTCGGCTCACCGGTCGCGCCGGCAGCAGGGTATGAGACGTGGCTCGGGGCACTCGGTGAAGGCTTTAAACAAGGTTACTTGACGATGGACGTATTCGGGGCACTCGTCTTTGGTGCAATCGTTCTCGTCACGCTTAAAGCGAACGGGATGTCGGATCAAAAAGAAGCGTCATCGCTTCTCCGGACATCGGGATTGCTTGCCGTCACGTGTTTGATGCTCGTCTACATCTCGCTCGCATCGATCGGAGCGAACATGACGGGTGTCACGGGAACGACTGACGGAGCAAGCCTCCTTCAAACGTTTGCCGGTACATCGTTCGGTCAAGTCGGCATGCTCGCACTCGGGGCAGCGGTCTTCCTTGCTTGTTTGACGACAGCCGTCGGACTCATCAGTGAGTTTTCACGGTTCATGAGTAACACGTTCGAGTCGCTCAAGTACTACCAAGTCGTCATCGGGACAACGTTATTCGGTTACTTGATTTCACTCGTCGGTCTCGGTACGTTGATTGAAATCGCGATACCGTTACTCACGCTCTTGTATCCGGTCATGATCGCACTCGTGCTCGTTTCGGTCACGGAACGGATTCAACGTAACCCGCAAGTCGCCATGAAGGCGACCGTTTACACGGCGCTCGTGTTCTCGTTGTTCGAGACGGCACAAGGCTTGGCTCCAACAGCCGTGACTGCATGGATCACGAACTTGCCGATGGCTGAGATCGGGCTCGCCTGGGCAGTTCCGACGTTGATCGTTTATGTCGTCACACTGTTCTTACCGAAACAGCGGTCGAGCGGATCACTCGCCGAGTCACGCATCTCATAATCACAACGACACCCATCCTCTGGTCCAGGATGGGTGTTTTGCTGTCTTATCGTTTGCTCATTCCATTCATCAACAAGTAAAATGAATAGATGAAAAGGAAGTGATGTACGTTGACGACAAAACAAAAGAAACAATTGGCGATTCTCATGCTGAACATGTTCATCGCTGTAGCAGGATTCGGGATTATCATTCCAATCATTCCCGACTATTTAAAAATGATAGGTGAAGGCGGTACCGCCGCCGGACTGATGATTTCGGTCTTTGCCGGGGCGCAGTTGCTCATGTCACCGATCGCGGGGAAATGGGCGGACGTCTACGGTCGCCGGCTGATGATCATTTCAGGGCTCATCGGCTTCACCATCTCGATGGCAGTCTTTTACTTATCGGACAATTTGACGGTCTTACTGATCTCGCGCGCCATCGGCGGAGTCGGGGCCGCATTGCTCATTCCAGCCATCTTTGCTTACGTGGCCGACATTACGACGCTCAAACAACGGGCGAAAGGAAATAGCTATATTTCCGCGGCAATGTCGCTCGGGATCGTCATCGGACCAGGGATCGGGGGCTTCGTCGCCGAGTTCGGGCTGAAGGCACCGCTACTTTTGTCGGCGATCGTCTCATTCGTCGCCGTCATCTCATCGATCATTCTATTGAAAGAACCGGACCGGGAAGCTTACGTCCGGACGAACGAGACCGAATCGCTGCCACGGCAACTCTTGTCGTCGACTCGAAAGCCGTACTTCTTCGTGCTCGTCATCAACTTGGTCATGGCGTTTGGGCTCATGGCATACGAGTCGGTGCTCGGATTGTTCGTCAGTGAGACGTTCAGTGCGACGCCGCAAGAAATTGCCGTCATGATCACAGGTACGGGGATCGTCAGTGTCATCGTTCAGCTGTTTGCCGTCGACCGACTCGTCTCGCTCTTCGGTGAGATCAAAGTCGTGCTCATCTTCATTATGCTCGCGGCACTCGGCTTCTTGTTCTCGCTGTTCGCGGGATCGTATGCGATTTTCTTCGCAATCACGCTCATCATCTTCTTGTCGACCTCGATTCTTCGTCCGGTGTTGAATACGCTTGTGTCGAAGATGGCAGATAAAGAACAAGGCTTCGCGATGGGGATGAACAACGCCTATATGAGTATCGGTAATATCGTCGGGCCGACGCTTGCCGGGATCGCTTTCGATATCGACATGCGCTATCCGTTCATCATGGGACTTGTCTTGTTGCTCGTGACGTTTAGCGGGACACTCAATTGGTCAAAGCGAAACGCGGAGACATCGTTCGAACAATAATGTGAGGAGGAAACACGATGATTTATGTCGGTGTGACCGGTTGGGGAGACCACGACCTGCTCTATACGACGCCGGAAGAGCGGAAGCACAAACTGTCGACATATGCCGGGCACTTTCCGACGGTGGAGGTCGACTCCTCGTTCTATGCGATCCAACCTGTGAAAAACTATGAGAAATGGAATCGTGAGACGCCGGACGGCTTTCAGTTCGTCGTCAAAGTTTCCAGGGAAATGAGCGGTCACGACCGTGAACCGAAGCTGCCGCTCACCGAACTGTTCGAGCGCTACCGGATATCGGTCGAGCCGCTCAAACAGGCGGGGAAACTGCGGGCCGTCCTCGTCCAACTCCCGCCGTGGTTCGACGTCTCGAAGCCGCATCTCGACTATTTGCGGACGATTCGAGCGGAGCTGATCGACTATGACATCGCCGTCGAGTTTCGGAACCCGACGTGGTTCTCGGAAGCATTTCGCGACCGGACGCTCGCGTTCTTGACCGAGCAACGCTTCATCAACACGGTGTGCGACGAACCTCAGACGAAAGAGAGCAGCATCCCGTTCGTCCCGGTCGTCACGAACAAGGAAGTCGCAGTCGTCCGTCTGCACGGCCGCAATACGGCAGGGTGGCTCCGCAAACCCGGGATGACGAGCCAAGAGTGGCGTCACGTCCGCTGCTTGTATCGATACAGTGAGGATGAACTGCAAGAACTTGCGACGGCGTGCCGGGCACTCGAACGAGATGCCAAGTCGGTCTACGTCTATTTCAACAACAACTCGGCCGGGGATGCGGCACCGAACGCGAAACGTTTGATTGAGATTCTCGGTGCCGAGTATGAGCTCGCCCCGAGCCAAATCAGCCTGTTTTAGGAAGAGGGGATGGCCGTGCGTACGATTAAAATCTTTCACTACAATGACTTGCATTCAAAATTTCATAATTGGCCCCAACTTGTCTCCTTTTTGAACGAACACCGACATGAGGACACGCTCGTCTTCGACCTCGGCGATCATGCCGATCGAACACACCCGGCGACGGAAGTGACGAAAGGGCAAGTGAACGTCCGCTTGCTCAATCGGCTCAATCCGACGGCCGTGACGATCGGCAACAACGAAGGCATCACGTTTCCGCACGACTGGCTCGATTCGCTCTATGTGGATGCGACGTTCCCCGTCTTGCTCGCGAACGTCTATCAAGCGGACGGGACGCGACCGGACTGGGCGACGGAGACGCTCGTCCTCGAGCGGTCCGGTGTGCGTGTCGGTCTGTTCGGCGTGACCGCACCGTATGAAGAGCTGTATCCTGAACTCGGTTGGCAAATTGAGTCACCGCTGACGGCGACTGCTCGGGCACTCGAGGAACTCAAAGGATGTGACGTCATCATCGCGCTCAGTCACCTCGGTTTCTACGCCGACGAGCGACTCGCCGAAGCGTTCCCGGCCATCGATGTCATCCTCGGGGCGCATACGCATCACGTGTTAGACGACGGTGTCATGAAAAACGGGGTATTGATCGCCCAGGCCGGGAAGTACGGGCAATACGTCGGAGAAGTCGAGTTGACGCTTCGGGACGGCCAAGTCGTAGAGAAGAAGGCGTGTCTCCATGACTTGACAGATCACGTTCAGGACGACGACACGCTACGGGCGTTGCGGTTCGAGTATGAACAAGCTGAGAGTTTGCTTGATGTGACGATTGCCGCCACGCCAGGCTATGTGAGCGATTGGTTCGGACCATCTCCGATTGCGGAGTTGTTGGCGGACGGATTAATGGACTGGTGTGATGCCGAAGTAAGCATCCTTCCGTCGGGGATCCTGCTTGAAGGGTTGGCACCCGGACAAGTCACGCTCAATATGCTCCACCGCATCTGTCCGCACCCGATCAATCCATGCCTGTTGACACTCGACGGCGCAACGTTGCTTCGTTTCTTGAGCGATGTTCATGATGAGCCGTTCACGACGATGCACGTGCGTGGGCTCGGCTTTCGCGGGACGGTGCTCGGACAACCGATCGTCCACGGTCTTGAATTGAAACAAGGCCGCTACTTGCTTCGCGGCAACGAGATCGGGTTTGAACAGACGTATCGTGTCGCCACGGTCGACATGTTCACGTTCGGTCCGCTCCTGCCGTATTTGGCGGACCAGCCGAAGCGTTACTACATGCCGGAACTTCTGCGTGACGTGCTGCGTGAAACGATCATGGCGCGTCATGATGTGATCCGAAAACGATAGGGGAACTGTCGACGGGCGTGATATGATAGGAAAGTGGAGGTGTGAAAATGATTAGAGTGAATCACCATGGATATACCGTCATCGAAGAGAAACGCGACGGGTTTGACGAAGAGGCATTCATCGCTCGTTATAGTGATGTGCTCGATAAATATGATTACATCGTCGGAGATTGGGGACATGGTCAACTTCGTCTCAAAGGATTTTATGAAGTGAAGTCGAAGTTTGCCACGTACGATAATCGAATCGATCATGTGATGGACTATGTGTATGAGTATTGTAACTTTGGTTGTCCGTTCTTCGTCCTGAAGAAAGAGACAGAGATTGATGAAAGTGAAGACGGTCCTGTGTTCGGCGGAACGAAACAACCGCTCAAACTAAAACGAAAATTCAATAAAGCGGAAGAAGCTGAAACTTCGACCGGTTCATGACGCGCTGATGACATCAGCGCTTTTTTTATTACATATATTTCCTAGATGTTTCGTTTAGGTGAAAAGATGGTGTGACAGGTTTAGGGATAAGAAAATTGTGATAATTTATATATAAGATAACTTTTTCTGTTCGGGTTTTGGAAGTGAGGTGGAAGGATGCAACACGTACAAACGACGACCGTCGGCGATCGCGATGACGTCCATAACCGAATCCATAACTTAGGATTGGGCTTACTGACGATGCTGTTCTTCGGGTTAGGTAGTATCATGACATTCTATTTCACAGCCGCGGTCCTTTTGTTTGAGTTGGTCCATGTCTTGCTCGTTCGCCGGTTCGAGTATCGGAATGCATTTCTAAAAAGCCGGTTATTTAAAGCGATCTCACTGACTGTTGTCGCTACAGGTGTGCTCTTATTTATTCTATCGATGTCGCAGTTTTTTATGGGCAATATCTTATATTAACAGGGGGAAGGAGAAACCTTTCCCCTGTTTTCGTGTTTTTTGAAACCTTCTGCCGGCCAATGACGTACACTAAGGAAAGAACACAAACAAAGGATGGATACTATGACAGCACAATGGAAACAACACGCACAAAAAATGTTGACAGGTAATCGCTGGCTGCTCGCCGGGATTTTGATTTTGTTCGTTGTATTGAACGGGATTCCCCAATCGTTCGCACCGACGATTGACGCAGAGTCAATGGAGCCATTGACGTCTATCGAGATGACGTTATCGTTCTTATCGTTCCTTCTGACGTTGTTGATCGCACCGCTCACGGTCGGATGGTCATGGCTCGTCCTCTCCGTGTCACGCGGCGACAAGCCGGCCGTCTCGAAATTATTTGAACCGTTCCAAACCGGCTATGTGAAGCACGTGCTCGCTCCGTTCTTCGTAGGGTTGTTCATCTTCTTATGGGCATTGTTACTTGTGATCCCAGGAATCGTCAAAGCGTTCTCGTACTCGCTCACGAACTATATTTTACGTGATCAGCCAGAACTGTCGGCTCTAGAGGCGATCACGGAGTCACGCCGAATGATGGACGGTCACAAGATGGACGCGTTCAAACTCGTCCTCTCGTTCATCGGTTGGTTCTTCGTCGGCGTGTTCACGCTCGGAATCGGGTTCTTGTACGTATATCCGTACTTCTCGACGACGTACGCCGCGTTCTATGATTCGCTCCGAGGAGCAGATCAGCCGCGCACGAACCACGTCGGTACGCCTGATATGGAACAAGGGTTCTAAAGAAAAACCTCCGCTCAAATTTTGAGCGGAGGTTTTGTCATGCTTCGACTTGTTGTTTGTTCAGGTACGGCTTCAACGACAACGTGTGTTCAGCGACGACTTTGCGAATCGTCTTCGTCTTCGAACGCATGACGAGCGACGTCGTCTCGACGATATCGTCCGTCAAGAACTTGACGCCGTCGAGCAGTTCACCTGTCGTGACACCGGTCGCGGCAAAGATGCAATCGTCACTCTTGACGAGATCGTCGATCGTGAGGAGTTGGAGCGGGTCCTCGATGCCCATCGAGATGACGCGGGCCGTCTCTTCTTCGTTCATCGGGTGAAGGCGGGCTTGCATATCGCCGCCGAGCGCCTTGACTGCTGCTGCCGTGATGACGCCTTCTGGTGCGCCGCCTGTCGAGATGAAGATGTCGATCGGGTTCGATTTGATGGCTGCGGCGATCCCGGCCGAGACATCGCCGTCATCGAACAGTTTGACGCGTGCGCCCATACGCATCGCCGCTTGACGGAGATGTTCGTGGCGATCGCGGTCTTGCATGATGACGGTCACTTCTTCGATCCGTTTGCCGTTATAGAGCGCGGCTTTCTCGATGATCGACTCGAGCGGTTCGTCGAGCGAGACTTTCCCTTTCAGGTTCGGTCCGACAACAAGTTTATCCATATACATATCAGGTGCGTGGAGGAGAGCGCCTTTATCGGCGACTGCGATGACGACCATGGCGTCGCCGAGTCCTTTGGCGACGATCGATGTCCCTTCGAGCGGATCGACCGCGATATCGACTTCCGGCCCGAACGTCGTACCGAGGCGTTCGCCGATGTAAAGCATCGGCGCCTCATCTAATTCGCCTTCACCAATCACGACAGTCGCATCCATATTGACCGTACCGAGCACTTCGCGCATCGCTGACGTCGCCGCGTCATCGGCCTCGTTCTTTTGGCCGCGACCAATCCATTTTGATGATGCCAGTGCCGCTGCCTCGGTTGCTCGTACGATCTCTAACGCTAATTCTCGTTCCATAGTGTTGAACCCTCCACGTGATTTCTATTTAATGTGACATACTAATTAAAGTGTTAATCCGTGGATTAGTGTATCACAATCGGATAAATGATGTAAATAGGGGAGATTCTTTTCTCGAGTCGGAAAAAAGATTATGATAAGGGGCAGGGGGGATGACGATGTATTTTGTGAATAGAGAAAAAATCAATGAGACGCTGGCCCATATGGAAACGATGTTGCATCGGATCGATCAGCTCGAAGGGGACGCGTTCACACTTGAACTTGCGAAAGAGCGTTTGGCCGTGCATTTGATGGAAGGCGTCATCGATGTCGGCAACTCGATGATCGACGGCTTCATTATGCGCGATCCGGGGAGTTATGAAGATATCGTCGACATTTTATTGGACGAGCGCGTGCTCGACGCCCAGACGGCTCAAGCGGCGAAAGAGCTCGTCATGATGCGTGCCTATTACGTCCGGGAGTTCGTCACGTCGGATTCGGCTCGCTTTGACGCCTGGACGGAGCGTCAAAAAGAGACGTTCGCAGCATTTCCCGAGCAAGTCCGCCGCTATTTAGAAGTGGAACTTGGACCAGTATCAGCATTTTTACCGGAAAGCGAGTGATTAGATGAATTTAATTAAAGGATACTTATTTGATTTAGATGGAACGATCTATGCGGGCACCGAGCCGATCAAAGCAGCGGTCGACTTCGTGAACCGGCTCGAGGCGACGGGCTTCCCGTACTTGTTCGTCACGAACAACGCCTCGATGACGCCGAAACAAGTCGCGGATAAGCTCGTGTCGATGGGTGTCCATGTGACGCCCGAGCACGTCTTGACGAGTGCGATGGCAACGGCCCGTTATATCGAGAAGATGACACCAGGGGCGACCGTTTATATGATCGGGGAAGACGGTCTCCGGATCGCGCTTGAAGAGCGTGGCTTCCATGTGACGGACGAACCGAAAGCCGACTACGTCGTCATCGGGCTCGACCGCCACATCACGTACGAGAAATTGGCGAAAGGTGCGCTCGCGATTCGGTCCGGCGCCCGCTTCATCTCGACGAACGGAGATATCGCCATCCCGACCGAGCGCGGCTTTTTACCGGGCAACGGGGCGCTGACGTCCGTGCTCACGGTGACAACGGAGAAAGACCCGTTCTTCATCGGCAAGCCGGAGCCGGTCATGATCGACATCGCCCTCGAGATGATCGGTCTGACGAAAGACGAGGTCGTCATGGTCGGGGACAACTACCATACGGACATCTTGTTTGGGATCAACGGAGGGCTACGGACGCTGCACGTCAATTCAGGCGTTCACGGGCCAGCGTTCATCCAAGAACAAGAAAAGCTCCCGACCTATATGGTCGAGAGCTTGGACGAATGGACACATGCATGAAAAAAAGGGATGACTCACGTCTCCCTTTTTGTTTAGAATACTTGTTCGACTTCGACGATGCCAGGTACTTCTTCAATGAGCGCGCGCTCAATTCCGGCTTTCAAAGTGATTGTTGAAGACGGGCAGCTGCCGCATGCACCCATCAAACGAAGTTTGACGATGCCTTCATCTACATCAACGAGTTCGACGTCACCGCCGTCGCGAAGCAAGAACGGGCGTAATTTATCGAGTACTTCTTGGACTTGATCAAACATTTCCATGGTATCTACCCCTTTCTGGTTCTATTCCATTCTAGCAAGTTTGAGATTGTTTCTCAATCTTTAACGCTGAGCGTTTTGTGACAAGGGCGCTGCGTGATTTTTGTATAATAGAAATAAATAGGGGGAATGACGATGAAAATCACGGTATACGGGGCAGAAGTACAGTGTGCGAGCTGTGTCGGGGCACCGAGCTCGGTCGAGACATATGAATGGTTACAAAGTGCGCTCGCTCGGAAATATCCGGAGCGCAAGTTCGAGTTCGAATACATCGACTTCGAGCAAGCGGACGATGAGATCGCCGAGGCGATCAAGCAAGACGAATGGTTTTACCCGCTCGTCCTCTTGAACGGGGAAGTCGTCGACGAAGGAGTCGTCCAGTTGCGTAAAGTGTATACGGCGATTGACGAGAATTAAACGACATCATAAAACAAGGTTGAGCGAATACACATTCGTTCAACCTTGTTTTCGATTTAGCGAAGTTGGAACGACGACGTCGCTGAACTTGCCGTGTATCCTGAGAGCGTCGCATCCGCTTTCACTTGGTACGTCCCTCGTTGTGAAGAAGAACCAGTCGAGAGCGTGAACGTGATTGCTCCGCTTGAGTTCGTTTTACCTGTCCCTGTGAGCGTCGAGCCGTAAGGTTGTGTCACCGTCACACGAACGTCCGCGTTCGCGACCGCTTGACCGTTCGCATCACGTACCGTCGATGAGATTGATACAACTTCACCAGCGTAGTATGTCGACTTAGACGTCGATACAGTCGCCGCGAGCGCTTGAACCGGTTGTGACGTGCCGCCTGACGTTGGCGCTTGAACGAGTCCGTTGCCGAATAGTGTATCGCGACCTGCCGTGCCGAGGTCGATCGTATCTTGTGACAGACGCGTCCGGAGCTGTGAAGATGAGAGCGTCGGGTACGCTTGTTTCATGAGCGCCAAGTTCCCGGCGACGTATGGTGTCGCCATCGACGTCCCGCTCAATTGACCGTAGCCGCCGCTTGAGAGTGTCGAGTTGATGTTCACACCAGGAGCCGCGACTTCGACTGTACTGCCGGTAGCGGAGAACGAAGCGCGATTGTTGTTGATGTCCGTCGCCGCGACCGCGATGGCCGAGCTGTAGCGCGCCGGGTAGTTGACGAGGTCGCCGCTGCCGTCGGCTCGGCCGTTGTTACCAGCCGCTGCGACGACGAGAATGCCTGAATTGTTCGCCCGATCGACGACTTGTTGGAGCGTCGTCGAAGGACTCGTCGTTCCGAGGCTCAAGTTGATGATATCCATTTGATTCGAAATCGACCAGTCGATACCGGCGATGATGCTCGACAGGCTACCGCTGCCGTTCGCCTCGAGCGCTTTGACGGCGTAAATACTTGCCTCATGGGCGATCCCGACCGTTCCGATGCCGTTGTCACGTGCCGCGATGATCCCGGCGACGTGCGTGCCGTGTCCGTTGTCGTCGGCATATGAACTCGTCACACTGCTAAATGACGCTCCACCTGCAATCGTCAAGTCCGGATGCGCTGAGATTCCGGTATCGACGACGGATACTTTAATACCTTTTCCGGTGAAGCCGTTCTGCCAAGCCGAGGGTGCTTTCAGTTTTGGAATTCCCCAGTCTTGGGTTTGATTCTCAATTTGTACCGTCTGATCGACTTCGATGTGGGCGACGTTTGGATTGTTTTTCAATCCGTTCAGCGCTGCTTTCGGCACTTCGATGGCAGCAGCTGGGATGTTGGCGTATTGCTGTTTGACTTCCATGCCTTCAATCGAGAGCGGGATTTTCTTCGCCGACTGTTTGAACACGACGATGACACGTTCTTTTTCCTTGTCAGGACTGGCGTCTACTGCTTGTGGGACGGTTGACAAGACGAGAAGCGAGGCGAGGACGGTGCTACAGATCTTCTTCAATGGATTTCCCCCTTTGGATTATGTAGGCGAGATGACATGATGTCGAACTGCCGTGCTCATAGAGTAACAAGTTTTTCCATCGGATAGAATATGTCAATCGAATCAATAATCTGAAAATTTAGACAAGTATATCAGGGACAGAGATACAAGACTTTTGGCGCAAGGCAAAGAAGGATGAACGGGTAAGCGGCTGTCATCACATAAAAAAATCGCGAGATGGCAAGGCAGCCATTTCGCGATTCGGTCGTATTATTTGATGACTTTATGTTTCCACAGGATACCGGACTTGAGAAGTCGGGCCACTTTCCCGGTCAGCGACTGTTTCCCCATGAAGACGCCGAAGCCGGCCTTCTTCCCGAGCGACCCGAGCGTGCCTCGGAGTTTAATATCCGGCAACTCAGGATAAGCCACGCCTTTCCACTTGCAGAGCAGCACTTGGACGATTTGTTCCGCTTGTGCCTCGGCGAGTTGACCTGAAGGTGCGTACGGGAGGCTGGCGTTGTCACCGACAACGAAGACGTCAGGCAAATCGGGGACGTAGTGGTGCGGTGTCAGTTTCACACGGCCGCCCCCATCGAGCTCCCACCCTTGGTTCCGGACGACGGCGACCGGTTGGATCCCGGCCGTCCAGACCGTCAAGTCAGCGGCAAAGTGTTGTTCGTGGTTCCATAGACCGTCTGGGTCGACCCGGACGATGTTGGCATTGTTGATGACTTCAACGCCATGCTCTTCAAACCATGATTGAACGTACATCGAGACACGGCTCGATAAAAAGGACAGGACGGAAGGGCCACGGTCGAACAGTCGGACGGTCAGATCGGGACGGCTCTCGCGAAGTTCGCTCGCGAGCTCGACACCGGATAGCCCGGCCCCGACGATCGAGACGATCGAACCGGGCGACAAGCCGTTGATCGCTTGTTGCGTCTTGCGTGACTCTTCTAACGTTTGGATACTATACGTGAACTCGGCGGCGCCGGGCACGTTATGGTATTTGTCCTCGCAGCCTAAGCCGATGACGAGGTCGTCGTACGGCACTTTTTCCCCGCTTGCGAGCAACACCATCTTGTCGGTCGTATCGATGTCGGTGACTTGCCCGTATATGTAGTCGACTTCTTCCGGGAAATCGACACGGATGTCACGATCGGATACCGTTCCTGCGGCTAGTGCATAATACTCTGTTTTTAATCCGTGATAAGGTAGACGGTCGATTAATGTGATCGATACGTCCTTCAGCTGATGGCCGAGGACGCGTTCGATTACACGCATACCCCCGTAACCGCCTCCTAAGACGACTAATTTGCGCATAAAAATCCCCCTTTGTTACTCTCTAACTGTACCATGATATAATACCTCGTAGAAGAACCATTTTCCCGCAATAGGGGAAGAAAGACGGTGAAAAAAATGATGAATCCGATCATCGAGTTTTGTGCCTCGAACTTAGCGATGGGTTCACAGATCGCCCGGGCAAAACTAGAGTCCGATCCTGACCTAGACGTCGTCGAATATGGCTGTACCGGCTACTGTGGGGTCTGCTCGCTCGACTTGTTCTGTCTCGTCGACGGAGAAGTCGTGATCGGGGAGACGCCGGAACAACTCGTCACGAACGTGTATGAAAAAATCGAAGAGATGGCCTGGTAAAAAAGTTTGAGATTTCTCAAACTTTTTTCTTTTTGACCCGTTGCTTTTTTTAAAACGGTTTGGTATATTCTAAGAGGTTCGAATGTAGGTTGTCTGACGTTTAACAACATAAAAAGAAAGCGTTTCAAACGGTAGGGCACATCTTGATTCGGGTATAACACAATCATCGGGTTTTCAATATGAAAGGAGCACAACACCAATGAACATCATGAGCGTGGTTGGTATTTTGGCACTAATTGGAATCGCTTACATCTTCTCGACCAACCGTAAAGCCATCAAATGGCGTACAGTTCTTGCCGCCTTCGCGATCCAGTTTACGTTCGCATTCCTCGTCCTCTTCACATCGGTAGGGCGTTCGGCGTTAGAATTTATCTCAGGAGGCGTCCAAAACGTCTTGAACACGGCGAACGCCGGAATCGGCTTCGTCTTCGGTACGGCAGTCGGGGGAGACAACTTCGTCTTCGCGTTCCAAGTATTACCGATCATCATCTTTATGTCTTCGTTAATTGCATTTCTTTACTACATCGGCGTCATGCAATGGGTCATCCGGATCCTCGGTACGGCACTTGCAAAAGCACTCGGTACGTCACGTAAAGAATCGCTCTCAGCGACGGCGAACATCTTCGTCGGTCAGACGGAAGCACCGCTCGTCATCAAGCCTTACCTCCCATCAATGACACAATCAGAATTGTTTGCCGTCATGGTCGGTGGTCTCGCATCAGTTGCCGGTTCGGTACTTGCTGGATACGCCGCGCTCGGTGTTCCGCTCGAGTACTTGCTCGCAGCGAGCTTCATGGCAGCGCCTGCTGGTTTGATGTTTGCGAAAATCATCGTCCCGGAAACAGAAACTCCGGATGATGATATTGAGATTGCAGAAGATGAAGAGAACAAAGCAGCAAACTTCGTCGATGCGGCCGCTCGCGGTGCGTCAGACGGGTTGTTCCTCGCGTTGAACGTCGGTGCGATGCTTCTTGCCTTCGTTTCATTGATCGCACTCGTCAACTTGCTTCTCGGTGGAATCGGTGGCTGGTTCGGTCTAGAAGGTCTCTCACTTCAGTTGATCCTTGGTTACGTGTTTGCACCGCTCGCGTTCGTCATCGGTGTGCCATGGGCAGATGCCGTACAATTCGGTAGCTTCCTTGGACAAAAACTCGTCTTGAACGAATTCGTTGCCTTCTCTGAGTTCGCACCGATCATCGGTTCAGGTGATTTGTCAGCTCGTACAGAAGCGATGATCGCGTTCGCACTCTGTGGATTCGCCAATATCTCATCACTCGCCATCCTTCTCGGTGGTCTTGGTGGTATGGCTCCGAACCGTCGTAACGACATCGCACGTATGGGTGTCCTCGCGATTCTCGCAGGTACGCTTGCGAACTTGATGTCAGCGACTCTCGCTGGTCTTCTTCTCTAATCGTTATTCACAAACAAGAGCGCTCACTCCGGTGGGCGCTCTTGTTCGTTCATGTAACTATCCGCATCGAAAAAAGCACCCAAGGGAGAAGTTCCTTTGGGTGCTTGTGTATTAAGCTTGCAGTTGCATTTGTTGACGTTCGATCCACGGCTTCAACTTCAGGAAGAGCGGGACGAACAAGGCGGTGATCAATAATGCCTTAATCAAGTTGAACGGTAAGATACCGTACAGGACGAGGTTCGTCTTGACTGCTGGATCGGCCATCTCGGCCATTCCGAAGAAGAACGCGTAAGCTGGTAAGATGAGTAGGTAGTTCAAAATCGCCAAGCTGATCGCCATCGTGATCGTACCTGCCACGAGGCCTGAAGCGAGCGCTTTATTCGTTTTACGTTTATGGTAGAACCAAGCGACCGGATACATGAATGCGACACCTGCAAAGAAGTTCGCGACTTCACCGACCGGGACGCCGCCACCGTTAAAGACATAGTAGAGGACGTTTTTTAGAGCGACGACCACGACACCTGCGAGTGGCGAGAAGACGATACCGGCGACTAGCGCTGGGATGTCACTGAAATCCACTTTCAGGAAGGGTGGCAGGAAGGGCAGCGGGAAGTTAAAGAGCATGAGGACGAATGAAATCGCCCCGAGCATCGATAGCGTCACCAGTGTTGTCAATCGTTTGTTGCGCGTTGTTTTCATCAAAATCTCTCCTTTTGTCGCTCCTTGATGAATGGCACCCGTCGCATAGAAAAACCCGATTGTGTGAACAATCGGGAGAGTTTACGCGCATACGAAATAGATGTTCTCATCAACGTTTAAACCACGCCAAAGAAAACATCCGGATATCGGTCGGATGCCGCCATCTTCTCCCATCCAGACTTTACTGTCGGCTTTCGAATCTCACGAAATCAGCAAGCAACGCCTTGCTCGCTCACGGGCTGAGAAGAACTTGTCTTCAATACCGCCGGTCGGGAATTTCACCCTGCCCCGAAGATGGAACGATTTAATTTTTTTTGTTACAGTTTAGTTATACAAGATATTTCACAAAATCACAAGTCAGTTGACTTGAAGTGAAGATAAATGAGGAGGAGTTCAGATGATTCATTTAACAGAGCCAGCCGCACTACAAGTCATCGATATGATGAAACAGACCGAACGCCCTGAAGCCCAATTCTTACGCATTAAAGTCCAAGGCGGTGGGTGTACCGGCCTATCCTACGGGATGGGGTTCGATGAAGACAAGACGGACAAGGATGTCCAGTTCGACCATCATGGCGTCCGCGTCATCGTCGCCGAAGCTGACCACGGTGTCGTCGACGGGCTCGAAATCGACTATAAGCAGTCGATGCTCGGCGGTGGCTTCACGATCAAAAATCCGAACGCGATCGCGACGTGCGGTTGCGGCTCGAGTTTCCGGACGGCGGCGAACGCCGGCACGCCCGGGGATTGCTAAACGATAGACGGGTTGCCGACATGTTCGGCAACCTTTTTTGGTGAGTATGTTAATGAGAGGAAATGAACGGGAATATTGGTGGAAGAAGGATGAGAAGGGGGTAGGAGTGATGAGAAAAGTGTTGATTTTTGGTGGCTCACGTTACTTTGGGAAACGGCTCGCACTGCGGCTCGCTGAAGCCGGGGACGACGTGACGATTGTCACGCGCGGACAGCTGCAAGTGCCGGAAGCGGAAGGGATCCGCTCCATTAAAGGCGACCGTCAGTCGGTCGCGACGATGAAAGACCTCGCACGTAACGAGTATGACCTCGTCTACGACAATATTTGTTTCAATCCGTATCAGGCGAAGATTGCGACAGACGCCTTCATGGACCGGGTCGGGAAATATGTGCTCACGTCTACGATGTCCGTCTATGCGCCAGAGGCAGCTTTAAAAGAGAGCGACTTCAATCCGCTCCATCATGAATATCACCTTGACGCGGAACACGATTACGGACAAGGGAAACGAGAGGCCGAATCGTACTTCTTCCATCGGGCCTCATTCCCGGTCACGACGGTGCGGTTGCCGATCGTCCTAGGGCCGGATGATTACACCGACCGGTTAAAATTTTATGTCGACGCGGTTCGGAACGAAGAACAGATCGTATTACATCATCCGGAGGCGTTGATGGGATTCATCTCGAGTTTCGAGGCGGCAGCTTTCTTGGAATGGGTCGGCCGTGCCGACGTGAGGGGGCCGTTCAACGCCGCGAGCGACGGCCTCATCTCGCTAGGTGCGCTCATGGAACGAATTGGACAGCATATCGGTAAACCGGTCCAAATCATTAAGGATGGGGAGTCGTCCCCGTACGATACGGACGTCGACTACTACATGTCGAATGCCGAGGCGAAAAAAGCTGGCTTCGTGTTCACGCAACTCGATGATTGGATTGACCGTGTCATCATTCAAACGATCCGCAAATGAAAAAATGGCCTCTCATCGTTCGCAGATGAGAGGCCAGTCTTTATTTCCCGGCAAATAC
Organism: Exiguobacterium sp. SH0S1; assembly: GCF_004337165.1. Classification (NCBI taxonomy): domain Bacteria; kingdom Bacillati; phylum Bacillota; class Bacilli; order Caryophanales; genus Exiguobacterium; species Exiguobacterium sp. SH0S1. The sequence continues at coordinate 1,192,979 of NZ_SJVC01000001.1, read as the reverse complement.
CGAGGTTGAATGTTGTGGGTGACGCGCTGTCGGGTCGACGAGCTGTTTCACTTGGTTGACGGCGATCGGTGCTTCACCGAAGCCGGTCGCGATCAATTTCACTTTGCCTTCGTACGTGGCGATGTCACCGCAAGCGAAGATGCCTGCGACTGTTGTCTCCATTCGTGAGTCGACACGGATCGTGTTTTTCTCAAACTCCATGCCCCAGTTTTTGATCGGGCCGAGCGATGAGACGAACCCGTAGTTACAAATCAAGTCGTCGATGTCGACGAACTTCGATTCGCCATCTTTGTCCGTCAGTTCGACCGACTCGATATGCGTCGCGCCTGAGAGTGATTCGATATTATAAGGCGTCCAGACGTTGATCGTCGAGGCCTTCATTTGTTCGACCGTATGCTCGTGAGCCCGGAAGCGGTCACGACGGTGGACGATATGGACTTCTTTGGCGATACCTTCGAGCATGAGTGCCCAGTCAACGGCCGAGTCGCCGCCGCCGGCAATCATGACGCGACGGTCGCGGAATTTCTCCATGCTGTCGACGAAGTAATGAAGGTTCGCATAATCTTCACAACCGTCCAGTCCGAGCGGACGTGCGGCGAACGCGCCGTTGCCGGCTGTGATGATGATCGCTTTCGTATGGTACTCGTCCTTGTTCGTCGAGATGTGGAACGTACCGTCTTCGAGTCGCTCGACCGTTTCGACCGTCTCGCCAAGGCGATAATCTTGTTCGAACTGATCGGCTTGCGCTTTCAGTTGGTCGACTAGATCTTGGGCCTTCACTTTCGGGAAGCCGGCGATGTCATAAATATATTTCTCTGGATAGAGCGTCGATAATTGTCCGCCTAGTTGCGGCAAGCTTTCGATCAACGTCGCATCGAGTTGGCGCATACCTGCATAAAATGCGGTGAACAGTCCGATTGGACCACCACCGATAATGACTACATCTTTCGTCGATTTCATCGAATTCCTCCTCATGAAGCGTGTACTTCTATTATATGGTCTAACGTGAACTAAATCCATTCAGTACAAAGATGCAATACTTTCGAAAAAAATTCAAGAAGATAAGCTTTTTCATTGAGAAAACGGATTAAACGTCGTACAATGAACGGGAAGCAATTGTGAACATTGGTTGAACAAGAATTAGGCTTTATTGTGAACGTCTATGTGAAAAAACACACAACATAGTTGTTCAGGAAAACAAAACTTTTAAAATAAGGTGGAAATGAACATGAAACGACCTAACATTGTTATCCTCGGCGCAGGTTTCGGTGGACTCATCACGGCAGTAAACCTTCAGAAGACGCTTGCAGCTGGAGATGCAAACATCACGTTGATCAACAAACACGATTACCATTACCAAACGACTTGGCTTCATGAGCCGGCGGCCGGAACGATGAAGCCTGAGCAGGCTCGTGTCTACATTAACGACGTCGTCAATGCGTCACGCGTTAAATTTGTCAAAGGGATCGTCGATCGCGTCGATACTACAGCTAAACAAGTGATGCTCGAAGACGGATCGACTGTCGAGTACGATTACGTCGTCTTCGCCCTCGGTGGCGTACCGGAAACATTCGGTATCCCGGGCCTTAAAGAGAACGCGATGACGATCAACTCGCTCAACAGCGTTCGTAAAATTAAAGAACATATCGAGTACTCGTTCGCACAATACAAGACGAACGGATCATCTGACCGTTCATTCGTCACGATCGTCGTCGGTGGTGCCGGATTCACAGGTATCGAGTTCCTCGGTGAGCTTGTCAACCGTGTCCCTGAACTTTGCAAACAGTACGATGTTCCCCGTGAAGCGGTCCGCATCGTTAACATCGAGGCAGCGCCAACGGTTCTTCCAGGGTTCGACCCGGAACTCACGACGTATGCGCAAAAATGGCTCGAGCGTAACGGCGTCGAGATGAAACTCGGCAACGGCATCAAAGGTGTAGAGCCAGGTGTCGTCACGTTCGGTCCACTCAAAGGTGACACGACAGAGACGATCGCAGCGAACACGATCCTTTGGACAGGCGGCGTCAGCGGTAGCCCGATCGTTGAGAAGTCTGGCTTCGAAGCGGTCCGTAACCGTGTCATGGTCGAGGCGGACAACCGTGCCCCTGGCCACGATAACGTCTTCATCATCGGTGACTGCTCAGCTGTCATGGATCCTGTCTCGAACCGTCCGTACCCGCCGACGGCGCAAATCGCGACGCAACAAGCGCACAACGTGGCGAAAAACATCGCTGCGCTCATCAACGGAAAGTCGACTTCGAAGTTCACGTATGAGAGCAAAGGGACGGTCGCGTCACTTGGTCATAACGATGGAATCGGAATCGTCATGGGCAAAAAAATCTTCGGTCGCAACGCTTCATTCATGAAGAAAGTCATCGACAACAAACACTTTATCGAGCTCAAAAAATACGGTCTCGTCCTTAAAAAAGGTAAATTCTGATTCGTTTGAGCCAACGAGCAGCCTGTTCATTTGAACGGGCTGCTTTTTCATGTCAACGATTCAGTGAACTTCTTTGACCAAGCGGATTTCTTTTCGGTATAATAGACAACGGGAAAAGGGGGCAATCACATGCACATCATCCAAGCCGTCATTGGCGCGATTTTATATTTAGTCATCTTCTTCAGCATCGGGTTCATCTTGAATATGCTGCTCAAAAAGACGTGGACGCTCGTGTTCATCTATCCGATTTTCGTCATCATGATGATCGACAACGTCAAGCTGTCAAGCTACGTCACGGAAACATCGACCGCGCTCGCGAACGTCTATGAGCGTCTGCTCGGTCTGCAGTTTCTCGACATTTTTATGCTCGGATTCGGATTGCTCGGTGCCATCTTGGCAGGGGTCACCATCCGGTACTTGCGTAAGAGCGGTTACTCGATGTTTTAAAGACGACAGAAATGTTCGTCTTTTTTTGGTTTCTGCCTACTTTTTTAGAAGCTGAACCGATATACTAGATAAGATAACGATTTAATTAGTAAGGGATGCGATACGAATGACATTACCGATGTATACGATCAAAAAAGTGTTGAATAATAGCGTTGTCATTTGTCAACATGATACGGATCCGGAAGTCATTCTGCTTGGGAAGGGGATTGGCTTCGGCAAGAAAGCGGGCGATCTCGTCGACCCGGCCAGCGTCCCGGAGAAAGTGTATCAATTGACGGATAAGGAAGAGCAATCTCAATATCGTGAGCTCGTGAAGCACGTCGATGAAGACTTCATCGCCTTCATGCAAGACATCGTCGGCTTCATCGAGAGCAACACAGGAAAAAAAGTCGACCAACATATCCATATCGGCCTGACCGATCACTTGTTCTTTACGATGAAACGGATCGAGCAAGGGATGGAAGTGACGAATCCGTTCTTACTCGAGACTGAATCGCTCTATCCGAACGAGTACGCGCTCGCTGAACGGATCGTCGACATGATCCACGAGCGCCTCGATGTGTTGCTTCCTGATGCCGAGGTCGGATTTATCGCCCTTCATATCCATTCGGCGACGACGTTTAAAAACGTCCTCGAAGTCAATCGTCATAATCAAATCATCGGCCAGATTGTTCAGACGATTGAGAGTCGTTTGAACGTCAAAATGGACCGGACTTCGCTCGATTATAAGCGCTTACTTCGGCACTTAAGGTACGCCGTTGAGCGGGTTGCGACAGGTGAGACGGTCGAGGCTCCACAAAAAATAGAAAAGGTGTTGCGTGAAGAATATCCGCTATGCTATAGTACTGCTTGGGAGCTGATGGGCATCATGGAACGCGAATTAAAGCGTCCTGTGCCACGAGGTGAAGCGACATATTTGACGATGCATCTCCAGCGACTGACTACAAGTAGATAACTGATACCACGTATCTTACGTGTTACTGATTCGATCAGGCATGAGTAAGGAGTGGAACGGCTACGATTTCTCTATTGAGGAGAAGTCTACGTTCTATACCTTATTCATGCCTGTTTCTGTTTTTATAAACGTTCATTATGAAAACGTTTAGATACGTCGGTTGTCTGACATCTACGTTCGGTTTCAGAATAAACAATTACAAAAGGAGGATTTATCATGTTTAAGCAGATTTTTGGTGTTCTTCAAAAAGTCGGTAAAGCGCTTATGCTTCCTGTTGCGATCTTGCCGGCAGCCGGTCTTCTTCTCGCATTCGGTAACGCGATGCAAAACCCGGCCCTTACGTCACGCGCTGGTTGGTTGACTAACGCAGGCGTTGTCAAGTTTGCTCAGCTCATGGAGCAAGCAGGCGGAATTATCTTCTCGAACTTAGCACTCTTATTCGCAGTCGGTGTCGCGATCGGTTTAGCAGGGGACGGCGTTGCCGGACTCGCAGCCATCGTCGGGTTCCTCATCATGAACAAAGTCATGGGTGTTTGGCTCGAACTCACACCTGAGATCATCGCACAAGGTGACCCGGCTTACGCGTCAGTCCTTGGTATCCCAACACTTCAAACAGGTGTCTTCGGTGGTATCATCGTCGGTCTGATAGCGGCCTGGGCATACAATAAGTACTTCAACATCGAATTGCCACAATTCCTTGGCTTCTTCGCTGGTAAGCGTTTCGTCCCAATCGTCACAGCTGTATTGGCTGTCGTCGCTGGTTTCGTCATGCTTCTCATCTGGCCACCAGTTCAGCACGGTTTGAACACGTTCTCAAACTTCATGTTGGAAGAAAACCGTACGCTCGCAGCGTTCGTCTTCGGTTTGATTGAACGTTCGTTGATCCCGTTCGGTTTGCACCATATCTTCTACTCACCGTTCTGGTTCGAATTCGGATCATACACGGATGCAGCTGGCAACATCGTCCGCGGTGACCAAGCGATCTTCTTCGCTCAAATCCGTGACGGTGCCGAGCTTACAGCCGGTACGTTCATGACTGGTAAATACCCGTTCATGATGTTCGGTCTTCCTGCAGCAGCACTTGCGATGTACCATGAAGCACGTCCTGAGCGTAAAGCGGTCGTCGGCGGTCTCTTGGCTTCGGCAGCACTCACATCGTTCTTGACAGGTATCACAGAGCCGATCGAGTTCTCATTCTTGTTCGTAGCTCCACTCTTGTTCGCAGTACACGCAGTTTTCGCTGGTCTTTCATTCATGGTCATGCACATCTTGAACGTCAAAATCGGGATGACGTTCTCGGGCGGTTTGATCGACTACCTTCTCTTCGGTGTACTTCCTAACCAAACAGCATGGTGGCTCGTCATTCCAGTCGGACTCGCGTTCGCAGTCATTTACTACTTCGGATTCCGTTTCGTTATCCGTAAGTTCAACCTTAAAACACCGGGCCGTGAAGATGAAGTCGTTGAGCAATCAACAGCTACTGGTTCGGAACTTGCACAAGATATCCTCGTTGGTTTCGGTGGTTCACAAAACATCAAACACCTTGACGCATGTATCACACGTCTTCGCGTCGAAGTTAAAGATAAGAGCCAAGTGAACAAAGAAGAGTTGAAACGTCTCGGGGCAGCTGGTGTCCTTGAAGTCGGTAACAACATTCAAGCCATCTTTGGACCGCGTTCGGATGCATTGAAATCAGAGATGCAAGCGGTCATCGCTTCAGGTAACGAAAAGAAAGCAAACTAAGTATTAAGCCAATCCATTAAGGGTTGGCTTTTTTTGTATGGGGAAACGGTTTCAGCCTGGTATCAGATGGGGAAAAGTAAGTATTCTGACAAAAGGAGGAACCATGATGTGGAAGAAAGTGTTTGGCGTATTGCAGCGGATCGGGAAGGCGCTCATGCTTCCGGTTGCGATTTTGCCGGCAGCCGGTCTATTACTTGCATTTGGTACGGCGTTCCAAAATCCTGATCTCGTTTCGCTGTTACCTTTCTTGGCAAACGATGCACTCGTCCTCATTTGGCAAGTCATGACCGATGCCGGGGATATCGTGTTTGCCAATTTAGGTCTGTTGTTCGCCGTCGGGGTCGCCATTGGGCTGGCCAACGGAGACGGTGTTGCCGGGTTAGCAGCTATCGTTGGTTATTTGATCATGAACAAAGTTATCAGCACGTGGAACGGGATTACTGCAGAAATTGTCCAGGGGGATCCTGCCTATGCATCGGTACTTGGTATCCCGACGCTCCAAATGGGGGTATTCGGTGGTATCATCGCCGGTTTGATTGCCGCGTTCGCGTATAACAAGTACTTTAACATCAAGTTGCCGGACTTCTTAGGATTCTTTGCTGGGAAACGTTTCGTTCCGATTGCGACCGCCGCGTTCAGTTTAGTGATCGGGATCGCGCTCGCCTACATTTGGCCGCCGATCGGTACTGCCATTAATACGTTCTCGAGCACGATCATTGAGGCGAACGTCGCGGTTTCCGCATTCGTCTTCGGTTTGGTCGAACGGTCATTGATTCCTTTCGGTCTTCACCACATTTGGTACTCGCCGTTTTGGTTCCAGTTCGGGGAATATACGAACCAAGCCGGGGATCTCGTTCAGGGGGACCAACGGATCTTCTTCGCCCAGCTTCGTGACGGCGTCGAATTCACAGCCGGGACGTACATGACTGGGAAGTTCCCGTTCATGATGTTCGGGTTACCGGCCGCCTGTCTCGCCATGTACCACACGGTCCCGAAAGAGCGTCGTAAAGACGTGGAAGGACTTTACTTCTCAGCAGCCCTCACTTCATTCTTGACTGGTATCACTGAACCGGTCGAATTCTCGTTTGTCTTCGTCGCACCACTTCTCTTCGGTATTCACGCCGTGTTCGCTGGACTATCGTTTATGACGATGCATTTGCTCAACGTTAAAATTGGGATGACGTTCTCGGGCGGACTCATCGACTACCTGCTGTTCGGGGTATTACCGAACCGGACCGCTTGGTGGCTCGTCGTTCCAGTCGGTCTCGTCTTCGCGGTCGTCTATTACTTTGGATTCCGTTTCGCGATCACGAAGTTCGATTTGAAAGTTCCAGGTCGTGACGTCGTCGCCGAAGGGCGTGGCGCCCGAACGGTTGTCGACGATGACCTTCCGTACGAAGTGCTCGTTGGCCTCGGTGGCCCTGAGAATATCAAGCATCTTGATGCTTGTATCACACGACTCCGTGTCACCGTGAACGATGTCAAACAAGTCGATAAAGACTTGCTGAAAGATCTTGGTGCCGCCGGTGTGCTTGAAGTCGGGGATAACATTCAAGCCATCTTCGGACCGAAGTCCGATACACTCAAATCGCAAATCGCCGCCATCATCGAAGGTGGCGAGTACAAACCGAAAGAAAAAGCGGTCATCACGCCGGAAGCGGCCGAGCATGCCGACCATCGCTTCCTCGCACCGATGTCGGGTGTCATCTTGTCGCTTGACGATGTACCGGACCAAGTCTTCTCGGGCCGGATGATGGGTGAAGGGTTCGCGATCGAGCCGAGTTCCGGCCAAGTCGTGGCACCGGTCACCGGTCAGATCACGACGTTCTTCCCGACGAAACACGCGATCGGGCTGCTCGCGGACGACGGACGCGAGATTCTCATCCACGTCGGTCTTGATACGGTCAATCTGAAAGGGGAAGGGTTCGTCGCCAAAGTGAAAGAAGGCGACCGCGTCGAAGCTGGAGATATTCTGCTCGATGTCGACCTCAACTTGATCCGTGACAAAGTCCCGTCGCTCATCACGCCGATCATTTGGACGAACGGGGACGGCAAAGTCGTCGTCGTACCGTTCGGAGAGACGGTCGTCGCCGGGGAAGCGCTCGATTTTAGAACGGATGACAAAGGCGCGGAATAAGCGCAAAAAAAAGTGGCTCTCGCAAATTGCGAGAGCCACTTTTGATTATGCTTTAATATCGAATTTTTGGCTGATGAAGTTGACGACTTCTTCGGCTGTATCCATGTTGAGGACGTCGTTGACGATCGCTTCTGTTTCAGCTTTCGTCAAACGTTTCACGAGGCTACGTGCGCGAAGGACGCTTGAAGCCGACATCGAGAACTCGTCGAGGCCAAGTCCTAGCAGGATTGGAATCGCAAGCTCTTCTCCAGCCATCTCGCCACACATGCCGACCCATTTGCCTGCTTTGTGTGCTTCTGTGATGACGTTGTGGAGAAGGTTCAAGATGGCCGGGTTGAACGGCTGGTACAAGTACGAGACTTTCTCGTTCATGCGGTCAGCTGCCATTGTGTATTGAATCAAGTCGTTCGTGCCGACAGAGAAGAAGTCGACTTCTTTCGCGAATTGTTTCGCCATGACGGCTGTCGAAGGAATTTCGACCATCATTCCTGTCTCGTAGTTACCGACAGCGACGCCTTCTGCTTTCAACTTCGCTTCTTCTTCGAGAAGAAGGGCTTTCGCTGCGCGGAACTCTTCAAGTGTCGCAATCATTGGGAACATGATAGCGAGGTCACCGTGAGCCGAGGCGCGGAGAAGGGCGCGAAGCTGTGTGCGGAACAAGTCCGTTTCTTCGAGGCAAAGGCGGATGGCGCGATAGCCGAGGAACGGGTTCATCTCTTTCGGGAGGTCGAGGTAAGACAATTCTTTATCTCCACCGATGTCGAGCGTACGGATGACGACTTGTTTGCCTTCCATGCCTTCGATTACTGTTTTGTATGCCGTGTACTGCTCTTCTTCAGTCGGGAATGTTTCTGAATCCATGTAAAGGAACTCTGTCCGGTAAAGACCGATCGCATCAGAACCGTTTTTAAGAACGCCTTCAAGGTCGTTCGGTGTCCCGATGTTCGCCGCGAGTTTCACTTTATGACCGTCTGCCGTGACAGACTCTTCGTTGACGAGTTGCTTCAACTCTTCTTTGTAGGCTTCGAATGACGCACGTTTAGCGACGTATTCATTGACGAGTTCTTCAGACGGATTGACGAAAACGTCTCCTTCTGTCCCGTCGATGACGACGAGGTCGCCGTTCTTGATTTCTTCGAGTGCGACTTTCGTTCCGACGACTGCCGGGATTTCAAGTGAGCGCGACATGATGGCCGAGTGTGATGTACGACCGCCGATGTTTGTCGCGAACCCTTTGACGTATTTGCGGTTGAGCTGAGCCGTGTCAGACGGTGTCAAATCTTCAGCGATGATGATGACTTCCTCTGAAATTGAAGCAGGTGTCATGAACGTGACGCCGAGGATGTGGGCCATGACGCGTTTTGTGACGTCGCGGACATCAGCCGCGCGCTCGCGCATGTACTCGTTGTCCATCGATTCAAAGATCATGATCATCGTTTGAGCGACTTCATCGAGCGCTTTCGCAGCGTTCATGTGTTCGCTTTCAATTTTTTCGTTCACTTGCGAGACGATCTCTGGGTCTTCCACGATGAGCAAGTGAGCCGAGAAGATCTCAGCCTTGTCTTCTCCGAGTTCACGCAGTGTGATCTGGCGGATTTCTTCGAGTTCTGTTTTCGACTGAGCGATGGCTGCTTGGAAGCGCGCCTTCTCAGCGGCTACGTCCTCGATTTTGTTCGTCGGGATGTCAAATGAAGGTGTCTCCATGACGAATGCTTTCGCAACTGCGATTCCTGCAGATGCGCCAATACCTTTAATGTGTGACATAAGCGTAATCCCTCTCTTCAAAGAAATAGTGTTTTTTCCAACGTTACCTCGTTAGTTCTTACCCGAAATGAAAAAGGAACTAACGAAAACCCGGAAGATTAAAGTAGCAACGGTCTACTACTAGGGGAAGCCTCGACCGAACAAAATGGCCTCGCCTCGAGCACGAGGGATGCCTGATTGCGTACTTTCCTATCCTATCATAAAATAAAACATCGTCACAACGAGGAGATAGCCTTTGAATTTGAAGAATTAGCGACGATTGCGCATACTATTTCATTATTTCGATGAAGTTCGTTATGCTTACCTTATATAAAGAAGGGAAGTGGCAAATATGTATCAATTCGCTGAATTAGACTGGACCGGTTCACACGACACGGTCGTTGTCGGAATCGGGGCGGCCGACGCCGTCGAAACAGGGCTCGACACGTTGTTCAACGGGCGCGTCAAATCGCTCATCCAGTCAGCTGACATCTCGACGAAGACAGGGGAAGTCTCGATCGTGCCGACGTTTGAGGGGAACATCAAACGCGTGCTGTTCGTGGGTTTAGGACAACGCAACGATTCGTCCGTCGAAAACTTGCGAAATTGGTTCGGGAAAGTCGCGAAAGAAATCAAAGCCCGCGCCTTCACGGACGTCGCGGTCGCGCTCGACACGTTTGAACCAGGCGTGGCGAGCTTGTTCGCAGAAGCGTATGAGATGGCGACGTATGAGCATCCTACATATAAGTCGGCGCCAAAATCGGCGACACCGGACGTGACGATCACCCTTTTAGGAGACGCGAACGAAGCGGACGTCGAAGCGGGTGCCGCTTACGGGCGTGGGGTCAACGTCGCTCGGACGTTGACGATGATGCCGGCTAACATTTTGAACGCAGTGGCACTAGCCGACTACGCCGTCGACCTGGCCGAGCGTCATGGTTTCAGCCATCGAATCATTGAAAAAGAAGAGATGGAGGCGCTCGGTATGGGGGCGCTGCTCGCTGTCAATCAAGGTTCGACAATTCCGCCGAAGTTGATCGTGCTCGAGTACAACGGTGCCGGGGACGATGCGCCGATTGCCGTCGTCGGAAAAGGTGTCACGTTCGACACGGGCGGTTACTCGATCAAGCCGAAAGACGGGATCGTCGGGATGAAAGGCGATATGGGTGGTGCCGCCACCGTGCTCGGTCTGTTTGAGACGCTCGCGACGACGAAACCGGCTGTCAACGTGCTCGGCGTCATTCCGGCAACGGACAACATGATTTCAGGAGACGCGTTCAAACCGGACGACGTCATTACGGCGATGAACGGGAAAACGATCGAAGTGCTCAATACCGATGCGGAAGGACGACTCGTTCTTGCCGATGCGGTGACGTTCGCGAAGACGTATGAGCCGAAAGCCATTATCGACGTAGCGACGCTGACAGGCGGTGTACTCGTCGCGCTCGGTACTGAGGTAACTGGTTGCCTGACGAACGACGACTCGCTCTATGAGGCACTAGAGACGGCGAGCCGAGCAACGAATGAGCTCGTTTGGCAAATGCCTTACTTTGATGTGTTCATCAAGCAAGTTCGGAAATCTGAAGTCGCCGACTTGAACAACTCACCGGGCCGTTTCGGTCATATGATTTTCGGTGGCGCGTTCGTCGGCGAGTTCGTCGGTGACACGCCGTGGCTCCACCTCGATATCGCTGGAACGAGCGAACGTTCTGCGGCGAACGATCTCGGTCCGAAAGGCCCGACCGGTGTTATGGTACGTACACTTGCGTCAATGCTCGAAGGGTGGAAGCGTTGAAATTCGGATTAATGTTGATCGGTTTGGCCATCGTCGCAGGTCTCGGCTATGCGGCTTGGCCGAGCCAGTTGTTGTTAGGGGTATCCGTCTTTAGTGCGGTGCTCGGAGTTTTGTTTTTGATTCAGGAGGGACGCCGTGGTCGGAGTAGGAATTGATGGGGCACGCGGAGGCTGGGTGCGAATCACGTACGATAGCATCTCGCTGTGCTTGACCATCTCAGAACAGTTGGAAGATTTATTGATTGACGGGGCAATGCACTTCGTCGACATGCCGAACGATCTCGGGACGATCTCAAACCCGGATCGGACGTGCGATGCGTGGATGCGGGCCCAGTTGAAGCAACGGAAGTCGTCGATCTTCACGCCGCCGATTCAAGACGTCGTGATGGAACAGACGTATGAAGCCGCCAATGTGAGAAGTCGCGAACTGATTGGAAAAGGAATCAGCAAGCAAGCATGGAACCTCGTGCCGCGTATTCGTGAGTTTCAAACGATCACGGCTGAAGACGTGTATGAGTCGCATCCGGAAGTCTGTTTCGCCGTCATGACCGGACACGAGGCCGATTTCAGCAAAAAGACTGAGGCCGGCGAAGCCGAACGGATCGAGCTGTTGCGGCGCTATTCGAAAAGTTCGCCGTGGAAGTGGAAGATGTCGAACGTCAAAGTCGACGATATCATCGACGCATGTATCCTTGCCGTCGCCGCCTATGAGGCCGGGACGACAGGCTTAGAGACGCATCCGCATCAAACAGAGGGATTACCGTTCGTAGCGGTACCGAAGACAAAAGAGCGATGACCGCGTCATCGCTCTTTTGGTGTCTGGATCGGTCCGAGGACGAACTTCCATATGTAATGAAATACTTGGGCGTTGTAGAGTGCTTTCAGCAATACCGCGAGGACTGGTCCTAAAATGAAACCGAGGACACCGAACAGTTGCAGACCGACAAAGATCGAGATCAAAGCCGCGAGCGGATCGAGGCCGATATGAGAGCCGACGATCTTCGGCTCGGCCAAGTTGCGTTGGACGATGACGAGGATGTAGAGCACGAGAAGCCCGATCGCGCTGAACCAGTCGCCTGAGATGGCCGCGTAGGCTGCCCATGGCACTAAGAGTGTTCCGACACCCAGGTAAGGCAACAGATCAAAGAACGCGGCTAACAAGGCGAATGAGAACGGATTGTCGACACGTAGAATGAACATCCCGACCAAGACGATTCCGAACGTGATGGAAATGAGGGTCAATTGGGCCCGGACATAGCCGAACAAAGCCGAGCGTAAATTGAGCATGACGAGTTCGAACTCTTTAAAGCCTTTTCGTTTGTTCAACCGCTCGATCGAACGCATGTAAGACGGCCAGTCTTTCGTGATGAAGAACCAGGCTAGGACGATGACGACGAACAAGAGCAGGACAAGCGGGAGTGCGCTCAGGATGTCTTGCAGGAGCCCGGCGACACCTCGAGACAGGACGCCGATCGCGGCACCGAGTTGGACGCCGATTTCAGTGATGCCACCTTCGAGCGATGTCGTTTGACCAGGGTTTAACCGTTGGATGCTGTCGTAGGCGTCGTTGACGAACGGGGCGATTTTTTGATTGAACATACGCTGCACGTAGGCAGTGAACGTCTCGATCTGGTCTGGAAGTTTTTCGGCCGCAATCGTCAAGTAACGAATCAATTGGGTGACGACGATGGCGATGACGCCGCTGACAAGACTCATAACGATTAGCAGTGAAACGAGGGTGCCAAGGGCACGCGGCATCTTCGTCTGACGCTCGAACAAGTTGACGAGGGGGACTGTCAACAAGGATAACAAGAAAGCGAACACGAAAGGATACGTGTACGTAAAGAGGACGCTCAGTCCCCAAATAACGAGCACGAGTCCGATGCCGACAAGGAGAAATCGAAGTAATTGCCAAAGTCTTACAGGAGACATGAGGGGTTGCCCCTTTCCTAACAATTGGATTGAGCATAGTATACCACGCAACTGGTAAATGAAGAGGATGGATAGGTGATTAAATATGAAGGAGATTCAACAGAAAATCGATCGGATGATTATCCACTTAGGAGGGTATTGGCGGCCGCTATCAGGCTTGGCCAGATTATTAGAAGAAGTGGGAGAAGTGGGTGGTGCCTTGCATGACCAGGACGAGGCAGCGCTCGTGGAAGAGCTGTTAGATGTATTCGTCATTTCAACTTGTCTCGCCAATCAGTATGCGATCGAACTTGACGATCAATCGAACGGACGAGGCGAGCGCCTCGTTCATCGCGCTTACTATTCGCTCGTTCGTGAAGCGGGGGAGGTGGCCCGGACCTTGAACGCCTACGAAGGGGATAAAAAATTGAAAGCATCATCGACGCCGGGTTCGTTACAGTATCGAATCGAGAGCGTCCAAGCAGCGGTGTTCGATATCGCACGCGAGATTGAGCTTGATTTGTATGCGGAAATCGGTTCGCTGATCGATGAGAAATCCGCGCGCGATTTCGGGCGGTTCGACCATACGCCTGACCCGATCACCGAATCGGCGGTGCGATTGTACACGCGTTTTAAATCTGGTCGATATTGGGGAGGAATTGAGGCTAAACCTTCGGAGGAAGCGAGCCGATATAGAGAACGAGAATATAACATGGAACGATTCTTTAAGATTGCCCATGTCGAAGGGCTGGATGGGTTCGTCATTCTTCAACCAGACGATCCGTTCATCATGACGTCCTCTCTCGAGCAAGACTGGAAGGTGCCGGAATCGTTCGTAATCGACGAAGAATGGCATGGGATAGACAAATTTATTATTATTCGTAAAAACTGGTAGAAAAGTATTCCCCTTTTTATCAAAAATATTCATCTTTTTTTCAAATACTTACTTTTTTTTAAAAAGCGTTATGCTACTATGAAGGTGTTGTTAGTATAAATTAGCGCGAGAAGAAAGGAATATTTTGGATGAAAATGAAGCTATTGAAAGTTGCTCTCATCTTATCGCTGTTGTTGTTCGGTGCTCAAATCCCTGCGGTTGAGGCATCGACATTAGATGGCGAAACGACTGTCAATTTAAACGTTCGATCGACACCAAGCACGACGGGAGCGGTCATCACGACGTTACCGAAAGGCACAAAAGTAAAGTATGGGACTTATAACCAATCATGGCATAAAGTGTATCTAAATAGTCGCACTTACTATGCTTCGGCCCCGTACATTAAACGGATCGCCTCGTCACCGACGACGATCACGACGCAAGCAGCATCATCGACAGGCGTCACGACAGAAAACTTGAACATTCGAGTGACGTCACACCGTGATGCGAAAATCGTTACGACGCTTAAAAAAGGCACTGAAGTGAACTATGCCGTCCATAACTCATCATGGGCCAAAGTTTTCTTGAATGGAAAGACGTACTATGCGGCGAAAGCTTACCTTGCGCCAAAGTTAGTCGTTTCAGCGCCTAAAAAGCAATCGGGCTACACGAATCGCGACATTCAGCTGTTCAATCGCACGCTACAAACATCACCGGTCGCGAAAACGATCCCGGCCAAGCGCGCTGTCACGTTCAGCATCCACAACTCGAGCTGGTCGGTTATTTATGAAGGCACGAAGACCTACTACACACCGACTCGAGGAATTACAGCCGGAACACTGAAGCCGGCGACGACGACAGAGACTGGCTACGCGAACCGGGACTTGAAATTGTTCGATACGCGCAACCAGGCATCGAAAGTCGTTAAAGTACTCCCGTTGAACACGGTAGTCGCATCGAGTAAGTACAACTCGAGCTGGTCGACTGTCTATATCGGCAGCGACACGTACTATACACCGACGGCATGGATCACACCAGGCGTTGCCCCGGTTCAACCGCCGACGACGACAAAGCCAGTCGAGACGAAAGTTCAAGGATACGCCAACCGCAACATCAACTTGTTCGGTAAAACGCACCAGAGTTCATCGGTATTGCTCGTCTTGCCGCAGTACACGGCTGTCACGTACAGCACATACAACTCAAGCTGGTCAAACGTTTTCGTCGGGACGAAGACCTACTTCACACCGACTTCATGGTTGACTGCTGGTAAGGCGCCATCAGCACCTGCTGCATCGCCACAAGGGAAAGTGTATATCAACACGCCGGGTGATGTCTTGAACGTCAGAGCGACGGCTTCGGCCAGCTCGACGATACTCGGGAAACTTGCACACGGCACGCAAGTCGACCACTACGGTTCATCGAACGGCTTCTACAAGATTAAATACAACAACCGTGATGGTTACATCTCAACGGCGTATGCATCGGCTTCAAAGCCTAGCGTATCAAGTGGTGCGGTCATCGTTCTCGATGCCGGACACGGTGGAACCGATCCGGGTGCAGTGAGAAGTTCGCTTTATGAGAAAACGGTCGTACTCGACGTGACGAAACGTACGGAAGCGTATCTTCGTTCGAAGTATGGTTACGAAGTCCGGTTGACACGTTCGACAGACGTTTACTTGACGCTCAATCAACGTGTCCAAGCGGCCAGAAACTTACGTGGCGATCTCTTCGTCAGCCTGCATACGAACGCGGCGACGACATCCGCGGCGAACGGAGTCGAAACGTTCTACTCGACCTCGTCGGCCCATAGTGCCAAGAGTCGGGTGCTCGCAACGAACATCCAATCGAATTTGATGGGTGAAATGTCAGGGATGAGAAACCGCGGTGTCAAGACGGCGAACTACTACGTCATCACGTATAACACGATGCCGTCAGCACTCGTCGAACTCGGGTTCATCTCGTCTCCGCAAGATATTGTCCACCTTCGCAGTGAAGCATCGCGCCAGCGCATGGCAATCGGTGTTGCTGAAGGTATTGCCCAATACGTGAGAGCGTACCATTAATTCCAACCTGCTCGCGCAGGAGTATACAGAAGGCCCCAGCTCAACACGAGCCGGGGCCTTCCTTTTATGTAGTAAACAAGCCCTCGTCCGAATGGGCGAGGGCTTGGCTTATAAGTCGTCGAAACCGTTGGCGTCAGTCACTTTCGCGTATGAGCGTGATTTTTGTTCGAAGAAATCGGATTTCGTCGCGTTGAGCGAGTCGTCCGAATAGGCACGGATCCACGGCATGACGTCCTCGTTGAAGCCTTCATACAAATCGTTCAACCCGATGACTCGCAGGCGTTTGTTGGCAAGGTATTTGATGTAATCACGCATCTCGCTGACGTCGAGGCCATCGAGGTCACGGAGTACGTATTCGCACCACTCGATCTCGAGGTCGACCGCTTGTCCCATCGTGTCGTAGACGAACTGGCTGAAGCTTCCGTCGGCGTCGATTTCCGGGTTCTCGGTCAAGACGGCGCGAAGCAGCTGGCTGACGAAATGCGAATGTTGCATCTCGTCCCGTTGGATATAGCTGATCATCGTCGACGTCCCGACCATCTTCTGATGACGGGCGAGGTTATAGAAGTAGGCGAATCCGGAATAGAAGTTGATGCCTTCAAGGATGACCGAGGCGACGAGAGACTTCGCGAAGTTCTCCGCGTTCGGCACGGCCCGGAAGTCTTCATACAAGTCTAAGATGAACTGATTACGTTTCATGACCATCTCGTCATCTTTGGCGATATCGAAGATGCGGTTCTGCTCGCTGAGCGGAACGAGACTCGACAACACGTAGCTGTACGATTGATTATGGACGACTTCTTGCTGGGCGATGATGGCGAGCACCGAGTGGACCGACGAGTCGGAAGAGAACATCGCCGACTCGAGAATGTAGCGCGTCTGCACCGAGTCGAGAATCGACAACAAGCCGATGATGCGCTTGAACGCGTCTTGTTCACGCTCGGTCAGTTGCGGCCATTGTTGCATGTCTTTTGACATCGAGATCTCATCTGGGATCCAAAAGTTAGACAGCAACTGTTTATAAATTGTATAAAATTGTGGATAGGCGATATCGTTCCAGTTGACGATCGAACTCGTCTCGCCACCGATAATGGCTGTCGCCCGATTAGGATGTTTGGGCGACAGTAGTTTGATCTTTTGAATAGTCATAGACGTGTACTCCTTCTTCGGCGTTTCGTGCCAACCGTTCGGTCCAAGCACGGACGTTGTACGGTTGGTTGCGCGGCGACTGTTCGATTTTCAACAGTTCACCGGCAAGGGGGATTCCAAACTTCGAAAGGTGGTATGCCATCTCGTCGACAGCGCGGCAGAAATGAACGAACATCTTGTCACCCGTCCCGAAGACGGCGGCTTGACGAATCGGTACCGACTGCTCTTTCAAGAGAAGCCGGAACGTATCTTTCATCTCGTCTGGCAAGACGCCATCGGCCCACGTGTACGACCCGAAATAGACGAGGTCGTACGTGGCGAGCGCTTGGGCCTCGCGATGGCCGATGCGGTCCGCTTCGTACAAGACGGCACGGTCGCCCCGATTGACGTGGGTCGCCTGAATCAACTCGGCGACCTCTTCTGTATTCCCGCTCATTGAACTATAGACGATTGCGACGTTCATGGTTAGGTCCCACCTTTCGTTAAACAGATGTTACGACGAACACGATTCGCATTCATCGACTTCGACGGTCGTTGAACGCGTGTAATAGATCGATTTCATACCGAGCGACCATGCCTCGAGGTGCATCGCCAGCATTTCAGTCGCCTTCACGTCGTTCTTGACGTATAAGTTGAAACTGATCGCTTGGTCGATGTGGCGTTGGCGGGCCGCGTTTTGACGGATGCTCCAAAGTTGGTCGACTTCAAACGCTGATTTGTAGAACCAGTTCGTCTCCGAGTTGAGGTCAGGGACGGTCACTGGGATCTTATAATTTTTCTTCTCTTCCGAATATACTTTCTTATAGATCGGGTCGATCGAAGCGGTGCTGCCGGCGATGATCGCTGTCGACGAGTTCGGTGCGACGGCCATCATGTAGGCGTTGCGGACACCGTTTTGGTGAACCTCAGCCGCGAGTCCGTCCCAGTCGAGCTCGTCGTGCGACCGGTAGTTGCGGCGACTGAAGTATTCGCCCGTGTGCCATTCCGAACCTTCGAACACGCCGAACGCGCCTTTTTCTTTCGCAAGTTCCATCGAAGCGTGAATCGTGAGATAGGCGATTTTTTCGTAAAGTTTCTCAGCGTAATGGACGGCGTCGACCGATTCCCAGCGTATGCCTTCGAGGGCGAGCAAATGGTGCCACCCGAACGTGCCGAGACCGACAGAACGATATTTCTGGTTCGTGATCATCGCTTGCGGCACTTCGATCGTGTTGAGGTCGATGACGTTATCGAGCATTCGCATTTGAATCGGGATGAGGCGCTCGAGCACGTCGGATTTGACGGCACGTGCGAGTGCGATCGAGCTCAAGTTACAGACGACAAAGTCGCCCGGAGTCTTCGTGATGACGATTTTCCCGTCTGCTGTGTACTCTTCATCGATTGTCGTCGCCGACATGTTCTGGGCGATTTCTGAACAGAGGTTCGAGCTGTAAATCATACCCGCATGTTTGTTCGGGTTGGCGCGGTTGACCGCATCCCGGAAGAACATGTACGGCGTGCCCGTCTCGAGCTGTGAGCGCATGTAACGTTTGACGAGGTCGATGGCCGGCACGGTTACACGTGTGAGCTCGGGATTGTTGACACAAGCCGTATATTTCTCGGTGAACGAACCGCCGTTGTCCGTCTCGTCGTAGAAGTCTTCAAGGCTGAAGCCCATGACCGTGCGGATCTCATGCGGGTCGAACAAATGCCAATCGCCCCGCGCTTCGACGGTACGCATGAACAAGTCCGGTAAACAGACGCCGGTGAACAAGTCATGAGTGCGGAGGCGCTCATCGCCGTTGTTCAACTTGGCATCGAGGAATTCAAAGATATCCTTGTGCCAGATGTCCAAGTAGACGGCGATCGAGCCTTGACGCATGCCGAGTTGATCGACCGAGACGGCCGTGTTGTTCAACTGCTTCATCCAAGGCAACGCACCGCTCGAGACACCTTTGAATCCTTTAATGTCACTTCCGCGTGAACGGATTTTGCCGAGGTAGACCCCGATGCCGCCGCCGCCTTTTGAAAGTGTGGCCACGTCCGTGTTCGAGTCGTAAATACCGCGGAGTGAATCATCGACCGTATCGATGAAGCAAGAGCTAAGCTGCCCGTACGATTTACCGGCATTCGAGAGCGTCGGCGTCGCGACGGTCATGTATAAGTTCGATAGCGCCCAGTAGGCTTCTTCGGCAAGTTGGACCCGTTTAGACGCGGCCTCGTTTTGCATGAGCGTCATGGCGATGACCATAAACCGCTCTTGTGGGAGCTCATATAAGTTTTTAACGTGATCGCGTCCGAGGTAACGGTCCGATAACGTCCGTAGGCCGATGTAAGTGAAGAGGCGATCGCGTGACGGGTCGATCAACGTCTCTAAATAAGCGATATCTTCTTTAGAGTATGTGTCAATTAACGCCGACGTGAAGATGCCTTTGTTCGTCAGCGTCTCGATCATCGAATAGAGTGAGCCGTAACGCATCGAAGCGTCATACCCGCGGTTGCGTGCTGCTTCAAGGTAGAGACGGTTTAAGTACATCTCGGTCGCGACGAACGTCCAGTCCGGCTCTTCAGCCTTCAACATATCGAGGGCGTGCATCGTCATCAAGTCATATACTACATCTTGTGTCAGTGATTTTGAATCGAGTGCTCGAATCAAACGTTCCTCGTAGCGTGCGACGCTGAGCTGCGGGTAGCGTTGTGTTAAGGATTGGATCAATGTTGCTACGTCGGCAAGGGTTGGTGTTGCCGGCAACATCGTCTCGTGGTGGATAGGGGATGTCAAAACGATCACTCCTTCTTCAGGTGTAGAAATTATAAAGGTATAGCGGAACTTGTCCGATTCAACGTCAATGGGGATAGAACGTGATAAATATCCGTTAACTATATATTGACGTTTTATTCTCTTTTTAATCATAAATCACCCATATTTAGTTTTGCAATCATTGAAATTTATAAAACTGTGACGATGCGAATTACTTTTACTCTAAAACGGCTCTCTCAACCGTTTTGAGACGTGATATGAGACGAAAAAAAGATTTACTGATTCCCGAGGTCAAAGCTGTCCGCTTTTTTTGTAAGCGTTCAATCCGATTTGTCAATACAGAAATCAAGAAGAATGTCACTGATTCCATAAATTATTAAAAAGGTTATGACCAGGAACCAATACTAGATATAGTGTTGGCTCGATTTGAAAAAGCGGGAAATCCGAGGTAAGGCTAGCGCCATCGTCAAAAGTGCGGTAGATTGAGGAAGTACGATATAATATCAAGGCTAAAAAGAAGGGTTTTAAAAATGCGTTCAGAAGATTTATTATTAGCATGGGACCCGCTCGGTTACGGGCTTGGGTCTTACGGGCCAGAGTTCGATGACATCACAGTGGCGCTCGTGCAGATCGACTCGGAAGCGGAGTTGAATGAAACGATTCGTCGTATTCTGACGGATTCGTTTGGAGAGTGCCCGTCTGAGGACGATACGCGCGCCATGGCCAGACAATTACTTACATCTTCAGAAGCTTGTCAATTATAAGGGGGAACCAACATGTTACGAATCGATCCAACACCTAATCCAAATGCAATGAAAATCACACTTCCTGAAAACGTCTTCGGAGCTAAGAGCCAAAGCGTGAAAGCCGGCGAATCAACAGAGCAACCGCTTCTCGCGAAACTCGTCACGATCGAAGGTGTCGAGAGCGTCTTCGCTTACGGCGATTTTGTCACAGTATCAAAAGAGAACGGCGTCAGCTGGGAAGCAATCTTACCGCACGTCGAAACTGCTTACCGCGGATGAACCCGCTCGTTTCGATCGTCATTCCGGCCTACGCGCGCGAGGCGGAACTGACGGAACTGCTCGAAAGTTTGACGGTACAGACGTTTCAACAGTTCGAAGTGCTTGTAGTAAATAATGATGGGCCGCCAAAGCAACATCTTTTGGCGCCTTTTTTGAATCGATTGTCGGTTCGGTTGATCGAGCTTGAAGAAAATCATCACGTCAAAGCGCGAAACCGAGGCGTGATGGAGGCAAGAGGCGAGTATATTCTCTTATTAGATGACGATGATTTACTCATGCCGACCCATATCGAACGAGCGCTCGATGATTTGACGACGGCAGACCTCGTCTTCACCGATGCGGAACTGTTTCGGTTCACATGGCAAGACGGGCGGCGGGTCGTCACGGAGTGGGAGGCGTTCGCCTACGAGCTCGACTTGGACCGGATTCGGCAAGACTCGACGTTCATCCCGTCCGGCACGCTTTACCGCAAGCGGCTTCATGACGCTATTGGCATGTTCGATGAGACGGTTTATAACTATTGGGACTGGGACTTTATCTTACGTGTGATCGAGCACGGGACGGTCGTTCATCCAGCCCGGGCGACGGTGCTCTACGCTTTTAACGGAACCGACAACTTATCGGCGAAACAAGATGAGGCGCGTCGACGCTACTTTGAGCGGTTTTGTCAAAAACACGGCTTGGTGAATATGGAGATGAAGAATTTTCATATCGTCCAGTCCGAACGGCGGGACTACGTGAGACAGACAGAAAGGTCGTTCGCAGGGACGTTTCCCGGTAGAACGGAAGGAGACAACTAATATGTACACAACAAAAGAGTTAGAACTTTTGGAATTGCTTGAAGAAAAAGGATACCTCGAGACGAAGTTGCTCGCGGACTTGCTCGCGACCGATGAGGCGACCGTCGAAGCGATGCTCGAGAAGTTCAAAGCGGACGGCATCTTGCTCGGTTTCCGGGCGATGATCAACTGGCAGAAGATTAACCGTCACGATGTCACGGCGTTCATCGACGTCAAAGTCACACCGAAGCGAGGTCGCGGGTTTGACGAGGTCGCGGAGCGGATTTACCGCTTCCCGGAAGTGACGGCTCTCTATTTGATGTCGGGCGCGTACGACCTGCAAGTCGTCATCCGGGCGAGTTCGCTCCAAGACGTGGCGTCGTTCGTCTCGGACAAACTGTCACCGCTTGACTCGGTCGTGTCGACGACGACTCACTTCAAGTTGAAGACGTACAAGCATGACGGTATTTTGTTCACCCCACAAGTCGAAGACAAACGGTTGAACATCACGCCATGAAGTCGCTATCGAATCAAGTCGTCTCGATGAAGCCGTCTGGCATTCGCCGTTTCTTCGATTTGGCACAGACGATGGAAAATGTCGTCTCTCTTGGGGTGGGAGAGCCGGACTTCATCACGCCATGGAACGTCCGCGAAGCGAGCTACGCGGCACTCGAGCAAGGCTATACGGCTTATAGTGCCAACGCGGGTCTGCTCGAGCTGCGTGAAGCGATTGCTCGTTACATGACCGACCGTTTTGACGTCACGTATGACCCGGCGACCGAATTGATCGTCACGACAGGGGCGTCTCAGGCGCTCGATATCGCCTTCCGTGCTTTATTGAACCCAGGTGACGAGGTTCTCGTCGTCGAGCCAGCTTTCGTCTCCTACGGGCCGCTCATTGAATTAGCCGGTGGGACCGTCGTCCCGGTCGCTTGTCGTCCGGAGTCCGGGTTTCGCTTGAATCGGGAAGACGTCGCAGCAGCGATCACGGAACGGACGAAAGCGATTTTGCTCTGCTTCCCGTCGAACCCGACCGGTGCGACGATGACGGGCGACGAGCTCGCCGAAATCGCGGAACTCGCTACGAAACATGATTTGTGGGTTGTGAGCGATGAGATTTACGCGGAGCTGTCTTACGATGCCCCGTTCACGAGCTTTGCGACGCTCCACGATATGCGCGAGCGGACGATCGTCGTCAACGGTTTTTCAAAAGCGTTCGCGATGACAGGATGGCGCCTCGGCTTCACGTGCGCCCCGGAAGTCGTGACCCGGGAAATGCTTAAAGTGCATCAGTACGGCATGATGTGTGCGCCGACGCTCGTCCAATTTGGAGGGCTTGAGGCGTTGCGCAGCCGCGACCAACACGTCCCGAAGATGGTGAAGAGTTATCGCCAGCGTCGTAACTATTTTATCCAGGCGTTAAACGACGCAGGTCTCCCGACCCACGTCCCGGGTGGTGCGTTCTATGCATTCCCGTCCATCCGCCATACTGGGCTTTCGAGCGAGGAGTTCGCCGAACGGTTGCTGCTTGAAGAGCGAGTGGCGGTCGTTCCGGGCAATGCGTTCGGAGCGAGCGGGGAAGGCTTTGTCCGTGCGAGTTATGCGACGTCGATCGAGCAGCTTCAAGAAGCGATCCGCCGTATCGATCGATTCATGAAACAGTTTGAACTGGCAACGTCAACGACAGACTCTCAGCGATGAGGGTCTGTTGACGTTTTAGCGATAAGGTGAATGGTGATCGCGCCTCGCCCACGACCGAATATCGACCGATTATTCTAAAATGGGTTGAACGATGTAACATAAAATGGGAAGATATACGAAAGTGGCGTGTGAATATAGATTATGGGGTCGAGATTGAGGGCGGATTAGAAGGTAAATGAGTGAAGCACCCGAACCTTGAATATTCGTACGATCCGACCGCGATGAACTTGGGGATATCGGTCGGTCGATTCGCGATGAGTTTGGATGAGATGGCTAGTGGGGATGTCTATGAAATCAGCTAGCAGCGGACGGTTGCGACATCTTAAAACAAAAAAAGGGCTAGGCGTTAGCCTAGCGGAATCAGGGGGGAATACTTGAAGTCTTGCTTGATTTGTATTTACCCTGAGGTGCGACTTTGAAACGTCAAAATAATCCTAAATAATCTTTTTTACTATTTTCTACACTTTATCGAAAAAAGTATGTTATAGTAAGTTGATGAATTTAGCATAGGAGTGTTTGTAATGGCAAAATACGAAAAAGATCAAGTTTTAAAAGGTAAAGTAACAGGAATTCAACCTTTCGGTGCGTTCGTCGCACTCGACGACGAGACACAAGGTCTTGTCCACATCTCTGAAATCTCACACGACTACGTGAAAGACGTGAACGAGTACGTTCAAGTCGGCCAAGAAGTTGAAGTGAAAATTCTTGATGTTGATGAAGCATCTAAGAAAATCAAGCTTTCAATGAAAGCGACACAAGAAGCACCAAAACGCGAGAAGTCGGCTAAGCCAGCTCGTCGTGGCGCACCACGCCGCAACGAAGCTTCAAACTTCAAGCAAGAAGAAGCGCCAGGCTTCACAGTCCTTAAGGACAAGCTCGAAGACTGGATCAAAAACACGAACTTCAAAAAGTAAGTGATGAAAGGCGGCCTATTCCAAATAGGTCGCCTTTTTTTTGTACAGGAAATTGAACAGATGTTCCCGAAAGAGATAGAGAAAGGAGTAGATTTACATGAAAATTGGAATCATCGGGACGGGCGGTATCGCCACAAACGCACACATCCCGCATTACATCGCGGCCGGGGCGGATGTCGTCGCGGTCATGAACCGGACACGCGAGCGCGGGGAGGCGGTTGCCCGTCAGTTCGGGATCGAACGGGTTTATGACACGGTAGCGGACATGCTCGCAAACGAGCAACTTGATGCGGTCAGCGTCTGCACACCGAACGCCCTGCATAAAGACCATGTCATTCAGGCGCTCGATGCCGGTTGTCACGTCCTTTGCGAGAAACCGCCGGCCATTTCGGAGCGTGAGGCGGACGAGATGCTACAAGCGGCCAAACGGGCCGGCCGGACGCTCCACTACGGCTTCCATTTCCGGCACCGGACGGACACGCAACTGCTGAAACGTTTGATTGACTCAAATGAACTCGGTCACATCTATGCGGCGACCGCGCTCGCCCTAAGGCGCCGTGGCATCCCGGGTTGGGGCGTGTTCACGGACAAAGAACTTCAAGGAGGCGGGGCGCTGCTTGATATCGGCGTACATATGCTCGACCTCGCCCTCTATTTGATGGATTATCCGAAACCGGTCGACGTGGTCGGTCACGTCGGACAGTATCTTGGGACGCGTCCTGGTGTCGGTCTGATGGGCGACTGGGACGCCGACAACTTCTCGGTTGAAGACACGGCCCGGGCGATGGTCACGTTCGAGAACGGGGCCTCACTCTTTTTAGACGCGAGCTTCATGGCGAACATCGGGCCGAAGGATACGATGAACGTGGAATTGCGCGGGACAGCCGGCGGGGCGTCGTTGTTCCCGCTCACGATCCATACGGAAGAACATGGCGCTCTGTTTGACAAGACGCCGGCTCATTTGACGTTACAAGACCCGTACGCGACACAGATTCGCTCCTTCCTTGAGGCGTGTCGGCATGAGCCGTCATACGAGCAGGCCGAACAGGCGGTCCTGCTTCATCAAATCATCGACCGCATATACAGTCAGGGCTAATCACTTTTCAATCCAGAAAAACAGGGTATATAGTGTAGGTGTTACATATTTTTGAAGGAGGATGACTTATGCACAACTTTGAATACAAAAACCCAACGAAATTAATCTTCGGGACGCATCAGATCGAGAAGCTCACAGGCGAGCTCAAAGCGCTTGACGCGAAGAAAGTGATGCTCGTCTATGGAGGCGGGAGCATCAAGAAGAACGGGACGTATGAGGAAGTCGTTGCTGAATTAAATAAAGCGGACATCGAGTTCGTCGACTTCTCAGGTGTCGAACCGAACCCGCGGATTGAAACGGTGAGACGTGCGGTCACGAAAGCACGCGAAGAAGGCATCGACGCCTTGCTCGCGGTCGGCGGCGGTTCAGTCATCGATTGCACGAAATTGATCTCGGCAGCGATCCCGTATGACGGCGACGCATGGGACATCGTCCTCCGTGACCATATCCCGACTGAAGCGGTACCGTTCGGGACGGTGCTCACACTCGCGGCGACAGGTTCTGAGATGAACTCCGGTTCGGTCATCACGAACTGGGAGACGCAAGAGAAATATGGTTGGGGCCACCCGCTCGTCTATCCGACGTTCTCGATCCTCGACCCGCGCTATACCGTGTCGGTGCCGAAAGACCAAACGATCTATGGCATCGTCGACATGATGAGCCATTGTTTCGAGCAGTACTTCCACCCGAACCACGCTCCGGTCCAAGAGCGGATGACTGAAGGCGTCTTGAAAGCGGTCGTCGAGTCGGCACCGAAGCTCGTCGACGACTTAGAGAACGTCGACTTGCGTGCCATCATCTTGTTCGCAGGCACGATCGCCTTGAACGGGGTCTTGCAGATGGGCGCTTCTGGTGACTGGGCGTCGCACAACATCGAGCACGCCGTTTCGGCTGTCCATGACATCCCGCACGCCGGCGGTCTCGCCATCCTCTTCCCGCGCTGGATGGAGCACGTCCTTGAAGAAGACAACGCGGCACGGTTCGCACGACTCGGGACAGAAGTGTTCAACGTCGAACCGGGTGCGACTGACCTCGAGACAGCGAAACGCACGATCACAGCGGTTCGTACTTTCTTCGACCAACTTGGTGCGCCAAGTTCACTCCGCGACTATGAGATCGACGAGTCGACGTTTGAGGCGATCCTTGATTCAGCGATGAAGCGTGGAGCGTTCGGACGTTTCCGTACACTCGAACGCGAAGACGTGGCTGCGATTCTTGAATTGAGCAAATAAGGCGATTTGATGCCTATTTTGCAATAATGATTGAACGAATCCGTCGTTTCCGTTTATGATGGGTCATGTATGGCTCTTAGATGAGCGATTTAAAGGAGGAAATGCCATGTCAACAGTACGTTTCGATTATTCTAACGCCCTGTCTTTCGTCGGGGAACACGAAGTCGATCAAATGCAAGAAACGGTGAAAGCACTCCATTCGGTCATCCACGACCGGAGCGGTGCCGGCAGCGATTTTCTAGGCTGGGTCGACCTTCCAACGAATTTTGATACGGATGAGTTCGCACGCATCAAAGCGGCCGCTGAACGAATCCGCGACAACTCGGACGTCCTCGTCGTCGTCGGAATCGGTGGGTCGTATCTCGGCGCTCGTGCAGCCATCGAGATGCTGCAACATTCATTCTTCAACGTGTTGTCAAAAGAGGAGCGTAACGCCCCACAAGTCTTCTTCGCGGGCCACAACATCTCGTCAACGTACATGACGGAGTTGCTTCAAGTACTCGAAGGCAAAGAAGTCTCAGTCAACGTCATCTCAAAATCGGGAACGACGACAGAGCCGGCAATTGCTTTCCGTGTCCTCAAGCAGTTCATGGAAGAGAAGTACGGCCAAGACGGCGCACGCGAGCGCATTTATGCGACGACAGACCGTGCCCGTGGCGCTTTGAAGACGCTCGCTGATGCAGAAGGTTACGAGACGTTCGTCATTCCGGACGATGTCGGTGGACGGTTCTCTGTCCTCACACCAGTCGGTTTGCTTCCAATCGCGGCGGCAGGCATCGATATCGATGCCCTCATGGAAGGTGCGCGTGACGCGGAAAATGCCTACAGTTCACCTGAACTTTCAGAGAACGAGGCGTACCAGTACGCGGTCGTCCGTAACGCCATGTATGCGAAAGGTAAATCGATCGAACTTCTCGTCAACTACGAGCCGGCACTCCACTATGTATCAGAGTGGTGGAAACAGCTTTACGGCGAGTCAGAAGGCAAAGACAACAAAGGGATCTTCCCGGCGGCAGTTGACTTCTCGACTGACCTCCACTCGATGGGACAATACATCCAAGAAGGTCGCCGCGACTTGTTCGAGACGGTCATCCGTGTCACGAACGTCCGTCACGCGTTGAACGTCCCTGAAGACGCACAAGACCTCGACGGCTTGAACTTCCTTGCCGGTGAGACGATCCAATTCGTCAACGACAAGGCGACGGAAGGAACGCTCCTCGCCCACACGGACGGAAACGTGCCGAACCTCGTCGTCGAATTGCCAGAGATGACGCCATATCATCTCGGCTACTTGTTCTACTTCTTCGAGAAGGCGTGCGCGATGAGCGGCTACATTCTCGGAGTCAACCCGTTCAACCAGCCAGGTGTTGAAGCATATAAAGCGAACATGTTCGCGTTGCTTGGAAAACCAGGTTACGAAGAACAAAAAGCTGAGCTTGAAAAGCGCTTAAACCAATGATTTGTTGTAGGTCCGCCTCGGCGGGCCTATTTTTTTGTTTGAAACTAGGGTGAGACAAGGTAAAGTGAGAGTAGACACGGGAAAGAAAGGGATGGACTATGTTGACATTCACGGACTACTATCACAATAAAGTCGAGTTGAGCTTCGAGCACTATCCATTTTCGGATACGCCGCTTCACGTCTGGGTCGTCGCCCGCTATGCGGACAAATGGGTGCTCACGAAGCATAAGCAGCGCGGACTCGAATTTCCGGGAGGGAAAGTCGAACCCGGAGAACACGAGGACGACGCGGCGATTCGGGAAGTGTACGAGGAGACGGGAGGCGTCGTCAAGACGCTCCATTATTTAGGGCAGTACCGGGTGCTCGGGCGTGGCGACACCGTCATCAAAAATATTTATTTTGCGGAGATCGAGCGGTTCGAGGATCATCCGGCCGTCGATGAGACCGATGGGGCCGTCTTGTTGGACATGTTACCGACGAACCTGCTCCGTAACGGCCGCTACAGTTTCATGATGAAAGATAAAGTGTTGCCCGAGACGATGAAAGTACTCCATGACAAAAAGTTGGTTTGATCGAGTCGACGTCCTGCCTCCTTATGCGGGATATCCCGTTCATCGAGGTTGGTACGAGACGAGTGACGGGGAAGAAGTCGTCGCCTACACGATCACTCCAAAACGCCCGAACGGCCAGGTGCTGTTTTATTTACGAGGCGGCACCGGGAGGATCGGTGACGTCCGGTTGCCTCGGCTGATGCAGTTCGCGGCGAAAGGGTTCCATGTCGTGGCGCCGGTCTATCGCGGGAACCACGGGGGGACCGGGAAAGAGGATTTCGGAGGCGCCGACTTAGAGGACGTCGTGTCTCTGTATGACCGCGTTAGCCGGACGCACGAGACGATCCACGCCCTCGGCTTTTCCCGGGGCGGCATGATGGCGTTGTCGCTCGCATCAAAACGTCCCGTCACGTCGGTCACGTCGTGGGCGGGTGTGACGAATTTGGAGTGGACGTATGAAGAACAGCGTTCGATGCGGAAGATGTTGCGCCGGATGACCGGGGGAGACCCGGAGGCGGTCCATGAGGCGTATGTCGAACGGTCTCCGCTCTTCAAAGACTGGCAGGCGCCGACGCTACTCATTCATGGGACGGACGACGAGCAAGTCCGGCTTCGTCATGCGACCGCCCTCGCCGACAAGATCGGTTCGCAAGCAGAGCTTTGGATCTTGCCGTTCGCCCATCAGCTCCCGTTCTGGGAAAAATGGAAGACGACGGACCGAGCGATGGATTGGATGTTGGCGATTGCAAGAAAAAAATGACTAGTACCCGAGCGGGGTACTAGTCATTTTGAGTTAGAAGACGATTGGGCCGGCCGCGATGACTTTCTCACTCGCTTTCGTGAATCGTTTAAAGTTTTGTTGGAACTTCAAGGCGAGCGCTCGCGCTTCGACATCGTAATGAGCCGTATCTTTCCAAGTGTCACGTGGGTTGAGCACGTCTTGTGGGACGCCATCGATATGGACCGGGATGTCGACGTTGAAGATGTCGTGCTTGACAGTGTCGACGTCACGCAATTGACCATTGATCGCGGCGTTCACCATGGCCCGTGTGTAGCTGAGCTTCATACGTGATCCTTCACCGTAAGCCCCGCCGGTCCAACCCGTGTTGACGAGGTAGACGTCGACGTTATGCTGTTCGATCAACTTACCGAGCATGTCGGCGTACCGTTCCGGGGCGAGCGGTAAGAACGGTGAGCCGAAGCAAGTCGAGAACGTTGCTTGTGGCTCGGTCACGCCGCGCTCCGTCCCGGCTAGTTTTGATGTGTAGCCAGATAGGAAGTGATACATCGCCTGCTCTTTCGTCAACTTGCTGATCGGCGGGAGCACCCCGTAAGCATCGGCCGTCAAGAAGACGATCGTGTTCGGGTGACCGGCCCGTGAAGGGAGCATCGCGTTATCGATGTATTGAATCGGATAAGCTGCTCGCGTATTTTCGGTGAGCGAGATGTTTTTGTAGTCGGGTGAGCGGTCTTCGTTCAAGATGACGTTTTCGATCAACGATCCGAAACGGATAGCGTCATAAATTTGCGGCTCGTTCTCACGCGACAAGTTGATCGTCTTGGCGTAGCAACCGCCTTCGATGTTGAAGATGCCGTCTGGTGACCAACCGTGTTCATCGTCACCGATGAGATGACGTTCCATATCGGCTGATAGCGTCGTCTTCCCCGTGCCCGATAGTCCGAAGAAGAGCGCCGTCTCTCCGGCGTCCGAGACGTTGGCCGAGCAATGCATCGACAAGACGTGCTGTTCAGGTAATAGGAAGTTCATGACCGAGAAAATCGATTTTTTAATTTCGCCGCCGTATTCTGTTCCCCCGATCAGAATGGTACGCTTGGCGAACGAGACGAGGATAAACGTTTCTGAGTTCGTCCCGTCAACTGCTGGGTCGGCCTTGTAGCTCGGTGCATAAATGACCGTGAACGGGTCAAATGCAGCTCTCGCTGGCCACTCACGCAAGAACAACTGCTTCGCGAACAAGCTGTGCCACGCGTACTCGGTGATGGCGCGTACAGGTAGCGTGTAGTGCTCGTCAGCTCCAGCCGAAGCTTCGAGATAATACAGCTTCTGTTTCGTCTCGAGATGAGTGAGGACTTTGTCGAGAAGAGCGGTGAACTTGTCTTCTGCGATCGGCTGATTGACCGGCCCCCAGTCCACTAACGAGTTGCTGACTTCATCTTTGACGACGAATTTGTCTTTCGGTGACCGCCCTGTGAATTTCCCTGTACTGACCGATAAAGCCCCGTCTTTCGTCAGTACGCCTTCACCGTTACGAATGGCTTCTTCCACCAGTTCTGGAACGGTTAAGTTCCGTAATACATCGGCACCCTTAATTAATTCTTCGATTTTCAGGAGCGTAGTCGCCATCCTGAGTCCCACCTTTCCCCTAAATAGATGTGGATGAAATCCGCATACTTCCGCGATTAATTAGTATGACACTTTTTATTATATGTGACACACTAATCAAAAACAAGCATTTCTTTACCCTTTAAAGTAAGCGCTTTCTTACAAAGACATTCTAACATATTCTGTATAAGCGGGGAGTGAAAAAACGGAAACCGTCAAAAAAATGTTTGATATTTCACAAACATAAATGATTTCCGTGATTACGAAGAAATTTACAAATTAAGCAGATACGCTTGACAGAACGGTATGGCATTTATATGATGGTGTTCGTAACGGATACTCTTATTCTGAGCGGTGGAGGGAACAAGGCCCTACGAAGCCCAGCAACCGTCCGATCCTGTAGTCTTTTTCGGAAAAGGTGCTATCCTGAAGCGAAGCGACAGCTTCGAACGATAAGAGGGTAAGGAAGAACGATTCAACCTTTCCCATTGAACGTGGCGAAAGGTTTTTTTCATTACCGTCCCAAAGCAACGCGTAAGGGGAACGAGTACCGTCCACACATCACCCTTATTAATAGGAGGTTTTTCGAAATGTCAAACTTGAACCGTCGACTTTTCACTTCGGAGTCCGTCACTGAAGGACATCCGGATAAAATTTGTGACCAAATCTCAGATGCGATTTTGGATGCAATTTTGGCTGAAGATCCAAACGCCCGCGTTGCGGCTGAGACGTCTGTCACGACAGGTCTCGTGCTCGTAGCTGGTGAAATCACGACATCGACTTACGTGGATATCCCGAAAGTTGTACGTGAAACTGTTCGTGAGATCGGCTACACGCGCGCCAAATATGGTTTTGACGCTGAGACTTGTGCTGTACTCACAGCAATCGACGAGCAGTCGGCAGACATCGCACTCGGTGTCGACCAAGCGCTCGAAGCTCGTGAAGGTCAAATGACTGACGAAGAAATCGATGCGATCGGTGCCGGTGACCAAGGCCTCATGTTCGGTTATGCAACGAACGAGACACCTGAACTCATGCCGCTCCCGATCTCACTCGCTCACAAATTGTCACGTCGCTTGGCAGAAGTCCGCAAAAACGGAACGCTCACTTACCTTCGTCCAGACGGTAAGACGCAAGTAACTGTCGAATACGACCAAGACAACAACCCGGTCCGTATCGATACGATCGTCATCTCGACGCAACACGCAGAAGACATCACGCTCGAGCAGATCCAAGCGGACCTTAAAGAACATGTGATCGAAGCAGTCATCCCGGCTGAACTCATCGACGCCGAGACAAAATACTTCATCAACCCGACTGGCCGTTTCGTCATCGGTGGACCACAAGGTGATGCAGGTCTCACAGGACGTAAAATCATCGTCGACACATACGGTGGATACGCTCGCCACGGCGGTGGTGCGTTCTCAGGTAAAGATCCTACAAAAGTTGACCGTTCGGCAGCATACGCGGCCCGCTACGTGGCGAAAAACCTCGTGGCAGCTGGACTTGCTGACAAAGCGGAAGTTCAACTTGCATACGCGATCGGTGTCGCACACCCGGTTTCAATCGCGGTGGACACGTTCGGCACTGGTAAATTGAGCGAGACTGAACTCGTTGAACTCATTCGTGAGAACTTCGACCTTCGTCCGGCCGGCATCATCAAGATGCTCGACCTTCGTCGCCCGATCTACAGACAGACAGCAGCTTACGGACACTTTGGTCGCACAGACGTTGAACTCCCATGGGAGCAGACGGACAAAGCGGCAGTGCTTGAAGAAGGCGCAAAACGTTTCGCATAAGCATAAAAAAACGACCTTTCGCGAGAAAGGTCGTTTTTATTATGCTTGTGGTTTATTTTCGTTTGTTGCGTTCTCGTTGCCGAGTGCCGTATCTTTCGCCTCGACGACTTTCTCACCAATATCTTGTAAATCTGATTTTGTTTCCTGGGCCGTCTCGACGACTTTGTTCACGTCTTCTTTGACCGTGTCGACTTCACCGACAACTTTTTCATAGACGTTTTGCACATCGGTCGACACTTCTTGAATCATACCCGACGCCGATTTCACTTGCTCGATGACTTGAGACGCTTTACCGGACGGATCTTCTTTGATCGTGTCGACGAGACCGCCGACAGACGACTTCGCATTCGTGAGCGACTGTTTCGTCGTCTCGCGGTTCGACGAGCTAAGTAGGGCGATCAGACCGCCGACGAGCGCACCGAGAAGCATTCCGGTCACGACGTTGATTCTAGGACCACCCGAGTTGGTTTGGTCGAATTGGCGATTCGGGTTGTTAGCGTTAGCTGCGTGCGGATCGTTTTGTAATGTTGGTTCCATGTCTAAACACTCCTTTGTAAGTTGGCATTGGTACTCATATACCCTAGTTAAAATAGAAAATAACGTTCTGCTTGATTTCGACACGAAAAAGTAATAGAAGAGCAGGATATTTTTTACGTGATGGGGAATGATAGTACTAGATTGGCCAAAAGGGGGAAGCTGTTATGAAGATGCGGGAAGCCGTACCAGAAGATGCCGCCACGATTCGAGATATCGCACTTGCGACCATCAGTGTGACAGATGACGTTCGGTCTAAGGTGATGGAGCGCGCCTATCAACAAGAAGAGATCGTCCGGGCCATCGGTTCGAGTGAAGAAGCGAAAGAACAGTTGTTCATCGTCGGTGAGGCCGAAGGAGACGTCATCGGGTTTTACCATGCGATCGACCGCGGTGATACGTGGGAAGTGCTTCGTCTCTATCTTCATCCGGCTCACCATCGCCAAGGACTTGGGGCGGAACTGCTGACACATCTCCAAGAGCGGAAAGCGCAGCCGATCGAGCTGTACGTCGAGAGTTCGAACGAGCAGGCGATCGCGTTCTTAAGCCACCAAGCGTTCACCGAACTGAACCGAATTCAAGAAGAAGTGTACGATCAACCGATGGAGCTCATCCATTTGCGTTACGACCCACGCTAAGACTCCAGACGGATTTTCTTTCAAACATCAGTCAGCGGCTGATGTTTTTTGTTAGAATTGATGAGACATACTAATAATGAGGTGACAGCATGACATATGAAGAAGAATCACGAAAAGGGGTCATCGTGATCGTTTACCCGTTGCAGTTCACGTCCCGACTCAGCGAAGCATTTTTGCAGCGACTCAGTGTCGACTATGAGGTGCTCGTCGTGACCGGACAGACGGTCGGACTAACGGCAGAAGACCATAAACAGCTGATCAAGAACACGCTACGGGAAGCGAGTCAGTCCAAACTACCGATTCACGTCATCGCCTTCAGTCTCGGGGCGCTCTTGACGAACCGCCTCCTGCAAGAGTACGACGTGCCGCTCGGGAGTTTGACATACATCTCCCCGCTCTTTGATTGGCATTCGTCCCGCCAAATCGGCGGGCTCAAGCAAGTCGTCGCCAGTGCGGTCGACCGGTTCCGCCCCGATTTGCCGCTCAGTATGATGACGTTCACCGGCGGCGGGGAAGAGTCATCTCGTTTCGGCGAGATCACATACGCGCAGTACCGCGAAATCGAAGAAGAGATCGTCGAGCATCAAGAGGAGAAGAAACATTTACCTCGCTTACCGCTCGCTTGCTTCTACGCGCCGGACGATCGTTTCGCCGACGTGAAGCTGACGTTGAACGTCTGCCGCAAAATCGGCGGCGACCAAGTCTACATCCGTCGACTCGAAGGGTTCCCGCACTTTGGCTATGAACGGTTGAACACAAAGTTCGCGGAGACGCTGTTAACGTTTTATGAATTGATTCGGGAATAAATAACAGGCGACTCGCGTGAGTCGCCTGTTTTCATGCCCATTTTTCGATCGCCACGATGAATGGCGGATGATTGATTTGGTTGACGAAACCGTAATGGAGGACGCCGGCTCGTTTTTGGTCGAGTGACTCGACGTACGTGAGCACCTCGTCCCGCTCGACTTTCCCGCTCTCATGGCCGTGGTAGATGACGACGACGATGATACCGCCGACGGCCATCACGTCGAGCAATTGCTCGAGGGCGTCGATCGTCGTGTTGCCGGTCGTTGTGATCGACTTGTCGCTCCCGGGCAAGTAGCCAAGATTGAAGACGGCCGCCGTGATCGGACGGGTTTCATCCGCGACGACCGCCTTGACCGTGTCGTGGCTGTCGTGGACGACCGAGACACGATCAAGCAGATCGGCGGCGGTGATGCGGTCTGTCGTCGCCTTGACTGCCGCCTCTTGGACGTCAAACGCGTAGACGTGGCCGCTGCCGACTCGTTCTGCTAGAAACAATGTATCGTGTCCGTTGCCGGCCGTCATATCGATGGCGACGGCACCGTCTGTAACGTGTTCACTTAATAGATACTTCGCGAACGGTAAAACTCTCATTAATCCCATAGATCTCATCCTTCTTTTTTCCTTGGAAGGAATCACGACGTTCCAACTCGGCGTTGATGGCGTTCAAGACGGCCATTTTGTGCCGGCTCCACGTCGGTCCGATCAATAAGTCGGGTGGACCGTCGCCCGTCAATCGATGAATCACGATTTCAGGCGGTAAGTACTCGAGCTGATCGCAGACGAGCGAAACGTATGTCGTCTCGTCCATGAGTTCGAGCAGCCCTAACTCGTATTGTCTGGCGAGCGGCGTCTGTTTTAAGACGTGGAGCAAATGGATCTTGATTCCTTGTATATCCATTTTAGCAACTTCTCGGGCCGTGTCGAGCATCATGTCTGGCGTTTCACCGGGAAGCCCGTTGATGATATGGACACAGACGGAAATGTTCCGGCTCCGCAGTTTCGCGAGACCATCGAGGAACGTCTTATAGTCGTGGCCCCGGTTGATCTTTTTCGCGGTTGAGTCATGGATCGTCTGCAGGCCGAGTTCGACCGTGAGCGACGTCCGCTCGTTCAACTCAGCGAGATAGTCGACGACGTCGTCTGGCAGACAGTCGGGTCGTGTCGCGATCGCGAGTCCGACGACGCCTTCTTCTGCGAGTGCCGGTTCGAACAGCTCACGCAAGCGCTCTACGGGTGCGTACGTGTTGCTGAACGCTTGGAAGTAGGCGATATACAACGCCTGCTTCCATTTCCGATGCAGACGGGCCGTGCCC
Organism: Exiguobacterium sp. SH0S1; assembly: GCF_004337165.1. NCBI lineage: Bacteria > Bacillati > Bacillota > Bacilli > Caryophanales > Exiguobacterium > Exiguobacterium sp. SH0S1. The sequence continues at coordinate 1,156,791 of NZ_SJVC01000001.1, read as the reverse complement.
TCGGCGAACTGGACCGGGATCGGATCACAGGCGTTGCCGGCAAAATCGCCGCTGCCGTCATCCGAACAGAACGTGCAGCCGCCTTTTGAGACGAGGCCGTCGCGGTTCGGACACGTGAAGCCGCCATCGAGCGGGACTTTGAACACTTTCTCGCCGAATTCGCGACGATATGCTTCATTTAATTTGTGGAATCTAGCTTGGCCAAACGGATTATTCAATGCTATCCTCTCCTTCCTTGCTCATGCTATCACAAGGTAGAGCTTGCTTTACTTCATAATAAGTAATTTTTCTTGACAGTTATGTAGCGTTCCGTTAGCTTGGAGAAGGACTCATCACAGATTCGGCCGTCGTGCCGGATTTTTTATCGTTTAAAGGAATGAAAGGAGTAACGGGTATGAACAATAAAATGCCGATTTCGGTATGGATTCTAGTCATTGCGATGGCGCTCAACACAACGGCGGCGTCTTTTTTATGGCCATTTAACACACTCTATATTAATGGATATTTAGGCGAGTCGATGACGCTCGCAGGTATTGCGCTGCTCGTCAACTCAGCGCTCGCGATCGCTGGTAACTATATCGGCGGGACGTTGTTCGACCGCATCGGCGGGAAGCGGACGCTCGTCATCTCGGTCGGGCTGTTGCTCGCGAGCTCGCTCGGCTTCTTATTGTTTCATGCCACGTTCTTCGGGTATTTGGCTTGGCTCGGTTTGATCGGGTTCTCGGGTGGGCTCGTCTTTCCGACCGTGTACGCGTTTGCCGGTTTGATCTGGCCTGAAGGCGGCCGGCGCTCGTTCAACGCGATCTACGTCGCCCAAAACGTCGGTGTCGCCCTCGGGACGGCGATGAGCGGTCAGATCGCGCGTATCAACATCGAGTGGATCTTCTATGCGAACTTCTTCTTGTCGGTCCTTTTCGTCGTTGTGCTGTTGTTCGGCCTGCGTTACTTGAAAAACCCGGGTCGTCCAATCGTCCAGTCTCAGCTCGAGGCCGCGGCGACGACGCTCTCTGGCGCGACGATGAAATCGCTGTGGTTTGTCGCCATCGGTTATGCCGCACTCTGGTTCGTCTACGTCCAGTGGCAAGGAACGATCGCCGTCCATTCGAAAGACCTCGGTGTGACGATCAGCCAATATTCACTGCTGTGGACGGTCAACGGAGCGTTGATCGTGTTCGCCCAACCGCTCCTCAACCGGGCGCTGCGCTACTTTGAAGACGATTTGAAGCGCCAACTCGTCGTCGGTGCCATCATCTTCCTCGCTGCTTTCATCATCGTCCCGTTCGCGGGAGGATTTACGATGTTCATGGTCGCGATGATCGTCATGACGATCGGTGAGATGTTTATCTGGCCGGCCGTTCCGACGATCGCCGCAAAACTTGCACCTCCAGGTAAAGCCGGACAGTTCCAAGGACTCGTCAACATCGCCGCGTCGGTCGGACGGATGATTGGACCGACGCTCTCAGGACTCACGTTCGATTTGCTCGGGATGAACGCTGTGTTTGGATTGCTGCTTCTACTCATTATCACAGCGCTGTTCTTCTTTATGAAAATCAGTTCGTTGAATCGTCAAACTTGATCCGAATGTCACATCGACCGCGTATCCAATTCGCATGAGGTATTGCAATCTCATGTAAAATTCAAGTAAAATATAGTCAGAGGATCCTTTCACATAATCGTTCCGTCGTTTCCTGTTTCTAGCCGATGAGGGGATGTACACCATGAACGAAGAAGTCAATTTACTCGTGCTCGCGACCCAATACATGTTTTGGGTCGGATTTGTCGGAATGGCCGCCGCGACACTCTATTTTTTAGTGGAACGAAACAGCCTTGACCCGGAATATCGTTCTGTCGCCACGGTCGCTGCCTTGGTCACGTTTGTCGCTGCCATTCATTACTATTTCATGAAGGACGCCGTTGGTGATTCGGGACTGTTGTCTGAGATCACAGGTTTTCCAACCGAGATTCGTTATATCGATTGGCTCGTGACGACACCGCTCTTGCTCGTGAAGTTCCCGCTTCTCCTCAATTTAAAGGGGAAGATGAAGTCGGGACTGCTGACGAAATTGATCGTCGCCGACATTATTATGATCGTCTCGGGATATCTTGGTGAATCATCGATCAACTTGAACGGCGGCTTCACGCAACTTGGATTGTGGGGCTATCTAGTCGGCTGTTTAGCATGGATCTATATCATCTACTTGCTGTTCACGAGTGTCACGAAAGCGGCGGAATCGTCGCCGGCACCGATCCGGAAAGCGCTGCTCAACATGCGCCTGTTCATCTTGATCGGTTGGGCGATTTACCCGATCGGTTACGCGGTCACGCTGTTCGCGACCGGGGTAGAGGTTCAGTTAGTGCGTGAGCTCATCTACAACGTCGCCGACTTGGTCAACAAGGTCGGATTCGGATTGATCGCTTTCTTCGCAGTGAAAACGATCTCGACGCTCAAACAAATTAAAACGTGATTGTAAGTTCACATTGACGTAGATTTTTATCTTGCGCTAGAATGAAGAGGTGAGATAAAAATTGCGTTGATAAGGAATAGTATCGTAGGGTCGATATTTTAGAGAGCCGGTGGTTGGTGTAAACCGGTATATGGACCGCGAGAACTCGCCTTGGAGCTGTTCGCCTGAACTAAAAGTAGGGTGAACCGAAGTTACGCCTCGTTACCGGCGTCTCAAGTGGCAGACATGCAACATGGGTGGTACCGCGGAGAGCTTTCAAGCCTTTCGTCCCATTTACCGGGGCGGAGGGCTTTTTATTATGCAGAGGAGGAAGAAATTTGAGCTATTTTAAACATCAAGACATCGAGCCGAAATGGCAAAAGCGTTGGGAAGAGAAAGATTCATTCCGGACGACGGAAGACCCGGACAAGGAATGTTTCTACGTCCTCGACATGTTCCCTTACCCGTCAGGAGCCGGACTTCACGTCGGTCACCCGGAAGGTTATACGGCGACAGATATCATCGCCCGTATGAAACGGATGCAAGGCTATAACGTCCTTCACCCGATCGGTTGGGACGCGTTCGGTCTTCCGGCCGAACAGTACGCCCTCGACACAGGGAACGACCCGCGCGAGTTCACGGAGCGTAACATCGGGACGTTCCGCCGTCAGTTGAAAGACCTCGGCTTCTCGTACGACTGGGACCGTGAGATCAGCACGACCGACCCGAAATACTACAAGTGGACGCAATGGATCTTCACGCAGCTCTATGAGCGTGGCCTTGCCTACGTCGACGAAGTGGCGGTCAACTGGTGTCCGGCCCTCGGTACGGTACTCGCTAACGAGGAAGTCATCGACGGATTGTCTGAGCGTGGGAACCACCCGGTCTACCGCGTCCCGATGAAACAGTGGGTGCTCCGCATTACGCATTACGCCGAGCGGTTGCTTGATGATTTAGAAACACTCGACTGGCCAGAGAGCGTCAAAGAGATGCAACGCAACTGGATCGGAAAATCGGTCGGCGCCGAAGTCGACTTTAAAGTCGACGGGCACGATAAAGTCGTGACCGTGTTCACGACGCGGCCTGATACTCTTTACGGAGCGACGTACGTCACACTCGCGCCGGAGCACCCGTTCGTCAAAGCGATTGCGACGCCGGAACAACTCGACGCGGTCGAAGCGTACGCGGAAGAAGTCTCGAAGAAGACCGACCTCGAACGGACCGATCTCGCCAAAGAGAAGACGGGTGTCTTCACGGGCGCTTACGCGGTCAACCCGGTCAACGGGGAAAAACTTCCGATCTGGATCGCTGACTATGTCTTGTCGACGTACGGCACGGGTGCGGTCATGGCCGTACCGGGCCACGATGAGCGAGACTATGAGTTCGCGAAGACGTTTGACCTCCCAATCCGCGAAGTCGTCAAAGGCGGTAACTTGGATGAGGCGGCTTACACGGAAGACGGCGAACATGTGAACTCAGGAGCGCTCGACGGTCTCAATAAAGTCGATGCCATCGCCAAAATCATCGAAGAACTCGAACTTGCCGGCACGGGCCGGGCGAAGACGACGTATCGTCTCCGTGACTGGTTGTTCAGCCGTCAACGCTATTGGGGCGAGCCGATCCCGATCGTTCATATGGAAGACGGGACGCTCAAGACGGTATCGATCGAAGAGCTTCCGCTCGAACTTCCGATCATCGATGAGATCAAGCCGTCAGGCACAGGCGAGTCACCACTCGCGAACGCAGACGAGTGGTTGACGTACACAGACCCGGTGACGGGTGAGAAGGGTCGTCGTGAGACGAACACGATGCCGCAATGGGCCGGCAGTTGCTGGTACTACATCCGCTACATCGATCCGCATAACGAAGACATGATCGCCGATCCTGAGAAGTTGAAGCGCTGGCTCCCGGTCGACTTGTACGTCGGTGGGACGGAGCACGCGGTCCTACACTTGCTCTACGCGCGTTTCTGGCACAAAGTGCTCTACGACATCGGGATCGTCCCGACGAACGAGCCGTTCCAAAAGCTCTACAACCAAGGTATGATTCTCGGTGAGAACAACGAGAAGATGTCGAAATCAAAAGGCAACGTCGTCAACCCGGACGATATCGTCAAATCACACGGTGCCGACACGCTTCGTCTCTATGAGATGTTCATGGGACCGCTTGATGCGGCCATCGCGTGGTCGACAAACGGCCTTGACGGGGCACGTCGCTTCCTCGACCGTGTCTGGCGTTTGTTCGAACAAGCGAAACTCGAAGACGTCGCTGCGACGGCCGACTTTGAGCGCACGTACCATCAGACTGTGAAAAAAGTGACGGAAGATTATGAGGCACTTCGCTTCAATACAGCGATCTCGCAACTCATGGTCTTCATCAACGAAGCGTACAAGCAAGACACGTTACCGAAGCAAGAGATGGTCAACTTCATCAAGATGCTCGCTCCGGTCGCACCACACTTGGCTGAAGAGTTGTGGGAGCGTCTCGGGATGGCAGAAGAGTTGACGTATGCGGCGTGGCCGACGTTTGACGAGTCGAAACTCGTCAGCGATACGATCGAGGTCGTCATCCAAGTGAACGGCAAGCTCCGGGCGAAGATGCACGTGACGCGCGACGCTTCAAAAGAAGCACTTGAGGCGGAGGCACTCGCGAACGAGCGTGTACAAGAGTTCACTGAAGGAAAAACGGTCCGTAAAGTGATCGTCGTCCCAGGTAAACTCGTTAACATCGTCGTAGGATAAGTTAAGGAATGTGTGACATTGTCACACGTTCCTTTCTTTTTGGGGATGCCGTTTTCTTTTTGAGGCGGTTTTGTTACACTAAAGGGCGACACTGAATATAAAGGGGACTAAGCGTCCATGAAACGATCTTACGTACTGTACACGACGTTGTTTGCGGTCGTGGTCGGCGTGATTCTTTGTTACGTGTTCGTTTTTTCAGACGAAGACATTCAAAGCCAAATCGCTGCGACATTTGAAAAGATTGAGATTCAAACGAGTCATCAAGCGACGTCGATGCCTCCGGTCGAGGCCTCGCCAGACGAAGAAGACATCGATACGACCGATGCGCTCGAACAAATACAGAATATTGACGAAGTTTACTATAGCGACACGATCGGGGCTTATTTGGTCTTGACGAAAGACAACGACTTCTTTGAAGTGAGCGGAAACGCGAATCGAGTGAACGCTTCGCTCAAGCTCGAGACCGAGAATCAATCGTTCCCGCTCGGTGACTTTATCGGGATGCGTATGATTGCAGAAGATAAAATTTATGCCGTCACATCGACCGGTGTCATCGTGACGATCGAGCGAGAAGAAGGACGTTGGATGGAGCGCGAACGAAAAGCAATCGGCGGGCTTGTTTCGACCGATCGGCTGTTCGGGCTCGGGTACGACCAAGAGACGGAACGGCTCATCATCATGAACCGCACGGCAGCGGCGCCGGATATCGAACTCATCTACGTTCAAGAACGGATTATGAAGGCGGAAACGCCGGATGAAGCCGAAGCGACACCGGATGAGGAAGCCGACCCAGCAACGGATGAACCGGCCCAATCGGCTGAAGAAACGATCGAGACGGATGCTGTCTCTCCGGAAGATGAGGCACTTCAAACAGAAGAAACAGAAGACGTCGAACCGTTGACGGAGTGGACGATTGAATCACGCAAGCCACTCACGACGGAAGGGATGAGCGCCTCGATTCAACAGAAGTTTGAGAAGTTCCGTGGGGTCGGTCTTGTCGAACGGCAAGGACGGATTTACGTCCTCGATTCGGAAGAACTCGTGTTATACACGATCAACCCAGGCGAAGGGACGATGAACGGTCAAATGGTGACGCCTCGCGTCTACGGTTCGACCGGCATGTTCCTGCAAGACAATGAAATTTTTGCAATCGTACGACCAGACGTGTTCGATCTTGACGCATTCGTCTCGGTCGACTGATAGGAGCGGATCAAATGAGTAAACGTTATTTTTATGAAGAAGTACGCCAGTTTCACGAAACGTTCGGTCACCCGGAAGCAAGCGTGCCGAGCCCGCTCGAACTTGACCGGGCCGTGAAACGGTCGGTCTGGACGGCAGAAGAAGCGGTCGTCGAATTTTTGCACCAGTCAGCCCGGACGGAAGACGAGTTTTTGCAAGCCGTCGCGACGTTCCAACAAGGGTTTGAGAAAGCCGTGCACAAATCGCTCCAAGAAGCGCCGCCGACGAACGACGTCGACCGGCTCGTCGGTCAAGGGGACGCGCTCACGGACGCACTCTATTTCGTGATGGGGAGTTTCGTCGAGCTCGGGCTAGACCCGGTGCCGCTGTTTGAAATCGTCCAGCGTGCCAACATGGCGAAACTCGGCCCGGACGGATTGCCGATCCTGCGCGCGTCAGACAATAAAGTCATGAAGCCTGAAGGGTGGATGCCACCGGAGCCGGAACTCGAGGCTGAGGTCCGTCGCCAAATGGCAGAAAAATAAGAGAGCGTGGTCACTAGGACCACGCTCTCAGGTTGTTGATGAACCAAATCGTAAAAAGCGATCTGGTTCATCTTTTTTTTATGTTCGAGGGCCTTAAGGCGCTCTGCCTAACATAAAATTGAAGTCGAGTCCGCAGTAGGCCGATAGGACGAGCGATATCACTCCTGTTAGTCCACGCTCTCTTTACGTTGTAGGCTGGAGTGTGGAGAATTCTGCCGCATGTGACCCGGCGCAGTGGCCGGTCGTGAAAGCGGCCGTAATGTTATAGCCGCCCGTGTATCCGTGAATGTCGAGCACCTCGCCGGCGAAGAACAAACCGTCTGCTTTTTTTGACATCATCGTCTGTGGGGCGATCTCTTTGACCGAGACACCACCGCCCGTGACGAACGCCTTGTCGAAGTCGAGCGTACCTGTCGCGTGCAGTTCGAACGTCTTGAGATGCGTCGCGAAATCGATGACTGATTGCCGTTTCAACTGGCTCGCGTCCTCTTCGCCGAAAGCGAGTTCAGCCAAGAGGAGGTCGAGCATCCGTTCCGGGATGAACCCTTTCCAGACGTTTTTGACGGCGCGTTTCGGCTGAGCTTGGACTTGGTTCCACAACTCTTGAACGAGCTCGTCGCGCGCCATGTCTGGGAACAAGTCGAGTGACAGTGCGACGACCCGTTCTTTGCTGCGCTTGCGTTCTTTGATCGTATATTGGCTGCATCTGAGTGCGATCGGACCCGAGATACCGAAGTGGGTGAAGATCATGTCGCCGCGGTGCGTCTTGATCGGCTTACCTTTTTTACCGTGCACGGTGAGGGCGACGTCACGAAGCGATAGCCCTTGCAACTGTTTCGTCCCGATGAACGAATCGTTCAAGAGGATCGGCACTTCGGTCGGGAACAGCTCGGTGATCGTGTGCCCCGCTTTCTCGGCCCACGGGTAACCGTCGCCTGTCGAGCCGGTGTGGGGGACGGATTGTCCGCCGACGGCGATGACGCAAGCTTTGGCCTCGATCCGTTCCCCGTCTTCTAGCTCGACCGCCTCGAACTCATTTGCTTCATTAAAATGGAGCGTCTTCACTTTCGCGTTCTTCCGAATCTCGACACCGAGCGAATCAATCGCGCGGAGGAGCGTGTTGACGACGTCCTGGGCCTTGTCCGTCACCGGGAACATCCGGCCGTTGTCTTCTTCTTTCAACGGGATGCCGAAGCCCGTGAACAAATCGATGATGGACTGATTATCGAACTGGGCGAGGGCGCTGTACAAAAAGCGGCCGTTCCCAGGAATGAACTGAATCAACTCGTCGACCGGTTTCCGGTTCGTGACGTTACAACGCCCGCCGCCGGAAATGGCGAGCTTGCGTCCGAGCTTAGAACCTTTATCAATCAGGAGCGTGTTCGCCCCGGCTTTTGCGGCTGCATAGGTCGCCATCAGGCCGCTTGGGCCTCCTCCGATGACGATGACATCTTTCATCATAGTATCCCTCGTTTCTGTTTCAAATCCTCGTTTCTGTTTCAAATCGACACGTAAAATTATCGTAACTTTATTATCCGCAACAGTAAGAGTATAATGAGAAACGGTCGTTTTGTAAAACTAGGACATTTCAAACGTTGTATGAATAGATGGAGGTATCTCATGTCATCAAGCGTCAAACAAGATTCAGGACGAGAATCCTTCGTCAAAGGAACGCTGCTCTTATCAGCCGGGAACTTGATTTCCCGTGCGCTCGGACTGCTGTACACGTTCCCGTTCCAAGCGATGGTCGGGATTGCCGGTGTTACGTTATACCAAGCGGCATATACGTATTATGCGCTCATGATCGCCATCTCGACGGCAGGGATCCCGGTTGCCGTCTCAAAATTCATCGCCAAGTATAACGCGCTCGGCGAGTATGGGACGAGTCAACGGCTGTTCCGGCAAGGGATGAAGCTGATGCTCGTGACCGGTGTCGTCGCCTTTTTCTTACTCTTCTTTGCCGCTCCGTGGTTATCGGAGCTCATGGTCCGCAATTCGGAAAATAATCAACAGTATATCGACTCGCTCACGCTCGTCACAAGAAGCGTCAGTTTTGCGCTCTTGCTCATCCCGGCGATGAGTATGGTCCGTGGTTATTTTCAGGGACATCAAGATATGGCCCCGACGGCCATCTCACAAGTCATTGAACAAATCGTACGCATCATGTTCTTGCTCAGCGGAACGATGCTCGTCTTGTTCGTCTTCTCAGACTCGGAACTCGTCCGTCCGCTCGCTGACACGCTCGGCGGAACGGCGGCGGTCGAGACGACGGAACTGAATGGATTGAAAGTGCTCGCCGTGACGATCGCGACGTTCAGCGCGTTCATCGGTGCGATCGGGAGTATCGCCGTCCTCGCGATGTACTGGCGCAAGCGAAAAGACATTCATCGACAGACCGACAACCCTGAAGGGACGCCGGTCCGTTCGATGAAATCGCTCTTGCTCGAATTGCTCAGTTACTCGATTCCGATCGTCATGGTCGGCTTGTCGACACCGCTCTACCAGTTCGTCGATCAGTTGACGATGGTCAACACGCTGCTCAACGCTGGGAAATCGGTGGCTGAGGCGACGTCGGCGTTCGGTTTTTTGACCGGTAACGCCCACAAGATCGTTTTGATCCCGGTATCGATCGCGGCTAGTGTGTCGATGGCGACGATTCCACTCGTCACCCGATCGTTCACACACGGGGACATGGATAAAGTCCGCAATCAAGTCAATCATATTTTCCAAGTATCGTTCTTCGTGACGATTCCAGCCGTCATCGGACTCGTCGCGCTCTCAGAGCCTTTGTTTGGGACGCTCTTCCCGGGTGACCGGGAAGGGTGGGTCTACTTGCTCCATTACGCACCGAGTGCATTCTTCCTCGCCTATTACTCGGTCGCTGCGGCAATTTTGCAAGGGATCAATAAACAATACTTCACGATTTTCGCGACAGCGATGGGGCTCTTGACGAAAGTCGTCTTGAACGTCCCGTTCGTATACGCGCTCGGCGGCATCGGGGCCGGGTATGCGACGATTGCCGGATACATCGTGGCGATCATCCTCATGGTGTGGAAGATTCAGCGGGCACTTCAGTTTCCATATAAACAACTGTTACGTCGCACGATCCTCATGTTTGCGATGGGTGCGGCGATGTTCGTTGCGGTGTATGGGTCGTTGTTCGTCACGCTGAATGACCAACCGAGTTGGAGCAATGACATCGTCGCGACCGTCGTCGGCTTCGGGATCGGGCTCGTCGTGTATGGCTATCTCGGATGGAGAAGCCACTTGGCCGGGAAACTGTTAGGAAAACGATTCCAATATCGGAGGAAAAATAATGCGAATTGATAAGTTGTTAGCCAATATGGGCTATGGTTCACGTAAAGACGTGAAACTGTTATTAAAACAGGGAGCGGTTCGAATCAACGACCAACCTGTGAAAGATGCGAAACGTCACGTCGACACGGACAGTGAGCCGGTCACCGTGCTCGGTGAGCCGGTCGAGTACCGTCCGTTCGTCTACTTGATGATGAATAAGCCGGCTGGTGTCATCAGTGCGACCGAGGACAAAGTCGAGTCGACGGTCATCGAATTGATCGACCCGGCTTACGCCCATTACGAGCTGTTTCCTGTCGGTCGTCTCGACAAAGATACGACGGGCCTGCTGCTCATCACGAACGATGGCGCGTTCAACCACGCCCTCATGTCACCGCGTAAACACGTCGACAAGGTGTATATCGCCGAAGTCGACGGTGAGATGACGGTCGAGGACATCCGCACGTTCGCAGAAGGAGTCGCTCTCGAGGACGGATACACGACGAAACCGGCGCGTCTTGAAGTGCTCAGTCAGACGGGCCAAAAATCGGTCGTCCGCCTGACGTTGTCGGAAGGGAAGTATCATCAGGTCAAGCGGATGATCGCTGCGGTCGGCAAGCACGTCGAACAGCTCGAACGTGTCCAAATTGGACCGCTCGAACTCGATGAATCGTTACAGCCTGGTGAATACCGTGAACTGACCGAAGCAGAAGTCGAACAGTTTTTGTCATGAATCAGGGGTAAAAAGTGAGACCGGATGTCAGAAAGGCATCCGGTCTCATTTTTTATGCAAAAAAAGAGGCCCCGCTCGCGGAACCCCTTGTAATTATATTCAATTTGCCGTCTTCAGTGAACGTTTCGATGACGTCCACGTGCCGCGACTCGGACTTTCTACAAGATTGTTGTATTCAAGTACGTTCAAATCACGCTGGACAGTGCGTGATGTGATGCCGAACTCTTCTACTAGTTCTGAAGTGGTAACGCAATCCCTTTCGTTGATAAATAAATAAATCGACTTAATACGGGTTAGCATACGATCTGTTGAACCTTTCATTGGATGACCTCCCAATGCGTAGAATGGTGAAAGACGAAACCGACGGACGACGAATGAAATATGAAATTGTTATTTTTTAAAATTACATCTTAAGTATAACGCTCCTAAACAGAAAAGCAAGAAAAAAGAACGAACGATTTCAATGTAAAGAACATGTTATGAACGTAAATATCGAATGAACGAACTGTAAATCATCGGTTATAGAGCTTAAAGACGAACGAAAAATTATTTTCGAAATAAATGTTCGTCTTTCTGACATTTGGATATACTAATAAGGGAGAGAACATTCGCAAAGGGGAGATTGACATGAACTGGAGACAAGAAGTCGACTTACGAAAAGATGCGTTTTTAAACGATCTTAAAGGATTACTTACAATTCCGAGCGTGTTAAACGAATCGAAAACAGGACCGAACGAGCCGTTCGGCCCAGAAGTCCGTCAAGCGCTCGACTATATGCTCGAGCTAGGTCAACGTGATGGCTTTATCACAAAGGATGTCGACGGATATGCGGGACATTTAGAATACGGCGAAGGTGAAGAACTCGTCGGCATCTTGTGCCATCTCGATGTCGTACCGGCCGGGGACGGGTGGACATATGGGGCGTTCAACCCGACAATCACCGACGGCAAAATTTTTGCACGCGGCAGCAATGACGATAAAGGACCGACGATGGCTGCCTATTACGGACTGCGGATCGTCAAAGAGCTCGGTTTGCCACTATCGAAACGGGTCCGTCTCATTGCGGGCTGTGACGAAGAGAGCGAGTGGCGTTGCGTACGTGAGTACTTCAAACAAGAAGAGATGCCGACGTATGGGTTTGCGCCTGACGCCGATTTCCCGATCATCAACGCCGAGAAAGGTCTATACGATGGCGTGCTCAAGCAACTTCCGATCCAGCACGGCACGGGAACGAAACATCACCTCGTCTCGTTCATCAGCGGGGAACGCCCGAACATGGTGCCAGACGTTGCGACAGCGGTGTTGAAAACGAATGAAGTGCTCGAAGACCAATTCGAGGCGTATCTCGAGAAGTATGAAGCGGACGGGACGTGTGTTTTTGAAGAAGGGATGTACACGTTCACAATAAAAGGCGTCGCGGCCCACGCGATGGAACCAGACAACGGGGTGAACGCGGCCTACGTGCTCGCAGGCTTCCTGCTCACGCTCGCGCTCGATATTCAAGGTGAGCGCTACATCGAGTTCGTCCGTCACGTCTTTGCGGACTCACGCGGCATCTCGCTCGGTATTGAAGCGAGCGACGAGACCGGGGATTTGACGATCAACGGTGGCGTCTTCCGCTACAACGACACGGAGCGAATGGCGACGGTCAACATCCGTTACCCGTATACGGCAAAGTTCACGGAACGTCTGCAAAACTTGAAAGAAATCGCGTTGTCATTCGGTTTCGAATTGACGACAAAACACCATATGCCGCCACACCACGTTTCGGAAGACCATCCGCTCGTGACAACATTAGCAGGCGTCTATGAGCGCCAAACTGGTGAATCAGCGCACCTGATGGCAATCGGAGGCGGTACGTATGCCCGCTCGCTCGAAGCCGGCGTCGCGTTCGGCGCGTTGTTCCCGGGAGCGAAAGATGTCGCCCATCAGGTCGACGAGTATATGGAAGTTGAAGATTTATTACGTGCGGCCGCAATCTATGCGGAAGCAATTTACGAGCTCGCTAAATAATAACCTTTGAGAGCTGACTGCATCGGTCGGCTCTCTGTCTGTTAGGAAGGAAGTTGAACGTGAACCAGCAAAAAAAATCGTTTCAATCGATTTATGTCGCCATCTTTTTCGCACAAGGCGCCCTCATCCCATACATGGCCTTGTTCTTCTCACAAGCACGTTTTGATTTGTCACCAAGTGAGGTCGGGACGATCGTCGCTATCTTGCCCATTTTATCGATTGGTGTACAACCACTCTGGGGCATGCTGGCCGACCGCACGGGCCGAACCCGCGCCTGGTTAATGTTAGCAATGATTGCGGCTGCGGCAATCTCAATCACATTTTTATTTGCGACATCGTACGTCTGGATCATTCTGTTGATGATAGTCTGGTCGATATTTCAATGTGCCCACATTCCGCTCGTCGATATGATGACGCTCGATTACACGTCCCGCGCTAAAATCGATTACGGAGCCATCCGTTTGTTCGGCTCGGCCGGGTTTGCTATCGCGGTCTTCATGATCGGCCGGATTGCGGATACGTCATGGGGGTTATCGAGTACGTTTCTGCTTAGTGCGATCGTGCTCGTCGTCGGAACCGTCGCCTTGAAGCAAATTACGGATACGGGTGTAACCCATACGACGACAGCAGCCCCGTTCGCTTGGTCAGCCATTTGGAATGCACCGTTCGTGGCGTTTTTAGTCGGCGGCATGCTCGTCTTTGGTCCGATTTACGCAAACAACTACTACTTTGGCATTTATGTGACGAGCATCGGCGGCTCGACGACGCTCGTCGGGACGTTGTTTTTAGTGGCGGTGCTCTGTGAGATCCCGTTTATGAAAGTGGCGCATCAAATTGTCGCACGTCTCGGCACTGTCAACGTACTCGCTGGGGCAGCTTTGATTTCAGCGCTTCGGAACGGTTGGCTCGCACTCGAACCGTCGTTGTGGGTCGTTTGGTTGCTCGCCATCGTTCAAGGACTCGTCGTCGGGTTGCTCATTCCGGTTGCACTTCAGTTTGTCCGAAGTCTCGTCAGCTTAAACGTCACCTCGACAGCGATTGGCGTCTATATGGCTGTCACATCGGGCTTGGCGACAGCCGCATTCAATCAGTTGAGCGGGATTATCATTGAAGTAGACAGCATTATCGGTGTATTTTGGATGTACACAGCAGTCAGTGTCATCGGCGCGATTTTATTCTTGGGACTGAGACGGTTCCGTGAGAAAGGATGACGAGCGATGTCGACACATTATTTTATAGCGCTCCCGATTGAAGCGCGACAGTTTGAACAAATCCAACGGGACATCTTACCGTTCTATTCCTATCGCCGCGTTTATCGACCAGAGGAATTTCATTTGACGCTTCAATTTTTAGGGGCATTAGACGATGACCAAGTAGAGGCAGTCAAAGAGATCACTCGAGACGTGGCGCACGAAACGGCGCCGTTCACGTTACGTTTTCAGCAGATTGATCATTTTGGGAGACCGGATCGTCCGCGCGTGCTGACAATCATCCCGAATCCGTCTGTAGCGCTTTCGACATTCGTCAGTACACTTCGGCGCAAATTGGCAGAAGAGATTTCAGCAATCGATCGGAAACCGTTCGCAGCACACGTCACCCTTGCAAAGAAATGGGATACCGGCGAGCGGATCCCTTATATCGCACCTGCGTTTGACGTGGAAGAAGCAATCACAGAAGTAGTGCTCTATCGAATCAATCCGACAAAGACTCCTGCCTATGAAGCAGTTGAAGTATTTCCGCTAGCGCATTCAGAGGAGGACACATGGCGATCCCGATTAAAATTTTTGACGTAATTTCTAAATATGAACGGAACATGCTCGATCAATTCAATCGTTTTCAAGAGTATATCGAATCAGATACGGCGCGAATGCGCAGACTCTACGACTCAAATCGGCTAACTCCGCCGGAAATCATGGAGTTTGAAAACCCGTGGTGGAAATTTTGGCGTCGTACGGAACGCATCGAGCTCGAAGCGAACCCGTTGACGGAAAAACAATTTCAAACGCTGCTCACAAACCGGCGCCGCATCCAAAAGCTTCAATTTGCGTGCGAAGGGGCAACAGAAGCGGACATGCCACTATTAGCTTTTTTGCGGGACTATAGTTATCGGCATATGCTCACAGAATGGAACGAGCATCACTTTTTCATGTATCGTCCTGTCGTCGAGTGGAACGGGGCCATGGTTGAACTAAGCCATATCATCGTTGGGCCGTCGCATATTTATCTCGTTGAATGGCTTGAAGGTGACCGCAGCATCTATCACGTATCGAAACAGAAGACTTGGATTCATCAACCACTCAAAGGGGAAAATAAACGTGTAGTCAATCCGCTCATCGCATTGACACGCACCGAAGAAATCGTAAGGCAGTTTCTTCCGTCCTATGATGGGGTCATCCAAAAAGTGGCGTTGGCTCCGAACGGCTATTTCGATCATGTGCCGGAGACACGCGCGACCCAGTTTGTTTCACGGTCGGATTACGACCAATGGATGAAACAAGTCAATGCGAGGGCATCCATCGTGAAAGCCCAACAAATTCGAGATGTGGCGAAACTTCTAGATACGACAGCACAGATGCCGTTTCGACAATTTTTGGATCAGTAGGAGAGGATGGAACGAGTATGTATCACACACCTGATCAACAGGCGACAACGCATGTAACAATCGAGCGGGCAACGCTCCTCTCATTTGAGACGGTTCGACTCGAAGTCATCGCCGAATATGAGTCCATTCCAGTACAAATCGAGCAAAATGGGCGCCCTGTTACTTACGTGGTGCTCGAAGAACGATCAACTGAGGCCGGGACGATTGAACGGGACATCCGTCTCGCGCGCCCGGTAACGCTGGAATCGGTTTATACCGTATTTCATCCTGGACATAAAACAATCGTGGTCGTCCCGAGAGAAATTGTCCAGACGAATGAATTTGAACGCAGATACGCCTACGATGGACCGCTCGGACTCCTCTTTGGCATAAATGTGATTGACGTATTCGTCTGGTCACCTGTCGCTTTCTCGATTTGGGTGACGGTGCATGATGAAGACACGCATCGGGAAATCGAGCGATTTCGGATGATGCGCGGTAGCCGCGGCGTTTGGCATGCCGAGGTGCCAAAAGGTTACGAAGGTTTACTATACCGTCTTCACGTCAAAACACCGGTCGAAACGAACGATATCGTCGACCCTTACGCGAAAGCCGTCAGCCTGAATGGCGAATTTGGCGTATTGGTCGATGTCGAAGCCGAGATTGCGAAACACGTTGAACCGGTGTTACGGCCGCCGCTCCGAAAAGCGACTGACGCCGTCATCTACGAACTTCATATCCGCGACTTCACGAGCCACCCCGCTTCGACGAGCCGTCTAAACGGATTGTACGGCAGCATCGTCGAAACCGGGATTCGGACGACCGGTGACAAGAGTGCCGGTCTCGATTACTTGAAAGAGTTAGGCGTCACACATTTACAATTGCTCCCGGTGCATGACTTCGGCAGCGTCGACGAGTTGACACGCATGCCTTATAACTGGGGGTACGACCCGATTCATTGGTTCGCTTTAGAAGGGAGCTACGCCTCAGACCCAAGCGCCCCGACAACAAGAGTGCTCGAATATGCCCGAATGGTGAATGAGTTACACAAAACCGGGATGCGCGTCGTCGTCGATGTCGTCATGAACCATGTGTTCATTCGTGAACAGTCGTCGCTCGAAGCGCTCGTGCCGTATTATTATTTCCGGTATGAGCACGACGGAACGGTCGCAAACGGTACCGGTGTCGGGAATGACACAGCGTCTGAGCGGTATATGATGCGTCGCATGATTGTCGATTGCATCACTTATTTTGCGACGACGTATCAAGTTGACGGTTTTCGATTCGATTTGATGGGGATCCATGATGTGGAAACGATGAACCAAGTTCGGACGTCGCTTGATAAAGTCGACAGGTCTATCTTGATCTATGGAGAAGGTTGGGATTTGGCGACACCGCTCGGCCCGTCCTTGAAGGCGTCTTCCCACAATGCGGCGCATATGCCACGAATTGGTCATTTTAACGATATGATGCGAGATGCGCTGAAAGGTTCCTCGTTCAACGAGCGCGAGCGCGGCTTCGTATCCGGGAACGAATGGCGGGAGTGGGAACTTCGTGAATGCATCACCGGTGCCGTTCAGATTCCGAACGTCACCGTCGGTCGGTTCCCGAGTCCGCAATATACGATCAATTATGTGGAAGCGCACGATAACTATACGACGTTTGATAAATTGCTGCTCGCTTGTGAGGATACGGATGAGACGACGAGGTTACGGATGCAACGGCTGGCCACGGCGATCGTCATTACGTCACAAGGCGTTCCGTTCCTTCACGCCGGACAAGAGTTCGGTCGGACGAAACAAGGCGTAGAGAACAGCTACAACGCCCCTGATCGGATCAATCATTTTGATTGGGACCTTCGTGACAGTCGGGCGACAGAAGTGGAGTATGTGAAAACGCTGCTCAAGTTACGCCGGCGCCACACGTGTTTCCGATATGATACCCGGCAAAAAGTAGTCGAGCAGTTCAAGTTTCTCCCGTCGCCGCCTGGTGTGATCGCTTACGAACTGACAGCAAGCCATTCTTACGATGCTTGGCAGCGAGTGCGTGTGTATTTGAACGGGACGTTCGAGCAAGTGACGTTCCAAGCCGAAGGCGACTGGAACGTATACGTGCAAGGGGATAAGGCGAGTTTGACGCCGATTGTTCGAAACCCGAGTCAGATTCAAGTCGAGTCGTTGTCAATGACGATTATCGCGTGTTAATATTGTGATTGTATCTTTTTAACTTCCAATGAGATTTGAGCGTGATGAACATGTATTCAGATATAATCGGTGCCCTCGGTGAAGAGTGGACAGTGGCTTCCGCAGGCGGGATTACGGGTGAAGCGTACGTAGCGACGACGCACCAACAAAAAATCTTTGTTAAACGGAATTCGTCTCCATTTTTAGCGATTCTATCCGCCGAAGGCATCGTCCCGAAACTATTGTGGACGAAGCGGATGTTCAACGGAGACGTTCTCAGTGCCCAACAGTTCATCGAAGGTCGCGAGTTATCGCCTGCCGACATGGAGCGTTCCGAAGTGGCGGCGCAACTCGGAAAGATCCATCATTCGAAAGAGCTATTATTCATGTTACAGCAGTTAAACCATACACCGGTCACTTCAGAACTGTTGTACCGGCAATGTGCCGCCTATGAGCAAGATGAGGCAGATGAGACGATCGATGAGGCGGTCCGTTGGTTATCAGACCATCGGCTGCCCGATGACGAGCGCGAACTAGTCGTTTGTCACTCTGACCTCAACCACAATAATTGGATTGAGGATGAGTCGGGACTTCTTTATTTGACCGATTGGGACGACGCCATTATCGCGGATCGCGCGTTTGATTTGGCGATGGTCGTCTATAGCTATGTCGATGAAGTCGATTGGGAAGAGTGGTTCAGCCATTACGGGATCACGCTGACCCCCGATCTGCATTACCGAATGCACTGGTACGCGATTGCCCAGACGGTGTTGACCATCTATGGTGAACAGAGCGCCATGGCAAGAGCTGAAGGTTTGACCGTGCTTCGTGAGCTTCTCGACGAAGCGGATGAACGGACGCAATGAAAAAAGGGATGGCTCACGAATGTGAGTCATCCCTTTCGATATACATCAGACATCTTCAGGTTTCATAAAGTACGCCCAGACGAACGTAGCGATGACGGCGCCGAAAAACGTGAGCGGGGCCGCATAAAAGATTAAGAATTGATCTAACGTGCTCATTGATTTAACCTCCTTGTGAGGGATGATTCATGTTCATTAAACAATGATTTCGTGTATAATCGCAAGGGGACTGCTCGCGTGAAGCGGCTCAGTCAGCAGAAACTTGAACATTTCATGAACGAAAGGTAGGATTTCAATGCGCTTACGCCATAAACCTTGGGCTAAAGACTATATGCAAGCCCAAGAACATGTATTTATCACGAATCCCGAACAGTTGAAAGGGAGTTGGAAAACCGAATTCGGTAACGACAATCCACTCTTTATTGAGGTCGGTTCTGGGAAAGGGCAATTCGTTCTCGGGATGGCCCAACAGTTCCCGGACGCCAACTTTATCGCCATCGAGCTATTCGAGAGCGTTGCCGTCTCGATCGTCCAAAAACTCGTCGAAACGCCGATGCCAAACGTACGCGTCTTGACCGTCGATGCGAAGCAACTCGTCGATTACTTCGAAGCAGGGGAAGTCGACCGCGTTTACTTGAACTTCTCGGACCCTTGGCCGAAGACGAGACATGCGAAGCGTCGCTTGACGTATAAGACGTTTTTAGCCACATACGAAGCGATTCTGCCTCGCGGGGGCGAAATCCACTTTAAGACGGACAACCGAAGTCTGTTCGAATATTCGCTCGAGAGCATGAGCCAATACGGCATGTACTTCACGGATATTTCACTCGATTTGCACGCAAACGAACCGGGTGACAACGTTCGTACCGAGTACGAAGAGCGCTTCAGCGCCATGGGTCAGCCGATCTACCGGATGGAAGCAGCGTTCCGACCAAAAATTTGACACGCTTTTTTCTTATTTTGATAGCATTTTCTTCACACTTTTTTCTTTCTTCTTGGTACAATAGGAATGACGCTAAATTGGAATTAGAGAAGGGGGAATATGGGGATGTTGAAAAAAGCATGGGCAAGCCTGCTTGCAGTAATCTTCATTCTAACAATCGCACCACTCAATACCTCGGCAAACGAGGCGTTCTTAGACGCACTCGAAGAGGATTTGAAAGCGACGCATTACGACTATAAAGAAGGAACGGCTAAAATCGTCAAAGAAGAGACGCTCACGCACTCGAACGGCAACGAAGTCATCGCAGCGGTCGTCGAACTCGATACGGTACGTGACGGCATCTTCATCACACGTAAGACGGAGTTCCATTATTACGATGCGACGGACAACAAGATTCTTGCAACGGCTGACCTTGTCGAAGTCGAAGGTGCGACCGAGTTTTCGGACGCGAACATCGACATGCTCGGTCAACAGATCATCTACTGGCTGCCGGTCTTGATCATGTTGCTCTTAATCGCGGTTCCGGCGCTCATTCTTTTCTTCGTCGTACCACGCTTCTACTCGACGACAGATTACATGAATCCGATTTATGAGAAAAACGATAATCCACGTTAAAAAAGAGCCGAGAGGCTCTTCAGCTTGTTGACTAACATCAATAGAATCGCTCGTCCTTCCGGCGCCCACGCTTTCCTGCAGGAGTCGGGGCGCCGTCGGACGAGCAACGCAAACGGTCGCCATCTGGCGGCCGTTTGTCTTTTTCTGAGGCCTCGATGGCCGACGAGAAAAGCCCTGGATATGTTCTTAGAACCGATGAAAACGGAAAACGGTATGTATGGACCGTCACCGCCTCCGAACAGGAAGGGAATCATCATGAACCGATCCGCACCGACGCCTCGTTAGACCAGTTGGTCCCGAAAAACCACCTCGTCCGTAAGATTGACCGCCATGTCGACTTCTCCATCGTCCATCGCGCCAACCTTATGGCAGCCACCGCATAAAACATGAAGAAGTTGGCCAGTTCACTGGCCTGGAGAGACTGTATACATACCATTTTTTCAATCTTGTGCCGGGCAGAGCGCCTCAAGGTCATCGAACATAAAAAAAGATGAACCAATTCGCTTTTCGCGAATTGGCTCTTTTTTTACGTCATTTTCAACTGTTCCATAATTTGATCAAGACCCATGCCGTTTCCTGAAGAGACGGCTGCGACGAACGCGCTCTCGACGATCGGGCCGTCATAGAACTTGATTTTCTTATCGCCTTCAT
Organism: Exiguobacterium sp. SH0S1; assembly: GCF_004337165.1. NCBI lineage: Bacteria > Bacillati > Bacillota > Bacilli > Caryophanales > Exiguobacterium > Exiguobacterium sp. SH0S1. The sequence continues at coordinate 1,136,006 of NZ_SJVC01000001.1, read as the reverse complement.
ACATATCGATGGCAAGCTCAGCGTTCATCGTCGCCGATCCGATATCGGACAGGATGAGTGCCTCTTTGCCGACGGTTTCGATGGCCTCGAGGATACGGGTCACATCGGTTCCGATACTGCCGTCTTCTAGTCCGCTCGCAAGATGAATCGGAACGGCTGGAGCCATCTCTTTCATCAAATCTTGAATCCCTTCACCAATTTTAGCGCTATGCGAAACGATGATGAGCTCTACGATGTCAATCGACCTCCTTCATGATCGCTTTCAAGACGATTGAACTGGACAACGCGCCAGGGTCGATTGTACCGCGAGAGTTCTCTCCGAAGTATGAGGCGCGGCCTTTCGTCGCCAGCATCCCCTCCGTCTCATTGACGAGATGATCCAACTTTGAGGTGAAATCATCTGATTCACTCAAACCGTCTAAAAATGGCTCCCAGACGTCGACCATCGTCTTTTGCCCGGCGGTGGACTTGCCACGAGCTTTGATCGCAGCCGTCCCTTCCTCTAGCGCTTCTTTCACGAGCGCGAAGTCGGCCTCGGTCGCGTCACCAAATTTCGGTGCTGCTTTGACGAATGCCGAACCGTAGAGTGGACCGGCCGCACCACCGACTTTTGACATGAGCGTCATCCCGACTTTCTTACTCAACTCACCGAGAGAAGCGTACTCATCGTCGAGGATCGCAGCGACCGCATCAAAGCCGCGTGACATATTGATGCCGTGGTCACCGTCCCCGATCGCCCGGTCTAGGTCTGTCAGTGTATCTTTATTCGCTTCAATCTCAGATTGGGCATGGCGTAGCGCTTGTTTGAACCCTTCAATCGTCAACATCGATTAAACACCTCGTTTGTTAGATTTTGAAACCGAGCGCCGCTGATGGCGCGTCAAGATAACTTGTCAATTCATCGTCGAGCGGTAACAGGGTGATGGAGAAACCATGCATCTCGAGAGATGTCATATAGTTACCGACGTATTTACGTTTTAACGTGTAACCAGCTGCTTCTAATTTTTTGGCAACGAAGTGGTACGTCACGTAAAGCTCAGACAGCGGTGTCCCACCCATACCGTTGACCATGACGGCGACTTCTCCAGGCTCGACTTCTTTTGTCAAATGTTCGAGTAGGTCGTCGACAATCGAATCGACGTCGGTCGTCGGTTTCCGTTCGACACCGCGCTCGCCGTGAATCCCGATTCCGATTTCCATCTCTTCCTCGTTCAGGTCAAAGCCGGGTTTACCGCTCACGGGCATGTAGCACGGCTCGACCGCCATTCCCATCGAGCGGACGTGAGATGCGACTTTCTCGGCAAGCGCTTTCACTTCTTCCAATGACTTCCCGCTCGCTGCTGCGGCTCCGGCAATCTTATGCACGAACACCGTGCCCGCTACGCCACGGCGGTCTTCTTTATTCGCAATCGCGACGTCATCAGCGACGACGACGTGATCGACTTTGATCCCTTCGGCGTCGGCTAGTTCGCCGGCTAGTTCAAAGTTCATGACATCACCAGCATAGTTTTTGACAACGAGTAACACACCGTTGCCGCCGTCTGCCGCTTTGATGCCTTCGAGTACCATGTCTGGGGTCGGGGACGTGAACACTTCACCACAGACAGCGGCGTCGAGCATCCCATCGCCAACGTAACCGGCGTGTGCAGGTTCATGCCCGCTTCCGCCACCTGAGACGAGTCCGACTTTTCCGGACTTGGCGCCGTCCGCTCTGCAGATGACGTTCACCCCTTCGACGCGACCGTACAGTTCAGGATGGGCGTGGACCATCCCTTCGACCATTTGCGACACAAGTTCACTTGCTTCACCAATCAGTTTTTTCACGTGGGATCACTCCTTTTTAAGTTTGAAAACTACCATTCTCAATTTTCCACTCTTTCGAACGGACTAAACAAAAAAGTCGGCGAATTGTTTCGCCGACTTTGTTTCATGCATATTCAAGTAAAGCGCCAGTCTCTGAATCGACCGTGAATTGGTACGTTTTTTCTTCGTCGCTCTCGAGGACCGAAATCCCGCCTTTGTAAACATCATACTCACGACCGTCATAAGTATAAATCTCTGGTGATGCCGAGATCCATGCGCCTTGGACGTGACCTTTCGCTGAGAATGCCCGTTTCGTGTACTCGAGCGCATCTTCAGCCGATAAGCTTCGTTCATCTAACACTTTTTTCGTCATAAGTGCGGCAACGACGGCAACCCCGATTCCAACTAACCAATACCTTTTCTTCATATGACTACCTCCCCTTGAACTATGGCTATCACATACATCGTACCAAAACCTGTACCCCATTGGAATGAAAAGCATTCGCTTCCATCGAAATATTCTGTATATAATGAGACCAGAACGAGTGAAAGGATGAAATAAAATGGAACAAAAAACGAGAGAATTATTTAAGACGTTGACAGAATTGCCAGGAGCGCCTGGTTTCGAATCAGAAGTTCGGCAATTTGTCCGCGATCGGATCACCCCGCACGTCGATGAAGTGATGACGGACGGAATCGGTTCAATCTTCGGGAAACGAGTCGGGGACGAGTCGGGACCACGCATCATGGTCGCCGGTCATATGGATGAAGTCGCGTTCATGGTCACACGGATCACAGAGAACGGCATGCTGTACATACAACCGCTCGGCGGCTGGTGGAGCCAAGTGCTGATGGCACAACGGTTCGACATCATAACATCGAACGGAAAAATCCCGGGTGTCGTCGCCTCGACGCCTCCGCATTTACTCGGGCCTGAGGCACAGAACAAACCGATGGAAATCAAGCAGATGTTCATCGATATTGGTGCCGACTCAAAAGAAGAGGCGGAGTCATGGGGCGTCCGGCCAGGAGTTCCTGCCGTGCCGACGAGTGAATTCACTCCGCTCCACCATCCGAAAAAAATTATGGCCAAAGCATGGGACAACCGCTACGGCGTCGGTCTCGCCGTCGAGTTGCTCGAAGAAACGACCAAAGCAGATCACCCGAACATTTTGTTCTCGGGTGCGACTGTCCAAGAAGAAGTCGGCCTGCGCGGGGCCCAGACGGCTGCCGAGATGATTCAGCCGGACGTCGCGCTCGTGCTCGATGCGTCGCCAGCCAATGATGCTTCCGGCAATAAGACGGAATTCGGTCAGCTCGGCGAAGGCGCGCTCATCCGGATTCTTGACCGCGTCATGGTCATGTCTCCTGAGATGCGTGACTTCTTGCTCGATACAGCGTCAGATGAAAACATTAAGACACAATACTTCGTGTCACCAGGTGGGACGGACGCAGGTCGTATCCATATGAGTGGGCAAGGTGTGCCGACCGCCGTCATCGGCGTCGCAGCCCGTTACATTCATACGCACGCCTCGATTTTGCACACGGATGACTACGATGCGGCCAAAGCGCTTCTAAAAGCGCTCGTCAAACGGTTAGACCGTTCGACGATGGAAACGCTTCGCGCATCCCGTTAATGAACGACGCCACTTTAACCGAGTGGCGTTTTTTTCTGTTGATATTTACCGGGAAAAGATTATACTGATAAAAGTGTGAAGACAGAAACTTTACGACTGACAAGACAACAGAAAGAGGGGTGAATCCCATGCTCAAGAAGAAAGGGATCACGCTCAGCCCGTCACTCTACTTTGTGACGGCGCTCAGCTATATGGCACTCGGATTATTCAGTACACTCATTATCGGGTTGATCATGAAGACGATTGGCGGACAATTGCTCGGCACGAGCGTTAGCGGTCTCGGTGATACACTCCAACAAATCGGAGACGTCGCCATAAGTTTGACGGGACCAGCCATCGGGATTGCAATTGCCTATGCGCTCCAGGCTCCGCCACTCATCTTGTTTTCAGCGCTCGTCGTCGGGACGTTCGGCTATGAGTTCGGGCCGGCGGGTAGTTACGTCGCGACGCTTCTTTCGGTCGAACTGGCCAAACTCGTTTCGAAGTCGACGAAGCTTGATATTTTAGTGACGCCATTCACGACGATCGCGATCGGCTACTTGAGTGCGACGTATATCGGGAAATATGTCGGTCTGTTCATGACCCAACTCGGCACGTGGATCGAGTGGGGGACTGAACAACAACCGCTCGTTATGGGCGTCATCGTCGCGACGCTCATGGGTCTCGCGTTGACGGCCCCGATTTCAAGCGCGGCCATCGCGCTCATGCTCGGGCTTAGCGGGATCGCCGCCGGTGCGGCGACGGTCGGTTGTGCGGCCCAAATGGTCGGGTTCGCGATCACGAGTTACCGTGACAACGGCATCGGCGGATCGGTTGCTCAAGGGATTGGCACGTCGATGCTTCAAGTCGGGAATATCGTCAAAAATCCATGGATCCTACTGCCCCCGACGGTTGCCGGTGCGGTGCTAGCCCCGATCGCCATCTTGTTGTTTGAATTAGAGAGTGTCGCGGCCGGAGCCGGGATGGGGACGAGCGGCCTCGTCGGTCCGATCGTCATGCTCGAAACGATGGGCTTCAGTTGGCATACGTTGATCGTCGTCTTCGGTTTCTTGATCGTCGGTCCGGCCATACTCAGCTATGCGGTATATCAAGTATTGACCCGGATGAACCGGATTCAGCCGAATGATATGAAAATCGAATATTGAACCGACACACAAAAATAAGCGTCTCGCCAAGTTGCGAGACGCTTATTCATTTGACGCCGAGCAGATCACCAGCCGAAGAAGTTACGGACGGTCTCGACGGTTTCGCGCGGGATTCTAAAGCTGACGAAGAACAGCGTGAGTATCAATGCGTAGATGGGAAGTAAAAAACGTTTCCTGACAATCGGCAAGTAGCGGACAAGGCGTTTCAATCCACGTTCTACGATGTAAATGATGGCGAATCCAACGATGAGCCAAACGAGAATCTGACTTCGTGTCTTATCTGTATCGATGAACAAGTACCCGTAGCGGAGAATAGAGAGCATTCCGACGGCGCCGACGAGCTGTTCGAGTGGGTGTTTCATATCCGGATTTAATTGTTCACGCGTCCATTTTGTCATATCGTCACCTTTTTCAAATAGTCTTCGCCCTTGATTATAGCAAAACACGAGAGCGGATTGTGAGAACGGACTTATGCTATCATTAACGTGGAAAATAGAACAGGAGTGATGAAGATGAAACGACTGACAACGATGACTGAATATACGGAAGCGAAGCAAGGAAAGACTGTGTTTATGTTCTCAGCGACATGGTGTGGCGATTGCCGCTTCCTCGATCCGTTCATGCCCGAACTGGAGTCAAAGTTCAACGAGTGGACGTTCTACTACGTCGACCGTGACGAATGGATGGAACTCGCACAAGAACTCGATATTTTCGGGATTCCGAGTTTTGTCGCTTTTAACGGTGGGCAAGAAGTGGACCGCTACGTCGGACGCGAACGTAAAACGCCGGAGCAAGTCGAAGCATTTCTTAGCGAGTTAGGGTGATCTAGATGGAACGGAATGAACTGCGTCGAGCGATCGAACGTCAATTCACTGACGGGTATCGGACGTCTTATGACAGAGAAAATGAAGTGTTGCGAATCGAACGGGCAGCTGACCGGTTCGGCGTCAACATTCGACTGGCCCCACTTGTTGCCAAAGCAAAAGTGCGCGGCAATATTGCGGTTGAAGAAATCGTCGACTATATAAAAACGGCCCTCACAGCAGACCAAGAGATTGAATTAGTCGGCAATGAAGCCCAAATTTTCCCGGTCATTCGGGCCGCTTCGTTCTCGACAGAAACGAAAACCGGACAAGCGCTTGTCATGACACCGCATACGGCGGAGACGGCCATCTACTATGCCCTCGACCTTGGCAACGGGTATCGTTTGATTGAAGAGCGGCATTTGAATGCGATGATGACGAAAGAGCGAGTCGATCAAGTGGCGCGGGATAACGTGAAAAAGTTACCGACCGACTTAAAAGAAGACGATGTCGCCGGCAACAAATTCTATTTCCTGTCTGCCCGTGATGGCTACGAGGCGTCTCGTATCCTCAATGACGAATTTTTACGGGTCATGGATCGACGAATCGAAGGAGACATGTTAGTCGGGGTGCCGCATCAAGATGTGATGATCATCGCCGATATCCGGAACGATCAAGGATATGACGCGATGCAACAGCTCATGTTCGACTTTTTTACGAACGGACGCGTCCCGGTGACAGCTCTCGCGTTTCATTATGAGGACGGCGTTCTCGAACCAATTTTTATTGTTGGAAAAAAGAACCCACCAACGGACGCATAATCTGCTAAACTATTTGTGTCTAGTTTGAAAGAAGGGGCGTATTTACGTATGCAAATTAATGCTTTTTATAACCGTGAAGGAATTGGCGATGTTCTCATGGTGTTGTTAAAAGAAGGCGATCGCCATCATCAAGTCGTCGAACGAAAAGACGATGTCGCCATCGTTAAAGCGGCGGACGGATCAGTGAACGGCTACAACGTGTTCAATGCGAGTAACTATTTCAATGTCAGTGACTGGCACGGTCCGGTCGGCTTGACGGCAGAATTGATTGAGACGCTCGGTGTCATTTTACGCAAGCAGAATATCGAAGCGGATTTATCGGGCGTTGACTTCACACCGACGTTCGTTGTCGGTTATGTCGAATCGGCTGAGAAACATCCCGATGCGGATAAATTATCGATCTGCCAAGTCGAGATCGATCAAGGTACGGTTCAAATCGTTTGTGGAGCGCCGAACGTTGCGGCCGGACAAAAGGTCGTCGTCGCAAAACCAGGAGCGGTCATGCCGTCGGGTCTCATTATCCGGCCGTCTAAACTCCGTGGCGAGAGCTCGCACGGGATGATTTGTTCAGCACGCGAGTTGAACCTTCCTGATGCACCGCAAGAAAAAGGAATTTTAGTGTTAGATGACGAATATGAAGTAGGGAAAGCATTTGAAATCGGTCGCTAAACTCGACCGATTTTTTGCTAAATGAGGATTGAGTGAAAAAGCGAGGAATCGACTATGGATGCATATGAACGTTCATTAAAACAGCAAGCAGAGCGAATTCGGCGCGAACTATCCCAAGAAGGGAAGAAAAGTGCGCCTGCACCAAAACCTGAACCAACGGGCGAGTTCATTCCGTCTGACGTCCCATCTCCGATTTATGGATATGCGCGACCGAAACCAAAGATCAACTTACCGACCGAGCATTCGCCTGAGACGAGGGACGATCTGTCCATCAATCAAAGCGAGCCTGATATTGATCCAGAACCATCGACTGTAGTGCCTGTTACCGAGGAAATAGTCGTCGACGAACCTGTACAAGTTACAGAACCTTTCGTTCCAGACGAGGTTGTCGTGGAAGTGAATGAGTCGGTCAAATCTCCATTCGTGGCAGAGGAAACGGTCTCGGCAGAACATCAGACTGTGGCCGAGCCTTCTGAGCCAGAAGAGACGATTATTTCCCCGGAAACGTCTGACTTGAGCGATGATGAGTCCTTTGTACCGGGGGCCGACAACGTATCCGACTCGCCGAGTGATCTGAAACCGTTACTCGGAGACGTATCTATTTTAGAAGACGGCTTTGCCTCGGTGTTCATGGGTTCTACCCATTTGAAAACGTCAAAGATCGCCGTCCGTGAAGAAAAAGAAGAGGCAGCTTCAGCGGACGTTTCAATCGAAGTGACATCGGTCGAAGAAGTAGCTCCTGTCGTCGAGGATGTTGCAAAAACATTACAGACCGATACCGACGAGCCCTTTCACGCTCTTGACGAAGCCGAGTTGACACCTGCTGTCAACGTGTCTTACAAAGCGGATAGCCCTCCATTGAACGTCATGATGACTCCGCAAGACCGGATGGCGATGTACCGCAGCCGACGCCTTGCTCAAAAAAACAATAATCTGTAATAGCACGACTCCATGAGTTTTGCTATAATGACAAAGGTTTGTCGCTTTTTCTGCAAACCGCAATGAATTAGGGGGGCTATTTACAGATGAACCGTTATCACTTCGTCGGAATTAAAGGAACGGGCATGAGTCCTTTAGCTCAAATTTTAAATGATATGAACAATGAAGTCCGAGGTTCGGACGTTGACAAAACATTTTTTACAGAAGAAGCATTGAAACGGAAAGGTATCGAAATTCTTCCGTTTGATCCTGAAAATATTACTGAAGGTCAAATCGTCGTTCAAGGAAATGCGTTCACTGACGATCATCCTGAAATCTTGCGCGCGCGTGAGCTCGGTTTGACGATTTATAAATATTACGAGTTCCTTGGTGAACTAGCGGATCATTATACAAGTGTCGCCATCACAGGATCGCATGGAAAGACGTCTACTACGGGTCTGCTCGCTCATGTCATGCGTGGGATTGAGCCGACGTCATTCTTGATCGGAGACGGTACGGGCGAAGGCGTGGAAGACTCGAAAAACTTCGTGTTTGAAGCGTGTGAGTATAAGCGTCACTTCCTTTACTATCGCCCAGACTATGCGATTATGACGAATGTCGATTTTGATCATTCAGATTATTTCTCTGGCTTAGACGATGTCATTGATGCGTTCCAAGAAATGGCGAAACAAGTGGAAAAAGGTATTATCGCTTGTGGTGACGATGAGAATCTTCAACAGATTCAAGCGAACGTGCCGATCGTCTATTACGGGTTTGGTGCCCATAACGATTTCCGTGCCGAAAACGTGAACTCGACGGATAACGGGACGACGTTTGACGTCTATTTGCGTGACGATTTCTATGGGACGTTCCGCATTCCGGGATATGGTAACCACAGCGTCTTGAACGCCCTTGCCGTCATCGCGACGTGCGACTACGAGAACTTATCGAAAGATCTTGTGAAGGAGCGCCTCGAGACGTTCAACGGCGTTAAACGCCGTTTCAGTGAATCGACGCTCGATGGGCAAGTCCTGATCGATGATTACGCGCATCACCCGCGCGAAATCAGTGCCACCGTCGAAGCGGCACGTAAAAAGTACGCCGGACGGGAAGTCGTCGCGATTTTCCAACCGCATACGTACACGCGTCTCAAGTCGTTTATGGATGACTTCGCGTCATCACTCGCCGAAGCGGACGCCGTTTATTTGTGCGATATCTTTGGCTCAGCCCGAGAACAAGAAGGAACGGTCACGATCGAAGACCTTCAATCGCGGATCGACGGTGCGAACGTATTGAAACGTCCTGATGTCGGCGTTCTCCGTCAACATCGTGATGCGGTCTTGTTGTTCATGGGAGCAGGAGATATTCAGACGTATCAACGCGAGTATGAGAACTTCGTCAAACTCGAAGCGTAAGTTGTGAGCGGATGGCCCGGGCCATTCGCTTTTTTTTGTGTTTAAACTCGAATAAAGAAGGAAATAGTATTATCGACTGAACACAAAAAAGGAGATGTTAAGGATGGCAAGCCAAGGCTCATTGAATACGTTGAACAAAGAGGTGGCCAACTACGGCCTATTATTCGTCAAACTTCATAACTACCACTGGTATATTAGCGGACCTCACTTCTTCACATACCATGAAAAATTAGAGGAGCTTTACAACTTGGTCGCTGAGCTGTATGACGATGTCGCCGAGCGTTTACTCATGAATGACGGGGAACCGTATGCGACGATGAAAGAGTATTTAGAGCACTCGACACTACAAGAAGGTGATCGTCACGCCGATACAGAACAAATGATCAAAGACGTGATCAATGACTTCAAACAAATCCGTCAAGAGATGCAAGATGCGATGGAAAACTTTGAAGACGGGGACGAAGCGATCGAAGATACGTTCGTTTCCCACATCGAGCGTCTCGAAAAAGAAATTTGGATGATGTCTGCTGCTCTCGGCAGAAAGACGAAACTATAACGAAAAGGTGCGCCAATTTGGAGGCGCACCTTTTTTTTGTTCATTTTAAGTTTTCTGGATTCAACGGTTGTAACGTGTCGACGACGAAACGGCCGTCTTTCCGGATCAAGACGTCGTCAAACCAAATCTCACCGCCGCCATAGTCAGGACGTTGGATATTGACGAGGTCCCAATGGATGGAAGAGTTGTTGCCGTTATAGGCATCGTCATACGCTTGTCCCGGGGTGAAATGGAAACTGCCATCGATTTTCTCATCGAATAAAATATCTTTCATCGGGTGTTGGATGTAAGGGTTCACGCCGATCGCAAATTCGCCGACGTAACGAGCTCCTTCGTCCGTATCGAACACTTCATTGATGCGCTCGGTATCGTTCGCCGTCGCTTCGACGATTTTTCCGTCTTTAAATGTCAGCGTCACGTTCTCGAACGTAAAACCGTGGTACGGCGATGGCGTGTTGTACGTGATGACGCCGTTGATTGAATCTTTGACCGGTGCGGTGAACACTTCTCCGTCCGGGATGTTCATTTGACCTGAGCACTTGATGGCTGGGATGTCTTTGATTGAGAACGTGAGCTCCGTGCCTGGTCCTTTAATCGTGACACGGTCGGTCTGGTCCATGAGCGTGACGAGTGCGTCCATAGCCCGGTCCATCTTGCCGTAATCGAGTGTGCAGACGTTGAAATAGAAGTCTTCGAACGCCTCCGTCGATTTTCCGGCGAGTTGGGCCATTGACGGTGATGGGTAACGTAAGACGACCCATTTCGTCCCTTTGACGCGATCTTCCGTATGCATTTTACCGATTGTGGCGCCGACAAGCTTTTGTTGCTCGGCGGGAACGTCCGACAGCTCGTTAATGTTATCACCCGCACGGAGACCGATATAGGCGTCCATCGCTTGCATTTGCTTGCGTTCGATGTCGGCCATCAACTCGAGTTGTTCCTTGCTTGCTTGCGTGTATAACTTCCGCAAGATACGGCTTTCTTTCAACAAGACGAACGGCTGCCCCCCGGCTTCGTACGCTTTTTCGACAAGTGCCTCGACGAGCGACTCCTCGACGCCGAAATTCTCGATGAGAACGCGTTCGCCTGGCTTTAATTCGGTTGAATAATTGATCAATCCGTCTGCCAATTGCGTGATTCTTGGATCTCTCATACAAACACCCCTTAAACTTTTTTTAATTTATTTCTATTTTAGTGTAATCGAAAACATAAAAACGGGTAAAGGAATAATCAGACCGGATGGCGAAAACGGTAGTGACAAATCTTTTCAGTCATAATGGTGCTATAATGAAACCACCACATAATCGAACAGGAGGAATGGACGAATGGAAATCACCTTAGGAGGCATTGCAGGGCTCATCGCAGCACTTGCATTTGTCGTACTCGTATTTTTCTTGGCTCGCGTCTTGTCGAACGTCAATCGCACACTCGGCAGCGTCGCGAATACGACAGAAAATTTAGAACGTCAATTAGATGGCATCACAATGGAAGTGACGGCGCTCTTACATAAGACGAACCGTCTCGTAGATAACGTGGAAGAGAAGACAGAGTTGCTCGCACCGGTGGCACATGCCCTCGACGAACTTGGTACTTCGCTAAATGAAGTGACTGAGTCGGTACGAACAGTTTCTTCATCGGTTCACGTGGCAGCAGACGAAAATAAAGACCAGATTGCCCAAGCTGTACGTTGGGGCTCGGTCGCAGTAGAATTATTCAAGAAAAACAAAACAGAAACTTCTTCAGAAGAGCGCCCGTCACGCCGTCGTGGCCGCCGGGAGCGTAAGCAAGAAACGCCGTCGGTCTCACCAGGATTAATCGCGACAGACGATACAATCAAATCATAACAAGCCCAAGGAGGATATATTATGACATACGTTAAAAAAGACCAAACAAATCAAGATCAGCAATCAAGCGGCGGATTCCTAGCCGGCGTCGTCCTCGGCGGTATCATCGGTGCAGCCGTTGCCTTGCTCACCTCGCCAAAAAGTGGACGCGAAGTACGTACTTATCTCGATGAGAAAACATCGACTTCACGTGAACGCTTGACCGTCAAATCAAAAGAAGTACGTGAAAAAGCTGAGCCGGTCGTCGGGGAATGGATCAAAGTAGCGAGCGACAAGGCTGCTCCGGTCCTCAATCTCGTCAAAGATAAGGCACGCGAGGCTGCTGAACTGAAACAGCAAGTCGACGAAGATGAACTCTCAATCGAAGAAGCGATGGAAAAAGCGGATCAGCTCGTCGCGGAAGCGGAAGCCGAAGTGAAAGAACAGCTCGATCAAGCAGCAGAAGAGACGTCAAGCGAAGCAACAAAACAAGCTGACACGGACGCTAAGCCAGAATCGGCCCAATCAAAAGGCGAGTCAAACTCGAAAGCGAACAATTCGAATGCGAACAAATCGAACACGAATAAGTCGAATGCGAGCAAGCAAGAGCCGAAGAATAGTCGCGACGAGTCGACGAACTATGAGTCGGATTTCGAGGCACCTGTCAAAGACTTGCTCGACGATGAATCAAAACAAGAGCTGAAAGAATTGAAGAACGACTTGAAGAACGGCAATAAATAATGCGTCAAGTGTCCGGACAATCCGGACACTTTTTTTGTGGATTTTGTGTCACAGCCCATTTGTCTATGACAAAGCGAATAAAGTTCGCTATAATTAAGATTCTGGAAAGAACGGATTAGGAATGAGAGGGAAATTATGAGTCCACAAGATCAATTGAATCGATTACGTCGTGAAATGGATGAGTTGAACCGTGAGATGCTCGACTTGATTAGTCGTCGTGGAACGCTCGCGGTCGAAATTGGAAAAGTGAAACGTCTTCAAGGTGTGGAGCGGTATGACCCGGTTCGAGAACGAGAAATGTTAGATTTCATCGCCGCCTCGAATCCCGGTCCTTTCGAGACGTCACGCCTTCAGCATTTGTTCAAAGAAATGTTTAAAGCGTCTGCCGAGTTGCAAGGAGAAGACCGAGATAAAACGTTGCTCGTGTCGCGCAAGCGTCAAGCCGAAGATACGATCGTCACATTGAAAGATGTAGTCATCGGTAACGGTCGGCCGCAATTGATTGCCGGTCCATGTGCGGTCGAATCGTTCGAGCAAGTGAATGCAGTTGCTGAGAAATTAGCGTTGTCCGGCGTGAAAATCATGCGCGGCGGCGCCTATAAGCCGCGGACTTCACCGTACGACTTCCAAGGTCTCGGATTTGAAGGGCTCAAACTGTTGAAACAAGCGGCCGATCGCCACGACTTGCGTGTCATCTCAGAGATTATGACACCGGGTGCGGTCGAGTCAGCGCTGCCTTACGTCGATATCATTCAAGTCGGGGCGCGCAACATGCAAAACTTCGATTTGTTGAAAGAAGTCGGAAAGACGTCAAAACCGGTTCTACTGAAGCGGGGTCTTGCGGCGACGATCGAAGAATTCATCTATGCGGCGGAATACATCATGGCGAGCGGCAATAGCCAAGTCATTTTGTGCGAACGCGGTATCCGGACGTATGAGCGGGCGACACGTAACACGCTCGACATCACGGCCGTGCCGATTTTAAAACAAGAGACACATTTACCGGTCATGGTCGATGTCACCCACTCAACGGGACGACGCGATTTGTTGCTTCCTGCAGCGAAGGCGGCGCTCGCGGTCGGGGCCGACGGCGTCATGGTCGAAGTGCACCCGAATCCGACAATCGCCTTGTCTGATGCCCAGCAGCAGCTTGATTTCGATCAATTTGATCAGTTCATCGATGGGCTCACAGCTCAGTTCCCTCAACTTGATTTGGTTAAAAAATAAGCTTTCCAATTGGAAACGTTTTATATAGCGTGAAGACAGGGTAAAATGATGACAGATACCTGTCTTCCTTTTTTGATACGTTTTTTGAAAATCGTTTGAAAATCATTGCTTGTAGGAGGAGTTTTAATGAACAGTAACAATATCACAATCTATGACGTCGCACGTGAAGCCGGGGTGTCGATGGCGACCGTCTCACGTGTCGTCAACGGAAACCCGAACGTGAAGCCGACAACCCGTAAAAAAGTACAGGAAGCAATCGATCGACTCGGCTATCGTCCGAACGCCGTCGCACGTGGTCTCGCGAGTAAAAAGACGACGACCGTCGGCGTCATCGTGCCAGACATCTCAAACATCTTCTTTGCTGATTTAGCACGCGGAATCGAGGACGTGGCGACGATGTATAAATACAACATCATCCTCGGCAACTCGGACTCGAACCGCGACAAGGAAATTCATTTGTTGAACACGTTACTCGGTAAACAAGTCGATGGGATCATCTTCATGGGCGGCCGTCTTCACGAAGACCTCGTCGATGAGTTCAAAAAATCACCGGTCCCGATCGTTCTTGCAGCGACGTTGAACCAAGGGTATGACCTCCCAGCGGTCAATATCGACTATGAGCAGGCTGCTTATGACGCAACCAAAATGTTGATCGGCCACGGCCATAAACAAGTCGGCTTCATCACGGGGCCGCTCGAGCAACAAATCAATGGCGAGAAGAAGTTCTCTGGCTACCGCCGTGCCCTTGAGGATGCGGGACTTCCGTTCCGTGAGAACGATGTCATCCTTGGGAACTATACGTATGCGTCTGGCCTCGAAGCGATGCAAAAGATGCTCGGACGCGATGACTGCCCGAAAGCAATCTTCGCCGGTACGGACGAGATGGCACTCGGCGTCATCCATGCGATTCAAGACGCTGGGTATTCTGTGCCGAACGACTTTGAAGTCGTCGGTCACGATAACACGCGTCTCGCCACGATGATTCGTCCGAAGTTGACGACGGTCGTTCAACCGATGTATGACATCGGAGCTGTCGCTATGCGATTATTGACGAAAATCTTGAATGCTGAAGAAATCGAAGAGAAGAACGTCGTCTTGCCGCACCGGATCGAGCGTCGTGACTCGTTACGAAAAGACTGAATCAAAAAACCCGATGTGAGTTGGCAATTGCCAACTCACATCGGGTTTTTCATAAGTAAAGTGACTTGCGGTCGTTTGAGATGAACGGCCAAAATGCGCGTTTCGTCACTTCCCAGTTCTTCTCTTCGATTTGTTGCCGTCGCGGAATATGGTCGAACGTGTACGAATGGTCATCCCATGTCGTCGGCAACGGCTGGTCTGACTCGTTTTGCCACCGTTCAATCCAAGCGGAGGGGATGTCGCCTGCGTACGGAGCTTCGCGTGTCAATCCGGCCCATACTTGCGACCAGGCGCGCGGGACAGCTCGGAACCAGTCGTACCCGCCGCCGCCTAGGGCGACGAGTCGTCCTTCTGTGTACTCGTCGGCGAGGCGAGAGGCGATTTGAGGGATTTGTTCGAACGTATGAATCGTCGAGGCGAGATGCGTCAACGGGTCGAACGCGTGCGCATCAGCCCCGTTCTGCGTCAAGATGATATCTGGTTTGAACCACTCACACGCTTCTCGGAGCACGGTCTCGTAACAACGCAGGAACGATTCGTCTTGGGTGAAAGCATCAATCGGGACGTTCCAACTATAGCCGTAGCCGTTCCCGTTGCCGCGCTCTGTGACCGCGCCTGTGCCTGGGAAGAGGTAGCGGCCGGTCTCGTGGATCGATAGCGTCATCACATCAGCGTCATCATAGAACAGCCATTGGACACCGTCTCCGTGGTGAGCGTCTGTATCGACGTAGAGGACCCGCGTCCCGTATTGCTTGCGGACGTGAGCGATGGCGACGGCCGCGTCGTTATAGACGCAAAAGCCGGACGCTTTTCGTCTCATCCCGTGATGGAGCCCGCCACCGACGTGAAAAGCGCGTTCGACTTGTCCGCTCGCGACGAGTTCAAGCGCATGCATCGTTCCGCCGACGAGCCGGGCAGCTCCTTCGTGAATAGCTGGGAAGATGGGCGTATCTTCCGTCCCGAGTCCGAATTTATTTGCTTTCAGCCCTGACAGTTTACCCGCGGCAGCTGCTTGGACGGCCTCGATGTAGTCGACGTCATGGACAAGCGCGAGCGACTCGACTGAAGCGATCGGTGAGGCGATCCACTCAGAGGCTGACAGTTTTCCGGAATCGACCAGAAGAGATGTCGTCAGCTCTAAACGGATCGGATTGAACGGATGATCCGCGTGGAAGCGGTACGAGTTCTCATTCTCCCCGAATATGTAGGCGGGTCTCATTGGAACATCTCCGGACCCAGTACGTCAAAACCTTCTCGCTTTAATCGATCGATGATGCGCAGCGGGTTCATCGTTTGAACACGGAATGAGATGATTCGCTTATATGGATCGGGTGTCGGATGGACGAAGACGTTGATAATATTCACGTTCGTTTTTGCTAAGAGCCGCGTCACTTTTTCAAGTGCCCCGGTCGTATTCTCGACAAGGATCTCGATTTGCGAGCTCGGTTCGAGTGCGCCCGTCAATTGGACGAAATAACGAAGTAAATCGGTTTCGGTCAACACACCGACAAGTTTTCCTTGTTCGACGATCGGCAGGCACGTCAAACGATATTCATAGAACAGGGCGGCCGCGTCTTCAAAAAAATCGTACGGGTGGGCTGTCGTCACGTCTTGACGCATAATGCTCGAGACCGGGTTTTTGAAGTCGGCACGCTCACTCTCTGGATGAAATACACTTGTGGCGCCGCTCATCTCGAACTGACCGACAATCCCGACGACTTGCCGGGCCGGATTGGTGACGATCAAGTGGCGTACTTTATGGTCGCGCATGAGTTTTGCCGCGTGCGCAATCGTATTGGTCGGTTGAATCGTCACGACGTGGCGATTCATCATTTGCTCAATCAGCATCGTAACCCTCCTCAGTCATACATGAACCGGCGGCGAAGCCGGAGTGAATCGAAGTGATCGATCGATTCTTGCCGCACGTTTTTTCCGATGCGGGCCATCAGACAGTTGGCCGGGTGGGACGCGATTTCCGGGTCGTCCGTCGGATAGAAGACAAGACCGCCGTGGTTCATCATTTTCTCCATCACTTTGCGGTAGTCCCAAATCGACAGACCGCTTCCTTTTAAATCCCAGTGCCAATAGTATTCCGTCGTCAAGATTAAAAAATCATCCATATGTGGATCCAGCATCGACACTTCGAGTAGCTGTTTACCGATCCGTTGTCCCCGGAAGCGCGGGCTCACCTCGATGGCGCCGAGCTCGAGAATATACGGATCATTGCCCTCGCTCCAACGTTCATACGGGTCCGGATATAAATACGTGACGTAACCGATGACGAGGTCGTCAACGCGCGCGACGATGATCCGTCCTTCTTTCAACCCGGCAATTTCAACGAGCGCCTTATGTTGGTCTTCTGGCTCTCGAAACGCGGTCAAGCCTTCATCAAGCCGATACGTTGCGAGCACGTCGCTCCCGATTGGTCCATCGATGATTACGGCTCCGAGTGAGGTTTCCCACACTTTTGAATGATATTGTTTTTCCATGGAGTCACCACCTTCTTCACGTTCTATTATAGCGCTTTCATTGCACAACGTTCACACTGTTTTGGAGTTTTTGGAAATTCATTGATTTGTCATAATATTAACACTATACTGAAAGTGGATACACCATTCACTATAGGGGGAGGCGAATCTTTGACGATGGAAAAATTGAAAGCGTTATCAGGGGAACATCAATTAGCGTCGTATGAAGAGGCTTGTCAGTCGTTCGAGTGGACACAAGCAGAAGCACTGTTGTCTTGGAACTTGACTGGAAATGTCAACATGGCGTACGAGGCGATTGATCGTCACGCTGAAGGGGAGCTGGCGGACAAACTGGCACTGCTCTATTTCGATGGGGATCGGGAAGAGCGGTATACTTACGCGCAGATGAAACAGGAAAGCAATCGCGCTGGAAATGTTCTGAAATCGGTTGGGGTGGAGAAAGGCGATCGTGTCTTTGTCTTCATGCCGCGGAGTCCAGAACTTTATTTTATTTTACTCGGTGCGTTAAAGCTCGGTGCGATTGTCGGACCGCTATTTGAGGCGTTCATGGAACAGGCGGTACACGACCGGTTGCTCGACGCGGAAGCGAAAGTCATCGTGACGACAGAGGCGCTGTTGCCGCGTGTACCCGTCGAACAATTGCCACATCTTGAGACGATTTTGCTTGTTGGCGACGACGTCGACGAGTCAGGGAAAATCATCGATTACCGGAAACTGGCGCATGACGCATCGACCGATCTTGATATTACGTGGGTCGACCGGGAAGACGGCATGATCTTGCATTATACGTCGGGCTCGACCGGGAAACCGAAAGGCGTCTTGCACGTCCATAACGCCATGGTCCAACACTTGATGACCGGGAAATGGGTGCTCGATTTGCAACCGGACGATATTTACTGGTGCACCGCCGACCCGGGCTGGGTGACGGGTACGAGTTACGGAATTTTTGCGCCGTTCTTGAACGGGGCGACGAACGTGATCGTCGGCGGACGGTTCAACCCTGAGTTTTGGTACTCGGTCATCGAGCGGTTCGGCGTCACCGTCTGGTACAGCGCACCGACAGCGTTCCGGATGTTGATGGGCGCGGGGGAGGAAGCGTTCGAGAAGTACGACTTGTCATCACTGCGCCACATTCTATCGGTCGGCGAACCGCTCAACCCGGAAGTCATTCGCTGGGGCAACGAATCGTTCGGGCTACGCATTCATGACACGTGGTGGATGACGGAGACAGGAGCGATGATGATCTGTAACTATCCGACGATGGACATTAAACCGGGGTCGATGGGGAAAGCGATTCCTGGCTGTGAGGCGGCGATCTTAGACGACCGTGGCCAACCGCTACCACCGCATCGGATGGGCAACTTGGCATTGAAGACGCCTTGGCCGTCGATGATGCGTAAAATTTGGAAAAATGATGCGAAGTACGAGAGCTACTTCTGGGGTGACTGGTACGTATCTGGTGATTCGGCCTATATGGACGAGGACGGTTATTTCTGGTTCCAAGGCCGAGTGGATGACGTCATCATGACGGCAGGAGAGCGGGTCGGGCCGTTCGAAGTCGAGAGCCGCCTCGTCGAGCATCCGGCTGTCGCCGAAGCCGGAGTCATCGGGAAACCGGATCCGATCCGCGGTGAGATCATCAAAGCGTTCATCGCGCTCAGAAAAGGCTATGAGCCATCGGACGAATTGAAAGCAGAAATCCAAAAATTCGTCAAAGAAGGTTTGGCGGCCCATGCGGCACCGCGTGAGATCGAGTTCAAAGACAAATTGCCGAAAACGCGGAGCGGGAAGATTATGCGTCGCGTCCTCAAAGCGTGGGAGTTGAACCTTGAGGCCGGAGACTTATCGACGATGGAAGATTGAGCATAAAAAAGGTCGACACGCGATGTGTCGACCTTTCGTTTGGCTTGCGTTATGAAGCGTCCGCTTCGTTCTCAGCGTCTTCTTTTGCTTTTGCTTCGTCTTCAGCTTTTTGTTTTGCTTCAGCTTTCTTTTCAGCCTCGGCTTTTTTCTTCGCTTCGTCTTCGGCTTTCTTAGCGGCCTCAGCTTTTTGTTTTGCTTCAGCTTCAGCGTTTGCTTTTGCATCAGCATCACGCTGTGCATCGGCATCTTGTTCTGCCTGTTCAGCCTCTTCTTTTGCTTCTTCGGCTTGCTGTTTTGCTTCTTCAGCTTGCTTCTTCGCTTCCTCTTCTTTCTTCTTCTCTTCGAGTTTCTTCTTCTCAGAGAAAGTTCCAGAGTCTTTGAAGTCGTCCGGTTTGACACTAGACGGTTGACTGAAGCGTGCGTTCGTGAACGTCTCCGGTTTGTCGGCGTAAACGCGGTTCGCGATCTGTGACCAGATGCGTTGCGTACGTTGATAGTATGGTCCGTACGGATAATCATCGGTCATCCCGAGTTCTTGTGAGTCATATCCTGACCAGACGGCGAGCGTGACGTCCGGTGTCGAACCGACGAGATACGAATCGCGCTTGAATTGAGTCGTACCCGATTTCCCCATCCAGTCGCCTGGGGCGTTTAACAATGATTTGGCGTACGTTCCGGTACCGGACGTGTACACATCACGTAACATATCGACGACGAGATACGCTGTCCGATCTTCATAGATGCGAGTCTTTTTCGGTTGCGCTTCAAAAATGGTCTCACCTTGATATTCGACACGATCGATGAAATACGGTTCGACGTGTTCACCGTAGTTGGCAAGCATCGCGTATGTCGATGCCAAGTTCACCGGGCTGACTTCACCGACACCGAGTGCCATCGATGATGCTTTTCGGTTCGTATCTGATACGGCGATGCCCATGTCGATTAGTTTTTGTGTGTCTGACTCCATCTCGTTCCGTTCTTCATAAATTTTGACGGCAGGCACGTTCAACGATAGTTTGAGCGCATCGCGGACAGTGACAGGCCCACGATACGTTTTCCCTTCATTGTTGACTGGATCTTTCCGATTGCTGTAATCAAATTTGTAGAAGTACTCTTCATCAATGACGACTGTCTCAGGCGTGATCATGCCAGCTTCAATCGCGTTCGCGTAAACGAGAATCGGCTTTGCTGTCGATCCGATTTGGCGTGTCATCTGTGTCGCATGGTTATACTCTTCGGTCTTGCCGTTAATATAACGACCGCCGACAAATCCAAGCACACGTCCGGTTTTGTTTTCAAGCATGACGCCGGCTGTTTGTTCCGGATAACTCTTACCATCGACGTTTTTGTTCGGACCAAAATTGTCAGCGTTTTTGGCAGGTTGTTGCATCGATTCATGGATTTGTTTGTCGAGCGTCAAATGAATCTTATACCCGCCTTGGCGAAGGGCGTTATGAGCGCGCTTCCCATAGCTAGAGCCGATTTCTTTCCGTTCTTTTGGCTCGAGGTCGTTCAAGTTAATGCCATCTTGCTTGAGTAGATGAGCGGTTACGATCGCAAGTGCTTCACGCTCGGCCACGTCAATCACATACGGATACCGGTCTCGCGGCTTCGACTGCGTCTTCATGAAGTCTTGCGTGATGTCGTAATTATATGCGGCATCATAGTCTGCTTTTGTAATCTTGCCGGCAACGTACATCCGGTTCAACACCGTCTTCATCCGGTTGATCGCCGGTGATACGTCTTCTTTAATGACTCCGCCTTGATAGTAAGGCGTGTAAAGGAACGGGTTTTTCGGGATGCCGGACAAGAACGCGGCTTGCGGCAACGTCAGCTTCTCGGCCGACGTGTTGAAGACGCCGCGCGAGGCGGCCTCGATGCCTGAGATGTTGCGTCCCATCGAGTTACGGCCGAACGAGACGACGTTCAAGTAGGCGTTCAAAATCTCGTCTTTGCCCATCGCTTTCTCTAAACGGAGGGCAAGCAGGATTTCTTTTGCTTTCCGTTCGAATGAGACCTCGTTCGTCAGCATTTGGTTTTTAATGAGCTGTTGGGTTAGTGTCGAACCACCTGTCCGCTCTTCCGAACCGGTCGCTTCTTGCAGGATGGCCCGAAGCGTCGCTTTCGGGACGACGCCGTCGTGTTCATAAAACTCGACGTCTTCGGTGGCGAGTAAAGCATCGACGACGAAAGGTGAAACTTTATCGACCGTGATCGGTACCCGAACTTCATCGGTCGTATAGTTCCCAATCCGTTCACCGCTTCCGAAGTAAATATCGGACGTCGATGAGTACGTATTGATTTGTGACGTCATCGTTTTATAGGCCGGAGCCGGCATATCTTTAACGAGTGATGCGAAATACCCGGCCCCGATCCCGGCGCCTAAGAAACCGATGAGGACGACAGAGATGATGGTGAGGAGCAAAACGTTCCACGACACATCATAAAATACATTGGCATAACGGCGGGCTTTCAACGACTTTGGTGTGTTCCATATGTCTCGAATCTTCTGCAGCATGACAGCCTCCTTAATATGGTGTAAAACTATTTTAGACAGTATTATATACGATTATAGCACAAGTCCTTGCCCACCTTATCGTGAATGAGCAGACTAATGCAAGTTTCAATCTTGCAGTTGACAACGAGGAAACGGAACTTATAAAATGAATAGCATAGTCAATAATAGTAGACGCGATGAAAAAAACGAAGTAGTCGGTTGACCGCTTGTCCAGAAAGCTAGTGGGTGCTGTGAACTAGCCAATGTCAACGATGAATTACACTTTTGGAGCGTGCCATTCGGCCGGGTTGGGACCGTTATCTCTCGTTTTAAGTGGCCACGGTTGTGGCAATTAGGGTGGTACCGCGGAATCTCCGTCCCTTCTCATTTGAGAAGGGACGTTTTTTTTATGTCAATTGAAGGAGTGGAAAACATGGAACTATTAAAAGATTTAGAATTTCGAGGGCTCGTCAACCAAATGACGGATGAGGCAGGATTGAAAGAGCAACTGAGCAAACCGACGACACTATACACAGGGTTCGACCCGACGGCGGACTCGCTCCATATCGGACACTTGCTACCGATCTTGACGTTGAAGCGTTTCCAAGAGGCGGGACACCACGTCATCGCTCTCGTCGGTGGCGCGACCGGGATGATTGGCGACCCGTCAGGACGGTCGGACGAACGATCGCTCAACACGCTCGATACGGTCAAAGAATTTTCGGACCGGATCAAAGATCAGTTGAGCCGCTTCCTCCCGCTCGAAGGGGAGAACCCGATCACGATCCGCAACAACTATGAATGGACAGAAGAGTTGTCGATCATCGATTTCTTACGTGACATCGGCAAGCATTTTCCGATCAGCTACATGCTCGCGAAAGACTCGGTCGATTCGCGCATGGAAAACGGGATTTCATACACGGAGTTCTCATACATGTTGCTCCAATCGTTTGATTTCTTGAAGTTGTACGAGACAGAGAATTGCCGTCTCCAAGTCGGCGGCAGCGATCAGTGGGGCAACATCACGGCCGGGCTTGAATTGATCCGTCGCTTCGGCCATTCGGAGAAGGCGTTCGGTCTGACTGTGCCGCTCGTCACGAAGTCGGACGGACAGAAGTTTGGGAAGACGGCCGGTGGTGCGGTATGGCTCGACGCGGACAAGACGACACCGTACGAGTTTTACCAGTTTTGGATCAACGTCGACGATGCCGACGTCATCAAGTTCATCAAGTACTTCACGTTCATGACGCATGAAGAGATCGACGCGCTCGAAGTGGAAATGACGGCAGCACCTGAAAAACGTGCAGCACAGCGCCGTCTTGCCGAGGAAATGACGAAGCTCGTCCACGGTGAGGCGGGTCTTGACCAAGCGGAACGCATCACGACAGCGTTCTTCAGCGGCGATTTGAAGACACTCAAGCCCGAGGATATGGATGCCGCGTTCAAAGGGATGCCGCAGTTCGAACTCGACGGCGAACGCAATCTCGTCGATCTTCTCGTCGAGGCGAAAATCGCTCCATCGAAACGCCAAGCGCGCGAAGACGTCCAAAACGGGGCGATCTACTTGAACGGCGAACGCGAGCAAGCGCTCGACAAGCTCGTCACGCGTGAAGACACGCTCGGGGACTTCACGATCATCCGCCGAGGCAAAAAGAAATACTTCGTGATCCGTCACGTCTAACCGATCCGTCCATGTCCGCAAAGTTTGCGAACATGGACTTTTTTTGTTGTGTCAAATCAGGTGTGGTCTGATACCATTTCAAATATAGAGAACGAGGAGGACGTCTAATGGATATCGAAGAGTTTTTTGGCGAACAGTTTCATCAGTGGCGGGAACGGTTCCGCTATTACGAGATGGCGATCACGGAGCTTGAGAGCGACCTTGGCATCATCGACCTCGATTGGCAGACCCGACTCGGCTATTCGCCGATCGAGCACGTGAAGACGCGGATGAAGACGTTGCCGTCGATCATTCGGAAGATGAATCAAAAACAGCTCCCACTCGAAGTGGAAGCGTTATGGGACAATATTTATGACGTCGCCGGCGTACGGATCGTCACGAGTTTCCGCGATGACATCTACGCGATTCTCGATCATTTGAAAAAGCGAGACGACTTACAGATCGACGTCATCAAAGACTATATCGAACATCCAAAGCCGAGCGGTTACCGCAGTCTCCATCTGATTGTGCGGACGAAAGTGTACTTGGCGGAACGTGTCATCTGGGTGCCGGCTGAGATTCAAATTCGGACGCTCGCGATGGATTTTTGGGCGGCGACCGAACATAAGCTTCAATATAAATATCAGCAAAAAATCCCAGAGACGTCGCGACAAGAGCTTATGGAAGCGGCTCGTATGGCAGACGCGCTCGATACGCAGATGGGCCGGATTCGCGAACAGATTTTACAACAATAAAAAAATCCCCTTTCCTGCCGATGCAGGGAAGGGGATAAAAGCATTAACGTGAGTAGTACTCAACGATGAGTTGCTCTTTGATTTGGTCGTTCAATTCAGCGCGCTCAGGGATACGTACGTACGTACCTTCGAGTTTCTCAGCGTCGAACGTGATGAATTCTTTTGTAGCTGGTGCTACTTCAAGAGCTTCAGCAATCGCTTTGAAAGTTTTCGATTTTTCGCGAACCGAGATGACTTGACCTGGTTTTACACGGTAAGACGCGATGTCTACGCGTGAACCGTCAACTTGGATGTGACCGTGGTTGACGAGTTGGCGTGCTCCACGACGTGTGCGAGCGAGGCCCATACGGTAAACGAGGTTGTCAAGGCGTGACTCGAGCAAGAACATGAAGTTCTCACCGTGGATACCTTGCATTTTCCCAGCATCGTTGAAGATGCGACGGAATTGCTTCTCGTTGATTCCGTACATGTGACGGAGTGCTTGCTTCGCTTGAAGCTGAAGACCGTATTCAGAGATTTTACGACGACCATTGCCGTGTTGGCCTGGTGCGTAAGGACGTTTTGCTAATTCTTTACCCGTTTCGCTAAGCGAGATGCCTAAGCGACGCGAGAGTTTCCAAGCTGGACCTGTGTAACGAGCCATGATTGGACTCCTCCTTGTTGTTCATGTATTTTGCACAAAAGAACAACGGTGTCAAAGACGGGTGACGCCCCTTTCTAGGTTCAAGCACCTTCACTTGATAGCGAAGCTACAAGATGCTCCTCCGACTCAGTCGAGGCCCGAAAGGTGGATACGTCTGTCTAGGACTGCTATCGTCATTTCATGCACAAAAATCAGTATACGATGGATCGGGCAGCTTGTCAATCAGATGAAGCGAAGTAATGTCTGGCAAAATTGCTCTAAGCCTTGGCGATCGACTTCTGAGAAGCGATCGAACTCGGGACTGTCGATATCGAGGACGCCGATCGTTTTGCCGTCACGGATGAGCGGGACGACGATTTCAGAGTTCGAGGCCGCATCGCAGGCGATATGGCCTGGGAATTGGTGGACGTCGGCGATCAACTGTGTCTCTTGTGTCGATGCGGCCGTGCCGCAGACGCCTTTGCCGAAGGCGATATGGACGCAAGCAGGAAGACCTTGGAACGGTCCGAGGATGAGGCTGTCGTCACCGTCAGTCAAATAGAAGCCGACCCAGTTGATGCGGTCAAGAAACTGGTTGAGCAGAGCGCTCGCGTTCGAAAGGTTAGCGACTTGGTTCGTCTCTCCTTCGAGCAGGGCAGCGAGTTGTTTGTTAAGTAAGTCATAGCCGGCGGCCAGGTCGCCAGAGTAAGTAGTAGTTTGGAACATTTGTTTCCCTCCTATATCAAGATGTATTTCAGATTAGCATCATGGTACACGCATTTTTTTATTTTGTCTCCCAAAAAGATTTTCGCGGAAAATAACATTCTCTCCCTAAACCGTTGGAAAACCTATGCAAAACATTGTTTCTATAATATGATTATTAATATCTATACTTATAAAATACTTCATTTTCTTCTTAAAGATACATAAGTCCACGAAAGCGGCTTGGAGGTTGTTACAGAGATGGATTACGGAATATACGGAATTTTAATTGGAATTATTGTCATCGCTCTAGGAGCAATGTTAGGTAGTATGCTAGCTAGACGAAGTTTTTACCAGAAAATTGATGATTTGGATATGCGAAAACAAGGCATCCTGAGTGCGAGTGTCCCGGCCGAGCTTCAAAAGTTCAAACAGTGGCCGATGGAAGGCGAAACGAAAGAAAAATTCGAACGCTGGCACCAGTCGTGGGATGAACTCGTCAGCGTCCACACGGGTCAAATCGATGAGGCGCTATATCGTTCAGAGGAAGACCTCGACAAATATCGTTTCCTCAAAGTCAAATCAGACTTGGCTGCGACCGAACAGTTGATCGAAGAACTCGAATCGATGGTTCACGCGATGCTCGATGAGATGGCGGAGTTTAACGACTATCATGCCTCCCTGCTAGATATCGTCAAAAAAGACGAGAAAGAACTGTATCAGTTCCGCAAGACGCTCATTTCTCAAAATAGCGCTTTTGGCCCGACATACGATCTCGTCGAAACCGAAATCGCTGTTGCGGAAGCGAAACGGACCGAGATGATGACCCTCAAGCAAGAAGGGCAAGTCTCAGAGGCGTTCATGGCCGGCCAAGTCCTGTCTGAAAAGGTGACGAAGATCCGTGAACTCGTTCAAGTGATTCCCCAGTTTGTCCGGACGGTTCAATTTGACTTAAAGCACCAACTGAATCAACTGCGTGCGGGTCATAAAGAAATGCAGATGGATGGCTACGCCCTCGAGACGCTCGGGTTAGTCGAAGAGATCGAGCAGGCAGAAGACCGCCGTCTTGCGCTCATGACTCGGATCGAACAGCTTGATTTTGAACACTTTGAAACGGACATGCAGCAACTCAGTTCGGATATCGATCAATTGTTCGAGGCGTTCAGCTCCGAGGTCGATGCAAGGCAGTACGTAAAAAAAGAGTTTGCTGGGGTCAAAGAACGCGAACGGCAGACGAACGAATTGATGACGCGCCTTCACCAAGAGATGTCGCGGCTTGTCAGCAACTATGAGATCAATGCCCGGGTCGGTGAGGAGTTCGAACAATTGGACCGGGAACGTGCGGTGCTCGCTGCGAACGTCCTCGATATCGAACAAGCACTCGTCGCTCAGGTGATTCCGTTCAGTCTGATCAAATCAAAAGTGCAAGATGCGAAACGGTCACTCGACCAGTTCGGTGCGATGCATGAACGGTTTATCGAAAATACGAACTCGCTTCGTAAAGAAGAGCTCGAAGTTCGGAATAAACTCGAGTCATGGAAGAAGGAATTGTCCGCTCACCGTCGCCTCTTGGCGAAGAGCGCGATGCCGGTCGTTCCGACTGATTTGACGAGTGACATGCGACAACTTCAAAAAGGGGTGCAGTCGCTAGATGAACAGTTCGAGAAGGCACCGTTCAACATGACGTATATCGTCGGCCTCAGTCACGATGTCGAGGAAACGATGGATAACTTCCGTGACCGCGTCAAAGCACTGCTCCGGCAAGTGACGTATGCGGAACAGTTGCTCCAGTATGCGAATCGGTACCGTCGTCGTGATAACGAGGTGCATGTCGCCTTGACGCTCGCTGAGAACAAGTTTTTACACGGCGAGTACGGTACGGCCGTCGAAATCGGTGAACGTGTGCTCGGGCGCTTCGACGAAGGAGCGGCTCGCGAGATCCGTCAACGTGTTGAAAAAGGTTTGGAACAACAAGATATGCTTCGAAAATAATCTATGCATGAAGATTGACGTAAACGGGAATTAACGTAGACGTCAATCTTTTTTGAATCGAGGAGGAATTTTGTGATGGGAACGCTTTGGGTAAACGGAAAGATCTATACGCTGAACAAAGAACATGAAATGGCACGGGCGATGTATGTCGAGCACGGACGCGTGTTGAAACTCGGGGAGGAAGGTCATCTTCGCCGTACATACGCGGGCCGGATCAAACAGATTGTGAACCTCGAAGGGAAGAGCGTGTATCCGGCGTTTACGGACTCGCACATTCACTTGATCGGATATGGCGAGGCGCTCGATCGCATCGACGCGACCGAGACGACGGATTTAAACGCCTTGCTCGAAGCGATGAAAGCGAAGTCGGGAGGGGACGACTGGATCGTCGCTGAAGGCTTTAACGATCGTCTGCTCGGACAGATGCCGACACGTGAGATGATTGATGCCGTCATTCCGGATCGCCCGGTCGTCTTGAAGCGCGTCTGTCGCCACGTCGCCGTCGTCAACTCGAAAGGCCTCGAGCGCTTAGGCCTCATTCATCACACCGTCATTGAAGGCGGGAAGCTCGGACGTGATGACGACGGGAAATTGAACGGCGTGTTGTACGATGCGGCGCTCGATCTGCTCCATAAAGAGCTCGGCGGAAATCGTGAGAAGAACGTCGCCTCGATCCGTCGGGCCGTCGACTCGTTGTTCGCCCATGGGATCGTCGGAGCCCACACGGAAGACTTGTTCTACCACGGAGACCCGCTCGAGACGATTCAAGCATATGAAGATGTGCTTCAAGAACTTCCGTTTCATGCCCATCTGCTCGTCCATGAACAAGTCGTTGATCAATTGCTGCAAAAAGATGCGCTTGCGAAGCGCCTGCGCTTCGACTTCGGGGCGATGAAGATTTTCGTCGACGGTTCGTTCGGCGGCCGGACGGCGCTCTTGTCCGAGCCGTATGCAGATGAAGTCGGGCAACGCGGGATCGAAGTCCATCGCCCGGACCACCTCGAGGCGCTCGTCAAAAAGGCGCGCTCATACGGGATGAACGTTGCGGCTCATGTCATCGGAGATGCGGCGGCTGAGCAGTTCATCACGCTGCTCGAGAAGTATCCGGCGAAACGAGGGACGCGCGACCGCATCATCCACGCTTCGCTATTGAACGATTCGCTGTTGAAGCGGATCAGTGCGTTGCCGGTCCTCATCGACGCGCAACCGGTCTTTTTGTCGGATGATATGGATTTGTTGTTCGACCGCCTAGGCAACGAGCGGGTCGACGACGCGTATCGGTTCAAATCGATGCTCGATACGGGTGCGCTCGTACTCGGGGGTAGTGATGCCCCGATCTCTTCTGTCGACGTCAGAAAGGGGCTCTATGCCGCTGTGACACGACAATCGTTTGAAGCGTCGGGTGCACTGAATCCAACGGAACGTCTGTCGATGTACGAAGCGCTACGGAGTTTCACCTACTCACCGCGTGTCGCGACTGGGACGCATGGCCGTGATGGCTTGTTGATTCAAAGCTATAATGCGACGTTCACCGTATGGGAAGAGGATTTCTTCGACTTGAACGGACAAGATATTTTGAGCAACCGACTTGTCATGACCGTCGTCGAAGGTTCGCCCGTCTACGAGGCGGACGTCATCAAAGCATGAGAAAAGGCTAGTCGTCCGCGATGGACGACTAGCCTTTGTCAGTTTAGAAGAAAGAGCGTTGCACTTTGTGCCAGAACGAGTTGGTTTTCAACTTGACCGTTTTGACGACCTTGTCCGACAATTCGATGTCGATCCGGTCTGTATATTTCAGACTAAGCGCTTCGTTATCCATGCCGATAATCGGATAATCGTTTCCGTCTTCAACGATGCGGAGCGACAGCTTGCGTGAATCGTGGACGATGAACGCTGAGCCGAGCGTGCGGTAACGGTTGTTGTTCACCGAAGCAATTTCACTCACTTGCATGCATGGGATGAGCGGGTCGACGACCGCGCCATTCAACGATTTATTGTAGGCGGTCGATCCCGTCGGTGTCGATACGACC
This sequence comes from Exiguobacterium sp. SH0S1, assembly GCF_004337165.1. Classification (NCBI taxonomy): domain Bacteria; kingdom Bacillati; phylum Bacillota; class Bacilli; order Caryophanales; genus Exiguobacterium; species Exiguobacterium sp. SH0S1. The sequence continues at coordinate 1,106,698 of NZ_SJVC01000001.1, read as the reverse complement.
ATTCCATCCCCGCGGAACGTCTCGAAGTGGAGGTCGTCGATGTAGACTTCGATCGCGAGCGATTTGATGATACTCGATTTGATCGATGCCTCGTTCAGGCAGAGGAGTGGCGACGATTCGTTGATCGAAGCGGATAAGAGCGGATATTTCCGTACTTCGAGACCGGCTTCGATCCGGGCAGAGTTATCCGAGAATAAACGGTCGACTTCGTCGAGTTTATGTATATCGAAGTCACAGTAAAATTCGTTGAGGCCGCGGCCGAAACCGACATAGATGGCGTCTTGACGGAACCCGGTGTAACGGACGGCCTGTAAAAACGCGCCATCTCCCCCGATGGCGACGATGATGTTGGCATCTTCCGGGCGGTCCATGATGTTGAAACCATGTTTCTCCCCGATCTCTCTTAATTTTTTTACCTCTTTCGTGAACTCGTTGACGTTACGATGGTGCAGATACACGTTGTTTCTCATCTAAATCATCCCCTTTGTCAATTGTGTCCTTCTCATTATAACTTGTTTTAGGCGTCCGATATAGGGAAAATGACAATCAGGCCGTCTGAAGCAGGATGCTTGTCTTCGTGACGGCACCATCGATATGATGAAGAAGTAAAATTCAGAACAAGGGGATGATTTGATGCCAACATTTAAAGGGAATACAGTCACATTGCAAGGGAATCCAGTGAAAGTGGGAGATGCTGCACCCGATTTCACCGCCCTCACGACTGCACTCGAAGAAGTGTCGCTCGCGTCTTACCCAGGGAAGAAATTGATTAGTGTCGTCCCATCGATCGATACAGGACTATGCGACACGCAAACTCGTGCGTTCAATGAAAACGCGGCATCGCTCGGTGGAACGGTATTGACCGTCTCGAACGATTTACCGTTCGCCCAGCGACGCTGGTGTGCGGCGTCAGGTCTCGATAACGTCATCATGTTGTCAGATCACCGCGACCAGTCGTTCGCGCATTCGTACGGCGTGCTCATGGAAGAGCTTCGTTTGCTAGCCCGGTCAGTCTTCGTGATCGACTCGGAAGGAACTATCCAATACGTTCAGTATATGGATGAGATGACAGACGAAGTCGATTTTGACGCGGCGCTTGAAGCGTTCGACGCGGCAAACTGATTCACTTGGCGAAACGTGGACGAATAGCTTACACTATATTGTAGTTAACCAACCGGCTCTCGAAACGAGAGCCGGTTTTGTATGGAGGAGATGAACGACTATGGAACGATTTGAACAGTTGTACCGAGATTGGAAGAAAGAAACGAAAAAATTGGTGGGCGACCTCGATTTATTGCCGCTCGAAGCTTTGATCGAAGTGTTTGAGCGAGTTGACGTTGAATCGGAGAAACCGGATGACGTGCGCAAGGCAGTGAGTCTGCTTGTGCTTGAAGAGACGACAACGCTTCCGCCGAACCATCAACCGACACCGGACGCAGTCAGCTTGTTTATCGGATATTTGGCGACGAAGCTCGTCAAAGACGGAGCGAACGTGCTTGAACTCGGAAGCGGCACCGGGACTCTCGTCCACGCCATTTTATCGCAAGTGAAGGACGCGACCGCACAAGCCGTCGAAGTCGATGAACTGATGCTTCGTTTGTCATATGCGATCAGCAATTTGCTCAAAAAACCGGTTTCTTACTTCCATCAAGACGCACTTGCACCGCTGTTCGTCGAGCCGAGTGACCTCACACTCGTCGATTTGCCGATCGGTTATTATCCGAACGACGAAGTGGCGAGCGGTTATGAGTTGAAGCGAGAAGAAGGTCATTCCTATTCTCACTTCTTGATGATCGAGCAGGCGATGCGGCATACGTTGCCGGGAGGCCATGGTGTCTTCGTCATCCCGAACAATTTGTTTGAACAGGATGATGAAGGGAAATTAAAACAGTGGATGGACCGAGAAGCGGTCGTGAAAGGTGTCCTCCAACTGCCGACGACGATGTTCAAAGATGAACGGTATGCGAAGAGTATCCTCATCTTACAGAAGCAAGGAGAGGGCGTCACACGCCCGAAACAAGCGCTCCTCGTCGAGTTGCCATCGTTCACTGATGTGCGCGCTGTTGCCAATATTGTGAAACAGATTGATGAGTGGTTTAAAACAACATAATATTTATTGGGCAAAAGACTTGAAAAACATATGCCATATCAAGTATCTTCATTATGATACAGTTATCGGTTTTAAAGAGAACAGATAAAGAAACGTGTTTAAATCGAAAGGTAAGAGGTGTATGACATGACAAAAATTATGGCAGTCAACGCAGGTAGTTCGTCACTGAAGTTCCAACTTCTCGAGATGCCATCTGAGAACATGCTCGCGCTTGGTCTCGTCGAGCGCGTTGGAAAAGACGATGCGATCTTTACTATTAAATACGGCGAAGGGCAAAAGTTCAACGTCGTCACACCGCTTCACACACATAAAGAAGCGGTCGAGCTTGCGCTCGAAAAATTGATTGACCTTGGAATCATGGCTTCGTTCGATGAAATTTCGGGTGTCGGGCACCGTGTTCTTCACGGGAAAGAACTGTACGCGGATTCAGTCGTGATCGATGAGGAAGTGATGAAGAACATCGAATCGTTCGTCGAACTCGGACCGCTTCACATCCCGCCTAACTTGACTGGGATTCGTGCGTTCCAAACGATTTTGCCGAACGTGCCGCAAGTCGCCGTGTTTGATACGGCTTTCCACCAATCGATGCCGGAAGAAAACTTCCTGTACAGCCTCCCGTACGAGTACTACACGGAACACGGCGTACGGAAATACGGTTTCCACGGGACGAGCCACAAATATGTCACGCAACGTGCTTCTGAGCTACTCGGTCGTCCGCTCGAAGATTTGCGCTTGATCTCATGCCATCTCGGCAGTGGGGCGTCAATCGCGGCGGTTGCCGGCGGTCGTTCGATCGATACGACGATGGGCTTCACGCCGCTTGAAGGAATCACGATGGGAACGCGCTCAGGATCACTCGATCCGGCCCTCATCCCATTCCTTATGCAAAAAACGGGCAAGTCGGCTGAAGACGTATTGAACGTCATGAATAAAGAATCAGGCGTTTACGGTCTCTCGGGTATTTCAAGTGACTTACGTGACATCGAACAAGCTGCAGCAGAAGGTAACCACCGGGCTGAAGTGTCACTTAAAATCTTCTCGAACCGGATTCACGGTTACATCGGTCAGTACGCTGCTGAGATGAACGGCGTCGATGCCATCATCTTCACGGCGGGTGTCGGTGAAAACTCTGACGTCATTCGTGAGCGTATCCTGCGTGGGCTTGAATTCATGGGCGTCTACTGGGATCCATCACTCAACAACGGAGCGCGCGGCAAAGAGTTGTTCATCAACTATCCGCATTCGCCGGTCAAAGTCATCATCATTCCGACGAATGAAGAATTGGTCATCGCCCGCGATACAGTTCGGATCGCAAACCTTTTAGAAACACACGCTTAATCCACACAATTTAACCTCTCTAGTCGCGCTGTTCATCCGAACAGCGCGACTTTTTTTAGTTCTTTTGTCATAGTTCATCCGGGAAAATTGTGTCTAAAGGATTATCCGGGAGACGCGCACTGTAATAAAAAGAGTCGGAAAACGATACGTTTGTAACGTTTGAGTCATATTGAAACCAATAATTGGAATTTAATATGACACAAAAGGTCGTATATCTGTAAAGTTGTCATCTACCGTTAAAATAGTCCGTTTTTGTAACACTCCTGTAATTTTTGTGTCATTCAAATGAATTTTAGTTGTAAACGCACGTCCGGTTGTTTCGTCATATAGTTATCTGGACGAAACATTACTCGTCTTGACGCATCGTGTTTATGTTTGAACGTAACAATCACCAAGAACTGACAACTATGAAAAACGACAAAACAAACCGACTAGGAAAGGACGAACCTCATGTTAAAAAAAATTGGAACGGTCTTATTACTGACGGTCATGACATTCGCCATGCTTTTACCGCAACAACCAGTAGAGGCGTCTTCTAAAATTTATGTAAAAAGCCAAGTGAACGGATTGAACGTTCGCTCAGCGGCTACGATTAATGGTAAGGTACTTGGAAAAATCAATAAAGGACAACAACTCCAGCGCACTGGTACAAAAGGGGCTTGGATTCGCGTCAACTATAAAGGTAAGGCCGGTTGGATCGCAACCAAATACTTACGCACCGTTAAACCGGTTGCGAAAGCGAGCGTGAAATCGTATACGATGAACGCCTCTGCCTACACACCATACTGCAAAGGGTGTTCAGGTAAGACGGCACTCGGATGGAACGTTCGTACACAAAGACATAACGTCGTCGCTGTCGACCCGCGCGTCATCCCGCTCGGTTCTAAAGTACAAGTGTATGTTGGTGGGAAGTTGATGGGTACGTACACGGCGGCTGATACAGGCGGCTCTATCAAAGGACATAAGATCGACATTCTCATGTACTCGCAAAGTGCGGCCATCAACTTCGGCCGCAAGACGGTCACGGTCAAAGTCTTATAAGCCAATAAGAAAGAGTCATCGCAAACGCGATGACTCTTTTTTAATGAAATTATTGACGAACGATCAAGACGTCGCACTTCGAGTACCGGACGATGCTCTCGGATACGCTACCGATAAAGAAGCGTTCGACCGCATTCAAGCCGGTCGCTCCACAGATGATAAGGTCAATTTCGTGATTCGGTGCGATTTTTTTCGCAATCGTCACTTTAGGCGAACCGTATTCGATGACCGTTTCGACTTCTTTGACACCACGTTCTTTGGCCCGATTGACATAGTCGTCGAGCAGTTCTTTCGCATAAGTTTCTGCACGTTCGGTAATCGTCCGATCGTATGCTTCGACCGTTGCGAACGTCCGTGTATCGATCACGTGACCGATATACAGTTTTCCGTCGTTTCGAAGTGCGACGTCGATTGCTGTTTCGAATGCGCGTTCCGCCTCTTTCGAGCCGTCGACGGCAGAAAGGATATGTTTGTAGACAATTGCCATGTAAATCCCAACCTTTCGCTTGAAATGTACGTGCGGCTTACATATATAGTATACCACTTCACTCGAAATTCACGCCCGCTTCTTTTGAGAATGTGTGAAATTTTCACAACTTTCTTACGGAACAGGTTGAAGTTTGGAAATCAATAGATGGAACGGGTAAGATGATACAGAGGAGGGATGACGATGAAACACGTAGTCATCACGGCTGGTGCGAAAGGGATCGGCCGGGTTGTAACGGAACGACTGTTGGAGGAAGGCTGGTATGTCAGCGTGCTTCAACGAAAACCGATTGATTGGGAGCACGAACGGCTACATATGATCGAGACACCGTTGACGGACCGAGAAGCGGTGACGGCCGGTTATGACGAGGCGGTGAGCAAGTTCGGTAAGCCGGACGCTTTGATTTTGAACGCGGGTCCATATATTTTCGAACGAAAATGTCTCGTTGATTTGACGGACGAGGAGTGGGAGGAAGTGATCACCGGGAACTTGTCCGCCTCGTTTTGGCTGATGCGTCGGGCGATTCCGGATATGCGGGCGAAACAGTTCGGTCGTATCATCACGTACGGCTTCCCTGAGAGTGCGACGGCACCGGGCTGGTTGCACCGGTCCGCCTTTGCTGCCGCGAAGACCGGTCTCGTCAGTTTGACGAAGACGGTCGCGCTCGAGGAAGCGGTGCACGGTATCACGGCGAACATGATCAATCCGGGTAACATCGTCGGTGCGCAGAAAGAGATGCGGATCGAATCCGCTGAACCGGATAATCAAACACCGGTCGGTCGGCATGGGACCGGCGAAGACATCGCGCGAATGATCATGTTCTTGCTCGCGCGGGACTCGGACATGGTCACCGGGGCGGTCATCGATGTGACCGGAGGCGTCAACGTCGTCCACCAATATCGAAAGTAAGGAGTGCTTCATATGAAGTTGGCCATTTTGACGGACATTCACGGGAACGTCCAAGCGTTAGACGCGGTATTGAACGAGTTGGACGGTCAAGGGATCGATGACATCTGGAGTCTCGGCGATATGATCGCGATGGGACCAGATTCGAACGAAGTGATGGCGCGACTCCTCGACCGAGGTGTCAAGATGATCACGGGAAACCACGATGAAGCCGTCCTCTCACTGCTCGCGGGAACGGGACATCCCGAAAGTTATGCCCATACGCGGCCTCATCACGAATGGGTCGCGCGAACGTTGCGCCCTGACTACGCCGATGCGCTTATGAAATTGCCTCGTACGATCGAGCAAACGATAGGCAGGGAGCGTATATACGGCATTCATTACCACATCCCGACTGAAAAGCGTGAGGCATCGATCGTCGACGAGCCGTTTCATGACATCGTCGAAGCGACGCTTCCGAACATGCAACGCTTATTTGGTGATTACGCGGCGGACGTCGTTTGTTTCGGTCACCATCACCCGGTCCACGCGTTTCAAGATGAGCGTAAACGGTATTTCAATCCAGGGGCGCTCGGCGTCGCCAAAGACGATTTGGCCCGCTACGGGGTGCTGCAGTGGGATGAGGCGGGACTGCGTGTCAGTGCTAAGACGATCCCGTACGATAAACCGTCTTTCATGAACAAGATGGAGCGTGACGAAGTGCCACAGCGCGAAGTGATGTGGCGCCTGTTCTATTGAAAAAGAGGTTGAGGACATATGCCTTCAACCTCAAGTTGTTGACGAACGAGGTCGCTAAAAGCAATCTCGTTCGTCTTTTATTATGTCCGAAGACCTTGAGGCGCTCTGCCCGACATGAAATTGAAGAAATGCTATGTAACGGTCGTTCTCGTCCGCGGTAGAACGTGAAACGGCCGCCCGAGGGCGACCGTTTGCTTTGCTCGTCCGATGGTACTAAGGCTCAGGGATTGCCTGCGGAAAGCGTGGGCACCGGAAGGACGAGCGAATTTGATTGTGTTAGTCAACCTCTTTTAAATTTCTTGTAACGTCTTCGGGAAGCTCGTCAACAAGATTGGTCCGCTTTCGGTCATGACGATGTCATCCTCGATGCGGACGCCGCCGACACCAGGGAGATAAATGCCTGGCTCGACCGTGAACGTCATGCCGACCTGGGCCGTCATATCGTTGTTGGCTGCCATCGATGGGAACTCGTGGACCTCGATGCCGATACCGTGACCGACGCGATGGGTGAAGTATTCCCCGTATCCGGCCGTCGTGATGACTTGGCGGGCGGCGATATCGATCGAGCCGAGCGTCGTCCCGACGTTCGCCATCTCGATGGCGGCTTCTTCGGCCCGGAGCACGGTCTCGTAGATTTCCCGTTGTTTTGTGCTCGCCTCACCGTAGACGACGGTGCGGGTGATGTCTGAACAGTAGCCTTGCCAGACGACACCGAGATCGAATAAGGCGAAGTCACCTTTTTTGAGTCGGTTGTTGCCAGGAACACCGTGCGGATCGGCGCTATTTTCACCGAACAAGACGAGTGTGTCAAATGACATTTCACGGACACCTTGCCGTTTCATGGCGTATTCGATCTCGGCGATGACTTCAAGTTCGGTCACCCCTTCACGCAACGCGCGGATGCCGGCTTCGATTGCCATGTCGGCAAGTTCGGCCGCGCGTTTCATGACCCGGATCTCATCTGTCGACTTGATCATTCGGAGCGCTTGTAATTCTTCCGTCAAATCAATGATCGACAGTCCGGCAAATCCGGCACGCAGTTGTTCGACGCGGTTATATGGTAAATGCTCGCCTTCAATCCCGATTCGTTCCGGAATGATTTGTTGGTCGAGAAACAGTTTGACGACTTTGTCCCACGGATTTTCGTGGTCCATGTACGTCACGATCTCACCGTTCCAGTCGCTCGCTTCGACGATTCCTTTTTCAAGGGCCGGACAGACGAGCGCCGTTGTCCCGTTCTTCAGTACTAGGATAGCGATCAAACGTTCATGGGCCTCGGCGTATACTCCTGAAAAATAGAAGACGGACGCTTTTGACGTGACAAACGCGGCGTCTAGCCCTTTCGTGGCCAAAGATTGTGCAATGTGGTTGGTTCGTTGATTCAACTCGATTCCCTTCCTTCTTGTTCAGTGGCTTTCTCGTTCATTATAGCGTTTTCCAAAATGGAAAGGAAATGTTGCATTTTCAGTAGTACAGTTTGAACAAGGTTCACTGATACAGTATACTGAGGATGACAGAAAATGTATTGAGGAAAGGGACTCGTGACATGACAACAAAACATGAACAGATCATAGCACATATCGAGTCGCTCGATGTCGGGTCTAAAATCTCCGTTCGCCAAATCGCCAAAGAACTTGCGGTATCAGAGGGGACGGCTTATCGGGCCATCAAAGAAGCGGAGAACTTGGGGTTCGTGTCAACGATCGAACGGGTCGGCACGATCCGCATCAAGCGCAAACATAAAGAGAACATTGAAAAACTGACATTTGCCGAAGTCGTCAACATCGTTGATGGTCAAGTGCTCGGCGGACGCGACGGCCTGCATAAAACGCTATCTAAGTTCGTCATCGGGGCGATGAAGCTCGAAGCGATGATGCGATATATCGACGTCGACTCGCTCGTCATCATCGGTAACCGGGAGAAAGCGCATGAACTCGTCTTGCAATCAGGCGGGGCCGTACTAATCACCGGTGGATTCGATACGACCGACGAAGTGAAACGGATGGCGGATAAGTACAACATGCCTGTCATCTCGACTTCCTATGACAGCTTTACCGTGGCGACGATGATCAACCGCGCCATCTATGACCGTTTGATCAAAAAGGAAATTCTGCTCGTCTCGGATATCGTCATTCCGTTACACGATACGTTTTATTTAAAAGTGGACGATACGGTCAAACGTTGGCACGAACTCAATGAACGGACGAAGCACAACCGTTACCCGGTCATCGACGACCAGATGAAAGTCGTCGGCGTCATCACCGCCAAAGATCTCATCGATCGGCCGCACGATACAGAAATCGAAAAAGTGATGACGAAAAGCCCGATCACGGCCGGCGTTCAGACAAGTGTCACGAATGCGGCCCACCAGATGGTATGGGAAGGGATCGAGATGTTGCCGGTCGTCGACAACTACGGTCGCCTGCTCGGCATCATCAGCCGTCAAGACGTCCTAAAGGCGCTTCAGCTCGCGAACCGGCAACCACAAGTCGGTGAGACGTTTGATAATATGATCACCAATCAGTTGAAAGAGGATCCGACTTCGAACGGGACGGCGTTCACGGTCGAAGTGGCACCTCAAATGACGAGCCACATGGGGACGGCGTCGTCCGGAGTCTTGACGACGCTTCTAGTCGAAGGGGCGACCCGGAGTTTGCGGCATATGAAAAAAGGCGACCTTGTCGTCGAGAATATCACGGTCTACTTCATGAAACCGATTCAAATCGAGAGCCAAATCCGCGTCTCGGCGAACGTGTTCGACCTCGGACGAAAGTTCGGGAAAGTCGACGTCGAGATGACACAAGGGACACAACTCGTCGCCAAAGCGCTCGTCACAGCGCAACTGATCGACCGGTAAAGAAAAACGAGCTGATGATGTCATCAGCTCGTTTTACATATTAAGATTGGTTGATTGGTTCTTCAGACGCCTTCGGGAAAATCTTGCGATAGCGAATGATCCCGACGATTGCGTTGCCAAGCCCGAGGACGAGCATGACGATGCTGACGATCCAGCCGATGGTCGAATTGAGGCCGAGGCCGCCGAGCATCTGGTTGATGGCGAACAGCGCCAAAAACAAGCTGAGCCAGATGAGCGCTTGCGTGTTGAACAACGCTTTCCGGTACGGCGTCTTCGTCAAGAAGGCCCGACGTTTATAGACCAAATACGCACCGAGTGAGAACAAGATGAGTCCGATCATGATTAATTGACTCAAGTGAGAAACCCCTTTCAAACGTATAATCTGTTATCATCATACCATAGAATGGACATCAAGAAAGCGAGGAACGACCATGGCACATTGGCCTGAAGCAACAACGATATTGAAGTTAATCGAGGCGGCGGACACGATTATGATCCATCGACACGTCCGTCCCGATCCGGATGCGCTCGGAAGTCAACTCGGCTTAAAGCGGATCATCGAGCGGGCTTACCCGGATAAACACGTTTACGTCGTCGGCGGTATTGCCCGCGACCTCGAATTTTTAGGGAAGATGCAACACGTGGAGCCGGAGATGTATGACGAGGCGCTCGTCCTCGTGCTTGATACAGCGAACCACGAACGAATCGATGGACCATACGCCTTGAAAGGGAAGACCGTCGTCAAGATCGACCACCATCCTGACGAAGACGAGTATGCGACACATCAGATCGTCGATACGACGGTCAGTTCGACGTCGGAGATTGTGGCCGAGCTCGCTCGGATATGGGGCTTGGCTATCGATGAGCAGTCGGCGTTCTTACTTTTCGCGGGTATCGTCGGTGATACGGGACGCTTCCAGTTCCGGAACGCGACGCCGCACACGTTTGAGATCGCTGCTGACTTGATCAGTTACGGCATCGACACGAACCGCTTGTACCGCCAAATGTATAAGACGAACTTGGCGACACTCCAACTGCAAGGTTACGTCCTGCAAAACGTTCAAGTGACAGAGGCGGGCGTCGGATATGTCAAAATCGACGCCGACGTTCTCCGGACGTTTCATGCGACGCCAGAAGCGGCGTCGTTGCTCGTCAACAGCTTCTCTGGACTGGAGGGGTTGAAATGTTGGGTCATGTTCGTCGAGAACAAAGATGAGATTCGTGTCCGTATCCGCTCGAAAGGCCCGGTCATCAATGAAGTCGCCAAACGTTACCGTGGCGGCGGGCATCCGATGGCAGCCGGTGCGACAATTGACACGTGGGAAGAAATGGACGATGTGATTGCCGCACTAGAAGAAGTGGCCGCACCGTTCGAATTTGAAAATGAAGAGAGCTGACCGCGGTCAGCTCTCTTCATTTTGTATCGTCGTCTTGTGGAATGAACCACGTGCCGCGATCGGTGACGTCTTCGACGACGTCAAGTTGGTACTCGGTAATGTATTTGCGCAGCCGTTCGATAATTTCAGGACTGTCGGCAAATACGGTCTGTCCGTTCTGTAAAAGTTCTAACTTGTCGCGCGCGATTTTACCCCGATTAATAATCATACGCTTTTACCCCCTTTTATCATTCGTTTTGTCTATAATTATTGTATCAGAGAAGCATCGAGATGAGTTTGACAATTAAGAAACAAGAGAGGGGGGCGCTTGTGCTCCATTTAAATGTAAGATCAGCGTTTAGCTTGATGCATAGCACGATTCGCTTAGAGCAATATGTCGCCTCGATGGCGGAGCGGGGGAGTAAGTCGGTCGCGGTCGCAGATGACGCGTTTTATGGCGTTCCTCAATTTGTGAGACTATGCGAACGCTATGCTGTCAAGCCGGTCATCGGTCTACGGACGAGCCTTCATGTCGATGGGCTCGAGTTGGCCGTGCTCGTGTATGCGATGACCGACCTAGATATTCCAAAGCTGTATCGCATCGTCGAGGCAGGCGGATTAACCGAACCGACAGATTTATCGGTCGTCATCTTACCTGAGAATTGGAAAACGAGTGACCCGGTCCACCGACGTCGTTTGTTTAACCGTATACTCGGCTTTGTGGCAGAAGAACGGTTATGGCTCGGGTTGCCTGCTCCGCAGACGACCGAACAGACGCTCATCGTCAAACAGCTTCGGGGGATGCGCGAAGAACTCGGTGTTCGTTTAGTGCCGACGCCAGAGACATGCTATATGCGACCAGAAGATTTTGAAGCGTATCGTGCCATCGTCGCAATCGGGGAAGGCGAGGTCATCTCCCAAGAGGACGTTCATCAAAAAGGCAAGTATGTGCGGCTTCCGAGCGAGATGAACGACTGGTTCGAACCCTTGGAGCTCGAGGAACTCGCGCGATTCGAACAACTTACGTCGGTAACGCAGATTCCGGCCGCGACTGCCGCGATCCCGGAACTGCCTGATGCCGTCGATCGACTCAAACGTCTCGTCGCGGAGCGATTGAAAGCACTTGATTTGCTCACCGACACGTATATCGAGCGGGCCCGGTACGAGCTTGACGTCATCGCCGGTACGGGGTTCGCCTCATACTTTTTGATTGTCGAGGACATCGTTCGCTTCGCCAGGGAGCAGGGCATCGAAGTCGGTCCAGGTCGTGGTTCAGCGGCCGGGTCGCTCGTCAGTTTCGCGCTTCATATTACAGAAGTCGATCCTGTTCGCTTCGATTTGCTGTTTGAACGTTTCTTGAACCCGGAACGGATCAGTATGCCAGATATTGATTTAGACTTCGAAGACGAACGGAGAGACGAGGTCGTCCAGTACGTGCTTGACAAGTATGGGCTGCATCACGCCGCTCAAATCGGTACGTTAGCGACGTTCGGAGCGAAGGCGGCGCTGCGTGACGTGGCCCGCGCTCTCGGGATGACGCTTGAAGAAGGCCAGGCTGCCAGTAAACAAGTCAAGGACGACGGGATCGCGGGCATTACGAACAATCCGACTAAAATGAAGTGGTTTGCCGGAAGTCAAAAACGGTCGCACCTGTTGACGATCGCGTCTCAATTGGAAGGGTTGCCGAGGCAAGCGTCGATCCATGCGGCCGGGATCGTCTTGAGCCGAGATCCGCTTGACACGGTAACGCCGCTGCAACCGACGGATGGGGGCCAAGTGACACAATATAATATGAAGGATCTCGAGGCGCTCGGACTGCTAAAAATCGATTTGCTCGGTCTCCGGAACTTGACACGATTGCGCGAGATGGAGATGTTGATTCGTGACACCGATTCACTCTTCTCGCTGAAATCGATCCCGCTCGATGACAATCGGACGTTACGTGTTCTCGCACGAGGCGATACAGACGGCGTCTTTCAGTTTGAGTCGGACGGGATGAAGCAGGCGCTGCGGCAAGTGAAACCGACCGAGTTTGAAGATATCGTCGTCACGATGTCGCTTTATCGCCCTGGACCGATGCAGTTCATCGAGACGTATGCCAAACGCAAGCACGGGATGCCGTACAAGCCGGTCCATCCGATCGTTGGCGAAGTGATGGAGACGACTAAAGGCGTGCTCGTCTACCAAGAACAAGTCATGAAGTTATTGCGCGAACTCGCCGGATATTCATACGCCGAGGCCGATTTGATTCGTCGAGCCATCGCTAAAAAGGATATGGCCGCCATCGAGGTCGAGAAAACCCGTTTTTTGGAGAAGACGGCGGAGTACGACACGGATTCGATGCGACAAGTGTTCTCATGGATTGAAAAATTCGCAGGCTACGGGTTCAACCGGTCGCACGCCGTCGCCTATAGTTTGATCAGTTATCGATTAGCGTATGTGAAAGCACACTTTGAACGCATTTTTTATCTCGTGACGTACGATAAGACGAATCAACTCGTGCGTATGCTAAGGAAAGGTAAAATCCCCGTCTATCCTCCTGACGTCTTGCACGGGAAAGCGGGAGCGTCTCTAGAAGGTCCGGGAGTCCGTCTCGGCCTCAAGGCGATTCAAGGATTGACGAAGCGGGACGTGGAACGATTGATTGAGCATCACGATCAGTTCACCGATGTGAAACGACTCGTGGAACTGATGGACTGGGGAACGAAAGATCAGTTGAAATTGCGCCGTCTGCTCGGTTCCGGGGCGTTAGACCGCATGTACCACGGGGAGCGGAGCCGGGCTTTCCGGGCCGTGGAACGCTTGCGGGAAGAGGCGGGGACACATCTGCTCCCGGATGAACTGTCGGCCCTCGGTTTGAAACGGACCGAGACGCCGGAACCGAATTGGTCGGAAGAAGAACGCGAGGCGCTCGGGACGTGGATCGTCCACTCACCTTTGACGACGGTGGCACCCCTTCAAGTGGACACGGCCACGATCGAGGAAGTGTTGCGCGGCGACAGAGGGTTCATCGTCGTCTACGTCGATGCGATCCGGACGTTCAAGACGAAGAAAAACGAGGAGATGGGTGTCGCCATGGTCGATGACGGGGTCTCGCAAGATGAGGTCGTCATCTTCCCACGCGTGTTCGCAAACTACGCACGCTCGCTCTATGTCGGGAACGTCCTGTTGCTCGAGGTTCATCCAAACGAGCGGGACGGGCGGAATCAACTCGTCGTGGAGCGGGTGCGGCCATTAAATGGTCAAGCGTTGTTCGTCCGGCTTCGCCGTGAATCGTTCGCCGAGCTCGAAGAACTCCTTCATACAGCAAGTGGGGACGTCCCGGTAATTTGTCGCTTCTCCGACTCAAAAGAGGTGAAGCAATTGGCGTCTGCTTACTCGGTCAATCCAACGGAATCCTTCATGACCGCTTTGAAGAGCCGGTTCGGGGAAGCGGACGTCGTCTTGAAGCGGGTCGATTCAAAAACGTCCGGCGCGGGAACTAGTACCAAGTCATAAAAAGTGGTATAATCTGTTTGATTGGTCTGACCACTTTAAAGAGAATGCCATCCGAAAAGGAGTTGAACGGTCAGATGCATGGAAAATACGCATCCTCATTTCACGAAAACATTTCTAAAATTAGATCGTTGATCGTTCAGGCATCGCTCGCGCCGGGCGACCGTCTTCCATCCGAACGTGAACTGGCCGAGACGCTTTCAATCAGCCGCGCTTCGGTCCGAGAGGCGCTTCGGGCCCTCAGCTTTCTTGGGATCGTGGAGACGCGTCACGGGGGCGGGACGTTTTTGTGCGAGCAAGATCGGCACCGCTACATTGAGATCTTGTCTGAGTTTATCGTCACGAAACAGACGAAAGCGTCCGACATCGTCGACATGTTGCGGTTGCTTGAGCGCCTTGCGTTTTCTGAAGTCGAGCCGACACCGGAGCGGGTCAAGCTGCTCGAAGCGAACTTAGCGAATGATCGCGAGTTCCGTCAACAGCTGATTCTAGGCCTAGACAACGAGCTCTTCATTCGAATTTGGAGTGAAGTGAACCGATTTTATGACGGGACGGACGCAGGTGAACTGTATACGATCGAAGAACGAACACAATTATTGGAGATGTGGCGCAAGGTGAGGATGCCGGAATGAACGAGGGGGAAGCGATGACTGCTTTTTTCAAGAAACCAAAACGATACATGCCGTTGCGTCAACGAGAACCGAAAATTGACGCACCACAAGGATTGATGACGAAATGTCCATCCTGTAAATATATGCATTATACGAAACAATTGAACGAACACTATAAAGTGTGCGATTGTGGCTACCATTTCCCGCTCAGTGCAGATGAGCGGATTCGATTGCTCACTGATGAGAACTCATTCGTAAAATTTGCTGGACCGCGCGTGAAAGAAAATCCGCTCGATTTTCCAGATTATGAAGAAAAATTAAAAAAAGACAGGGAACGAACTGGGATTGAAGAGGCGATTGTCTGCGGCCGGGGGATGATCTCTGGCCGTCACGCCGTCATCTGTGTCATGGACGCGCGCTTCCGGATGGGGTCAATGGGAGCTTACGTTGGGGAAGCGATCGCTTCAGCCGTCCGGACTGCGACTGCGGAACGATTACCTGTCGTGTTGTTCACCGCTTCAGGCGGTGCGCGCATGCAAGAAGGGATGGTCAGCCTCATGCAGATGGCGAATACGTCCATCGCGCTCAAGCAACATGACGAGGCCGGATTGCTGTATATCGCCTACTTGACCCATCCGACGACAGGTGGCGTCTCGGCTAGTTTTGCCATGCTCGGTGACTTGAACGTCGCCGAACCGGGTGCGTTGATCGGCTTCGCCGGACGGCGGATCATCGAACAGACGATTCGTGAAAAATTACCAGACAACTTCCAAACTGCTGAGTTCTTGCTAGAGGCTGGTCAACTCGATGCCGTCGTTCATCGTGAACAGATGCGTTCGTTCTTAAAGAACATCATCGATTTACATGACGGGGGGGCACATCATGTTTGACTCAACGAAAGAATTGAACGAACAACTCGTGAAGTTGCGCGAGATGGCGGAAACGAAAGGGATCGACCTATCCCGGGAGATCCGCCATCTCGAGACGAAGCTCCACCGATTAGAAAAAGACAATTATGGGAATATGAAACCGTGGGATCGCGTGCAATTGGCACGGAACCCGAAACGGCCGACGACGCTCGACTATATCGATCAGCTGTTCCCAGATTTTATTGAACTGCATGGCGACCGACATGGATATGATGATGCGGCGATCGTCGCGGGGATTGCCACGCTCGACGGTGTCCCGGTGACAATCATCGGCCATCAACGCGGCCGCAATACGAAAGAGAACATGTTGCGAAACTTTGGCATGCCTCATCCGGAAGGGTATCGCAAAGCGTTACGGTTCATGAAGCAGGCCGAGAAGTTCAACCGGCCGGTCATCACGTTCATTGACACGAAAGGTGCTTACCCGGGTAAGGCGGCCGAAGAACGCGGACAAAGCGAGGCAATCGCACGCAACTTGTTTGAGATGGCGACGTTGAAAGTCCCGATCGTTTCTGTCGTCATCGGCGAGGGCGGTTCTGGAGGAGCGCTCGGCATCGGTGTCTGCGACCGGCTGCTCATGCTCGAGAACAGCACGTACTCGGTCATCTCGCCAGAAGGTGCGGCAGCACTGCTTTGGAAAGACGCTAAGCTGGCGGAACGTGCCGCTGAAACGATGAAGATTACAGCACAAGATTTGCTCGATTTAGGGATTGTCGATGAGATTGTGACGGAAGTGTTTGGCGGAGCCCACATCGATGTGTCACTACAGTCTTCGCTCTTGAAGCCTGTATTAACACAGCATGTCAGTGAGTTGGTGAAACGCTCGCGCGATGAGTTGCTGCAAGGGCGCGCTGCCAAATATCATCAAATTGGCACATTTGGCTCGTGAAAACGGTAACAACCGCTTGAGGTTCACGTTAAACCACTCACGAAATGACTGCTTCCGACGGTACCCCATGCATTTTTTTCACATACTTGTGTTGTAAAACAAAGGTCAGACATGGTATTTTTATTTCAGATTTCGTTAAAACACATAAGAGGTGAGTGACGTGAATTTAAGACGAATTGCGGTATTGACAAGTGGGGGAGACGCCCCTGGAATGAACGCTGCAGTCCGTGCAGTGACCCGAAAAGCAATTTTTGAAGGTCTAGAAGTGTACGGTGTGTATAACGGCTATCAAGGTTTGATTGAAGGCGATCTCGTTGAATTGAACCTAGGTTCAGTCGGCGATATCATTCAACGCGGAGGAACGTTCTTACGTTCTGCCCGTTGCCCAGAGTTTAGAACTGAAGAAGGCCGGGCTAAAGCGGTCAAACAGTTGAAGAAATTCAACATCGATGCGCTCGTCGTCGTAGGCGGAGACGGTTCTTACCGTGGAGCTCAGAAGTTGACGGAGCTAGGTTTCCCGACAATCGGGCTGCCTGGCACGATCGACAATGATATTCCGGGAACGGACGCGACGATAGGATTTGACACAGCGCTCAACACAGCGCTCGATGCGATCGATAAGATTCGTGACACGGCTTCTTCACATGAACGTACGTATGTCATTGAAGTGATGGGTCGCGACGCGGGTGACATCGCTCTTTACGCCGGTCTTGCCGGTGGAGCGGAGTCGATCCTCGTCCCAGAACGTCCTGAAGACTTGAGTGCGATTGTGGAGCGGATCAACCATGGTGTTGCCCGCGGCAAGAAACATTCGATTGTCGTCGTTGCTGAAGGAGCTGGCAGTGCCGAAGAGATTGGTAAACTCATTGCTGAGCAGACAAACTCGGAAACACGTGTCACGATCCTTGGACATATCCAACGTGGTGGTTCACCAACTGCCGCCGACCGCGTGCTTGCTAGCCGGATGGGCGCTTACGCCGTTGAAATCCTGTTAGAAGGCAAAGCTGGCCGGGTCGTTGGAATCCGTGGCGGTAAAATGATGGACCTCGATATCGACGAGGCGCTCGACCATAACAAGCATACGCTTGACATGAAGTTGATCGACCTGTCGAACCAACTTTCGATTTAACGAGTGACAGTGAACTCCACAGAGACGGGATCAGGTCAATCGACCCCCCGTTTTCTGTGTGTAAATGTAATACATCCCCTAGGAGGTTTTTATTTATGCGTAGAACGAAAATTGTATGTACGATCGGACCAGCTTCAGAGAAGCTTCTCCCAGAAATGATTGAAGCTGGAATGAACGTGGCTCGTCTTAACTTCTCACACGGTGACTACGAAGAGCACGGAGCACGTATCCGCGACATCCGTGAAGCATCACGCGTCGCAGGCAAAATCGTGACTGTCCTTCTCGATACGAAAGGTCCTGAAATTCGGACGCATACGTTCGCAGACGGAAAGGCACTCCTTGAAAAAGGGAAAGAAGTGACAATCGTCTCAACAGAAGAAATCGTCGGAACGAAAGACCGTTTCTCGGTCACGTACGAAGGATTGTTCGATGACGTCGAAGTCGGTTCTAGCATCATGCTCGATGACGGACTCATCGGTCTCCGTGTCGTCGAAAAACTTCCGAACCGCGATCTTCGTTGCATCATCGAAAACGAAGGCGTCATCAAGACGAAGAAAGGTGTAAACTTGCCGAACGTCAAGGTTAACCTTCCTGCCTTAACAGACAAAGATATCGCGGACATCGAGTTCGGTATCTCGCAAGATATCGACGTGATCGCGGCTTCATTCGTACGTCGTGCGTCTGACGTCGTCGCCATTCGTCAACTTCTCGAGAAGCACGATGCGTCGCACATCAAGATTTACCCGAAAATTGAAAACCAAGAAGGTGTCGATAACATCGACGAAATCTTGTCTATCTCTGACGGTTTGATGGTTGCGCGTGGTGACCTCGGTATCGAGATCCCGACTGAAGAAGTCACACCGGTACAAAAAGAATTGATCAAGAAGTGTAACGACCTCGGTAAGCCGGTCATCACAGCGACACAAATGCTTGACTCGATGCAACGCAACCCGCGCCCGACACGTGCGGAAGCGTCTGACGTTGCCAACGCCATCCTCGATGGTACGGATGCGGTCATGCTCTCAGGTGAGACGGCTGCAGGGGACTACCCAATCGAGTCAGTTCAAATGCAAGCAGCGATCGCTGTTCGTACAGAGCGTATGCTTGACTACAAAAACTTGCTCAAAGATCGTCAAAAACGCAGTGAGCATACGGTAACGGATGCGATCTCACAAGCGGTTGCCCATACGGCAATCAACTTGAACGCGAAAGCGATCTTGACACCAACACAATCAGGTTACACGGCTGCCCGTACAGCGAAATATCGTCCGGAAGCAAACATTATCGCGGTGACTGAATCAGAGCGCGTCGCTCGTCAGTTGAACCTCGTTTGGGGCGTATACCCGATCGTTGCTGACACGATGCCGAACAACACGGATGAGATGTTGGTTCAAGCATCTGAAGCAGCTCGTCACGCTGGACTCGTCACAGACGGCGACCTCGTCGTCATCTCAGCAGGTATTCCGGCAGCGACTTCTGGTACGACGAACATGATGAAAATTCACATCGTCGGACACGCTCTTGCAAACGGACGCGGCATCGGTGAGCGCGGCCTCGTCGGAGAAGTCGTCGTTGCGAACAACGCGGACGAAGCGAACGCTAAAGCAAAAGACGGCATGATCCTCGTGGCACCGTTCACTGATAAAGAAATGATGCCAGCGATCGAAAAAGCAGCCGGCATCATCACAGAAGACGGTGGATTGACGAGCCATGCCGGCATCGTTGGACCATCGCTCCGTAAACCGGTCATCGTCGGTGTTGAATCTGCAACGTCTACGTTCCGTGACGGACAGATGATCTCGATCGACCCGCTTACTGGAAAAATTTATAACGCGTAATCGAATGACAATCGAACCGACCTTCTCATGAGGTCGGTTCTTTTTCCATTCAGAAAGAGGGATGAATCATGGGTGCTTATTTATTTCTGCTATTACTCGTCTTGATCGGCGTGATTTCCCATAATCAATCGGTCATAATCGCGAGCAGTGTACTCTTAATCATTAAAGCAATCGGCTTCGGTGACCAGCTGTTCCCGACGCTCGCCGCAAAAGGGATCCATTGGGGTGTGACGATCATCACGATCGCAGTCCTCGTCCCGATCGCGACCGGAGACATAGGTTTTAGAGAATTGTGGAATAGTATTAAAGGACCGGTCGGCATCATTGCCTTTTCGTCCGGTATCTTCGTCGCCCTCGCCGCCGCCCAGGGCGTGCAACTGATGCGTGTCGACCCGGTCGTGACGACGGCCTTGCTCGCAGGCACCATTCTTGCGGTCGGATTCATGAAAGGCGTTCCGGTCGGTCCGCTCGTTGGTGCCGGGATTGCCGCGCTCATTTTAGGGGGATATAACCTTATCGAGAAGTGGGTTTGACATTTTTTTACGACTGGATACGCTTACATTTCTTTTTTTCAGTAAATTGTTTATACTAGACGGAGGACAGGGTGGCGCGAACTCGATACGTGCTGGGGAGATTTATCGAACCCCCACCCTTATTCCCTGCAAACAGACTGTATGATGCGGTCGACTACTTTCAAAGACTGAGGGGGAGTTATTAATGTCAACAACTAAAGGGTTAGAAGGAATTGTGGCGGCAGCCTCAAAAGTCAGTTCGATCATTGATGGACAATTGACTTATGGAGGATACACAATCGATGACTTGGCAGACCATGCCACGTTCGAAGAAGTCGTCTTTCTATTATGGAACGACCGCCTTCCGAAGGCAGATGAATTAACGAAACTCTCAGAAGCGCTCGTTCAAGAAGCGAAGTTGCCAGAAGACGTCATCGCGACACTCGAGCGGGCACCAAAGTCTGCGAACGCGATGGCCACGATTCGTACGGCACTCTCTCAACTCGCGTTGTACGATGAAGAGGCTGAAGACATGAGCGAAGAGGCAAACATGCGTAAAGCGATTCGTCTTCAAGCACAAATCGCGACGATCGTGACTGCTTTCGCGCGGTTACGGAAAGGTAAGCAACCGATTGCGCCGAAGCAAGGCTTGTCGTATGCAGCCAATTTCTTATATATGTTGAACGGGGAAGAGCCGAATGAAGTCGCCGAGACGACGATTGACAAGGCGCTCATTCTTCACGCCGACCATGAGTTGAACGCTTCGACGTTCACAGCCCGTGTCTGCGTAGCGACGCTCTCAGATATGTATTCTGGTGTGACGGCAGCGATGGGCGCACTCAAAGGTCCACTTCACGGTGGCGCCAACGAGGCGGTCATGAAGATGCTTCACGAAATCGGTTCGGTCGACAAAGTCGAAGACTACGTGCGCGGCAAGTTCGAACGCCGTGAGAAGATCATGGGCTTCGGTCACCGTGTTTATAAGGACGGTGATCCGCGTGCGAAACACTTGAAAGAGATGAGTCGCCAACTGACGGCTCAAATCAATGAGCCACATTGGTACGAGATGTCTGAGAAGATCGATCACCTCGTCGAGACTGAAAAAGGGCTCAAACCGAACGTCGACTTCTACTCGGCTTCGACGTACTATGCGCTCGGCCTTGACGAAGAGCTGTTCACGCCGATCTTCGCGGTCTCGCGGATGTCAGGCTGGATCGCACACATCCTCGAGCAATACGCCGACAACCGTCTCATTCGTCCGCGTGCCGAGTACGTAGGCGAAACGAATCGTTCATACGTACCGGTAAACGAGCGTTAATTGACGCATCGTTCGAAGATTGCGTCACAATTTAGACATAAACTTTGGTAAACTAACAGATGACGTAGGTCGGCGCTCGCGTCGGCCTACATAAATGTACTTAGGGGGATTCATATGTCAACACAAGGTCAAAAGATTACAGTAGAAAACGGTGCACTCAACGTACCAAACGTACCAACGATTCCATTCATCATCGGAGATGGAACAGGCCCAGACATCTGGAACGCTGCAGTCCGCGTCTTTGATGCAGCTGTCGAGAAAGCATACGGCGGCGAGAAGAAGATCGAATGGAAAGAAGTGTTCGCTGGCGAGAAGGCGTTCAACCAAACGGGTGAGTGGCTTCCTAACGAGACGCTCGACGAGATCCGTGAATATTTGATTGCCATCAAAGGACCGCTCACGACACCGGTCGGCGGCGGAATCCGTTCACTCAACGTTGCGCTCCGTCAAGAACTTGACTTGTACACGTGCTTGCGTCCTGTCCGTTACTTCACTGGCGTCCCGTCACCGGTCAAACGTCCTGAAGACACAGACATGGTCATCTTCCGTGAGAACACAGAAGATATTTATGCAGGGATCGAATACGCTTCAGGCAGCGACGAAGTGAAGAAGTTGATCACGTTCTTGAAAGAAGAGATGAACGTCAACAAGATCCGTTTCCCAGAAACATCGGGTATCGGCATCAAGCCGATCTCGTCAGAAGGAACAAAACGTCTCGTTCGGGCATCTCTCGAATACGCGATCGCGAACAACCGTAAATCGCTCACGCTCGTCCATAAAGGTAACATCATGAAGTTCACAGAAGGCGCCTTCAAAAACTGGGGGTATGAACTCGCAGAAGAAGAGTACGGCGACAAAGTGTTCACATGGGCCCAGTATGACCGCATCAAAGAAGAGTCAGGCGAAGCTGCTGCGAACGAAGCGCAATCGAAAGCGGAAGCGGAAGGCAAAATCATCGTGAAAGATTCAATCGCTGATATCTTCCTCCAACAAATCTTGACTCGTCCGCGTGAGTTCGACGTCGTCGCGACAATGAACTTGAACGGTGACTACATCTCGGACGCGCTCGCTGCTCAAGTCGGCGGAATCGGGATCGCACCAGGTGCGAACATCAACTACGTGACAGGACATGCCATCTTCGAAGCGACACACGGTACGGCACCGAAGTATGCCGGTCTTGACAAAGTTAACCCGTCATCTGTCATCTTGTCAGGTGAGATGATGCTCCGTCACATGAACTGGAACGAAGCGGCTGACCTCATCGTTCGTTCGATGGAGAATACAATCGCATCGAAAGTCGTCACATACGACTTTGCCCGTCTCATGGACGGCGCGACAGAAGTGAAATGTTCAGAGTTTGCGGATGAACTGATCAAAAACATGTAAGTAGCACTCAAGTTTGGACTAAACCAAGGGGGAGAGCACAATGATTCGTCGCAACAAGATTTCTGTTATCGGTAGCGGATTCACGGGGGCCACGACGGCACTATACTTGGCTCAAAAAGAGTTAGGAGACGTCGTCCTTCTCGACATGCCAGAGTTTGAGAACCCGACGAAAGGAAAAGCGCTCGATATGCAAGAAACGGCGCCGATTCAAGGATTTGATTCATTGATCACCGGGACGTCGGATTACGCTGACACGGCTGATTCGGACATCGTCGTCATCACGGCTGGTATCGCCCGCAAGCCGGGCATGAGCCGGGACGACCTCGTCACGACGAACGCTAGCGTCATGCGGTCGGTCACGAAAGAGATTGTCAAGTATTCACCTGACGCGATCTTGATCGTCTTGACGAACCCGGTCGATGCGATGACGTATACGGTGTTCAAAGAGTCGGGCTTCCCGAAAGAGCGCGTCATCGGCCAGTCCGGTGTGCTCGACACGGCGCGGTTCCGGACGTTCGTCGCTTCGGAGTTGAACGTCTCTGTGAAAGACGTGTCCGGGTTCGTCCTCGGCGGTCACGGCGACGACATGGTGCCGCTCATCCGCTATTCGTATGCAGGAGGCATCCCGCTCGAGAAGTTGTTGCCGAGTGAACGCATCGACGCGATCGTCGCGAGAACGCGTAAAGGTGGCGGTGAGATCGTCCAACTCCTTGGCAACGGTTCGGCGTACTACGCGCCGGCCGCGGCCATCGTCGAGATGGTGGAAGCGATTTTAAAAGATCAACGCCGCATTTTACCGGCCATCACGTATCTTGATGGAGAGTATGGCTTCCGTGACCTCTATCTTGGCGTGCCGACGGTTCTCGGTGCGAACGGGATCGAGCGTGTGCTCGAACTTGACCTGACGGACGAAGAACAAGCCGCGCTCAAGCGCTCGGCTGACTCGGTCCGTTCCGTCTTGAACGTCCTAACTTGAAAGCAAGTCTAGTCTGCGTCGCAGGCTAGACTTTTTTTGTTGGATTCGTTTTTCTTCCAAGCGTGCTAAACTGGAGATAGACAGTGGATTTGTTTTGTTTTTGTAAAGAATTGCTTTGAAGTTGGTCGCGAGTGGGATTGATTTGTAAAATAGGTAGTGTAAACGACTGAACAGATAGATTCGAGGAGGAACTAGTGTGGCCGATAAAGTAATTGTTGTTGATGACGAAGTATCGATTGCGACGTTATTAAAATTTAATTTAGAACAAGCCGGATTTGAGGTCGAGACGGCCCATGATGGAAAAGCAGGGCTTGAATTAGCCGAGAAACAAGACGCGGTGTTGATCATCCTCGACTTGATGTTGCCGGAAATGGACGGGCTTGAAGTATGTAAACGGCTGCGCCAACAAAAAGTGAACACGCCGATCTTAATGTTGACGGCGAAAGACGACGAGTTCGATAAAGTGCTCGGTCTCGAACTTGGCGCTGACGACTATTTGACGAAACCGTTCAGCCCGCGCGAAGTCGTGGCCCGGGTCAAAGCGATTTTGCGCCGGTCAGGTCCACAGGAAACGACGACGGTCGACGCCGACGTCATCGAGATCGGAGACGTCAAAATCATCGCTTCGAACTATGAGGTTTTCAAAAAAGGCGAACGTCTCGAATTGACGCCGAAAGAGTTTGAACTGCTGGCTTATCTCGCCAAAAACAAAGGCCGTGTGTTGACGCGTGATCAACTGCTGTCAGCCATTTGGAACTATGATTTTGTCGGTGATACGCGTATCGTCGACGTTCATATTAGTCATTTGCGTGAAAAAATTGAGCCGGTGACGAAGAAACCGACGTACATCAAGACGATCCGAGGTCTCGGTTATAAGATGGAAGAACCGATGCCCGAATGAAGACGTATCGCTCGCGTTTTTTGACGACACTCATCCTGCTCGTGACGGGCGTGTTGCTGACACTCGGGATCGTGCTCGGTCAACTGTTCAAAGATTTCTATTTGGACTCGGAGCGCGACCGGTTGAAAGAAGACGCCCAACTCGCCGCCTTGTATTTGGACGGGGGTGAGCTTGAGGAGATTCGTGACTACGTTCGACAAATCGATGATGAGAGCAGTTTCGACATCTTGCTGTTGAACCGAAGGATGGAAGTGATTGCCGGCACGCCGTTCCGCGTCGGAGCGTTCGAATACCGGATTGACGCCGACACGATTCCGGTTAACGGTGCGTTCGGCAACGCGACACGCGACGATTTGATCCAGTTCACGAAACCGATTGAACTGTCGACCGGTGAAACGGTCTACCTTAGCTTCATCCGCTATATTTCTGACTTAGAAGGTGTCTACAACCGGATTTGGCTGACGGTCGCGCTCGCATTGTTCTTCTCATTCTTCCTCATTTTATTCGTCCTCCACAATCTGACGAACCAGTTCATCCGGCCGATCGATGAGGCGACGATCGTGTTACGCGAACTCGCCGACGGGAATTACCGGGCCCGTGTGTATGAACTACGCAACGATGAAGAGACGGGAAGTCTGGCCGGGTCGATTAACGTCCTCGCCCGTAACTTAGAGACGATCTCGCTCGGGGAGTCGGTGCAGCGGGCAAGGCTCGAGTCACTGATCGAGTATATGGGAGCCGGTCTGTTGCTCGTCGATGAACGCGGTATCGTCACGCTCGTCAACCGATCGTACCGGGATATGTTCCAATACGACGATTTGATGATCGGCCAGTTTTACCATGGCATTTTACCGAGTCCGGACGTCGAGACGTTGATCGAGGACGTCTATTTGACAGAAGAGCCGCACCGTCGCCAGCTATCAATTCGAATCGGGTTCAACCAAAAGACGTATATGGTGTCAGCTGCCCCGATCTTTAGCGATACCGGCATGCTGCGCGGGACGACTCTATTGTTTAACGACATCTCCGAACTGAAACGGCTTGAGAAAATGCGGAAAGATTTCGTTGCGAACGTGAGCCATGAATTGAAGACGCCGCTCACTTCGATCAGAGGCTTCAGTGAGACGTTACTCGACGGGGCGAAAGAAGTGCCCGAGTTGCGCGATCAATTTTTGGATATCATCCAAAAAGAAGCGACTCGCATGCAAATGCTCGTCGAGGACTTGCTCGAACTGTCACGGCTCGAGCAGGAAAATTTCCATTTGGAGTTCACGCCTGTCCAACTCAATCAGCTCGTCGAAGAGGTGTGTCTCGTCTTAAGCCAGAAGGCGGAGCAAAAATCAATCCATCTTGAAGCGCATCACGAAGGCGACGTCGTCTTGCAAGCGGACTTGAATCGGATCAAGCAAGTCATCTTGAACCTTGTCGCGAACGCGATCAACTATTCGCCAGAAGGCAGCCAGATCGAGATTACGGTCGAGAAGCGGGAGACGACGGCGCGCTTGATCGTCAAAGACGACGGGATCGGCATCGCTCCAAAAGAAGTGAGCCGTATATTCGAACGGTTTTACCGGGTCGACAAGGCCCGGAGTCGAAATTCTGGAGGGACCGGCCTTGGCCTCGCCATCGTCAAGCACATCGTCGATCTTCATCATGCGACGATCCATGTTGACAGCGACGAAGGCGTTGGGACGACGTTCACAATCGAATTCCCGCTCGCTTAACAAGGAATTTATATCGCGTTCACACGACCTTTACAAACAGATGCTACTCTATTGATGAGACCTCTTCATCATCTCGTATCCCGGCCGGTGCTCATCTCCACTCGGTCGAGAAGATTGACCCTTTTCTAGTACTTAGAAAAGGGTCTTTTTTTTCGAGCGCATGTGCCCGTATGATATGATGGATACAGAAGAGAATGGAGGTTGGACGATGAATAAATTACTGCTCCTCGATGGAAACTCACTGACGTATCGTGCGTTTTTCGCGTTGCCTCCGATGACGGATGCATCGGGACGAAACACGAACGCGGTATATGGGTTCACGATGATGCTTTTAAAATTGATGGAAGACGAGCAACCGACGCATTTCGCGGTCGCGTTCGATGCGTCGAAGAAGACGTTCCGCCACGATACATATGCGGACTATAAAGGTGGGCGGCAGAAAACACCAGGTGAGCTCCGCGAACAGTTCCCGATCGTTCGTGAACTGTGTGAGGCGTTCGGGATCAAAGTGCTCGAACTCGATCAATATGAGGCTGATGACATAATCGGGACACTTTCGAAAAACGAGGCGTTCGAACAAGTCACGGTCGTCACGGGTGATAAAGATTTACTTCAACTGATCGATCAGCGAGTCACCGTCTACTTAACGAAACGTGGCATCACTGACGTCGAGACGATGGACGAGGCGGCGTTCCACGAACGTTACGAGGGCTTGGCACCTCGCCAAATGATCGATCTCAAAGGGCTGATGGGCGATAAATCCGATAACATACCGGGAATTCCGGGTGTCGGCGAGAAGACGGCGCTCAAGTTGCTGTCAAATTACGGCTCGGTCGAAGGGCTGTATGAACATACACATGAGTTAAAAGGGAAGCAAAAAGAAAAAGTCGAGGCGAACGAGCAGGAAGCTCGAATGTCAAAACAACTCGCGACGATCCATACGGACGTCCCGATCGACGTCAGTGTGGATGACTTACAGTTCCATCCGTATGACGCGGCAAAAGTCAAACCGTTGTTCATGAGCCTTCAGTTCAAATCACTGGTCAGTAAGCTGAACACCGATGCGACGACGGAAGAGGCGGCAGAAGCGCGAGACGTGACGCACGTCGGCATCGAACAGCAAGATTTGTCGGAAGCCGTCCTGTTTATCGAACAGCTGCGGGACGACTATTTCGAAGACGACATCATCGGTGTGGCGATCGCATCGAAAGTCGGTGTGACCGTCGGTGATATGTCGTTGTTAGACGTACCGGACGTGAAGGCTTGGCTAACGGACGAGACCCGGAAAACGATCTGTTTGGATGCCAAACAGACGATCGTTCAATTGAAACGGAACGAATTGACACTTCGCGGCTACGAAGACTTGCTCGTCGCCGGCTATTTGCTCAACTTGTCGGGCGGAACGACGCTCGATTCGATCGCCGCGCACTTCGATTACGCGTTGCCTGAAGACGAGGCCGTCTACGGGAAAGGGGCGAAACTGCACGTGCCGGAACAAGCGGTGCTCGACCAACATCTTGGCGAGAAGGCGATGGCTATCTTCACGTTGTTCGCGAAAGTCATTCCGGAAATCGATGAAAACGAGCAGACGTCACTTTATCAAGATTTAGAACGTCCGCTCGCCTCGGTGCTCGCGGAAATGGAATGGGCCGGAATTCACGTCGACGTGGCGACGCTTCAAGCGATGGAAACCGATCTCAGGGACCGCCTTGATCAGCTCGAGACAGAAATTCACGGATTGGCCGGCGAGTCGTTCAATATCAATTCGCCGAAACAGCTTGGCGTCATCTTGTTTGAGAAGTTGGCACTCCCACCCGTGAAGAAGACGAAAACCGGATACTCAACGGCGGCCGACGTGTTAGAGAAGCTGGCGCCGCTCCATCCGATCGTCGAACATATCATGCATTACCGTGAGCTCGGAAAACTGCAGTCGACGTACGTCGAGGGCTTACAAAAAGTCATCAAAGCGGACGGGAAGATTCATACACGCTACACGCAGACGCTCACACAGACAGGGCGACTGTCATCGGTCAATCCGAACTTGCAAAACATCCCGATTCGGCTCGAGGAAGGACGCCGAATCCGTAAGGCGTTTACGGCAAGTGAGCCGGGCTGGGTGCTGTATGCGGTCGACTACTCGCAGATCGAGCTCCGGATCATGGCGCATATGTCGCAAGACGCGAAGATGCTCGAGGCGTTTTTAAATGACGAAGATATTCATACGTCGACGGCGGCGAACGTGTTCCGCGTCGCCAAAGAAGAAGTGACGTCGCTCATGCGGCGTCAAGCGAAGGCGGTCAACTTCGGGATCATTTATGGCATCAGTGATTATGGATTGTCGCAAAACCTCGGCATCAGCCGTAAAGAAGCGCAGACGTTCATCGACACGTACTTCGAGCAGTTCCCTGGTGTGAAGCGCTTCATGGATGCCGCTATCGAGCGGGCGCGGGAACATGGGTATGTCGAGACGATGCTCAAACGTCGCCGTAACATCCCGGACATCCATTCACGCAACTTCAACTTGCGGGGCTTTGCCGAACGGACGGCCATCAATACGCCGATTCAAGGAACAGCGGCGGACATCATTAAAAAAGCGATGATCGACGTCGATACGGCGCTTCGAGCATCGGGCCTGCAATCGAAACTATTGCTTCAAGTCCACGATGAACTCATCTTTGAAGGACCGCTTGCTGAGACGTCCGCGCTTGAAAAACTTGTGAAGCAAGCGATGGAACATACGATCACACTCGACGTCCCGCTTCGGGCGGACGGCTCGTTCGGTGAGACGTGGTTCGACACGAAATAAAGTAAAGGAAGGAAATCGATATGCCAGAATTACCAGAAGTAGAGACGGTCTGTCGCCGACTGCGACCGTTCGTCTCCGGAAAAACGATTCAAGACGTCAATGTACGCGACGCGAAAATCATTCGCGGACATGAGGCCGACGTGTGGGTACAACAGCTGATCGGCGAGACGATGGTCGACGTCGAGCGGCGCGGCAAGTTCATTTTATTTAAATTGACGAACGGTTACCTCGTCTCTCATTTACGGATGGAAGGGAAATTCTTTCCGCACAGCGAAGCCGTCGATCCGGTCAAGCATACGCACGTCGTCTTCACGTTCACCGACGGTACGAGCCTGCACTATAACGACGTCAGGAAGTTCGGCACGATGGAACTTCGGACGAACGACGAGTTGTTCGTGACGCCGCCGCTGTCGCTGCTCGCGCTCGAGCCGTTCGACCCTGAAGTGACGGCCGAAACGTTGCACGCCCGTCTGAAGCGCATGAACGTGAGAGCGATCAAGACGGCGTTGCTCGATCAATCGATTTTTGTCGGTCTCGGCAATATTTATGTCGACGAGACGTTGTTCCGGGCACGGATTCATCCGACCCGGTCAGCAGCCTCGCTTTCACTCACTGAAGTTGAGACCGTCCGTCAAGAAGCGGTCGCCGTGTTATTGGAAGCGATCGAGCGGGGTGGAAGTACGATCCGCAGCTACACGAATCCGGACGGGGCGGCTGGAACGTTTCAAGAGACGCTTTACGTCTACGGGCAGACCGGTGAACCGTGTCACAATTGCGGTCGGCCGATTGAAAAGATGAAACTAGGCGGACGGGGGACGCATTACTGTCCGCACTGCCAACAGTAAGAGGTGGACACAATGTTGAAAATTGGTTTGACAGGCGGCATCGCGACAGGGAAGTCGACGGTGTCCCGCCTATTCCGACAACAAGGGATTCCGATTATCGATGCCGACAAGATTGCCCGTACCGTCGTCGACCCTGAAGGTAAAGCTTACTCTGCTGTCCGAGAAGCGTTTCCGCGCTGTTTTGAAGGTGAGCAGTTGAACCGGCCGGCGCTCGGGCGAGAGATTTTTCATGACGAAGCAAAAAGGAAATTGTTGAATCAGCTCATGCATCCGGCGATCCGGGAAGAAATGCAGGAGCAGATGCATTCCTTTGCGGCAGCAGGGGAATCTGTCGTCATCTTCGACATCCCGCTCTTGTTCGAAGGGACGATGCGTGACCTCGTCGATTATACGGTCGTCGTCTATTGCCGGGAAGAGATGCAGTTGATGCGTCTCATGGAGCGTAACGGCTTGACGAAAGAAGAAGCGCTCGCAAGGATCCACTCGCAAATGCCGATCGAAGAAAAGAAGCATCACGCTGACTTTTTAATCAACAACAACGGGGCACTCGGAGACTTGTTGCCTCAAGTGACGCGTCTCGTCGAACAATTTCAAGACATGAAAAAAGAAGGCGACTGACGCCTTCTTTTTTTTGTTCAGTTGAGCGGATCTGCGTCCGGTCGCCCTTTTTTCCATGTGTCGAAAATAGCGCGCCCGTCACTTGGGTGTCCGTTCGAGTAATAAATCGGATAGAGCGAGAAGAACACATAATAAAACGAGAAATAGGCGAACTGATACGTGTAGAGTGTCGGTTCAATCTCCCGTCTCAGGATAAACCAGTTCACAATCAAGATACTCGATAGATTGAAAATCGACCCGCCCGCGTAGACGATACTCCTCGTCAAGCGATTACTGTATTTCAAGTCCGAGAATTGGCACCAGGCGTCATAGAAGTAGACGCGGTTAAACTGCATGCGCCCGACCTTGAATAGCTTCTTCCCGGTCCCAATCTCCATATCGAGTGATCCCCCGAATAATTTTGCGAAAAAGAAATGCCCGAATTGATGGATAATTGTCACAATCGGCAAGATGACAAAAAACGAGATGACAAATTTGTCTAAGTCTGTCCAATCAAACATATAACGTAGCTCCTTTCCAAGCTCTACACCAAATTTCCCTCTTTTTCAAAAACGAAACTGTAAAAAAGTGATAAAAATGTGACGATACATAGTGAAAACGCTTCCATTTTTCCGTTATAATGGTGTCGTAACGCAGAAAAAAGGGGGAACTGGAATGGGGACGAAAGTTGCAATCAACGGGTTTGGACGAATCGGGAGAATGGTGTTTCGTAAATTGATGCTTGAAGGGCGTCACGACGTCGTGGCGATCAATGCGAGTTATCCGGCGGAGACGCTTGCTCACTTGATCAAGCACGATACGGTCCATGGGCCGTTTGAGCTCACTGTTCGAGCGCATGGGGATACGCTCGTTGTCGACGGGAAACAGATTCGGTTAATCGCAGAGCGTGACCCGGAACGATTACCATGGAAAGAACTTGATGTCGAGATCGTCGTCGAGGCGACGGGGAAATTCAATTCGGACGTCGGGGCGCGCAAGCATTTGATGGCCGGGGCGCAGAAAGTCATTTTGACGGCGCCGGGCAAAGGCGACTTACGGACGATCGTGATGGGGGTCAATGATCGCGAGTATATGCCGGAGCAAGACCATATCATCTCAAACGCCTCTTGTACGACGAACTGCCTCGCACCTGTCGTCAAAGTGCTCGATTCGACGTTCGGCATCGAGACAGGACTCGTCACGACGGTACACGCCTACACGAACGACCAGAACAATATCGACAATCCGCATAAAGATTTGCGCCGGGCCCGGGCTTGTGGTAGCTCCATTATACCGACTTCGACCGGGGCAGCCAAGGCGATCGGTCTTGTGCTTCCCGAGCTGCAAGGCAAGTTGAACGGGATGGCGCTCCGTGTCCCGACGCCGAACGTCTCGCTCGTCGATCTCGTCGTCGAGCTGCGTCGTGATGTCACGGCCGCCGAAGTGAACGATGCGTTCGAACGGGCCGCTTACGGAGAAATGACCGGGATTCTCGGTGTCTCGAACGAACCGCTCGTCTCAATCGACTTTAATGGAGACGAGCGCTCCTCGATTATCGATGCAGATTCGACGATGGTGCTCGGCGGCAACCACGTCAAAGTGCTCGCTTGGTATGACAACGAATGGGGCTATTCGTGCCGCGTCGTCGATCTTTTGGATATGGTAGCGAGCTACCTGCAAATCGGCCAACAAGAAACGCATGCTTGAGAAAATATATTTCGTCAAAAATATTTTAACGAATTCAAACAAATAGCTTGTATCGACGTCCTAAACAGGATACACTCAATCTCGTGAACTTCAATTGGTCTGACAAACGCAACTTAAAGGGTTAGGACCTCTCTGGACTAACTTGCCCCCGTGGTTGTGGGCGATTCAGGCACAAAGTGAGTGATCATCAACTACTTTGAGACCATTGATGTAAAGGGGGATCCACTTATATGGATACTATGGGACGTCACATTATTACAGAACTTTGGGAGTGCAATCCCGACAAATTGAACGATATCGACTACATCGAGCGCTTGTTCGTCGATGCAGCACTTCGCTCGGGCGCTGAAGTCCGCGAAGTCGCTTTCCACAAATTCGCGCCGCACGGTGTGAGTGGTGTCGTTATCATTTCAGAATCACATTTAACGATTCACAGTTTCCCAGAGCATGGTTACGCATCAGTCGATGTGTTCACATGTGGGGACCGGATCGATCCAGCGACAGCTTCACAATACATTGCTGAAGGCTTAGAAGCGAAAGTTCGCGAAGACGTCAAACTTGATCGCGGTATGGGACCGATTCGTGTTCCAGAAGCACAAGTGGCGATCAGCAAGTAATCCGATTGACCTTTTGAGGCTGGCCGATTTTCGGTCAGCCCTTTTAATTGTTTTGTTAAGTCGTTAATTTTGATATGCTTAACGTATATAAATTAGGTGCCGAGGTGGACAATGGGATTACTAGACAAGTTTCAAACACATATCCAAACGGATGATACGCATAAAAATGAGGCGTTGCGCACGCGTTATTTCGCGACGTCGCCGAACGCAGTCCTGACATGGTTAGATGAACGAATTAAAACGGAGGGGCAGACGGTGCGCCGAATCGACGCCGAGCGAGGCGAGCTCGCCTTTTACGGTGACGGTTGGGACGCATTGGCCACAGTCGTTCAAGTGGACGGAGGGCGGACCGCCGTCGATTTCACGATGAATCGTGAACAAATGCTCGGTCCTGACCTGAAACAAGTTGTCGCTGCGTATTATGATGCTTTACAAAATAAGTTCCCACTCCGTGCCATCGGGAATCAATCTGTCGAACGATAAGGAGGGCTGAGCATGCGTTGTCCTAAATGTGATCATAACGGAACGAGGGTGCTCGACTCCCGACCAGTCCAAGATTATTATTCGATTCGACGCCGTCGCGAATGTGAAAAGTGCGGCTATCGCTTCACGACGTTTGAAACGGTTGAACAGACGCCGCTCATCATCGTCAAAAAGGACGGGAACCGCGAAGAGTTCAGTCGAGAGAAAGTTCTGCGCGGGATCATTCGCGCCTGTGAGAAGCGACCGGTCACACTCGAGCAACTCGAGGGTGTGGTCACGAAAGTCGAACAACAGTTACGGGCGCTCGGCCAGTCCGAGATCCCGAGTGAACAAGTCGGCGAACTCGTCATGAACGAACTCGCCCGCGTCGATGAAGTGGCGTACGTCCGCTTCGCATCGGTCTATCGACAGTTTAAGGACATCTCTGTGTTCTTTAAAGAGTTAGAGGATTTAATGAAGCAAGAAAAATCGACCAACTAAAGGGGCGGCCTTCTGGTCGTCTTTTTTCAGGGGAGAAACGTTATGGAAAAAGAACGGATTCTTTACGGGACTGATGAGCTATTGATCATGAGCACTGGGCTCATTGATCGCGAGTCTTATCAGTCACTTTATCATTTATATCAACCCGTCATCGGCGTGAAGGCGCTCGCGTTGTATCAAACGCTTTGGAGTGAATTGAAGCCGGGTAAAATGAAGTCGAACTATATATCACATAGCGCCTTGTGTGAAATGCTTGATTATTCGATTAACGAACTGGCGGACAGTCTATTCCGGCTCGAAGCGATCGGCCTCGTCCGGACGTACAAGACGAAAGACGCACGGCTGACGCAATACGTCTATCAACTGAGAGTTCCGCTCGCGCCCCACACGTTCCTAAACGATGGGCTGTTATCGAGTTTTCTCTTCTATAAAGTAGGGGAGGTCCGATTCAAGCAGTTGCAAGGACGATTCACCATCGACCCGCTACCGGCAGGCATCGTCGAAGTGACGAAAGACTTCAATGAAGTGTTCGACGTCAAAGGGGTCAACCAGATGGCGTTCACTCAAAAAAATTATGAGAAGCCGGACCGCGCCAAGATCGAGATCAACTATACGTTCGATATGGATATCGTCAAAAAACTGACAAACTTCCCAATCGGCTTCTTCACGAAGAAGTTAGACGAGACGATCACAAAACTCGCGTACGTGTCGCAAATCGATGAAGAGACGATGGCCGAGATGCTAAAAGAGTATTTCGTTCACGAAGCGTACTTACCGCTCAGCGAACAAGAGAAGCGTGATGGTTGCAGGCAGATGGTATTACAATTGAAGAAAAAACAGACGAGACATCGAAAAGTGAAGTCAGACGAGACGGAGCAGGCGGAGGTCGGCGATTTGCATGACACAACGGTCATGGAGGAAGCACACCCGCATCAGTACGTATCGACGCTTCGGAAGACGCCACAACTTTCGAAAAGTGACGAACAGCTCATCATCGAGATGGTCGATACACTCGGTCTCGCACCAGGTGTGATCAACGCGCTGTTCTATTATTGTATCGAAGTGAAGAAACAGACGCGGCTCAGCGAGAATTACGTGATGCGCATCGCCACGAGTTGGAAGACGGCGGGCTATTTGCACGCAGGTGACGCATTAGAGCGTGAAGCGACGCAAGACGCGTTGATCGAGAAGAAGCAACAAAAACGTGAGAACGTCCAGCGTACGACGGTCGGCTCGCGTCGGAAAGACAAGACCGAGTTGCCGAAATGGCTCGAAGACGATGCGAAAGAGCAACGGTCTTACGATCAGAAGCGCAAAGAGGCGCTCGAATCATCGGTGCCAGATGACGCGGAACTCGTCAAATTGTTGAATGAACTGAAAGAGAAAGGATGAGCGACATGGAACGGATCAATCAGACGCTCGCCCAGATGATGAACCGTAAAGAAGTGCGGGAAGCGTACGAGTCGATTCGCAGACGAACTCTCGAGCACCCTGGTGTCATTACATTTTTAAAGGCGCATCCAGAACTCGACGAGACGGCGATCGAAGTCGGATTTACGAAATTGAGCGAATATGCCGAGCAGATGGACGGGAAGAAGCTTGTCGATGAACAAGCCGTTATCCCCGGGCATCAGCCGGTCCTTTATGTCGATCTCGGTCAAATTGCGATCCGCTATGAAGAGACGGTCGCTCACCGCCAAGCGAGACGTCAAAAAGAGATGGATCGAAAGTTCAAGAGCTTATTTTTACCGGAAGAAGTGCGGGAAGCGAGCTTTCAATCGTTTGATTATTCGGACGATGCCCGAAAGATCGCGCTCCGTGAGGCGATGCGATTCGTCTCGGGGATGAAGACGCGTCAAAAAGTGAACGGCCTTTACTTGTACGGCAGTTTCGGGGTCGGGAAGACGTACTTGCTCGCCGCGATCGCCAATGAACTCAAAGTCGCCGATATCGAGACGATTTTAGTTCACGCCCCGGGATTCGTCTCGGAAGCGAAACGTAAAATTCGTACCGATTCGTTCGATTCATTTTTGACCTCGTTCCAGCACGTGCCGATTTTGTTGATTGATGATATCGGCGCCGAGGCGATCAGCCCGTGGGTACGAGACGAACTGTTCGGGATTATTTTACAGTACCGCATGATGCATCGTCTGCCGACGCTCTACAGCTCAAACTTCAGCAGCGAAGAGCTCGAGACGCACTTCTCGATTGACGGCTCGCCGCAAAACAAGATGAAAGCACAGCGGCTCATGCAACGGATCTCGACGACGACGACACAGATCGAGCTGAAAGGCGAAAATCGTCGTCGGTAAAGGATTGTATTTCTCGAACGAGTTGACTATACTAATAACCATATAACTGATGCATAGAAGAGGATACGAGACATCGTCACGGGTTTCAAAGCGAAGGAAGAATGGTGAGAGCTTCCTAAACACGCCGATCGACTTACTCCCTCGGAGCACCGCACGGGTCAATCGTGCGGCGATTCACACTCGTTATCGTGTGTTCGAGCCAAGCTTACAGCTTGGGAACGAGGGTGGTACCACGAGAATCAAAGCTCGTCCCTTTCATAGGGATGGGCTTTTTTTATTTTTTTTCAAATAGAGAGGGGAAGTTGACACATGATTCAATTGACATTTCCAGATGGGGCAGTCAAAGCGTTTGAAGCTGGTATCACAGCAGAAGAAGTAGCCGGTTCGATTAGCCCGGGACTTCGTAAGAAAGCCATCGCCGCAAAAATTGATGGTGAACTGATCGATTATCGTCGTCCGATCGAGCGCGACGGTAAAATCGAGCTCGTCATGCCGGACTCGGAGGCAGGCCTCGACTTGATGCGCCATTCATCCGCTCACTTGATGGCTCAAGCGATCAAACGGTTGTACGGCGAAGAAGGGACGATTCATTTCGGTATCGGACCGACGATTGAGAACGGGTTCTATTACGATATCGAGATGGACCGCCGCATCAATGAAGAGGATTTGCCGGAAATCGAGAAGATGATGAAACGGATCGTCGATGAAAACCTCGACATCACACGTGAAGTCGTCACGCGTGACGAAGCGCTCGAGCGTTACAAACAGCTCGGCGACCCGCTCAAAGTCGAGTTGATCGAAGATATCCCGGCAAGTGAGACACTTACAATTTACCATCAAGGTGACTTTTTTGACCTTTGCCGTGGACCGCACGTCCCGTCGACGTCGAAATTGAAAGTCTTTAAATTGATGAGTGTCGCCGGTGCTTACTGGCGCGGAGATTCTGACAACAAGATGTTGCAACGGATCTACGGTACGGCGTGGGCGACGAAAGAACAGCTCGCCGAGCATTTGCGTCTACTTGAAGAAGCGAAAGAACGCGACCATCGTAAACTCGGGAAAGAACTTGATTTGTTCTTCGTCTCGCAAGAAGTCGGCCAAGGATTGCCGATGTGGCTCCCGAAAGGTGCCTCGATTCGTCGTACGGTCGAGCGTTATATCGTCGACAAAGAGCTCGAACTCGGTTATCAGCACGTCTATACACCGGTGCTCGGTTCGGTTGACTTGTATAAGACGTCAGGTCACTGGGATCACTATCAAGACGACATGTTCCCGAAAATGGAGATGGATAACGAAGAGCTCGTCTTGCGCCCGATGAACTGTCCGCACCATATGACGATCTATAAGCATGAGCCACGCTCATACCGTGAGTTGCCGCTCCGTATCGCCGAACTTGGCGGCATGCACCGCTATGAGATGTCAGGTGCTTTGACAGGTCTTCAACGTGTCCGTTACATGGTATTGAACGATGGACACACGTTCGTGACACCAGAGCAGATGAAGCAAGAGTTTAAAGATATCGTTCACTTGATCCAAGAAGTGTATGCCGACTTCGGGATTAAAGATTACCGGTTCCGCCTGTCTTATCGCGACCCGGCCGATAAAGAGAAATACTTCGACAACGATGCGATCTGGGAATCGGCACAGCGTCAATTGAAAGAAACGATGGATGAACTCGGCCTGCCGTACTTCGAAGCGGATGGCGAAGCGGCGTTTTACGGACCGAAACTCGATGTCCAAGTCCGGACAGCGCTCGGGAAAGAAGAGACGTTGTCGACAGTCCAACTCGACTTCTTGCTTCCAGAACGTTTCGATTTGACGTATACAGGTCCTGACGGCAAAGATCATCGTCCAATCGTCCTCCACCGCGGTGTCGTGTCGACGATGGAACGGTTCGTCGCCTACTTGATCGAAGAGTACAAAGGTGCCTTCCCGACATGGCTCGCGCCGGTCCAAGTCAAATTGATCCCGGTGTCTCACGTCCATGATGCTTATGTGGCCGAAGTGAAAGCAGAACTGTTATCACGTGGTGTCCGTGTCGAGACAGACCTTCGGGATGAGAAGTTAGGCTATAAGATCCGTGAAGCACAGATGAAGAAGATCCCGATGACGCTCGTACTCGGTGATAAAGAACGTGATGAGCGTTCGGTCAACATCCGTCGCTACGGTCAACAAGAACAAGTATCGGCAACGCTTGATGAGTTCTTGACGTCCCTCACTGAAGAAATCGCGAATCGTTCACGGTAAAGGTAGGCCATCCTTCAACGGAAGGGTGGTCTTCTTTTCGGTCCAGAGACGGATGCGCAACCTATGAAAGAACACGTATGGTAGAAGAAAGGAGTGATTCAGTTTGAATTATATGAAACCAATTATCGCGCTGACGATCGGGACGATTGTCTCGACTAGCATGATTCCTAAAGTAAACGCCGAAGCGATCGTCGACGATACAATCGTCACCCTCGGGGAGACATTATCAGCAGAGCAGCGAGACTGGGTGCTCGAGCGTGTTGAAGCGCCGGCAGGAATCGAACCGATTATCACGACTGCAGCTGACGAAGAGAAGTATTTAGGTGACGCCGTACCCCAGGCACAACGTGGCGGCGGCATGTACTCATCGGCCCGCATCAAGCTGACTGACGGGACGGGTCTTGATATTCAAACCGAGAACGTCACGTGGGTGACGGAAGATATGTATGCGAACGCGCTCGTCACGGCCGGGGTCACTGACGCCGATATTTACATCACGTCTCCAATCCGTGTGACCGGGACGTCTGCGTTGACAGGTATTATGAAGGCGTACGACCAGACGGCTGACGAGACCGGGATCCAACTGACCGAGGAACGAAAAAATCTCGCGCAAGAAGAACTTGCGGTCACGTCAGAGATCGGGAAGACGGTCGGTCAAGAAGATGTGGCCGGGCTGATGAATGAGATCAAAGCGGAAATCGCGAATCAAATGCCCGAGACGAATATTGAAATTCGTGATATCGTCATTCAAGTATTGAATCAAAACAACGTTCAATTGTCCGATACGCAATTGAACCAGCTGACGACGTTGTTCGAGAACATGCAGCAAGCCAACTTGGATTGGACAGCGATCAGTGATGGATTAAAAGGAGCGGGCCAAGACGTGCAGGCGTTTCTAGAGACGAAAGAAGTACAAGGTTTCTTTGCGCGGCTGTTTGAGTCGCTCAGTAATTTCTTCAAGTCGTTGACGAACTAAACGAAAAAGCAGAGCGAAGGCTCTCAGGCTGTTGACGAACCAGGTCGCTAAAAGCAATCTGGTTCGTCTTTTTTTATGTTCGAAGACCTCGAGGCGCTCTGACCGACATATAATTTAAGAAATGCTATGTAAACGGCCGCCAGATGGCGACCGTTTGCGTTGCTCGTCCGACGACGCCCCGACTCCCGCAGGAAAGCAATCCGACGGAGACCCAGCAGCGACGCGAGTCGCGATGCGGCTCCGGGATTGCCTGCGGAAAGCGTGGGCGCCGGAAGGACGAGCGATATCAATCAGGTTAGTCAACAAGCTGAGAGAGAAGGCTCTGCTTTTTAATACCAACGTTTATGGATATAGTCCCGAGCGGATTCATGATCATCGACGATCTTCAACGTGATGCGGTTCATCTCTTCAAGCAGATCGGTCAATACAGCTTCAAGTTTAGCGTCGTTCATTTCATGGTGACGCATCGTTTCTTGAACGATATGTTTGATTTGATCATGATAATCGTGATCTTGTTTCACGTCTTTTCTCCAGTTCATCCTCGCCGCCTCCTTTTTTATTTTATTCCCTTTGAAAAGGTATTGCGAAACGATGGAATGACTGTTATTATCATAAAAGTGCGAGCTATCAATTATTCATGCGCGAATTCTTGACATCTTTTTCTGCTAGTGTTAAGATGACTTAGTGAGTAAATACAACAAAGCAGAAGCGCCCGCTTCTCACCTCGTCCGAATCGGTTCGGTCAGGTCCATCATGTACGTAATTCAGTTTCGGTGTCTTGCCGTTCTGAGTACGCAATGATGTGTGGGCGGGAAACTGCCGACGCTTTTTTTGTTACTATTACTATGTTGTCTTATTTTAAAATCTAAAACTCGTGCAATCGCACGATGGAGGTGCTAACCATTAGCAAAGAGCTATTTATCAACGAAAACATTCGTGCCCGTGAACTTCGTCTTATTGG
Organism: Exiguobacterium sp. SH0S1; assembly: GCF_004337165.1. Lineage (NCBI taxonomy): Bacteria > Bacillati > Bacillota > Bacilli > Caryophanales > Exiguobacterium > Exiguobacterium sp. SH0S1. The sequence goes on along the minus strand of NZ_SJVC01000001.1, from coordinate 1,066,106 downwards.
AGCGGACGGTGCACAACTCGGTGTACAATCGCGTAGTGAAGCATTACGCTTAGCGGAAGAAGCTGACCTTGACCTCGTCTTGGTCGCTGACAAAGCAAACCCACCGGTCGCTAAAATTATGGACTACGGTAAATACCGTTTCGAACTCCAGAAAAAGGAGAAAGAAGCGCGTAAAAACCAAAAAGTCATCCAATTGAAAGAAGTACGTCTCAGTCCTACAATCGAGGACAACGATTTCCAAACGAAATTGCGTAACGCTCGCAAGTTTCTTGAAAGTGGAAACAAAGTGAAGGCGTCGATCCGTTTCCGCGGACGTGCCATCACACACTCGGAAATCGGTAGACGTGTTATGGAAAAATTGGCGGCGGAATGTGCCGACTTGGCAACAGTTGAACAAAAGCCGAAGATGGAAGGACGCAGCATGTTCTTAGTGCTGGCTCCGAAGAAAGAAGATTAATCATCGAGTCATAGTGGGGAGGAAATACTCATGCCGAAAATGAAATCGCACCGCGGTGCTTCTAAACGTTTTAAACGTACAGGATCAGGTAAACTCAAACGTTCACACGCTTTCACAAGTCACTTGTTCGGTAACAAATCGACGAAAGCAAAACGTAAGCTCCGTAAGGGTGCTATCGTATCAGCTGGAGACTACAAACGTATTCGCAACATGATTGCGAAGTAATACAGAAGGAATTTAGGAGGGAAACTATATGCCACGCGTAAAAGGCGGTTATACGACTCGTCAACGTCGTAAAAAGCAAATCAAACTTGCCAAAGGTTATTATGGCTCGAAACATATTCTATTTAAAGTAGCAAAACAACAGGTCATGAAGTCACTCATGTACGCATACCGTGACCGTCGTCAAAAGAAACGTGATTTCCGTCGTATTTGGATCACACGTATCAACGCGGCAGCACGTATCAACGGTCTTTCATACAGCCGTATGATGCACGGACTCAAGCTTGCAGGGATCGACATCAACCGTAAGATGCTTGCTGAGCTTGCAGTATCGGATGCACAAGCGTTCGCTTCACTCGCTAACACAGCTAAATCAAAATTGAACGCGTAATCGTTCAATCGAAAGCGCCGAGACTCTATCTCGGCGCTTTCTTTTTTCTCGGAAATTTCTTAAGATGAAGATAAGGAGGACACGCTATGGATCAATCTATCTTGGCCATCGTTGCGTTGGCGCTCATCGCTTTAAACGTCTATACGTATTTCCAGGCGAAGCAGTATACGCACGGCGAAGGGAAGTTCAACGTGTTGTACGCCTATGCCGGAGGAGCCATTGGAGCGTTGTTTGGACTTCATTTGACACGCCAAAAAACGGTTCATGCCCCAAAAAGCATGCAAATACAAGTATTGATTTTAGCAGTGGGCTGGTCTTTAATGATTTTAGTACTGCTTTAAGTGGAGAATAGGAGGAGCAACCGGTGAACTGGACAACATTATTTGATCGGCAACGTGAATTAGATGAGCGGATCAAACAAGAACATCAACTATCCGGCAACCAATTCGATGAACGGTTACTCGCTTTACTCGTCGAACTCGGTGAACTCGCCAATGAGACCCGAAGTTTTAAATTTTGGTCAACGAAAGGCCCGTCGCCTCAAGACGTGATCTTAGAAGAGTACGTTGACGGTATCCATTTCTTACTGTCGCTCGGACTCGCCCTCGGATACGAACGGGAGACGTTCCCGGCAGGCAGCTCGTATCTTGACGCGACTGATGCTTTTTTAGATATCTTTCGAAAAGTGACGAATTTTGGTTTGTCGAAGACAGAAGCGATGTACGAGACGCTGATGGCGGCATATCTCGAACTAGGCTATACGCTAGGTTTCAATGAAGAATTGATTCTGATGGCGTATCTATCGAAGAATGAAGTCAACCATGAGCGACAAAATCAAGGCTACTAATGGAGTCGAAAGGGAGCGATACGAGATGAATGAAACTTTACATATGCTAAAACGACTGACGGATGCGACTGGCGTCCCGGGAAACGAAGGGGAAGTCCGTTCACTCATGCGCGAGTATCTCGAGCCCCACGTCGAATCGTTCGAACAGGATGGTCTTGGTAGTCTGTTCGGCCGTGTGACGGGGAACGGTGAAGGACCGCGTGTCATGATTGCCGGTCATATGGACGAAGTCGGCTTTATGGTCACACGCATCGAAGATAGTGGTTTCCTGCGCTTCCAAGCACTCGGTGGCTGGTGGAACCAAGTATTGCTCGCTCAACGCATGGACGTCGTCACACGCTCTGGAGAGAAAATCCCAGGCGTGATCGGTGCGAAGCCACCGCATGTCCTTCCAGTCGAAGCTCGTAAAAAACCGGTCGAGATCAAAGACATGTTCTTAGATATCGGAGCGACGTCAAAAGAACAAGTCGCCGAGTGGGGAATCCGTCCAGGTGACACGGTCGTGCCGCATTGCGAGTTCACGGTCATGAAAAATGAAGACTTCTTGATGGCGAAGGCATGGGATAACCGAATCGGATGTGCGATCGCGATTGAAGCGGCTAAACGTCTGAAAAATGATGCGCCAGGAACCGTCTTCTCGGGGGCCACGGTTCAAGAGGAAGTCGGATTGCGTGGAGCCGTCACAGCGGCAAACTTGATTAAACCGGACGTCGCGATTGCCGTGGATACGGGTATCCCAGGTGATACGCCAGGTATGACACCGGCAGAAGGCTTGTCAAAACTTGGTGAAGGCGTTCAAGTCATCTTCTTTGATGCGACGACTGTCACGAACCCACGCCTCATCGACTTGATCGTCGAAGTCGCGAAAGCAGAAGACATTAAGTATCAGTTAGATTTGACACCAGGCGGCGGCACCGACGCCGGACGGTTCCATTTATCAGGAGTCGGGATGCCGGCTGTCGCGCTCACGGTTCCAGTCCGTTATTTGCATACGAACGTGTCAATCATTCATAAAGCCGATTATGAAGCGGCCATCGGTCTGGTCGTGGCGCTCACAAAACGGTTAGATAACGAAACGGTTCAATGGTTGAAAGAGGGATAATATGACGAAAATCACGTCTACGAAAAGCGAGACGATTAAGCGTTTGAAGCGCTTGATGACGAAAAAAGGCAGACAAGAGTCTGGGCAATTTTTAGTTGAAGGTGAACACTTGGTCGACGAAGCGATCCGGGCCGGACGACTCGTCCAATTGATTATGGGCGAATCTTATCGTCCGAAAAGTTCATGGCGTCTAGACGAGATGCCGGTGCTCGAACTGTCCGACCATGTCGCCGATCTGTTATCAGAAACAGAGAAGACGCAAGGGGTGTTCGCTGTCGTCAAGATGACGCCAGTCGAACGCAAGATGAAGCATGTGCTCGTCCTTGACCGCATTCAAGATCCGGGTAACCTCGGGACAATGATTCGGACAGCAGACGCGGCCGGCTTTGATACCGTGTTTCTCGGTAAAGGTACGGTCGACCCGTTTAACGCCAAAGTCGTACGGGCGACGCAAGGATCGTTGTTCCATGTGAACATTCAATCGGTCGACTTGCTCGACACGTTGCCGGAACTGAAAAGTTTAGGGTTTCACGTCTATGGGACGGCACTTTCGAAAGCGAAGTCATACGACCAAGTCGCGTTCAACGATCAAGTCGCGCTTGTCATCGGGAATGAAGCGCAAGGCGTCCATGACGACGTGCTCGCCCTTTGTGACACACGTGTCCACATTCCTGTAATCGGAGAAGCCGAATCATTGAACGCGGCAGTCGCCGCCGGCATTCTCATGTATCGCATCGCGCTACAATAATCTTGTCACCGCTTGAGAATCGTGATAGTTTAGAAACATCGAACAATATAGGTAAGACGTTGAAAGAGCATAGTACGCGAACCCCCGAACGAGCACAGGGAGCATCGGCCTAGATTGAGAGCCGATGCCGAGGTCGGCGCTGAATTCACTCTGGAGTCGTGTTGGAGACAACACCGAACTGGCATCCCGATACCGATGCTCTCAAGTGGGCCTGATCGGCCAAGTAGGGTGGTACCGCGTTTATTCGTCCCTTCAGTCATCGACTGAAGGGACTTTTTTTGTAGAGGAGGAAACATTGATGAAAGAACAGTTAGAACAATTACAACGTGAGGCCCTTCAAGAAATTGAAACGGCGTCATCACAAAAAACGTTGAACGACGTCCGGATTAAGTATTTAGGTAAAAAAGGCCCGATGACCGAAGTATTGCGCGGGATGGGCAAGTTGTCCGCCGAAGAGCGCCCGGTCGTCGGTGAACTCGCCAACACGGTGCGAACGACGATTCAAGAGGTGTTAGAGGCACGGATCGAGGACGTGAAGGCGGTCGAGCTCGAAGCGAAACTCGCTGCCGAGACAATCGATGTCACGCTCCCTGGTCGAACCGCACTTCCGGGACATAGCCACTTGCTGCAACAAATCGTCGACGAGATGGAAGACTTGTTCGTCGGTCTCGGGTATACGATTGCCGAAGGCCCAGAAGTCGAAACCGATCTGTACAACTTTGAAATGTTGAACTTGCCGAAAGATCATCCGGCACGTGACATGCAGGACTCGTTCTACATCACGGACGAGACGCTGCTGCGGACGCATACGTCGCCGGTGCAAGCACGGACGATGCTCGAAGCGGACGGGAAACCGATTCGCATCATTTGTCCGGGCAAAGTGTACCGTCGTGACGAAGATGATGCGACCCATTCACACCAGTTCATGCAAATCGAGGGACTCGTCGTCGATGAGCATATCTCGATGGCCGACTTGAAAGGCACGCTTGAAGTGTTCGTCAAGCAACTGTTCGGCGAGACACGAGAAATCCGGCTTCGTCCAAGCTTCTTCCCATTCACAGAGCCGTCCGTTGAAGTCGATATCTCATGCTTCAAGTGTGGCGGCAAAGGCTGTAACGTCTGTAAAGGGACAGGGTGGATTGAAATTCTTGGAGGCGGGATGGTCCATCCGCGCGTCCTCGAGATGGCAGGCTATGACGCGACGAAAATGTCTGGCTTTGCTTTCGGGATCGGTGTCGAACGGATGGCGATGCTCAAACACGGTGTCGATGATATTCGTCACTTCTATACAAACGACTTACGTTTCATCGAGCAATTCTAAGGAGGATCATACATGTTATTATCGAAAAAATGGTTGAACCAATATATCGACGTCTCAGACTTGAGCGGGCAAGCGTTAGGCGATTTGATCACGAAAAACGGGATTGAAGTCGAGAGCGTGACAGACCGCTCTGAAGGATTGAAAGGTCTTGTCGTCGGACACGTCCTTTCATGCGCGAAACATCCAGAGGCTGACAAGTTGAACGTGACAACGGTCGACGTCGGTGACGACAGCCCTGTCCAAATCGTCTGTGGAGCACCGAACGTCGCGGCCGGACAACATGTCATCGTCGCAAAAGTCGGCGCAAGACTACCTGGCCTTAAAATCAAAAAAGCAAAACTTCGTGGCGTCGAGTCGCAAGGCATGATCTGTTCGCTCGAAGAACTCGGTTTCGAGAAAAAACAGATTCGCGAAGACGAACAGGACGGCATCCATACGTTCCGGGAAGAAGTTGAAGTCGGAGCGGATGTCATCAGCTTGCTCGATCTCGATGACGAAGTGATTGAACTCGGATTGACGCCGAACCGTTCGGACTGCCTTAGCCTATACGGCATCATTCATGAAGTCGCGGCGATTTTAGAACGCCCGTATACGTTGCCAGCAGCCGATGTCGAAACGGATACGCCGAACGACGTGTCTGTGCGACTCGAGACAGACAACTGCACGTACTACGCGACGCGTCGCGTCGACGGGGTAACGATTGGCGAGTCGCCACAGTGGTTGAAAAACGTCTTGATCGCGGAAGGTGTGCGCCCGATCAATAACGTGGTCGATGTGACGAACTACGTCATGCTCGAACTCGGTCAACCGCTCCATGCGTTTGACACGTCTAAGCTCGGCCGTACCATTTTGGTTCGCCAAGCCCAGGACGGAGAAGAAATCGTCACACTTGACGATGCGACGCGCACACTCGATTCGTCGATGATGGTCATTACCGATGGACAACATCCGGTCGCAATCGCTGGAGTGATGGGCGGAGCGAATACCGAAGTCGACGCGACGACGACGAGCATCATCCTGGAGTCGGCTTACTTCACGCCGGCCTCGGTCCGCAAGACGAGCCGCACGCTCGGTCTTCGTTCTGATTCAAGCGCCCGTTTCGAAAAAGGAGTCGATCCGGAACGTTTACTCCTCGCGCTTGACCGTGCCGCTGCATTGATCGTCAACGTAAGCGGCGGAACAATCAGTGAGCCGGTCATCGCCGGAAGCAAAGCGTCCGACGCCCGCACGATTGACGTGTCGATCGATTATATTAACCACCGACTCGGGATGGACCTCGACCAAACGACGATCAAACATATTCTAAAGCGGCTCGGGTTAGACGTGACAGGAGACGAAACGTTGACGGTTCACGTCCCGTCGCGGCGACCGGACCTAGAAGTGCCGGCTGATATTACGGAAGAAGTGGCGCGACTATACGGATACGACAGCCTTCCATCGACACTCCCGGCGTCGCAGTCGAAAGGCTACCTGCCAAAAGACAACGTACTCCGTCGTCAAGTGCGCCGCGTCCTTCAAGGAACGGGCTTGTCACAAGCGATCACGTACTCGCTCACGAGCGAGCTTCATGCATCACGGTTCGACGGTGAGGGAGCGACGACAGTCCGACTCGCCATGCCGATGAGCGAGGAGCGTTCGGTGTTACGGACATCACTCGTTCCGGGATTGCTTGAAGCGGCCCGTTATAACACGGCGCGTCAACAAGCGAACGTCCGTCTATTTGAGACAGGACGGGTGTACGTAGAGCACGGAGAAACGTTGCCACGCGAAACGGAACGCGTCGCGGGCGTAGTGACAGGACTTTGGTACGATCACCGTTCGCAAGGAACACGCATCCCGGTCGATTACTTCGTCGCGAAAGGCATCGTCGATACACTGATGCGTTCGCAACGCATCGACGTGACGTACGAAGCGGCCGTCATTTCAGACATGCACCCTGGCCGCACGGCGAATGTTCTCGTCGCGGGGAACGTCATCGGATACGTCGGGCAAGTCCATCCGGCCGTATCGAAAGACGTATACGGCTTGAAAGAAGTTTACGTCTTCGAGCTCGACCTTGGCGCATTGAAGTCTGAAGCGATGCTCGTCTATCAAGACGTACCACGTTACCCATCGATTTCGCGAGATCTTGCGCTCGTATTGAAGCGTGACATTCCGGCCGGTCAAGTCGAGGCGACGATCAGACAAGCGGCGGGTCCGCTCTTGATCGAGCTTGCTCTGTTCGACGTCTACACGGGCGATAACGTCGGTGAAGCGGAGAAGTCGATTGCCTTCTCGCTCAAATATCAAGATCCGACGCGGACACTTCTTGATGAAGAAGTGACAGCGTCGTATGATGCAATCATCGAAGCAGTCAAAACCAAATACGGCGCAGAAGTACGCGCTTAACAGACAACAGCGATTCCCTTTATTGTGGGAATCGCTGTTTTTAGAATTCATTGAACTTCAAGCTCCAAGTCACCGAACTTCGTCCAACCGACGAGGCAAGTCACTTTGTAAAGAAGGAACGTGATGACAGCCGGTAGGATGACGCCGGTGCCGACGAAGACGAGAAACGCTTCCATACCCTGTGCGGCAAGGATATTGAGCGGGGCGATCATTGAGTTCAAGCCGAGCCCGGCAATCTCATACGGCACCTCGAGTGAGAACCAAAGCGTCGCGATCGGAGCGCTGATCATGGCGGCGATGAACGGCGGCATGACGACCCGTGGATTTTTGACGACGTTCGGGAACTGGACTTTCGGTGTGACGAAAAACGATGCGACCAAGCCGCCGGGGTCGGTTTGGCGATAAGCCATGAGCGTGAAGCCGACGAATTGGGCGGTGCAGCCGATCAAGGCAGCAGCACTCGCGACCGGGTCGAGCTGAAGCGCGATCGCAAGCGCGGCTGATGAGGCAGGTGACATGAGCATGACGCTGAAGACGAGGGCGATGACGAGTGACGTTGCGATCGGTGATGTGTTGACCGACGAAGTGATGCTCGCGCTGATCGAGTTGATGAGCGGTGTCGTGACGGCAGCGGCGCCGACACCGACGATGCCTCCGCCGAGCACGGCCGTGACCGGGACGACCATCATATCGAACTTCGTCTTGCCGAGGACACGTTTGCCTAACCAGACGGCCGCAGCTGCAGCAATCAAGGCACTGATCGGTTGACCGGGGACGAGGACAAGCCCGCTCTCCGTCGCTTGAAGGGCCGCACCCCCGACGGTCGCCGCAATCATCGAACTGAATAAGATGAGGGTGTTGCCGCCGAGCTGATAGGCGACTCCGGCACCGAGCGCCGGGGCGAGCAGTGACTTCGCGACTTGTCCGATCAAGACGAGCGTCTCGATTCCGGCCATCTTACCGATCGTTTCAATCAAGAGTCCGACCCCGAGTGTGACGAGGACGGCGCTAGCCATCCCTGCTGATATTTTGATCATCCGATCCATTGCGTACTGTTTCACTTCCATCATCTCCTCTATATGTGTTACTCCAATAAAAAAACCTATCCTGATTGGATAGGCGCGTCGGTCATACCATGAGCGCCTCGTCCGAAACCATCGAAACAAGGGCCCAAAAATTCGTCTCGGTCAGCGAGTCGATTTTTCAGTCCCTCAGTCGAATAATAATCAGTAGGCCGTTATGTAATGGTGTACGCATCGTCGCCAGCTCCTCTGTTCAAGATTTTTCTAAGAGTAACACGATATTTTTCAATAATCAATATTTTCTGAAAACTTTCTGAAAAATATTTTTCCACAGACGAAAACAGAGACCCGCTTCCGTTTAAGGAAGTGAGTCTCTGTTTAACGGTATAGACTTAAGACGTACTGGCTGCCAGTAAACCGACTTGTTGATCGATGAAGTCCATTGAAATGGAATTGAACGTATCGGGTTGATCGACGTTGACGACATGCCCCGAATCGTGGACGACTTGGACGTGTGCTGTCGGTTGATGCTTCGCCGTTCGTTCGACGGCCTCAAGGAACATGTAATCCTCGTCGCCCATAATGTAGAGGATGGGGACGGATGTTTGGATTGAAGTGAAGTGACGCAGCAGCGGATTCATGTTTTCCGTCATCTTGAACCAACGGATGAACTCGCGTTGGCACAAATTGGCCGCGTCGCGCACGAACATCATCCGCGATTTTTTATGCCGTTTCTTCGGCAACAAGATCCAAGCGAATAGTTGATACAGCCACATGTAAGGCACGAAACTTTGCATGAGGCTGCCGAGCCGGATGAGCAAGGTCGAGCGGACGTTGAACTTGACGATCGCACCACCTAAGACGACAGAGGCGATGCGGTCGGGGTGATGCTCGAACATCGCTTGGATGACGATCGTCCCGAGCGATAGCCCGACCATATGGCCTTTTTCAATATTTAAATAGTTCATCACTTCGACGACGTCTTCGACGACGACATCGAGTGTGTAGGCGTTGAGTGGTTGATTCAAAGATTGTTCTTCGTTATATGAGCCGCCATGACCGCGGAGGTCGAGCAGCAAGACGTTATATTTCTTTCGAAATGGACGAATTTGACGATACCAGTGAGATAGACTCCCGCCTGCGCCATGTATGAAGATGACCCAAGGATGGTCGTCGCTTAATGTGTACGTTTTATAATGCAACATGAACGCTATCCCCCAAAAGTTTTTAAGTTCATTGAACCATAAAATAAATATAACATATCTTTGAAGTGAGAACTATCGTTTCTGCTCGCATAAACGCATTGCTTTTTTCGTGTTCGCGAAGTGAACTTTAGCGATATCGTTCAAACGTTCTTGACCGTAGCGAAGGATCAAGGTCGCGGCCACTTGATCGACTTTCGCTCCGGCCCCTTTCGGTAACGTAGCACCGAGCGTCGCGCTCAATTTGTCCATCTCTTTCAAGAAAAAAGCGCGGGCGAGGATCGAGGCCGCGGCGACGGCGACGTGGAGGCCTTCCGCTTTCGTCGAGAAGTAGACATCGTTTTTGACGATATCGGTCTCAGAACTCAAATGTCTGTAGTAGACGGCTTTTTCGGCGAACTGGTCGATTAGAATCGCTTCTGGCGTCTCGTCTAACTTTTTCAAGAGCGCCGACAACGCCGCGTTGTGGGCGATTGCGGTCATCTTCCCTTGCGTCATCGTCCGTTGCATTTTGTTGTACGTCGGGTTGTGCAGCGTCGCTTTCTGGTAGGGAATCGTGACGTGCAAATCTTTAGCGATGCGTAAAATATCTTTATCGGTAAGCAATTTAGAATCTTTGACGCCGAGTTCTTTGACGAGGGCAATCTTTTCCTTCGGGACGTAGGTGGCGACGACGACGAGCGGACCGAAATAATCGCCTTTCCCGACTTCATCGCTCCCGATGACGGACCAATCGGAAAAACCGGCCGGTAACGTATGTTTTGGAACGGACGTTTCCTTTTTGATGGAATCTCCCCATTTGGCCGCCTCTTCATCCGCAGCCCGACCTTGAAACATGACTTTTCCCGAATTGTACACGGTGATCACACAGTGGGGCGTCTTGGCACTGAAGCGAGCGTGTGGTGGCGGATTGACCGCGTGAGCGCGATAGCTCTGGATTAATTGTTCTTGAGCCGCGGTCGATAGTTTGATGACTTGATTGCCCAAAGTGAGCACTTCCTTTCTTAACGTTCGCAAATTTATCTTACATTTTTTTCGCGCATTTTGAAACCAATGATTCAATTGATACGTATGAATGAGTGAGTAGAAAAGAAGTGAGGTGAGACGGAGATGTGGTGGCGCGATGACACGGACCAAGATGAGGCAGAGTTCCTCTATAAACATATTCTCGAGCTCGAGGCCAGGATCGCCAAACTGGTTGCCCATCAAGTCAGGGTGCGTCGCCTGCTGATGCAAGAGTCGTCGGAGGCGGCGACAGAGCAGATTATTACGTTACAGGGCGAAGTCGATCACTATTTAAAACTACTGCGTCAGGAACGGCTCGAAGAGGTTGACCGGTATGATCGGTTAAACCTTGAACGAACGCTTGGTCGCGTGCGGAAGGCGGTACAGTATCCGACCCGGCCGTTATCGGAATGGGATACGATTGAACAGGCGCTCGCACTTGAAGTCGAACATTTGCGACGTGTGCTCGCATATGAACAACAGCGCCGCACCGAGGAGGGATGGTAATGGAATCGTTAGATCAACTGTACTGGTGGGTACTCATCATTGCCGGTCTCGGTACATTTTTATACATGCTGTTCTCGGACGCGTTCGATTTCTTCGAAGGCTGGTTCAATCCGGCCGTCATCCTCTCTTTCCTGGCGCTCGGGGCAGGTATCGGGTTAATCTTGAACGCGCTCGCCCATGTGTCGCCGATGATCGGTCTCGCGGTGGCGCTCGCGGGCTCATTCGCGCTCACGACGTTACTATACTTGTTCGTCCTCCTACCGCTGTCAAATGCGGAAGAGTCGATTGGTATGACTGATGAGTCGCTCGTCGGACTGGTCGGGCGATTGACCGTCCCCGTCCCGGAAGGCGGTTACGGGGAAGTGCTCGTCGAGTCGGTCGTCGGTTCGATTTTGAAGACGGCGCAAAGTATTGACGGGAAAGCGATTCCGAGTGATCGTCGAGTCGTCATCATCGAAGTACAACGAAATATCGCGGTCGTCATGGAATATGACGAACCCACTATTCGAAAGGAGCAATAATGTATGGACACAACCATTTTAGTCAGTATTATCGTCGGGGTGATTTTGCTCGCCTTGATCTTCGTGTTTGTCTTGAAATATCGTACAGTCGGACCGGATGAGGCTCTCATCGTCACCGGGAGCTACTTAGGTAAAAAGAACGTCCACAGTGACGCTTCCGGTAACCGCGTCAAAATCATCCGCGGCGGCGGGGCGTTCGTCTTGCCAGTATTTCAACAAGCGGAACCGCTCAGTTTGCTCTCGAGCAAGCTCGAAGTAACAACGCCTGAAGTATATACCGAGCAAGGAGTCCCGGTCATGGCTGATGGGACGGCCATCATTAAAATCGGCGGCTCGATCAGTGAGATTGCGACAGCGGCCGAACAATTCCTCGGCAAACCGAAAATCGAGCGTGAGAACGAGGCGAAAGAAGTGCTCGAGGGTCACCTTCGTTCGATCCTCGGTTCGATGACAGTCGAAGAGATTTATAAAAACCGCGACAAGTTCTCGCAAGAAGTGCAACGTGTCGCCTCGCAAGATTTAGCGAAGATGGGCCTCGTCATCGTCTCGTTCACGATTAAAGACGTGCGGGATAAGAACGGATACCTCGAGTCGCTCGGGAAGCCACGGATCGCCCAAGTAAAACGTGACGCCGACATCGCCACGGCTGAAGCGGATAAAGAAACGCGCATCAAACAAGCGGAAGCGATGAAGGACGCGAGGAAAGCGGAGCTTGAACGAAACTCTGAAATCGCGGAAGCGGAAAAAGAGAACCAACTCCGCATCGCCGACTACCGCCGCGAGCAAGATGTCGCTAAAGCACGGGCTGACCAATCGTACGAGCTTGAAGAAGCCAAAGCCAAACAAGAAGTCACAGAGCAACAGATGCAAGTTCAGATCATCGAGCGTCAAAAGCAAATCGAGCTCGAAGAGAAAGAAATCATGCGTCGTGAAAAGCAATATGATTCAGAAGTGAAGAAAAAAGCCGACGCCGACCGCTATGCGATCGAACAGGCTGCGGAAGCTGATAAAGCGCGTCAAATCGCCGCAGCAGATGCCGGGAAGTACCGCATCGAGGCCGAGGCGAAAGCCGATGCCGAACGCGTCCGTCTCGCTGGTGTCGCCGAAGCCGATGCTGAACGGGCGAAAGGGGAAGCAGAGGCCGATATTATTCGTCTTACTGGTCTCGCCGAAGCCGAAGCGAAACAAAAGATCGCCGAGGCGTTCGAACAGTACGGTCAAGCCGCCATTCTCGACATGGTCGTCAAGATGCTTCCTGACTACGCGAAGCAAATTGCGGCACCGCTCGGTAACATCGACCAAATCACGGTCGTCGATACGGGGAGCGGTAAAGACGGGGGAGCCGGGAAAGTCACGGGTTACGCGACTGATTTGATGGCTTCACTGCAGCAGACGCTCAAAGCGTCGTCTGGCATCGATATGAAAGACTTGCTCGACAATTTTGCCGGAAAAGGCAACGTGCCGACCTCACCGACTGCTGAACGGAAGTTGACGGAAACGACCGTCGCGGCGTCAGAAGAATAAGTTGAATCAACAAGGCTGCAGGCAATCGTCTGCAGCCTTGTTTGTCATGAAGTCGTCACGTTGTTCGAACAATTCCCTTAAATTTCAAAAGGTTTGACTTCAAATCCGGTGTAAATCAGACGATACATGAGATGTCAGACCATTAGAGAGAGGAAGTACATGTTATGAACAAAACAATTATAATCGGCGCATTGACGACTTGTATCGTTTGGCTATCCGGGTGTCAGTCTGTCATCGATCAGCCCGAACAGACGGTCGAACCTCGCCAATCGATGGGTGTCGTCCTGTCTGACGTTGGTCTCGGGGACCAATCGTTCAGTGACGCTGCGATGCGTGGCATGGGGCAGTTACGAGAGACGGGAGATTGGTTCGTCGATTATCGAGAATTGGACGAGACTGAAACATACAAAGCAGGATTTGAGCAATTGGTCGAAGGTGGACACGATGTGGTCGTCGGTCTCGGTTTCGCGAGTCAAACCGATCTAGAAACGGTTGCTTCAAAGCACCCAGATCAACAATTTGCCTTAGTCGACGCGGTATCGACGTTACCAAACGTCATCTCGGTCACGTTCGAAGAGACAGAAGGCAGCGCGTTGGCCGGTGCGGTCGCAGGACTTGAAACCGAGTCCGATAAAATCGGATTCATCGGAGGAGTCGACAACGAGTTGATCCAGAAATTTGGAACCGGGTTCGAGTTAGGGGCGAAAAGCGTGAACGAGGACGTCGAAATGATCGTCGACTACGCGAACGATTTCGCCTCGCCTGAGATCGGACGGAAATTGGCGGAAAAACAGATTGCCGCAGGGGCCGACGTGCTCTACGCTGCGGCCGGTCTGACCGGTGTCGGTGTACTCGAGACGGCTGAACGAAACGGGATCAAGGCGATCGGAGTCGACAGCGATCAATCGATGATCGCACCCGATGCGGTCATCACGTCGATGTTAAAGCAAGTCGACTTGGCCATCGTCAAGATCGCGGACAGTCTTCAAACAGAAGCAATCAACGACCATATCGAACTCGGAATCGAAGAGGGCGGTATCGGGCTAGCAGCGCTGCGCCGTGTGCAATGGACCGATGAAGAGACAGAGCAGTTTGAAGCGGTTCAGAAACGGTTGCTGGAGGGGACGTTACAATGACTTTACGCAAACGCTTTATCTTCTCGACCGTATTCACGGTCTTACTCATCGTCTTGATGATGAGTTATGTATTGACGACGTTGAACCGGTTGCAGACGTACAATGAGCAATACGGAACCCAAATGATCGAGTTATCTCAACTCGAGACGTCACTTTTGCAAGAACAATCCCTTTGGACGTCGCTCGGTGAACAGATGAGTCAATCGACACTGACGCAGCTCGAGCGGATTCGTGCCACGAACACGGAGACGTTCCAAGAGATGAATCAAACCTATTTGATCGATGAGTTTTCAACTCACCTTGACCGAGCCACAGCCAAATATGAGCGCATTGGAGCAAATATTGAAACGGCTCAAGCAGGCGGCATTGCTGCCCGGATTCAAGCGGCGAAACTAGAAGGGGTCTTGAACGACGTGAACACGTTGTTGTTAAAAAACGGAACGTTTTACGAGGCGTTGCAAAAAGAAGCGGCCGACGAGACGAAGCGCCTGTTCCTCGTCTCAATTTTGTTGACGGTGTTCGTCGTCACGGTGTTAAGCCTGTACAACTTCTTCTTCGCCCGCTCGATCACACTTCCGCTCGAACGGAACGTGAAAGCAGCCGAGGCGATCGCGGCCGGGCACTTGATCACGTTGCCGGATTCAACGCGACGCGATGAGATCGGCCGACTAGAACGCGCCATGCGAGATATGACGGCGTCGCTTCAAACCGTGATCGGCTCGATCCGGGTCACGTCGGTCAAAGTGAATGAGATGACAGAGACGGCCGCCGCTGAAAATGAAGCAGTCGCGAGTACGACGTCAAACATCACGAACGCGGTCGATGAGATGGCGAACGGGGCCCAATCGATCGCGACTGAACTTCAAGAGACGCTCGAGTCGGTCGGGATCATGGCGACATCGTTCGAGACGAGCTTGAACCAGACGAAACAAACGACCGAAGAGACGACCGAGATGACGCGCGAAGTGGCGGCCGGAATCGAGACGTTGACGGATCAAGAACATATTCTACGGCGCTCGAGCGAGCGGAATCAATCGCTCGTCGAACGGATGGACCAGTTCGCGAGAAAAACAGAAGAAATCGAGAAGATGGCAAAACTTGTCGAAGACGTTGCCGCCCAGACGAATTTACTTGCCTTGAACGCCGCGATCGAAGCCGCACGAGCCGGTGAGGCCGGGCGAGGTTTTGCTGTCGTCGCAAGTGAAGTGAAGAAATTGGCTGAGGAGAGTAATGTGGCGACGCGTTCGATCTTCGGGGTCGTCCAAACGATTCGAGACGAGGTCGGCAATTTGACAGACATGGTCGAAGAGTCGAGCCACGAGCAAACGGCGCAACTTCAAGCGTTCGGACTGACGAAGCAAGCGTTCACACGCATCCATGATCGGACCGATCACGTGGCCTCGTTCGTGGGCACGATCGAACAAGAAATGGTCGCTTCGAGCCGTGAAGTCACGAACGTGTTGAAACGCGTCGAAGAAGTGAGTGGTGTGACCGAAGAATTAGCAGCCGGTAACGAAGAAGTCGCCGCCTCGATGAAAGAGCAACAGGCAAGCTTTGATCAAATCTTTGCCTTGATGCAAGAGCTAGAAGGACAAGCCGCCTCACTGGCGAGCCAAGTTCAACATTTTGAAGAGCAATGAGACAAGTTGAAGAGCAATGAGACAAGTTTCGGCTTGTCTCTTTTTTGCGTTCCGATACGTCATCGATCCGTGGGTGAACGGTCAAGCATTGCGACCGCATCTAGCAACTAGGACTTGAGCGTGCGCCGGCTACTTCTCGCATACTAATGAAGAGACATTCGTTAATGTGGGAGGAACGATATGGAGAAGTGGAAACGGTATGTCGTCGCGTTGCTCGTCATCTTGTTCGTCGGTGTCGGCTTTATGTTCTATTCGAAAGAGCCGGAAACGACGATGGTCGAGGAGTTTACGACGGTGGAGGAAGCAGAGGCGGTCCCGGTGACAGAAGTTGTCGTCTACGTCACGGGAGCGGTCGAAGCGCCCGACACGTATACGATGCCGCAAGGGGCTAGAGTCGGGGACGTCTTGTCTCTCGCCGTGTTGACGGACGAAGCTGACCCTGAACAGCTTAATTTAGCCCAATTGCTCGTAGACGGCACTAAAATCACGGTACCGAAACAAGGAGAGGCCGTTGCAGTCCCGGAAACCGATACGACGAACGGCATTCACGTCAACAGTGCGACGAAAGAAGAGTTGATGACCGTCCCCGGGATCGGTCCGGCCAAAGCGGACGCTATTTTGAACTATTTGAAAGAAAACGGTCCATTTAAATCGTACGACGAGCTCGGGAACGTCAAAGGGTTCGGTGAGAAAACGCTCGAGAGCATGGAAGGCTATTTGTTGGTCCCGTGATATGCCGATCTATCCATTGATCCCGATTGGTCTATTCATTGCTTGGAAGTCCGGGGCTTTTGGTGTCGTGCTCTTGTTCGGGCTAGCCTTGTTCCTGACGTGGCGTCGGCAAACGATCTACACACATGTCGGTGCGATCTCACTCGTTTTCCTAGTCCTGTTACAAAGTTCTGACCCGGCGGTACATGAAGCCGGGGACTCAGTCTTTGCGATCGAGAGCCGACGCGACAACGGTCAATCGGTTCGACTCTATGGTGAATCGAACGGGATGTCTGGGGTCTTGATCGGGCGCGACGTCGAGCTCGGGCGGCCGGGTGAGACGTGTCTCGTCACGTTCGAACCAGTCCCTTTTTCACCGCTTCGAAATACAGGAGGTTTTGACGAGGCGAAATGGGCGCACGGGGCTGGATTGTCTTTTAAAGGGAAGGATGTCCATGTCGAGCGGTGTCGACCGAGTGACGGATTAAATGGGCGCATGCTGCGCTGGAAAGAACGTCAGCTCGAACGGATCGAAGCGTCGCACCGTCCGGACGTGGCGCTTTACATGGAGGCGTTACTGTTTGGCGAGAGCCGTCTGCTCGACGAGGAGACATCGTTCTCCTATCGCGTGACGGGTCTGCTTCATTTGCTCGTCATTTCCGGGTCCCACATCGCCTTGCTCGTGTTTGCGCTCAGATGGGTGTTTCGTCCGTTGCCGCTTCATCGGGAGACGAAACTTGGTCTCGTGATCGTCTGCGTGACCGCATTCGGTTGGCTGACCGGTTTTTCGCCGCCGGTGGCACGAGCCGTGCTTGTCGCTGATGTCGTGCTCGTCTTGTCGCTATTCGGTCAGACGATTCGCGACCCGGTTCGTATGCTCAGTTGGTGTGCGGCAGCCTTGTTAGCCGTTCAACCGTACTTGCTATGGAATCTCGGGTTTCAATTGACAGTCGGTATGACCTTGTTTTTGCTTTTGACACGGTCGATGTGGACAAATCTGTTCAGCGTAGCGCTTTATGCCCAATGGTTCGGTTTAATTTTTTTATGGCAAATCCAGCCGATTATCTCAATCTTTGCTCCGGTGTACAACGTGATTGCCGGATTGTTGATTTCCTGGGCGATCCTTCCGCTTGCACTCGTCACTTATGTGATGCCGCAGTTCGAACCGACGCTCTATCCGATTCTCGACGGGTTGAACGGGATGTTTCAGATGCATCATACGTATCGTCCGTGGGTCCCGTTGCACGACATCACATTTTGGCATGCGGTCTATTTGTTCGTGTTGCTCGGGATTGGATTGATTCTATTAGATAAGAGACGAGCGGTCGGATGGGTCATTGCGGCAGTTTCGCTGCTTGCGCTGCACGTCTGGTTAGAATGGTCGGAGGAGCCGCGGGTGACGTTTTTAGACGTCGGGCAAGGGGACGCCATCGTCGTCGAGCAAGCCGGCATCACCGGTGTCATCGATGTCGGCGGCGTGTTTCAACATCCGGATGAGCAGAAACGGTCGACGTTCGACCCGGGTGCCGATGTCGTCGTCCCTTACATATGGAAACGAGGCGAGACCCGACTTGATTTCATTTTGCTGACGCATGCCGACCATGACCATATCGGTGGGCTGACGGGCGTGCTTGATCTGATTCCGGTCGAGGAAGTATGGATCGCGGCGGAAGTGGCCGATGAAACGAAGCGGCGGGCGTTAGTCGACGAGCTCGAACCGTATGACGTGAACGTGCGGTTGTTAGAAGCAGGAGAGCGGCCTTATCCATGGATGTGGGTCGTCACACCGGTTGATGCGGGTGAGGACGAGAATGCGAATTCATTGTCGGTTTTTATGAAAGTCGGAGACTTGTCCTATTTATTGACGGGTGACTTACCGGAGGCGAACGAGCGGTTGATCCCGACTGTCGACGTCGATGTGTTCAAACTAGGCCATCACGGGGCCGAAACGTCTTCCGGTGCTAACTTGATCGCTCGCATCGATCCAGAGTTTGTGGTCGTCAGCGTCGGCGCCAACAATCGATACGGTCATCCTCATCCAGACACGCTCGCCCGTATTCAGGGAAGGCGGTTGCTGCGGACGGATGAGGACGGGATGGTCGTCTGTGAGCGGGGACGGTGTCAGGGGAGCGTGAGAAGGGCAGTCAGGCCGTGAAAACTATGATAAACTAAAAAGCGATTGCTCCCCCGGGGCAATCGCTTTACGACTTAAAGACTTAAAAATTTGATAAGAACACCGATTGCGAAAATCGTGAAGAAAAAGCCGAACGGGACGATGAAGCCGATTGCTGAATCGATGGCATCGTTACGTTTGCACTGCACGTCGTTCTCAAACGGGTTTTCGCTTTGCGGGCGAACCGAGTTAATATGCATAGTGAGTCCCTCCTTAAAATGGTTCCGTTCTAAGTATAGCGAATCAAAGAAGGATAATCTATGTTTAGATAAGAATAAATTGTGAAAGTGGTGTGTGGTTTGAATGAACCGTGGTTGCACAACGGCAAGTTGTCGAACGTATACGTCCTGTACGGGACAGAGAAGTACTTACTCGAGACGTGGGAACGAGAAATCGTCAAGGCGGCCAGTCCGTCTGGCGACAAATTTGACGTCATGCAGCTTGATTTACATGAAACGTCACTCGATACGGCGTTAGACGAAGCTGAAACGGTACCGTTCTTTAGTGACTACCGCACCGTCATCGTCAAACAGGCCCAATTTTTAACCGGCGCCAAAGAAAAACAAAAGCAAAATCTCGAGCGGTTGACCGAGTACGTGTTGCAGCCGGCGCCTTACTCGGTGCTCGTCTTCATCGTTGAAGCGGAAAAACTCGATGAGCGGAAGAAAGTCGTCAAGCGCTTGAAAGAGCGAGCCATCGTCCTCGAGGCGAAGAAGCCGAGCCAAAGCGAGCTCATGCGCTACGTCAATGACGAGCTGAACCGGCGCAGGCAGTCGATGGAGCGTACGACGGTCGAACGCTTGCTATTCCTTTGTCAAGACGACTGGGGCAAGCTCGTCCGGGAACTGGAGAAGCTCCAGCTCTATGCTGGCGACGGAGCCAACATCCCGCTTGAAATCGTCAACGATCTCGTGCCTCGGACGCTAGAAGATAACGTATTCCAACTGTCCGAGTATTTGGTGGGCCGACGGGCCGATTTGGCGTTGCGCCTCGTCCGTGATTTAGAAAAACAAGGCCAAGAACTGATCGGTCTCTTGGCGTTGCTCGCTCGTCAATATCGAAATATGTACCTCGCCAAGCAGTTGACCGAGAAAGGGTACGGCGAGAAGCAAATCGCCTCAAAAATTGGCGCCCACCCTTATACGGTGAAACTGGCGACGCAAGCGAGCCGTAACTTTTCAGAGGCGCAGCTCGCCAAGGCGCTCACGCTCATCGCCGATGCGGACGAAGCGATGAAGACAGGACGGGGCGACAAACAGATCGTGTTTGACACGCTCGTCTGTCAATTAACATTACTGTGAGGTGGTTGTATGTTGCAGCAAGTGTTGCTTGAAGAAGTGGTCCCGCTCCGGCATGAAGTACTGCGTCCAGGTTTAGCCGTTTCGACGTGTTATTTTGACGGGGATGACGCCGAGTCGACCCGTCACTACGCCTGGGCTGAAGACGGGCGCATCTTATCGATTGCGACGGTGATGCGACAAGACCGGGAGCTGTCTGGCGAACGAGTTTCGTTTCAACTGCGCGGCATGGCCACCGATCCGGCCGTCGCCGGGACAGGCGTCGGATCTCGTTTCTTACAGGCGGTCCATCGTGAATTGAACGCTTCTTGGTGGTGTAACGCCCGCGAGGTCGCGGTCCGGTTTTACGAACGCAACGGCCTCGTCATCGTCGGGGATCCGTTCGAAATTGAAGGCATCGGGACACATTACGTCATGCTATACAAAAAAACAGCCGGCTCCTGAACGGAGGCGGCTGTTTCGTTTGTTCTCTAATTAGAGAGCTGCGATACGAGCTGCGAGACGTGATTTGTCACGACCTGCTTTGTTTTGGTGGATGAGACCTTTTGCTGCAGCTTTGTCGATTTTCTTCGTAGCGAGGACGAAAGCTTCTTGAGCTGCTTCTTTGTTTCCTTCGACGACGAGAGTATCGACACGTTTTACTGCTGTACGCATTGCTGCTTTCTCTTGCGAGTTAGCGACGCGACGTTTTTCAGAAGTTTTTGCACGTTTGATTGCTGATTTGATATTTGCCATGTTATTTCACCTCCTGAAACAAGAAAGTGTATGTTCTCATTACTTCAAGTAATCATTCAACAGAACAAGCACAATTGTAGCAAACGGTTATTCGAAAAGCAACCACTTGATGATTATTCTGAAAACTATATGTGGTATTGTTGTAGTAGGTCGTACACATTAACTTAGGATTTTGATATAATGACACGGTATGCATGAGAAGGATAGGTGAACCCATATATGAATAAACAAGAATTAGAGAACCGTCAGAAGAAGATTCGCAACTTTTCCATCATCGCCCACATCGATCATGGCAAGTCGACGCTAGCTGACCGGATTCTCGAGAGAACTGGTGCGCTTACGGCGCGTGAAATGAAAGAACAGACGCTTGACGCGATGGATCTCGAACGGGAACGTGGCATCACGATCAAATTGAACGCTGTTAAATTGAACTATACCGCAAAAGATGGAGTTGAGTACATCCTTCATTTGATCGACACGCCTGGACACGTCGACTTCACGTATGAAGTCTCGCGCTCACTCGCAGCGTGTGAAGGTGCGGTCCTCGTCGTTGATGCCGCCCAAGGGATCGAGGCGCAGACGCTCGCAAACGTCTACCTCGCACTCGACAACGACCTCGAGATCATCCCGGTCATCAACAAGATCGACTTACCGTCGGCTGACGTCGAACGCGTCCGTCAAGAGATTGAGGACGTGATCGGACTGGACGCCAGTGATGCGGTGCCGGCTTCTGCCAAGGCAGGAATCGGGATTGAAGAAATTCTTGAACAAATCGTAGAGCTTGTGCCGCCGCCGACGGGAGATCCGTCAGCACCGCTTCAGGCTTTGATCTTCGACTCGTATTACGATGCGTATCGTGGCGTCGTCGCCTCGATCCGAGTCGTCAACGGTTCGGTCAAAGTCGGGGATAAAGTTCAAATGATGTCGACCGGTAAATCGTTCGAAGTGACGGATCTTGGTGTCTCGACACCTAAACCGTTATCTGTGAAAGAGTTGAATGTCGGAGACGTTGGTACGCTCTCAGCATCGATTAAAACGGTTGGCGACGTTCGTGTCGGTGATACGATCACGCTCGCTAAAAACCCATCGACCGAGCAACTTCCTGGTTACCGTAAGATGAACCCGATGGTATACTGCGGTCTTTATCCGATTGATGCGGCCAAGTATAACGATTTGCGTGAAGCGCTTGAGCGGCTCCAGTTATCTGATGCGGCACTCGAGTTCGAGCCCGAGACGTCACAAGCGCTCGGATTTGGTTTCCGTAGCGGATTCCTCGGCATGCTTCATATGGAAATCATTCAAGAGCGGATCGAGCGCGAGTTTGGAATCGACTTGATCACGACGGCACCGTCGGTTATCTATCACGTTACGACGACGTCAGGAGACGTCATCCACGTCGATAACCCGTCGAAGATGCCTGAGCAACAAAAAGTTGAATTGATCGAAGAGCCATACGTTAAAGCGGCGATCATGACACCGAACGATTACGTCGGCTCGATCATGGAACTTTGTCAGAAGAAACGTGGCAGTTTTATCGATATGGAGTACATCGATACGACCCGTGTTAAAATCACGTACGATATTCCGCTCAGTGAAATCGTCTACGACTTCTTTGATCAATTGAAATCAAGTACGAAAGGCTATGCCTCACTGGACTATGATTTGATCGGGTATCGTCCGTCACGCCTCGTCAAGATGGATATTCTCCTCAACAACGAGCTCGTCGATGCGCTCAGCTTTATCGTTCACCGCGACTTCGCCTACGAACGTGGGAAAGTCATCGTTGAAAAGTTAAAGGCGCTCATCCCACGGATGCAGTTCGAAGTGCCGATCCAAGCAGCGGTCAGCACGAAAATTGTCGCCCGGTCGACGATCAAGGCGTTACGTAAAAACGTCCTTGCCAAATGTTACGGCGGCGACATCTCGCGGAAACGTAAACTTCTCGAGAAACAAAAAGAAGGTAAAAAACGCATGAAGATGGTTGGATCCGTCGAAGTGCCGCAAGAAGCGTTCATGTCCGTCTTGTCGATGGACGAAGAATGAGTGGTCGCCCTTATCCATGGATAAGGGCGATTTTTTTCATTTGGCAGGATTCGTGACGTCCGGTACGGAATAGTACCCACTTACAGAAAAATAGAGGAGGAGTAGCGGTGACCGTCTATAATTTTTCAGCAGGGCCGAGCGTTTTGCCAAAATCGGTACTACAAGAAGTGCAAGACGAGTTTCTGTCTTATCAAAAAACGGGTGTCTCGATCGTCGAGATGAGCCACCGTTCGGAGCGCTTCATTGCGATTACCGAGGCGCTCGAAGCGAGGCTGCGGAGATTGATGGACATCTCAGACGATTACGCCGTCCTTTGGCTGCAAGGCGGGGCGACGCTCCAGTTCTCGATGATTCCGATGAACTTGCGTACGACAGGGCGTTTCGCTTATCTCGACAGCGGCACGTGGTCGAAAAAAGCGATCGCTGATGCCCGCCACTATGGGGACGTCGCCGTCGTCGGCAGTTCGGCGAGTTCGAACTATCGGGAACTGCCTGACTATGAAGGGGATGGCGAGACCGCCGATTATCTCCATTTGACGCTGAACAATACAATCGAAGGGACACGTTATACGATGCTTCCGGATACAGGCATCCCGCTCGTCGCGGACGTGTCCTCCAATATTTTGGCAGAATCGATCGACGTGAGCCGCTACGGTCTGCTGTACGCAGGCGCCCAAAAAAATATCGGACCGGCCGGGTTAAGCGTCGTCATCATTCGTCGCGACTTGATTGTCGACCGCGATTTGCCAAGTTATTTGAACTACGCCCGTCACACCGACACCGTTTTGAACACACCGGCGACGTTTAGCATGTATGTCGCCGAACGGGTTCTCGCCTGGGTCGAACGGACGGGTGGCGTCGCCGAGATGGAACGGCGCAACCGTGAGAAGAGCGCGCGATTGTATGCTTATTTAGACGGCTCAACGTTGTTCCGGTCGCTCGTCACAGGAGATATCCGTTCATTGACGAATATTCCGTTCACGACGGGACGGGACGAGACGGATCGAGCGTTTCAACAGTTCGCCGAGGAACGTGGATTGATCGAACTTGGTGGCCACCGCTCGGTCGGAGGGCTGCGGGCCAGTCTTTACAACGCGATGCCGCTCGAAGGAGTCGTTCGTCTAGTCGAAGTGATGCAAGCATTTGAACAGGAGGGATACGATGTTTCACATCAAAACATATAATCAAATCGCATCAGCCGGGCTAGAGCGTTTTGAGCCGAGAGAATACGCCGTCAACGCAGTGGAGCAGGCCGATGCCTGGGTCATTCGGAGCCATGACGTTCACGACGCCGAGATTCCCCCGTACTTGCTCGCGATCGCCCGGGCCGGGGCTGGGGTGAACAACATCCCGCTTGAGCGCTTGGCGCGTCAAGGCGTCGTCGTGTTCCATACACCAGGGGCGAACGCGAACGCGGTCAAAGAACTCGTACTCGCGAGCATGCTTTTATCGGTCCGGCCGATCCTTGAAGGCGCGCGTTGGGTGAACGAGCAAACGTTCCCAAGCCAAGCGTTACTTGAGCGGGCGATGGAAGACGAGAAGCGTCGCTTTGTCGGCTCTGAATTACGAGGCAAGAAGGTCGGCATCGTCGGCCTCGGCGCGATCGGGGCGTCGCTCGCGAACGACCTGCTTCAGCTCGGTGTCGACGTCGTCGGGTACGACCCGCATTTATCGGTCGATGGAGCGTGGAACGTATCAAAGCAAGTAAAACGAGCCAAGCACTTGGACGATTTGCTCAGAGACGTCGATTTGCTCTCGATCCATATGCCGCTCACGGACGACACACGCAACTTGATCGACGCTAGTTGGTTCAAACGGATGAAGCCTGGGGTGACGTTATTGAACTTCGCCCGTGGCGAGCTCGTGAACGATGCTGATTTGATTGAGGCGTTACAAGATAAAGTGGCGACGTACATTACAGACTTCCCGCAACAGGCGTTACTCGGCCATCCTCAAGTCGTCGCTTTTCCGCATCTTGGGGCTTCGACACGAGAATCCGAAGTGAATTGCGCGATTCAAGCCGTCGATACGCTGAAACTGTATTTAGAGACCGGAAACATCCGGAATTCCGCTAACTTTCCGGACACTGAACTTCCTTACGTCGGCAAGCGACGCTTGGCGGTGCTGCACTTGAACGTCCCGAACATGGTCGGTCAAATTGCGAGCCGGCTCGCCGAGAACGGGATCAACATCGATAACATGGTGAATCGCAGCCGGAACGATGTGGCCTACACGATGATCGACATCGATAACCATAAACAAGAAGAACTGTCCGTGCATGCTTTGTACGACATCGAGGGCGTCATGCGCGTCCGTGAATTTTAAGGAGGGATCAACATGGTCATATTTAAACCGTTTAAACCGTATATGCCGGCCCATCCTGAAGCTGTGGCGGCCGACCCGTACGACATCGTGAACGTCGAACAGGCACGAGGAGACGTCGAGCGACGTCCGAACTCATTTCTCTCGGTCGATAAGCCGGAACTGTTTGCCGCTGACCTGTCACTCGAAGCGTGGGGACGACGTGCGAGGACCGAGTTGGAACGGTTGTACGCGACTGAACTGACGGAACAGGCAAACGGCTTTTACGTGTATCGGCTGACGAATCAAGGGCGGCGTCAAACCGGTCTCGTGGCGACGTTTTCGGTCGCGGATTATGAGGCGGGCCGCATCAAGATCCATGAACATACACGAGAAGTGAAAGAGCGGGAACGGGTCGAACATGTGGCGGCGACGAAAGCGCACACCGGACCGATTTTACTGAGCCATGAGCCGGACGAGGCGTTACGGCGTATCCTTGAAGCCGCCACGAACGAACGACCTCTATTTTCCTTCACGGACAGTCAAGGTGTCTTGCACGAAGGCTATGCGGTGCCGCCGAAAGACCAGGCGCGTGTCATTATGATCGGGGCGACGATCCCGTCCATCTATATCGCCGACGGGCATCATCGGGCCAAAGCGGCGGCTGTCGTCGCGGCGCTAGAACTGCCTGAAGGTGAATCGAAACTAGAGCGCGATCACTTTTTAGGTGTGCTCTTCCCGAGCGACGAGTTGACGATCTTGCCGTACCATCGCCTGTTGACCGATGTTACGCCTGAAGAAGTCGCGGCTTTATTGGACGGGATTTCGTTCTCGTACGAAGTGGTGTCGACTGACGGCCTCGTCGTTCCGCAAGCGCGCGGTTCGTTCGGATTGTCTTACCGCGGCAAACAGTATGAGTTGACGAAACGACAGTCGACCGCGGCTCTCGACGTTGCCACGCTACAACGGGATATTCTCGAACCGTACTTCGGAGTGGACGATGTCCGGACCGATAAACGGATTGACTTCGTCGGCGGCTCAGACGCCGTCGAACAACTGGAACGGTTGGCCGAGCGACCGGATGTCGTCGTGTTGACATGTCACGCTACGGCGATGGGAGAGTTGATGCAGGTCGCCGATGAATCCGGACAGATGCCACCGAAATCGACTTGGTTCGATCCGAAACTGAAGAGCGGATTGTTCATCCATCGTTTCGATTGAATGCAGACAGTGGCGTGAAGACGTAAAAAGCGTTATAAATGGAAGGAGAAGAAAGGGGTGGCCGCCATGGCTAAAGCCGTATATCTTCACATTCCATTTTGTGAACATATTTGTTATTACTGCGATTTCAACAAGGTGTTCTTAAAGAACCAACCGGTTGATGACTATTTAGATGCGTTAGAACGAGAGATCGTCCTATCGCTTGAACAATATCCGACAGATGAGATCGAGACGATCTTTATCGGCGGAGGAACGCCGACCGCGCTCGATGAGGTGCAGATGAAACGTCTCATGGACATGGTCGAGCGGCACTTGCTCCCGCTCGCTACAAAGAATATAGAATACTCGGTCGAGGCGAATCCGAACTTTGTGAGCGCCGAAAAGCTCGATACGATGAAACGAGGCGGTGTCAACCGCGTCAGTTTCGGCGTCCAGACGTTCGACGACGGCGGGCTTGAACGGATCGGGCGGACGCATCGGGCGGATGACGTGTTCGCGACGGTGACGGAGGCGGCGAAACGGTTCGACAACATCTCGATCGACCTCATGTTCGGACTACCGGAGCAGACGCTCGAACAGATCGAACGGGACCTCGACTTGGCGTTCAAACTGCCGATCCAACACGTCTCGTCCTATTCCTTGATCCTCGAACCGCACACCGTCTTCGCGATCCAAGACCGCAAAGGCAAGCTTCGTCTGCCGGGTGAGGACATCGAAGTCGCCATGTACTTGAAAGTCATGGAGACGCTCGAACGCCGTGGGCTCAAGCAGTACGAGATCTCGAACTACAGTGTCGAGGGACGGGAGAGCCGTCACAACCAAGTGTATTGGCGGAACGAGGAGTATTACGGCTTCGGAGCCGGGGCTCACAGTTACTTGAACGGCGAGCGCCGGGCGAACGTCGCGCCGATCCCGCACTATATCAAGGCGGAAGGTTTACCGGTTCGAAGTACGACGACACTCGAGACGTTCGAGCGGATGGAAGAAGAGTTGTTTCTCGGACTCCGGATGCGCAGCGGTGTGTCGTTTGAGACGTTCGAAACGAAGTACGGTGTCTCGATGGAGTCGGTGTTCGGGCACGTCTTGTCCGAACTGAAAGCGAAACAGTTGATTGAAACGACGGACACGCACGTCCGGTTGACCGAGTCGGGACTCCCGCTCGCCAACGAGGCGTTCGCGGCATTCATCGGTGAGGCACGATTAAATGATGTGACAACGTAAAAACAGGCGAATCCGATGTCGGATTCGCCTGTTTTAGTTAGAGAACGAGCTCGCGGTAGATCGGCATGAGCCGTCCGAACGTGTCCTCGACAAGGGCGAGGAACGCCGCTTCGTTTTGGAGGATCGAGGCATCGGCCGAAAGTTGACGACCGATCAAGAAGTCGGCTTTTTTGACGGTCGCGAAGCGCTCGACGATAGCATCGATTGACGCAGAGGACGTCTCTTCGATCAAGAACGCCTCTTTTTTCATATGATCGCCGGCAAGATGGAAGTCGGGAAATTTATGTTTAAAGTCGATTGTCATGAGTCGTTTGCCGATTGCTTCTTTGTTCGGCATCTCATAGATGAAGGCAAGCCAGACGAAGACACGGTCGTCGAACAGACCGACTTGGAAATGCGGATGTTTCTTATAGCCACGTTTATCGTGACAGATCGCCATCCACGTATCTTTCGGCGGATTGACCGTCCGGCGGGCGTGCTTGGCGACGTGGAGATAGAGCGGGATGCCGACGTCGGCTTCAAGCTGCGGACCGACCTCGTCATAGATGCGATGGAACAGCGGTTGAATGTCCGCGCGAATACCTGACATGCGGGCGTCGAGCCCGTCTTGCGTAAACACGTTAAATTGTTTAGTTGTAAACATATGATCACCTCAATTCGTATCATACCGAAAGTGCGCGGAAGATGCATTTCGAATGACTTTCAATCGATGGAAAAAATGATGCATTTGAATTGACAAATAAGGAGAACATGATAATATTTGAAGTGTGATTAGCACTCAGTAAATATGAGTGCTAATAAAAGTGAGGCCAATCCTTCAGAGAGGAGTGATGTTGTGCTGACAGAGAGACAATTGCTCATTTTACGAGCAATCATTGATGATTACATTCAGACAGCCCAGCCCGTCGGTTCACGGACGCTTTCGAAACGGGATGACTTGTCGTTCAGTTCGGCGACGATCCGAAACGACATGGCGGATTTAGAAGACATGGGCTTGATCGAAAAACCGCACACTTCAGCAGGACGAATCCCGTCTGAAGTCGGGTATCGTTATTACGTCGATCACCTTGTCGAGACGAAACTCATCGACGAGCGGGAAACATATCGGCTCGGGGAACGCTTGCGAGCGTCCGCCCAAGAGTCAGAAGTCCTCATTCGTCAAGCCGCTGACCTACTCTCTGATTTGACCAATTATACGACGGTAGCGCTCGGCCCGAGCAGTCAGATGAACCGGCTGGCACGGATCGATTTGATGCCGCTCGATGAACGGCGCGGTGTCGTCTTGATCGTAACGGATCAAGGCCACGTCGAACATCGAACGGTCGTGTTCGAATCGCCGATGGCGCCGGATATGGTCGAACAAACAATCCGATTTTTAAACGATCGTCTAAAAGGAACTCCGCTCGGTCAACTGAAGTTCCGTATCGGAGAAGAAGTGTCAAACCTTCGCCTCGCTCATCAACAACAATATGAGTCGATGATGCAACTCATTCAAGCGACCGTCGGGGTACATCATCCGACCTCGCTGTATCTTGGTGGGAAGAAAAACATCTTCAACCAACCCGAGTTTCAAACGCTCGATACGTTACGTCCGTTCCTAGAGTGGATCGACGAGCAAGAACGGTTGACCGACTGGCTCGAATCGTTGCCAAATCGCGAGATTTATGTGAGCATTGGGAGCGAGAATGGGATTCTTGCGCTTCAAAATTGTAGCGTCATCACCTCGGACTATACGCTCGACGGCAAGACGTTCGGGACGATTGCGATGATCGGTCCGACCCGGATGGATTATCGGCACGGGGTGCGGATGATGGGACAAATCATTGAAGCGTTAAGGCGAACGAAACTAGAAGAGTGAACGAAAGGAGCCTCAATATGACTACTGAAAATCAAAACGGGCCAGACCAAGAAGAAGAAGTGCTCGAAGAGAAAGATTTCGACGCGTTGCAGTCAGAGACTGCGGACGCTGACGAGGTTTCAAATGCTGAAATAGTGGAAGAAAGTTCTGAGGGACCAGATTTGCAACAAGAAATCGAAGCGCTCAAAGCGAGCGAGCTTCGGATTCGTGCTGATTTTGACAACTTCCGTCGCCGAACGAACGAAGAGAACGCGAAACGCGTCAAGTTCGCTTCGCAAGCCGTCATCGAGAAACTGATTCCGCTCATCGATAACTTTGAGCGTGCGCTTCAAGTCGAAGCGTCATCGGATGACGCTAAACAGATTCAAGCGGGTGTCGACATGATCCACCGTCAATTGCTCGACGTGTTAAACGCCGAGAACGTTGAAGTGATCGAAGCAGTCGGTCAGCCGTTCGACCCGAATTATCATCAAGCGGTCATGCAAGAACCGAGTGATGAGTTCGAGTCTGGGATTGTAACGATGGAGCTTCAAAAAGGGTACACGTTGCACGGACGCGTCATTCGTCCAAGCATGGTAAAAGTTTCGGAATAAAATTACTTAACTAGATGGAGGAATAGACAATGGCTAAAATTATCGGAATTGACTTAGGAACAACGAACTCTTGTGTAGCAGTTATGGAAGGTGGCGAAGCGGTCGTCATCTCAAACGCAGAAGGGAACCGTACGACACCGTCTGTCGTCGCATTCAAAGGGGAAGAGCGTCAAGTCGGTGAAGTCGCGAAGCGTCAAGCGATCACGAACCCGAACACGATCCAATCGATCAAGCGTCATATGGGAACGTCACATACGGTCGAAGTCGACGGTAAGAAATTCACGCCACAAGAAATTTCGGCCATCATTTTGCAAAAACTTAAAAAAGATGCAGAAGACTACCTTGGTGAGTCCGTAACTGAAGCGGTCATCACAGTTCCTGCCTACTTTAACGACGCTGAGCGTCAAGCGACGAAAGACGCCGGGAAAATTGCCGGTCTCGATGTCAAACGGATCATCAACGAGCCGACAGCAGCGGCGCTCGCTTACGGCCTCGACAAAGGTGAAGATCACACGATCTTGATCTATGACCTCGGTGGCGGTACGTTCGACGTCTCGATTCTCGAGCTCGGAGACGGCGTGTTTGAAGTTGTCGCGACAGCAGGGGACAACCGACTCGGTGGAGACGACTTTGACCAAAAAGTCATCGATTACCTCGTGTCTGAATTCAAAAAAGAGAACGGTATCGACCTCGCGCAAGACAAGATGGCGCTCCAACGCTTGAAAGATGCGGCCGAGAAAGCGAAGAAAGACCTTTCAGGCGTGACAAGCGCGCACATCAGCCTCCCGTTCATCACAGCAGGAGCAGCTGGCCCGCTTCACCTTGAAACAACACTCACACGTGCGAAATTCGATGAATTGACAGCAGACCTCGTCGAGCGCACGATGGAACCGACTCGCCGCGCGTTGAAAGACTCAGGCCTCACGCCGTCTGATCTCGACAAGATCATTCTCGTCGGTGGTTCGACACGTATCCCTGCGGTCCAAAAAGCGATTCACGATTTCACGAAGAAAGAGCCGTTCAAAGGCGTTAACCCGGACGAAGTCGTTGCCCTCGGTGCAGCGATCCAAGGCGGTGTCCTTGCCGGTGACGTGAAAGACGTCGTCCTTCTCGACGTGACTCCGCTTTCGCTCGGTATCGAGACGATGGGTGGCGTGATGACGAAGTTGATCGATCGCAACACGACGATTCCGACATCGAAATCACAAGTCTTCTCGACAGCAGCAGACAACCAGCCAGCCGTTGACATCCACGTCTTGCAAGGAGAACGCCCGATGGCGCCTGACAACAAGACGCTCGGTCGTTTCCAATTGACGGACATCCCGCCGGCACCACGCGGTGTCCCACAAGTCGAAGTCAAGTTCGACATCGATGCGAACGGAATCGTTCACGTATCGGCGAAAGACCTCGGCACGAACAAAGAGCAGTCGATCACGATCCAGTCGTCTTCAGGTATCGACGAGGCTGAAATCGAGCGCATGGTGAAAGAAGCGGAAGCGAACGCGGAAGCAGACAAACAGCGTAAAGAAGAAGCAGAGCTCCGTAACGAAACGGACCAACTCGTCTTCGCGACGGACAAGGCGATCAAAGACCTTGGAGATAAAGTCGACGCAACAGATAAAGACAAAGCCGAAGCAGCGAAAGAAAAAGCAAAATCAGCACTTGAAGGTACAGACCTCGAAGCAATCCGTACGGCGAAAGATGAGCTATCTGAAGTCGTACAAGAATTGACGCAAAAAGTATATGCGAACATGGCTGAACAGCAAGGTGCTGAAGGCGCTGAGACACAAACAGAAGCGAAAGACGATAACGTCGTCGACGCGGAGTTTGAAGATCTCGACGATCGTAAATAAGGCAACCGATAGATTGGATGGCGCCAAAGCAGGTTTCTGCTTTGGCTCTTTCCATGTTAAGGTAGAATCGGTAAAATCGAACTTGAAACAGTAAAGAGGAGAGAGTAACGTGGCGAAACGAGATTATTATGAAGTGCTTGGCCTAGACAAATCGGCCTCGGCGCAAGACATCAAACGGGCCTATCGCAAATTGGCACGGGAATATCATCCAGACATCAACCAAGAGCCGGATGCGGCCGATAAATTTAAAGAGCTCGGTGAGGCGTATGAAGTGCTGTCAGACGAGCAGAAACGGGCTCAATATGACCGCTTCGGATTTGAAGGAGCGAGCCAGTTCGGAGGCGGCGGTGACTTCCAAGGCGGATTCGGCGACATCTTCGACATGTTCTTCGGCGGCGGCGGACGTCGTCAAGACCCGAACGCACCGCGACGCGGAGAAGATTATCAATACGTCGTCGACCTCGACTTCATGGAGAGCGTGACCGGTAAGACGGAAACGATCGACCTTGAGATCGAAGTCGAATGTGACACGTGTATGGGTAGCGGTGCCAAGCCGGGGACGAAACCAGAGACGTGCGGCCGTTGTGGCGGTAGCGGTGTCGAAACGGTCGAACAGAACACGGTGCTCGGTCGCATGGTCAATCAGCGGACGTGTAGCCAATGTCATGGAACAGGCAAGACGATCAAAGAGAAATGTACGACGTGCCATGGCTCTGGTCACGTCAAGAAGACACAGCAAGTCGAAGTCAAAATTCCTGCCGGTATCGATAACGGGCAACAGATCCGCATGTCCGGCAAAGGTGGTCCTGGCGCTAACGGTGGCCCGGCCGGCGATCTTTACATCGTCGTCCGCGTTCGGGCGCACGAAATCTTCGAGCGTGTCGACCAGCACATCTCGATGGAGATGCCGGTCACGTTCGCGCAAGCAGCACTCGGCGCCGAACTCGAAGTCCCGACCGTGCACGGCAAGGTCAGCTTGAAAGTGCCAGCCGGAACACAGACCGGATCGAAATTCCGTTTGCGTGGAAAAGGGATGCCGAGCGTTCGCGGCGGCGGCAACGGCGACCAGTACGTCAATATCGTCATCATGACACCGACGAACATGACAGATCGTCAAAAAGAATTGCTCCGCGAGTTTGAAGAGATCAGCGGAGAAGCGGGCGTGGAAGAACAGCACGGCCTCTTCCAAAAGATGAAAAAGTTTTTTAGCCAGTAAAAGGAGCGTGTACAAGCGATGAAATGGTCTGAAATTTGTGTCCACACGACACAGCAGGCAGTCGAAGCCGTATCAAATTTACTACATGAAGTGGGGGCACAAGGTGTCGTCATCGAGGACGTCGAAGACTACGACCGGATGATGGCAGAAGATCATTTCGGAGAGATTTGGGACGAATCCGGCCGCGATACGTATCCAACGTCGGGTGTCCACGTGAAAGCGTACGTTCCTGTCTCAGGCGACCTACCGGACACGCTCTCGACACTGAAAAAAGAAATTGAACGGCTGCGCAATATCTTTGAAGTCGGCGCTGGTACCGTGACGGCGCTCGAGATGGATGAGGAGGACTGGGCCCACTCGTGGAAGCAGTACTATAAACCGGTCAAGATCTCGCAACATCTCACGATCGTGCCGCTGTGGGAAGAATACGTGCCACAACCGGAAGAGAACGTGATCTTGCTCGACCCGGGTATGGCGTTCGGGACCGGGACGCACCCGACGACGATGCTGTGCATTCAAGCGATCGAGAACTATATCCAACCGGGTGACCGCTTGATCGATGTCGGGACGGGCTCAGGCGTACTTGCCATCGCGGCGGCGAAGCTTGGCGCGGAACGAGTCGAGGCGCTCGATTTGGATGCGGTCGCGGTCGAATCGGCCCGCCAAAACGTCGAGACGAACGGCGTTCTAGACGTCGTCGACGTCAAGACGGGTGATTTGTTGAAAGGGATGAGCGGTGAGTATGACTTGATCGTCGCCAACATTTTAGCTGACGTCATCATGCTGTTCGTTGACGATGCTTACGTGCGCGTCAAACCAGGCGGCTATTTCATCACGTCGGGCATCATCGGCCAAAAACGAGATGAAGTGACGGCAGCGCTCAAGGCGGCTGGATTCTCGATCGAAGAGACGCGAGTCATGGAAGACTGGGTCGCCATCATCGCGAAGAAGGGATAAGCCATGCAACGCTATTTCTTACAACGTGATGCGTTTAAAACAGACACGGTCGCATTGCCGCAAGACGTCGTCCATCATATCGGGACGGTGTTGCGGGCGGGACCGGGTTATCAGATGGTGTTGTTAGACGGTACAGGTGTCGAGTACGTCTGTGAGGTGATCGCGCTCGAAAAAAAATCGGGGACGGCAAAAGTACTCGAAGCGCGGCAGGCGACGACTGAACTGCCCGTTGATGTGACGCTCGCCTACGCACTGCCGAAAGGTGATAAAGTCGAGCTTGTCGCTCAAAAAGCGACCGAGCTCGGGTTGTATCACTTGAAGTTGTTCGAGTCGAAACGATCGGTCGCGAAATGGGACGCAAAAAAAGCCCCTAAGAAAGTTGAACGGCTACAGAAAATCATGCAAGAAGCGGCCGAACAGTCGTACCGGGCCGTCGTCCCGACGTGCGCGTACGTCTCGTCGCGTGACCTGCTAGACGACTTTTCTAATTACGATGCGGTCGTCATCGCTTATGAAGAGTCGGCGAAGCAAGGGGAACAAGCGGCACTCGCGGCTGTCTTCAAAGCGCTTGAACGCGGACAGCGTCTCCTGCTGATCGTCGGTCCTGAAGGCGGATTTGACGATCAGGAGATTGACGCCTGGACGAATCAAGGCGCGCGCCCGTGTGCGTTCGGCCCCCGGATTTTGCGCACCGAGACGGCGCCGCTCTACGCGTTAGCGGCGTTGTCGTATGCGCTTGAATTGAATTGAACACGAAATCAGCTCCCGCAGTTTGCGGGAGCTGATTTTATGTTTAATGACCACATGACAAGAGCCCTCGCCTAGGCGAGGGCTCTTCTTCATGACAGATTATTTTTTGAACAACGTGATCGTCTTCGTCGTCACGTTGCCGGCGAGGTCGACCGCTTCGAACGTGAACGTATTCTCTCCTGACGTCACAGGAAGCGTGACTTTTTCAGTTCTTGAGAAAGCGCGCATCTCATAAGGTGCTTTTAGTGCCTGGCTGAATTTCAAATCACCGTTCACGAGGAGCTTCACTTCATCAAAATTATCTTTGACAGTCACGTTGACGTTGACCGTAGTTTGTTTTTTCCCGATTTGTTTCGGTAGTTTCCCGATCTCGATGACGGCTGGTGTCGCATCGACGAAAATTGTCCGTTGGAAGTTGGCGACGTTTCCAGCCGCATCCTCAGCGACGAAGCGGAGTTTGTGCACGCCGTCTGTAAATGTCCGATTCGTACTGAAGTCATATCGTTTCGTTGTTTCATTCCATGTGAGCGGGACATCAATCCCATCGACTTGGAATGAGTTGATGTTTGATGCGTCTTGAATCGATCCTTTGATGGGGACGATTGACGTCGCGTAAGGTGACAAAGCGAGCGGCGCGTCCAAGAAGACGCCAGGTTTTTCTGAATCCGTCGAATAGGCGACTGTTTTGGTCGTGCTATTTCCGGCATGGTCGGTGACGCGGACGCTGACTTCATCGGTCTCATTAAGTGGCGACGTGAAGGCATGACTGGCCGACCCGTTTGCAAGTTTGGCGACAGACTTACCGTTCAAGAAGTATTCGACAGAATGGATACCAGAGAAGTCGTCGTTCGCTTTTACGGACAAACTGTCATCTTGCCACTTCGCCGAGAACGTCGGATCTGTATAGTCGACTTTAACCGGGAAGCGGAGCGTCTGTGCCTCTTTTTTCATGTAATCGATGCTCGCTTCGATCTCATAGAAGTACTTGCCGGCCGGGGCCGGGTTACCGTTCAATTGTCCGTCCCATTTGTAGTCGGCTGAGTAGTAGTAAGGTGTATTGCGTCCGCCATCGAAGTAGTTTTTACGCAACTCGTCATCTTGCCGGAGCGTGCGGACGACATCGCCTGACTCGTCGACGATGCGATATTTGACGTCTTTGGCGTTACGAAGGAGCGAGAAGACCGGTGTCGCCACATCTTTTACGTTGTCCCCGTCAGGAGAGAACGCGATTGTGTCGGACGTGAACGACTCATCTAGGTTCATGCCCAAATAATTCCCTGTCTGATCGACCATTCCAGCCGTCTGATAGAACGATCCTGATTCATAGATGGAAGCGTCAAAGATCGGTGCTTTGCCCCAGTCGCCTTCGAAACCGACGAACGGTACGACGAGTCCTGGATTGCCTTCTGCCCCGTTCACATCGGTCAAGCGCACGAAACCGTCGACGAAATAGCCGTTTTCAAATACGTCTTTGGCCGAGACGAGACCGTTCAGCGTCTTTGGATTGAGAACCTGCGCTTTCGAGACGTCGAGCGCGATTTTGAGTTCGACTGTTTGCTTCGCTTTCAGTTTGACCGTATTTGCTTTCTTCCCGTTGATCGTCACGCTGGCGTTTTGGAGTGGTTGGGCCTCCATCGCATTTTGAATCGTCCCGGCCGTCCGTTCGATGGCGAGGTCGGTCTGAAGTGAAGACGAAACATCGTATGACACGGCTTTGTCGGATAAGTTCTCGACAACAAGCGTGAACGTCGCCTTGCTTCGGTTGAGTTCTTTTAAGGCAACTTTTGCTTCTTTTGTTGTCTTTTCATAGGC
Organism: Exiguobacterium sp. SH0S1; assembly: GCF_004337165.1. NCBI lineage: Bacteria > Bacillati > Bacillota > Bacilli > Caryophanales > Exiguobacterium > Exiguobacterium sp. SH0S1. The sequence goes on along the minus strand of NZ_SJVC01000001.1, from coordinate 1,029,331 downwards.
GACGGCTGGCGTTGAGACGGCCGCGTGCAATTGCATCAAACCGGCTCCTCCCCGACGCGGCGTGTATGGGAGGTTCTGATTCAACTGTTGGTTGTATGGACCGATATCAGTCACGGCTTTCGATGTGTTGATCAACAAATTCTTCGCCATCGTTACCCGAGCCGTACCGCTTAAAGCGAACTCGCGATCGACACGTTCGAGCACGAGGGCGGCGCCTCCTGCGACGTGTGGTGCAGCCATCGACGTTCCGCTCATCAATCCGTATTGATCGTCATTCAACGTCGAGAAGATTTGTCCGCCTGGCGCCGAGATTTCAGGTTTGAAATCGAGGTTTGGTGTCACGCCCCACGAAGTGAAGTTAGACAGTGAACCGGCTGCACGGTTAGCGACGCTAATGCGGTCACCTGCGAATTTAATGTTCATTTGTTCACCGGCAACGAGTCGCTGTTGAAGCTCATTTCCGTCTTTAATGCTGAGTGACGCCATCGGGATTTGTGGGTTCGCTAGCGCCATACTGACGTAATCACCATGACCGACGGCACCGCGGACGATGACACCGGCAGCCCCGTTCGCTTCGGCTGTCTTTTGAATGTTCGAGTAGAAATAGGCGCCGTCACGCACCGCGAAGACGATCTTCCCTTTCACGTCTTTCCCGACGTATTGACCAGGCTGTCCGTCACCGACATGGACGAGTTCATAGTCCCCGTTCGTGAAAGCTGGGCCATCTTGTTTCTTCCATCCGATTTTATCGGTCTTGTCACCGGATTGAATCGAGAAAGCGTCCAATTGGATTTGGTCGTTCTCGAGTGAGGCGACTGAAGTCGAGGCCGAGCTCACGCTCGGAGCGCCGACGACGCCGGTATCCGGATTGTTCGCATAAGGGAGATCGTATCCGTTTCCGAAGTACGCCGAGTTACCAGCTGAGATCGACATGAAGACACCGTTATCGACAGCACGCTGTACCGCTTGTTGCTCGGGTGAGTCGGCATCGACGAAACCGGCCGTCGATCCGAGACTCATATTGATGACGTCGGCGCCGAGTTTGATGGCATCGTCGATCGCTTTAATATAGATATCGCCGTACGTCGAGGCGTAGTTCGGGTCGTTGCTGAATACTTTGAGACCGAGTACTTGCGATTCTGGAGCGACACCTTTCAAACCGCCAGTCGCCTCATCCCCGTTGGCCGCGACCGTACCCGATACGTGCATCCCGTGCATCGAGGCGCCAGGGGAATCATCGCGAATATCATCGTTCTCGTCGTAATAGTTATAAGCATAAGGAACTTTCTCGTTTATGTAGGCTCCCGGCAAACCGAACTCACTGACTGCCGACTCGACCTCACCTTGCGTGAGCTCTGCTTTTGTATCGTCGGTTAAGCGGAAGTCGCGATGGTCTGCATCGACACCCGTATCGATGACGGCGACGATCGTTCCTTCGCCGGTATACCCATAGTCGCCCCATGTCTGTTGCGATTGGACCATGCCGTTACTCGTTACCATATCCGGTTTGACCTCGGGGCGCTCGTATTCATTGACGACATGGACGTGAGCGACTTCAGGCAACGCTTCAACTTTCTGGACGTCTGTAGCCGAGAGCAACGTACTGAATCCGTTGAAGACGGTCGTGAACTCTTCAATCGTTTCTGCTTTCACACCTTTTTTTGAGATGGCGGCTTTCGCTTTTTTCTGTTCGGCTTTGACGAGTCCGTGAGCATTGTCTTTCTCGACCTTCGTCAATTCATTGAATTTTTTCCCTTTCTTTTTTGCTTGTTCGATGGCAGGTGCACCGACGAGTTCGACGACGACACGCAATTTTTCTTGCTTGTCGGCGATCTCAGCATTCGGCGTAACGGATCGTTTGGCAAGTACCGGATCTGTTCCGAGTCCGAGCAGCCCAGGTGTCAACGCCAGGCATGTAGCGAGGGAGACGTTTACATAAAATTTAAAGTTTGGCAATTTGAAAATCCTCCAATCGTTTAATTGAGAAGTATATGTATTTGTGGAAAATGATAGCTGAATGCAGGGCGATAATCGCTCGTTTTTTTCGAAAACAAGGTAATGAATTTGAACAAATTTAAAAATTCTGACAATTACTTTCGGCCTATCTTTTACTAAAATAGCTAGGTCTAAATTCACGCGTTCAACTCAAGTTTCAAAATTTGGGCGTGATATGCCCTCGAATAAAATGATTCGAACAATTCGCTTGAGATTTTTTTTGAAAATTGGTATGGTCTGAATAGATAAAACATATAAAACTTATCGACATAGTCGGAATAAAGCGATGGGGTGGAGCAATGGGATTACAGTTCATGGACATTTTTAAGGAATGGGCAACGCAATACGACACGACCGTGGCCGGACATGACGAGCAATATAAAGAAGTGTTCGCAGGTTATGAGGAGATGTTGAGCGAGGTCGTGGATCATCTCGAAGGGAAGGTCATGGAGTTCGGAGTCGGGACCGGGAACTTAAGTATGAAGATTTTAGAACGTCACGAGCTGGTTGCGGTCGAACCGTCCCCGGAGATGCGGGCTGTCGCCGCCGAAAAACTTGAGATTGATATTATCGACGGTGACTTTTTAAACTATCCGACGACAGAGCAGATAGATACGATCGTGTCGTCATACGCGTTTCACCATCTGACGGATGAAGAGAAACGGACAGCGATTCAAGGTTACGTCGAGCAGCTCGATTCACCGCGATTCGTCTTACTCGACACGATGTTCGCCTCGCAAAAGGCGAAGCGAGACATTCTCGACTGGGCGAGCGGTAACGGGTACGACGACTTGGTAGAAGATTTGAACCGCGAATTTTATCCGTATACGCAAACGATTCAAGCGATGCTCGAAGCGAACGGTTATACGGTCTCGATGACACAAAAAAATAAATTCGTCTGGCTCGTCGTGGCCACGAAACAATCAGGAGGAACTCAATCATGAAAAGTTATAAAGTCGAAAGTTTTAATTTGGACCATACAAAAGTACAAGCGCCTTACGTCCGTTTAGCAGGAGTGAAAAAAGGGACGGCCGATACGATCTATAAATACGACATTCGCTTCATCCAACCGAACGAGGGTCTCATGCCGATGCGGGCCGTCCATTCGCTCGAGCACTTGATCGCTGAGAACAGCCGCAGTCACTCGGACCAAATCATCGACGTCTCGCCGATGGGTTGCCAGACTGGTTTTTATTGGACGATGTTGAACGACGGCGATTACGAATCGATGCTCGACCTCGTCGAGGCGACACTCCGTGATGCAGCAAATGCGACGGAGTTGCCGGCGCAAAACCCAATCCAATGCGGAAGTGCCAACCACCACGACTTTGAGGGCGCAAAAAAATTAGCGGCCGACATGCTCGCGAAACGTGACGAGTGGCACATCATCTTTAAGGACGAGGCGTAATATGCTCGTCAATAACGTCTATGAACTGATCGGGGACACGCCGCTGCTCGAGTTACGGACGTTGCCTGTTCCGAAAGGCGTTAAAATATACGGCAAGCTCGAGATGATGAATCCAGGCGGGAGTGTGAAAGACCGGCTCGGGCTTCATTTGATCGAACAAGCGCTTGAACGCGGCCAACTCGAACGAGGTGGTACGGTCGTTGAGCCGACGGCCGGAAATACCGGCATCGGGCTCGCCCTCGCCTGTCAGCGGTACGGGGTGAACTTGATGACGGTCACGCCTGAAAAGTTTAGTCAAGAGAAGCAAGCGCTCATGTCATTGCTCGGCGCGACTGTCATTAACACGGAAACCGAGCTCGGGATGAAGGGTGCGATCGAGCGGGCCAAAGAGTTGGCGGTTGAACATAACGCCTATTTACCTGAACAGTTCTCGAATCCGGATAACCCGGATACGTACGTCGACTCACTCGCCCGAGAGCTATTGCAAGATATACCGAATATCGACGTCTTCATCGCCGGCGCGGGCTCGGGTGGCACGTTCACTGGGGTAGCCGCGGTTCTAAAAAATCACGGCACACGCAACGTCGTTGTCGAGCCTGAAGGATCGATCTTAAACGGTGGGCAACCAGGGCCCCATAAAACAGAAGGAATCGGTGTCGAGAAGTGGCCTCCATTTTTAGATCGTGAACTCGTCGATGGGATTTATACGATTTCTGATGATGACGCGTTTTATTACGTCGCCCATTTGGCGAAGCAAGAAGGACTGCTCGTCGGAAGTTCTTCCGGTGCGGCCATCGCCGCTTGTGTGAAGGAAGCAAACCGGATGACCGAAGGTGTGATCGTCACGATTTTACCAGACAGTGTCGAACGATATTTAAGTCAAGGAATAGTCAAGGAGGCAGAACATGCGTACAAAAACAGCGCTTATTCACGGCGGTAAGACGACGGACCCGTTGACGGGTGCCGTGACACCAGCCATCTATCAAACGAGTACTTATAAACAAGACGGAATCGGCAATTTGCGGGACGGGTATGAATATTCGCGGACGGCTAACCCGACGCGGACGGCGCTTGAGACGCTGATCGCCGACATCGAAGGCGGGGCGCGTGGTTTTGCGTTCGCTTCAGGGATGGCCGCCATCTCAACGATTCTCATGTTAATGAAATCAGGGGACCACGTCATCGTCGGTTCTGACGTATATGGGGGAACGTACCGTGTATTCAATCGAGTATTTCAATCACTTGGCTTGGAAGCATCTTTTGTCGATACGTCTGACGCGGCGGCAGTCCGCGAAGCCGTCCAACCGAACACGAAAATGATTTATGTCGAGACGCCGACGAATCCGCTCTTGAACGTCACGGACATGCGCAGTGTGCGTGACATTGCGACCGAGGCCGACGTCTTGTTCGTCGTCGACAATACGTTCATGACACCGTATTTCCAAAATCCGATTGAGTTCGGTGCGGACTACGTCTTGCACAGTGCCACGAAATATTTAGGTGGACATAGTGACGTCGTCGCCGGACTCGTCGTCGCCCGGACAGAAGAACTTGGGGAACGTTTGGCGTTCCTACAAAACTCGGTCGGAGCCGTGCTCGGACCGCAAGACAGCTTCCTCGTCGTGCGCGGCATCAAGACGCTCGCGGTCCGGATGGAAGAGATCGAGACGAACGCGCTCGCACTCGTCGAGTTCTTGACGTCTCACGAGGCGATCAGCCGGGTGTTGCACCCGAGCATTGCCAGCGAGACAGCGAAACAAATCCATCTGTCACAAGCCCGAGGCTTTGGCGGCATGATCGCTTTTGACGTCGGATCGGCCGAAGCGGCAGAGACGGTCGTTGCGAAAACGAACTACTTCACGCTCGCTGAAAGTCTCGGTGCGGTCGAGAGCTTGATTAGCGTGCCGGCACGGATGACACATGCCTCGATTCCGGCCGAACGTCGGGCAGAACTCGGCATCACGGACGGGCTCGTCCGTATCTCTGTCGGACTTGAAGATGTAAACGATTTGATTGAAGACTTGGAGCAAGCACTTGCGGCCTTGACGACAATCACGAGCTGAATGAACGTGTGACACGAGGTGCGCTCTCAGAGCGCGCCTCTTTTGTCGTGGGAAGGTTGGAAGAAATCGCTTGAATGTCCGAAACGCATCGACTAAACTGACGATAATTGATTAGGAGAGCGGGTGAACGGATTGAATAAAGGAGTCATGCCCACAATCGGTGCGTACGTCATGTGGGGCATCCTGCCGATCTATTGGAAGTTTCTACAGGAAATACCGAGCAGTCAAATCCTCGCCCACCGTATCGTCTGGTCGTTTCTATTCATTTTACTCGTCTTGAAATGGACGAAACAGTGGACTGAATTCAATTATGCGCTCAGACATCGGGCGACGCGGAACGCCTTTATGTTGAACGGCTTTATCGTCAGTGCGAACTGGTTTGTCTACATATGGGCGGTCAATCACGGCTATATCATCGAGGCATCGCTCGGATATTATATCAATCCGCTCGTCAGCATGGTGTTAGGTGTCCTCGTTTTTCGGGAATCATTAAATCGAGTCCAATGGCTCGCGGTCGGTGTCGCGACGGTCGGGGTGCTCGTCTTGACGTTCGGTTATGGGTCGTTCCCGTGGATCGCTTTCATATTGGCGAGTACGTTCGGGTTTTACGGGATGGTCAAAAAACGGCGGCCGCTTGCGTCGACGGTCAGTCTAGGCATCGAGACGCTCGCGGTCGTTCCGGTCGCGGTCATCTTCCTCGCTTTCGAAACGTCGCGCGGCGGGCTCACGATGACGGGCGAACCGATTGTTTGGGCCGCGCTCTTAGGCACGGGCGTCATGACGGCGTTGCCGCTCCTGTTGTTCGGTTACGGGGCGCAACATATCCCGTTCACGCTCGTCGGTTTTTTACAGTTCATCGCCCCGACGCTCAGTCTGGCGATCGGTGTCATCTTGTACGACGAACCGTTCACGACGTATCATGTTTTCGCGTTCACGTGCATCTGGATCGCCATCTTTTTCTTCAGTTGGAACAGCTGGGTCCAAACGCGAAAACGCCGTCAACTTGCATGAAGTGAAAGCTGTTACATTTCTCAAAAACATGATAATATGTTAGATGTCAGACCTATATGTCAGAGGAGGAATTTATTATGGAATTAGCACGTTATATCGACCACACGGCCTTGAAGGCAGAAACAACGAAAGATCAAGTTACAAAATTATGTGCAGAGGCACTTGAGTACAAATTCGCGAGCGTTTGTGTCAACCCGACATGGGTCGCTTACGCTGCCGAGCAACTTAAATTAGATGAGGACGTCAAAGTTTGTACGGTCATCGGATTCCCGCTCGGTGCGAACACACCTGAAGTGAAAGCGTTCGAAACGAAAGATGCGATTGCCAACGGCGCAGACGAAGTCGACATGGTCATCAACATCAGTGCGATGAAAGACGGCGATTTCGACCTCGTCGAACGCGACATCCGTGCCGTCGTCGAAGCAGCAAACGGTACGCTCGTCAAAGTCATCTTTGAAACGTGCCTGCTTACTAAAGAAGAAATCAAAAAAGCGGCTGAGCTGTCAGTCAAAGCGGGTGCAGACTTCGTGAAAACGTCGACTGGATTCTCAACTGGCGGCGCTACCGTCGAAGACATCCGACTCATGCGTGAGACGGTCGGACCGGATCTTGGCGTCAAAGCATCAGGCGGCGTCCGTGATTTCGCAGGCGCACAAGCGATGATCGATGCTGGTGCAACGCGCATTGGCGCTTCTGCCGGAATTGCCATCGTCACAGGCGGGCGTTCGGACAGCGATTATTAATTGAAGTAGTAGTTGACCACACGACTTAATTTCACTATAATGTGGTATGACGTGTGAAACACGTTTCCTTAGTCGTGTAATTCGGAGGGAGGGAAAACTAGTGGAAACTCGTGTCCGTAAAAACGAATCGCTTGAAGACGCTCTTCGTCGTTTCAAACGCGGTGTTGCGAAAGATGGCACTCTTGCCGAAGTTCGCAAACGTCGTCACTACGAAAAGCCAAGCGTAAAACGTAAATTGAAATCAGAAGCTGCTCGCAAGAACAAGAAATTCTGATTGAAGTTTCTTTTGTAGAGAGGGTGTTGGCTCATGAGTCTGCAAGAACGCTTGACGGACGACATGAAGCAAGCCATGCGCGCTAAACAGAAAGATCGTCTCACGACGATCCGGATGGTCAAAGCGTCGCTCCAGAACGAGGCCATCAAACTTGGTCGACAAGATCTTACTGAGGAAGAGGAGCTCACGGTGCTCAACCGAGAGATGAAACAGCGCAGAGACTCCCTCCGAGAATTCGAAAGCGCTGGTCGTGAAGACCTTGCTTCTAAAGTAGCTGATGAAATTGTCGTACTAGAGGTCTACATGCCTAAGCAACTCTCTGAAGACGAAGTCACAGCAATCGTCAAGGCGGCAATTGCCGAGACGAACGCTGCGGGTCCGTCCGATATGGGTAAGGTGATGGGCGTCGTCATGCCACAAGTTAAAGGCAAGGCTGACGGTGGTCTTGTGAACCGAATTGTCAAACAACAATTGACGAATTAATGATAAAAGGCAGGGAACTTTGGAGAAATCCAAAAGTTTCTGCCTTTTTTTGCGTATTATGAAACCACATTCAATCTTGTTTCGTATACACTAGAGATAAGAGGTAGCTTTGGATTTGGAAGGGGGTAGCAATACGATGACATTTGGTCTCGGAGTGATTCTGACGGTGTTTTTCGTCGGGATTGTCCTTCTTGGAATTGAAGTGTTCGTTGCCGGTTTTGGATTGTTCGGGGTCCTCGGGATAGGCGCCGTCGTGGCGAGTTTGATTATGGCAGGTGCCACGATCGGGCAGCTTTGGCTGTCACTTGGTTTAGCGACGGCGCTTGTTGCGGGACTCGGGTTTTGGGCGTACCGTCGACTGCAGTCGAATCGCTCGCTCATGTATAAAGGCTTGATTTTGACCGATTCGACGTCGACTGATAAGGGGTATTTGTCTCATGATGACCGGAAGCGGTTGCTTGGGAAAGTCGGTGTCACATTGACGCCACTTCGTCCAGCAGGTACTGCTGAGATTGAAGGCGAACGAATCGACGTCGTGGCAGAAGGTAGCTATCTCGATGAACAAACAAAAATTGAGGTGTATAAAGTCGACTCAGGACGCGTTGTCGTCCGACGCTTTGTAGAACCGAAGGAGGATGTAACAGAATGACACCAGAACTATTAAGCACGTTACTCATCACAGGTGGGGGATTGATCGCGCTCGCCGTGTTCTTCACGTTTGTACCGGTCGGCCTGTGGATCAGCTCGTTTGCTTCAGGCGTCCACGTCTCCATCTTCACATTGATCGGGATGCGACTTCGTCGCGTCGTCCCGTCTAAAATCATCAACCCGCTCATCAAAGCCGTCAAAGCGGGCATCGGTTTGAACACGAACCAGCTCGAGAGTCACTTTTTAGCCGGTGGTAACGTCGACCGTGTCGTCAACGCTTTGATCGCGGCGCACCGTGCCGATATCGAGTTATCGTTCGAACGTGCCGCCGCCATCGACCTTGCTGGCCGGAACGTGTTAGAAGCCGTACAGATGTCGGTTAACCCGAAAGTCATCGAGACACCGTTCATCGCCCGTGTCGGTGAAGGGGTCGTCTCGACGATCGGTTCGCAACATAACCATAAACACGTGCTTGAGAACCCGGATATGATTTCACGTACCGTATTGACGAAAGGTCTCGATTCAGGGACGGCGTTTGAAATCTTGTCGATCGACATCGCCGACATTGATATCGGTAAAAACATCGGCGCGGTGCTCCAAACCGACCAAGCCGAGGCAGATAAGAAAATTGCGCAGGCGAAAGCCGAGGAACGTCGTGCAATGGCGATCGCCCGCGAGCAAGAGATGAAGTCGTCGGTCGAAGAAATGCGCGCCAAAGTTGTCGCGGCCGAGGCGGAAGTACCGCTCGCGATGGCAGATGCGCTTCGTAACGGCAAGCTTGGGGTCATGGATTACGTCAACTACTTGAACGTCCAAGCGGATACGCAAATGCGTAATGCGATCGGTCATCCAGTCGAATCTGATAGAGAGTAATCGATATGGATGGATTATGGATCTTACTATTAGCCGCCTTCGGGGTCGCTTCAGCGGTCATGAAGCGACTTGAGAAGTCGTCATCTACCGGAGAAAAGCCACCGAGCACGGATCTGAAACGGTATTTGGATACGGTCGGCGACATGATGAAAGAAGTCGATGGGCCACTCAACGATCCGCGAGACGAACGACAGAACAAAGTACCGCAAAAAGTTCGTCGTCGTGTCGCGATTCCGGTCGAAAATTCAGACCGGCACGAGTTTGATCCGAATCGGCACGCACCAAAGTCGCGTGAGTCGCTCCCGAAAGTGAGCGCTGCGTTCGAACAGGCAGTCAAAATCCCTCCGATAACGGAAGCGACCGATTCACGACAGACAGCGCAACCACGCATTTCGATGAAGCAAGCGCGTCAAGCCATCGTCTGGAGTGAGATTCTTCAGCCGCCGGTCTCGAAACGCCGCCGTCGGTAATTTTTTAGCAGTGACTCGATGTCGCTGCTTTTTTTGTGGCTCGAGCTAACGGTCTTTCTTTCACGAACGGCATGATAGTGCTAAAGTAAAGAAGGAACAATCTATAGATGAGGGGGAGAAACATCCATTGATTACGACAGATAAGATACCGTTCGTCATGGAACATGCGAGCGAAGCGCAGGCACTCCTCGGACCGAAAGACGAGGTGTTCCATGCGATCGAGGCCGAGCTTGCCGTCGCGCTTACGCCCCGTGGCGAAGAGCTGATCATCCAAGCCGATAGCGTGGAGACGCTCGAATTGACGAAAAGTGTGATCAAGACGCTGCAACAACTCGTTAAACAAGGTGCACGGTTGAACGAGGGCGATGCGATCAGTGTCATCCAACATATTAAGATCGGCAAAGGGGAAGAACTGCTCGAACATTATGGCCGCGTCGTTTTCACGACGAACAAAGGGAAACCGATCCGGGCGAAGACGGTCGGACAGAGCCGTTACGTCCGGGCCATCGAGAAACGCGACCTCGTATTCGGGATCGGGCCGGCCGGGACCGGGAAGACGTATTTGGCGGTCGTCCTTGCTGCGCGGGCGCTGAAAGAAGGTCAAGTGAAACGGATCATTTTGACGCGTCCTGCCGTCGAGGCGGGTGAGAACCTCGGTTTCTTGCCGGGCGACTTAAAAGAAAAAGTCGACCCTTACTTACGACCGCTCTATGACGCCTTGTTTGACGTCTATGGTGTCGAACACACGAACCGTCTGCTCGAGCGAGGCACAATCGAAGTCGCCCCGCTCGCTTACATGCGCGGACGGACGCTTGAAGATGCGTTCGTCATTTTGGATGAGGCGCAGAATACGACGAAAGAACAGATGAAAATGTTTTTGACACGGCTCGGGTTCGGGTCGAAGATGGTCGTCACCGGTGATTTGACGCAAGTCGACTTACCGAGAGGGAAAGCGTCGGGGCTTCAAGAAGCGCTCCATCTCCTCGAAGGGGTCGACGGGATTCACTTCGAACACTTTAGCGCCTCAGACGTCGTGCGGCATCCACTCGTCAAAAAAATCATCAACGCCTACAGTACAGATATTACATGACGAAAGGGGGGGCACTGATGCAGCAAGCACGTCATTGGACGGTCGCCACAATCTCCGTCCTCTTTTTTCTCATCCTTGGCGCGATCCTCTACTTTACGGTGCGCCCATCAATCATCAGCGTTGAGCCGCTTGGCATCGCCGCACAAGATATCCGCTCCCCGATCACGATCGAGGACAGGGTCGCGTCGGACCGTCTGAGACAAGACGCGACGAACGCCGTCGGGAGTCAGTTCTCATTACGCCGTGAATTCGCCGATCAACAGATTGCCAAAATTGAGCAATTGTTTGCGGCGTTCGAAGACACAGATGAGGACACTGAACTGTCTGATATCAAAAATCGATTGAACTCTACAGAAGTGAACGGGCTCCTTGCAGACGATGAGTTGAACTCACTCCTGGAGGCGACCGTGAACACGCGTCGTACCGTCGAAGACGTCGCCGTGACGGCGCTTCAAGAAGTCATGGCCAATCGGATCGAAACGAGTTCCGAGTCGATTGCCGAGGCGAGAGACCGGGCGTCGACGGTCATCGACCAATCACCGTTGTCGTTAGAATTCCGAGCGGTCGCGACGAGTTTAAGTGACCAACTGATCGTCCCGAACTATGTCTTCGATTCGGAAGCGACTCGTCAGAAAGAACAAGAAGCGATCGACGCCGTTGAACCGGTTATCATTCAAGAAGGGCAGCTCCTCGTCAACCAAGGGGAAGTCGTGACCCGTGAAATCTATCGGAAGCTCGAATTGACCGGTGCGATTGACCCGAACCGTTCGTTCGCGCCTTTGTTCGGTGCCTATTTGCTCAGCGGACTCTTGACGGTCGGATTTTTATTCATGCTGATCCGTTCAAAAATTCAAGAGCTTTTGCTCCGACCTAAAATTTTGATTACTGTCTATGGCCTACTATTGCTGCAACTAGGTATTTTCTTCGGCGTCGGTTATATCGGGATCGAGTTCACGACGTATGCGTACGTCATCGCCCCGACGGCGTTCGTCGTCTTATTGCTCCGTATCTTAGTCGATGAACGGGTCGCGTTGGCTTCGGCGCTCATCACGATGATCGCTGGTTCAATTGTTGCGAGCTTTGGCCAAAATACGAGCTTTATGACGGTCGTTTACTTTGCGACCGGGAGTTTCCTGGCTGTCTTTTTGGTCGAACCGAAGATTCAACGGAAACGCTTGTTCCTTTCAGGCGTCTTGCTCGGAATCATCAACATCATCATGGTGCTCGCGCTCCTGTTCTTGCGGAACACGCAAGTGACGTGGGAGATGGTCGCCTATTTATCCGGTTTCGCAATCACGAGCGCCTTGCTGTCGATCGTTCTCACTTTCGGCTTCCTGCCGTTTCTAGAGCCTTGGTTCGGCGTATTGTCGTCCGGACGCCTAGTCGAATTGATGAGCCCGACGCATCCGCTGCTGCGAAAACTGTTGATGGAGGCGCCGGGAACGTATCACCATAGCATGATGGTCGCCAATCTCGCCGAGTCGGCGTGTGAGGCGATCGGGGCCGATGGTCTGCTCGCCCGGGTCGCGAGTTATTATCACGACCTCGGCAAGACGGAACGGCCGCTCCACTTTATCGAGAATCAACAAAACGGGGTGAACCCGCACGACCGGCTCACACCGGAAGAGTCGGCCGACATCATTATGGCGCATCCTTACGACGGCTCTGATTTGTTGCGGCGCTATAAACTGCCGAAAGAGATTATCGACATCGCCGAGCAACATCACGGGACGTCGCTGCTCAAGTTCTTTTATGTGAAAGCGAAAGAGTCACGAGACGTGACAGAGTCACGTTTCCGTTACCCGGGACCGAAACCGCAGTCGCGTGAGGCGGCGGTCGTCATGATCGTCGATTCGATCGAAGCAGCGGTTCGGTCGCAAAAACAGCCGACACCGGAGCGGATACGTCAGCTCGTCAGCTCGATCATTCGCGACAAGCTTCAAGACGGTCAGTTCGAAGAGTGTGACTTGACGACGAAAGAAGTGTGGCGTGTCGGCGAGAGTGCATGCGAGACGTTGACCGGCTTGTTCCATGAACGGATCGAATACCCAGAACTAAAGAAAGAAGGCGAATTACATGCAAATCATCTCGAACGATGAACAAGGGTTGTTGACCGAGTCTCAGCTCGAGTTAGTCGAATCGATTTTAGTTCACGCGGCCTTGGCTGAACAAGTCGAAGAACCGAGTGAACTGTCAGTCACATTTTTAACGAATGACGAGATTCAAGTGATCAACCAGGAGTGGCGCGGCAAAGACGCGCCGACGGACGTCATCAGCTTTGCTTTTGACGAGATGGGAGAAGAAGAGATGGACTTCATGCTTGATGAGGATGAACCCCGTCTATTGGGCGACATCGTCATCTCGGTGGAGCGGTGCCGCGAGCAAGCGGCGGACTACGGTCATTCGTTCGAACGTGAACTCGGTTTCTTGGCGATTCATGGCTTTCTCCATTTGCTCGGCTACGACCATATGACGCCAGAAGAAGAAGCCGAGATGACGGTGCGTCAGGAGCAAGTGCTCGCTCATTTTGAGTTGAAGCGAGGCGAGGTGTGAATCCGTTCTGGTTTGCGGTGCACGGGATCGTGCACGCGGTGCGAACCGAACGGAACATGCTGATTCACCTCATTGCAAGCCTGCTCGTCGGATTGTTCTGTTGGTGGCTCCCGACGACAACGCTTGAAAACCTCATCTTGTTCGGGTGGGTCGTGCTTGTCATCGCTCTCGAATTGATGAACACGGCCGTCGAACGGACGGTCGATCTCGTGACGAAAGACATCGAGCCGCTCGCCAAACAAGCGAAAGACGTCGCGGCGGGATCGGTTCTCGTCGCTTCGGGCGGAGCAGCCGTAACAGCGCTCGTCATTTTCGGGCCGTATTTATTCGCTTTATAATCAATGTATTGGAAATTTAGAAAGCAGGTGCACTATGTATCAAGAAGGTTTTAAATCAGGTTTTGTTTCAATTATCGGACGTCCGAACGTCGGGAAATCGACGTTCTTGAACCGGGTCATCGGTCAAAAGATCGCCATCATGTCAGACAAGCCCCAGACGACACGTAACAAGGTCCAAGGTGTCTATACGACAGACGACACGCAAATCATCTTCATCGACACGCCAGGGATCCATAAACCGAAGCACCGTCTCGGCGACTTCATGATGAAAGTGGCGACGAACGCGTTGCGTGAAGTCGACGCGATTTTGTTCATGGTCAACGTCACAGAGCCGCGCGGTGCCGGTGACGAGTTCATCATCGAGAAGTTGAAAGGACTCGACACACCGATCATCCTTGTGATGAACAAAATCGATTTGATTCACCCGGACGAGATTCCCGCTGTCATCGAACAGTATACGAATCAACTTGATTTCGCGGCGTACGTTCCGATTTCAGCCTTGCAAGGCAATAACGTCGAACCGCTCATCGGTGAGATCAAGAAGCTGCTGCCTGAAGGGCCGATGTACTATCCAGCCGATCAAGTGACGGATCACCCGGAGCGCTTCATCATCTCGGAACTGATTCGCGAGAAAGTGCTCCATAACACGCGCGATGAGATCCCGCATTCGATCGCGGTCAACATCGAATCGATCAAGAAACGAGACAACTCGGACATGGTCGACGTCGAAGCCGTCATCATGGTCGAGCGTGACTCGCAAAAAGGAATCGTCATCGGCAAGAAAGGTGCGATGCTCCGTCAGGTCGGGACGGAAGCGCGTCATGACATCGAGCTCTTGCTCGGTACGAAAGTGTATTTAAACTTATGGGTGAAAGTCCAAAAAGATTGGCGCAATAAGATGGGCCAACTCCGTGACCTCGGTTTCCGCGACGACGAGTATTGAGCCATGTTACAAAAAGTCACGGGCATCGTCATTCGGACCGTCAATTATGGTGAATCCAACAAAGTCGTGACAATCTTCACAGAAGAGCTCGGGAAAGTCGCCGTCATGGCACGTGGTGCGAAAAAGCCAGGGAGTCGGTTGCACGCATCGAGCCAACCGTTCGTCGAAGCCGTCTATATCTTCCCGTCGAGCCGCGGTCTCGGTCAACTCAAGTCGTCTGACGTGATCACGTCATACCCGGAAGTGCGAAAAGATGTCGAGCGGATGGCGTATGCCGTGTACTTGCTCGAACTCGTCGATAAAACTGTCGAAGATCGAGTCCCGAACCGGCCGTTATACCGAATTTTGAATGACGCGCTCCAAGCGCTGAACGCCGGAATGGACCCAGAGATCATCATCCATCATTTCGAGCTCAGAATTATGTATCTGCTCGGTGTTGCCCCGGTCTTGACCGGTTGTGTCCGGTGCAACGATGTGACCGACCCGATGTTCTTTTCCGTGACGTCGGGCGGGTTTCTCTGTTCGCGTCACCAAGAGGCAGGGTCGATTCAGATGAGTGAGCGGCTGGCGAAGTTACTTTACTTGTTGAGCCGGCATGAGCTGTCAGAGTTTAGTAACGTCCCGTTGACGAAGGAGACACGTCTCCTGTTACGGCAACTTTTTGACGCCTATATGGACTCTTACAGCGGATTGAACCTCAAGACGAAACGAGTCCTCGATCAGATGCAGCGACTTTACTTGAACGATGATTGACAATTCATGCAAGGTTCGATACCATAATCTACGATTAGACAAATGAAATAGCGTGCGCTGTGAAGGAAAATGAGTAGTTCTTAAATCATGGGTAAAGCGAGTTCGGGAAGGTGAGAGCCGAACGCCATGAAGAGAGCGAATGGCGATTCCGGAGCGCCCCAATCCAAAGAGTGGCCTCGATACCGAGGCAAGTAGGGTGGAACCGCGGGTAATCCCGTCCCTATGTGCTTGGCACATAGGGGCGTTTTTTGTCGTTTCAATACTTTTGGAGGTGTCACATATGAAGCACAAAACGGTGCAAGAAATCATTCTCACGTTGCAAAATTTTTGGGCGTCGAAAAACTGCCTGACGATGCAAGCGTATGACGTAGAAAAAGGGGCCGGAACGATGAACCCGATGACGTTTTTACGGAGTCTCGGACCAGAGCCGTGGAACGTTTGTTATACGGAGCCGTCACGCCGTCCGGCTGACGGTCGATACGGGGAAAACCCGAACCGTCTGTATCAACATCACCAATTCCAAGTCATCATGAAGCCATCCCCAAACAACATTCAAGAACTCTATTTGGAGAGTTTGGAGCTCATCGGCATCAACCCGCTCGAACACGATATTCGCTTCGTCGAGGACAACTGGGAAAACCCGACGTTCGGTGCGGCCGGACTCGGATGGGAAGTATGGTTGAACGGGATGGAAATCACCCAGTTCACATACTTCCAACAAGTCGGCGGGATCGAGTGCGACCCGATCGCCGTCGAGATCACGTACGGCCTCGAACGTCTCGCGTCATATATTCAAGAAGTCGAGAGCGTGTTCGACCTCGTCTGGACAGACGGTTTCAAGTATGGCGATATTTTCTATCAGCCAGAGTTTGAACACTCGAAGTACACGTTCGAGCTGTCAGACGTCGATATGTTGTTCACGTTGTTCGACACGTATGAGAAAGAAGCGAAGCGGGCGCTCGAGGAAAACCTCGTCTTCCCGGCGTACGATTACATCTTAAAATGCTCGCACACGTTCAACCTGCTCGATGCGAAAGGCGCGATCTCGGTGACGGAACGGACCGGTTTCATCCAACGTGTCCGCAACATGTCGCGGGCATGTGCGGCCAAATTTATCGAAGAACGGGAACGCCTCGGCTTCCCACTCCTTAATCAAGAGAAAGCAGGTGCCTTGGATGCGTGACCTTTTACTAGAAATCGGACTTGAAGAACTACCAGCCCAATACGTGCTCCGCTCGGAGAAACAGTTAGGAGAGCGCGTAGCGGCGTTCTTGTCGGACGCCCGCGTCAACTTCGGAGCTGTCACGGTCTATTCGACACCACGTCGTCTCGCTGTACTCGTCCGTGACGTCGAGGAGAGTCAACAAGATTTGACGGAGACGCTCCGGGGACCGGCTAAAAAGATTGCGCAAGATGCAGACGGAAACTGGTCGAAAGCGGCAGCAGGATTTGCGCGTGGACGCGGACTGTCAGTCGACGACCTTTACTTCGCGGAAGAAAAAGGGGTCGAATACGTCTTCGCAAATCGTCACGAGTCAGGTCAGCCGACGGCTTCATTACTTGGCGGCCTTGAAGACGTCGTCCGCGGCATGACGTTCCCGAAAAATATGAAATGGGGTACGAGCAGCCTCCGTTACATGCGTCCGATCCGCTGGTTAGTCGCCATGTTTGGGACAGAACAGATCGATTTCGAGATCGAGGGCGTCAAAACAGGTAATGTGACACGCGGACATCGCTTCTTAAGTAAAGGCGACGTGACGATCTCATCACCTGACCGCTATGCGGCCACGCTCGAACAAGAGTTTGTCGTCGCATCGTACGACGACCGTCGCGAACGCATCGAGCGTCAAATCGAACAATTGGCGAACGAGCAAGGATGGACGGTGCCACTTGACGCATCGCTGCTTGAAGAAGTGACGAACCTCGTCGAGTGGCCGACAGCCCTGTTCGGTGAGTTTGATGCGAGCTACCTCGACCTTCCGGAAGAAGTGTTGATCACGACGATGAAAGAGCATCAGCGCTATTTCCCGGTCTATGTCGGTGACACGCTCCAACACTATTTTGTGACGGTTCGTAACGGTAACGCAGACCATCTGCAAAACGTTGCCAAAGGGAACGAGAAAGTCATCCGGGCACGACTCGCCGATGCCGTCTTCTTCTATGAGGAAGATAAAAAGACGAAGATCGACGACCAGCTCGACCGTCTCGACCGCATCGTCTTCCATGAGAAGCTCGGAACGACAGGCGCGAAAGTTCGTCGCGTCCAACAACTCGCGCTCACGCTCGCTCCACTGTTCAGTGCCGATGCTCAAAAAGTCGAACGCGCTGGAAAGATTCATAAATTCGACCTCGTTAGCCAGATGGTTTACGAATTTACCGAGCTTCAAGGCGTGATGGGAGAAAAGTATGCACTCCAGCAAGGTGAGGACAAAGAAGTTGCGGCCGCGATCCGTGAGCACTATATGCCACGCTTCGCCGGAGACGCATCACCGGCCACGCCGACGGGGGCCGCGCTCGCACTCGCGGATAAACTCGATTCGATTGCTGCGTTCTTCGGGGTCGGCATGATTCCAAGCGGTTCACAAGATCCGTTCGCCCTTCGCCGCCAAGCGCAAGGAGTCGTTCAAATTCTTGGAGATTGGCACGTCGATCTACCAGTCGACAAATTACTTTCACAAGTTGTCGAATCTCAGGTGGAAGCAGGACTTTACGATGCCGATAAAGAACAAGTCAAGGCGCAACTTAACGACTTCTTTATGCTCCGCTTGAAGTATCGTCTGCAAGAGAGACAAGTACGATACGATGTGATTGATGCCGTTCTCACGACTGGTCTGACTGTCGAACAGCTCGACGCTCGCGCGGAGGCGGTTCAAAATATGCTGTCAGACGAGGCGAAACAGTTGATCGAGCAGTTGACGCGCGTCGTCAATATCGCTAAAAAAGGCGAACCAGGACTAGTGGATCCGGCCTTGTTTGAGAATGCTGAAGAGAAAGCCCTTCACGCCGCGGTCGAATCAACATTGCCCGAGACACATGAAGCGGTCGAAGTGGGCGACTACACGCGTGCCATCACATCACTTCGAGCGCTTGAACAACCGATAAGTGCTTATTTTGAAAATACGATGGTCATGAGCGACGTAGAAACGATTCGCCATAATCGTCTCAGTGAGATGAAGCGACTCGCTACGACGATCGAGCGTGTTGCTGACTTCAGCGCGCTCGTACTCTGATCAAACTAGAGGGGGTTGGCTATGCAGCTGAATGAACGCCAACAGAAGATTGTTGAGATTGTGAGAGTGAACGGACCGATCACGGGAGAGCAGATTGCTCAAGAGTTATCGCTCACCCGTGCCACGCTCCGCCCTGATCTTGCTATTTTGACGATGACTGGAATATTAGAAGCAAGACCACGCGTCGGCTACACGTTCGTCGGCAAGCGAAATTCATCGCTGCTCCGCGAAAAACTCGATTCGCTGACCGTTGGTGATTTCATGTCGTCCGCGAAAGTCGTCAGCAATGAAATGACCGTGTATGATGCGGTCGTCACGTTGTTCTTAGAAGATGTCGGGTCGTTGTTCGTCGTCGGAAAAGACAATGAGCTTGTCGGGGTGTTGTCCCGCAAAGATTTACTGCGGGCCGCCATCGGCAATCAGGACCTCGACCAATTGCCTGTCAACGTCATTATGACGCGGATGCCGAATATTACCGTTTGTGAAAAAGGTGAGACGCTCATTCGGGCCGGGATGAAGTTGATTGAGAAACAGATTGACGCCATGCCAGTCGTCGAAGAGAAGGATGGTTCGCTCATCGTGCTCGGCCGAATGACAAAGACGAACATGACCAAGGTGTTGATTGCACTTGCCAACGATGAATCGTTCTGAGGAGGAAATTGGTTTGACAAACAAACAACTCGTATTTGTCGTGAGTGACTCTGTCGGAGAAACGTGTGAGCTCGTCGTCCGGGCGGCAAGCATCCAGTTCCATGAGAACGCGATCGAGACACTCCGGATTCCTTTCGTCGAAGACGAACAGACGATTCATGATGTCGTCACGCAGGCTAGAGCCCAAGGAGCGGTGATCGCCTTCACGCTCGTTAATGAAGAACATCGCTCACTGCTCGTGTCGCTCGGTAAAACGTATGACGTCAAAACGATCGACCTGCTCGGCGACCTCCTAGACGTGCTCTCGGGAAAACTCGGGGAGAGCCCGCGTGAGAAACCGGGTCTGATCTATCGTCTAGACGAGGATTACTTCCGTAAAATCGAGGCGATGGAGTTTGCCGTCAAATATGACGACGGACGTGATCCGCGTGGCTTGAAAAAGGCCGATATCGTCCTCGTCGGTGTGTCTCGCACATCGAAGACGCCGTTGTCACAATATTTGGCGCTAAAACGTTATAAAGTCGCTAACGTCCCGCTCGTGCCGGAGTCGCGTCCGCCGGAAGAACTGTTTGAGGTGTCACCGGATAAGTGCGTCGGCTTGATCATTTCTCCGGACAAGTTGATTTCGATTCGAATGGAGCGTTTGAAATCGCTCGGTCTAAAACCGGAAGCGGATTACGCTCAACTCGAGCGAATCAATCGGGAACTCGAGTACGCGCGAGGGATATACGAACGAATCGGTTGCGAGGTCATCGATGTGACGAATAAGGCGGTCGAAGAGACGGCAGGAATCATCTTACGTCAGCTTGAACTGTCAAAAGATGACTGAGCGCTCGCATTAGTAATCGACGCGTGTTAACGGTATAATAGAGTATTGACACGATAGTGAAACGGAACGTGGTGAGCGTTCCGTTTCGTTGCGAGATTGGATAGGGAGTGGTGGAGTTGCCACGTATACCGGATGAAGTCATTGCGGAAGTGAAACAAGCCACGGATATCGTGGACTTGATCAGTGAACGCGTTGAATTGAAAAAACAAGGCCACCGTCTTGTCGGACTTTGTCCGTTCCACTCGGAAAATAGTCCTTCTTTTTCCGTATCGCCTGAAAAAGGCATGTACCATTGTTTCGGTTGCGGTGCTGGCGGGAACGTCTTTACGTTCGTCATGGAAACGGAAGGGTTGTCCTTCCCGGAAACGATTGAGCGCTTAGCGACACGGGCAAACATCGCTGTAGAAGGGGTGGCCGGTGACGAAGAGTTGACACGCGATCAAGTCGTTCGCAAACAAATGCGTGATGCTCATCGGATCATCGCCGACCTGTATCACGAGGTATTGATGAAAACCGAGGCCGGAGAAGTCGGCTTGACGTATTTACGTGAACGCGGTTTGGCTGAGGCGACGATCGGGCAATACAAAATCGGATACGCCCCTGATCAACGCCGCTTCACCGTCGATTCACTCGAGCGAAGAGGGTTCGACCTAGAAGTCATGGTCGAAGCAGGACTTATTTCTAAATCTAGATCCGGTGAATATTTTGACCGGTTCGAAGGAAGAGTCGTCTTTCCGATTGCGGATCGAGACGGCACGATCGTCGGATTTAGCGGCCGTGCGATTGACGACAGACAGCCCAAGTATGTAAATACGGCGGAGACACCACTCTTTAACAAGAGTGAGTTGTTATTTGGATTTTCACAAGCACGTGCATCGATGCGGAAACAAAAACGGGTGCTCCTTGTCGAAGGGAACGTCGATGTCCTCCAAGTCGCCCAAGCCGGGACGGCCGAGGTCGTCGCTTCACTCGGGACGGCATTTTCATCGCAGCATGCCCGGGCGTTGTCACGGATGGTCGATGAAGTCGTGATTTGTTACGACGGAGACCATGCCGGACAAGAGGCGACGCTAAAAGTCGTTCGCATGCTCGAGGCGTATCCGCTCGACGTCCAAGTGCTCATGTTGCCGGAGAAGACGGACCCGGATGATTATATTCGGACGAACGGTCGGGAGCAATGGCAACGTTTTGTCGAATCGGAACGCTTATCCGTCCTCGATTTCATGAACCGGACGCTTCGGCGCGGGAAAAATATGAATCGTGAAGGAGAACGGATCCGGTTTATTGAAGCTATGCTTGGGGAAATCAGCAAGACGGACAACTCGATTCGCCGCGATTTATATTTAAAAAAATTGGCGAATGAGTTTGACATTCCTGTCGAAACGCTAGCGAATCGAATGCCGCGACCGGTGTCGAGCCAAGTGCAGGCATCACCAGCGGTTCGTGAACCAGAACCAATCCGTAAACGATCGAGTAAAGCGAATGAACCACGTTTTGTGAAGGCTGAAAAATTACTGTTACGGGCGATGCTCAGTGGGCCGGAACGGGTTCGCTTCGTTCGCGACCGACTCGGCCTAGCTTATCAAGATGAGATTCATCGCATGTTGGCGACGGCGTTTTATGAGATCGTTTCAGAAGACATGACGCTTGAAGAGTTTGAGCAGGTCATGCCGCCTTTTATGGAGCGTCACTGCGACCAACGTCCTGACTATGCCAACCGCTATGCAGAGATTCGCCTCATGTCAGCGCCTGATGATCTGACTGAAGAGGTTTTAGATGAATACATTAAGGTGATAAACAGTTATGAGGAACAGCGTCAAATCGAGCGAGCAAAAAGGGAAATCGGGCAGGATGCCGAAAGTATAGTAGACCAGGCATCGAAGCTACAAGAATTGATTACCCGGAGTCGCCGCTTACGTGAACGATGAACGCGAAGGAAGTTTGGAAGGAGTTGAACTGCTAGATGGCAGAGAAGAAAAAAGAGGATTTATTTAACGCCATAGACGAACTTGAAAAGTTGGGGAAAAAGAAGGGTGTCGTATCGATGCAAGCGATCCAGGATCGCCTCAGCCATTTTGAGGTCGATTCAGATTTTATCGATAACTTCATTGAAGATTTAGAAGGCAAAGACATCCGCGTCACAGAAGATGCGGCCGATGCCGAAGAGACTCCTACGAAAAAAGAAGACGAAGAGGTCGACTTGAATGATCTGGCTGTCCCGCCAGGAATTAAAATCAACGACCCGGTCCGGATGTACTTGAAAGAGATCGGCCGTGTCGATCTGTTGAGTGCCAAAGACGAGACCGAACTCGCGAAGCGAATCGAGCAAGGCGATGACGAGGCGAAGAAACGTCTCGCTGAAGCCAACCTTCGTCTCGTCGTCTCGATCGCGAAACGCTATGTCGGTCGCGGCATGTTGTTCCTTGACTTGATCCAAGAAGGGAACATGGGTTTGATCAAGGCAGTCGAGAAGTTCGACTACATGAAAGGGTTCAAATTCTCGACGTATGCGACGTGGTGGATTCGTCAAGCGATCACACGTGCCATCGCCGACCAAGCCCGGACGATCCGGATTCCGGTCCATATGGTCGAAACGATCAACAAATTGATCCGTGTTCAACGTCAATTGCTGCAAGACCTCGGGCGCGAGCCTGCTCCTGAAGAGATTGCCAAGGAGATGGAATTGACGCCTGAGAAAGTTCGTGAGATTTTAAAAATCGCTCAAGAACCGGTGTCGCTTGAAACACCAATTGGTGAAGAGGACGATTCGCACCTCGGTGACTTCATTGAAGACCAAGATGCGATGGCTCCTCAGGACGCAGCAGCCTATGAACTGCTCAAAGAACAACTCGAAGACGTGCTCGATACGTTGACAGACCGGGAAGAGAACGTACTCCGTCTCCGCTTCGGGCTTGATGACGGTCGGACGCGCACGCTCGAAGAAGTCGGTAAAGTGTTCGGGGTCACGCGTGAGCGGATCCGTCAAATCGAAGCGAAGGCGTTACGGAAGCTCCGTCATCCGAGCCGGTCGAAACGCTTGAAAGACTTCCTCGATTAATCGTGTTTTTGAATAAAATGTGAAGATTAAGAAGAAAGGAAGGAAAATGAGTGATTTTCCTTCCTTCTTTATTGTTTTTTGAGTAAAATAGTGAGGAATAGACATTTGGAAAGAACATGAGGGGGAAATACAATGCGTAATCCATTGTTACCGTTTGCAGCGATCGCGATCGTCGCAATCATCGCTATGGTCTCATTATCGTATTTTGGCGTAAACCAAGCGCAACAAGCCGCTGAAGGTCCAGCCGTCACCGAGATGAACCCGGAAGACTTGTACGCTGCTAAAGGCTGCACAGGTTGCCACGGCGGAAATCTTGAAGGTGGCGTCGGTCCGGCGTTGACTGGAGTCGGAGAACGTTTGTCTGCTGAAGAGATCGCGAACATCATCGTCAACGGTCAAGGTACAATGCCGGCCGGTCTCGCGTCTGCTGAAGAAGCCGACGTGCTCGCGACATGGTTGATTGAACAATAAGGGTGAGGCGTACTCCTTCTGGGGTACGTTTTTTGTTGTCCGGACAAGAATATTTCGTTACCCTAAAGAAGAAGAAGAAGAAGAAGTAGACAAAAGGAGTTGTCCCCATGCAAGAACAAGTCACGTTAGACCGGCGACTGAAGCGAGTCGTCGATTTTATACCAGCTGGAAGCATTTTAGCCGATATCGGTTCCGACCACGCTTACGTCCCGTGTTATCTCGTACAGCAAGGAATCATCGACCGAGCCATCGCCGGAGAAGTGAATCAAGGTCCGATGGAAGCGGCCAAAGCCCAAGTCGAATTGATCGGCGCATCGAGCAAGATTGACGTCCGGCTCGGTGACGGATTGGCGGTCCTGAATGAAGACGAGGCGACATGTATCTCGATCTGCGGGATGGGCGGAAGCTTGATCCGATCGATCTTAGAGAACGGACGGGATAAGTTAGGCGCGGTCGAACGACTCGTGCTGCAACCGAACGTCGATGGACAGCAAGTTCGGGAATGGTTGCTTGTATCAGGTTTTACGCTCGTCACGGAAACGATTGTCGAGGAGAACGATAAAATATATGAGATTCTTGTCGGGGAGCGGGGCACAGAAACGCGTTACAGTGCGGACGAGGCGGAGCGGACGTGGCAGCTTATGTTCGGGCCGGAGTTGCTGAAGACTCGTCCTGAACCGTTCAAATTGAAGTGGGGCCGGGAAGCGGACAAATTGGATTACGTGCTCGGTCAAATGGCCGAAGGCGCCCAGACCGAGGCGCTCGTCCGGAAGCAGGAGGAGTTCAAAACGTTACGCGACAAAATGAGAGAGGTGAGTCAGTGATGGCAAACGGAAATCATATCATCCAACTGTTTGAAGAGTTCGCACCGAAACATCTCGCGGTCGAAGGCGACAAGATCGGCCTACAGATCGGTACGCTGAATAAACAAGTGAATCGGGTCATGGTCACGCTCGACGTGCTCGAATCGGTCGTCGACGAAGCCATCGAGCAAGAGGTGGACTTGATTATCGCGCATCATCCGCCGATCTTTAGCGCGCTCACCCAAGTGACCGATCGCAACGCCGCCGGTCGAATCGTTACGAAATGTCTGAAAAACGATATCGCCGTCTACGTCGCCCATACGAATTTAGACGTCTGTGAGGGCGGGGTCAACGACTGGATGAGCGAGGCACTCGGATTGCGTGAGACCGAAGTGCTCGTCCCGACGTATGAAGAGCCGGTGTATAAATTGTCGGTCTTCGTCCCGGAGACACATCAGTCCGCCGTGTCTAAAGCGTTAGGCTCGGCCGGAGCCGGAAGGATCGGGAATTATGGCGATTGCCAATTCACGGTCACAGGGAAAGGGCAGTTCACCCCGCTCGACTTGGCCGACCCGTACCTCGGACAAATCGGGAAAACGGAGCAAGTCGATGAAGTGAAGATCGAGACAATCGTTACCGAAAGTAAGAAGAAGCGGGTGTTAAAAGCGATGTTTGACGCTCATCCTTACGAAGAGGTCGCTCATGACTTGATTCGGGATGAGATTACAGGGCCTGTCCTAGGTCTCGGCCGCATCGGTCGACTCGACAAGCCGCTGACGCTCGCTGAATTTTCGGAACATGTCAAAGCAAGCTTTGGTGTCGAAGCGGTGCGGGTCGTCGGCGACTTGGGCCGAACAATCAAAAAAGTGGCCGTGCTCGGTGGTGACGGCAACAAGTATGTCTCAGCCGCGCACTTCAAGGGAGCCGACGCCTACGTGACCGGTGACTTATATTTCCATGTCGCCCACGACGCGATGGCGCTCGGGCTCGCCGTAGTCGACCCGGGTCATCACGTCGAGAGCGTCATGAAACAAGGCGTCGTCGACGTCTTGCAACAGAAGTTCACGGCAGCAAAACTCGAGGTCGAGCTCCTCGTTTCCGCTACGGACACGAATCCTTTTAAGTTCCGCTGAAACTGAACACAACCCCCGCCCTCATGCATGAGGACGGGGGTTGCTTGTCATTTGCGAAGCGCCTTCACTCTCGGCAAAATGTTTCGCAGTTCGAGATAAGGTGTCTTGTCGTGTGTGCTCAAGTCATCACGGTCGTACTGCGTCAAAAAGTCGATGACTTTTTTCGTGATCGGCGTCGGTGTCGACGCGCCCGATGTGACCGCGACCGTTTCGACGTCTTGAAGCCAATTGAGATCGAGCTCACTCAAGTCACCGATGCGATAGGCATTCGTCCCGGCAATCTCTTTAGAGACTTGGGCGAGGCGGTTCGAGTTGTTCGATTTCGGATCACCGACGACGATGAGCAAGTCGCAGTCGCCGGCCTGTTCGGCCACGGCTTCCTGACGAACTTGTGTCGCGTTACAAATCTCGTTATGCACCTCGACGTGAGGATAGCGTTCTTGAATGAGTTCGATCAATGCCGAAACGTCCCATTGGCTCATTGTCGTCTGGTTCGTGACGAGAATGTTTGCGTCTAACAAATGATCTGGCAACGCCTCAAAATCGCTCTCGTACTGGACGAGATGGACTTTTCCAGGGGCGACTCCCATCGCGCCTTCAGGTTCGGGGTGACCGTGCTTGCCGATATAGATGACTTCGTAGCCGGCCGCTGTCTTCTCACGAATTAAATCGTGCGTGACGAGAACGTCAGGACAAGACGCATCGACAATCGTCAGTCCTTTTTCGATGGCACGCTTCCGAACGAGCGGAGAGATGCCGTGGGCCGTAAACACGACGGTCCCTTTGTCGATTGTTTCAACTGCTTGCATCCGATCCTCACCGTCTACGGTCTTGACGCCTAAGTCTTCAAACGCTTGGGTGACGTGACGGTTATGGACGATCATACCGAGTATATGGATAGGCCGTGGTAAATCTGGGTTGGCCACGGCTTCATTCGCTAATTTCATGGCATCGACGACGCCATAGCAGTATCCGCGTGGGCTAATTTTTTTAACTTTCATTTCGTGATGAACGCTCCTTTCGCGATGCTTTCCTACGTATTAGTCTAACATTGTTTCGAAAATACGAAAAGAATTGCGTGTATTCATGCTATAATCTTAAGGTTAGAAAGGAGGGACACCGTGGAACGCTTGAGAACATTGCTTGAAGTTCGAAAATCGTACTTCTTTCAAATCACATTTATTATCTTTATCATTCTTGGACTCGTCATCTCATCACTAGCTTTCTCTGCCGATCGCGTGACGGTGTCCCGCGCGGAAGAATTGGCGAAAGAACAATTTGACTATGCGATTGATGGGAGTATCGAGAACCTCGAGACAAGGCTTGGGAAATTGTATGAAGACCTCGTCTACCTTGGTGCTTATGTTGGAAACGAACCTTTGATTGAAGAGCGGATTCGGACGGGTTACTTGAACCAACGAACGAGTTTCACTTCGATCTTTTACTATGATTTACGAGAAGATGAATTCACTTGGTATTCGCAACGGCAAGTCCCCGCGATGACGTTAAAGGCTGATCCGAAATTTAAAGAAGTCATCACTTCGAACGGCGACGATTTATTCATGAGTGACCCTGTATCGATTTCTGGTGATGCGGGCACGTATCTTTACGTACCCGTCATCGAGGACAACCGACCGATTGGCATGTTTGGTGGAAGCATCAGTGTGCTTAACTCGGACCTCTATCGGCGCATGCTCGAATCCACGAACGATGATATGATTCTCTACCTCTTAAATGAGCGGGGAGAAGTGTTATCGACATCGTTTAACCTCGTCACGGATGCGGAGCGAAGGTTGTCACGCTCAATCGTCGAAACGACGGATGAGTATGACGTTCGGACGATTTTAAGTACCGAAGACGATGTCATCATGTTCGAACCGGACGCTCGAGTGAACGGATGGAGCGTATTGGCCAAGCATAGCACGGATTCGGTTTATGAGGCGGTCTATGATACACGTTGGCAATATTTGATGATTACGCTCGTCACTTTCTTCTTAAGTATTTTAGTCGGTCTCCTTCTCTCGAAGACATTGACGAGCCCGCTGCTCGAACTCGTTCAAAACATCAAGAAACAACAGTCACTCGAACCGATTTTACTCGAACGCACCGGTTCAAAGGAAGTCCAGACGCTCCTCGATACGTATAACGACTACTCGAACCGGATGGAGACGGCTCGACGTGAGCAGTTGAGCCAACAACAGCTCTTGCTCCAACAAGAGAAGCTCGCCTCGCTCGGTCAACTCGCGGCCGGGATCGCTCACGAGATCCGTAACCCGCTCACACCTGTCCAAATCACCTTGCAGATGGCGAAAGAAGGTCATGGTAGTGAAGAAATGCTCGACCTTGCACTGTCCGAGCTCAATCGGGCTAACCATTTGATTACGACGATGCTCACGCTCGCCAAACCAGATCAATCCAAGCTTCAAGAAGAGTGGCTCGACATGACTGAATTTGCGAGTCGGCTCGAGTTCTTACTCGACGCCGAATGTTATAAACGGGTGACGAAGTGGGAACTGATTGTTCCGAATGAGATGCCGCCGTTCTACTGTTCGAGCGACATGCTCGTTCAAACCATCTACAACTTGTTTAAAAACGCCGTCGAAGCCGTCGATTCAAAAGGGGCGGACGGTAGCGTCACGGTCACGGTCCTCTTCACGGAGCGGGATTATCGGTTCTTGATTGAGGATAACGGAATCGGGATGACGAAAGATCAAGTGAACACGGTCGGGTCGGCGTTCTATACGACGAAAGAGAACGGCAACGGGCTAGGGCTGTACATGATTCGAGAATCATTAAAAGCCGTAAACGGTCAAATGGAAATCGAGAGCGTTGAAGGAGAAGGTACGGCGATGATGATTAAAATCCCAAGGCGGACAAACGTATGAAGGGCTTCCGCTATTACTGGCTTTGGATTCCCGTCATCTGGGCCATGACGATTTTATTGATCACGTCGATCCAGTTGCCGGAACGCGCGACGACGAACAATGAGGTCGGCTTCGTGTTCGTCAGTGAAAAACACGAACACGCCAATAAGTTGTTAGCCGCATTTGTACGAACGGCCAATCAAAAAGGGTTCATTCCGATTCCGACGACAAGTGAGGATTCACGTGTCTTAGAAAAAGAGAAATTGGATTCTTTGATCGAGCGCGGTGTCAAAGCCATCTTCGTGACGACGCTTGACGAGACGTTCATTCAATCATCGCTCGAAAAGGCGAGAGACAAAGGGATTCCGATTATCGCGATCGACCGGATGATCGACCACGATAGCGTGCTCACGTCCGTCGTGTCCGATAACGTTGAAATCGGGCGGATGGCCGCCAACCATATTGCCGCCAAACATACCGCACTCGATCGGCCGATCCGTGTCGTCGAAGTGAGGGGAACGGCAAAAGTCCGCTCGACCATCGATCGTAGCCTCGGGTTGACCGAGTACGATAAAGCCCATGACGACCTCGAGGTCGTGGCCTCGCTCACGGGTAACTACGATCCGTTCCAAGCCGAGATCGAGATGTCGCGCTGGCTCGAGGAAGACATCCCGTTCGACGCCGTGTTTTCCCATAACGACGACAATACGTTCGGGGTCGTGAGGGCGCTCGAGAGCAAGAGACTAAATGACAAGACAATCGTGTCGGTAGACGGTGTGACAGAGATTTACCCGTTGATTCATAGCGGGAAAGTCGATGCGACGGTCGTGCAATCCCCGAACGAAATGATTGAAGTCGGGTTCAAAGCGCTCGAACAGCATTTGAGCAGTAAAAAAATCTCGGCGCACTACTATTCATCGAGTTACTTGTATGAAGGACTCGGTAAAGATTAATTGACAAATAACTAGATTCCGCTATGCTAGGAAAAGTGGAAAGAAACAGGAGGTGTATCGATTGAACAGCTTCCAACAGTTCAAATTGTTACCGTTTATCGTCGATGCCTTGACAGAAAAGCGCATCACTAACCCAACGGACATTCAGGCACGGATTATTCCAGCCGCGATGAATGGCCGTGACATCATTGGAAAATCACAAACCGGGACCGGGAAGACACTCGCGTTCCTCTTACCTATTTTAGAATCGATCGACCCGAGCGAACATGAAGTCCAAGCGATCGTTGTCGCACCGACACGCGAGCTTGCCTGGCAAATCCACGAAGAGTTGAAAACACTCCTCGTGAAGCAGCCTGACTATATTAAGACGAGTTTGATCGTCGGCGGAACTGACCGTGAACGTCAAATCGACAAGATGAAAAACCCACCACAGTTGATCATCGGGACGCCAGGCCGTCTGCTCGACTTGATGAAAGTTCAGGCGTTGTTCCCGCATAAAGTCAAACATTTCGTCGTCGATGAAGCCGATCAAATGCTTGATATGGGCTTCTTGCCAGAAGTGGACCGCATCGCGCAGTCGCTTCCGGAAAGACTGCAAACGATGGTCTTCTCAGCGACAATCCCAGAGAAGCTTGAGCCGTTCTTGAAGAAATATCTTCACGATCCGCGCTACGCTGAAGCGAGTGCCGAGCACCGCGTCGCACCGAAGATCAAGCACCACGTCATCCCGGTCCGTCACCGCGACCGCAAAGAATTGACGGTCGAAGTGGCCAAAGCAATCAATCCGTTCGTCTGCCTCGTGTTCACGAACACGAAACAAGACGCGGATGAGCTCGAGAAGTCGTTCCGTGAGGCAGGCCTCAACGTCGGGACGCTTCATGGCGACATGCAAGCCCGTCGACGCAAGCAAGCGATCAAAGACATCAACGATGCAAAATATCAATACGTGATCGCAACCGACTTGGCTGCCCGCGGGATTGATATTAAAGGTGTGTCGCACATCATCAACTTCGGTATCCCGAAAGATCTCGACTTCTACACACACCGTGTCGGCCGGACCGGTCGTGCCGGTGCTACCGGAGAAGCGTATACGCTGTATGAAGATCACGAGAACGGCCCGATCAATCGACTTGAAGAGCGTGGTTTCGCGTTCACACATGTCGATGTCAAAGGCGGGACGCTCCAAGAGATCAAGACTCGTAAACGCCGCGTGACCGACCGTAAGATGAAAGTATCGCACACGGCGCACAGCCGTATGGCCGGTGAGATCAAGAAGGCGAAGAAGAAAGTCAAACCAGGCTACAAGAAGAAGTTCAAGTATAAATTGAAAGAGACGGCTTCGCGCGAGCATATGCAACAACAGCGCACGGAACGTCGTGAGACCCGTAAGAAGAACAGACGGTAATCACTAAACAGAAGAATCGACTTCATGGAGTCGGTTCTTCTTTTTGTGTACACTAAAGGCAGAAGATTGCGAAGGAGAGTTGACTATGTTAAAAATTGGTTCACACGTTTCGGTTTCAGGTAAGAAGATGCTGCTCGCTGGCAGTGAGGAGGCCGTCTCGTACGGTGCGACGACGATGATGGTCTATACGGGCGCGCCTCAAAACACGCGTCGTAAACCGATCGAGGAGTTAAATATCGAAGCGGCGCTCGTCCACATGGCGGCGCATGACATCGAGGAGATCGTCGTCCACGCCCCATACATCATCAACCTGGGCAATACGACGAAACCCGAGACGTTCGAACTCGCGGTCTCGTTTTTGGCAGCTGAAATCAAGCGGGCCGAAGCGCTACAAGTCGCCCGCCATGTCGTCCTTCACCCAGGCGCCCATGTCGGTGCCGGCGAAGACGTCGGTCTCGCTCGCATCATCGAAGGCTTGAATGAAGTGCTGACCGGAGACGAGACGGTGAAGATCGCCCTCGAGACGATGGCAGGAAAAGGAAGCGAACTCGGGAAGACGTTTGAAGAACTCGCGACGATCATCGACGGAGTGACGCATAACGACCGGCTGTCGGTCTGTTTCGACACGTGCCACGTCCATGACGCCGGGTATGACCTCGTCGGGGACTTAGACGGCGTCATTGCCGAGTTTGACCGCATCGTCGGAATCGACCGACTCGGCGTCATCCACGTCAACGATTCGAAAAATGTGCGCGGGGCGAGAAAAGACCGCCACGAAAATATCGGCTACGGGGAGATCGGTTTTGACGCGTTGAACCGAATCATCCATCATGAGGCGTTCGCGCATTTGCCAAAAATTCTTGAAACACCTTACATTCCAATCAGCGAGAAGACGAAAGTCGCGCCGTATAAGCAAGAGATCGACATGTTCCGATTAGGCGCGTTCGACGCCGAATGGCGCGAACGATTCGCGCTCGCGCACCAATAAGCGATGAGCGTGCTAAAGATCGATCCAGAGACGTATGACGTATTTGCGGCGCTCCCGACATACTTTCGCGAGCAGAGCCCGTTTTACATTGAAGGAAGCGTTGAGGGACCAGCCTTGATCGAAGTCGTTGGATATGGGATCGTCGCGGAAGTCGAGATTATGCTCGTCGAGACGACGACGCGCCCCGACGACCGGTATTGGCGAACGCGTCCCGACGATGAAGTTCGAGACTATTGTCTCGTCGATTTAGTCGGCCTTGATTTTCATCATCCGCTGCTCAAGAGTGGTATGTACGACGTGTCGACGTCATATGCGACGTTAAAAGATATGTGGGACCGCGGTTATCAAGTCCCATCCCAACGCTGGACACGGCAAACGTACGAGACGCATCTAGCCCGGGAACGAATGATGATGCACCGTATCGCTTCCGTCACGGCTTGTACGAGCTGTGGAGTCGACTTGATAGACAGGTATGGGGCGATGGCCCATCGTCTGCTAGAGTACCATCTTGAAGGAGACAGCGGGATGTGGGTCTGTCCGACTTGTCATAAGGCGATCCATCATGCAGAGTAACAAAAAGAACGATGCCCGCGGGCATCGTTCTTTTTGTTTAAAATGGCCAGTTCGCAAGCGCGAATTGGTAAACTTTCATCCCGAGAAAGACGCCAAAGATTCCAATGACGCCAGGCAAGACCGGGGGGGCAGGCAACGGCAACTTCAAGGCAGTGAAAATCATGCCACAGATGAGGCCGGCGAGCAACGAGAGTAAGATTTCTTGCATGAATGATTCCTCCATATTCGAAAATGAAAGCGTTTCAACTAACTGAACGAACTAATTATACAATGTTCTTTCTCGTTTGAGAAGTCTAACATCAGTCATCAGTCATTTTCTCATTTTCGGCCCGGAGGCGAAGGACTTCACGTTCGGCCCAGTTCGACGGCTCCCGTTCGAAGACGCTCGGGATGTTGTTCCAACGGCCGCCTGTATATTGATGGATGATGATCTGCGATTGAATTTTCTCTTGGCCAGGTTCTTGCTTGATGTAGACGTAACTGCCATCGGCGCGTTGGATCCGTGCTTTGACGTTATCGACGAGCTGTAGCGCGAGCATGTCTTTAATGTAAGACTTATGACCCGCATCTAGGATTGGGAACAAGATCTCGATGCGCTTTTTCATGTTTCGGGTCATCCAGTCCGCAGACGAGCAATACAAGTCTTCTTTCCCGTTTTGGTAGAAATAGAAGATGCGAGAATGTTCTAGATAGCGGTCGATGATCGAGACGACACGAATATTTTCCGAGACGCCTTTAATGCCCGGCCGCAGGCAACAGATGCCGCGAATGATCAAATCGATCTTGACCCCGGCCTGAGACGCGTCATACAGCTTCGTAATGATCGACTTGTCGGTGAGCGAGTTCATCTTGGCGACGATGCGACCGTTCCCATACTTCTCATGCAGTTTGATCTCGTCTTGAATCTTGTGAAGGAAGAAGTCGAGCATGTCGTCAGGCGACGTCTCGAACTCGTGCCAAGACGGTCGTTCACCGTAACCGGAGAGCCAGTTGAAGAAGTTGGTCGCATCTTCGGCCAAGTCCTCGTTCGTCGTCAACAAGCCGATGTCCGTATAAAGCTTCGCCGTCGAGTCGTTGTAGTTACCGGTACCGAGGTGGACGAAGCGTTGGAGGACACCTCCTTCTAGAATCCGTACGACAAGCGTGATCTTCGAGTGCGTTTTTAACTCTTTATAGCCGTAGATGACGTGGGCCCCGGCTTTTTCGAGCTGTTTCGCCCATTGAATGTTCTTCTCTTCATCGAACCGAGCCTTTAGTTCGACGAGGACGGTGACTTGTTTGCCACTCTCGGCGGCGTCAGTGAGCGCTTTAATGATCGGTGAATCGCCAGACACACGGTAAAGCGTCTGCTTGATGGCCAAGACGTTCGGGTCTTTCGCGGCCTGGGCGATAAAGCGGACGACCGGGTCGAACGAATGGTATGGGTGATGGAGCAAGTAATCCTTTTTCAGGACGGCCTTGAACAAGTCCTTGCCGGGCTCGAGTCCTTCCGGGACGAACGGGATGAGCGTCTCGTTGATCATCTCATCATACTCGATTCCGATCTTATTATAGATGCCAAACAAGAACGTCAAATCGATCGGTCCGTCGACGACGAAAATGTCGCGGTCGTGCAGATCGAGGACGTCTTGCAGCATAAACAACAGTTCTTTACTGAGTGAACGTTGTTGGACCTCGAGGCGGATGCCGACGCCGTAACGGCGTTTCTTCAATTCTTTCTCGATCTGTTTCAACACATCGTGACTGCCTTCTTCATGGAACGGCATGTCAGCGTTGCGGGTGATCCGGAATGGCATCGTCGACTCGACTTCAAAGCCTTTGAAGAGCGAATCGATGAATTGGATGATGACGTCTTCGAGCAACATCAAATCGGCATGTTCTTCGTCTTCTGTCGGCAGTTCGAGAAAACGCGGTAGGACGGCCGGTACTTGAACGAGGGCGAGTCGCTTTTTGCCTTCTGAGGTCGACGAGATTTCGACGGCGATATTGAGCGATTTTGACAACAGCATCGGGAACGGGCGATACGCATCGACCGCGATCGGTGTCAAGACCGGGAAGACGTGGGTCCGAAAATACAGTTTAACAAAATCAAGTTGCTCTTTGTTCAAGTGCTTCGGACGTAAAAAGCGGACGTTTTCTGTTCCGAGTTGTTTGACGATTTTTTTATACGTCGCATATTGGACTTCGACGAGTTCTTGAGCTTTGATTGAGATCGCTTTAATTTGCTGCTTCGGTGTCAGCCCGGCCTTGTCCTCCGGTTGGTTGAATCCGGCTAGCACCTCGTCTTTCAGTCCTCCGAAACGGACCATGTAGAACTCATCGAGGTTTGCACTGAAGATGCCGAGAAATTTGAGGCGTTCCATGAGCGGATTGCGGTCATCGATCGCTTCTTGGAGCACGCGCTCGTTAAAGCTGAGCCAGCTCAATTCGCGGTTGTTAAAATGTTCTGGTAAGTAAGTCGTCATAAAGTGATCCTCTCCTCTACGCGTAACTCGATCGTCGTTTCGATCGCGCGTTCTAAATGCTTTTTGTGACGGATGCCGCGCTGCAATTCAAAGCGCGGGGACGTCGATGTATGAAGGGTGAAGGCAAGCCCGTCGTCTGTTGTCTCGACGTCGATGTTCTCGACGACTTGACGCTCGGTCAAATCGAGCGCGTCGACAAGTTTGACGATTGATCCGATCAGCTCTAGACTCTTCAACATTTTCGAGTCGAACCATTCAGGAAAGCCCTCGATATGCTGTTCGAGCAGGCGCCGTGACTTGTAAGACGTGACGAGCGCCAGGGCGAGCCGGTCTTCGTTGTTCATGCCTTTAAAGTCATTGGTCGTGATCAAATGGAACGTGTGGTCGCTCTTGTTGTTATGGTCGATGTATTCACCGACGTAAGCGAGACGGCAAGCTGCTTCTAACAGTCCCGGTTCGAACGGTTTTGGTTTGATCGTCTTCGCCTCGATCAAGCCCATATAAATTTGACGGGCCAGATGGACGAGATGACGATGCCGGACCGGATCGACGTCGTATTGTTTCTCGAAGTGGCGGAAACTTTCTTCTTTGACATCGGCGAAACGGATCTCGTTGTTCTCTTTTAAATAGTATTCATAAAATAGCCCTTCCCGCAGACCGTTATTGCTCATCGTAAACTCAGGCACTTTTAAATAGCGGGCCAGTTCATCGATTGCGGTCACGGCCGGAGCGATGATGTCCATCCGATCTTTTGACAGGCCATCGAGTCGTCCGAGTTGTTTCGTCGACATGTCGATCAGTTCATCGACGACTTCGTGAAGCCGGTCGGCACCGAGCGTATATTGATGGATGCCTTCAAGCGGGAAGTGGGACAACGACTGTTCGACGCGGACGAGGTTTCGGGCGGTCCCGCCGACACCGACGAGCGGAACACCGTGAGGGACGAGCCAATCGATGTCTTTGAACGCCTTCTTCAAGAACGCGGTCAGTTGTTTCCGCTCATCTTTCGAGAGCGTGTCGCCTGACATAAAATCGTTCGTCAACGTGACGGCACCGAACGGGAAACTATGATAAAAGACGAGCTCGCGGTCTTTGAAGTAAGTCACTTCCATTGAGCCGCCGCCGATGTCGACCGAATAGCCGTCTTCGATATAAGTCGAGTTGACGATGGCCGAGTATCCGAAATACGCCTCTTCATAGTCACTTAACAAGCGGATCTCCATCCCGGTCGCGTCAAGGACCTCGTTTAAAATCGCTTCAGAATTGCTGGCGTTGCGGATGGCTGCGGTCGCGACCGGCAACATCTCTTTGACGCCATGATGCTTGTTCAGGCTGATGAAATGGTCGAGTGTCTCGATTAACGATTGGATGCCCATTTCGGACAGTTCGTTCGCATCGGTGATATGACTCGAGAGCCGAGCGACTTCCTTCACGTTCAACCGTTCAAAATATTGGCCGTGTCGATTCACTTCAAAAATGACGTTGCGAATCGAGTTTGACCCGATATCAATGACTGCTAATTTTTTTTCCACGGTAAATCCCCCTCTGCGATACCTCTAGTGTACAACGAACACTAGACAAACTCATCTTGATTTTGTGTGAAGACGTGACGACGAGCTTCTCGATCTTCTCAAACTTGAAGCATTTAATAATATTCTGTATAATACAGACGCCAAGCAAGTAGAAATGATTACGATTTATCAAACGAGAGAAGGGTAGCTCATGACGACATCTGTCGTAAAATTAGATCATGTTTCGTATTATTATGATGGCACGGCCGCACTTCGGGACGTGTCCATCGATATCAAGCAAGGTGATTTCGTCGCCATCGTCGGCGAGAACGGGTCAGGCAAGTCGACGTTGATTCGGACGATCCTTGGTCTATTGAGCCCGCAGGCGGGAACGGTCGAACTGTTCGGTCGCCCGCAAGGCCAATTCAAGGACAAGTCCCGTATCAGTTACGTTTCCCAAAAAGCGGCGTCGTTTAACT
The DNA here is from genome assembly GCF_004337165.1 of Exiguobacterium sp. SH0S1. Classification (NCBI taxonomy): domain Bacteria; kingdom Bacillati; phylum Bacillota; class Bacilli; order Caryophanales; genus Exiguobacterium; species Exiguobacterium sp. SH0S1. The sequence goes on along the minus strand of NZ_SJVC01000001.1, from coordinate 992,273 downwards.
CGGGGTTTCCGGTGACGGTCGAAGAAGTCGTCGCCATGGGCCGGTACGGACGGCTAGGCCTGTTCAAGCGATTGAACATGGAAGATAAGGCCGCCATTCAAAATGCACTCGAGACGGTCAACATGTGGCAGTATCGGAATCGCAAAATCGGAAGCCTGTCCGGTGGGCAGCAGCAGCGTGTGTTCATCGCCCGGGCCATCGTCAACCAACCCGATTTGCTCATCTTGGATGAGCCGACGGTCGGGGTCGACCAAAAGCATCTGCGGGACTTTTATGAAGTGCTCCACTTGTTGCGCGAGCAGACGTCGTGCACGTTCATCCTCGTCACGCACGATTTAAACGTCGTCACCGACCTCGTCACGAAAGTCGTCCATCTTGACCGGGGACGTATGGCCTGTAACTGTGGGTTGAAAGAGTATAGCGAACTAGGAGAACTTGCCGCCATCAAGCCGTATCCCGTCAAAGTCCTCGTTCATGAAGGTATGTCATGATTGCCGACTTGTTAACCTATAGTTTTTTACGTTATGCGTTCATAGCGGCCGTCGTCATCGGGTTTACGGCCCCGTTGATCGGTTCTTTCGTCGTCGTCAGACGGATGAGTCTGATTGCCGACGCTTTGTCACACGTGACACTCGCCGGCATCTCCTTCAGTTTGTTTCTCGGACAGTATGTCTTGTTCTTCTCTGACTTGAATCCGCTCTACCTCGGGACGCTCGTCTCGGTGCTCGCGGCGCTCGGTCTCGATTGGCTCCGCAATAAGTACGTCCATTTCCAAGAGCTGTCGATCCCGATCATGATGTCGGCGGGGATGGGGCTGAGCGCGATCTTCATTTCGTTGTCGCGAGGTTTCTCGGTCGATTTGTCGACGCTGTTGTTCGGTTCGATTTCAGCGGTCAGTCCGTCTGATATCGGTTTGATTCTAGCTGTCGCGCTCATCACGGTCATCGTCATCGTCGTGTTTTATAAACAGCTTTTGTTCTTGTCGTTCGATGAAGAACAAGCGAAAGTGTCCGGGTTGCCGAGCACGTTGTTACACATGTTGTTCATGTTCGTCGTCGCGCTCGTCATCGCTGTCAGTATGCGGATCGTCGGCACGTTGCTCGTCTCGAGCTTGATCACGTTACCGGTCGCGGCCGCACTCCGGTTCACGAACAGTTTCAAACAGACGATTGTTTGGGCAATCGTGTTCGGTGAGCTTGCGACGATCGGGGGACTTGTCCTCGCCTACGAACTAGACGTCGCCCCGGGCGGTGTCATCGTCTTGCTCGCCGTCTTGATTTTGGCTGCCGTCATGTTGTTTGAGAAGATCGGCTCGTTACGGAAGAAGGAGGTACTCCATGAAACAGACTGAACAAATCGAACGGTTGCAATCGTCGTCATTGAAAGTGACGCCGAAACGGATTGAGATGTACGCTTATTTGGCGACCGAAGAACGCTACGTCAGTGCGAAAGACGTCCTGGATTATATGCGTTCGAAACATCCGACGATGAGCTTTGATACGGTCTACCGGAACTTGAAGTCGTTTGCGGAGGAAGGGTTGCTCGAAGCGACCGAGTTGAACGGTGAGAAAGCGTTCCGGGTCACGTGTGGCTCATCGCACCACCACCATCATTTGATCTGCCGCGGGTGCGGCAAGACGAAACTGCTCGAACTTTGCCCGATGCGTTACGTAGAGACGCTTGACCCTGATTTTGAGGTCATCGATCATAAATTTGAGATTTACGGGTATTGTAAACAATGTAAGTAAGGAGGTTGATTACTGCAACTTCCTTTTTTGTGTACATATAAGAAAGGAGTGAGTCGATGATTTATACGGCAAGCGACATCAAGCGAGCGGATGAACAGGCTTTTGCGCACGGGACGACGCCCGAAGCCTTGATGGAGCGGGCGGCGCTGGCCTTGACGAATCGTTTAGCGATTCGAGCAGAGGCGTCCGTCCTCGTCGTCTGTGGACGAGGGAATAACGGGGGCGACGGTTGGGTCATCGCCCGTGAACTGCACCGGCGTGGGTATGACGTCAGCGTCTGGGCACCACTCGGCGAGCCGAAATCGCCAGAAGCCTTGACGCACGCAGCGTTAGCGAAGCAAGTGGTCCCGGTCGTAGATGATCCGAGACGGACGGACTATATTATCGACGCCTTGTTCGGAGTCGGCCTTGATGGGCCGGTCACAGGGAAGGCGAGAGACGTGATCACCTGGATGTGCGACCAAGCGGCGACGGTGATCGCGGTCGATGTCCCGTCCGGTGTGCCGAGCGACGAGACGAGCCGGTTCGACGGTCACGCGATCAAAGCCGATCAGACGTTGACGTTACATGGTTACAAGCGAAGTGCGTTCTTGAATCAAACTGCACCGTTTTACGGGAAAGTCGAACGAATCGACATCGGATTGCCTGAGACGTCGAACTGGCGCGTATTGACGGAGACCGATTTTGACCGCGGTCTGCTATCCCGTGATCCATATGGCCATAAATCGACTTACGGTCACGGTCAGCTCGTCGGCGGGAGCCGCCACTTGATCGGGGCACCGTTTCTAGCAGCTCAGGCCGCCCTTCGGAGCGGACTCGGACTACTCGATTTGGCGGTGCCGGCTGAGGCGATGGCACTGGCCGCAACGTTACCGGAGGCGATGTTTTACGAGATCGATGCCATACCGGATGCACGATACGCGGCGACGGCGATCGGTCCCGGCATGGTCGAGGATGAACGGTTGACGAACGCTTGGCAAGCGGTCAAGAAACGGACGACGCCGATCATCGTCGATGCCGGTGCGCTGACGCAGGAACACTTACAGGCGTCGGGCCCATTGACGCTCACCCCGCATCCCGGTGAACTTGCCCGGTTGACGGGACAGACGGTCGAGATGATCGAGGCAGACCGGTTCAAGGCCGCATCAGACTTTGCGAGGCAACATGGGGTTCATCTCATTCTAAAAGGGACGTACACGTTGATCGTTTCGCCAGACGGGACTGGTGCCGTCAACACGGTCGCAGCACCGGCACTCTCGAAAGGCGGGAGCGGTGACGTCCTGACCGGCATGCTGCTCGCGCTTTGGGCCCGGAGTGCGCGGATCGAGCCAGAGCAGCCCCCGAACGAACAAGCCGTCCTATGGCACGCGTTAGCCGCTAGGTCGGCGAGTGAACGGATCCATCCGGCAAGCGTTCTCGCGAGCGATGTCATCGAGGCGATCGGACTGGTATAAAAAAGAGGAATCCGGCGGCGGATTCCTCTTTTTTATAGGGTGATGATGGATTTTGTAGTCTCGAAGCTGTCGACGAGATGGAGTGCCTCGTTCCAAGACGTGATGCGTTTCACCCCGTCCGGTAACGGTCGACGATTATACGGGGCGTCGAACAAGAGCACCGGAATCAATGTCTGTTCATGGATCGAGATGGCATTCTCATAGCGATCCTCCATGAACAAGTCGAGCGCGAGATCTTTGACGACGCCGACTTTGTCGTGACTGCCTGTCATGATCAATGAGTCGAGCGGCAGTTCATGCTGTTTGATCCAGTCCTCGGTGACGGAGCGGACGGCCTCGCTGCGCGCCGTCACGTAGTGAAGTTGGTGCGTTTTCCGAATGTGCCAGAGCACTTCGTTCACTTCAGAGTGAGGGAGTGAACGCCGATAGATGGCTTCTTCATGACCGTGTTCGATCATGAACGTCCAAAAATCATGTTGCGTCATATTCGTGTACGTATGGAGCTCGTATTCGGTCGCCTGATGATAATCGATGGCGTAACCGAGCGTGTCGTTCATATAGTGAAAGCAACTTTGCGGATCCGTGACGGTTCCGTCTAAATCTATCCCAATGTGCATCTTGATTCCTCCTTGCCATAACACTCATTGTATCAAAAGCCCGCTCGGTTGCAACCGAGCGGGCGAGAGATTAGTTAGATTGGTTTGCAAGTTGTTGTTCTTCAAGCTCACGCGCGGCAAGTTTCTCGGCGACGATGGCATCGATTTCTTTCTTCAACTCTTCGACCATCGTTGCTTCCGGTACTTTACGGATGATTTTCCCGTGACGGAAGAGCAGGCCTTCGTTACGGGCACCGGCGATGCCGATGTCCGCCTCACGTGCTTCACCCGGTCCGTTGACCGCGCAGCCGAGGACGGCGACTTTGATGTTGACGTTAATGTTTTGGATGTACTCTTCAACTTCTTTCGCAATCGAGATCAAATCGATTTCGATGCGGCCGCATGTCGGGCAAGAGATGAGCGTCGCGGCGTTAGCGGCTAGGCCGAACGACTTGAGCACTTCTTTGGCGACTTTGATCTCTTCGACAGGGTCGTCAGACAGCGACACACGTACCGTCGAGCCGATTCCGAGTGAGAGGATCGCGCCGAGTCCGGCCGCTGATTTGAGTGATCCTGAGAACAGCGGTCCTGATTCAGTGATCCCGACGTGGAGCGGGTAGTCGAACGTCTTCGCGGCGAGCGTGTACGCCTCGAGGGCAAGGTTCACGTCAGACGCTTTGAGCGAGATGATCGTGTTGTAAAAACCGAGGTCCTCTAAAATCTTGACGTGATGCATCGCACTTTCGACCATGCCTTGAGCTGTCGGATATCCGTATTTTTCGAGGAACTGCTTCTCGAGCGAACCGGCGTTGACACCGATGCGGATCGGGATGCCTTTCGCTTTAGCGGCGTTAACGACCGCTTCGACTTTCTCACGGCGACCGATGTTACCGGGGTTGATCCGAATCTTATCGACACCGCTTTCGATGGCTTTCAACGCCAATTTGTAGTCGAAGTGAATATCGACGACGAGCGGGATGTTGATGCGACTCTTGATTTCAGCGAGCGCGTCGGCCGCTCGCTCATCTGGACAAGCGACGCGGACGATTTGGCAACCTGCTTCTTCAAGACGTAAAATTTCGGCGACAGTCGCTTCGACGTCGTGCGTTTTCGTCGTCGTCATCGACTGAATGACGACTTCATCAGATCCTCCGATGATGACGTTGCCGACACGAATCGGACGAGTTAATGAACGGTGTAAGATTTCTGACATATACGTAATCTCCTTCTTTTGGAAAGGTTCCAATCGATTTAGATGGTTGGTTTCTTTCTTATCATAACGAAATGCTTGTGAAAAAGCACCCGGCAAGCGCTCCTAAGATGTGCTCTTTACAAAGTCTAACGTTATCTTAACAGATGCTTCATAATTTTCCACCGTCTCAAGACCGATATATCGGACGAATAGCAACAGGAAGTACTTACTGAACTTGCACCGAAGACGTGATAAAAAACTCGGGACAGCGCGTGTTAGCGTCGTCCTGAGTTTTTTTGTTTAAGCGGAATTTGGAATAGTGGGACGGTCAAGTAGACGATCGTGACAACGAAGCCGAACCAAAGAAATGCAGGCATAAAGTGATACAAGGCGACGAGCAAGAGCGTCGGCACGAGTGTCATCGCGACCGCGTAAGGCCAAGCTTGCCGATACGGCCACGGTTTCTTCATTCGAAGTCTCGTCACGAGTTGAACGAACAAGGCGGCGACGGCGACCCACATCATATAGAAGAAGAAAATGGCGAAGCCGTGTAAAAACAGCCACATCGGTGCGAAAAAATCGGGCCGCAAGACGAGGTAATCTAAGACAGTCGCGACGATTGTAAAGACGAGGCTCGCCAACATATAAGCGTGTAGCGGAGCTAGACGGAGCCGTAGCGTTTGCTTCGTAGGTAGCAGGCTATGGCGGATAAACATTGATGTCGTTTTAAGCATACAGACAAAACCCCATTCTGTTATAGTACAAATTATCTAAAATACATAAAAATAAGACAGCTATTTAATAAAACCTTAACATTAAACGTGTTTACATCGACTCAGGGAAGAAGGCATAATGAGTAGGGCAACAAGAACCAATTAAACACAACCAATTCACAATCAAAAGGAGTACAAAAATCGTGGAATACAATTTGCAAGAAATGTTATTCATGTTTTTTGGAGGATTAGGGATCTTCCTATTCGGTATCAAATCGATGGGAGACGGCCTTCAAAAGTCTGCAGGAGATCGACTCCGCGACATCCTTGATAAGTATACATCGAATCCGTTCCTCGGAGTACTAGCCGGGATCATTGTTACGGTCTTACTTCAAACATCAAGTGGAACAACCGTCATTACGGTCGGCCTCGTTAGCGCCGGTTTCATGACGCTCCGTCAAGCGATCGGGGTCATCATGGGTGCGAACATCGGGACGACGGTAACGGCGTTCATCATCGGGATTGACATTGGTGCTTATGCACTTCCGATTATCGCAGTCGGTGCGATTCTTTTGTTCTTCTTTAAAAGAGAGAAATTCCAACACCTCGGACAAATCTTCTTCGGATTCGGGATGCTGTTCTACGGTCTCGAACTCATGGGAGACGGGATGCGCCCGCTTCGTTCGAGTGAATATTTCATTGATTTGACGCAATCGATGAGTGACAATCCGTTCCTAGGCGTCATCGTCGGTACGGTGTTCACGGTCATCGTTCAATCGTCTTCTGCGACGATCGGGATTTTGCAAGAACTGTACGCAGGTGGCTCGATCCAACTCGATGCAGCACTGCCTGTCTTGTTCGGTGACAACATCGGGACGACGATCACGGCGATTCTCGCTTCAATCGGTGCCTCGGTCGCGGCTCGTCGTGCGGCGGCAGCTCACGTTATCTTTAACTTGATCGGGACAGCCATGTTCTTGATTATTTTGCCGCTCTTCACGCGATACATTTTGTGGATCACAGACTTATTAGCGATTGAAGACAAGATGCAAATCGCCTTCGCGCACGGTACGTTCAACGTCGTCAACACGTTTGTCCAGTTCTGGTTCATCGGGACGATTGCTTGGCTCGTGACGAAACTCGTACCAGGTGAAGATTCAATCGTCGATACGAAAGCGCAACATCTAGACCCTGTCTTCATCCAACAGTCGCCTTCGATCGCGGTCGAACAAGCTAAATATGAAGTCATCCGCATGGGTGATTTCGCGAAGCTCGGTCTTGACGAAGCGCGCAGCTATATGGCGTCAGGAGACAAGAAACACGCTGAGAAGTCGGCACATATCGAAGAAGCGTTAAACTCATTGAACTCTAAAATCACGGATTATCTCGTCAAATTGGCGGCCGTCGATTTGACGGAGCACGAATCACAACAGCATAAGACACTCATGCATGCCATCAACGACATCGAGCGAATCGGTGACCACGTTGAGAACATCATCGAGTTGATCGACTATAAGACGGCAACACGCATCACCCTCTCACCTGATGCTCAAAAAGAGTTGACGGAAATGTATGATCTGACACGGGCCACACTCGAGAAGTCACTTCAAACGCTTGCGAGCGGTGACATGGTCGAGGCGCGTCAAGTCATCGAGATGGAAGCGAAACTCGACATGCTCGAGCGTCAATTCCGTAAAAATCATGTCGTTCGTTTGAACACAGGTGAATGTGACGGCCAAGCTGGTATGTTCTTCGTCGATATGCTCTCGAACCTTGAGCGGATCGGTGACCATGCGATGAACATCACGGAAATCACACTTGAAGATGCAACGAACGAAATATCGGTCTAACGTTTCAAAAAGTCTTGCTACTTAAGTTATAAGTAGCAAGACTTTTTTGCGTACGTGTGACTTTTCATTGACAGTAGAGGCTTCCTTCAGTATATTATTACTGTATAACAACGTGGCGGTGTAGCTCAGCTGGCTAGAGCGTACGGTTCATACCCGTGAGGTCGTGGGTTCGACTCCCTCCGCCGCTACCAATAAGGACCCTTAGCTCAGCTGGTTAGAGCAGACGGCTCATAACCGTCCGGTCGTAGGTTCAAGTCCTACAGGGTCCATCGAGGGCAGCTTTCTAATGAAAGCTGCTTTTTTGTTTACATTTTTGTTTTCAAAAGTGAAGACGCGGGTAAATATCCGTTAGCATTTTGTTTTTGAAAAATATGAAACGAGGCGAAGCGAGATGGAACGAAATCATACGATGATGCAATTTTTTGAATGGCACGTCCCGGCTGACCAAAAGCATTGGAAGCGATTGAAAGAACGGGCTTCTAAATTAAAAAAAGCAGGAATCACCGCACTTTGGTTGCCACCGATCACAAAAGGTCAAAGTGATGAGGATACGGGATATGGTGTCTATGACTTGTATGATTTAGGCGAGTTTGATCAAAAAGGAACCGTCGCCACAAAATACGGGACGAAGCAAGAGCTGCTTGAGGCGACGAAACACGCCCAAGAACTCGGGATGCAAGTATATATGGATGTCGTGTTGAACCATAAAGCCGGAGCCGACGCGACCGAGAAGTTCGACGTGTTAGAAGTCGACCCGGAAGACCGGACGAAAGTGTTGTCGGAAGAACCGTTTGAGATTGAAGGTTGGACGAAGTTTGATTATAAAGAACGAAACGGTAAGTACTCGTCGTTCAAATGGAACTTCCATCATTTCAACGGCACGGACTATGACGCGGCGAGCGAGCATAGCGGTATCTTCTTCATTTTAGGCGATAACAAAAAATGGAATGACAACGTCGATAGTGAGTTCGGCGTATACGATTATTTGATGTTTGCGAACATTGACTATCATCATCCGGAAGTCCGGGAAGAAGTGTTAAGTTGGGGCAAGTGGTTCATCGAAGAGACGAAATGTGATGGCTTCCGTCTCGATGCGATCAAACATATCAACTATGATTTCGTCAAAGAGTTCAGCCAAACGATGAAAGATGAAAAAGGCGAGAACTTTTACTTGGTCGGTGAGTTTTGGAAGTCGGAGCTCGAAGATTGCCGCGCCTTTTTAGACAACATCGACTACCACGTCGATCTGTTCGACGTGCCGCTCCATTACAATTTGCAGCGTGCCTCGATTGAAGGCGCATCGTTTGATTTGCGGACGATCTTTGACGACACACTCGTCCAGTCCCACCCGCTTCACTCGGTCACGTTCGTCGACAACCATGACTCACAGCCGGCCGAGGCGCTCGAGTCATGGGTCGAAGATTGGTTCAAACAGAGTGCTTACGGTTTGATTTTACTCCGCCAAGACGGTTATCCGTGTGTTTTCTACGGTGATTACTACGGCATCAACGGGCCCCACCCGGTCGAAGGGAAGAAGCTGGCCATCGATCCACTTCTGTACGCCCGTCGTGAAAAAGCGTATGGGCAACAAGACGACTACTTCGATAACGAGCACGTGATCGGCTGGGTCCGACACGGCAGCGAGGATATCGAGCGTTCAGGTTGTGCCGTCATCATCTCGAATAACGAAGAGGCGGAGAAACAGATGTACGTCGGGGAGCATCGTGCCGGTGAGAAATGGGTCGACTTGACGCAGACGATCGATGAAATCATCGAGATTGACGAAGATGGAAAAGGGGTATTTAAAGTAGCGGCAGGATCGATCTCGGTCTGGGCGTTGCCGGACGAAGATGTGGAATAAGCCTTTACAATTGAGTAAGCCGTCACAAATCTGTTACATTTAAAACGAACGTTGTTCAAACCAATTTTAAGGGGGATTTTAGTTATGGCTAAATTTGAATTACCACAACTTGATTACGCATACGATGCACTCGAACCACACATTGACGCACGCACGATGGAAATCCACCATTCGAAACACCACAACGCTTACGTCACGAACGTGAACAATGCACTCGAAGGAAAAGACGTAGAGTACTCTTCACTTGAAGACTTGCTCCAAAAACTCGATTCGCTTCCTGCTGACATTCAGACAGCTGTTCGTAACAACGGCGGCGGTCATTGGAACCACTCGTTCTTCTGGAAGTTGTTGAAGAAAAACGAGAACGGGACGCCAACGGGCGAACTCGCAACGGCGATCGACGAAGCGTTCGGCAGCTTTGACGCGTTCAAAGATGAGTTCACGAAAGCCGCTACAACTCGTTTCGGTTCAGGTTGGGCTTGGCTCGTCGTCAAAGGCGGCAAGCTCGAAGTCACGTCGACACCGAACCAAGATTCACCGATCATGGAAGGCATCACGCCGATCCTTGGACTCGATGTTTGGGAGCATGCGTACTACTTGAACTATCAAAACCGTCGCCCGGACTACATCCAAGCGTTCTTCCACGTCATCGACTGGGATTACGTCGCGAAGCTTTACGCTGACGCCAAATAATGACACGATCCCGAGATTCGGTTGAATCTCGGGATTTTTTCTACATTTCATTAATTTGTAAACAAATTATGATATAGTAAAAATCGAGTCTGAAAATAGAAATACAGAAAAGTATAATATAGAAGCAACTGAAAGTGGAAGGAGATAACTGAATTGGCTAGACACCGTGTGAAAGTGCCGAAAAAACGGCGTAACCACCTTCCGTTACGATTAAATTTATTGTTTTTTATCGTCTTCATTTTGTTTGCGACGTTGATCTTTCGGTTAGGCGTCGTCCAAATCGTCAACGGAGAGTTGATCGCCCGAGAGGTTCAAAAGACCGAGTCGAGCAAAATCAAGTACGAGGTGCCTCGCGGCAAAATCTACGATCGGAACGGTCAAGTGTTGGCCGACACAATCTCGAACTATTCGGTCATGTACCGTCGCTCCCAAGTGACGAAAACGGAGGAGCGTCTCGATGTTGCGGTCAAACTTGCTAAGATCGTCGACATTCCGGAGAAAGATCGCAAAGTGACCGAACGGGACCGCAAGGACTATTGGATCGCCATCGATCCTGAGCGCTCGCAAGAACGAGTCCAATCGCTTCTCGCCGAGCTGCCGGAAGAAGAGCGGGCCGCCTTGTCGAACCAAGCAGTCGATCAGTTGCTGCTTGATTCAATCACGCAAGCAGAGATCACGTTCGATGATGCGACCGAAGAGATCATCGCTATCAAACATAATATGGAGAGCGGGTACGCGTTAGACCCGCAAGTCATCAAAATCGGCGCGTCGCCGAAAGAGATGGCTTTGATCGAAGAAAACTTGGAGCTGTTGCCAGGCGTCAGCGTCGAACCGTATTACCAGCGGGCCTATCCGTTCGGTGAAACGTTCCAAAGCTTCCTCGGAAGCTATCGTCAAATCCCGGCCGAGCAACGGGCCTCGTATCAGGCGAAAGGCTACGGGTTGAACGATCGGGTCGGGACGTCTTATCTCGAGCAACAGTATGAAGATATTTTACGCGGGACCCCGGCTTATGACGTGTTCACGACGTATAAAGGCCAACCGGTCGGTGAGCCTACGCGCGTGAGCGGTAATCCCGGAAAAGATATCATCTTGTCGACGGACATCGAATTCCAAAAAGAAGTCGATGAGATCTTGAAGAAGGCGATCCGTGCCGGGCGTTCGGGGAGTCCGCACTTCGACCGGGCTTTCGTCGTCGTCATGAATCCGAAGACGGGCGAGCTGCTCGCTTTGTCTGGGCAAGAGTTAGATCTTGAGACGAACGAGTTTAAAGACGTCTCGACAGGAACCGTTCTCCGGGCGAGCCAAATCGGCTCGACGATCAAAGGGGCGACCGTCGCGTTCGGACTTGAAGAAGAAGTCATCAAGCCGGGCGAATACATTTACGACGCGCCGATCCGCATCGGGTCTTCGCTCAAATCGTCTTACCGGAACATGGGGAACATCAACGACCTCGATGCGCTTGCCATGTCGTCGAACATCTACATGTTCCAGATCGCGCTCAGGCTCGCCGATTATTATTCGACCGGCCAAATCGTCGGTGACAACGTCACCGAAGCGTTCAATACGATGGAGCACTACTATAAACAGTTCGGACTCGGGATCGAGACGGGCATCGATCTTCCTTACGAATCGATCGGTTTCCGGAGCGTGCCCGACCGCGTCACACTGTTGATGGATATGTCGATCGGTCAGTTCATCTCGTATACGCCGATCCAACTCGCGCAATATACGTCGACGCTTGCCAACGGCGGATATCGCGTGCAGCCGCATCTGTTAAAAGAGATCATTGAACCGGGCTCGCTCGATGAGATGAACAAACAAGTCGTCAGCACGTTCCAGCCGAAAGCGCTGAACAAAGTCGACATCCGCGACGAGTTCATCCAGCGTTCGCGTCAAGGCTTCCGTCAAGGGGTCGAGACCGGGACGTCACGGATTCTCCAACAGACGGGGATGACGGCGGCCGGTAAGACCGGGACCGCGCAAGCGATCGCGGAAGGGCCGGACGGCCAAGCGAAACGAAACGCGAACGGTGAGCCGATCAAGACGCTCAACTCGAACCACGTCGGCTGGGCTCCATACGACGACCCAGAGATCGCGTGGGCGATCATCATGCCAGGTCTTGAGGCGGAAGGCGTCAACACGCGCGTCGCCCATGACATCATGAAAGTATATTTTGATTTAGAAGACGTCCAAGCACAGCTCCAGTAAAGAAGTCACTTCGGTGGCTTCTTTTTTTATCTTTACAATTCTTTTACGTTCCGTTTATTTATCGTTAATAGTAGTTTATTAGGATGTTAATTGTAGGACGAAACAACAGACCCGCAACACAAATCAAAGCAAACTCAAGGAGGACGTCAGAAATGTCTTGGATGAAAAAATCAGCTTTACTCGCTTCAATCACTTCGGTGGCCATCGTCGGTGCCGCGTGTGGAAACAATGAAGAAGGAAACGGCGGAGCCGAAGGGGACGCACTTTCAGGTAAAGTCGTCATGGACGGTTCGTCTACCGTATTCCCGATCATGGAAGCGGTCGCTGAAGAGTATTCAGCTGAACAGCCAGACGTTGAAGTAACGGTCGGTGTATCTGGAACGGGCGGCGGCTTCAAACGTTTCGTGACCGGTGAGACAGACTTCTCGAACGCATCGCGTGAAATCAAAGAAGAAGAAGCAGCCGAAGCTGAAGCGAACGGTGTCGAATACACAGAAATCGCGGTCGCACTTGACGGATTGGCGGTTGTCGTCAATCCAGAGAACGATTGGGCCGATGATATCACGATGGATGAGCTTAACAAGATGTGGACAGACAGCAACGTGAAGACATGGAAAGACGTCCGCTCGGACTGGCCGGATGAAGAGATCTCATTCTTCTCACCTGGTAAAGACTCAGGTACGTTCGATTACTTCAACGAAGCAGTTCTCGAAGATACAGACGTTCGCCAAGATGCACAGTTGTCAGAAGACGACAACGTCCTCGTGACGGGAGTTGCCGGAACGAAAGGCGCGATCGGCTTCTTCGGATACGCGTACTACATTGAAAACGAAGGAACGTTGAAAGCGTTGAAAGTAGACGGCGTCGAGCCGACAGCTGAGAACGTGACATCGTTCGAATATCCACTGTCACGTCCAATCTACACGTACGTGAACAACGCATCGATGCAAGAAAAGCCGCAAGTTGTAAACTTCGCACGCTTTATGAACGAAAATGCCGCAGCACTTGCTGAAGAAGTCGGCTACGTCGCGATGGAGCAAGCAAGTTACGATGAGAACGCTAAACTGATTGATGAACTCGCTGGTGAATAAATAGAGCAAATGGCAGAAGGTGAGAGACTCTCTCGCCTTCTCGCCATGCTTTCTAGTATGAAGAGGTAGGGAGCGATAAACGAGATGAACGAATCAAAAAATGAGTTCTCGATTCGAGAGATGATTAACGCGAATAAGCAAAAAAAATATAGTACGACGAACGTGTTTGATAAGGTCATGCCGTTCTTATTATTCTTGAGCGCATTTGTCTCGGTCGTCACGACGATCGGGATTGCTTTGACGCTCGGTTTCGAACTGTTCAAGTTCTTTGAAAAAGTCCCGGTACGCGACTTCCTCGGCTCGACCGAATGGTACCCGCTCAGTGCGGATCCGAGTTTCGGTGTTTGGGCGCTCGTCATGGGCACACTCCAAATCACGCTCATCGCGATGATCGTGGCGGTGCCGCTCGGACTCGCATCGGCCATTTATTTGAGCGAGTACGCGTCTGAACGGGCCCGGACGATTCTCAAGCCGATCCTTGAAGTCCTCGCCGGCGTTCCGACAATCGTCTTCGGGTTCTTCGCCTTGTCATTCGTCACACCGATCTTGCAGTCGCTCATTCCGGGGTTGAAGATTTATAACGCCCTCAGTCCAGGGATCGTCGTCGGCATCATGATCATCCCGATGATCGCGTCGATTTCGGAAGACGCGATGAGTGCCGTTCCGAAAAAGATTCGTGACGGGGCACTCGGCCTCGGTGCGACACGTCTAGAGGTCGCCCTCAAAGTCGTCATGCCGGCCGCGCTCTCAGGGATCATCGCTTCGATCGTCCTCGGGATGAGTCGAGCGATCGGTGAGACGATGATCGTCACGATCGCGGGTGGGTCGCAACCGAACTTCGAGTTCAACCCGCTCAACGCGATCCAAACGATGACGGCGTATATCGTCCAGATCGCCAAAGGTGACGCTGGTTACGGGACAATCGAATACTATAGTATCTATGCGGTCGGTGCGCTTCTATTCATCTTTACGCTCGTGATGAACTTGTTCGCGAACTGGGTGACGCGCCGCTTCAGAGAGGAGTACTAATATGGCTTTGCCGAACAGTGAGTTCAAGAATACGAAGAACTATATTGACCATGAGACCGTATCGCGACGGATTAAAAGTCGCCTACGATTGAACGAAGTATTTAAATACATCTTTTTAGCGGGGCTCGTCTTCGCCTTGCTTGTCTTATCGACGCTTATTTATGACGTGATCTCAAAAGGTGGCGGCTGGGTCAATCTCGACTTCCTCCGCAACTTCCCGTCACGCCGTGCCGAACAGGCCGGTCTTTATCCGGCTTTGATCGGGACGCTTTGGCTCATGATGCTAATCGTGCCGATGGTGTTTATCGTCGGTGTCGGTGCCGCGATTTATTTGGAAGAGTACGCACCGAAAAACCGGCTCACATCGTTTATCGAAGTGAACATCTCGAACTTGGCGGGTGTCCCGTCGATCGTGTTCGGTTTGCTCGGATTGACGTTCTTCGTTCGGACGGCCGGACTTGGCAGCTCGGTCATGACTGGGGCGCTGACGCTCGGTCTGATGAGTTTGCCGATCGTCATCGTCGCGTCACAAGAAGCGTTACGGTCCGTTAAGATGGAGCTACGTCACGCGTCGCTCGCTATGGGTGCCTCGAAATGGCAGACGACGTTCAACGTCGTTTTACCGTCAGCTATTCCAGGGATCATCACCGGGATCATCTTGGCCGTATCCCGGGCCATCGGCGAGACGGCACCGCTCATCATGATCGGAGCGGCGACGTTCATCTCGACGACACCGAACAATGTATTTTCAGACTTTACGGCGCTCCCAATCCAAATTTACAACTGGACGAGCCGTCCACAAGCAGAATTCCAAAACCTTGCCGCTGCCGGTATCATCGTCTTGATGACAGTGCTCATCACGATGAACTCGGTCGCAATCTATATCCGCAACAAGTATACAAATCGACATTGAGTCGCAGCAGTAAACGAGGAGGACTCTCGAGATGATGAAACAAACAGAGCTTAAAGGAGATCACAACGTGAATACAACGACGACCCAACCGAACGAGACCGCGATGCAAAAAGACAGCGCCTATGTCGTGAACAACTTGAACTTATGGTACGGCGACGATCAAGCATTGATCGACGTCAATCTCGACATTAAGAAAAACGAAGTGACGGCCATCATCGGTCCGTCTGGTTGTGGGAAGTCGACGTTCATCAAGACGTTGAACCGGATGGTCGAACTCGTCCCGACGGTGCGGACGAACGGGGAGATTCTTTACCACGGCCGCAACATCTTTGATCGTGACTATAGAGTTGAAGATCTCCGCACGTCAGTCGGGATGGTGTTCCAGCAGCCAAACCCGTTCCCGAAATCCGTGTACGACAACGTCGCGTACGGACCGCGCACGCACGGGATCAAAAATAAAAAAGTGCTCGACGAGATCGTCGAACGCTCACTACGCGGCGCCGCAATCTGGGAGGAAGTGAAAGATCGCTTGAACGAGAACGCCTACGGTCTCTCAGGTGGTCAGCAACAGCGCCTTTGTATCGCCCGGACACTTGCGATTGAACCAGACGTTATTCTTATGGACGAGCCGACGTCAGCGCTTGACCCGATCTCGACACTTAAAGTCGAAGAGCTCGTCCAAGAGTTGAAAGAACAATATTCGATCATCATCGTCACGCACAACATGCAACAGGCAGCACGTGTGTCTGACAAGACGGCGTTCTTCTTGAACGGGGAAGTCGTCGAGTTCGACGCAACCGATAAAATCTTCTCGAATCCAACTGACAAGCGGACTGAAGATTACATTTCTGGCCGGTTCGGTTAAGAGGGGGAGATTACTATGGCACAAAATCGCGCATTTTTTGATGTTAAATTAAACGAACTAGAAGAGAAAGTCGTTCGCCTGGCGAACTTGACGATGCGCCAAACGGCGACAGCAATCGAGGTGCTTGAGAAACGAGACCTCACGCTCGCCCAGACGGTAATCGACAATGATAACGAACTAGACGACCTCGAACTTGAAATCAACGACCAGGCGATTCTCTTGATTGCCAAACAACAACCGGTCGCGACCGATCTTCGTCGCTTGATCGTGACGATGAAGTCCGCGACCGACCTTGAACGGATCGCGGATTACGCGACGAACATCGCCAAAGCCGTGACGCGAATCGAGCACGTCCCGTACTTGCTTGACATTAAGCCGCTCAAGCAGATGGCCGAACAGTTGATCGATATGCTTGAACTCGCAACCCGTGCCTATCGTAAAGGTGAAGCCAGCCGGGTCCGTGAGTTGAATGAGATGGATAAAGTCATCGATGATCTCAACTTACAGGTGATCAAGCAATATATCGGAAGTCTACCGACGATGACGGTCGGAACGAACGATGTTTATGAGTTTGCAAACATCGCCCGCTATCTCGAACGGATGGGCGACCATGTGACCAATTTCGGGGAACATTTGATTTTTCTCGAAAAAGGGAAGCATTATGATTTAAATCAGTGATAAAAGTGGTAAAGAACAACAGGTCTGTTGTTCTTTACTTTTTTTTTGTGCAGGAGTTCACTGAAAAAGAACGAATACGTAGAGCATATGGATTTTTTTTTGGAAGGGAGCCAGACATAAATGGAAGAAAAAATCGTATCCTTGAAACAACAAGGGCTTACGTTAAAGCAGATTGCAGAACAATTAGACATGCCAGTCGGAAAAGTCCAGTACGCATGGCGTAAATGGCGTTCCCAGAACGGTGAGGTCACCAAGCCGACAACCGCTCCTAAAAAATCTTCTAATGAAGGGAAGGATAGAATGAAACGAAACGAGAAAGAAGCTCCAACAGTGGGGCAGGTCGCCTCGACACTCCATCACGAAGAGCCGAAGCAGTCACCGCTCCTTGAAACAGGTCCAGACGGTTTTTGGAAGCTTCCAGACCGCTACGATGTCGACCTCATGCACGCGGTCGTTCAATCCCCGAACGCGGTCTATGTTTTTTGGGAAGTGTCAGACGCTGTGAAAGAGACGCTGACGATGCAGTTCATGCGCCCGTGGGAAGATTTGCCGAAGGCGTTCCGCATCTTAGACATCACCCTGCTCGATTACACATCTGGTCATGCGAACCGGTCTTATACGTTCGAGTTGCCGGAAATGACGAACAGCTGGTTCGTCCGTCCGCTCGACCCGAACACGACGTACGTCTTCGAATTCGGGATTCGGACGATGGAAGGCGAATTTCTTCCGCTCGTCGCCTCGATGCCGATTGATACGCCGCGGAACGAACCGGCAGGAGTCGGACGTTTTGCCGAGCCGGTCAGACGTTGGCAATTCGGTGAAGTCGAGTCACCAGAACTACTCGATACGTTACCAAAATATTCTGCATACCGCTGCGTACGCTGAGGAGGACACACTATGAAACCAGGTTATTTTTCACTCGTCCTACATGCCCATCTTCCGTACGTGAGGCATGAAGAGAAACACCGGCTAGAAGAACGCTGGGTATATGAAGCCATCTCCGAGACATACATCCCGATTCTGTGGCAAGTCGATCGACTTCAACGGCCCCTGCATTGGACGGTCAGTATCTCTCCGCCCGTCATCGAAATGCTCGCCGACCCACTCGTCCAAGATCGCTATCTCGGGCATTTAGATGAGATGCTTGAACTGATCTCAATCGAACTGGCTGAGGGTCGGAGCGAACAAGAAGTCGAGACGCTTCATTTTTACGAACGCCGTTATCAAGACTTGAAGAACACGTTCCTCCATTGGGAGAAAAATTTGAACCATGCGTTCCGTACATATCGTGAGCAAGGCTTCATCGATATGGTCACATGTACGGCGACACACGGTTTCAACCCGCATCTGTTCACCGATCAGGCGGCACGGGCCGAGATTCGGACTGGATTGAACTGCTTCGAGCGGCATTACGGCTTCCGTCCGACCGGCATTTGGTTACCGGAATGTGCGTATACGCCAGGAGTCGACCGCATCCTCTATGAGGAAGGGATTCGCTACACGTTCGTCGATGAGCACGCGTTGCTCGAAGCCGACCCGACGCCGGACAAAGGCATCGGTGCGCCTGTCTATTCGCCGCACGGAGTCGCTTTATTCCCACGTGATCAAATCATCTCCGGGAAGATTTGGAGTTCGATGATCGGTTATCCGGGGCATCCGGACTATCGCGAGTTTTATCGCGATCTCGCCTACGACCGGGACTGGGAATACATTCAAGCGTTCATGCATCCAGAGGGCATCCGCTTCGACACAGGTCTGAAGATGCATCGCATCACGGGCGACAGCGACGAAAAAGACTTTTACGTCCGCGGATGGGCCGAACATCAAATCGATAATCACGCGACCGATTTCGCGGAGACGCTCGCGGCGCATTTAGAAGCGCACGGTGGACAAACGTTCCCGCCGTTCCTCGTCACGGCACCGTTTGACGCCGAACTGTTCGGCCATTGGTGGTTTGAGGGCCCTGAATTTTTAGGGCAAGTCGCAGAGCGACTAGAGGCATACGGGATTGAGACGATCACGCCGGCACTCTTCCTCGAGCGTCATTTCCAAGACCTGCAAACAGTACAAGTTTCGATGAACACGTGGGGCCGGAAAGGTTACGGCGATGTGTGGATCAACGAACGCAACGAATGGATGCTCAGACATTTGCACACGATGGAGACGCAACTCGTCAAAGACGTAGCCGACTATCGGAACACCTCGCCACTCGCCGACCGGGCTTTGAGACAGCTCATTCGTCATTATGTGCTCTCAGTCTCGAGCGATTGGGCGTTTATCTTGGACGGCCAGACGACGGCGCAATACGCCGCCGAACGTTTCCGCGAACATACCCGCCTGTTTGCCGAACTCGAGACGGCGCTCTACGAAGGCAAGCTATCGGATCGCTTGCTAGACGAGCACTACACGGTCTATCCGTTCTTAGACGACGTGGATATTGATATCGATACGTTCCTATCTCCACACGACTATTATGTGACGCAGGAGCGTGGCGAAGAAGGTGAGGTCATTCTCGTCCTCACGCCAGAATATACAGGCAATATAGTGGGCGACCTCGGTCATCGCGTCGTCGCTGAAGTCGAGGCACGAGCGGCTGACGGGGAGACCGTTTACGTCCTCACGCCGCACAGTGAAGGATTGCCTGAATACGAGCGCCACAATCGCGTGCACGTGTACCGGGTCCCACTCACGAGTCCGTTTCTAGAGCATGTCATGAACCAAATCGCTGCTCAGAACGTCGCCTACGTGAAACTCGTCCAACAGTTACAGACGATGGTCAACTTCAAAGCGGTCCATCATTTTGATTGGATGACGATTCCAGCGGCACGTTCACTTGCGAAGTCACTAGATGTTCCGTTATACTCAACTATGTTGTCATTTGAAACGACCCGCAACCCGCACGGGCACGGTGGCCTGTTCGATGCGATCCATCGCATTGAGAACGGCGTCCTCTCGGAAGCTGATACGGTTTATGTCGGTGAACAGCTCTCGATCGAGGAGCTCGCGACGCGGTATGTGATCGGCGATAACGTAAAAACGTGCCTACCGCTCGACGCGTCACCGTACGGGCAGAAACGTTTGAAAAAGAACGTGAAATAACCTTGCTTTTTCAAAAAAAACTTGGTAGGATAATTGAGTATGCTTAGACTGTAAAGCAAAAGCACTTGATACAACATTAGTAAGATGGGAGTGAAAGATATGCGCGTTAAAATCACACTAGCTTGCACAGAAACAGGCGATCGCACGTACATCACGAAGAAAAACAAACGTAACAACCCAGAGCGCCTCGAATTGCGCAAATACAACCCACGTCTCCGTCGTCACACGCTTTACCGCGAAGTGAAATAATTGAGACCGGCCGTCACTCATGTGGCGGCCTTTTTTTTCGATAGGAGGAATAACAAATGACAGCTAAACAAGAGCTCCGAAAAGCGGTTCATGTGAATATTCGCGTGCTCACCGATCGTGACGGGCGTGATGAAGCGATCCTACATACCGTGGCGTCGCTCCCTGAGTGGCAACAAGCGTATACGGTCGCACTCACATTGTCACTCGACCTTGAAGTGAATACGCGTCCGCTCATCGATACAGCTTTAAAAGCAGGAAAATCGGTGTTGGTGCCGAAAGTAACGAAACAGGGGCTCACGTTCCACGAAATCAGGACGTTCAGCGACCTCGAGCCGGGGGTAATGGGTATTCTCGAGCCGACGACCGCGGAAACCGACCTCGACATCGATGTCTGTATCGTCCCAGGCCGTGTCTTTGACCGTTCTGGATATCGGATCGGTTGGGGCGGGGGTTATTACGACCGTTTCTTAGCGACATATCACGGTGCGACGATCGCGCTCGCCTACGACGTACAAGTGCTCGACGAAATACCGATCGAACCACACGACATACCTGTCGAACTGATCGTGACAGAAAGGGAAATGATTCGATGCTCTCAATCGTCCTCGTAACTTGTCTAGTTGCACTGGCCGGATATCGTCTCCGGTCGTTGACGTTCTCTGGGGCGATCTTGACGATCGTGACAGGGACGGTCATCGGGTTTGGTTTTGGCTGGTTCGGGCTGTACTTGCTCGGTGTGTTCTTTTCGACGTCCTCGCTCGCTTCAAAATATCGCGCCCGCGACAAGGCGTCGGTCGATGACATCGTCGAAAAATCCGGACCGCGTGACTTCGTGCAAGTGCTTGCGAACGGAGGAATCGCTATGCTCACCGCCGTCGGAATGGCGATGACTTCGAACGAGGCGTGGCTATTCGCTTACGTCGTTTCAATCGCGGCGGCGACGAGTGACACGTGGGGGTCCGAGTTCGGCGTCCTCGCATCGCGCCGACCGCGCTCTATTTTGACATTGCGTGAAGTTGAACCGGGGACGAGCGGTGGGGTGTCACCGTTCGGTACGCTCATGTCCGTCGCCGGCGCGACGATCATCGTCTTGGCATCGCTCCCGTTCTTAAACATAACGATGGGCACGCTATTTCTATTGATTGCGCTCGGTCTGAGCGGCAGCGTCGTCGATACGTTGCTCGGTGCGACCGTGCAACGTAAGTATCGCTGTCGGACGTGCCGAAAACTGACGGAGAAAAAGCTGCATCACGGTGAAGCGACCGACTATGTATCTGGATGGCGCTTTCTCGGCAACGACGCCGTTAATTTCTTGGCGATCGCCTCCGCGGCAGCGATTGGTTTTCTTGTTTTCGCCTAAGGGTAGTACAGAGAATGAGGATGTTTCAAACGAATGTGAATTTTGTCACAATATTGCCAAACTGAAAACGGTTTCTCTTGTATTGACTGTTTGTGAATGATGTTACAATCTAGGTGTAACAGACAAAACAAAAACATGAAACAGATTGTTTGAAGGGTGGAAAAACAACATGGAAACATTAAATCATGCAAAAGTAACACGGGTCGCTCTCGTCGGGGCCGGAGCGGTCGGTGCAAGCTTCGCGTATCAATTGACGACAGCGAGCCTATGTGAAGAACTCGTCATCATCGACATCAACAAGGCGAAGGCAGAAGGCGAAGCGATGGACTTGAACCACGGCGTCTCGTTCGCTTCGTCACCGATGCGCGTCTGGGCTGGAGATTACACGGACTGCGGTGCTGCAGATATCGTCGTCATCACGGCCGGCGCTCCTCAAAAACCAGGTGAGACACGTCTCGACCTCGTTGAGAAAAATGCGAAAATCATGAAAGCGATGATCACTGACATCATGGCCTCTGGCTTTGACGGTATTATCATCGTCGCGTCAAACCCGGTCGATATCATGACACACTTGGCTTGGAAATACTCGGGTCTTCCGAAACATCGCGTCTTCGGATCAGGGACTGTACTCGATACGTCACGCCTCCGCTACATGCTAGGTGATTACTTCAACGTCGATCCGCGCAACTGCCACGCTTACATCATGGGTGAGCACGGCGATACCGAGTTCGCGGCATGGAGCAACGCCCGGATTTACGGCAAATCGGTCGAACAGTTGCTCGAAGAGAACGACGAGTATACGTGGGAAGACCTTGAAGACATCTACGTCAACGTTCGTGACGCTGCGTACCACATCATCGAACGTAAAGGCGCGACGTACTATGCGATCGGTCTCGGCTTGCTTCGTCTCGTCAAAGCGGTGCTCCGTAACGAGAACACGCTACTCACGGTCGGTGCCTACTTGGACGGAGAGTACGGCTTGAACGATATTCATATCGGTGTGCCGGCAATCATCAACCGCCAAGGCGTGCGTCAAGTCGTCGAAATCGAATTATCAGAAGAAGAGAAGCAGAAAATGCTCCATTCGGCAGACGTGTTGTTGAAAACGATGCAACCTGTTTTATAATATATTCGCGATATAGACGTAGTCGGCGTATGCCGGCTACGTTTTTTATGTGTTGGTACGGACGCCGGACAGATTCAGAAAGCGCCAACTTTTGTCGTCATGATCGAATTGGATTACAATTAAGACAGAAGGAAAGGAGGGGATTCAGTTGACGCAACCGGGATGTTTTTGGGAAGACATTTACCATGCGGTCGAGGCGGGCGGTCGGGTCGAAGGTATACTCGAGCCTTCGCGCGCGCTGCTATTGTTCGACACGAAAGCTGGAGACCTCTATCACCTGTACATAAAGACGGATAAGGCGTGGGCAAACCATGTCGCGATCGAGATCGAGGCGGTCATGAGCTCGTTCCGACTCGCACGACTCGGGCGTGCGAAGCTTCACGTTCATATATACGGCGACCCTCTCGTCGATGAGGAGCGACTTGAGACGTTGTCGTTCCAAGTCGCGGCCAAGGTGAGACTCGACAGGCACGCGTGTGGCGATGAACAAGATGAGACCCGGTTTCGGTCGCTCGCGCTCGCGCTCGATAAACAGCGAAAAGCCGAACTGAAGAAGCGATTCTCATTCGGTGAACCGCAACTCGTCTATGCGCTCATGATGTTGACGTTTGTCGTCATGTGGCTCGCCGAATCGCTCGGCTCGACGCTCGATCCGAACACGCTCATCCGATTCGGCGCCAAAGTCAATCCGCTCATCGACGATGGCGAATGGTGGCGCCTCGTCACACCGATGTTCCTTCATATCGGCTGGTTTCATTTTGCGATCAACATGTTCGCGCTCTGGTCGCTCGGCCCGCTCGTCGAACGCATGTATGGGTCACCGAGGTTCTTGACGATCTATCTGTTGGCGGGCGTCATCGCGTCGACCGCCTCCTACGCGTTCAGTGAGGCGATTTCGGCCGGGGCGTCCGGCGCATTGTTCGGTCTCGTCGGCGCACTGCTCTATTTCGGACTGCGTGACCGCTCGCTGTTCATGAAGACGCTCGGCCCACCGCTGTTTATTATGTTAGGATTAAACGTAGGGCTCGCCTTCGTCCTCGGTGCCAGCTTGGACCACTCGGCCCATGCCGGGGGCCTCATCGGTGGATTTTTGATGGCGGGCGTGGTCGGATTACCTGATGAAACGACAAAAAAATGGCGCCTGTTGTTCACGGCGCTGGCAGTTTTATTGACCGGGACACTATACTGGCTCGGATATCATCGATGACAAAGGAGTAACAACATGATTGATACGTTAAAACGATTAGTAGAGATCCCGAGTCCTTCTGGAATGACGCACGAAGCAGTCAGTTACGTCGAACGTGAGCTCACGGACCTCGGGGTTGAGACGAGCCGGTTGAGAAAAGGTGCATTGTTGGCCAAGTTTCCTGGACAAAGCGGGCCGGCCCGTCTTTTGACCGCCCACGTCGATACGCTCGGTGCGATGGTGAAGGAAGTGTTGCCGAGCGGACGCTTGCGGCTGACGCAAGTCGGCGGTTACGCTTGGACCGCAATCGAAGGTGAGAACTGTCTCGTCCATCGCGAAGCGGGCGAGGCAGTGGACGGGACGATCCTCGTCCATCAATCGAGTGTGCACGTCTATAAAGACACGAACAGTGCCGAGCGGACGGCGGCGAACATTGAAGTACGTCTCGATGCCGACGTTCATACGGCGGACGACGTCCGAGCGTTAGGAATCGAAGTCGGGGACTTCGTCTCGTTCGATCCCCGTTTCAAACAGACGGAGACGGGTTATATTAAATCGCGTCATCTTGACGACAAGGCGTCGGTCGCCATCCTGCTCGATTTGGCGCGTGACTTGGTCAAAGCGGACTTGCCGCATACGGTCTACTATTTAATTTCGAACTATGAAGAGGTCGGTTTTGGCGGGAACGCCGGGATCCCGGACGAAGTTGACGAGTACATCGCAGTTGATATGGGGGCGCTCGGGGACGGGCAACACTCGGACGAGTACACTGTATCGATCTGTGCCAAAGATTCTTCAGGACCGTACGATCTCGAGTTGCGTCGTCAGTTCACAAAGCTTTGCCGCGACCACGACATTCCGTTCAAAGTCGACATTTATCCGTTCTACGGTTCGGACGCATCAGCTGCGATCCGGGCCGGCTATGACGTAAGACATGCGCTCATTGGTCCTGGGATCGAGTCGAGCCACAGCTATGAGCGGACGCACCAAACATCGCTCGAGGCGACACGAGCGTTGCTGTATCGCTACGTATTGACCGCGATGGGGGAATAATAATGAGAAACTTTTATGACGTGCAACAGTTTTTAAAATCGTTTGGCACGATTATTTACATCGGAGAGCGTGACGCCGAGATCGGTCTCATGATGATGGAGTTAGACGAATTGAACGCCGGTGGGATGATCGAACAGCGCGAGTATGACACGGCAAAGATTATTCTGACGCATGAACTAAAAAATTCAATAGATTGACAGAAAAACCTCTTGTGCAAATGTTTGCACAAGAGGTTTTATAGTGTAGACTATTGGATGAAAGCGATTTATTTGAGACGAGGAGTGGAATGCATGAAGTGGTTATTAGGAATCGACATCGGTGGGACGACGGTGAAAATGGCCGTCTTGGACATGAACGGGATCATTTCAGATAAGTGGGAGATCAAGACGGACATCCGTGATAATGGGGTACATATCCCGACTGATATCGCCGCCTCGTTTGAAGCGTACCTTCAGCAATCCGGAAAAGCGAAGCAAGATTTTGCGGGTGCGGGAATCGGAGCTCCAGGATTCATCAACTTCTCAGAAGGTGTCGTCGAATACTCGCCGAACATCGGATGGAAGAACTTTGAGCTCGTCGGCGAATTCGAGAAAGCAGTCGGATTGCCGGCCGTGCTCGAGAATGACGCGAACGCGGCCGCGCTCGGTGAGATGTGGAAAGGCGCCGGTGAAGGAGCGTCTGAACTGCTCGCGATCACACTCGGTACGGGTGTCGGCGGCGGTGTCATCACGAACGGGAACATCGTCCATGGGGCGTCCGGCATGGCTGGTGAGATCGGGCATATCACGGTCGAGCGCGACGAGGCGAAAGCGGTCATGTGTGGATGTGGGCGCAAAGGCTGCATCGAGACGATCGCCTCAGCAACCGGTATCGCCCGTCTCGCCTTACAAAAGCGTAAAGGGAGAACGACGTCATTGAACGAGTTAGGTGAAGTGACGGCTCGCGATGTGTTTGAAGCCTATAAAGCGAAAGACGAGGTCGCGACAGAAGTCGTTGAAGAGATGACGGAATATCTTGGGTTGACGATTTCAAACATCGCCAACACGTTGAACCCTAAAATGATCGTGATCGGCGGCGGCGTTTCAAAAGCGAGACAAGCTTTGCTCGAGCCGCTCGATGAACAATTTAAGCGGTTTGCCCTTGAACGGGTATATACGTCGACGACGTTCAAAATTGCCGAACTCGAGAATGACGCCGGGGTCATCGGCTGCGCTTGGCTGGCACGAAAACATTTTTTGCCGACTAGAGTCTAACCTGTAAAGCACACATGCGATCTCGCATGTGTGCTTTTGACGTACAAAGGGAATTGTAAAGGTGTGGTTGATTTTTTGTTAAAAAAGGGGTAAGATTTGGACTTGATACTGGACTGTTACCGTTAGTGAAATAGATAACAATCCAACTACATGTTATTGAACTTATTCATGGCGCATCCTGCTTGAGGACGTCTTAAAACTGAAAAGAGGAGGAGGCCGTCAGATGAAGTCATCTCAAAGCTTATCGAAGCTGACTATGCGACTGAATGAAACGGTCCGCGCTTCGTTTCAAGAATATCGGTTATTTTGGATATTTAGTTTATTACTTTGGACGAAGACGTACGTAGTTTACCAATTTTTCTTTAACATCCCGATTGAAAACACAGCTCAAGCATTCATCTTGCTGATCAGTCCGATCAGCTCGACCTTGTTCTTGTTCGCTTTTAGTTTCTTCTTTAAAGGAAATAAGCAAAAGTGGGTGCTGTACACCCTTTATGCGGTCGCCTCGTTCCTGTTGTTCGCGGACGCTGTCTACTACCGCGAGTTTACGGACTACTTGACGATGCCTGTCATTTTGCAACCGTCGAACATGGAGACGCTGTCGACTTCATTCATATCACTGCTTGAATGGAAAGACTTGATCATTCTTGGGGACGTGCTCGTCTTGCCGTTCGTACTATGGAAGATCAATACGTTGCAAACCGCCGCGTCTCACCGCCGGGCGCTCATCACGTTCGTGGCAGCTGTCGCCGTGTTCTTGTTCAACTTGTCGCTTGCTGAGACGGAACGCCCTGAACTGTTGACGCGTTCGTTCGACCGTGAGCTGCTCGTCAAAAACATCGGGACGTTCAATTTCCACGTCTATGACGCGATGCTTCAAACGAAGACGTCCGCGCAGAAAGCGATGGCCGATGGGTCGGAGTTAGCCAAGATTGAAAAGTATACCCGCCAAAACTATGCGGCGCCGAATCCGGATTTGTTCGGAAAATATAAAGGTAAAAACGTGGTCGTCGTCTCGCTCGAGTCGACACAAAACTTCACGCACAATATGAAAGCCGCGAACGGCGAGTATATCACGCCGAACTTGAACAAGCTGATCGAAGAGTCCCATTACTGGCCAAACTATTACCATACGGTCGGGCAAGGGAAAACGTCAGACGCCGAGTTCGCCCTCGACAATTCGCTGTATGGCCTGCCACGTGGAGCCGTTTACTTCACGAACGCCGATAATGAGTACCAAGCTCTTCCTGAACTGATCAAAGAAGAGAACTATTATTCAGCCGTGTTCCATGCGAACAACAAATCGTTTTGGAACCGCGATTTGATGTACAAGAACACCGGCGTCGACATGTTCTATGATGAGAAGAGTTACGACCTTGGGAATCCTGAGGACATGACGGAGTGGGGCTTGTTGGACGATAGTTTCTTTGAACAATCGATTCCGATGCTCGAGGAACTCCCGCAACCGTTCTATGCGAAGTTCATCACGCTCACGAACCATTTCCCGTATACGATGCCGAGCGAGGATTACGAACTCGTGCCGAAATTCGAGACGAACTCGACGACGCTTAACAACTTCCCGCAGGCACTTGCTTACCAAGACTATGCGCTTGGCCTGTTCATCGACGAACTGAAACAGAACGGGATGTGGGAAGATACGATTTTCGTTGTGTACGGTGACCACTATGGCATTTCGACAAACCATAACGACGCGGTGGCCGGCTTGCTCGGTAAAGAAGAGTTGACGCCGTATGATGTGGCGAAACTTCAACAAGTACCGTTCGCCATCCATTTGCCGGGCCAAGAAACAGGCGAAGTCCATGAGACGATCGGAAGTCATATCGACATGAAGCCGACGCTCCTGCACTTGCTCGGCATCGATACGTCGGACTTGGTCGGGTTTGGGAACGACTTGTTCGCTGAAGACCGCAACAGTCGCGCCATCTTCCGAGACGGCACGGTCGTCACGGACGATTACGTGTGGACGCAATCGATGTGTTACGATGCGACGACTGGAGAAGCGGTTGAAGATACGACACTTTGCGGACCGGTCACGGAAGAAGCCGAAAAAA
Organism: Exiguobacterium sp. SH0S1; assembly: GCF_004337165.1. Classification (NCBI taxonomy): domain Bacteria; kingdom Bacillati; phylum Bacillota; class Bacilli; order Caryophanales; genus Exiguobacterium; species Exiguobacterium sp. SH0S1. Next base: position 963,981 of record NZ_SJVC01000001.1, on the reverse strand, counting down.
TCCTGCAAATGAACGATGACTTGATCTATTCGGATTTGCTTCGCTTTAAAGAACAAACCGATTAATAATCAAGAGCTAGCGCTGACCGTTAAACGTCAGCGCTTTTTTTACGGAATAAAAAAAGACGACCGCAGTCGTCTTCGTGGTAAGTCAACATTAACCTGGGATTCCACCGAAAATCAATGTTGCGACGCCAAAGAATCCAAAGACGAGCGCGGTGATTCCGGCAAACGCAAGTGGAAAGAATTGGCGTTTTTTGAATGAACGGGCCATCCCCCAAAGTGCAACGAGTGCTACGATGAGTGAAATCCATCCAAATGGCTCATACAAATGCATGACGAGTTCCCCCTTTATTATACGTCATGAAATTCATAAAAATTTCACTGAAATATCACTATTATTTTATCCGAAATAACACACGCTGTCGAGCAAAGGTTGCCACCGCTACAATTTTGCCACAATATCGTTTAGAATGGTTGTGGAGGTGTTCTAGATGAATATTGTAAAAATCACATCGGGCCTTGCCCAAGAGAACGGATACGTGCTCGAACAAGACGGAACGGTCGTTATCGTCGACCCGGGCACGGACGACCCGAAATTCTTTGAGGCGGTGGAACGTTTCGGCGGATTGAACGCCATTTTGTTGACGCATGCCCACTTTGACCATATCGGCGGCATCGATGCGCTGCGCGATCGCTATCCGGTACCGGTCTATGTTCATGAAGCCGAGCGGTCATGGCTCGCCGACGGTGAAAAGAACGGGGCGGCAAAGTTCCATCTGCCCCACTCATCGATGCGACCGGCCGAACGAACTTATCAAGGTAAGAAGCTAGAGATTGGTGCGTTTACAATCGAGTTGCATCACACGCCGGGTCATTCACCGGGGAGTGTCACATTGCACATCCCGAGCGAACGTGTTGCCTTTTGCGGGGACTTGATCTTCAAACAATCGGTCGGCCGGACCGATCTATTCGGCGGCGACCAATCGACGCTCCTCGGATCGATCGATCGGATGCGTCAATTATTGCCGGCCGAGACGGTGCTCTATTCAGGTCACGGACCGAAGACGACACTCGAAGCTGAAATTCGTTCAAATCCATTTTTTGAACGGTGAACATAAAAAAAGATTGTCTCAACGAGAGACAATCTTTTTTTACATTTGGAAGTTACTCCAATACGTGAAGACGACGAAGAAAACAGTCAAGTAAGCGCCGAACACGTATACATACGTTTTTTCAGTCAGTTTCAAGTAGCCTAGTGCGACAAAGAAAATTGTTTGAGCTAAAAAGACAAGACCCATTACGACGAAGTCACCAGTATGTTCGCTACTGCTTTGATCTCCACCGAGTGCGCCCACGAAAGCCAGCGCCGCGATCAACCCAGTCCAAAAGCCTAGGACACGGAACATTCTCGCCATGTTAATCCCCCCATACGTACATTATTCCATTCTCATTCACTATTTTACCAACACATTCAGAAAAATGCTATGAAAACGTGTGAATTGAGCAAAATAATCGTGAAAAATATGTGAAATCGATATGTTATATAAAGTTGTACAAAAATTCAAAAAAGGTTGTACAAACTATGTACAAAAAGCGGAATAGGTTGTATAATCAACTTACAAACATTGAACGGAACAGGTTGTCAAATAAAAGGAGGCGCTGAAAGTGGCAAGTGAACTTATGTTTTATACGTATCCAAGCTGTACGTCGTGTCGAAAAACGAAAGCGTTTTTACAAGAGCAACAACTTGATGTGAACGAACGCCATATTTTCCGAGACGCTCCGACGGTAGACGAACTCTTGACGCTACTTGCACTTAGCGAAGACGGAGTCGATTCACTCCTAGCAACGAGAAGTCAAGCGTTCAAACAGCTCAACGTTGACGTCGATGAATTGAAACTGAGCGAATTGCTGAAGTTGATGAGCGAAAATCCGAAGCTGTTGAAACGCCCGATTTTGACAGACGGTAAAGAAGTCATTGTCGGCTACGACAAGGCATCAATCGAGACGTATGCCCGCCGCCATGATTTGACTTCGGTAAACGTTTCATAAGACAAGTCCACTTTCCTAAGAGTGGGCTTTTTTTTATGCTCATTTATGAGGTGGGGACAATGAAACTGGTGATTGATCGATTGATTAAAGCGGCGCGACGGCTCGAGGCGAGCGATGTCCATTTCATGCCAGGCAAAGACGCCGTTATCGCACAGGCGCGTCACGGGACGTCGATCACAAAGCTTGAGACGATACCACGTCCAGACTACGAACGGCTCACATTACATATGAAATATTGGTGTTCGCTCGCTGAAACGGATCATCGGGTTCCGCAATCCGGGATATATGATCGAAACGAAGAAATGATCAGGGTCACGTTTTTGCCGTCATTTACTGATGTGCTCATGTCATGGCGTCTGCCGAACGTCTCGTTCCAACTTCAAGAGTTGTTATCTGAAGTGGATGTGTTGCGTTTTCAAGGCATGGCTGAGCTGCGGCACGGCTTGTTTTTAATCGGTGGCGCGACGGGGGCCGGAAAAACGACAGTCCTCTATGCTTTTCTTGAAAGTTTGAAGAACCACCGGATCGTGACGATCGAAAACCCTCCCGAACAGCAATTGACGGGTGTGATCCAGCTCGAGGTGAATGTATTGGCAGGACTGGATCATAGACGTTTGTTGAAAGAAACGTTGCGAGCCGACCCGGATATCATCGTTGTCGGGGAGGTGCGGACGAGTGAAGAACTGCTTGTCGCGCATGATGCGGCACTGAGCGGACATTTGACGATCGCGACGTTTCATACGGCGAGTATCGAAGACGGTGAACGCCGTCTCGAACAGTTGATCGGCAAAGTAGAGGTGCCGCGCCATTGGTGTGTGTTGCAGCGGAGAGAGGAGGTGACTTGCTCATGGTCGATGTCCGTTCCAGTAGGGAGCTGAACACGATCCGGCGCTTCCTGCGACTGCAAGCACGAGGGGTCGGGTTGAAAAAGACGTTCGAGACGCTCGAGCTGCATGAGCGGGGGAAGCAAAAACAACTGATTCGTGTGATGCGGCAAAAGCTCGAGAGTGGTCTGGCACTCGCCGACGTATTCTCAGAACTCGTCACGGATGCGCGTATGCGAGACATGCTCGTCACGGCGGAACGGGGACATCATTTCATTGAAGGTCTAGAACAAGTACTTGCCTTATCGATGATGCGTCGAGGCCTGCAGCAAGAGTTAAAACAACTGGCGAGGTATCCGCTCGTCATCTTGACGATGCTTTTAGGGCTTGGTGCCATTTATGCGCTGTACATCTTTCCGAAATTGCTCTCGATGGTGCAGGTCGACGATTTAGACGGAATCAGCGCCATCCTCTTGTCACGAAGTTTTTTCCCGGGCTTGTTCGTCGCGCTCGTTTTGACAGGTGGCTGGGGCTATTGGGTCGTGAAGCGAGGCCGGTCCGTCCCGATCCGATTCGTCGAGCGGGGAAGACGACTGTATATCACGTATTTGTTTGTCAGCGAACTGTCCTTACTGAGTGAAGGGCAAATTTCGGTTCGTCACGTCATCGAGCGTCTCTCTCACGGGGACGGGGAAGTGGCGCAAATCGCCCGGCGCATCCATGACCGGATGTCTAGCGGGATCGAGTTGGAGGCGGCGGCCCGAGAGGAACGTCTGCTCGATCATGAAGTCGTCAGCTTGTTCGGGGTCGGGACGGTGAGTGGAGACCTCGGATTGATTATGGCGTTACATCGAGACTTGATCTTTGAAGAGATGGAACTGTATTGGAAGCAACTGATCGCCAAGACGGAGCCGCTTTTGTACGGTTTCTTGACCGTCATGGTGACGATGATGTTCTATACGATTTATTTGCCGGTCAAACTAATTATGGCCCAACTATGAGGAGGAGAATTATCGTGGCAAAACTCAAATCAGACTGTCAGGCAGAGCAAGGATTCACACTCGTTGAAATGGCGGCAGTGTTACTGATCATCTCGGTCTTGTTGCTGCTACTCGTCCCGTCTATGTCGGACGGGAAGTCACGGGCGGATAGCGTCAGCTGTGAAGGGAGCGTACGGATTGTCGAATCTGAAATCAATTTATACTATGCGGAACATAAGGCGTATCCAGAATCACTCGCCGTCATCAAACGTGCTTCGACCGAGAATCCGCTCGAATATAGCTGTCAGTCGATGACGTACACGTACACGCCGAGCACAGGTGCGTTGGCGCTGAAATGAGACAAGACGGCTATACGCTCGTCGAGATGGCTTGGGTACTCGTCGTCCTGTCGCTACTCCTTTTAGTGGCGACGCCTACCGTCCGTTCGATGGACCGGCTCGCGCTCATCGACTTCACGGAGGCGCTCGTCCAAGACATCGCCGAGGTCGGCCAGTATCCGTATGTGGCCGCCGATGAAAAATGTGTCCCGCGCTTGAGATGGTACATGAAAGAACGGCGGTATCACATCACGTGCGGGACGACGTCGATCACTTCAGGCGTCGTTCCCGACGGTGTCGAGATGAGCCTGCCGGCAACGAACGAAATCGTCTTTTCAAAGTCGGCGGCGACGTATGCCGGGCAGTGGAAATTTTACACGGGCCAAGTCGCGGTCACGTTGAAGTTCAGGATGGGCACGTATGAGCCGGAGGTGATCCGTAGTGGGGGAGGATGAGCAAGGCGTCACGTTTTGGGAAGTTTGTTTAAGTCTAGCCCTCCTGCTCGGATGGGTCGGTGTGATTGCGCCGTTCGTTACGGCGGGTACGGAGCGGGTGGAGCGTCTCGAGGCGACGGTTCGGACTTATGAACGGCTTCAAGGGGAGGTGTTGCTCGATGCGGCCGATCCAAGCGGTGAAGTCGAAATTTGTGAACAAGACATATGTCTGCCGACACTCTGAGGGTGGCTTCACGTTGCTCGAGATGACGTTCACATTATTGTTGCTCCCCTTGTTCATCGGGCTGCTCGTCCACTTTTTAGCGCTCGGGGAGGCGTTTTACGAACAACCGCGCGGTCAAGTGAACACGACACCACAACTCATCGTCCGCAAACTGTTCGACAGTCGTGACTGTCAGGTGCGAGAAGGTAGACTCGTCGGTACGTACGTTCGACCCGATGAGACGACGTGGACGTGGACGCTCAAGCAGATCAATCGGAACTTAGTCATGGTAGGCGAAGAAGGAGGGAACTTGTTATTTATAAGAGGAATCGATGGTTATCGCGTCGAACCGTTAGGAAACGGCTACCGGATTCAGTGGACCGACTCGATCGGCCCGCGGGAGAAGTCCGTGATGTGCATGCGCTCGGGTTCTTCGTCATCTCTACGTTAGTCCTCTTGACGTGGCTATTAGCTGCAGCTTTGTTTTGGTATACTGATATCGAACGAAGCACGGAACGTCTGACGCTCGAAATTTTGGCGATTCGCTTCGAATCCCATCTCATGGTCGCCAAACATTCGTGCCAGACAGAAGCAGAGATCATCGTCAAACCGACCGGTACGATTTTCTGCCGACCGCTCGGGCCAGGTACGACGGAGGTCGAGATCCGGTTGAAGACGGGAGAAAAGCATAAAGAGGTGATTTATTTCGATGACTAGACCGTTTTACATCATCGGGTTTATGGGTACAGGTAAATCAAGCTTAAAACGATATCTTGAAAAATCGAATCATGTCATCGATTTGGATGAAGCGCTCGAACGGCATCTTGGGATGGGTTTACCTGCTTATTTCGCCCGACACGGTGAGAGCGCGTTTCGGGCCGAAGAGACGGCGATGCTTCGAAACGTTCATGCGGACTATATCGTGACAGGTGGCGGAATCGTCGAGCGCTCAGAAAATATCGAATGGATGCGGCGTCATGGGCGCATCGTTGCCCTTGAGTTGCCGTTCGAACTGTGTTGGGGGCGCATTAAAGACTCGGACCGCCCGCTCGTGCAACTTGGTAAAAGGAGCGTCGAGGCGCTATACGAGCGCAGGCGTCCGCTTTACGCTTACGCCGATGTGACAATCGACGCCTCATTGAGCTCGGAAGCGATTGCTTGTGAACTAGATCGGTTGAAGGAGGAAGACAGATGATTTGGATTAATCTTGGTATTATCGTGCTCGCACTCGTCGGGCTAGGTGGATACGGATTTTTATTGTATCGGAACAAAATGAAGACCGATCTGCGCCGTGTGAAACGGTTGACAGAACGGTTTACGATTCGAATGAATGTGATTCAAGGCTTGGTCGGTGAGATCAAACAGCACATCGACACGGTCAACGCATCGGTGAAGCAAATGAAGGCTTATTCGGTTAAAGTGAAAGACGAATCGCTCGAAATGAAACAGGCAACGGTCGGCCTTACGAAGGAAATTAAGCGGACCGCTGGAATCGATCGTTCAGGCGTTTCCACTGAGACTGAAATATGAAATAATGAGGATGAAAACGTTTTCGTTTTCAATCCTCTTTATTTTTGCCCATTTTTGCTAGGCAGCGCGTCAAAAAATTGATAGAGTGGAATAGAAAACGAAATATTTCATCAAATGGATTAATTACGTTCGGGATTGGGGGATATTATGGAGAAGTTAACGTTGAAACGTACGCCTTTGTACGACCTGATTTCTACGAAGGCGAAGATGGTGGATTTTGCGGGGTTTGAGATGCCCATCATGTTCTCGTCAATCAAAGAAGAGCATCAAGCGGTTCGGGAGCGGGTTGGCATGTTCGATGTATCGCACATGGGGGAAATTCGGATTGAAGGTCCGGACGCGTTCGAAAACGTCCAACGTCTTGTGACGAATGACGTCTCGAAGCTGAATATCGGGCAAGCGCAATACAACTTGTTTTGTTTACCTGACGGCGGGGTCGTCGACGACCTGCTCGTCTATCGGCTCGATGAAGACGCGTATTGGCTCGTCGTCAACGCCTCGAATATTGAAAAAGACGTGGCCCACGTCCGTCGATACGTATCAGGGGACGTCACTGTGACCGATGAATCGGATGCGTACGGTCAAATCGCGATCCAAGGTCCGATTGCAGAAACAGTACTCGGACAAATCACGGACTTACCGCTACATGAGATCAAGTTCTTCCGGTTTTTGAGCGGCGACGTTGCCGGTGTGCCAGCAATCGTCTCGCGGAGTGGCTATACAGGTGAGGATGGGTTCGAAGTATACGCCCGGGCCGAAGATGTCGCGAAGATTTGGACTGCGCTCGAAGCAGAACAAGTGACGCCGTGCGGGCTCGGTTCACGTGACACGCTCCGTTTTGAAGCTTGTCTGCCGCTGTACGGGCATGAGTTAGACGAGACGGTGACGCCGTTCGAGGCCAACTTGAACTTTGCGGTCAAGCTCGATACCGACTTCGTCGGGAAAGATGCCCTCGTCAAACAAAAAGAAGATATTCCGCGCCGTCTGATCGGCTTGAAGCTGCTCGGCCGCGGGATTGCCCGACAAGGTGCGCCCGTCTTGTTTGACGGCGAGACGATCGGCGTCGTCACGACGGGAACGATGCCGCCGACCGTTAACGAATCGATCGCTTGGGCCCGGATTGATCGCCGGTTTGTCGAACAATCAAACTTCATCGTCGAAGTTCGGGGCAAACAAATAGAAGCCGAACGTGTGCCGACACCGTTCTATAAACGTAAATGATACAGGGGGATTCAGAATGAACAGAATGGAATTTCGTTATTTACCGATGACCGAGCAAGACGAACGCGATATGCTCCAGACGATCGGTGTCGAATCGATCGAAGATTTGCTTGAAGATATCCCGGCCACGCTCCGGGAGACGGCATCGTTATCTGCCATCGGCGCTCCGCTCCCAGAAGTCGATCTCGTCCGCCACATGACGAAGCTTGCCGAGAAGAACCTTCACACGAAATCACATCCGAGTTTTCTAGGAGCCGGCATGTACGATCACTTGTCGCCAAGCGTCATGAACCATATGTTGCTCCGTTCTGAGTTTTACACGGCGTATACGCCGTATCAACCTGAAATTTCACAAGGTGAACTGCAAGCGATGTTCGAGTTCCAGACGATGATTTGTGAACTGACGGGGATGGACGTCGCCAACTCGTCGATGTATGACGGCATTACCGCACTCGCGGAAGCGACTTACCTCGCGAGCGCCCATACGAAGAAGAAACGTGTCATCGTCTCCGGTGCTGTTCACCCGGAAGCGAAAGACGTCATCCGCACATACGCGGATGGACCGGGACTTTCAGTTGAATATACGCATGTTGCGGCCGGCGTGACGGATTTGACGGACGTCGATTTGACGGACGCCTCGTGTCTCGTCGTTCAGTACCCGAACTTCTACGGTCGCGTCGAGGACTTGGCGACGCTCGCGAAAGCGGCCCATGATGCCGGTGCGCTCTTTGTTGTATCGAGCAACCCGCTCGCACTCGGTATTTTAGAGTCTCCTGGTGCGCTCGGGGCCGATATCACGGTCGGCGATGCCCAACCGTTCGGGATCCCGCAAAGTTTCGGTGGTCCATCGTGTGGCTACTTCGCCGTCAAAAAGGCGCTCATGCGTAAACTGCCGGGTCGTCTCGTCGGTCAGACGGTCGACGAGGACGGGAAACGCGGCTTCGTCTTGACGCTACAGGCACGGGAACAGCATATCCGCCGCGATAAAGCGACATCGAACATCTGCTCGAACCAGGCGCTCAATGCGCTCGCCGCCTCGATCACGATGTCCGCGCTCGGGAAATATGGGATTCGTGACATGGCCGTCCGCAACATTCAAACGGCCCACTATATGAAAGAGGCGCTGAAGTCGGCCGGTTACCCGATCATCGACGAAGGACCGATGTTCAACGAGTTCGTCGTCGATTTCGGTACCGATGCCGAAACCGTGTCACGCCGCTTGCTTGACAATGGCATCATCGGTGGATTGCCTCTCGGAACGTATGATGCTGATCGTCAAACACAGATGTTGCTATGTGCGACCGAACTGCGCACGAAAGAAGAGATTGACGGATTTATTGAAGTGGTTGGGGGGACGAACTGATGCAACACGAACAAACGCTCATTTTTGAAGTGTCACGTGCCGGACGGACCGGGTACAACTTGCCGACACCGACCGTGCCAGAAGTTGATATTGAGGCGCTGTTACCGGCGTCGATGATTCGTCAAGAGGCGGCCGAACTGCCGGAAGTGTCGGAACTAGATGTCGTTCGTCACTATACGTCGCTATCGACGCGGAACCACGGTGTCGATTCCGGCTTCTATCCGCTTGGATCATGTACGATGAAATACAACCCGAAAGTGAACGAAGATATGGCGCGTCTGCCTGGGTTCGCCCACATCCACCCGCTCCAACCGATCGAATCGGTGCAAGGGGCGCTCGAGATGATGGTCGACCTTCAAGACCAGCTCGCTGAAATCACGGGGATGGACGAAGTGACGCTCCAACCGGCAGCCGGGGCCCACGGTGAATGGACCGGACTCATGTTGATCAAAGCGTTCCACCAGCATAACGGCGATATGAATCGGACGAAAGTACTCGTCCCGGACTCGGCGCACGGGACAAACCCGGCCTCGGCCGTCGTCGCCGGATTCGAGACGGTCACGGTCAAATCGGATGAGCGGGGACTTGTCGACCTCGCTGACTTAAAGGCGAAAGTTGGGGACGACACGGCAGCGCTCATGCTCACGAACCCGAACACGCTCGGGTTGTTCGAGGCGGACATCCTTGAAATTGCCAAAGTCGTCCATGAGGCAGGCGGTAAACTGTACTACGACGGGGCTAACTCGAACGCGATTCTAGGGATCGCCCGTCCTGGTGATATGGGCTTTGACGTCGTCCACTTGAACTTGCACAAGACGTTCACAGGACCGCACGGCGGCGGCGGCCCGGGCTCGGGACCGGTCGGCGTCAAGCGCGACTTGATCCCGTACTTGCCGACACCGATCGTAAAAAGAGCGGATTCAGGTTTTACGCTCGATTACGATCGCCCGCAGTCGATCGGACGCATTAAACCGTTCTATGGAAACTTCGGCATCAACGTACGCGCCTACAGCTACATTAAGACGATGGGCGCCGAAGGGCTGACGCGTGTCTCACGCGAAGCAGTGTTGAACGCCAACTACATGTTCGCCCGTTTGAAGGACGCGTTCGATGTGCCGTACGACACATACTGCAAGCACGAATTCGTCTTGTCAGGTAAACGTCAAAAGGCACTCGGTGTCCGTACGCTCGACATCGCCAAACGATTGCTCGACTTCGGATACCATCCGCCGACGATCTACTTCCCGCTCAACGTCGAGGAGTGCATCATGATCGAGCCGACCGAGACGGAATCGAAAGAGACGCTCGACGCGTTCTGTGACGCGATGCTCCAAATCGTCAAAGAGGCAGAAGAGAATCCGGAGATCGTTCAGACGGCGCCGCATACGACGGTCGTCAAACGACTCGACGAGACGCTCGCTGCCCGTAAGCCGGTATTGAAGTATGAGCGACGCCAACCATCGTCAATCAACTAAGCCACAACCCGCTCGCAATTCGCGAGCGGGTTTTTGATTTGTGCCAAGATGAGTGGTTGTGACGATTGTATGAACTAAAAAATGTCTTAAATGTGAATAATTGAACAAGTGTGTGGACTTGAAACTATATAACTAGCAAACTAGTTATATAAGAGGAGGTGATGAAGATGGAATGGACTTTGAAAACAGACGAAGAACTTCGCGAATCCTTACGTATCTGTCAATTTGATGAGGGAGAGCTCGAGCGACAAGCCGCCTTCCATAAAGGACTGGCAGATCCAACTCGGTTAAAGATCGTCCGCCTGTTAGGCATAGCCCCGATGTGCTTATGTGAACTGTCGAGCACGCTCGAGATGCCGAACTCTACGTTGACACATCACCTCCGTTTGCTAGAGCGTGGTGAAGTCATTCGCTCGACACGCTTGGGACGGAACACCGTTTTCCAATTGACAGAGAAAGAAGTGGGTGAACATGTTTGATCGGATTGGAGACTTTATCGCATACGACGTCCTTGATCTAAGTGGCCGTTTCGGTGAAGCTGTACAATTTTTCGTGATGGACGTCGTGAAGATAACCGTGCTGATGAGCATTATGATTTTTGTGATCGGATATATTCGCAGTTATTTCCCTGTAGAAAAAGTTCGCGACTATTTGAGTGGCAAGCGGAAAGTTGGCGGATATATTGGTGCCGCTGGTCTAGGCGTCTTGTCACCATACTGTTCCTGCTCGACGATCCCCTTTTTCATCGGGTTCGTGGAAGCGGGTATTCCGCTCGGGATGACGTTCACGTTTCTCATCACGTCACCGATTGTGAATGAAATTTCTATCGTCCTTCTCATCTCAATGTTCGGTTGGAAGATCGCGTTCTTATATGTATTTGCAGGAGTGATGGTCGCGTTGTTCGCTGGCCTGCTAATTGAAAAGTTACATCTTGAAAAGTATGTGCAAGACTACGTATATCAAATCAAAAGTCAACAAGTCGCGGTCACGATTGAATTATCACAAGCAGATCGTTTAGTGACAGCGCTCAATAGCGTCTATGAGACCGTGAAAAAAGTGGGACCTTATTTACTGATTGGGATTGCGATCGCGGCAGGGTTTCACGGGTTCATCCCGGCCGAGTTCATTATGCGTGTCGCAGGGGGAGATAACTGGTATGGCCCAATCGTTGGAACGTTGATCGGGGTTCCGCTCTATTCCAATGCAATCGGGACGTTGCCAGTCATCGAGGTGCTCGTAGGGAAAGGAATGGCGATCGGAACGGCTCTTGCGTTCATGATGTCGACCGTCGCTTTGTCTGTACCTGAAGGTCTATTGTTGAGCCGAGTGTTGAAGAAAGAGCTCGTCATCATTTTCTTTGTCATTGTGACGTTGGGGATCACGGTAATTGGTTACTTATTCAACTTTATACTATGAGGAGGAGTCGAACATGAACATAAAAATTTTAGGGACCGGGTGTCGCAATTGCAAAACGCTGGAGCAAAATGTCGTAGAAGCGCTACGATTAACTGGGAAGACGGCGACGGTTGAAAAAGTGACGGACATCGAGCAAATTATGTCATATGGAATTATGAGCACGCCTGGCCTTGTCGTCAATGAGGAAATCAAATCGGTAGGGAAAGTTTTAACACCGAAATCGATCGCTAAATTCTTTTGAACGTTCAATCAAATAAGCGTTGCCCCAACGAATGTTGGAGCAACGCTTGTTTGTGAGGGTCAGTCTTTTTTGACTTTCCCTTTCCAGTTTTTAAATCCGCCTTCAAGCATATAGATGTCGGTGTAGCCATTTTTCATGAGCAGTTTGGCCGCCTGGTTCGTACGTGACTTGCCTTGGCAGTACATGAGGATCGGTTGATCTTTCCGTAGCTCTTTCATTCGAAGTTTCATCTGGCCGACCGGGATATTACGGGCCCCGATGATGTGGCCTCCCTTGTACTCGTTCGGTTCACGGACGTCGATCAATTGTCCTTTGCGGAGCGAAGCGCGAAATTCTTCTTGTTTCATTTTTTTCAAACCACGAGCCGGCATGAAGCGCCAGACGATATATGCGATGAGCGCAGCCCAGAGGATGATGACGAGGATTGTTTCGATTCCCATTGATGTTCTCCCTTTCTCTATTAAGTTTCACCAACATTCATTATAAAGAATTTAAGGTCATGAGACAATGATTGACTAGACGATTTGCCCGTTCTGCTTTCGGTTTTACACGGGTTACGCTAAAATGGAGATTGGAGAACGGAACATAAGGGGAGGCTACGCCCATGCCGACACCGAGTATGGAAGACTACTTAGAACGAATCTACTTACTGATGGTCGAGAAAGGATACGCTCGTGTATCTGATATCGCCGAACATTTAGGGGTGCATCCCTCCTCAGTCACGAAAATGGTGCAAAAGTTAGACCGGGAAGGTTATTTGGTATATGAAAAATACAGAGGCCTGATGTTGACGAATAAAGGGCAGAAAATCGGCAAGCGGCTCGTCGAGCGGCATACGATGCTCGAGTCGTTCCTACGGCTGATCGGGGTCGATGAAGCGCACGTCTATGAGGATGTTGAAGGCATCGAACATCATTTGAGCTCGAACACGCTCGACTGCATGACCCAATTCGTCGAATTCTTCGAAGACAAACCTGAGCTGATGGAGCAGTTTCGACAGTTTCAAGAACTGAATATGACACGGGATGAGTGAAATCGACCGCGATCCGATTGTTGAATCGGATGGTGGTCTTTTTTTAGGCATTCGAAGCGAAAGCCGAACATTAACATCGTTTTATTGAATTAAAGTCTATTTTTAGGGTGATTGTATGATAGAATGGTTGCTGGATAGATAAATGAGGGGGTGACGGCGAACAATCGCCGACAAATGAACATTCAAATCAAAGGGAAGTTATTTGATGAAGCACAGATTAAACAGCGCGTCGCTGAACTCGCGGAACAGATCGAACGTGATGCGGCCGGGACGCCGATCGTCCTCGTCCCCGTGTTAAAAGGTTCACTCGTGTTCGCCGCTGATTTGATGCGACAGATGAAAGGGAGCGTCCAACTGGACACGGTCGCGACTTCGTCTTACGGGAAAAAGTCGGTCTCGAGCGGGAACGTCCAACTTCGGAAAGACCTCGACCTCGACGTCGAAGGGAAATATGTCGTCATTATTGAGGACATCATCGATACCGGCCAGACGCTCAAGTTTTTGTGTCAGCATATGAAGTTGCATCAACCGGGAGAATTGAAAATTTGCACGTTGCTCGACAAACCGGCCCGTCGCCTCGTCCAACTTGACGCGGATTATGTCGGATTCGAGATTCCAGATGAGTTCGTCATCGGGTACGGCATCGACTACGCGGAACAATACCGCAACTTACCGTATATAGGATTTGTCGAGACAGACTAAAAGGAGCGCCTCGAGAGGCGCTCCTTTTACATGTTCGCTTTCTTTTTCTTCTTGCCTTTTTTCCCTTCGATGACGGTCAGGTGAGGGGCGTCGCTGCGATGGACGCTCGTGCGCTTCGACAGTTTGGTGACGTTCGAGCCTGGTTTGGTGTTCTTTTTCTTAGCGGCCGCTGCGGACGGTTTGACTTTGGGGCTATTGCCCGGTCGCGCCATCCGTTTTTTCGACGCTTGCGCGGTCTTCCGGTAACGCACGTCCTCGGCCGAAATTTTAGGAGCCATGAAGACCCGGTAAATCACGTAAAAGATTAACCCGAAAATACCGATGAAGAGTAGCTGTCTGAACAATCGACCAGGATCGGTCGCTAACATATGTCCGACTCCGATGAAGCCTAAGATGAACACGATGGTCGCCGCGGTCGAGCCGATTCTTTGTCTGATCATGGTGTTTTCCTCCTCTTTATCCCTCTCTTTGGACGTCCGGTTGACCGAGTTCGGAACGTTCCCACGTCTCGAACGCTTCGATGGCGACGCGGATCTGTTCGTCGTTCGGTTCTCGCGTCGTTAATAGTTGCAATGAAAGTCCTGGTTTACCGAGCACGGATAAAAACCGATGCTCCCGGAAGCGATTGGTGAATTGAAGCACCTCGAACGAGATGCCGATGACGACCGGCAACAGCGCGATCCGGCTGACGAGCCGGACCCAAAGTGGGTCGATCGGGACGACCATATAGACGCCGATGCCGACAAAAACGGTGAACAGGATGAAGCTTGAACCACACCGATAGTGGAGGCGTGAGCTTGAACGGACGTTATCAACGGTGATCGGTCGTCCGGATTCGTAGCAGTTGATAACTTTATGCTCGGCGCCATGATATTGGAAGACGCGTCTGATGAGCGGGGTCAATGAAATCAAGTATAGGTAGCTGAGCAGTAATACTAGTTTAATTCCCCCTTCGAGCAGGTTTTGAATCACGTGACCGGACAGTGCGGGCACGTTTTGGAACATAGCGGCAAGGAGCGCCGGGGTGACGTTGAAGATCAATTTGCCGAAGATGTAAGAAATGACACCGACGATGGCGATCATGATGACCATGAGGATGTTTTGCTTTTGCTCTGGCTTCTCCGTGACGTCTTCGCTCGGGTCGACGTCATAGCGATCGCTCGCGAAGTTCATGTGGGCTGAGCCGTTCTTTAACGACTCGTATAAAGCGACGATGCCACGAAGGAACGGGACTTTTTTCAACGATTGGACCCACGGGACGAGGAGTCGAGGCTGTTTGAACGTCTCGATCGATCCGTCTTTACGCCGGATGGCCGAGGCGCTCTCGGTGCGTCCTTGGAACATGACGCCTTCGACGAGTGCTTGACCGCCGACGGGGATCAACTTTTTATTTTTCATAGGTTCTCCTCGATTCTGACAAGTATATAGTTGAATTATAACGTGATTTGATCGAAAAACGAAACCTCAGGTGACGCGATTATCGCTCTTCGCATAAATTTGTTACAATAAGAAAGACTTGACGAATGAGGGGGAAGGCTTGTGCATATACTTGTCTTGAACGGACCGAATTTGAACTTGCTAGGTAGACGGGAACCGGATGTGTACGGGGATGTCTCGCTGAAAGGCTTGACGGCAGAACTGTTGCTCGAAGCACCGGGAGATGTTCGTCTCACGTTCATCCAGTCCAATCATGAAGGTGAGCTGATCGATGCGCTGCATGAGGCGTATGATTACGCGGGCGTCATCTTGAACGCCGGGGCGTATACGCATACGTCGATTGCATTGCGGGACGCGATTGCCGCTATTTCAGCCCCGGTCGTCGAAGTACATATCTCGAACGTGCATGCCCGTGAGTCGTTTCGTCACGAATCGAAACTTGCCGGTGTCTGCCTCGGCGTCATCAGCGGCTTCGGATTGACGAGCTATACGCTCGCGTTGCATGCACTCATCGAACATTGGAGGAATCGACATGATTGAACGCGTCAACAAGCTACAAGCTCAGTTAGAAATGAACGGGATCGATGGATTGCTCGTGACGAAACGAGAGAACATTCGTTACTTGTCTGGGTTTACCGGGTCGAGTGGGGTCATCTTGATCACAGCGAAGGCGGCGAGTTTCATCACGGACTTCCGCTATACCGAGCAGGCAGCTAGCCAAGTAACCGGTTATGACATCATCGAGCTCGAAACATCGCTCATCAAGTCGGTGTCTGACATCGCGAGCCGAGAAGGGGTGAAGCGTCTCGGGATCGAACAAGATGACATGACGGTCGGGACGTATCGGACGTATGAGAAAGAGGTAGCGGCTGAACTGGTCGAGACGTCAGGGATCGTGGAAAAGCTGCGCTTGATTAAGGACGAGGCAGAGATTAAGATAATGAAGGAAGCTGCGGCGATTGCTGATGCGGCGTTTGCCCACATCCAGACGTTCATTCGCCCGGGACGCACTGAGAAAGAAGTCGCCAATGAGTTGGAGATGTTCATGCGCGGCCAAGGTGCGGATTCGTCTTCATTCGATATGATCGTCGCCTCTGGTCATCGTTCGGCATTGCCGCACGGTGTGGCCAGTGACAAAGTCATCGAAGCCGGTGAACTCGTGACGCTCGACTTCGGAGCGTACTACAAAGGGTACTGTTCGGATATTACGCGTACGCTCGCAGTCGGCGAGATCTCAGACAAATTGCGCGAGATTTATGACACGGTGTTGCGTGCCCAACTGGCAGGCGTGGAAGGGACTCGGGCCGGTATCACTGGCATCGAGGCTGACGCGTTGACGCGTGACGTCATCAAAGAAGCCGGGTACGGCGAGTACTTCGGCCACTCAACCGGTCACGGACTCGGAATGGAAGTACATGAGGCGCCAGGGTTGTCGTTCCGGTCTGACACGGTGCTCGAACCTGGGATGGTCGTCACAATCGAGCCTGGGATCTACATCGCCGGCATCGGTGGCTGCCGTATCGAGGATGATGTCGTCATCACGAAGGATGGAAATGTCCGTCTCACGCAGTCGCCAAAAGAGTTAATCACGATCGAGGCTTGAGTCTCAGCTCATTTTTAGGAGGAAATCACTATGGTATCAGTAAACGATTTAAAGACAGGGTTAACAGTCAAAACATCAGATGGTTCGATTTGGCAAGTCATCGAGTTCCAACACGTCAAACCAGGTAAAGGCGCAGCGTTCGTTCGTACGAAAATGCGCAACTTACGTTCTGGCGCGATTCAAGAGACGACGTTCCGGGGCGGCGAGCGGGTCGAACGCGCTCACATCGAACGTAAAAAAATGCAGTATTTGTATCCGATGGGCGACACGTACGTCTTCATGGATACGGAGTCGTATGAGCAGCTCGAATTGACGGGCGAGCAAGTGAAAGCGGCGCTTCCGTTCATGCTCGAGAACATGGAAGTGAGCATCGCTGATTATAACGGTGAGATCCTCGGGATCGAACTTCCGACGACGGTCGTCTTGACGATCACAGAAGCTGACCCAGGTGTTAAAGGGGATACGGCGTCGAACGTCAAAAAGAACGCTACGGTCGAAACTGGCCATATCATTCAAGTCCCGCTCTTCATCGAGCCAGGTGAAAAAGTGACGGTCGACACACGTACCGGCGACTTCATGGGACGTTATAACGGGTAATACGAGCAGTGTCCATTCAAACGAATGGGCACTTTTTTTGTCGTTGCATTCACTGGTCTGACCAGTTATAGTAGAGTAGAGATTAGTACCAGGTATAAATAGGGGGTTTATTTCATGCAAATCGATCATATTAAAGAGCTGATTGAACTGCTCGACCAGACGTCTATCCATGAGATGGAGCTCGAGACGTCCGAGTTCAAACTGTCATTAAAAAAAGAAACGGCGCAGCAAATCGTCGCGAGCACACCGCTTGCTCAACCGATTACTGCTCCGTTATCTGCACCAGCCGTAGAAGAGAGCGAAGCGCCTCAAGCGGAAGTGAGCAACTTACGTACCATCACATCACCGATGGTCGGAACGTTTTATTCACGCCCGGCCCCGGATAAAGACTCGTACGTCAAAGTAGGCGACCGTGTCGAGACGGGTCAGGTCGTCTGTATATTAGAAGCGATGAAACTGTTCAACGATGTCGAGGCCGAAATCAGCGGGGAAGTCGTTGAAATCCTCGTCGCCGACGGCGATCTAGTCGAATATGGCCAAGCGCTCTTTAGCGTGAAGTGAGGGTGCTATGAAATTACTCATTGCAAACCGCGGCGAGATCGCGGTACGAATCATTCGGGCAGCCAAAGAAATGAATATCCCGACAGTCGCCGTCTTTTCGGAGGCAGATCGTGAGTCGTTGCACGTTCGTCTCGCGGACGAGGCGTATTGTATCGGGCCGAACCCGTCGAAAGACTCTTATTTGAATATCCCGAACATCTTGTCGGTCGCTTGTGCGGTCGATGCGACGATGATCCATCCTGGGTATGGATTTTTGGCAGAAAATGCCGAGTTCGCCGAGATGAGTGAAGCGTGCGGGATCCAGTTCGTCGGTCCGAGCAGCTATGCGATTCGGAAGATGGGCATTAAAGATGAAGCGAAGCGGACGATGATCGAGTCAGGTGTTCCTGTCGTCCCGGGATCGAGCGGTGTCGTGACGGATGATGAGGCGATTGAACTCGCTCGAGAAATCGGTTATCCGGTCATCATCAAGGCGACGGCCGGAGGCGGCGGACGCGGGATTCGTGTCGCTTTCGACGAAGAAGAGCTCATCAAAGGACTCGTCGCGACCCGTAAAGAAGCGAAACAAGCTTTTGGGAACGGCGACGTCTATTTAGAGAAATATATCGAATCGTTCCGTCACGTCGAGGTGCAAGTGCTCGCTGACCAGTATGGGAACGTCATTCATTTAGGAGAACGGGACTGCACGATCCAACGCCGGATGCAGAAACTGATCGAGGAGGCCCCGTCGCCTGCGATCGACGAGGCGACGCGCCAAGCGATGGGAGAAGCGGCCGTCAAAGCGGCGAAAGCGATCCAATACTCGAGCGCCGGGACGATCGAATTTATTTACGTCCCTGAATCGAACGAGTTTTACTTTATGGAAATGAACACGCGAATCCAAGTCGAGCATCCGGTCACGGAGATGATCACCGGCTTTGATCTCGTCCAAGCGCAACTTGAAGTCGCGCTCGGGCATCCGCTCGCCATCTCACAGGCCGATATCGTCTTTAGCGGCCACTCGATCGAATGCCGCATTAACGCCGAAGACCCGTTCACCGACTTCCGTCCGATGGCCGGCAAGATCGATCAATATATCGTTCCAGGAGGAATGGGTGTGCGGGTCGACAGCGGACTGTTCGCAGGTGCCGTCATCCCGCCGTTCTATGACTCGATGGTGGCGAAGTTGATCGTCCACGCCCCTACGCGCGAGGAAGCGATCGCGAAGATGCTCCGTGCCCTTGACGAGTTCACGGTGTCGGGTATTCATACGACGATTCCGTTCCATCAACAAGTCATGGCGCACGAACATTTCCGTAACGGTGCGTTCGACACGAAATTTGTCGAAAAAGAAATGATACTGACGAAATGAGTCGAACAAGGAAGCCCGAACATTATTTCGGGCTTCCTTGTTTTTTGTACTGAATTTGTGAGTGCTTTATGCTAAACTATCACAGTCAACAACCCGCCACTTAACGCCTTGACGGTCCGTTTGAGGTGGGGGCTTGCGTCCATCGAGGACTCGACGGCGCCTCTACCCTCGTAGAGTACGGTTACGCTCGTTCCTGCCCGGTAGTGCGGACGGCGCTCATGCGCCTCCTACCTTCGCGTGGCGGAACATCGGGACGGTTGACCTCGCCCCTTCCATGGGGGTCATGCTCCCGTGGCACCTGTACCGATGTGTTCGATGCCTTTCCGATGCAGGTTCATCGCGCCGACGCGGTCATCATTCGATCGGTACCGGCAGTTCTTGCATTGGAACGTGTGCAGCTTCTTGTCCCGGTTCGCCTTCTCGGTGTGCCCGCATGTCGGACAGGTCTGGGAGGTGTGTCTCGGGTCGACGACGATCACCTTCTGACCGTTCAGTGCGGCCTTGTACTCGAGCATGCGACGGAACTGGTAGAACGCCCACGACACGGAGACGTAGCGGTTTCTCGCCCGCACCTTCTCTGTGGCGGCATGGATGCCGGTCAGGTCCTCCAACACGAACAGCGTGCCCCTCGGGTATCGGTCGACGAGTGCCTTCGTGACCTGATGGTTCACATCGGTCACATAACGGTTTTCTCTCGAGCCGAGCTGTCTCAGCCGCTTGCAGGCCGATGGGGTCTGCCGTCGTTGGAGCTGTTCGCGGGTGGCTTTAAACGTGCCTCGCTTGTGCTTCACCATTCTTCCGTCGTAGAAGGTGGTCTCGCCCTGGCTGTCGTACGTGACCGCCAGGAAGTTGATGCCGAGGTCCACACCGACGATGTTTGTGACGCAAGCGTCGTCGAGTTCGGGGAACGCCTTCGTCACGGGGATGTGCAGGAACCATTTCTCGTGTTTGTGCACCAGTTTGGCTGTGCCGAACCGCCACGTCCCGTTGAAGTACTGCCTCATGCCCTTACGCGCATAGTCCAGCTTGATCCGTCCGTCCAGCGTGTTCACGCTGAACCGGTCCTGGGTGAGCGAGTAGTCGCGGTTCCAGACGAGGTCGTATTCGGGACGCTTGAACTCCACACGGGACCACGCGTGCCCGTTCGACTTCGCCGACTTGTACCGAGCGATCACCGTCTTCATGACCGACTGGGCCATCTGGCTCTTCAGGCCGAACCGTTGCCGGAGCTCGGCATAGTGCGAGTCGTTGAGGCTCGCCTGGTTCAGGTCCCTCGTCTCGAAGACGTGTCCCGACAGCCAGTCACAAGCCGACCGGTATGCGTCCATCGTTGCCCTCAGGATAGCCGCTTGAGGGGGCGGGACGAAGAGTTGGACCTTCGCAGTGATGGTGGACATTGGGTTCACCGCCTTTCACTAGAGATAATATTTTTTTCCCGTAGAGAACAGTTTACAAACGAACAACCGGAGAGGATGGGCAAGAGATGAGGCCGGTATCGATAGCGACGTTGTCTGCCAAAACGGACATGCGTGATTCAGTCCCGGCGGCAATTTCTCCCCCACTTATCGTCGGGCTGTGCCCGGAGCACGATTGAAGTAGGGGTATCCTTGCCGATTAAAGATGAAAGCAAGCAAAAGGAGAGTATCTGAATGAAACGTCATGAAGCACGGGAAAAAGCGATTCAAACGCTTTTTCAAATCGAAGTATCAAAACTTGAGGTAGACGAGGCTATCGAATTTGCCCTTGATGGCATGGACTCTGATCCATTCTACGAACAACTCGTCGTTGGAACGTTGGAGAAGAAAGATGAGATTGACGAATTGCTCATCGAAAACTTGAAAAACTGGAGACTCGACCGTCTCGGAAATGTCGAGCGGACGATTCTCCGCATGGCGACGTACGAGTTGCTCTACGTCGAGACGATTCCGGACAAAGTCACGATCAACGAGGCGGTCGAACTCGCCAAATCGTTCGCCGATGAAGAAGCGGCCAAGCTCGTCAACGGCGTGCTCGGTAACATCATTAAAGCGTAAGCGAAGACAAGCACACGGTCTGTTAAACAAATAGAGAAGACACCACACCAACTACAGAGAAACCTAAGACAATGGGGGATGAGAGAGATGGCAGTAGTGATCGACGGGAAACAAATCGCAGCATCGTATCGGGAAACGTTGAAAGATCAGGTGACAGCTCTTCGGGCGCGCGGCATCACCCCGAAATTAAAAGTCATTTTAATCGGGGACGACCCAGCGAGCCACAGTTACGTTCGCGGGAAAGAGCGAGCGGCCAAAGAGATTGGCATCGACTCGCAAATACTTCGATTTGATGATGACATGACCGAAGCGGATTTACTGAAGCTGATTGATTTATTGAATGAAGATCAAGCGGTACATGGGATTCTCGTCCAACTCCCGTTACCGAACCATATCGATGAATCTCGCGTCATCATGCGGATTTCGCCGGAGAAAGACGTCGATGGCTTCCATCCGGAGAACGTCGGGAAAATGATGCTCGGTCTTGACACGCTGTTGCCGTGCACGCCGCACGGGATTTTACACCTCGTCAAAACGCAGACCGACCTCGTCGGGAAGCATGTCGTCGTCGTCGGGAGAAGCCAGATCGTCGGCAAACCGGTCGGCATGCTGTTTTTGAACGAGTCGTCGACTGTCACGTATTGCCATTCGAAGACGGCTGACCTCGGAGCGATGACGAGACAGGCCGATATTTTGATCGTCGCGGTCGGACGGGCCGGACTCGTCACGGCCGACATGGTCAAACCAGGTGCGATCGTCATCGACGTCGGTGTCAACCGTGTCGACAATCGTCTCGTCGGGGATGTCGACTATGAAGGTGTCAAAGACGTGGCGAGCGCCATCACGCCTGTACCTGGCGGCGTCGGACCGATGACGATCACGATGCTCATGCATAACACGGTCGAGGTCGCTTCGCGTGGCTAATCCGATTCAAGTGTCCGAAGTCGTCCGTTACGTCAAACGACAGCTTGACGACGATCCGATTTTACAACAAATCGCGGTCGTCGGTGAGATCTCGAACTTTAAACGTTACGCTTCGGGTCATTGCTATTTCACGTTGAAAGATGAGGCGTCTCGTATGAAAGCCGTCATGTTTTCACGTGACGCCAGAACGCTCACGTTCGAACCGACAGACGGGATGAACGTCGTCGTCGTCGCGCGCGTGACGATGTACGAGGCGACGGGTGACGTTCAGCTGTACGTTGAACTGATGCGTCAAGACGGTGTCGGTCTATTGTTTGAACGTTACGAGGCGAGAAAACGCGAACTCGAAGCGAAGGGGTGGTTCGACGCGGAACGGAAGCGTTCGCTCCCGGCCTTCCCTGAACGAATCGGGATCATTACGTCCCCCAAAGGTGCTGCCTTGCACGACATCGCGACGACACTGCGGCGCAGGGCGCCACACGTAGCCATCACATTCGCCCCGGTTGCCGTCCAAGGTGACTTGGCGGCCCCGCAAGTGGCGAGTGCGATTCGCTGGATGAACGAACGGACGGACTGTGACGTCTTGATCGTCGGCCGGGGCGGCGGCTCGATCGAGGAACTGTGGGCGTTCAACGAAGATATCGTCGTTGAAGCGATTTACAACTCGACGATTCCGGTCATCTCGGCCGTCGGTCACGAAACCGACTTCACACTTGCCGATTTCGTCGCCGACTTACGTGCGGCCACACCGACGGCTGCGGCGGAACTCGCGACGGCGACGATCGATGCGCAGCGAAAAGACGTCGAGCGTTTGACGATGCAGTTGCAGCGTTCCGTCACGAATCAAATGACAGCTGTGCGCGACCGGCTCGAACGGGCGGCGAACAGCTACGGGTTGAAGTCGCCGCGGTTCACGCTCTCACAAAAGCGGGACCGGTTCGCTCAGGCTGAGATCCGTCTCGAGCAAGGTGTCACCAAACAACTGACGTTCGCCCGCCATCGTCTCGCTCAATCGCAGCAGCGGCTCGATGTCCGGAATTTGGCTCGGGCACTGCGGACGAACGATGAACGGTACCGTCAATTTGAAGGACGACTGAACCGGATTCGGCCGCTCGAACGGCCGACCGAACGCTTTGCCGCGCAGGTCGGCAGGTTGCATGCGGTCAGCCCGCTCGCGGTCCTATCCCGAGGCTATACGCTTACCGAGCAAGACGGGACGTACGTGAAAGATGTCAAACAACTACATGACGGAGTCGTGACGATCCGTTTCCGTGACGGTCATGCCGTCGCGGAAGTGAAGGAGAGACATTATGGCGAAGAAACAAGAAGAACAGACGTTTGAGACGGCGCTAGCCCGACTCGAAGACATCGTGGCGAAACTTGAGACTGGAGAAGTCGCGCTTGAAGAAGCGATGACGCTCTATGAGGAAGGTGTTCGTCTGTCGGCGCTTTGTCAGTCAAAATTGACGGCTGCCGAAAAGAAAATGGACGAAATTTTAGAACTGGACGGTACGCTCCGTGACAAAGGAGGCGCCGTATGAGTCAGTTGATGCTCGATGAGTGGAAACGTGCGGTCGAACAGGCGATGAGTCGTCTCGTTGACGACGCGGCCATGCCGAAGCGACTGTTCGAAGCGATGACCTATTCATTAGAGGCAGGTGGGAAACGGATTCGTCCGGCCCTCCTGTACGCTGTCCTCGATACATACGGCCGACCGATTGAACTCGGTCACGAAGCCGCCGTCGCACTCGAGATGGTACATACGTATTCACTCATTCATGACGATTTGCCGGCGATGGACGACGACGATGTCCGCAGAGGCCGCCCGACGAACCATCGTCAGTTTGATGAAGCGACCGCGATCCTTGCGGGCGATGCGCTCTTGACGGACGCATTTCAAGTGATCACCCGCACGCACGCCGCGCCTGAAAAACTAGTGAGTTTGATTTCACGGTTCAGCGAGGCGGCCGGTAGTGCCGGGATGGTAGGTGGACAGCTAGACGATATGCTAGCCGAGAAACGACAACACGTATCGTTAGAGACGCTTCAGTCGATTCATGCCCGCAAGACCGGGGCGCTGCTCGTCTATGCGCTCGAAGCAGGAGCGATTTTGGCCGATGCGTCCGCAAGCGACCAAGCGGCATTGAAGCGTTTCGGAGCGCATCTCGGTGTTGCGTTCCAAATCCAAGATGACATTTTAGACGTCGAAGGCGACGAGGCGTTGATTGGGAAGCGTGTCGGTTCGGATGAAGGGAACGATAAATCGACGTATCCGAAGCTGCTCGGTCTTGACGGTGCGAAACAAGCGCTCGCTCAAGAAGTCGCACAAGCTGAAGCTGCGCTCGCCGAACTGTCGGTCGCTTCACCTCGTTTGCATGAGCTACTTTACTTTGTCGTCAAACGCAATCATTGACTTTAGGTGACACGATGAGCACATCGTGTCACCTTTGTTTTTCTGTATGTATAGCATATATGGACACATTCTTGTAAAATGTAAGGTACGAATCAGTAATACGACAGGAGAAAGGATGGTCATCATGGACCTGACATCCATTCAAGACCCGTCATTTTTAAAGAAAATGTCGGTGACCGAGATCGAAGCGCTTGGCGCAGACATCAGACGGTTCTTGATTGAAAAATTGGCAGAAACGGGAGGGCATCTCGGGCCGAACCTCGGCGTTGTCGAGTTGACGCTTGCCTTGCACCGTGTATTTGACAGTCCGAAAGATCAACTCGTATGGGACGTGGGGCATCAAGCCTATGTCCACAAAATTTTAACGGGACGGACGAACCAGTTCGACACGCTTCGCCAGTATAATGGCTTATGTGGGTTTCCGAAGCGCTGTGAGAGCGAGCACGATGTATGGGAGACGGGGCACAGTTCGACCTCGTTGTCGGCGGCAATGGGGATTGCCATCGCCAACGAGCTAAAAGGACGAGCGAATGATCGCGCCATCGCCATCATCGGAGACGGTGCTCTCACGGGCGGAATGGCGCTCGAAGCACTCAATCACATCGGGGCCGAGAAACAAAACGTCATCGTCATTTTAAATGACAATGAAATGTCGATCGCACCAAACGTCGGGGCGATGCATAATATGCTCGGCCGGATGCGGGCGTCACGTAAACTGAAGCATGCCCGCGAGGAAGTCGAAGCGCTCATCAAGCACATCCCGATTGTCGGAAGTTCGCTCGAACGCAGTGGCGAACGAGTCAAGTATATGTTGAAGTCGGCACTCATACCGGGTACGTTCTTCGAAGAACTTGGCTTCACTTACTTCGGACCGACGGACGGTCATGATTTGAAAGATTTGCTTGAGACACTCGAGTATGCGAAAAAAATTGATGGACCGGTACTCGTCCATGTCATCACGAAAAAAGGCAAAGGCTATCGCCCGGCCGAACTAGACGGCATCGGGACGTGGCACGGTCTCGGACCGTACAAGATTGAATCTGGTGAAGTCATTAAAGGGAAAGTCAAAGGACCGAGTTATTCAAAAGTCGTTGCCGAAACGATTACGAAAGTCGCGGAGACGGATGAGCGTGTGACGTTGATCACGCCAGCGATGAGCGTCGGTTCGAAACTGGACTGTTTCAACAAGCAATTCCCGGAACGCATGTTTGACGTCGGCATCGCCGAGCAACATGCGGTCACGCTCGCCGGAGGTCAAGCGACACAAGGTCTCAAACCGGTCGTTTCAATCTATTCGACGTTCTTCCAGCGCGCCTATGATCAGCTCGTGCACGATATTTGCCGCCAAAACTTGAACGTCGTCTTCACGATTGACCGGTCGGGCCTTGTCGGCGCCGACGGGGAGACGCACCAAGGCGTGTTCGATATCGCCTTCATGCGCCATGTGCCAAACATTCGGATTTTGATGGCGAAAGATGAGGAAGAATTGCAACATCTCGTCTACACGGCGTTAAAATACGATGATGGACCGATCGCTGTGCGGTTCCCGCGTGGAGAAGGCATCGGTACCCCGATGAGTGAGACGTTGCGTGAACTTCCGCTCGATGAGTGGGAAGTCGTGGCTGACGGGACGGACGTGGCCATCTTGACGTTCGGGCCGCAAGTGCAAGATGCGCTAGAAGTGAGAACGCTCCTCGAAGGACAACGGAGCGTACGGGTCATCAACTGCCGTACGATCAAACCGCTCGACGATGCGATGCTTACCGCGCTCTATGAGGAAGGCATCCCGCTCGTCACGCTCGAAGAGGCCGTTCTTGCCGGAGGGTTCGGAAGCAGTGTGCTCGAGCATGCGAGTGATGCGAGACAGTTCCCGCGCGTCCTTCGTCTAGGGATTCCGGACCGTTATATTGAACATGGCGCGGTCAATCAACTGCTAGAAGAGATCGGGCTCAGACCGTCTCAAATTGCGGAATCGGTAGAGCAGTTCATTCAAATGACAAATCGACAGAATGTGTGAGGAATTATGGAAAAACGAAATAAAACAAGATTAGATGTATTGCTCGTCGATCGCGGATTAGCGGAGACGAGAGAGAAAGCGAAACGGGCCGTCATGGCCGGAATCGTATACAGCGGGACGGAGCGGCTCGATAAAGCCGGCGATAAAGTGTTTGACGACATCCCGCTCGAAGTCAAAGGGCAGACAATGCCTTACGTCGGCCGTGGCGGGCTAAAGCTTGAAAAAGCACTCCAAGTGTTCCCGCTCGACGTCTCCGGGCGTATCGGGATCGATATCGGCTCGTCGACGGGTGGTTTTACCGACTGTGCCCTTCAAAACGGGGCGACGCAAATGTATGCGGTCGACGTCGGTTACAATCAGTTGGCTTGGAAGCTTCGGAGCGACGAACGTGTTGTCGTCATGGAACGGATGAACTTTCGGCACGCAACGAACGAGCAGTTCCCGATTCAACCCGACTTTGCGACGATTGACGTCTCGTTCATCTCGCTTCGGCTGATGATTCCGCCGTTAAAACAAATTTTAAAACCGGACGGTGTCGTCATGGCGCTCATCAAGCCTCAATTTGAGGCCGGTAAAGCGGATGTCGGAAAAAAAGGCATCGTTCGGGACCGGTCGATTCATGAACGCGTCGTCAATGAGATGGTCCGCTACTTCGCATCTGAAGGGTTCTGGGTCGAAGGGCTCGACTTCTCGCCGATCACTGGCGGTGACGGCAATATCGAATTCTTGCTGTTCGCCCGTTACACGGGGATCGGTGGGGTCGAACCAGCTCTCGACGTGTCAGCGGTCATCGACAAGGCACATACTCAACTGAAGAAAACCGTATGAACAGCTGCAGACGATTTGTCTGCAGCTGTTTTTAAAGGTGGTTGCTCACCATATCTTTCCTTTTCAACCTTGGAATGGTAGACCTTTTTTCGTCAATACTTTAGAATGATACTGTATATGTGAAACGAAAAATGAGGTGTCAGGGCGTATGAACAAAGGACAACGATTGATTAAAATTCGAGAAATCGTTACGAATCGTGAAATTGAGACCCAAGATGAACTCGTGGACGAACTCCATCGGTCTGGTTACCCAGTGACGCAGGCGACAGTGTCGCGTGACATTAAAGAACTTCATCTCGTCAAGGTGCCGCTCAACGACGGCCGCTATAAGTATAGTCTGCCGGCCGACCAGCGCTTCAACCCGTATGGCAAGATGAAACGGATACTCGGAGACAGCTTCGTCTCAGTCGACTCGGCCCAAAACTTGGTCGTCATGAAAGTGTTGCCCGGTAATGCGGACGCGATCGGCGTCTTGATTGACCACTTGTCATGGGATGAATTAATCGGGACAGTGTGCGGGGATGATACGATCTTGATGATTGCGCGGGATGAGGACCAGGCGAAGCAGATCATCGAACGACTACTCGGAATGTTATGAGGTGAATTATCAGATGTTAGCAGAACTATCGATCAAACAATTTGCGATCATCGATGAATTGAACGTCACGTTCAAGCGCGGGATGACCGTATTGACCGGAGAGACCGGGGCGGGAAAATCAATTCTCTTGGATGCGATCGGACTGCTCGTCGGAGGACGAGGTTCGAGTGAATTCGTGCGTTACGGTCAAGATAAAGCGGAAATCGAAGGGCTGTTCGTAGTCGAACCCGATCACTTGATCATCGAGGCGGCGACGCAGTACGGAATCGAGATCGAGGAAGGGACCGTCATTTTGCGCCGTGATTTACATAGTAGCGGTAAGAGTGTGTGTCGTGTCAACGGCAAAATGATGCCGCTGTCGACGTTGCGTGAGTTGGGACGTCTCTTGGTCGATATTCATGGACAACACGAGCACCAACATTTGATTGATGCCGAGCATCATCTCGGCATATTGGACAGTTTCGGCGAAACGGATCTGGCCCCGTTGTTAGCGCGTTATCACGAGACGTACACCGATTGGAAACGTGTCGCTGATGAACTGAAACGACTCAGTCAGAGCGAGCAGGAATTGGCCCAACGAATGGACTTATTATCGTTTCAAACGAATGAAATCGACGCGGCCGAGCTCAAAGTCGGGGAAGAGCAGGCGTTGACTGAAGAACGGAACGAACTTGCAAACTTTGAACGGATTCATCAGCACGTCCGCTTGTCCTACGACGCCGTTGCGGACGAGGGGAAAGGGATTGATCAAATCGGCATCGCGATGCGGGAGATGGAAGAAGGTTCGGCGCTCACGGCATCACTTGCGCCGATGGCCGAGATGATCTCGAACGCATACTTCCTGCTTGAAGACGCCAAGTTCCAATTGCGCGACCAACTCGATTCGCTTGAATTTGATCCGATCCGGCTCGATGAGATTGAAACGCGCCTCGCGTTGTTCCAACAATTGAAACGGAAATACGGGGCGACGATTGACGACGTCATCACGTACGGAGAAAAAATCACAGAAGAGTTAAAAACGATGACAAATCGGGAAGAACATCTTCAAGAAATAACAGATCGTCTCGACAGGCTCGAACATTTGATGCGTTCGGCCGGCCTCGAGTTGTCGGCAGCAAGGAAACGAGCAGCCGGCGAGCTTGAGAAGGCAATTCAGCGTGAGTTGAAAGAGCTCTATATGGAGAAGACGAAGTTTGAGGTCCGATTCAAAGAAGTGTCGTGCAAGGCGGACGGGCTCGATCAAGTCGAATTCTATATGATGACGAACGTCGGAGAGCCGTTCAAGCCGCTAGCGAAAGTCGCCTCAGGCGGAGAGCTGTCACGGGTCATGCTCGCGTTAAAATCGATTTTCTCAAGGACGGTCGGTGTCGCGTCAATTATTTTTGACGAAGTCGATACGGGTGTCTCGGGACGGGTTGCCCAAGCGATGGGGGAGAAGATTTTCCGCTTGTCGGTCGGTTCACAAGTGCTTTGTATCACGCATTTGGCCCAAGTGGCCGCCATGGCGGATCATCACTTGTATATTACGAAGACCGAGACGGACGAACGGACGAAGACAAACGTCGCCGCGCTTAGCCATGAGGACCGCATCGATGAACTCGGAAGAATGATTGCCGGTGCGCAAATGACCGATCTGACGAAACAGCATGTGGAGGAGCTGCTTGATATGTCCCTCCAATTAAAACGGAAGTTTATCGAAGGAGTGTCTTAATTGATTACATTATGCATTGCGGACGACAATCGTGAAATCGTCGACTTGTTGACTCGACAACTTGAGTCCGAGTCCGACTTGAAAGTCGTAGGGACCGCTTTCGACGGCGAAGCATGCTTAGACGTCGTCAAGACACACCAGCCGGATGTGCTACTGCTAGATATCATCATGCCGCATCTTGACGGGATCGGTGTGCTAGAACGGCTTCAAGTAGACTTGCCAAACACGAAGCCGGAAGTCATCATGCTCAGCGCTTTCGGGAAAGATGAAGTCACGAAACAAGCCGTTCAACTGGGTGCTTCTTATTTCTTGGTCAAACCGTTCAACATTCAACAACTGATTTCTAAAATCCGCGAGCTGGCTGCGGGTTCAAGCCGCGAGTTCGAACCGATGTCGCCAGAAGAACTCGACATCTCGCTCTTGTTGCAACAGCTCGGCATCTCGCCGCGGATCAAAGGATTTAAGTATATCCGCCAAGCGGTCGTCTATGTGAGGGAGCGGCAAGAACTTTTAGGGTTGATCACAAAGGAATTGTATCCGATGATCGCCAAAGAACATGAGACGACGTCGTCTCGGGTCGAGCGGGCGATGCGTCACGCGATTAAGACGGCTTGGGAAAACGGGATGCGGGATCACGAGATGTTTGACGGTCGTCCAGAGCGAGAGCGCAGCCCGAAAAACTCAGAATTTATTTCGTATTTCGTAACGTACCAATCGTTCAAACAACAGTGAAGGAGTCAGGGGAATCCCCTGATTTCTTTTCTTTTTTATGGGCTCTGTTAAAGGTTAATGTTGTTTTTACTATATAAAAAAGGACTTCCGATTAATATAGAAGTCCCTTTGGTTGTTTCTATTGTCCTTATCAATTCACCCTTTTGTTGAGATTCTATATACCATCCTTTTTTTTCTTATTGGGAAATAAAAAGGAAACCAAAATCAAAATAATACCTATCGCAAAACCTGTCAAGGATATAGCATTAAGTGTGCTTAAAGATAAGTTCTGAGCTAAACCTGATATCTCCAACACTAGTCTTATAACTTGACCTAGTATTACTATCGCAAATGCAATCCACTGAATAATAGTTCGTTTACTGTTATCTTTACGTTTCATACGTCACAACCTTCCAATAAAGAAATATAATTATTTCGTGAATTTGGATAACCCAAGTGTATCATAGGTTTCCTTATTTGGAATAAAATTCCCTTTTATTATGAAGTCATTCATCGTGACTTCCTTTCGTTGGTGATGAATACTTCCTAGTAATTGAAACCAAGCAAGGTAATTGTTCAAATACTTGGTCGTAACGCCATTAAACCGTTGTATCCACCCTTTTAGCCTACGGTGGTAATTATTGACGTTTTGTATGTGATAAAGCCCCTTCGTACGAACCTTTCCATCAGATTTGAATTGGTAAATAGCCATCCCTTTTTTAGCAGCATATGTTTTAAAAGCACGCCAAGAATCCGTGCATAATACGTTCTTAAAAGAAAGCGCTTGCATTTTTGATGATTCTTGTTATAATAAAGGTGTACCAAGTTACTTGGACGAGCGTCAGATGAACGCTTTCTAACATGTTCCGGAACAGGTTAGAGCAAGAAATCATCTCGGCTCGCTATCCGTTAATAGCTCAGAGGTGCGAACGACATCTCAAATCGTTATTGTTCCGACGAGAGGTCGCGACATTCGCTCATTTGCGAGACGATTCCGACATCGGTTCGAAGCTAGGGACCCATGTCAGGGTAAAACGAATCGTTCAGTTGACCAAAAGGAGTGTTGTCAATCGTTGAACATCTCATGGCAAGCGTTCGACTTCACAATGGATGGTTGGACATGACCCGATGAATATTTGTTAGTAACTCGAATGAGTACGTTTCCGTTCACGCAAGACGGCAGTTACTAATTTCTTTCAAACTTCTTCATTAAGAAGACCATTGGATCTCATGTCAAAGCAGTATAGCAAGTCTGAAAGGAGATCATCCGTAGTGATCACAATTCAATATGAATAAAAAGGTTCCGCACTTGAAATGAAGTCAAGTTAGGGAACCTTTTTTTTGTGTGTTCAAGAATCTATTCGTGGGACTTTTCCTGTCTTCTTGTCGCGATTAAAGATATACCCTGCAACGAAACCGATACCGCCCATTGCCAGTAACAGACCGAACGTTCCTTGCAACATCGATGCTGCAGCAACCGACTCGATCCATGTGAATGGGGCACTCGTTTTTAAAAAGAAGCTGTCACGTAAAAGCTTGATGCCGTAAACGCCGAATAGGCCTGGGATGATTAGGATCAGAAGCGCGATCACACGCATAGTATCTCCTCCTTTTCCACTCATTATTTTAACAGAAAACGAGAGCGGAGACACTGCCTTTTTCGAAGAGTTGCGAAAAGGAAGGCGGTTGAGTAGCATGAATATAGATTAGGAAAATGGGGGATTTTAAAAATGAATAAACGATTGTTGATTGTCGGAGCGGGGAAAGGCGGGACCGAGGTGCTCAAGATGCTCCTTGATTCCCCACTCGTCACCGTCGCTGCCGTCATCGACTCGGACATAGCGGCAGAGGGATTGAAGCTAGCACGGAGTTGGGGCATCCAGACTTCGAGCGATTGGCGCGCGTGTGCCGACAAAAAAGTCGACTTTGTGATCGAGACGACCGGACAGAGCGAGACGTTCGTTGAACTGAAGGACCATTTTTCGGAGGCGGTCGTGCTGCCAGGCGAGTTTATCCGGATCGTCGTCGAGCGGCTGAAGCAGAACCAACAGATGCTCGAAGCGATCATCGACTGTACGAGCGAGGCGATCTCGGTCGCCGACCATAACGGGAATACGATTTTAATCAATCCGTCCTATACCCGCTTGACCGGATTTAAAAAAGAAGATGTCGTTGATAAACCGGCGACGGCCGACATTGGAATGCAGGAGAGCGTGCACTTGAAAGTTTTATCGACCGGTCAAGGCGTACGTGATATTCGGATGCAGATCGGGGCGACGCGCCGAGACATCCTCGTCAACGCCGAACCGATTGTGGTCGAAGGGAAGCTGCGCGGTTCCGTCGGCGTCATTCGCGACGTGTCCCAAATTCGGGCGTTGCGTGATGAGTTGAAGGAAGCGAAGACGCGGATTCGCAACTTGGAGGCGAAATATCAATTTACAGATATCATTGCGACGAGCGAAGCGATGCGCTTTGTCATCGAACAAGCCCGCCTAGCGGCACTCACGCCGGTCACCGTGCTCATACGCGGCGAGTCCGGCACCGGCAAAGAACTGTTCGCCCACGCCATCCACGGCGAATCGCCGCGGAAGTTTAAAAAGTTTGTCCGGGTCAACTGTGCAGCCATCTCGCCGACGCTGTTAGAGAGCGAACTGTTCGGGTATGAGGACGGTGCGTTCAGCGGGGCAAGGCGCGGCGGGAAAGTCGGCTATTTCGAGGAGGCGGACGGCGGATCTTTGTTTTTAGACGAGATTGGCGAACTCCCGGTCGACGTTCAAGTCAAGCTGCTCCGTGTCCTCCAAGAACATGAAATCGTTCGAGTCGGGGGCACGAACGCGATCCCGGTCGATGTCCGGATCATCGCGGCGACGAACGCGAACTTAGAACAGAAAGTGGCGGACGGGACGTTTCGTGAGGATTTATATTATCGGATCAACCGGATGCCAATCCACATCCCGCCGCTCCGTGACCGACTTGAAGAGATCGAGCCGCTTTGCGAGCGGATCATCCGTAAACTGAATCAAGAGTACGGTCGACTCGTCCACGGGGTCGATCAAGCTGCGATTGAACTATTAAAGAGTCAATACTGGAAAGGGAACGTCCGTGAGCTTGAGAATGTGATTGGCCGGGCGATGATTTATATGGCAAGTTCTGAGCAATGGATCGCTCCCCATCACCTTCAACTATCGACACGGACCGTCACGGCGCGATCAGTCGAAGCCGTATCGCTTCAAGACGCCGTCGCTCGCTATGAACGAGATTTGATCGACCGGGCGATCGCTGAAGCGGACGGGAACAAATCAGAAGCAGCGCGGCGGTTACACATCTCGATCCGGACGCTGTATAATAAACTTGAACGTCTGCAGTAATATGCATGCATAATTTTGCTTACTATGTAATATATTGCAGGGTGGCCCTTTGTTTAAAGCGCTTTCAAAAATGGAAACAAACTTGCATAATATAAAGTGTAGACAGGTTAGGGGGGACAACGATGAACTTTGACAGGATGCTCGAACGGGCAAAACGGTTAGATGGATGCACCGTGTCGATTGCCGGGGCGGCCGACGTGGAAGTGATCCGCGCCGTCAAGCTTGCGACCGACCATGGATTGTCACGATTTATCCTATTCGGTGACGCCCGGGAGATTAAACGCTTGTGTGATGAACATGACATTGCCGAGTCGACGATCGATATTTTGCACGTCAAGGGAGAAGTCGATATCGCCAAACGAGCGACACTTGCGGTTCGCAACGGCGAGGCTGATGTTCTCATGAAAGGAATGGTGTCGACCTCGGTCTTCATGAAGGCGGTGCTCAGCCGGGAGTCGGGACTCAGGACGAGCCGGACGCTAAGCCACGTCGCCTTGTTCCAAATTCCAAATCGGGAGCGGTTGATCGGTGTGACCGACGCGGCGATCCATATCGCTCCGACGCTCGAAGAAAAAGTCGATATCATTCATAACGCGGTCGGCGCGATGCGAGACATCGGTTACGAGTTGCCGCGTGTCGCTGCAATCGCGGCAGTTGAAGTGGTCAATCCGCAAATGACCGCGACGATGGACGCCGCACTCCTTGCCCAGATGAACCGGCGTGGTCAAATCAAGGGTTGCGTCGTCGACGGACCGCTCGCACTCGACAACGCCGTCGACATGATTGCCGCCAAACAAAAAGGAATCGCTAGTGAAGTGGCCGGACAAGCCGACTTATTGCTCGTTCCATACATAGAGGTCGGCAACGTCCTTTATAAATCGATCATGTACTTCGCCGGGGCCAGCGTCGCGGCGATCGTCGTCGGGGCCAGTGCCCCCGTCGTCTTGACAAGCCGGGCCGATACGGCCGAGGCGAAACTTTATTCGCTCGCGTTCGCCCTATTGCACGCTAAAAAATAACTGATGACTCAGGAGGAATAAAAAATGATGGAAACAAACATGGAACCACGCTTTCGAATTTTTGACGTATTGCAGGCTGAAGACTATGAGCAGATCGTATTTTGCCAAGATCAAGCATCAGGCTTGAAAGCGATCATCGCGATTCATGATACGACGCTCGGACCAGCCCTCGGCGGACTGCGGATGTGGAATTATACATCAGAAGAAGAGGCGCTTACAGACGTGCTACGTCTCGCCAAAGGGATGACGTACAAGAATGCGGCGGCGGGACTCAACCTCGGCGGCGGGAAAGCCGTCATTATCGGGAACGCGAAGACGGACAAATCGGAAGCATTGTTCCGTGCCTTTGGCCGCTACGTCCAGTCGCTCAGCGGCCGCTACATCACGGCTGAAGACGTCAACACGACCGTCGCCGATATGGACTTCATCCATATGGAGACCGACTACGTGACGGGCGTCAGCCCAGCGTTCGGCTCGAGCGGCAACCCGTCTCCTGTTACTGCGTACGGTGTCTATCGCGGCATGAAGGCGGCCGCGAAGTGGAAGTTCGGTTCCGACTCGCTCGCCGGCAAGACGGTCGCCGTCCAAGGTGTCGGGAACGTCGCCTATAATTTGTGCCGCCACTTGCATGAGGAAGGCGCGCATCTGATCGTCACGGACATTAACGAAGACGCACTCAAACGTGCCGAGACGGACTTTGGGGCGACAGTCGTCAAACCGGATGAGATTTATGCGGTCGAGTGTGACATCTTCGCGCCATGTGCGCTCGGTGCGGTCATCAACGATGCGACGATCCCGCAACTGAAAGCTCAAATCGTGGCCGGTGCGGCCAACAACCAACTCGCTGAAGACCGTCACGGCGACGTGTTAGAGGAGCGAGGCATCTTGTACGCACCAGACTTCGTCATCAATGCCGGCGGTGTCATCAACGTGGCCGATGAGCTCGAAGGGTACAACCGCGAGCGGGCCATGAAGAAAGTCGACTTGATTTATGACAACATGCAGCGTGTGTTCGAAATCGCTGAACGGGACGGGGTGCCGACTCACGTCGCGGCAGAGAAGATGGCCGAAGAGCGCATCGAGATGATGTCGCGTTCGCGCAGCCAGTTCTTGAAAGTCGAAAAGAGCCTGTTAGGTGGGCGCTAACATGACGAGACAACTCGTTCTAGCGATCAACCCGGGATCGACGTCAACGAAAGTCGGTTTATTTGAGGGCTCAGACGAAATTTTGTCGAAAACGGTCCGCCACGGAGAAGATGTCACAGGATTGTCACTCCCGGAACAATTGCCTCACCGGGAGCGAGAAGTACGGGACTTGTTAATTGAATCAGGCATCGCCGGCGAATCGTTGTCGGCGATCGTCGGTCGCGGCGGACTGCTCGCCCCAATGACTTCGGGGACATATGTTGTCAATGAACTCATGCGCGAAGATCTCACGAGCGGGCGCTACGGCGTGCACGCATCCAACTTGGGCGGCTTGATCGCCCATAAGCTCGGTGAATTATTTCAAGTACCGAATTTTATCGTCGACCCGGTAGTCGTCGACGAGATGCATGACCTCGCTCGAGCGACGGGCATGCCAGAAATCAATCGACGGAGCATCTTCCACGCCTTGAATCAAAAAGCCGTGGGCAAGCGCTTTGCCGCAGAAAATGGAAGCGATTACAATGAGCTCAACTTGATTATCGCGCATCTCGGGGGCGGCATCACGGTCGGGGCGCACGCGTCCGGGAACGTCATCGATGTGAACAATGGACTCGACGGGGACGGTCCGCTCGCACCGGAACGAGCCGGCTCGATTCCTGTTGGACAGGTAGTAGAACTATGTTATAGTACCAGGTATAATAAAAACGATATGAAACAGAAAATCGTCGGTTGTGGTGGACTGTATGCGCACCTCGGAACGGTCGACGCCATCGAAATCGAAGACCGGATGACGGCAGGTGACGATAAGGCCGCACTTCTCTATGAGACGATGGCGTACCGAGTCGCCCAAGAGATCTCCAAGCACGGGGCCACGCTGTCCGGGAACGTCGATGCCATCATCTTGACGGGCGGGATCGCCTACTCGGATTGGCTGACCGGGAAGATCAAAGACCGGGTCGGCTACTTGGCACCCGTCCACGTCTATCCGGGTGAGGATGAATTGAAGGCGCTCACGGAAGGGGCCCTTCGGATCATCCGGCAGGAAGAAGCTGTAAAAGCATATGAGGGGGATACACATGGCACGAGAATTTGATGTCATCGTCATCGGCGGCGGACCTGGTGGTTACGTCGCCGCGATCAAAGCGGCGCAGGCCGGTAAGCACGTCGCGATCGTCGAGGCGGAAAAACTAGGCGGGACATGTCTACATAAAGGCTGCATCCCGACAAAAGCGCTCTTGAAGGCAGCGCACGTCTATCAAACGGCGAAACATGGCGAAACGTATGGCGTAGAAGTCGGGACGGTCACGTTCAACATGGGACGGGCACAAACGTTCAAACGAGAGCTCGTCTCCGGCCTTGAGAAAGGCATCGAGCACTTGATGAAGCAAGGGAAAATCGAAGTGTTCCGCGGCAAAGCCTCGATCTTGGGACCGAGCATCTTCTCGCCCCAACCGGGAACGGTCGCGGTCGAGGATGAAACCGGCGAGTCGGAGCTGTTGTTGCCGAACCAGTTGATCATCGCGACGGGATCGATCCCCCGGGAGCTCCCAGGGTTGCCGTTCGATCATGAGCGCATCCTCAATTCAGACGACTTGCTCCGGTTCGAGCAGTTGCCGACGTCCATCGCCATCATCGGAGGCGGCGTCATCGGCGTCGAATGGGCGTCGATGCTGATCGACCTCGATGTCGACGTGACGCTGATCGAGGTCGGCGAACGTCTGTTACCGCTCGAAGACAAGGCCGTCTCGCGAGAAGTCGAGCGACTGCTCAAGAAGCGCGGCGTGCGTGTGAAGAAAAATGTGACGGTCGACCCGGAACGGACGACCGTGTCAGCGGACGATGTCGCGCTCGCGGTCGGTGACGAACAACTTACGGTCGACTGTGTGCTCGTCTCGATCGGTCGGATCGCGAATACGGAAGACCTCGGGCTGCAGAACACGTCGATCATCGTCGAGAACGGCGTCATCCAAGTCGACTCGCAATATCGGACGAAAGAACGTCACATCTTTGCGATCGGTGACTGCATCGGTAAACTCCAGCTCGCCCACGTCGCGTCAGCTGAAGGTGTCAAAGCGGTCGAAGCGATTCTCGGTCAAGAACCGACACCGCTCGACTACAACGTCATCCCGCGCTGTGTGTACGGTGTACCCGAAGTCGCATCGGTCGGATTGACCGAAGAGGCGGCAAAAGTAGCGGGACACGTTGTCAAGACGGGGACGTACCGTTTCAACGGTCTCGGAAAAGCCCGGATCGAAGGACAAGCCGACGGATTCGTCAAGCTGATCTCAGATTCGGACACTGACGACCTGCTCGGAGTGCACATCGTCGGACCGAAAGCGACAGAACTGATCACGGAAGGCGGGCTCGCCCTCGTCTTGAACGCGACGGCTTGGGAGATGGGTCAGCTCGTCCACCCGCACCCGGCACTGAGCGAAGCATTCCAAGAAGCGGCGCTCGCCGTGGACGGGTTACCGATTCACGCCTAAGGAGGAAACAGGAAATGGAACAAATGACTGTGAATTCATATGAAGAGCTCGGCTTGTCGAAACAAGACCTCACCGCGATGTTTGAGACGATGGTCCGGGCCCGTAAAATCGATGAACGGATGTGGAAATTGAACCGGGCCGGGAAAATCCCGTTCGTCGTCTCGTGTCAAGGACAAGAAGCGGCCCAAGTCGGGGCGGCGTTCGCCCTCGAGAAAGGGACCGACTACATCCTTCCATACTACCGGGACGTCGCCGTCGTCTTGCATTTCGGTCAGACGGCGCGTGACTTGATGTTGTCGGCGTTCGCCAAAGCGGAAGACCCGAACTCGGGCGGCCGGCAAATGCCAGGTCACTTCGGCTCGAAACAACTTCGCATCGTGACGGGGTCGTCTCCGGTGACGACGCAAGTGCCGCACGCGGTCGGTGTCGCGCTCGCGGCCAAACTGAAAAAAGATGAGCTCGTCACGTTCGTATCGTTCGGTGAAGGCTCGTCGAACCAAGGGGACTTCCACGAAGGGGCAAACTTTGCCGGCGTGCATAAACTTCCGGTCATTTTGTTCTGTGAGAACAACAAGTACGCGATCTCGGTACCGCTGTCGAAGCAACTCGCCTGCGAGCGCGTCTCGGACCGGGCGAAAGGATACGGTATGCCAGGAGTGACGGTCGACGGGACAGACCCGATCGCCGTCTACGTCGCCGTGAAAGAGGCGCGCGCCCGCGCACTCCGCGGAGAAGGTCCGACGTTGATCGAGGCGGAAGTCGAACGGCTCGTGCCGCACTCGTCAGATGACGATGACAAGGCGTACCGCTCGTCAGAAGAACTCGCCGAACTGAAAAACCGCGACGGGATTCAATTGTTCCGGAAGCGATTGCTCGAAGATGGCGTCGCAACCGAGGCCGAACTCACAGACATCGAGACGAAAGTCGACGTCGAAGTGAACGAAGCGACGACGTACGCCGACAAGGCGCCTTACGCGTCACCGGAATCGACGATGGACCACGTGTACGAGGGGGATAACTGATGAAAACGTTTATTGAAGCGATCAACGAAGCAATCCATGAAGAGATGGAACGCGATGAGAACGTGTTCGTGCTCGGTGAGGACGTCGGCGTCCGCGGTGGTGTCTTCCGGGCGACGCAAGGCTTGATTGAAAAGTATGGTGAGGACCGTGTCATCGATGCTCCGCTCGCTGAAAGTGCGATCGCAGGCGTTGGGATCGGTGCGGCCATGTATGGGATGCGGCCGATCGCCGAGATGCAGTTCGCCGACTTCATCATGCCGGCCGTCAACCAAATCGTGTCCGAGGCGGCGAAAATCCGTTATCGCTCGAACAATGACTGGACGTGCCCGATGGTCATCCGGGCGCCGTTCGGAGGCGGGATCCATGGCGCGCTCTATCATTCACAGTCGGTCGAGGGCATGTTCAACTCGACGCCTGGTTTGAAAGTCGTCGTCCCGTCCGACCCGGTCGACGCCAAAGGACTGCTCAAGGCGGCGATCCGTTCGAACGATCCTGTCCTCTTCTTTGAGCATAAACGGGCGTACCGCTTGTTAAAGGCGGACTTACCGACTGACGACTATACGGTCGAGATCGGCAAGGCCGCCGTCAAACGCGAAGGCGACGACGTGACGATCATCACGTACGGCCTCTGTGTCCATATGGCCCAAGAAGCCGCGAAGACGCTCGAGGCGGAAGGGATCAGCACGCATATTTTGGATTTACGCACGGTCTATCCGCTCGATCAAGACGCGATCGTCGAAGCCGTCAAGAAGACGGGTAAAGTCCTGCTCGTGACCGAAGACAACAAAGAAGGCAGCATCATCGGGGAAGTTGCAGCCATCATCGCCGAGAAAGCGCTGTTTGAACTCGATGCGCCGATCGAACGCTTGGCAGGGCCGGACGTGCCGGCGATGCCATACGCGCCACCGATGGAGAAGTATTTCATCGTATCCCCTGAAAAAATTGCGGAGCGGGCCCGTCAGCTCGCTGCGTTTTAAGGAGGGGTCTTATGGAACAGACGATCAAGATGCCACAACTCGGGGAAAGTGTGACCGAAGGGACGATCACGACATTCCTCGTCAAGCCGGGCGACCGGGTCGAAGAGTATGAACCACTCGCTGAAGTCATGACCGATAAAGTGACGGCCGAGATCCCGGCGACGAGTGCTGGGATCATTAAAGAGCTGTTGATTGGTGAAGGCGATACCGTTAGCGTCGGCACGCCGGTCTTGACGATGGAAGTCGCAAGCGCTACCGATGAGCCCGCCGAATTGACAACTGAAGACACGAAGCAGCCGGAACAGGCTGCGGTCGTCGCGACCGTTCCAGTTTCCGCGCCGCCGCGTAATAGAAGCGCGAACGGGCGTTTCTCACCGGCCGTCATCCGTCTCGCGAGTGAGAATGATATCGATTTGGATCAACTCGACGGCTCAGGACTCGGTGGCCGGATCACGCGCAAAGACGTCCTTCGTTACTTATCGGAAGGTCGTCCGCGTCAACCGGAACCGGCGACGCAAGTGAAGCTCGATGTGCCAGAAACCGTCACGAAGCCTGTCGTCGCGCCAATGACCGCTTCGACACCGAGTGAATCGTCAGACCGTATTGAGATGATCCCGACGGCGGGTGTCCGTCAAGCGATCGCGAGCAACATGGTCCGCTCGAAGCACGAGGCACCGCACGCGTGGCTCATGATCGAAGTCGACGTGACGAACCTCGTCGAGGCGCGCGCCAAATTGAAAGATGAGTTCTTCGAACGGGAAGGCGTCAAGTTGACGTTTATGCCGTTCTTCATGAAGGCGGCGGTCGAGGGTCTGAAGAAACATCCGATGATGAATTCGGAGTGGGCCGGGGACCATATCAAAGTCCATAAAGATATCCATCTATCGGTCGCCGTCGCGGCGAACGATGCGCTCTACGTCCCGGTCATCAAGCATGCGGACGAGAAGAACATCAAAGGGCTCGCCGTCGCGCTTCAAGACGTCGCCGGCCGTGCCCGCGCAAACCGCTTGAAAGCCGACGAGATGCGTGGCGGCACGTTCACGATCAACAATACGGGCGCTTTCGGATCGATCCAATCGGCCCCGATCTTGAACTACCCGCAAGCGGCGATTCTCTCGGTCGAATCGATCGTGAAACGTCCCGTCTGGGTGAACGGTATGTTCGCGGCACGCGACATGGTCAACTTGTGCATGTCGGTCGATCACCGCGTCCTCGACGGTCTCGTCGCCGGACAGTTTTTACAGGCGATTAAACAGTCGCTCGAATCAATCGACCCGAACACGTACACACTTTATTGATCCAAAAAGGAGCCACGGACGCATGTCCGTGGCTCCTTTCGTTAAATTGACCGTTCAATCAATGACTCGATGTCGCGGCGAATACGTTCGGGCGAAGATAAGTCGGCCTGTGAGTAACTGAGCCGATGTGTCGACTCATCGGTCCCGGTTAAGTCGGCGAATAGACTGCCTAAACTATGGACGCTCTTGTCGACTTGGATCAACAAGTCGAGGCTCGTCTCGTCTTGCAGCAAGATGACCTCGAGTTCGTCGAGCCGACGTCCGAAACTTGTGCCGTTCGGCGAATACTCGAGCTCTTGAGCGATTGGGAGTCGTCCCGAGCGATGTCTGGCCGGCAGCATCTCGGTGTCGGCTTTTTTTAGCCGGAAACCGATATCGTCGAGCACGTCGAGGATGACTTGCTGCTCGCGGTTCGGTTTGACGAGAATCGAGTCCTCGTCTTTCGGGTCGACCGCTTGGGCGATATCGAGGCCGGTCTCGATCCATGTCTTCGACTGGCTGACGGAGATCGGTGTGTTGAACGGCACTTCGATCGTGAACGGGATCTCTTTCACTTCGTCCGGTCCGATCATGAATGGTGCCTCGTTCAACAGGATTTTTTCGATCGTGAACGTCGAATAGGTCGTCTTGTCATTGACCTCGTGCTTGTAGAGCGTATTGAAGAAAATGTAGATACGGTCGACCGATTGTTCGACGTTGCCGCCTTTGATGTGGACGACCCCGTCGAGCGTACCGCCGGGAACGCAACTGTTCTCCGCCAGGCGCGTATCGACAGTCGCAGCCCCGATTCCAATCGATGAAAGTAACTTTTTAAACATATGGTGATCCTCCTTTGACGTTTGCACGTGTTCGTGTAATAGTATGTACGGATGCACGTTTAAAAAGTTTCGCAACTACTTAAAAAAAGGATGAATCAAGTGGAATATACAGATTTGATGGAACGGCTCAACGGTCTGATCGAAGATGGGGAGCTCGTGACGGCGACAATCAGTCAACCACGTCAAAAATCGAGCGATTTACGCCGGGTGAAACTGAAGCCGGTATTGTTGAAAGATGAGTACCACATACAGTTTGAATACCAATTTGAGCGCGTCATGAAACATAAAAATTTACGTACGGAAGAAGCGATCGCAGAGCTTGGACAGCTGCTCGAAAACTTCCGGCAAGGACAGTTTCAGCTGAAAGCGACCGAGCTCCATTTCCAACTCTCGAAAAAGTTTAAAGTAACGTATAAAGAGCGGCCAACGGACGTGAAGCAAGTGAAACTGACGCACAACCGCGAAAAGCAGTACGTGTTGCCGGTCGATGAGCCGGTCCCGTTCCTGATTCGCCTCGGCGTCCAGTCGGCAGATGGGAAAGTGAAGCGTCAGAAGTACGATAAGTTTAAACAAATCAACCGGTTCCTCGAGTTCATCGAGGATTCGATCAAATACCTCCCGACCGACCGGACTGTCCGGATTCTCGATTTCGGTTCGGGCAAATCGTATCTGACGTTCGCCTTGTACCATTTCTTGCATGAGATGAAAGGGTATGACGTACACATCACCGGGCTCGATTTGAAGAAGGAAGTCATCGAGGAGTGCGCCGGGATCGCCCGCGACCTCGGCTACGAGCGGCTCGAGTTTCTCGTTGGGGACATCAATGAATTTGAAGGCGAGTCGGCGGTCGATATGGTCGTCACGCTCCATGCCTGCGACGTCGCGACCGACATGGCGCTCGCGCGAGCGGTCCGCTGGGGGGCGAAAGTCATCTTGAGCGTGCCGTGTTGCCAGAAAGAACTGAACCGGCAACTCGAGGCGCCGAGCCTCGACGTCATGCTTCAACACGGCCTCGTCAAGGAACGGTTCGCGGCGCTCGCCACCGATTCGATCCGGGCCGAACTGCTCGGTCTCGTCGGCTATGAAGCGCAGTTGCTCGAATTTATCGACATGGAACATACACCAAAAAATATTTTGATTCGCGCCTATTTGACGAACCGCGAAGCGACCGAAGAGCAGCGCGTCCGCTACAAAGCGTTCAAGTCGTTACTCGGTGCGGACCCGTTCCTTGAAGGTCAGTTGAGCGATAGACTTGTCCTAACCGATCCACAAGACGTAAAATAAGAAAGATAAGACGAAAGTCGAAAGGGGAAACAATATGGATTTTCAATTATACTTTCAAGATGTAGTCGAACAGGCACGCAATGAGGTACGGGCAGCAGGATACACCGAACTGACGACACCGGAAGAAGTCGATGCGGCACTGAAAAAAGAAGGCAAGACGCTCGTGCTCGTCAACTCGGTATGTGGTTGCGCCGGTGGGATCGCTCGTCCGGCCGCGGCCTATGTGAACAAGATGGAAGGCACGAAACCGGATCAGTTCGTCACCGTCTTCGCCGGACAAGACCGGGAAGCGACGGACCGGGCTCGT
Source organism: Exiguobacterium sp. SH0S1 (assembly GCF_004337165.1). NCBI lineage: Bacteria > Bacillati > Bacillota > Bacilli > Caryophanales > Exiguobacterium > Exiguobacterium sp. SH0S1. The sequence goes on along the minus strand of NZ_SJVC01000001.1, from coordinate 919,638 downwards.
GAGTATTTCGAAGGGTACGCCCCGTCGTCACCATCGATCGCGCTACTCGAAGACGGAAACATCGTCACGATGGTCGAACGGAGCACGATTGAGTCGTCGACGGCTGAAGAGCTCGTCGAACAGTTACAGACGTTGTTCGATATTTATTACGCGTAATCAATGTGTGGGCGCAAAGGCTTTGCCTTTGCGCTTTTCCTTAAGAAGGGATCGATCGAATGGAACCAGTCGTTAAAATCATGAGCGAGGCGGAATATGCGATCGCCTTGTCGCGAGGTGAGATCAACGAAGAATCGCTCCAAACGGAAGGATACGTTCGTTGCTGCACCCCGCAACAGATCAGCAAAGTCGCGAGGCGCCACTATCATGGGGAGCGGGTCGTGCTCGTCTCGTTCCATATTGGGCGCCTCGGTAGCTTGCTCCACTACGAGCTAGATGAGGACGGAGATCGCTATCCGCACGTATATAGCGCCATCCCGATCACGTCGGTGAAACGGGTGCAACCTTATGGGTCGACAGATAACGGTACGGTCACGTATTTCGCTTACGAGCGGATGTGACCGTAATTTTTTTGATTTTTATGCATGAATATACTTTACAATTAATAATTATGTGTATATAGTGGTTGAAGACAAGTCAGACATATGAAGAGCGAAAGAACTATTGAGACAGAAAAACAAATATGTCATAATTTTGTTAAAGTTCTGACAATTCCATCTTATTGAAAAGGGGAAAATGAACATGAAAAAAAGTTTTCTAGCATTATGTATCGCAGCACTGGCTGCATTTTCGGTCGCCTGTGGCGCCGACGTCAATGAAGGCGGGTCATCGTCGACGAATGAGGAAGACGACAAAGTCCTCGTCATGGGGACGAGCGCGGATTACTTCCCTTATGAGTTCGTCGATACGGCGAGCGGTGACGAGATCGTCGGATTCGATATCGACATCGCCAAACAAGTGGCCGACAACATGGGCTATGAATTGAAAATAGAAGATATGGACTTCGGTAGCTTGCTCGGGGCCTTGAACGCCGGACGCGTCGATTTCGTCATGGCGGGCATGACGCCGACTGAAGAGCGGAAAGAGAACGCCGACTTCACAGATATTTACTTCACGGCGAAAAACTTGATTCTATCAAAAGGCGACGCGATTCAAACGCTTGAAGACCTAGACGGGAAACAAGTCGGCGTCCAGCTCGGTTCGATCCAAGAAGGGATTGCCAAAGACCAGATCCCCGGCGCGGAAATCGTCGCCTTGAACAAGATCCCTGAGATCATTCAAGAGATCAAGACAGGCCGCATCGACGCAATGGTCATCGAAGACACGGTCGCGAAGAAGTACCTCGACCAAGACAGCGAGCTAGCGACGTTTGAAATCGTTGACGAAGAAGAAGCCGGCTCGGCCGCGGCTTTCCGTAAAGACGATGAGCTCCGCGATCAGTTCAACGAAGAGTTGAACAAATTGATCGAATCAGGAGAAATCGAGAAGTTAGCTCAAAAATGGTTCGAAGAAGAGGCAGCACCAGCTGAATAATTATGGATTAAGGCTGACTGAAAACATCAGTCAGCCTTTTTTAGGAGGAACTTATAATGGATTTTAGTCGGATTTATGATTCTATGCCGTACATTCTTGAAGGGATCCCGGTCATGTTCCAAGTCGTGCTCGTCTCGGCGCTGTTCGGGATCACGTTCGGTGTCGTCGTGGCCACGTTCAAGATTGTGCCGAACCGTCTCGTCAACTTCATCGGACACGCCTACACGGCCGTGTTCCGGGGAACACCGCTCATCTTGCAACTCGCCATCATCCACTTCGGCTTGCCGCAGTTGACGGGATTTATCACGACACCTTATCAATCGGCCGTCATCGCCTTCTCGCTCAACTCGGCGGCGTACATCTCGGAGATCATTCGGGCCGGGATTCAAGCGGTCGACAAAGGCCAGTGGGAAGCGTCTGACGCACTCGGTGTCCCTTATGTCAAACAGCTGCGCTCGATCATCTTGCCGCAGGCGTTTAAAAACATCTTGCCTGCACTCGTCAACGAGATGATCACGCTCACGAAAGAGTCGGCACTCGTCTCGACGGTCGGCGTCCTCGATATTATGCGCCGGGCCCAAATCGTCGGAGGACAGAAGGCGATCTACTTCGAACCGCTCCTGTTCGCCGGTGTGATATACTTTACGATAGTAATGGTGTTGACATACTTTGGTCAACGTCTTGAAAAACGGTTAAGAAAGAGTGATGGCAGATGATACAAGTAAAGGATTTATACAAACAGTTCGGTGACCTTGAAGTGTTGAAAGGGATTACGACTTCGATTGAAAAAGGAGAAGTCGTCGCTGTCATCGGTCCGTCGGGTTCCGGTAAGTCGACGTTCTTACGTTGCTTGAACATGCTCGAAGTGCCGACAAGCGGAACGGTCAGCGTCGCCGGATACGAGTTGACGAAAAAAGGGGCCAACGTCTCGAAGGCACGGCAAAATATCGGGATGGTGTTCCAACAGTTCAACTTGTTTCCGCATATGAACGTGCTCGACAACTTGACGTACGCACCGATCAACGTGTTGAAAGTCAGCAAGGCTGAAGCGATCGAACGAGCGAAGACGTTGCTCGAGCGTGTCGGATTATCGGAGAAGATCGATGCTTATCCGAGTCAGTTGTCAGGCGGACAAAAACAACGTGTCGCGATCGCCCGGGCGCTTGCCATGGAGCCGAACGTCATGCTGTTTGACGAGCCGACGTCGGCGCTCGACCCGGAGATGGTCAATGAAGTGCTCGACGTCATGAAAGGACTCGCCGATTCAGGGATGACGATGGTCGTCGTCACGCACGAGATGGGCTTTGCCCGTGAAGTGGCTGACCGTGTCCTGTTCCTTGATGAAGGCATCTTGATGGAGGAAGGCAAACCGGCCGACCTGCTCCTCAACCCGCAGACGGACCGAGCCAAACGGTTCTTAGAAAAAGTCTTGTGATGACACGTTCCATCTGACACCAGAAAGGGAGGATTCGAATGAAGATCACTTACTATGGCCATGCGACAGTCCAGCTCGATATCGACGGAATGAGCGTCTTGATCGATCCGTTTTTGACGAGTAACCCGCATACAGACGTCGACCCGGCGACATTGACAGCCGACTACATCTTGTTGACGCATGCGCATTTTGATCATATCGAGGACGTCGAACTGATCGCGAAAGAAACGGGCGCGACGATCGTCGCGACACATGAACTCGCGACCTATTACGAGAAAAAAGGCTATTCGGTCCACGGCATGAACATCGGGGGCGGGTATTCCTTCCCGTTCGGCCGTGTGACGATGACGCAGGCGTTCCACAGCTCGAGCCTTGACATGGGCGACGTCCCGGTCTATATGGGGATGCCGGGGGGCTTCATCATCGAGACGAACTCGCTGACGCTTTACCATGCGGGTGATACGGCATTGTTCTCGGACATGAAACTGTACGGTGAACGGTTCGAGATCGACGTCGCCTTCCTGCCGATTGGGGACAACTTCACGATGGGGCCGGTTGACGCGCTCGATGCCGCCCATTGGCTGCAGGCGAAACGAATCGTCCCGATTCATTTCGATACGTTCCCACCAATCAAACAAGATGCACGTGCCTTCTGTGACCAGTTACATCAACGCGGTCTGTTGATCGAACCGAACACGACGATCGAGATTTGATGGCGCGTCAAGCGATTCAAGCGACCGAACGCTTCGTGACGAAGCTTCATACCGGGGATCATACCGGGCATGACATGAGTCATCTCGAACGGGTGCGTCGGCTCGCCGAACATCTCGCTGAAGGGATGGCGGTCGACCCGCTCGTCGTCACACTCGCGGCGCTGCTTCATGACGTCGAGGACGCGAAACTCGGTCGAGCCAAAGGGCTCGTCCGGCATCATCTCGAGACGATCGCCCTCAGTACAAGCCAGACGGATCACATACTCGCCGTCATCGCGGAGACGTCGTTCTCGCAAGGCAGACTGCCGACGACGCTCGAGAGTGCGATCATTCAAGACGCAGACCGGCTCGATGCGGTCGGTGCGATCGGCATCGCCAGGACGTTCCAGTATGCCGGATCACGTGGCACACCGCTCTATGATCCGGACGACCCGTCGAGCGCCATCGCGCATTTTAGTGACAAACTGCTCTTGCTCGCAGACGGGATGCATACGGACCGGGCGAAAGCGATCGCCCGCGACCGTCACGCGTTCATGACGTCTTTCTTGAAGCAGTTCGAGGCGGAATGGGTTGGCGAAGATATGTAAAACGGCCGAGGAGGGATCCTCGGCCGTTTGGCGTTAAAATGGATGTTTATTGAGCCAATGCCCGCCGTCGAGCGAGATGCATTCACCGTTCAAGTAACGCATCTCATCCGACGTCATCCAGAAAGCGAGGTCAGCGATCTCTTCCGGTGTCCCGAAGCGGCCGAGCGGGACGTTGCGGCGGATGCGCTCGACTTCTTTGACGTGGACGGCGAGTTTGTCGGCCCCGCCAGTCCGTTCGATCGGTCCCGGGCTGATCGCATTCACGCGGGCCCCGAACTGATAGCCCCATTCGACGGCGAGCGTCCGGGTCAAGTTCAGTACGCCTGCTTTAGCGGCGGCGCTTGGTGCGACACCAGCACCTGCCTGCCACGCGTACGACGCGACCATGTTGATGATCGAACCGTCACGGAGTTGTTCGCGCTCCCAGTGCTTTCCGAGGACGTGCGTACAGTTGAACGTGCCGTTCAAAACGATGTCGATGACACTCGTCCAACCGTTCGGTGTCAAATCGAGCATCGGACAGACGAAATTGCCGGCGGCGTTATTGACGAGCGCATGCACCGGACCGAATCGTTCGACAATCTGATCGAGCGCTTGGGCGCACGCCTCGTAATCGCGGACGTCGTGTTGGACGGGTAACGCTTGTCCCGCACCGATCGCCTCGAGTTCACCCATCGTTTCTTGCAGGCGCTCTTCGTTACGGCCGCTGATGGCAACGTTCCAGCCTTCGCTTTTAAATTTTAGCGCCATCGCTTTCCCCATGCCGGACGAACCGCCGGTAATCCAAATCGTTTTCAAATGAATCTCCCCCTTTGAATGAATGGTCGTTCATTTTTAGTATTCGGGTTTGACTCTAGGGATTCCTGCAAAAAAAAAGCGACGGCCGTTTGGCCGTCACTGGAGCTGTTCCAAATAGTTTAATCCGAGCTCGCGGTCGATGCGATACATCGTCCCGGCGACTTTCTCGCCCCAATACGGGTCCGAGGCGTAGAAGACGTTGACACCTTCTTGCTTGTTGCCGGGGAACGGGCCGCGGTCGTACGATCCGGTCACATACTTCTCGGCGAACAAGCGGGCCGCAGCATCGACACTCGCCTCGATTGAAGCGAACGTCGAGGCGTTGCCGCTCGGGTCGTCATCTGTCGCTTTGAACCCGAAGAGATTATTTTTATCGCGGGCGATCGCGGACGTCCCGTATCCCGACTCGTGACCGGCGACGGCGAGTAAGAACAGGGCGTTAATACCGAACTCGGCTTCGGCGTCCTTGAAGGCATCACCTTTTCCGGTGAGCGGACTGTCACCGAGCGTGGCGAGAAATTGATCGAGTTCGCGGGCCGAGTACGGCGATTTGGACTGAATCGAGGCGAATTGGTACGGTGAATCGAAGACGTCCCGGACGTTTTCGGTATAAAACCGGTCCGACGTTTCCTGCGGGGCGGGTCCGACCAAAAACGTCCCAGCCAAGTTCCCGTTCGCTTCAACGGTATGGAGCACTTGTCCGTCCCGCATCTCGTAATAGCCGCGTTTCTCGACGACGGCGTCCGGGTATAGCGTCATGTCGGCCAGCGGTACGTACACGTCGGCACCGGAGATGGTGACTCGCAAATGGTCAGAACCCTTTCCGACGAGCCTAAGCCGGGTGCCGCCGGCGACGTACGACTGCTGCTCCTTGAACGCGGCATCTTTATACAGGTTCGTGACCCGGTCAGTCGGCGTGACGGCGATGCCGGTGCCGGTAAAGTCGATGACTTCGCCGGACGGGCCAAGCAAGGCGCGATTGCCGCCGCGTTCCATATAGGTGCGGGCTTCAGCGAGCGACTCGAAGTGACGGGACGAGACGTCACCATCTGCGAACGTCTCGACGGTGTACGTCCCGTTGCCTCGCTCTTGTAACCAAAGAAAGCCGAAGATGGCAAGTGCTAAGCTGAGCAGGGCGGGCAAGAGCCGGCGTCGTTGTTTTTTCTTCAATAGGATCACTTCCAAACTTGAGGATTGCCAAACAGAGAAAACTAGTAAACAATTTTGTATGAGAGGAGGGAATGATATGAAAATTGGTACACGTACGTTAAAGACGGCGGTCGCGGCTGGGATCGCGATGCTCATCGCTGAGACGATCCATCTCGATTATTACGTCTTCGCGGCCATCATCGCCATCCTCAGTATCCAAGAGACGCGCAAGAAGTCATTTCGGGCCTCATATGAACGTGTCATGGCAAGCTTGCTCGCCATCGGGATGGGCGCGTTGATGTTCACGCTGCTCGGCTATTCGCCGGCGACGCTTACACTTTATTTTGTCATGTTCATCCCGCTCGTTCAACAGCTCAAACTGCAGGACGGCATGATCACGAGTGTCGTCATCTTGACCCATCTGTACACCGAAGGACGGTTCTCACTCGACTTGTTCTTGAACGAACTCCTGTTGATCGCGATCGGGGTTGGCGTCGGACTCGTCGTCAACATGTATATGCCGACGCTCGATAAAGACATCGAGCGCATTAAAGAGAGTATCAACCGGGCGCTCGCGGTCCACTTCTATGACGTCGCAGCCTGTGTCGAGACCGGGGTGTACAATAACCATTCGATGATGCTGTTGAAGACGCGTGACTATTTAAAGAACGGGAAAGACTTGGCCCTCCGCCGGATGGGAAACTCGATCGGGAAGCGCAACGAAGACATGGACTATCTATACTTCCGGATGCGCGAGCGCCAGTACGACATTTTGAAGCGGATTGCTGATAATGCGCGGGAGATCACGATGGTCGTCAATGAGGCGAAACCCGTCGCCACATTTTTACGCCGCGTCGGCGACAACGTCAACGAGCAGGCTGACGCCTCGGCGTTTCTTCGCGAGCTCGAGGAAATCATCGACCATTATCGAAAAAACGTACCTCTCCCCACATCGCGTGAGGAATTTGAGGTACGCTCGTCGCTGCTCAATATTTTGTCAGATGTGAAGAGTTACTTGATCTTGAAAGAACGGTACATTCTCCTGTTACAGGAACATGGCCATCCCCGACAAAAACGTGCTAAGCAAGAAGATTGATACGATGACGACGACGCCGATTTGAATGATGCGTTGTCGTTTTTGTTGTTTTTTTCTCATGAGGATCCTCCAAAACGTGTTTGACCTCATTGTACAGAATGGAAAAGGTTCGTGCAAACGACATGAGTTTGTTATAATAACCAAGAAATGTTTGGATGGAGGGATGTTTTTATGGTAAACGAGACACGTGTGCTGGACACATTTTTACAGTTGGTCAGCATCGATTCAGAGACAAAAGAAGAAGCGGTCATCTGTGAGCATTTAAAGTCGGTCTTCACAGAACTCGGATGTGACGTCTACGAAGACGACGCATCGACAAAAACTGCGCATTCAGGAAACAATCTTATCGTCACGTTGGCTGCGACGAAACAGGGCGTTGACCCGATTTACTTCACGGCCCACATGGATACGGTCACACCAGGTAAAGGCATCAAAACGAGTATTAAAGACGGTTATATCGTCACAGACGGGACGACGATTCTCGGTGCCGACGACAAGACGGGGCTTACAGCGATGATCGAACTCGTTCGGGTCTTGAAAGAGGAGGCAATTCCACACGGTCAGATCCAGTTCGTCATCACGGTCGGTGAAGAATCGGGTCTCGTCGGTGCGAAAGTGCTCGACCTCTCGAAAATCGATGCGAAATTCGGTTTCGCCCTCGACTCGGACGGACCGGTCGGCGATATTATCGTGGCAGCTCCAACCCAAGCAAAAGTGAACGCGAAAATTTACGGGAAGACGGCCCACGCCGGTGTCGCCCCAGAAAAAGGCGTCTCGGCGATTCAAATCGCAGCAAAAGCGATCGCAAAAATGAAGCTCGGCCGGATCGATGAAGAGACGACGGCTAACATCGGACGCTTCGAAGGCGGACGCGCGACGAATATCGTCTGTGATTACGTCGAAGTGCTCGCCGAGGCCCGTTCGCTTATCCACGATAAGATGGAAGCGCAAGCTGAAGCGATGAAGCAAGCGTATATCGAAGTTGCTGAGACGCACGGTGGTCGTGCTGAAGTCGAGATTGACATCATGTACCCGGGCTTCAAGTTCGAAGAAGGCGACGAGGTCGTCGAAGTGGCGAAGTCAGCGGCGACAGCGATTGGACGTCCGATTCGTATCCTTCATTCGGGCGGGGGCTCAGATGCGAACGTGATCGCCGGTGGAGGCATTCCGACGGTTAACCTTGCTGTCGGGTATGAAGAAATCCATACGACGAACGAACGCATGCCACTCGTCGAACTGTATAAGTTAATTGAACTCGTTGTTGAAATTGTCGAGCAAGTCGCAACACGGGAAACAAACTAAAAAAAGAGCCGACGCTAAGTCGGCTCTTCCTATGTGTTCGTGTGTTTATGCGGCGAACTCCAACGATTCTAAGACGAGTTCGTCTGAGCAGTGAAGTTCGGTCGCTATGTCGTGAATTCGGATCGAGGTGCCTGCATCTTGTTGGTGTTTGCGATTCATTGAAGTCGCTCGTTCCCGAATCACTTCATACAAAGCATCGGAATGTTCAACTTTATTCATCACGGATCACATCCTTTTCAACGAGTGACTCAAGTATAGCATGGATTAGGCTAGCAGAAAGGACAAATATATTTATGAAGTTACATTTTTTAGGAACTGGTTCAGGCATGCCTTCGAAACAACGGAACGTTTCCGGGCTCGCACTTACATTGCCTAAACAGACGTGGCTGATCGATTGCGGGGAGGCGACCCAGCACCAGATTCTCCATACCACGATCAAACCGCGAAAAGTATCGGCTGTTTGGATCACGCATCTACACGGGGACCATGTCTTCGGGTTGCCAGGTTTCTTATCGACGCGTTCCGCCCTCGACGGAAAGGATCCGCTCACGCTGTACGGGCCGCGTGGCATCAAGCAATGGCTCGAGCTGACGTTGAAACTGACCGGTTCATATTTAGGCTATGACCTGACGATTGTCGAATATGAGGACGGGGACACGTTCGAGCAAGACGGTCACCTCGTCACGGTGCGGAAGCTCGCGCATCGCTTTCCATCTTACGGGTTTCGCATCGAGGCACCGGCGCGTCCGGGGACGCTCCTCGTCGACAAAGTGAGAGCACTCGGTATTCCGAGCGGTCCAGTCTATCGGACAATCAAACAAGCAGACACGTTTGAATTTGCAGGGAAAACATACGCGTCTAAAGAATATGTCACAGAATCGGTCCGTGGAGCGATCGTCGCCATCTTAGGGGATACGACTCCGTGCGAGAATGCATTCGTGCTCGCACAAGCTGCCGACGTTCTTGTCCACGAGGCGACGTTTATGCAAGGGGAGTCAAAACTTGCGAGACAGTATGGTCACTCGACGACGGTCGAAGCCGCAAGGCTCGCGAACGAGGCGGGAGCGGGCCGGTTGATCGTCACCCATATCTCGGCCCGCTACCAAGGCCGGGAAGCAGAATTTGAGGCCGAGGTCGTGTCTGGGTTTGCGGATAGCCATGTGGCAACCGACTTTTCCGAGTTTATAGTGGGGGATTGATGTGACAATACAACTATACGTTTGGCTAGGTTTCATCGTCATCAGCCTGTTGCTAGGTGTAAGATTGAATCAGTTGAAAGAGCCAGAACCGAACTTTTTCGCCAAGTTCTTATTCTACTCGTTGCTCGGAATCGTTTCGTTTCCGATCGGCGGGTTTCATATCCCAATCGGATTTTTGATGTCATTCTTGTTCTTTCCAAAACGAAACAGCCGGTATAAATGGTACGGGGCGCTCGTCGGCTTCTTCTTCTTCATCGTTTTACTGTTCGTACCTTTGTTCGACCAATCCGAATTCCGGGCCGAATCTCAACAAATCGGGCCGGTGTCGGTGCAAGACGAGTCGTTCGACCGGATGACAGATACGATTTTACGCCGGATCAACGGCGAGGTGATCAAGCTCGATCGTAGCAAGATGATTGTCGACCGGGACGGTGAACTGCAGTCACTCGAGTATTTGCTCATGGTCGAACGCAACAGCTCGTTCCAGCAAATCCGCATCAACTATGACGACTCAGGGGAACTTGAATATCGTCAAGTCGATGAGATGAACAAAAGTTCCGGTCGAGCCTTTTTCGAGAAGCTCGTTGACTTCGAACACGTGATCGAAGCCGTACGGGGGACAGCGTGGGAAGACTTTGCCAAACAAGTCGAGGCACCGCTCTTGCAGCTCTCATTTGACGGACTGTATGACATGTACACGTTCGAGAACGAAGCGATGCTCATGATCAACCGGGACGGACGAATCGTCAAATTCTGGCTCCAGCGCGAACCCGTGCTCGCCAACAGTATTCAATTGACCGGTTTGACCCGTGAAGGCAGAACTACAGGCGAAAAATATACGATTCTTTACAACTACTCTATCCACCAACGAGAGGATTTGACGGATCAATGAAAAAAATGCTCATCATGGGTATGATGATACCTTTATTGGCAGCTTGTGCTGGAGAAGAGACATCGAACGGACAAAGTGAGTCTTGTGACGTCGAACCGACGATTTCCGTTTACGACGCGTCGACGGAAGAGACGCTGTACCATGAGAAAAGTGTCTGCCTAGAGGATGGGGCGACGGTGTTCGATGCCCTCAAGGCGACAGAATTGCCGATTGATTCGGTCGGAAGCGGGGAGATGACCTACGTCACGGCAATCGACGGGATTCAAGAAAAATCGGCCGGTCAGTCATCTGGCTGGGTGTACGCCTTTAACGGCAGCCCTGGCGATGAAGGGGCGGCTGCAAAAGAAGTCGAGTCCACCGATATTATCCAATGGCGGTTTGAAGAAGATGCGATTTCTTTCTTCGAATGAGGCGGATTGGGAGCGTAGACATGCTGTCACGCTCCTTTTCTTTCTACTCGTCCATCTGTACGTCTTGATCCATGTGAACGGTTCGTTAAGTCTGCTCGCCGGGCTGGTCTTGTTGTTACTGTTGGAGCGGCGCTTTCCCGTCGCGATGCTCGGTCTGCTTGTCGCATTCGCGCTGATCTCGCTCGCACCGATTTTGCTCCAGTGGGACGTCTCCATCCGTGCGCTCAGCGACCAAATTGTCCGCTTGGCGACGTTTTTATTCGGAATGGTTTGGGCGAGCCGTTTCATGCGATTAGAACGGCTATTGCCGCTCTTGCGACGCTTTCCGCAATCGACCCGGTTGCTGTACGGTGCTTGGGCGCTCGTCCCGTCGATGGAACGGGCCATCCGTTTGTCGCTCCGCAGTCACCAGCGACAAGATTGGCGAGAAGCAATCGTGGTCGGGATTGACAGCCAGCGCCGTGAACCCGTTTACGCGTTGCCGCGCCTACGTTCATTCCAAGGCGATGATCTCGTTCATCTGTTCATCCTGTTTATTTGCTTTGTGGCGGCGCTTAAGTGGTCACCACTCATCTGGTTGCTTTACCCGTATTTGACGAAAGGAGGGGTGCGAGATGCGTTGGTTATCCTCAGAGCACGGACGTCAGCAAATTGAGGAGTGGGTCGCTTCAGAGCGGGCCCATATCGTCAATCTCGATGACCCGCTCGCCGGTTCGGTCGCCTCACTGCTCGCCGGTGATGATGCGATGCGCGGCGCCGAACTGGCAGCTCTCTTGCAAATCGATCATCTGTCCAAAAAACGATTTGATGAATGCTCGAGCGGAGAACAACAACTCGTTCGAATCGCTCACGTGCTCGGCGAAAATCCCGATGCGCTCGTTCTCATCGAGCCGTTCCGTTATCTCGATCGATTCCGAAGCGAACACTTGTCGATGCTGCTTCGGCGGCTAGGACAGCTCGGGATTAGCGTCGCTTATACGGACCGGTCGCGTGAAGGCGGTGCAACACATGCGTTTACGGTCGTAAAGTCGTCTAGTGAAGCATCGATTAACGTCAAAGACGTTTCCTATCGTCATCCGTTGCAACCCACCTACGCGGTCGAACACGTGTCGTACCGGTCTGACGGACCAGGGTTAACGGTGTGCATCGGGACGAACGGCAGTGGCAAGTCGACACTCCTAGAACTGATGGCGAAGAGTCTGCGTCCGCTATACGGGAAAGTGAAGTTATCAGAGCGGCCGCTCTATCTTCCGGCAGACCCCGAGTACGGACCGTTCCCAAAATCGTTGAATCGACGGGTCGAACAGTTGCAGGCGGTACTCGCGTCCACGTCGTCACTCATCGTCCTCGACGAGCCGACGGTCGGACTGTCGGAGAACGAACGCGACGCCTTCGTTGCGGCAATCGTACAAAAAGCCGAGACGGCGCGTGTTTTATGTGCGACCCACGATGAACGCTTGATTGCGGCGGCAGGTCATGTCTTATGTATGGCGAGCGGAGCGGTCGTGTTTGACGGCACGCGCGAACAGTACGTGGATCGGAGTACGTTATGGTCACTTACGTCCTCGCCCTCATAACCGCGTTCGCACTTTTGTCGAAGTTTGAGCGGACGAAGTCACCTATTTCTGTATTGACGCAGCTTCTTGCGCTCGCCGTCATCGGACGGTGGCTTTTCATGGCCATACCGAACGTGCAACCGACGACCGCATTATTGATGCTGACCGCGCTCTATTTTGGATGGACGAGTGCAGGCATGCTCGCTTTATTCGTCCCGATTTTATCTGGACTTTTACTCGGGCTCGGTCCGTTCGTTTTGTATCAGTTTCTCGGTTGGCTGCTCGTGATCACGCTCGTTTACTTGTTACGACCGATCTTGTTACGGTCGCGCATGTTACTTTGGTCAATCGGGCTCGGCTCTGGTTTTTTATTCGGCTGGACGGCGAACTTGTCGTTCGCGGAAGTGATTGGAGCCGACTTTATCAAATTGCTCATCCTTAGCTTGCCGTTCGATTTGGCGCATGGAATCGCAAACGTCTTCTTTTTGATCGTCCTACATGATTTATTCGTTCGCATATTTGTCCGAGAAGACGGGTAAACATGAGTACTACTCGAGTGAGGTGGTTGAGCATGGGCGGATACGTCAATATGTATGAGATCGGTTTGTTCCTCTTCATCGGACTATTGTTTATGGCCGTCAATATCTTCTTGATGTCGCGTCGGCTCATTCGGACACGATACGCGATGTTGAGCATCCTCGCTTCTAGCGTCTGGCCGGCACTGATGATCGTCTTGTCCGTTCAAAACGTCAATCTTCTCGAGGAGCTACGAGCCCGAACGGTCACACTTGAAGCCGTGTTCGCCTGGTCTCTCGTCGTCACGACGGCGCTCATGACGGTGATACCAGCTTTTATCTTTATTCGACGTCTGATTCAGCTGTCACGCCATGGCGACTGATTCCTCAACCTAAAAAAGCAGAGCGACTCAAACGTTTGAGTCGCTCTGCTTTTTTTAGGTTCAAGATGTCGGGAGCTGTTCGACCGAGGCATCTGTCGGTTTTTGGAATCGACGTAAAATTTCGAGACTGACCGCTCGCGGCATAATTTTCGCGAGTCCGACGAGCGCTTGGTTCGACAAACCTGGGATGATGACCCGTTTATTTTTCATGACGCCCTTATAACCGAAGAAAGCGACGAGATGAGACGGCATTTTCGATACCATCATTTCACTGCCGGCCCGGTTAAAGAAACCGGTGTCGGTCGGACCCGGGCAAAGGACGCTGACGTTTACGCCTGTGCCTTTCGTCTCGGCATGGAGCGCTTCTGTGAGTGATAAGACGTACGCTTTCGTCGCGTAATAGACGGCCATATACGGTCCCGGCTGGAATGCGGCGACAGAGGCGACATTTAAGACATAGCCGTGATTGCGGGCGACCATGTCAGGCAAGTACGCTTTCGTCAACTCGGTCAAGGCGTTGACGTTCAACCGGACCTCTTCGGCCTCGGTTTCCGCATCGAGCTCGATAAACTCGCCAGCCGTACCGAAACCAGCGTTATTGATTAAAAAATCGACCGTGAGCCCGGCGTCGTCAATCGCGTTCGTCAACCGTTTCACGGCGTTGTGTTCAGATAGGTCGAGTGCGAATACGTGCACGTTAATCGTGTATCGTTTTTCAAGCACTTTTTTGAGTTCATGTAACCGTGGCTCGCTACGAGCTACGAGAATACAGTCAAATCCATCTCGGGCCGCTAAGACGGCGAGATCTAGGCCGATGCCAGTCGAGGCACCGGTAATCAAGGCTGTTTTTGTCAAAATCGTCCACTCCTTCAATTAAAAAGTCATACATTGTTACTGATTTCTTCACCAGTTGTTAAATTCCTGCTTCGTCGACACGCTTGAACGTGTGCTAAAGTATATCAAGAATATGTGATTAGACTCACAAAGTCAGGAGAAAAAACAGATGATGATTCAGCTAGTTACTACAGCACAAAGCGTCGAACAAGCAGAGGCGCTGATCATGGCGGGGACAGACCGTCTATATATCGGAGAGTCGACGTTTGGTTTACGCCATAAAGGTGACTGGTCGCTTCCTGCTGTGAGAGAAGTCACAGCGCTCGCCCATCGTTACGGCAAAGAAGTGACGGTTGCCGTCAACAATTTGATGCATAACGATCAAATCGAGGCGTTGCCGGATTATTTACACGCGCTCAAGCAAATCGGGATCGACAGTGTGACGGCGGGCGATCCAGGTGCCATCCGCTTGATCCGTAATGCCAATATCCCCTATTGGTACGATGCTCAAACGCTCGTCACGTCGGCGCGACACATTCAATTTTGGGGTAAGCGCGACGCCATCGGGGCGGTCGCGGCCCGTGAAGTGACACTGACCGAACTTGGGATGATTCAACAGCAGATCGGGCTCCCCGTCGAGGTTCAAGTGTACGGACCAACATGTATCCATCACTCGAAACGACCGCTATTGACGAACTATTTCAATGAGATCGGTCGGTCGAGAGGGGACGCGGAAGCGCGCGAGTACTATATGAGCGAACCGTCTGATGCGGACAGTCGCTATCCCGTCTACCAAGACGACAATGGGACGCACGTCTTCTCCGAAGATTTGACGCTCATGGGTCAATTGCCGGTGCTCTTAAAAGGCGGACTGCATACGTGGAAACTCGAAGGATGGCATGCCGGGGACGCGTTCGTCGACATCGTCCGTCTGTTCGACAAAGCCCGGTCCGATTTGTTGAATGGCCAGTTCGACCGCACGCTCATGGAACGGCGTCTCGCCGAACTCCAACCTGAACAATTCCGGCTTGGGACCGGACTGCTGTTACGAAATCCAGAAGAGATCAAGTGAGGGGATCAAGATGAAAAAACGTCCAGAACTACTAGCTCCGGCAGGAAACTTAGAAAAATTAAAGATGGCGATTCTTTACGGGGCCGATGCGGTCTTTATCGGTGGTCAACAGTTCGGGCTCCGCTCGCGGGCCGGCAACTTCGGATACGAGGAGATGACTGAAGGCGTCGCATTCGCGCACGAGCGCGGGGCGAAAGTGTATGTCGCCGCGAACATGGTGACCCATGAAGGGGATATCGATGGCGCGGGCGATTTCTTCTGTCGACTCCGTGACATCGGCATCGACGCCGTCATCGTCTCGGACCCGGCCATGATCGAGGTCTGTCTAACGGACGCGCCCGGTCTTCCAGTCCATTTGTCGACCCAGGCGTCGGCGACGAACTACGAGACGCTCCGTTTTTGGCAAGAGGAAGGGCTAGAGCGAATCGTCCTCGCCCGTGAAGTATCGATGGAAGAGATCAAAGAGATGAAGCGTCAAGTCGACGTCGAGATCGAGGCGTTCGTCCATGGCGCGATGTGTATCTCCTACTCGGGACGTTGCACGCTGTCGAACCATATGGCGCTCCGCGATGCGAACCGCGGCGGCTGTGCCCAGTCGTGCCGCTGGAAATACGGCTTCTTCGAGGCGGATGAGTTGTTGACAGACGACATGTCAGCGCGCGATGAGGAACCGTTCTCGATGAGTTCGGTCGATCTTGCGATGGTCCGGCACATACCCGATTTGGTCGATGCCGGCGTCGATAGCTTGAAAGTCGAGGGACGGATGAAGTCGATCCATTACGTGGCGACCGTCTGTAACGTCTATCGTCAAGTCATCGATGCCTACTGCGCGGATCCTGAAGGATTCGTCTTCGACCCAGCATGGGAAGAAGAGATTTGGAAAGCGGCGCAACGGGAGCTCGCGAGCGGGTTCTATTACGGCATCCCGACCGAGAAAGAGCAACTGTTCGGCAAATCGCGTTCCATCCCGCAATATGCGTTCGCAGCGCGCGTCATCTCGTATGAAGCGTCGACAGGCATGGCGACGCTCGAGCAGCGTAACCATTTCCGCCGCGGAGAAGAAGTCGAATTCTTTGGTCCCGGGTTCGTCCGCTTCACGCAACGGATCGACGAGTTATTCGATGAGACCGGGATGCCGCTCGAGACGGCGAACCAGGCGATGATGACGGTACGCGTCAAAGTCGACCAACCTGTCGCGACCGACTTCATCATGCGAAAACGAAAAGTGGCAGCAGTGAAAGTTCCCGCTTCGAGTGCCCGTTGACACATCCGTCAAGGCAACATAGTCGACCGTTCCATCCAATCTTGCTACCCTATTAACATATACGAAAAAGGGGATGGAAGGATGAATCAGAACACGGAGCAACTCCGGACCGATCCGATCGGACGCCTGCTGTTCAAGCTGTCGCTGCCGGCGATGATCGGTATGCTGGTGACGGCGCTCTATAATATAATTGACACGATTTTCGTCTCGCGTGGCATCGGCCCTGCTGCCGTGGCCGCGATCGGGATCGCGTTCCCGATTCAAATGATTCTAATGGCCGTCTCGAGTGCGGTCGGTCTCGGCGGGGCCTCAATCAGTTCGCGGAAACTCGGCAAAGGAGATGACGCCGGTGCCGCCGTCACGTTCATGAACGTGCTCGTGCTCGTAGGCGTGTTCGCCGCGTTCGCGGTCAGTTCGGCCATCTTCATGCTCGACTCGATCTTGACCGTGTTCGGAGCGACGTCGGAGATCATGGAATTGAGTCGTCAATACTTATCGGTCACGCTGATCAGTTCGCCGTTCTTCATGTTCACGCTCGCGGCGAGCGCGATGGTGCGGGCCGAAGGACAAGCACCTTATCAGATGAAAGTGATGCTCACGACCGTCGTCGTCAACTTGGTGACGACGCCGCTGTTCATCTTCACGTTCGGATGGGGTATTTACGGGGCGGCCTGGTCGACGGCGCTCGCTCAAGTCGTCGGATCGGTGCTCATGTTACGCTTCTTCTTCGCAAAAAATCGCCGGACCGAGCTCAACTTCCAATGGCGGAAGTTTCGGCTGCGGTTCGGCGAGTTGAAGGAGATTATGGCAATCGGGTCATCCTCGTTCGTCATGATGGTGTCGCAATCGATCTTGTTCGTCTTCGTCAACATCATGCTCGGGACGTATGGGGGGACCCAAGAATTGGCCACGTTCGCCATTTTGAATAAGTTCATGGCGCTCGTCGGGATGCCGATCATGGGCATCGTCCAAGGCATGCAACCGATAGTCGGCTATAACTTCGGGGCGCGACAGTTCGAGCGGATGCGCGAGACGATTTGGACGGCGCTACGGGCCGGAATCACGATTGCGGTCTTCATCTGGCTGACGCTCCAGCTGTTCCCGGAACCGCTCATGCGCATGTTCACGTCCGACGCGAACTTGATTGCTGGCGGGGTGACGGCGATTCATGTCCTGTTCGCTGTCTCGTTCTTAACGAGCGTCCAAATGCTCGTCAACGGCATCTATCAATCACTCGGGAAAGCCCGGGTCGCGATGTTCTTGTCGTTGTCTCGACAGACGCTCTTTACGATTCCGCTCGTGTTTATCTTACCGAACTTCTTCGGTGTGTTCGGTGTTTGGCTCGCCTTCCCGATCGCCGACGGCTTGACCTTCCTGACAGCGGTCGGCATGGCGATTTGGGACCGGAAACTGCTGTTCCGTCCGTCAGAAGATGAGGTAGAAGCGAAAGCGACCAATTTATGAAACGACGTCCGTTCTTGTTGAACGGGCGTCTTCTTTTAGGAATAAGTAAATCCCACCGAGCAAGACGGCCGCGCCGATCCATTGCATCACGCCGAGCCGTTCCTCGAAGAAGACGAACCCGAACAGCATTCCCCAGAGCGCCTCGCCGAGGATGGTGATGCTGACGACGGTCGCACTGACGCGGGCGAGGGCGTAGTTGAACAAGTTATGGCCGAGGAGCGTCGGGAAGAAGGCGAGGGCGATGAAATACCACCAATTCACAGCTTCGAAGCCGACGAATGTCGTGTCCCGAACGAGCAACATGAAACCGAGAACGAACGTGGCGACGAGATAGACGCTGAACGAGTAGTCGTTCGTCTTCATCTCGGTCCGAATGTGTTGACCGACGAGCCAGTAGCCGGCGATCAACAAGGCGGCGAGAAGCGCGAGTAAATCCCCGTAGAGCGCGTCGCGACCGATTTGGATATCACCGGCTGCGACGAGCATGCCGCCGAGGACGGCGACGAGCGCAAACGCCAAACCTTTTCGGGTCGGATGTTTTTTAAAGAACAGGGCGTTCCCGATGAGGACGAAAATCGGGCTCGACGTCACGAACAACGTCGAACTCGCGACGGTCGTGTAGTCGAGCGATAAAAACCAGAGCCAGAAATGGAAGGCGAGGAGCGTCCCGCTGAGCAAGATCGCGTAGCGGGTGTTCGAGCGTAACGAGAAGAGCGAGCGGTAATCGAGAAACGGTAACAACATGAGGCTCGAGAACAGCATACGGTAGAATGCGGCCGTCTCCGCCGGAGCGGACGTCCATTTGACGAACAAGACGCTCGTCGACAGGAAAAAGACGGCGGCAAATAAAATTAAATAAGACAACAGGCATCCCCCTTTGGTTTTGTACATATTCCTCTAATGATATAATGAAACATACGAGAAAAAACATTCTTTTTCGAAAGTGTCGTTCCGACGAGATCGTTCGAACGACAACGAAAGTAGGGATCACATGAGATTAATCATTGCGGAGAAACCGTCGCAGGCACAAAAGCTGGCGGCACCGTATCCATCAAAAAAGAGAAAAGACGAGATTGAAATCGCGGCATGCCCTCGTTTCCCGGAAGGTGCCATCGTCGTCTGGGCAGTCGGGCACTTATGTGAACTCCAAGAGCCGTCCCACTACCGCCCGGAGTGGAAGTCTTGGAAGTATGAATCACTTCCGATTGTCCCAGATCGGTTCGACTATCGCATCTCGAAGGGCAAGTCGAAGCCGTTCCAGACAATCAAAAAATGGCTCCACGACCGCTCGATCACGGACGTCATCATCGCTTCTGACGCCGAGCGGGAAGGAGAGGCGATCGTTCGTCTCATCTTGCGCCTTGCCGGCAACAAAAAACCGCTCGAGCGCTTATGGATCTCGAGTTTGACCGAGCAGGCGGTCGACCGCGGTTTCGCGCAGCTGTTACCGGGAGAGCAGACGATTCCGTATTACCATGAGGCGATGAGTCGTGCCTGTGCCGACTGGCTCGTCGGTATGAACGCATCGCGCGCATATACGACGCTCTTGAAGACGATTGGCATCGAAGACGTGTTCTCACTCGGCCGCGTCCAGACACCGACGCTCGCCTTGATCGTCAATCGAGAGCGCGAGATCAAACAGTTCGTCCCGGAGGCGTACTTCGAGGTCGAAGCGACGCTCCAAAAAGGACGGGGCACGTTCAAAGCGAAATACACACTCGGAAAGACGACGAAACTGAAGACGCGTGAACAAGCTGACGCCGTCGTCGACCGATCGACCGGAACGGCGGTCGTGCGGTCGATTGATAAGGAAGACAAGACGGAACACCCACCGTTCTGGTTCAGCTTATCGGGTCTCCAGGCCGAGGCCGGCAAACGGTTCGGCTTCGGGGCGAAGAAGACGCTCGATATCGCCCAAAAGTTGTATACGAAAGGGTGGATCAGTTATCCGCGGACAGATTCTAGTTTCGTCACGCCCGACGAGGCGACGCTGTTCCCGCAGACGAAAGCCAGACTGTTGAAGTCCGCCGCTTACGCCGGGCTTGCGGCCGTCTTGACCGAAAATCCGTCCCGGAACAGCCGCTACGTCAACGCGAAAAAAGTGAGCGACCACTATGCGATCATCCCGACCGAGGCTTGCGGGGACGTGGCCCGGCTCAGCGGGGATGAGGCGAAACTGTATGATTTGATCAACCGCCGCTTTCTCGCGGCGTTCGCCCCCCCGGCGAAACTCGAGAAGACGACCGTCGACCTCATGGACGGAGACGACTTGTACCGGGCGAAAGGGACGGTCGTCGTCAGCCCGGGGTACCGTCAAGTCGTCGAGATGAAATCAAAAGACGTCGAGCTACCGGCGCTAACGCTCGGTGAGCCGTTGACTGAAAAGAAAGTCGAAGTGTTATCGAAACAGACCGAGCCGCCAAAACGGTATACGGAAGGCGCGCTCATCATGGCGATGAAAGTCGCCGGGAAACAGCTCGACGACGAGGAACTGATCCATATCATGAAAGAAGTCGAGGGGCTCGGCACGGAAGCGACTCGGGCGAACATAATCGACGGCTTGAAGAAGCGGGGTTATGTTGAACTTCAAAAGAAAGAGCTCGTTCCGACCGATAAAGGCCGTCTGTTAATCGATGTGCTCGGCGACAGCATTCTCGCCTCGCCGGCCATGACCGCGAAATGGGAGAAGCGGCTCCATGAGATCGGACAGGCGTCTGCGTCTGCGGCCGAATTCATCGACCAGGCGAAAAAGATGTCGATTCATCTCGTCGAAGAAGCCAAAGCGAGAGTCGCGGCGGCGAATCCGGAAGGCTATACGATTGAACCGAGACGATTCGGGAAGAAATCTGCCTCGCGGCCAAAAGCGTCGTTCGGCGTCTGTCCGAGCTGTGGAAAAGGACTCGTCGAGCATCCGAAGTTCATCGGGTGCAGCGGGTATCGTGAGGGCTGCAAGTTTACGATGTCGAAACAAGTGCTCGGCGTCGGACTCGCGAAAGATGAACTGAAACAGATGATCAACGGCGGGCAGTCAAATGTTCATGCGTTCAAAAAAAGCGACAAGACGTTTGATGCCACGCTCTATCTTGAAAAAGGGGCGCTCCGTTTCGAATTCAAATAAAAATAGAGCCATCCGTCGTGGATGGCTCTATTTGTCCTGCTGATCTTGTTCGGTGATGCGGCGATTAATCTCATCGTAATCGAGGACGATGTCGTCTTTGTTGTCTTTGTAGGCGTATCCTTTTTGGATGACGACGACAGAGGCGACCAAGACGAGTAAAATAATCAATCCGCTCACGGCAAATATCCATCCCATAGCGCATTCCTCGCTTTCTTTCTCTTAGTATGACAAAAATCTGAGACGTTCTCCATGTTTGAGTCTCTCACAACTGTTACAGGTTTGAAATGGTTGGTCTCTTGATTAGATATGATACAATAACATATAGAAGAACACTGACAGAGAAGGTAGGGATGACTATGGCGATTTTGATTGTCGACGACGAACCGGTCAATACGATGGTTCTCGAACAATTATTGCATCAACACGATTATGAGACGGTCTCGGTCTCAAGTGGTGAAGATGCTCTCGCGCTCCTCATGGACCCGCAAGCCCCGTCGCTGTATGACCTCGTCCTGCTCGATGTCGAGATGCCGGGCATCTCAGGGATTGAAACGTGCAAACGGATTCGACAAATGACAGGATATGAAGAACTGCCGGTAATCATGGTGTCGGGCCGGACCGAAGAGAAGCAAATTGCCGAAGGGCTAGATGCTGAAGCGTCCGACTATACGACGAAGCCGATCAAAATCACCGAACTCCTCGCTCGGATTCGCTCGGCGCTCCGTTACAAAGCGGCCGTCGACGAGCGCAAAAAATATGAGGCGCGTCTCCAATATGACCTAGATTTGGCCCAAAAGATTCAGCAGAGCGCGCTGACCCCACCAATCAGTAGCGCGGAAATCGATATGCGGGCGCTGTACCTGCCATCTAAAAAATTGGCGGGTGACATGTACGCCTGGTTCCAAGTCGCGCCTGATCGTTACGGCGTCATCATCTTCGACGTGATGGGTCACGGCGTGTCTTCAGCCTTGATCACGATGGGAATCCGCTCGATCTTGCCAGGCCTTGTCGCCAACGTCCAGTACCCGGTCGACGTCATGACCGAACTGAACCGACAGATGACGTTCCTGTTTTCGGGCGACGATATGCAAAGTTATTTCACGGCCGTCTATTGTTACATCGATACGACGAATCAACGCATCGAGTACGTCAATGCCGGCCATCCGCCTGTGATCGTGACGTCTCCGGAAGGGATGACTCGTCTCGAGACGACTGGGGTGCCGGTCGGCATGTTCGAGGAACCGAATTATGAATCGAAAGAAATCAAGATCACGCCAGGTATGGTCCTGCATATGTACACGGACGGACTGATGGAATGTTACAGCAAAGACATCGATGACGGCATCCGTTGGCTTGAAAAAGACATCGCCACGTACGGCTTAGATTATGCCCGTCACGTTGCCGAACGGCTCGTCCCGAAAATCGAGATTGACGACGACTTGTGTCTCGTCACGGTAAAGCTTATTTAAATGACAAAAGGATGAGACCGTCGCTCGTGACGATTTCATCCTTTTGTCTAGAAATAACGTTTCCGCCATAAAATATAAAAGGCGAGACTCGAAAAACCGACCATCATGGCAAGTGCGAACACGAAACCGATTGATTGACCTTCGAACGGGACTTGGACGTTCATCCCAAAGATCCCGGAAATCATCGTCGGAATGCTGAGCACGATCGTGATTGACGCCAAGAACTTCATGACGAAGTTGACGTTGTTCGAGATGATCGACCCGAATGCATCCATCTTAATGCTGATGATGTCGTTATAAATCGAGGCCATCTCCATCGCCTGACGATGCTCGACGAATACGTCTTCTAACAAGTCTTCGTCTTCTTCATGCTTCTCAAGACTCGGCGTCTTGACGATGCGGTCGAGGACGCTGTCATTCGCTTTGAGCGATGTCATGAAGTAGACGAGCGACTTCTGTAAGTTCATCAACTGGAAAATTTCCTGATTTCGCATCGAACGTTGAAGTTCTTGCTCTAGCTCTTCCATTCGCCGGTCGATCTGGCGGAGGAACCGCAAGTACGTCATGCTGACTCGGTGCAAAATCTGGAAGACGAACCGGCTGCGATAGTTTGTCCGGAACAAGCGGGCTTTGCCGTTAGCGAACAAGTTGAGTACATCGAGGTCACGCGAACAGACGGTGATGAAATGTCGTCCCGTGACGATGATACCGAGTGGGATCGTATTATAGGCACGTCCCGTATCGTCTTCTTCGACGTATGGAACGTCAATGATCATGAGCAGGCCTTCGTCATCTTTCTCAAAACGCGGCTTTTCTTCAATATCAAGTGGGTCGTACACGAAGTCTTCAGGAATGCCGGAGGCGGCAATGACTTGATCGGCCTCGTCTTTCGTCGGATTGACGAGTTGGATCCAGCTTCCTTTGTCAAAGTCTTCGATCTCGTGCACACGACCAGATGCGTCGGTACGGTAAATCGTTAGCATAATCTTCCTCCTACCTTAGCTCAACTTTATTATAGGTAGGCGAGTAGGAGAGTGCAATCGCAAAGAAGGAGATTTTTTGTTTTCTCTCGAAAACATACTACAGTGAGTTAGAATGTCAGAAGGAATGAGTAGAAGGAGGGATGGAGATGACTCAAACACCCCAAAACGCTCTGTTTAACGAAGAGAAATTAGCAGAGCTCCATCAAATCGCTAGTGGAAATAAAGATTTTCTGAAAAAGATTGCAGAGACGTACGTCGCCCAGTTCGAGGCGAAGTTTCCTGAATTAAAGCGCGTGGTCGAGACGAAAGATCATGAACAAATCGAACAACTCGCCCACTTGTTAAAGGGCGCCTCTTATTCGGTCGGACTCGACGAGACGGCGTCGCATTTCCAACAACTTGAACTCGCCGGTGAGACGAACGAGGTCGAGAACCTTGAACCGGTGCTTGAAGACATCGAGCGTCAAATGAAACGGTTCGCTGTCGAGTGGGACGCCTATTTCAATCGATTGGTGTAATGAAAGAGGGGCCGCAATTTTGCGGCCCCTCCGTTTGTCATTAGGCTAAAAACTCATCGAGCGTCGCGATCAACATGCCGATCTCAGGCTTCGTGATTTGTGCGTTCGCGCCGACGGCGTCGCCTTTATGTTTCAAGTCGTTTGAGATGAGTGACGAGAAAATTACGATCGGTAATGTCGCGTAGCGGTCCATTTCGCGTAGCCGTCTCGTCAAATGTAACCCGTCCATTTGTGGCATCTCGATGTCGGTGATGAGCAGATCGCACTCGACACCATCTTGCTCGAACGCATCAAGCGCTTCTTTCCCGTTGTTGAAGATTGTCGTGTTGAAGTAGCCTGCCTCATCGAGCGTGTCGATGATCAAGGTGCGAAGCATCTCCGAATCTTCTGCGATCCACACTTGTTTGTTCGAGCGTTCCCTTGCACCGAGTCGTTTGACGGATTCACGAGCCATGATGTCTTTTCGTGACAACTCGAGAGCGATGCGCTCATAGTCGAGAAGAATGATCATTTGGTCTCCTGTTTTGACGACGCCGTTCGTGATGCCTTGGACACCGCGGGCGAGATCTGACGGTGTATCGATCTGTTCCCATGAGATGCGCTTGATCTCTGTCACTTGGTCGACTCGGAGCACCGATTTCTCACCGTTAAACTCACAGACGATCAAGCGATCCCCGTCTCCGGCTTCACGTGGATGGCCGATGACCATCGGGAGATCGATGACCGTCATGACTTCACCGCGTAGTTCGATCAACCCCATGATCGCCTCAGGCGTTCCAGGTAACGGGGTGAGTGGAAGCATCGTGATGATCTCGCGAACCTTCATGACGTTAATCCCGAAAATAAACGGGCCTGACTGGAAAATGACGATTTCTAACTCGTTCGTACCTGCTTCAAGTA
Organism: Exiguobacterium sp. SH0S1; assembly: GCF_004337165.1. NCBI lineage: Bacteria > Bacillati > Bacillota > Bacilli > Caryophanales > Exiguobacterium > Exiguobacterium sp. SH0S1. The sequence continues at coordinate 894,451 of NZ_SJVC01000001.1, read as the reverse complement.
AAATATTATGATCCATGCTCAATGGTGGTCCCTCCTATATCGCGTTCTCTCTTCCTCTCTATCGGTCAAATCGATCAAAGTCTTCAGTTGAAAAGTGTCAAAGTCAGGTCAAAAATCACGAAAAGTCATGGAGTAACCGTTTACATTACATAAACTGAATCTTTATAGTTGTTCAACGGAATTGATTTTGCATACAATGAGGGTGGCAACGAGATATCACAGCTTACTCAGGAGGCAGATAGAGATTATGAGTATGAACACGTATCCATATTTAATTAACGGGCAATGGCAAGAATCAACAACAAATGAGACGATCGAACTCGTTTCACCTTATACAGAAGAAATCGTCGGACACGTCCAAGCGATGTCGCGCGACGAAGTCGACGAGGCGATTCACGGTGCTAAACGTGCACAACAAGAGTGGGCGGCGCTTCCGGTCAACAAGCGCGCCGAGCTGTTGTACGCATGGGCGGACAAACTCGAAGAACGCGTCGATGAGATCGGTCAAATCATCATGCGCGAAGTCGGGAAGAACTTGAGCGACGCGAAGAAAGAAGTCGTCCGCACAGCTGAGATTATTCGTTATACGGCTGAGGAAGGACTTCGTTTCACAGGTGGATTCATGCAAGGCGATTCGTTCCCGGGCGGATCAAAGAACAAAATGGCGATCATCAAAAAAGAGGCACTCGGTGTCGTTCTCGCGATCTCACCATTCAACTATCCGGTCAACTTAGCCGCTGCTAAAATCGCCCCGGCCCTTATAACGGGGAACGCGGTCGTCTTCAAACCGGCGACGCAAGGTGCGATCAGTGGCGTCAAAATGGTCGAGGCACTGCAAGACGCCGGTCTTCCGAGCGGATTGTTGAACCTCGTGACGGGTCGCGGTTCGGTCATCGGCGACTACTTGACGTCGCACCCAGGTGTCGACATGATCACATTCACAGGCGGTACAGGAACCGGTCAACATTTGTCACAACAGGCATCGATGGTCCCGGTCGTCTTAGAGCTCGGCGGCAAAGACCCGGCGCTCGTCTTAGAAGACGCGGACATGACGCTTGCGGCGGATCAAATCGTCAGCGGTGCGTTCTCTTACTCGGGTCAGCGTTGCACGGCGATCAAACGCGTCTTCGTGCTCGAAGATCAAGCGGACGAACTCGTCGCCATGTTGAAACAGCGTGTCGAGAAGCTCACGGTTGGTTCGCCAGTCGACAACAGCTTCATCGTCCCTCTCATCGACAAAAAGTCGGCTGACTACGTTCAAGGCTTGATTGACGACGCCGTCAACAAGCGTGCGACGGTCGTCCACGGTAACGAACGTGACGGCAACCTGCTCCACCCGACGCTGCTCGATCACGTCACGCGTGAGATGCGTGTCGCTTGGGAAGAGCCGTTCGGACCTGTTCTTCCGATCATCCGTGTCAGCTCGCTCGACGAGATGATCGAACTGACGAACGAGTCAGAGTTCGGTCTTCAAGCGAGCGTGTTCACGCAAAATGTGAACAGTGCGTTCACGGTCGCCGACAAGCTTGAAGTCGGTACGGTCCAAGTCAACGGTCGAACGGAACGCGGTCCTGACCATTTCCCGTTCATCGGTGTGAAACAATCAGGTCTCGGTGTCCAAGGGATCGGACGCAGTCTTGAAACGATGACACGCGATAAAGTGACCGTCATCAACTTATAAACGATTGGAGGGGAGAAATCCCCTCCTTTTTTTGTGCCATTGAAATCCCTTCTTTCTGACAGGTATAATGAATGAAGATAGGTGGAAGGGGTTGTGTGGACGTGGCGAACTGGATTTCAAGCCAACTGGCAAGACTCGATATTCCGACACCGTTTGAGGTCGGTAACGTGAACGTATACATCGTAGAGCATGGGGGCCGGTTTTTCATGGTCGACTGTGGCCCGGATACGGAAGAGGCATGGGCATCCTTGAACGGCGAATTGGCTGAACTCGAACTGACGCTAGCGGATATCGATTTTCTGTTTTTAACGCACCATCATGCCGACCATGCCGGTCAAGCTTGGCGGCTGCGGGACGCCTCGATTCCAGTCTACGGTCACGAGAAGCTCGTTCGTTATTTGGAACAGACACCGAACTTTATTAAAAAAGGCAATCACTTCTTATATGAACTGGCTCATTGGTTCGGGGCACCGGAGTCGATCATCAACAAGTTGCCGGACTACCGGGAGGCGCTACGTTGGATCGGTCCGACGACCGTCACGATGACGTTCGAAGAAGGACAAGACGTGACGAGCGACGGGGCATGGAAGACGATTCATCTGCCGGGACACGCGAGCGATCAACTCGGACTGCTCGGACCGGGCGGCGTCTTGATCGCCGGTGATCATTTGATCGATGCGGTCGAACCGAACCCGTTGATCGAACAACCGTATGAGGACGAAGGGTTTGCGTCACCGGTCTTACTGTATCTCGACTCGCTTAGAAAGTTACAGGAGCTTGATATTAAGCTCGTCGTGAGCGGACACGGCAATCCGATTCAGCATCCGCGTTTACTCATCGAATCAAGGATCAGTCAACGCTATGAACGGAGCGAACAGCTGCTGAACGACTGGGCCGACGGCTTGAGTGTGTTCGATTGGTCGATGCGGCTGTACGGGCGGAAGATGCGCCGGGCGATGCCGCTTGTCTTCAGCGAAGTGTTCGCGCGGTTGACATTGCTCGAGGAGCGCGGTCATGTCGTCAAGCAGTTAGCCGATGGCAAATGGATTTATGTGAGAGTGGAGGAAGCAATGGAATGAGACATATTGTGATCACGGGTGCGTCGAGCGGCTTTGGTGCCGCTTTGGCGCATTCTTTTTCGGCAGCGGGCTATAAGCTGACGTTAATTGCCAGAAACGAGACGCGCCTTCGAGAGCTCGGGACGAAACTATCTGCAGACTGGATGGTCGCGGATGTTTTGACAAGTTATGAGACGCTCGTCGACGATGTCGTACGGAAATATGGACCGATCGACGGTTGGGTCAACAACGCCGGCGTCGGTGAGTTTGACCGGGTCGTTGATCAAACGACGGACGTCATCGAAGAGACGATGCGCTTGAACGCGATCGCGCCGATGGTGATGTCGCGTGACTGTGGGCGCCGGATGAAGCGAGGCGGGACGATCATAAACGTCTGCTCGCAAGCTGCCAAAGTGCCGACCCCGAAGTCGGCCGTGTACGCCGGATCGAAAGCGGCGTTGCTCCAGTTTTCAAACGCGCTCCGGCTCGAGCTGAAGCCGGCAGGTGTCCATGTACTGACGGTCAATCCTGGTCCGATCAACACGCCGTTCTTTGATCGTGCTGATAAGACGGGGCGCTATGAACAGAGTGTGCGTCGTATCATGCTCGACCCAGATCAGTTGGCACAGGGGGTCGTCTCAGCGTTTGAACAGTCGAAACGTGAAGTCAACGCCCCGTGGTGGATGGACTTAGGCGGAAAACTGTACGCAATGTGCCCGATTTGGTTCGAACGGTTGGCAAAACGGGGATTTGACAAAAAGTAGTAGAGAGAGGGGAAGTACGATGCGACGAATACGACAATTTGGGCTGCTGTTTGCGCTTGTTTTCCTCAGCGCCTGCGGGACGACGGGAGCAGACTTGGCCCCGACGTTTGACGAGGCGGTTCAAGAGGCTGAGCAAACGACGGTCAACTTTTACTTGTGGGGTGGGGACGACGGCATCAACCGTTACATCGATGACTACGTCGCACCGCGCCTGAAAGAAACATACGATATCGAGTTGAATCGCGTCCCGATGGACACGGCCGAATTCATTCGCCAACTGTCACTCGATAAACGTTCGAACCGAGAGGCGGGCACGATCGACCTCATGTGGATCAATGGTGATAATTTTAGAAACGCGGCCGAGGCGGAGCTTCTACAAGGCGACCTGCTCGATAAAATCCCGAACGCAGCACTTTTGAACGAAACCGCGCAAGCGACCGACGCCGGGACGCCGACCGACGGACTCGAGGTGGCGTGGGGCAACGTTCAGTTCGTGCTGCACTATGATGCCGACAAAGTGACGAATCCTCCGGCGACGTTCGAAGAACTACATCGTTGGACCGAAGCAAATCCAGGCCGTTTCACGTATCCTGAAGTGACAGACTTCACCGGTAACGCGTTCGTCCGCCATCTGCTCTATGCCGAGTACGGGGAAACGATCCGAAGCGATCAAACGATCCCGGATGCATTTTGGGATGAACTCGCGACGTGGTCACCGAATCTGTGGAAACAAGGAGCGACGTATCCGAAGTCACTCGCCCAACTCGACCAACTTTATGCGAAAGGTGACGTGTGGATGACGATGGGATTCAATGAGCGTCGTGCTGAGGCCGAGCGAAACGACGGCGTGTTTCCAGACGGGACGCGTGCACTCGTCCTCGACCATTCAATCGCCTCGACGCATTTTCTCGCGGTCCCGTTCAACGCAAGCAATCCGAACGGTGCCATCGTCGTGATCAATGAATTGTTGTCACCGGAAGCCCAACTCGCCAAACAAGATGCGACGTATTGGGGGGACGGGACGTCGCTCGATTTGACGAAGCTTGAACGAGCGGACCGGGAAGCCTTCCTCAAACTGGACACGGGCGTCACGTATCCAGACCCTGAACAACTTGCCGAACGTTCGATTGCCGACTTCGGGCCGAGCGTGATCGATCAAGTTCGTGAAGGATGGTCCCGTGTCGCGAGGTAGCGTCGGCTTGAGCGTCATCGTCTTATTGCTACCGCTCGCCGGTCTGGCGTTTCTAGCCGGTGAGACCGCTTCATTCGAATGGACGTCACTTTGGCGCGATGCGGCGTGGCGGGCGAGTTTAGCCGTCACGCTTTACGTGACGCTCGTCTCGACGACGATTTCGCTACTCATCGGGACGTGGTTGGCACGAACGGTCCGGATTCGAGAGGCGGTTTGGCTTTCAGCGCTGCTCAAATTGCCGATGTTCGTGCCGCATGTCGCAGGTGCGTATTTATTTTTGTTGTTGTTCTCGGGCGGTTTTCCGTTTTACGGGCTTGTGGAAGCGAACGAGCGCCATCACTTTGTCATCATATTTACGTATGTGTGGAAAGAAGTGCCGTTCGTCTTTTTGATGATGCTCGGCACATACGGGCAACTGAATCGCGGCTATCTCGATATGGCGAAGACGCTCCAACTCACACGGTTCGAGCAGTTCAAAGTCGCGGAGTGGCCGTTTTTACTGAAGCCGCTCTTGGACTCGTTTTGGATTTTAGTGGCGTTCATCTCGTTCGCTTACGAGGTACCGGCCCTGCTCGGGGTCACATTCCCGGAGCTGCTCGGGGTGCTCGCATACGAACGGCTGACGACAGGGTTGTTTTTAAACGCGAATGAATCCTACGCGGTCGCACTCGTTTGGACACTATTGATCTCAGTCGGGGCTTTTGTATCGTATCTCGTTACGGCCAAACGAAGACGCCGGATTGAAAAAGGGGTGAGGCGATGAGTCGGGTCCTGATCATCAGTTTCATCTTGTTCCCGTTTCTCGGCTTACTCTTCGGTTTGCCTTCTCCGATCCGATTGGATGAAGTGCTCATGAACACGGTGTTCTACGTCGTCAGTTTGGCCGTCATCAATGTCTGGCTCGGTCTCGGGACAGCGTGGTGGCTGATTTTTACAGAGTCGAGATGGCGGACACTCGTCGAGTGGCTCGTCTTTATCCCGTTGTTCATTCCGGTCATGGCGAGTATGTTCGGTATGTACATCGTGCTCGCGAACGTCGGGCTCGTCGGGACTTATGCCGGTGTCTTGCTCGTCTTGCTCGTCTCGACGCTCCCGTACTCGATCCGGCTCGCCTACAATGCGATGTATGTGATCGGACGTCCGCTCCTTGAGCAGACGATGACACTGCCGCCGCTGCCTCGATTTAGCATGGTGCTGTTTCCTTTGTTGGCGGCGACGATGCGGACGATCGTCTTGTTCTCGACGGTCATCGTTCTCGGTCAGTTCGTGCTCGTGCAATTGATCGGTGCAGGGCTCATCCCGACCGTCACGACACAACTGTATCAATCGTATGCGGGAAATGACGTTTCATTGGCACTACAAAACACGTGGGTCCTCATCTTGTTGCCGGTCTTGTTGTATATCGGTCTCGGAGGATTGTTCCGCGCAGCGGTAAGAATTATGAAGGAGCGGTTAAGATGAGTTTAGTCGTTACGGGAATACAAAAAAACTTTAAACAACGCGACGTGTTGAACGGGGTCGACCTGATCGTTGACAAGAAAGAGATCCATGCGCTTGTCGGGGTGAGCGGGTCCGGGAAGTCGACGTTGCTACGGATTATCGCCGGACTTGAGACGGCAGACACGGGGACGGTGACGTGGGACGGAGAGCCGCTCCTCGGGACGCCTCCTCACAAGCGGCGCATCACGATGCTGTCACAATCACCGCTTCTGTTCCCGCATTTGTCCGTCGGGGAGAACGTGACGCTCGCGACTCAAAATCGGTCACGGGAGCAGGCAGAGGCGTGGCTTGCCCGTGTCCGCCTTCCGGGCCGATATGACGATGACATCCACGAACTTTCCGGAGGCGAGCAACAGCGTGTCAGTTTTGCCCGTGCCCTTGCGGCCGAGCCGCGGCTCATTTTATTAGATGAGCCGTTCACGAATCTCGATCCGGATTTGAAGTACGAGTTGCAGCGGCTGATCCGGGACCTCGTCCAACAACTCGAGTTGACTGCGTTGCTCGTGACCCACGACCGGGAAGAAGCGATGCTCGTCGCCGATCGGGTGACGTTGCTCGAGGACGGAGAAGTCCTAGCGACGGGGACGCCAGGCGAACTTTACGAGACTGAGCCGGCGTTTGGAGACTTTATCGAGCTTTCAGGTTCGTCTTATCCGGCGACGATGATGGAAGTGACTAAACAAGCAGGCGAACCGGTCGTACTCGTCCGACAGTTGAATCGCTTCGGCAATCGCCTAGGCGAGTATCGCCTCGCGACCGGTACGTACGTCATTCTCCCCCGGGATGAATCGTTTCAGGTCGGGGAAACCTACTATTTGCGGAAGAAAAAAGGAGTGGTTTGATGCTAGACACGTACGGAAGCCGCTGGGTTCGTCCCATCGTTGAACGAGGGGCCGATCGGCTTCTAAAATGGAATTTCACACCGAACGAAGTGACAATCCTTGGAGGCGTCATCGGAATCTCGGTCGGGTTCTTTATTTATAATGACATGCTTTGGACAGCGGTCGCCCTGCTTTGGTTATCGGGTCTTCTCGATGTCATTGACGGGACGATGGCGCGCCGCTCTCGGAAGACGGGGTTTGGCACAGTGCTCGACCTCGTCTTCGATCGCATCGTCGAGATCTCGGTCGTCGTCGCGCTGGCGCTTCGTTATCCTGAGCACATGCCGGTCTTTCTCTTCTTGCTCGGATCCTTCGTCGTTGCGATGACGCTGTTTCTCGCCGTCGGAGCCAGCAGTTCAAAACGTTCTGAGAAATCATTTTATTATCAACCAGGTCTCCTTGAACGGACGGAGTGCTTCATCTTGTTCACGCTCATGATTTTGTTCCCGTCGTGGATCGGGGTCGTCGCGACGCTGTTCCTCATCCTTGAAGTGTTCACGATCAGCCAGCGCCTGTTGGAAGCACGGCGGATTTTACGATGAAGCCGCGGCTCATCCTAGTCGGGCTCGGTCACGGGCAACTCGAAATTTTAGCGCGGATCGAACAGTTGCGTGAACGGTACGAGGTCAGTTATGTCGGACTTGAGGAAACGATTTATACCGGGGCGTTCCCCCAAGTGATCGCAAATGAGATGGCTTCGGCAGTCGTCAACTTGCGACCGGACGTCACACCGGTCGCGAGCAGACTCATCTCGCTCGACCCGGTCAAACGAATCATCGAGACCGATCAAGGTATGATCGCTTACGATCATCTCGTGCTCGCGACAGGTGCGAAGAGCCGAGGGATCGGAACGGGCTTGAAACCGATGACGGACGTAGCGATCGAACACATTCAAGCGAGCCGTGCGGTCACGATCGTCGGAGGGGGCAAAGCTGGCGTCGAGCTCGCTTTCGCTTGCGTGAGGTCGAAGCAACACGTCACGCTCTATGCGAAGCAGATTTTGCCCGACTTGCCGAACCGGGTCGGCCGTCATATTGCCCGTCGTCTCGTTGCAAGCGGGGTGACGCTGATCGCGCAACAGTATGAGGGTGGGGACGCGCCAGACGGTCTTGTCCTTGACGCGACTGGAGTCGTGCCGGTCGAGTGGTGGCACCGCTCAGGCCTTGCCGAGGAGGGGTCGTTTATTCCGACCGACGCTTATTTGCGTCACGCGACGTATCAAGATATTTACATCACCGGGGATATGGCAATGGGCTTGAACGGAGGCGTCGACGCGGTCCGATCGGGCCGTCACGTCGCGTCGGCGCTCCTCGGTGACCAAAAGCCATACAAACAGCGGACGTCGCTCAATATTTTATTGACGACCCCGGGACACGCCTTACTCACGTTTGGGCGCTTGACGTGGCACGGCCGGTGTTCGTATTGGATCAAGCGTCAAATCGACAGGCGCTACATGCAGAAATTCACGCACTAAAAAAGACGACCGCGGTCGTCTTTTGATTAGGCGTTCAACGTGTCGAGGAACGACCGAATTTGCATTTCCGTCTTCGCATGCGCCGAATGAAGGTGTTCTTGTTTGACGCCTTCTTTATAGAAGAGCAGTGACGGGATGCCACGGACTTCCTGCGTGTCAGATAGTTCAGGCAGTTCGTCGCGATCGACGACGTACCAGTTGAATTGCGGGTAGTCTTTGACGAGTTCGTCGACGTACATGTCGAGGCGGCGGCAGTCCGGGCACCAAGACGTCGTGAAGATGACCATTCCTTTATCTTGAATGGCAGTTTGGAATTGTTGTTCAGATTGTATTGGTTTCATGATTGATCACTCCTTTCTCTCATTGTCTGTGTCTTCGGTGCGCCCGTCAACCGATTGACATTCTCGGACTTACAAGAGATTGTGCTACACTTAAAAAAACTGAACTGCAAGGGAATGGTGATGGTTATGGCGTTACGTCATGCACTACTCGGGTTGTTGACCCATCAGCCTGCGACCGGCTACGCCTTGAACGCGACGTTCAAAGCGCAAATGATCCACTTTTGGCACGCCCATCATACACAGATTTATCGGGAACTGTTAAAGATGGAAGACGAGCACCTCGTTTCGTCAGAGCATGTGACCCAACATGATCTTCCCGATAAGAAGATCTATTCGATCACAGCGACGGGACGTCAAGAGTTGATTGACTGGCTCAGACAACCGACGTCGTTTCAGCCGAAGATGAAAGATGAGAACCTGCTGCGCGTCAGCCTGCTGCAACTGCTTCCGCTCGACGAGGCGATCCGTTACGTCGAGGAGACGAAAACGCATCATGAACAAGTCGCACATCAAATTCGTGCGTTCCAAGCAGCCCATCAATCGGAAGCGGACACGCTCGGGTACTTATTGACGAGTGAATATGCGATCCGCATGATGGAAAACTATGCCGATTGGGCCGATTGGGCGATCGAACAAATGAAACAGCGCGATAAACATACGACCTGACGTTCAGGTCGTATGTTTTGTATACGGATGAATCGGTAGACGAGCCAGTAGTTTATCGAGTGCACGCTCATTGATGTCGTCATGATACGCGTCAATCGTCTGCTGCAACTGCTCAACAGAAGAAGCGCCAGGCAAGACGACGGCACACGTCCGTTTCGCGGCAGCGAGCGCATACGCTTGAATCGGGTGTGGTAACGTCGACAGGAGGTTGCGTAACTCGGGTTCGCTCCACGACTCGAAGCCCTTAGCGCTCAAGCGCTCGGACCATTCATCGGTCAACAGCCCTTTAGCGAGCGGTCCTCGACCGACGAGCGGAACGTCTTGCCCGAGCGATTCGATGCGGCGGTCGAGCAGTGAGTACGGTGTCATCAAGACATCGAGCTCCCCGTGCTCAAGCCAGTAGCGGATCACGTTCGGACGAATCGAGGAGAGCCCGATTTGACGGATGACCCCGGCCTGCTTTTGTCGGCGCATGAAATCGATCGTCGCGTCAAGGTCGTCTTCCATCGTTCCACCATGTACGTAATATAAGTCTAAGTAATCCGTCTGTAGTCGTTCGAGAGAACCGTGAAGCGCCTGTTCTAAATAAGAAGGGGTTGGGTTCCAGCGCATTCCGTCCTCGGTCCATTCATTTCCGCCTTTGCTCGTCAAAAACAAATCGTCGCGCCGACCGGCAAACGTCTCACCGACGAGCCGTTCGACGTCGTGACGGTCATAGACGTCAGCCGTGTCAAAATGACGGATCCCTGACGCGTAAGCCGCCTCGAGAATCCGTCGGCCCTCATCGTCACCTTGTTTTAAAATCGACATCGTTCCTAGTCCAAGTTCTGCCATCGATAATTCCTCCTTGTTCCGTCCATTGATTTGACTCATAATTACAGTATATAAGAAAACGTGAGGAGTACATAACCATGGAAGAGAAAACGATTGAACGGGAAGTCATCTATCAAGGGAAGATTTTCGATGTCGAGAAGCATGTCGTCGCGCTCCCGAACGGAGGAACGTCGGTCCGAGAGCTTGTGTATCATAATGGGGCCGTCGCGATATTGTTGATCGATGAGGACGACAAGATCGTTCTCGTCGAGCAATACCGGAAAGCGTTCGAATCGATGTCACTCGAGATTCCGGCCGGGAAACTTGAAATCGGAGAAGAGCCGCTCGCGAGTGCGAAGCGTGAACTCGAGGAAGAGACCGGTTATAAAGCCGAGTCGCTTGAAAAGATGTTCTCGTTTTACGGGGCACCTGGATTTTGTAGTGAGCGCGTTGACGTGTTCGTCGCCAAAGGTTTGACGGCGGGAGCGATGAACCTAGACGAGGACGAATTTTTACAAGTCGAACGTTATACGTTCGAAGAAGCGGGCGAACTTTTAGCGAGTGGCCGGATCACCGATGCCAAGACGATTATGGCGATTCAATGGTGGCAATTATCTAAATTGAAATAATTCTAATCTGTAGTAGGTTGTGATAGACTTACATAGTAATGATTTTAATTTGAAAAATCGACGGAACTTCGGTATGCTTTGAATAGTGAATTATGTAAAGAGGGGGCGCCTTATGGAAACGCGAATTGAACGGATCAAACAGCAATTGAGCGCCAAAGGATATAAATTGACACCGCAACGAGAATCAACGGTCCGTATCTTGCTTGAGAATGAAACAGACCATCTAAGTGCAGAGAACGTGTTCATGCTCGTCAAGAGTATCGCACCCGAAATCGGTCTCGCGACCGTGTACCGGACACTCGAACTGTTGACCGAGCTCGGCGTCGTCGACAAAGTCAACTTCGGTGACGGTGTCGCCCGGTTCGATCTCAGACCAGAAGGGGCGAACCATTCGCACCATCACCTCGTCTGTGTCGAGTGCGGATCAGTCGAAGAGATCATGGAAGACCTGCTCGTCGACGTCGAGAAGAAAGTCGAGAGCAAGTATGAATTTTTAATCAAAGACCATCGTTTGACGTTCCATGGCATCTGTAAAGTGTGCCAAGCGAAAGGCGTCACGCTCGAAGGGCATAAAGCCGTCATTAACGGTTGACGAAACAAGGGAGGACAAGCCGAGCGGCTTGTCCTCCTTTATGTTGATCATCAGATCAAATCGTCAGTTCAATTTTGTTTAGTTCTGGATCGTGGACGACGCTCTCATAATAGCCGTCCCCGGTCAGACGCGGTCCATCGACGAGTTCATAGCCATCAGCCTGCAAGCGCGCCGTCAATTCGTCGACGGCCTCGGCGCTGCCTAGCGCGAACGCCACATGCGCCCAGCCGAGTGTCGGCATCGCTTCGCCTTGGATGTCCGACCGCGACATCAGCTCGAGTCGGCACGCTGATTCCGGAAACGTTAAAAAATACGATGTGAACTGTTTGTGCCGGTTCGTATATTTGTCGTTGGCGCTGGCACCAAAGTATGTCTCGTAAAAGCGGCGCATCCGTTCGAGGTCGTGGACCCATACGGCAACGTGTTCGATGTTCATCGTCATCCCTCCTTTTCAACTACGTTCATCTTACCAGTGATGCAGCGGGATTGTCAGTCGATTTCCTGGAGAAAACGGGCGTGAAATCGATGACAAAAAACTGTCAAAAAAACTTACAAAAAAATGAGGTCAGACGTCTTCACAACGGTTTACATAAGTGATATGATGTAAGCGTATTCAGGTGTAGCGAGGAAGGAGGGGGATGTCATGCGTTCGCAAGTCGAGTCGTTTTTACAATATATGACGGTTGAGAAAAGAATGTCCACCAACACGAGACAAGCCTATGCGAGCGATTTGACCCAGTACTTATCGACACTAACCCAACTTGGGGTGACCGAGTGGAATGAAGTCACGCGCTCACATATCGTCAAGCATTTAGAGGAACTGTCGCAAGCGGGTCGGGCCGCCTCGTCACTGCGGCGAGCCGTCAGTTCGATTCGCACGTTTCATCACCATCTGAAGATGAGCGGCGGCGCCTCGACTGATCCGGCACTTTACTTAGAGACGCCGAAAGCGGAACGACATCTGCCGGACACGTGGTCGCAAGACGAAGTCGAGCGCTTGCTCGATAGCGTCCCGACGAACGATCCGCTCGCGCTTCGGGATCGTGCCATGCTCGAACTGCTCTACGGGACAGGCATGCGCGTCAGCGAACTTCTCGGTCTTGATTTGGATGATTTACAGTTTGAACTGGGGTATTTACAGTGTGAAGGCAAAGGCGAGAGCGCCCGGATCATTCCGGTGTCGTCGGTCGCCCAAAATTTTGTCGAACGTTACATCCAGCAAGCGCGAAACGGCCTCGGTGGTCGGGAGACCGAGGCGTTGTTCTTGAACGGACGTGGCGGTCGGCTTAGCCGCCAAGGGTTTTGGAAGATCATCAAGCGACGGGCGAAAGACGCCGGTATCCCGAAAGAGATCACACCGCACGTGCTGCGTCACTCGTTCGCGACGCACTTGCTCGAGAATGGTGCCGATCTGCGCGCCATCCAGCAAATGCTCGGCCATGCCGATCTCTCCACCACTCAAATCTACACACATGTCAACAAGGCGCGGCTCCACGATGTGTACCGTAAGCATCACCCGCGGGCCTAGACACTTAAAGGAGGAACTTTTGTGAAGAAATTTAAACGTATATTCTTAGTCGTCATGGACTCAGTCGGGATCGGGGAAGCCCCAGATGCCGACCAGTTCGGAGACGTCGGTTCAGACACGTTAGGTCACATCGCTCGTGAGCATGGCGGCCTGAACATGCCGAACATGGGCAAGCTCGGATTGGCGAACATTAAACCGATCGAAGGCATCGAACCGTCAAGCGCGCCGAGCGCGTTCGGGCGGATGGAAGAAATTTCGGCCGGGAAAGATACGATGACTGGTCATTGGGAAATCATGGGTCTCCACATCGATACGCCGTTCCGTGTGTTCGAGGAATTCCCGGACGATTTGATCAACCGGCTTAAAGAGTTCAGTGGACGCGACATCATCGGCAACAAGCCGGCATCAGGAACGGAAATTTTAGACGAGCTCGGTGAAGAGCATGTCGCGACAGGTGCGTTGATTGTCTATACGTCGGCCGACTCGGTGCTTCAAATCGCGGCCCACGAAGAAGTCGTCCCGCTCGAAGAACTGTACCGCATCTGCGAATACGCGCGCGACATCACGCGCGAAGATCCGTACATGCTCGGACGGATCATCGCCCGGCCGTTCCTCGGAACGCCTGGTGCTTGGGTCCGGACGTCAAACCGTCACGACTATGCGCTCAAACCGTTCGGCAAGACGGTCATGAACACGCTCGAAACAGCTGGCAAAGACGTGATTGCCCTCGGGAAGATCAGTGATATCTATGACGGAGAAGGCGTGACGAAAGCGGTCCGTACGAAGTCGAACATGGACGGGATGGACAAACTCGTCGCTTCGCTTGATGAGGAGTTCGAAGGGCTCTGCTTCTTGAACCTCGTCGACTTTGACGCATTGTTCGGCCATCGCCGGGATCCGGAAGGATATGCGGTCGCGCTCGAAGAGTATGACGCCCGTCTTCCTGAAGTGTTTGCTCGCTTGCGTGAAGACGACTTGCTGATCATCACGGCCGACCACGGTAACGATCCGACGGCACCAGGGACGGACCATACGCGGGAATATGTCCCGCTCATCGTCCATCACCACGGTTCGACTGCGGTCGACCTCGGCGTTCGCGCTACGTTCGCAGATATCGGCGCCACGGTGGCGGATAACTTTGACGTCGACGCACCAGCAATCGGAAACAGTTTCTTAAACGAAATTTGAGGAGGCACTACACATGGTAAATTGGAACGAAACAAAAGCATTTTTACAGGAACGCATGAACGGAACGCCAGAAATCGGACTCATTCTCGGATCGGGTCTTGGCGTGCTCGCCGACGAGATTGAGAATCCGGTCGCGATTCCTTACGAAGATATTCCGCACTTCCCGGTCTCGACAGTCGAAGGTCATGCCGGACAGCTCGTCTTTGGTGACCTTGAAGGGAAACGTGTCGTTGCGATGCAAGGACGGTTCCATTTCTATGAAGGATATTCGATGGAACAAGTCACGTTCCCAGTCCGTGTCCTCAAATTGATCGGTGTCGAGACGCTCATCGTCACGAACGCCGCTGGTGCTTGCAACGAGGCGTTCAACCCGGGCGACTTGATGGTCATCACGGACCATATCAATTTCTTCGGCACGAGCCCGCTCATCGGCAAGAACGCGAGCGACTTCGGGACACGCTTCCCGGATATGTCAGAGGCGTACGACAAACAACTCGTCGCGTTGACAGAGCGGGTCGCGTCAGACCTCGGTCTCAAGATTCAAAAAGGCGTCTACTTCGGGAACACCGGTCCGACATACGAGACACCGGCCGAAGTCAAGATGGCCCGTCTGCTCGGCGGCGACGTCGTCGGCATGTCGACCGTACCAGAAGTCATCGTGGCTCGTCACTCAGACATGCGTGTCCTCGGAATTTCGTGCGTCTCGAACATGGCCGCAGGTATCCTTGACCAACCGCTCAACCACGAAGAAGTCATCGAGACGACAGAGCGCGTCCGTCAAGACTTCCTTTCACTCGTACGTGGCACGATTAAAAGCATGTGACTAAAACAATTCTAGGAGGACGAAACTTATGCGTATGGTCGATTTGATTTTGAAAAAACGTAACGGTGGAGAATTAAACGAACAGGAGATCCGCTACGTCGTGGAAGGCTTCACGAATGAGACGATTCCAGACTATCAAATGTCTGCTTTGTCGATGGCGATTTATTTCAATGGCATGACCGAGAAAGAGACGGCGGCGTTGACGATGGAAATGGTCAAGTCAGGTGACGTCATCGACCTTTCTAAAATTAAAGGGAAAAAAGTCGATAAGCACTCAACTGGTGGCGTCGGTGACAAGATCAGTTTGATCGTCGCCCCACTCGTCGCCTCGATCGGTATCCCGGTCGCTAAAATGAGCGGGCGCGGGCTCGGTCATACAGGTGGGACGATCGACAAGCTCGAATCATTCCCAGGGTTCAACGTCGAGTTGACAGAAGCGCAGTTCACGAAGCAAGTGAACGACATCAAGATGTCGATCATCGGGCAGACGGGCAACTTGACGCCGGCCGACAAACGTCTTTACGCGCTCCGCGACGTGACGGCGACGGTCGAGTCGATCCCGCTCATCGCGAGCTCGATCATGTCGAAGAAGATCGCGGCCGGTGCCGACAGCATCGTCCTTGACGTCAAGACAGGGTCTGGTGCGTTCATGAAGTCGTTCGACGACGCGAAAGCACTCGCTGAAGAGATGGTTGCCATCGGGAAGAACGTCGGTCGCAAGACGATCGCCGTCATCACTGATATGGACCAACCGCTCGGCTTTGAAATCGGGAACGCGAACGAAGTGAAAGAGGCGATTGAAGTATTGTCTGGGAAAGACGTCAAAGACTTGAAAACGATCGCACTCACGATTGCCGGTCATATGGCCGTCCTCGGTGAATTTTATAAGACGTTTGACGAAGCATACGCCGATCTTGAACGCCGGATGGCCGACGGTCACGCGCTTGAAGTATTCCGTCAGTTCGTCGCGGCACAAGGTGGGGACGCCTCACTCGTCGATGATGTGACTAAATTCCCGCAAGCGAAATTTGAGACGACGTTCGTCGCGAAGACAGCCGGTTACGTCGAATCGATCATCGCGGACGAGGTCGGTGTCGCAGCGATGCTCCTCGGAGCGGGACGGGCAACGAAGGACGACTTGATCGACTTCGCGGCCGGTATCACGCTCGAGAAGAAAGTCGGCGACAAAGTCGAGGCGGGTGACGTCATCGCGGTCCTTCGTTCAAACATCGAAGACATGTCTTCGGCACTTGAACGCATGGATCATGCTTACACGATCGGCGCCACTCAACCAGAGGCACGTCCGCTCGTCCACGCGGTCATCCAGTAAGTCAGAACGTCTGTTTCCACAAAACAGTGGAGGCAGACGTCTTTTTTTGATAAGATGGGTAATGTGAGTGATTATTGACTATATGAACATAAAGGGGTATTTCCATATGAAAAAAGGATCAATGAAATTAGAGAACGGTGAAATGATTGAATTTGATTTATTCCATGACGCAGCACCGATCACGGTCGACAACTTCGAAGAGCTCGCGAACCGCGGCTTCTACGACGGATTGACGTTCCACCGTGTCATCCCAGGCTTCGTCAGTCAAGGCGGATGCCCGGACGGAACAGGTATGGGCGGTTCAGGTAAAACGATCCCTTGTGAGACGTCGACTTCGTTCCCGTACAAACATGAAGCCGGCTCGCTTTCGATGGCACACGCTGGGCGCAACACGGGCTCATCACAGTTCTTCATCGTCCATGCGCCACAACCGCACCTTGATGGGGTTCATACTGTGTTCGGTAAAGTGACGTCAGGCCTTGAACACGCGGTCAAACTTCGCCAAGGCACGAAGATGGCTGAAGTTAAAGTTTGGGATGAGAATTGATTTCTGCCTAAACGTTATGGCACAATGAGCCATGTCTCTCACGTGTTCACTTCGTGAAACATGTCTGACTAAAGGTGGTGAGACCAGCCATGCTGGTGAAGTATAAACAATCGCACGAGAAGACGGCGATGGGGCTGCTCGCATTTTCATGTAGCGACAAGTCTCCGCTCGCCCTTCTCGAACTCGTACGGTCTTACGAGGAAGATGCTTCGAAGTTCCTCTACTTGTGGAAAGTCGAAGAAGACTTCGTCGGGATCATCGGGATGGAACAGCTTGAGACGACGATGTGCATCCATCATATCGCCTTGTCGCCTTCGTTCCGTGGCGAAAAACGTTCATATGAACTGCTCGATGAGACGCGGAACTTGTTACCGCTCGATTTGACGCTTGTCGGTCACGGGAAGACGAGTGACTTGCTCGATAAATGGAATCAAGTCTCGATATAAAAAGCTAGGCTCAGCGCCTAGCTTTTTGTCGTTGTTCTAGCGCGAGCAGACGCTCTTCAACGACGGGCGTCCGGTCACGGTGGATATGTTTATGGACGAGCTCGTCGAAAGTCAGGGAGGTCGGTTCGAACGTGGATTTCAACCGGTCGATTTGTCGGCGTGTCGCCTCGTCTAGCGGGAGTGTGTCCGAGAGCGGCCAACGTTCCAAGTCGCGTGTGAACGCCTCCATGTCGATGCCGAGCGGTTCAAGAGAGCTTTTGGCCAAAGGAAGCTTTTGCTTCAATGCAGCGACGCTCTTGACGGCCCCGGCCGTATTGCCCCGGCGGAAGTGGTAGTGGGCGACGGCGTACTGGATCAAGACGGCATAGCCGAGATGTTCACGGTTCCCATCCTGCCACGCCTCTTCGAGCACCTCGTGGCACTCGAAATAATCGGCATGACATTCAAACAGCAATGTATACTGATAAAAAGGGGTAAGCATCAATTTTCTCCTTTCGTGGTCACTGTACTACAAAACATGTTATACTAAAGCGCAAAAATGTTAAATGGCAGGTGTCTCTATGGAAGCGTATAACGTCAAAATCGATACGTTCGAAGGCCCGCTCGACTTGTTGCTCCACTTGATCGGCAAGATGGAGCTCGATATCGCCGACATCTCTGTTTCGGAAGTCACGGACCAGTATGTCGCCTTTATCCGGACGATGCAAAAGTTTGAGCTCGATGTGGCCAGTGAATATTTGGTCATGGCGGCGACGTTGCTCCAATTAAAGAGCAAACAACTGTTGCCACCGGTCCCGATCGAGGACGATGAGATTCCGGATTTCGGCGAAGAGCCGACTCGGGAAGGGTTGATTCGACAGTTGATTGAATACAAAGCTTATAAAGAAGCGGTCGTCTTCATGCGCGAGCAAGAAGAGCAACGGCTCGAACTATATAGCCGTCCCGGCGAAGATTTGACACGGTACATGTCTGAACTGGTCCAACCTTACGATGGACCGCTCAACTTTTCAGATTTGTTGCACGCCTATTCAAAGATGGTCGAGCGGAAGCGTTGGAAAGAACGGCGTAAAAAGACGATCAAGCGGGAAGAGCGGACGCTCGAACAGCAGATGACCCGTTTGCATGAACATGTGTCGGCGAACCGGAACACGTCGTTCTTTGCATTCTTCGAAGAACGGCCGGACGTGTCCGACCTCGTCGTCACGTTCATGGCGCTGCTTGAGTTGATTAAGTTACGAGTCGTCACGACAAAGCAAGTCGACCGAGATATTCACATTTCGTTTGTCGAAGCGTCAAAGGAAAGGGATGAAGCCGTTGTTGTCTTATGAAACGATCATTGAAAGCCTATTGTTTGTCGTCGGAGAAGAGGGCATGGAAGTCCGGGCGCTAGCAGATACGCTCGATATTTCTGAGGCCGCTGCCCGCGAACAATTGAATAAGCTAGGGGCGTCGTTCACGGATTCGGGGCGTCCGTTTCAATTGATCGAATCGGGCGGCGTGTACAAACTCGTGACGATCCCGGACGTGTCCGAGTACATTCAACGGTATGTCGGGACGATGGCCGAACAGGCGCTGTCTCGTGCGGCCATGGAGACGCTCGTCATCATCGCCTACAAGCAGCCGGTCACACGGGCCGATATCGAGGAAGTCCGCGGTGTCAAAGTCGAACGCGTCATTCATACGTTGTTGTCAAAAGGGCTGATTGAATCAGCTGGCCGGGCGAAGACGATTGGGCGCGCGAAACTGTACCGGACGACCGAGCATTTCCTTGACCATTTCGGATTCAATTCACTCGAGGAGTTGCCACCATTAACGTTTGTTGACGAGTTGGCAGACGAAGGCGATCTGTTCTTCGGCCAGCCAACTTCGATTACGGAAGATAGATTGGAGAATGATTAAATGGAACGTTTACAAAAAGTGATTGCCCAAGCGGGTATCGCCTCACGGCGTAAAGCCGAAGAAATGATTTTAGACGGACGGGTTCGCATTAACGGCAAAGTCGTTCGTGAACTCGGGACGAAAGTCGGACCGAAGTCGGAGATTGAAGTCGATGGCGTCAAAATCGAACAGGAAGAACACGTCTACTACGTGCTCTACAAACCGAGCGGCTACGTGTCGACGGTCGACGATGATAAAGGACGCAAAGTCGTTACCGATCTCGTCCCACCAGGGTCACGTGTCTTCCCGGTCGGTCGTCTCGATTACAATACGACGGGACTCATCATCTTGACGAACGACGGAGAATTCTCGAACATGATGACTCATCCGAAGTTCAAAATCCCGAAACGTTACGTCGCGAAAGTGAAAAACATCCCTTCGTATATCGCTATCAAGCAGCTCGAGTCAGGCTTAGAGCTCGATGACGGTTATAAGACGGGCAGCGCGAAAGTCAGAATGAAGACAGTCGACCATAAGAAGAACTCGGCGATTCTCGAAATCGTCATTTCGGAAGGGCACAACCGTCAGATTCGACGCATGCTCGAAGCAGTCGGTTCGGAAGTCATCAAACTGAAGCGCGAACAGTTCGGTTTCTTGACGCTCGACGGACTCACGACAGGCGACTGGCGCGAGTTGTCACGCAAGGAAGTGAGCAAGCTCCGTGAGCTCGCGAACCCGGTCGTGCCAAATGAACCACGAGGCAAGAAAAAGAAAAAATAACAAGTTAAAAATCGTCCTTACACAGGATGATTTTTTCTTTTGTGGAGATTCTGTGACAAAAAGATGAAAAAAGTCTGTTAATGTGCGTTATCGTTGTTTTTTCAGTACAATAGCAACTGAAGGATGGTGTGAAATCATGACGAAAGAGACGAAACAAGGCGATCGGATGAATCAAGCGATGGCCCATAAGAAAAAGCGGTCATTTTGGCGCCTCATGATTATGACGATGGTGCTGTTTGCCGGTGCGGTCGTCATCATGCAATTGATCGAGCAGGCCGGGAACGATGGCCGGGTCGAGGCCGGAGACGACGCGCCGAACTTTAAACTCGTCAGTCTTGACGGTGCGACGATGGTCGAGCGCGAAACGTATGATGGGAAAGGGATGCTGTTAAATTTCTGGGGTACGTTCTGTGAACCGTGCGAGAAAGAGATGCCGGTCGTACAAGACAACTATGCCACGCTTCAAAATATGGGCGTGGATTTTTGGGCCGTGAACGTCGGTGAGACGCCGCTGCGGGTCGACAACTTTATCAATGACCTCGGCGTCGAACTCGACTATCCGATCTTGATGGATACACGTAGCGAAGTCGAGAAGGCGTACGGCATTTATAACTTACCGGTGACGTTCGTCATCGATGCCGACGGAAAAGTCATTGAAAAGTATGAAGGCGAACTCACGAAAGAGAAACTGTTAGAGTTAGCCGAGAAGTCATTGTAAGCGAACGGGGGGCGCACACATGCTAGATATGAAATACGACGGCGCCGATTTACGGTCGAAGCGTCGTCCGAGATCTTGGATTGACCGTGTCTGGAGTTTCTTTGCATCGGTCAAAGTCGGTCTTTGGTTGATTGGACTCATTATCGTCGGCTCTGCGGTCGGGACGACATTTCCGCAAGAGATGTATATTCCGCAACAATTGCCGGCGAGTCAATACTATACCGAAGAATATGGCACGCCAGGAACGATTTATTACACGTTAGGATTCCATAACTTATATACGTCGTGGTGGTACATCACGTTGATCGTGATGCTGACGTTGTCACTGATCGTCGTCTCGATCGATCGATTCTTTCCGTTGTATAAAGCGTTGAAATATCAACCGGTCCGACGCACCGACCGCTTCATGCGCGGGCAACGCCTGATCGGTGAAGGTAAAGGGACGGACGAACAGATCGACGCGCTCGGTGAGGCATTAAAGTCTAAGCGTTATCATGTAAAACGCGACGGCGATGCGCTACTCGCCGAGAAGTATCGGTTTGGTCGTTGGGGTCCATACATCAACCACATCGGGCTTGTCATCTTCTTTATGGGGGCGATGCTCCGCGTCTTCCCGGCATTTCACACCGATACGCTCGAATGGGTGAGAGAAGGGGACACGGTCGCGCTCGAGGCGACCGATGACACGTATTACATTCGTAACGATCAGTTCATCCTCGAGATGTATGATCCAGAAAATAATGCGGAGGACGCCAAGTTCGCCGAAGCGATTGAAAAAGCCGGTGCTGTCCCGAAAAACTATGAGACGGAACTGACACTGTTCAAGAAGACCGGAACGAACGAGGACGGATCGCCGCAACTCGAGGAAGTCGAAACCGGTTCGACGAAAGTGAACCATCCGTTCAAATTTGATAAGTACGAAGTGTATCAGGAACAGTATTCAAGCCGACCGGAGTTTTTGTCGATGTCGTTTAACGTCGGTGACAAACAGACAGGTGACATATACGGACCGTTCACGGTTGACTTGACGGACCCTGAGACGACATACGATCTCGGCGAGGTCACGGTGACGCTCAACGACTTGTATCCGGACTTTGAAGTTCGAAACGGACAGCCGGATACGAAGTCACCACGGGCGTTGAACCCTGCCTTCTTCTTAGCGGTCGAGAACCCGGATGGGACGACCGAATCGAACTTGATCGGGATTCGATTGAACGTTGCCGATGAAGACAATCGTTACGCGATCCAGTTCGCAGGAACGGAAATGGCGAGTACGAGCGGACTTCGGGTCAAGAGCGACTCGACGTATCCGATTTTAATTGTCGGTGGGACGATCTTCATGATCGGGATCATTATGGGGATGTATTGGCCGCACCGCCGGGTCTGGATTCGACGTCATAACGAGACGGACGTGCTCGTGGCTGGATTCACGAACAAGAACCCGTCGTCGCTTCACCGCGAGATCACACCGCTCCTAGAAAAAAATGGGCTGCCGATTTGGGAAGACCAGGCTCGGTTCGGAAAAAAGGCAGACATCGACTCAACTAAAGAAAGAGGGGAATCATAATGGAGTGGATTCAGTGGAGCAGCCGCCTGCTCTTGATCGCGTTCATTCTTTACGCCGTGGCGACCGTGTTGTTCACAATCGCGGTCAGCGGCATGCGCAAAGACCGAAACGTCAACCGGATCGCTTACGGTAAGTATGCGTTCACGCTAGCCGTCATCGGCTTTGTCGCCCAAATGGGATATTTTATCATGCGTTGGATCGGGGTCGGCTACGCGCCGGTCTCTAACCTTTACGAGTATACGACATTCTTCGGAATGATGATGGTGCTCGGTTTTCTCGTCGTCTACGGGATCTATAAAAACGATGTGCTCGGCTTATTCGCCATGCCGGTGGCGCTTCTTGTCATCGCGTTCGCATCGATGTTCTCAAGCGAAGTGGCGCCGCTCATTCCGGCATTGAACAGTGTCTGGTTGAAAATTCACGTCACGACGGCCGCGCTCGGTCAAGGGATTCTCGCCATCAGTTTCGCCTCGGGCTTGATCTTCTTGCTCAACGAAACGTCGATGCGCGAACAATCGAAATCGCGCACATGGCTAGAAGTGACGATGTTCGTCCTCATGTGCACGCTCGGCTTCATCCTCGTATCGATGCTGTTTAAAGCAATCGGTGCCGGCGGAGTCGTCGAATTTACGAATGACCGCGGTACGCAAGAGTCGTACGAATACTTCATGCCGATCTTGTTCGTACCGGAAGGCGCACAACTGTTATCAGGTGCGAGTGGACTATCGCTCGAATTGCCGACGTTCATCAATACGTTGAAGTTGAACACGTTGCTCTGGTCGGTTATCGCTGGCGCCGTCATTTACCTCGTGCTCCGGTTCGTCGTCTTACGCAAACGCATTGCGGAAGCGTTGCAACCGCTCGCGAAGAAAGTCGATCTTGACCTCGCGGACGAGATCAGCTACCGTTCGATCGCGATCGGGTTGCCGGTCTTCATCCTTGGTGGGCTCATCTTCGCCATGATTTGGGCGCAGATTGCCTGGAACCGTTTCTGGGGCTGGGACCCGAAAGAAGTATGGGCGCTCATCACGATGCTCATCTATATTTATTACTTGCACATGCGCATCCAGCGGGGCTGGACGGGGACGAAAGCAGCATGGCTCTGTGTCGGCGGATTCGCCGTCATCATGTTCAACTTAGTGTTCGTCAACCTCGTCATCGCCGGATTACATTCATACGCTTGATGAAAAAGAAGTCACTTCGGTGGCTTCTTTTTCGTAAGGGCATACAACTCACCGTTGTTAAGCGAAATAATAGAGTGGTATAGTTATGAAAGAGAGCGAAATGTTCACAATTGTGCAACATTCGCTACATCTTGTAATGGTTCTCTGGGAGGTTTAGTTGATGGCTGATAAAACAAAAATTCTAGTAGTCGACGACGAAGAAAGAATTCGCCGACTGTTAAAAATGTATCTAGAACGGGAGCAATACGTGATCGAAGAAGCGACGAATGGTGAAGAAGCGCTTCAACTCGCACTTGAAGGCGACTTTGACGTCATCTTGCTCGACTTGATGATGCCGAAGATGGACGGGGTCGAGGTGTGTACCGAACTCCGTAAAACGAAAGCGACACCTGTCATCATGCTGACGGCGAAA
Source organism: Exiguobacterium sp. SH0S1 (assembly GCF_004337165.1). Lineage (NCBI taxonomy): Bacteria > Bacillati > Bacillota > Bacilli > Caryophanales > Exiguobacterium > Exiguobacterium sp. SH0S1. The sequence goes on along the minus strand of NZ_SJVC01000001.1, from coordinate 870,459 downwards.
GGTGAGGAGATCGACCGGGTTCAAGGGTTCGAGGTCGGCGCGGACGACTACATCGTCAAACCGTTCAGTCCTCGTGAAGTCGTCTTACGCGTCAAAGCGCTACTCCGTCGCTCAGGTTCGACAAAGTTTTTGCAAACGGCCGAAAAGTCGAAAGACTTGATCGTGTTCCCGCATTTGACGATTGACAATGACGCACACCGCGTCACGGTCGACGGAGAAGAAATCGCCCTCACGCCGAAAGAGTATGAGCTATTATTCTTCCTGGCCAAACAAGTCGATAAAGTGTTCTCGCGGGAGCAACTGTTAAAAGAAGTATGGAACTATGAATTTTTCGGAGACCTTCGAACGGTCGACACGCACGTGAAACGGCTTCGTGAGAAATTGAACCGTGTCTCTCCATCCGCGGCCCAAATGATCACGACGGTATGGGGTGTCGGATACAAGTTTGAAGTCGTCAGTGAGTGATGATCCGCCGCAATAGTATTGTCACGAAGCTGTGGCTGACGATCCTCGTGTTGGTCAGCCTGATTTTGTTCATCGTATCCGTCCTAATGCTCGAGTTCTTCAACTCGTTCCATATTGATCAGGAACGTGGGCATTTAGCGAAACTCGGTGGGCAAGTCCAGTCAGTCTTGCTAGAGGAAGGCGATTCGTCACGGACGGTCGACCAAATCATCGAAGTGTACGGAGCGAACTATATTTTAGAGAACGGGTCGGTCCGTTCGAACTTCGGCACGGAAGTCGATGGCTTGATGACCGAACTCGGACGTCAGTCATGGGGTCCTTATCAAGCTGTAGGGGAGACGGCGATCGGGAACTTCTCGTCGTTCGATGACCAGGCTGCCTTGGCATATCGGACGACATTCTCTCTTGAGACGGGCGAGTATACACTCTATTTGATTGAGCCGCTCAATGCGATCTCAAGCGCGAATGAAGGGGCGCGGACAATCATCTTTTGGACGGTCGCCTCGGCGATCATCGTCACGACCGTGTTCGCTTTCTTCTTATCGACCCGGATCACGGCCCCGCTGCGTGAGATGAGGGATGCCGTCAATAAGACGGGTGAAGGACAGTTCGATCTGCGGCTCGTCCAGAAGACGAATGACGAAATCGGTGAACTTGCCGGCTCATTCAATGCGATGAGCAGCCAGCTGTCGACATACGTGAACGCGCTCGACCGCGAACGGCTGCAGCTCGCTTCGATTCTACGTTCGATGGCAGACGGTGTCATCACGCTCGATCGCCATGCGAACGTGATCGTGACGAACCCGCAGGCACAGCCGTTATTGCACGACGATCAACCGCACGAAGTCGTGCTCGCGCTCTACGAAGACGTCGTCGGCGGTGCGCCTGAGAAGACGATTGAAGTGAAGCAAGACGATCACTACTACACGTTGACGGTCACACCGCTCCTCGGGGAGGAAGATTTCGAGGGAGCGGTCGTCGTCATCCGTGATACGACCGAAAGTCACCGCCTCGACAAGATGCGGACCGACTTCGTCGCCAACATCAGCCACGAGCTGCGAACACCGCTCGTGACGCTCCAAGGCTATTCCGAGGCGATCATCGACGGCATGACCGAGAGTGACGAGGCGACGAAAGAATTCGCTTCGATCATTTACGACGAGTCGTTACGGCTTGCCCGGCTCGTCAACGATTTACTCGATTTGGCGAGAATCGAATCAGGGAAAGAGACGATGCAGTTCGCGGCGTTCGATTTCGGCGAATTTTTACCTCGGGTGATGCGCAAGTTTAACCAGATGGCGAACGAGAAAGGGATCACGTTGTCGACCGTGGCTCCGAAGCGGATGATTGAAGCGGATGGGGACCGGTTAGAACAAGTGTTCACGAACTTGATCGGCAACGCCATCGCCCACACCGAGAGCGGAGCGATTCGGCTCGAGGCGACCGAAGAAGCGGACGGCTTCTTGATCTGTTTGACCGATACCGGCAGCGGGATCCCGAAAGAGGACTTGCCGTTTGTGTTCGAGCGGTTCTATAAAGCGGACAAGGCCCGGACGAGCGGCGGGAAGACCGGAACAGGCATCGGACTCGCCATCGTCAAGAATGTCATCGACGCCCATCATGGCACGGTCGACGTCACGAGCGTGTACGGCGAAGGGACGACGTTCACGATTCGGCTCCCTTACGACCAACCGCAATCATAACGACAATGGTGACTCCTATGGGTCACCATTTGTGGCATAGAGGAGGAAATGACATGAAGCGATATACACGTGGAGGCGACAAGGGTGAAACGTCATTGATCGGCGGACGCGTCTTGAAAGTACACCCGCAAATCGAGGCGATGGGATTGTTAGATGAATTGAACAGTCACATCGGTCTCGCGCTCGCGCACCAGACGGACGCGACGTTACGGGATCAACTGACGAAAATCCAGCACGATCTGTTCGACCTCGGTTCAGAACTGATGTACAAACAAGATCCGCCGCAGCAAGTCGACTTAGCGATCGTCACCGAGCTCGAGACGTGGATCGATGAACTAGAGACGAAGTGTCCGGAACTCGTCCGCTTCATTCTGCCGGGGGGCAGCGTGGCCTCGGCGAGTCTGCACGTCGCCCGGACGGTCTGTCGCCGCGTCGAACGCGAGCTCGTCAACATCGATGCGGCCGTTCGTCAATTGTCTTACTATAACCGCTTAAGCGATTACTTGTTCACGGCCGCCCGTTATGCCAACGTGGTGGCGGGCGTACCCGATCAAGAGTATGCGCGCGGTGCGTCCGTGTTCCAACCGAAAACGAAAAAGGAGTAGATGATTCATGAAAGGGATCGAACAATTCCGTAACCAGCTCCACTACTCGGTCTATCCGACCGATAAATTCAAAACGACGACGTGCCTCGTCTCGTTCGCAGCGCCGTTGTCTGCAGAGACGATTGCCGACCGGGCGCTACTGCCGTACGTCATGGAAAAAGCGACGGCGGCGTATCCGTCGATTGAACTGTTTCATACACCGCTCGAACAATTATATGATGCTAGCCTATTCGCCGGTGCGTCAAAAGTCGGGAAAGAGCATGTCATCCAGTTCCAACTAGAAGTCGTGAACGACCGGCTCGTCGGGGAACCGGTCCTGTCTCAGGCGATCAAGCTATTAGAAGAAGTATTGCTCCGCCCGAACGTTTACGACGACGCGTTCCAACCGCTCATCGTCGAACAAGAATCCCGTCTACAGCGTCAACGTATCGAGTCGGTATACGATGATAAAATGCGCTTCGCCCAGCAGCGATTGCAAGAACTGCTCGGTGGAGAACTCGCGATCCCGTCGCTCGGGACACTCGAACAACTTGACCAGGTGACGCCGCGATCGCTCTATGAGGCGTACACGTCCATGATCAAGCACGACCGCATCGACGTCTACGTCGTCGGGGACGTCACGCGTGACCAAGTGACCGAGGCGTTTTTGCCACTCGAGACGCTCGGCTCGCCGCTCGTCCGAGAGTATCCTGAACCGGTCGACCGAGAGTTTCAACGACTTGAGGAACAGCAGGACGTGAAGCAGAGTAAACTTCACCTCGCCTATGAGGCCAACGTTGACCCGCGCAGCGAGGACGCGATCAAGATGCAAGTCGTCAACGGCTTGTTCGGTGGGTTCCCACACTCGAAACTGTTCATGAACGTCCGTGAAAAGGAGAGCTTGGCGTACTATGCGGCGTCGCAATACAGTTCGCTTAGCCGGATGTTGTTCGTCTATGCCGGGATCGATGCCTTGAACCAAGTAAAAACAGAACAAATCATTGCCGACCAACTTGCCGACCTGCAAGCAGGAGAGTTCGATGACATGACGCTTGAGCAGACGAAAGAGATGTTGTTCCATCAACGGCGCCAACTCGGTGACAGTCCGCGTCAACTGATCGCCTGGATGAGTGGCTCGGACATCCGTCCGTTCTCACTCGAAGAAGAGATGGCCATCCTTGCCCGGACCACGCGAGAAGACGTGGCCGCGCTCTCGAGTCAAATCAAACTGAAGGCGATTTATTGTTTAAAGGGGGGGACAGCATGAAACTAGATTTTCCAAACGTCGGTGAGACGATTCATCACGTCGTTCTCGATAACGGGCTGACGGTCTACTTGCTGAAGAAAGCTGGATATGAAAAGACGTACGCCACATTCACGACAAAATACGGTTCGATCGACCGCCGCTTCAAAACGGACGACTGGATCGAAGTACCTGACGGCATCGCCCATTTCCTTGAACATAAAATGTTCGAAAAAGAGGACGGCGATGTTTTCCAGAAGTTCGGACAGCTAGGGGCGTCGGCGAACGCTTTCACATCATTCACCCGGACCGCTTATTTGTTCGGTGCCACGTCAAACGTCGAGGCAAACTTAAAGACGTTGATTGATTTCGTCCAAGATCCGTACTTTACGGAGGCTTCGGTCGAGAAAGAGAAAGGCATCATCGGCCAGGAGATTCAAATGTATCAAGACAACGCAGGGTGGCGTCTTTATTTCGGTTTGATCGAGGCGATGTATGAAGCGCATCCGGTCAAAATCGATATCGCCGGAACAATCGAGTCGATCAGCGCGATCACGGCCGCTGACCTTTATGCGTGTCATCAAGCGTTCTATCATCCGAGTAACATGACGCTGTTCGTCGTCGGCAACATCGACCCTGACATCGTGCTCGAACAGATCCGTTCGAATCAGGCCGCGAAAACGTTCGAACCGCCTGTACTCACTGAACGCGAACACGTGCAAGAGCCGAGAACGGTCCGCTTAGCCACGCGTGTCATCGAGATGGACGTATCAGTCCCGAAAGTCATGATCGGCTACAAGGACACGCCACGCGCCGGGGAAGACGGGATGAAACAAGAACTGGCCGTCGAACTGCTCATGCACGCCTTGTTTGACACGACGGCGCCGCTCTATGCAGAGCTTTACGCCGAAGGGTTGATCGATGATGCCTTCTCGTTCGACTATACGTCGGAAGAATCGTTCGCCTTCGCCGTGCTGTCGATGGAGACACCGCATGTCGATGCGTTCGTCGCCCGCATCACCGAGGTGCTCGAGCGTCCGCTCGACATTGGAAATGAGACACTCGACCGTAAGAAGCGGATGATGAAAGGGCAGTTTTTGAAGGCGCTCAACTCACCCGAGTTCATCGCCAACCAATTTTCACGCTACGCGCTAACGGGCGGGAACATGTTCGATTTGCCTGAGCTGCTAGACGCGGTCACGCTTGAAGACCTATACGACACGTATGACCGATTGTTCAAACCGGATCAACGGACCGTCTGTGTCGTCAAAAAACCATGACGACACTCATCACCGGGGCGAGTGGGGCGATCGGTCGTGCCGTCGCCCTTTCCTTTCGCGATGATGAGCTCATCTTACATGCGTACGCGAACACGGAAGCGCTCGAAGCGTTCGTGAAGACAGAGGGTTTGTCAGGACAAGTCGTCACGTGCGACCTCGGCGACGACCAGGAGCTAGACGCCTGGCTCGCTACGGTCGGCGCGGTCGATCGGATTATTCACGTCGCCGGTAACCACGCCTACGGGCTGCTCGTCGACGCGGACATCACTGAACTCGATCGTCTCTATCGCGTTCATGTGCGCGCGATGGTTCGACTCGTTCAACACGTCGTCGGGCAAAAAGCTTACGATCGCCCGCTAGACATCGTCATCGTCTCGAGCGTCTGGGGGGAAGTCGGAGCGGCCGGAGAAGTGATGTACTCGACCGTCAAAGCGGCACAGCTCGGCTTCGTCAAAGCGTTCGCGCGCGAGGCCGGCCCGTTCAATGTTCGCATCAATGCCATCACGCCGGGGTGGATTGAGACGCCGATGAATGATACGGTAGAAGAGACGAAACAAGACGTTAGAGATGAGATTCCGCTCGGCCGTCTCGGTCATGTCACAGAAGTTGCCGAGACGATCCGTTTCCTCTGTTCACCGTCCGCGTCCTACGTGACCGGCACGGTGTTACGGGTCGATGGCGGTTGGCAGTAAAAACTTTGTCGTCTCGGTTGAAACGAGTTCTTTTCAATTCTTCTAAAATAATTTAGAATGAACAAGGTAGCGAGCCTACATTCGGAAAGGGTGGACGAGATGGATCATAAGTTCGAAGAATGGTATCTCGAATATGAACTTTGCCAAAATCGCCCCGGTATCCTCGGCGATATCGCCTCGCTGATGGGGATGCTCCAAATCTCGATCGTGACCATCAACGGGGTCGATCTGCAACGTCGTGGGATGTTGCTCAAGGCACCGGCCGCCGATCACGTCCATCGGCTCGAGCATATTTTGCGGAAGATGGAAGCAATCGTCGTCATCAAACTCCGCCGCCCGAAACTGAGGGACCGGATTGCGATCCGTCACGGCCGCTATATCGAACACGACAACGACGACAAAAAGACGTTTCGCTTTGTGCGTGGAGATTTAGGGGTACTCGTCGATTTTGTCGCTGAACTGATGAAAGAAGAACGACATCTGTTGATCGGTGTCCGGGGCAACCCGCGCGTCGGCAAAACGGAGTCGATCGTCGCGGCGAGCGTCTGCGCAAACAAGCGTTGGCTGTTTCTCTCGTCGACGCTCATGAAACAGACGGTCCGGACGTCACTGTTTGAAGAAGAACGAGAAGGCGATCACGTCTACATAATCGACGGCGCCGTTTCGACGCGGACGATGGACGAACGTCATCGTCAGTTGATCCGGGAAGTCATGCGTCTGCCTGCCGTCAAAGTGATCGAGCATCCCGATCTTTACGTCCGCAATACCGATTGCGTGTTTGAGGACTTTGACTATATTATCGAACTGCGAAACAACCAAGATGAAATCATCATCATTCCGCAAGAAACGAATCGTGAAGCAGAATGGTTTGAATAATTAATTGAATGGAAGGTGTGGACCCCTTTGACAGAACTAGGGACTTTTTTGAAACAAAGGCGTGAGGCGAGCGGTCTGACGCTTGACCAAATTCAGCAGACGACGAAGATTCAAAAACGCTATATCATCGCGATCGAGGAAGGTGATTATAAAAATCTCCCTGGTTCGTTTTATGCACGGGCGTTCATCAAAACGTATGCGGAATCGCTCGGTCTTGATGTCGATGAGCTTTACGAGACATATGCAAAAGATTTACCGAAAATCGAACCGCAACCGACCGCTCAATTATCACGTAAGCAAACTTATTCAAAAGCTTCCGAGACATCGAGCCGCGTCTCGAGATGGGTGCCGAAAATCATGCTCGTGCTTGTCGCCTTCTTGCTTGTGACAGCGGTCTACTACGTCGTTAGAAATCTCGATTTTGGAGGCGGACAGGACGCGACACCGGCTGAACCACCGGCTTCAGGCGTGACGATCAATCAAAATGAAGACGTTCCTGAAGAAGAGCCGACGGAAGAAGCGCCGGTCGAAGAAACACCGGCCGAGGAAGAGCCGCCAGAAGAAACCGGACCGATCGCGGTGACGGAAACGAACGGGGCCGACCTCACGTATGAGATCGCAACAGCTGACAAGCTGACGACCGAGATTCACGTCAAAGAATCACCGGCGACTTATGTCGGCGTTCGCGATACATCGCTTGAAGGAGCGTTCCTTGCACCGGAATATCCGAACCAATCGAAACAAAACCCGATCGTCATCGAAGGTGCCGAAACAGATACGCTTCGGATTCGGATCGGTTTGATCGGTGGCGTCGAGAAGATTGTCGTCAACGGCCGTGAGCTTGAGCTTGCTGATTCTCCGGTCACACAAAATATATTTGTGAAGAGAGTCGACGCTGAATAAGTCGACGTCTTCTAGAGGAGGAGTTCTCGATGAACCTACCTAACCGCCTGACGATGTTGCGGGTTTTGCTCATCCCCGTATTCGTCGTCTTGCTCGCTGTAGATTTTAACTGGGGAGACATCGCTTTCCTCGGGGCGGAAGTACCGCTCCATCAATTCATCGCCGCGGTCGTGTTTACGATCGCAGCGATTACGGATTGGCTTGACGGGCACTTGGCCCGTAAGCACAACTTGGTCACGAACTTCGGCAAGTTCATGGATCCGCTCGCTGACAAGTTACTCGTCACGGCGGCGCTCGTCTTGCTCGTCGAGATGGACCTCGTCGCGGCATGGGTCGTCGTCGTCATCTTGTCACGTGAGTTCGCGGTGACGGGGCTTCGTCTCGTCGCGGCTGATGAAGGAATTGTCGTGGCGGCCGGTAAGTCGGGTAAAGCGAAGACATGGGTCCAGCTCTTTGCCATCATCTTCTTATTGTTCGGCAACCCGATTTTCAACTATATCGGCATCCCGTTCGGGGAGTGGGCGATGTGGCTCGCACTCGTCTTGACGATTTATTCTGGGGCCGAGTATTTCGCACAAAACTATAAGATCATTGTAAAATCGATGTAAATCGACGACAGGCGAGTTGTGGGAGCAACTCGTCTTTTTTTTGAATCAAAGGAGGAACTTCGATGAAACGGACCGAAATCATTGCGGTAGGTTCTGAACTACTCTTAGGGGAAATCTCGAACACGAACGCCCGTTACTTATCAGAGCAGTTGTCGAAATATGGACTGTCCGTGCTGTATCATGTAGTGGTCGGGGATAACTTCGATCGCCTGAGAGAAACGTTCGAGCAAGCGAAGCGGCGGAGCGAACTCGTGATCGTCACCGGTGGACTTGGTCCGACGAATGATGACATCACGAAACAAGTGCTCGCTGACTTGCTCGGCCGTCCGCTCGTTCGGGACGAAGCGTCTTTAGACACGATCCGACGCTTTGTCGCCTCGCGGGGACGAGCCATGAACGACGGGGACGCCAGACAAGCAGATGTTTTATCAGGAGCTGAAGTGCTCCACAATCCGGCCGGTCTCGCTCCCGGCATGTGGGTCGAGGACGAGACGACGTGGCTGCTCTTGCCCGGGGTGCCACGCGAGATGACAGCGATTGTCGAAGCGACGTTTCCGAGCAAGTTTTCGGGTGCGACGATCGTTTCTGAATCACTACGTTTTTATGAGATCGGTGAGTCGGCGCTTGACGAGGCGGTATCCGATCTAATGGACGGGGTGAACCCGACAGTCGCCCCGTACGCGGAATCAGGGGAAGCGCGACTGCGTGTCAGCGCGAAAGCGGAGACCGAGGACGCGGCCCGGGAGATGATCGACCGCGTCAAACGAGACATTCTGTCCCGTGTCGGCGCCTATTATTTCGGTTCGGACGAGGATACGCTGGCTGCGCATTTGATTCGCGAGCTAAGACGGCGCCACGCGACGCTATCGATCGCTGAATCGTTGACCGGGGGACAAGTCCAAGCGATGCTGACGGCGGTCCCAGGGGCGTCAGAAGTCTTTCTAGGAGGCGTCGTCACATACTCGGACAAGCTAAAAAATAGGTTTTTAGGGGTATCCCTTGCTACAATTGAGTCACAGTCGGTCGTCTCAAAACAAGTTGCTTTAGAAATGATCCAAGGGCTCGCTGATCAGACGAATTCGGATTACGGATTGTCCTTCACCGGTGAGGCCGGACCCGTCTCAAATTCGGGTCGACCGGTCGGCACCGTGTTCATCGGGGTGAAGACGCCGTCAGATATGGAAGTGATCGAACGCGTCTATCCGCACCAACAGCGGAACATCATCCAGGCGCGCGCGGCCAAGGATGGGTTATGGGCATTGTGGCAACGAATGAAAAAAGGCGAATAAACGTTCGTAAAAACCTTGTGTAAAAGGTTGGGTTCGTTTATAATGAAGATACAAATCAAAGGAGGCTCATTAATCTATGAGTGATCGTAAACAAGCGTTAGAAATGGCATTACGCCAAATTGAGAAACAATTCGGTAAAGGCTCAATCATGCGCCTCGGTGAAAATACAGATCAACAAGTATCCGTCACTCCGTCAGGATCGATCGCCCTCGACATCGCGCTCGGCGCAGGCGGCTATCCACGTGGTCGTGTCATCGAAGTGTACGGACCGGAATCTTCAGGTAAGACGACAGTGGCGCTCCATGCGATCGCGGAAGTCCAAAAACGCGGTGGCCAAGCAGCGTTCGTCGATGCGGAGCACGCGCTCGATCCGAAGTACGCGCACAACCTCGGTGTCAACATCGATGAACTGCTCTTGTCACAGCCGGACACAGGGGAGCAAGCGCTCGAAATCGCAGAAGCGCTCGTTCGTTCTGGTGCCGTCGACATCCTCGTCGTCGACTCGGTAGCGGCACTCGTACCAAAAGCTGAAATCGAAGGTGAGATGGGTGACTCACACATGGGACTTCAAGCTCGTCTCATGAGCCAAGCGCTCCGTAAGTTGTCGGGTGCGACGAACAAATCGAAGACGATCGTCATCTTCATCAACCAGATTCGTGAAAAAATCGGTGTCATGTTCGGGAACCCGGAAACAACTCCAGGTGGACGTGCCTTGAAATTCTATTCGTCGGTTCGTTTAGAAGTCCGTCGTGCAGAGACGTTGAAGCAAGGCCAAGAAATGGTCGGTAACCGGACGAAGATCAAAGTCGTCAAGAACAAGGTCGCCCCACCATTTAAAACAGCTGAAGTCGACATCATGTACGGTCTAGGGATTTCACGTGAAGGTGAACTCATCGATATCGGTGCCGATCTTGATATCGTTCAAAAAAGCGGTGCTTGGTATTCGTACAACGAAGAACGCGTTGGACAAGGTCGTGAAAATGCGAAGCAGTTCATGAAAGAAAATCCACAAATCGCCGCAGCGATCGAACAACAAATTCGCGATCACTACGGTCTCAACGGTGAGAAGACGGTCACGGTCGAAGCCGACAGTGATGAAGTGCTCTCACTCATCGAAGAAGATTAAGCAAGCGACCCGCCGGATGCGTCCGAGCGGGGTTTTTGTATATCACAATATTTTTTAAGGAATTGGGAGTTCTATCCTGTCCTTGCATTGCATTCTAACAAGTAAATAAGTACAATAAAGCTATGCGCGGGTCCCCCCGTGTCATTCAATCTTAAAAAAATAAAATAACCTTGCGAAAGGGAGGTGAACATGATGGAATGGCTAAATTGGCTTATTCTGATCCTCCTTTTGCCGATAGCTTTTGTTGCAGGTTTTTTTGTGCGTAAATCGATCGCCGAAGCGAAGATTCAAGGTGCTGAGACGGAAGCGACCAAGATTGTGGAGCAAGCGAAACAACAATCGGAAGCGATGCAAAAAGAGGCACGGCTTGAAGTAAAAGAAGAGATGATTCAACTTCGCAATGAGACGGAACAAGAGTTACGTGAACGTCGCGAAGAGCAGAAAGTGAAAGAGAATCGCTTCGTTCAAAAAGAAGAGCTTCTTGACCGGAAAGCAGACATGCTCGAACGGAAAGAAGATGCTTTGGATGAACGCGAGGCGGGCATTGCGAAACGGAAACGTGAAGCAGAGACGCTCGAAAGCAAAGTGGAGGAATTATACGAGGAAGCCCGTCAAGAACTTGTACGCGTGGCGGCCTTGTCGAAAGAAGAAGCACGAACCATCATCATGGACGAAGCGAAGCAGGAAGCGCTTCACGATGCTGCTCTCCTTCAAAAAGACATCGAGCAAAAAGCAAAACTTGAAGCTGATAAAAAAGCGAAACACTTGTTGTCTCTCACGATGCAACGTTATGCGGCTGAACATGTCGCTGAGACGACGGTATCCGTCGTCAACTTGCCGAGTGACGAGATGAAAGGGCGCATCATCGGTCGTGAAGGACGTAACATCCGCACGCTCGAGACGCTCACTGGGATCGATCTCATCATCGATGACACGCCTGAAGCGGTCATCTTGTCCGGATTTGACCCGGTCCGTCGTGAGATCGCCAAGATGACGCTAGAAAAACTCGTGCAAGACGGACGGATCCATCCGGCCCGGATCGAAGAGATGGTCGAGAAGTCACGCCGCGAAGTCGATGAGCGCATCCGTGAATACGGTGAGGAAGCGACGTTCGAGGCTGGTATCCACGGGGTACATCCTGACCTTATCAAAACACTCGGACGCATGCGTTACCGGACGAGTTACGGTCAAAACGTACTCGCCCATTCGGTCGAAGTGGCCCACCTCGCCGGCATGATGGCCGCCGAGCTCGGGGAAGACGTGACGCTCGCCAAGCGAGCGGGACTCCTCCACGATATCGGGAAAGCGATCGACCATGAAGTCGAGGGCAGCCACGTCGAAATTGGCGTTGAGCTGGCCACGAAGTATAAAGAACATCCGGTCGTCATCAACTCGATCGCCTCGCACCATGGAGACGTCGAAGCGACATCGACGATCGCTGTTCTCGTCGCAGCGGCAGACGCGCTGTCTGCGGCACGGCCAGGCGCTCGTCAAGAGACGCTCGAGAGTTACATTCGCCGCTTAGAACGCCTCGAGTCAATTTGTGAGTCGTTCGAAGGTGTCGAGAAATCATATGCGATCCAAGCAGGACGCGAAGTCCGCATCATCGTCCGCCCAGACGTCGTCGACGACGTCGTGGCGAACAAGATGGCCCGCGATATTTGCAAACGGATTGAAGATGAACTGGATTATCCAGGACAAATTAAAGTGACGGTCATTCGTGAAACGCGTGCCGTCGATTATGCGAAGTAAAAAGCGGAGACATTCTCCGCTTTTTCTGTTTTGAAGGAGGAAATATTTATGAAGATTTTATTTATCGGTGACGTCGTCGGGAAACCGGGTCGTGACATTTTGGCAGCACAAATCGGGCGCTTGAAAAGCAAATATAGTCCGACGTTCATGCTCGTCAACGGTGAGAACGCAGCCAACGGACGCGGTATCACAAAAAAAATATACCAACAATTTCTCGAACTTGGATTCCATGGCGTGACGATGGGGAACCATACTTGGGACAACCGTGAAATCTTTGATTGGATCGACGACGCCGAGCGTATCGTCCGTCCGGCCAACTATCCGGACGGCACGCCCGGTGTCGGCATGATGGTGCTCAAGCAGAACGGGAAGAAGCTTGCCGTCATCAACGTCATGGGGACAGTGTTCTTGCCGTCGCTCGATTGTCCGTTCCGCAAAGTCGACGCCCTCGTCGATGAGGTGCGGGACGATGTCGATGCCATCTTCGTCGACATGCACGCCGAGGCGACGAGTGAGAAGATCGCGATGGGGTATCATCTAGACGGCCGTGTCCAAGCCGTCGTCGGGACGCACACCCATGTCCAAACCGCTGATGAGCGCGTGCTCAAAAACGGGACGGCGTATATCACTGATGTCGGGATGACCGGTCCGCTCGACGGTGTCCTCGGCATGGACGCATCTGTCGTGTTGAAAAAGTTTGTGACACAACTCCCGGTCCGGTTTGAAGTTGCCGAGGGACGGGAACAACTTAATGGAGTTTTAATCACGATCGACGACCAGTCGAAACGAGCGACCAAGATCGAACGCATACACCTAGATGATCAGACCGTCTGGTTTGATTGAACAACCTACCCGAGGGGGAAACAAGAATGGACGTACTCAGAGTTTCAGCAAAATCGAATCCCAACTCCGTTGCGGGTGCATTAGCTGGCGTTCTTCGTGAAAAAGGAACGTGTGAGATTCAAGCGATCGGCGCCGGTGCGCTCAATCAATCCATCAAAGCTGTCGCCATCGCCCGCGGTTTCGTCGCGCCGAGCGGTCTTGATTTGATCTGTATTCCAGCGTTCACGGATATTCTAATTGACGGGGAAGAACGAACTGCCATCAAGCTCATCATCGAACCTAGATGAGCTTGTGCGGTCGGGACATAGGTCCTATTCTTGTGAAGAGAAGCCATCGGAGCGGATGGCTTCTCTTTTTTGTTGAAAAATGAGGTTCTATCTTCTCAGTTTCGTCATTTTATGACAAGATGAAAGAGAACATGAAGTTCGACAAACAGACAAGAGGGGGACGTTTTCGATGGAACAGCTCGTGTCAACGACAGAGAAGGAAGCAACGACACCTGTTATGAAAGCGATTCAAAAACACACGGCCGGATTTGGGGCAAAGCTGGTCGAGGTGCCGATTCCGACACCGGGTGCCGGTGAAGTATTGATCAAAGTGAAAGCGACATCGATTTGCGGGACCGACGTCCATATTTATGAATGGGACGACTGGGCGAAGAGCCGGGTCAAACCGCCTTACGTGTTCGGGCATGAGTTTTCAGGGGAAGTCGTGGCGCTCGGGGAAGGCGCGAAGCGCATCAAAGTCGGTCAAACCGTGTCGGCGGAGACGCACATCGTCTGCCACCAGTGTAAACAATGTTTGCGTGGCCAGTATCACATCTGTAAAAACACAAAAATCATCGGGGTCGATACCCAAGGCTGTTTCGCCGAGTACGTCGTCATGCCGGAAGAGAATCTATGGGTGAACCCGGAGACGATGCCGTCGAAGCTCGCGTCGATTCAAGAACCGCTCGGGAACGCGGTCCATACCGTGCTCGCAAGTGACGTAACGGCACAATCTGTCGCCATCGTCGGCTGCGGCCCGATCGGTCTCATGGCCGTCGGCGTCGCCAAGGCGGCCGGTGCGAGCCGCGTGTATGCGATTGACATCAATCCGTACCGGTTGAAGCTCGCAGAACAGATGGGAGCGGACGTCGTCATCAACAGCATGGACCAAAATCCGCTCGACCTGATCATGGCTGAGACGGACGGGGACGGGATCGACGTCGTCTGTGAGATGAGCGGGCATCCGGTCGCGATCGACCAGGCGTTCAAGATGGTGACGGCGGGCGGTGACGTCAACGTCTTGTCACTTCCGGCACGACCGGTCGCGCTCGATTTGACGCGTGACGTCGTCTTCAAAGGAATCCGGGTCCAAGGCATAACCGGTCGTAAAATGTACGAGACGTGGGGCCAAGTGTCGACAATGCTCGCGTCCGGCCAATTGAACGTCGAACCGATCATCACCCACGTCTTCAAGCTCGAGGAGTTCGAGCAAGGTTTCGAGCTCATGCGGGCCGGGAAATGCGGGAAAGTCGTCTTACTACCATAAACAGGGGGAATCGATATGGCATTTGAACATATTACAGAAGCAGTCAATGAAATGAAGCAAGCGGGCACGTTCCGCTCGCTCGTGCCGCTCGAATCGGCGCAAGGGAACGAAGTCATGATCAACGGTAAGTCGCTCGTCCAATTATCGTCGAACAACTACCTCGGACTCGCCAACCACCCACGCTTAAAACAAGCCGCGATTGAAGCGGTCGAAGCGTTCGGGGCCGGGACGGGATCGGTCCGGACGATCGCCGGAACGTTCGAGATGCATGAAGCGTTCGAGCGCGAGCTCGCCGAGTTCAAGCATACGGAAGCGGCACTCGTGTTCCAATCGGGATTCGCGACGAACCTCGGCGTCTTATCAGCGCTGCTCGGACCGGAAGACGTCGTCATCAGTGACGCGCTCAACCACGCCTCGATCATCGACGGAATCCGTCTGACGAAAGCGGCCCGTCGCATCTACAAGCATACCGACCTTGAAGACTTAGAGGCGGCCTTGAAAGAGACGCAAGACTACCGGACGCGGCTCGTCGTAACGGACGGCGTCTTCTCGATGGACGGCAACATCGCACCGCTCCCGGAGATCGTCGAGCTCGCCGAGAAGTATGATGCTGCGGTCATGGTCGACGACGCGCACGCGTCGGGCGTCCTCGGTCAGAATGGACGCGGGACGGTCAACCACTTCGGTCTCGACGGCCGCGTCGCCCTCCAAGTCGGGACGTTGTCGAAAGCGATCGGGGTCCTCGGCGGCTACGTCGCCTGTTCGAACGACGTCCGTGACTTCTTGATCCAAAAAGGGCGTCCGTTCTTGTTCTCGACGTCACACCCGCCAGCGGTCGTCGCGGCGAACCGTGAGGCGATCCGGGTCATGAAAGAAGAAGAGGAACTGTTCGACAAGCTATGGGCGAACACCGAGTTCTTCAAATCGGGTCTCCGTGACCTCGGCTTCGACATCGGCCACGCGACGACGCCGATCACGCCGGTCATGCTCGGTGAGGAGACGCTCGCGCACACGTTCTCGGACAAGCTGAAAGACCACGGCGTGTTCGCACAGAGCATCGCCTTCCCGACGGTCGAGAAAGGCAAGGCCCGTATCCGGACGATCGTGACGGCGGAACATACCCGTGACGACCTCGAACGCGCGCTCGCCGCTTTCAAGGCGGTCGCCGAAGAGTTGAACGTCACGCTTCACGCGTAAGATTGGACTGCAGACGATTTGTCTGCAGTTTTTTATGTGTCAAAAACGTCTATACTATCCTCTTCAATCTATGAATATATCGTGTCAACTTAATCAACCGTGGAGTAAGAGATGACCTATTTGAACAAGTTATACTGGTTCGTCTTGAAAATTTTGGTAGACATTTGAGGGTGCAGACTCTAAAATTTGAAAAAGAATAATTTAGAATTTAATTTTATTTCAAATACCTAATTTAGAATTAAGGAGTTCAAAGAATGTCATTATGGATTGATGTTATCGGAATCGCCTGTATGAGTGTACTTTTTTCGACAGCGGGCATTTATCTATTGATTAAACCGGGAAAAGCGATCACGGATAGTTCAGGGAGCGTGGATGGTATCATCGCTACGATTGTGATTCACGTTGTCCTTATATTTATGACGACAAAACATTTGGGGGCAATCTTGTTACTTATCGGCATCGGCTTGGGGATGGGACTATACGTCGAACTGTATGACGCATTGTTACCGCACGTGAAAGCGATGAGGATGCGTTGATGGACCAACATTCAAGTTTAGTTTTAGGGTCGTTTATGACAGCGGAAGAATTCTCTATTCTGACGATTTCACCGCTGTTCATTATTAACGTTGTGATTGGGATCGGGATTTTGGTCGTCGTGTTCTCTATCGACGTGGAGTCATGGAAAGACTTTTTCTTGTTTTTAGGGATGACGATTTGGGCCTCGGTTTTCGTTTCGGTTTATGCGATGGCATGGTACGTCCGAATTAAGTACGATACGTCGCCGGATTTTTCGGCAACGTTTGGTCTGGATTCCTTTCCAGGATGGGGGACGTTAGTAAGTAAATGGATGCACGAACCTCATGTTACACAGAACGCTTTGATTAATGGCATCGTGTTGATTATGATGCGTAAAGAGAATGCCTGGTACATCTGGTTGTTGAAAGCACCGTCGCTCTTCTTCGTGAGTCTCTTTTTCGTCAAATACATTCCGCTCGTCTTCAAGTGGCTATTCACATAAAAAGAGCAAGGCACTTGGCCTTGCTCAAATAATGAACATCCCTCGGAACCCGCGGGCCGCGTAATAGGAATCCGCACCATTGTGGTAGACGAAGATGTGGTCATAGCGGCGGTCACAGAACAAGGCGCCGCCCTTTTGACGAATCGCTCCCGGGGTGGCAATCCAGCTCGATGTCTTCAAGTCAAACGCGCCGAGCGTCTGCAGATGACGATACGTGACCTCATCCAATAGTTCAATCCCCATCTCTTCGGCCAACGCGACGGCGCTTCCGTCCGGTTTGTTCTTCTTCCGCGTCGCTAACGCCTGCTCATCGTAACAAAGGCTGCGTCGGCCGCTCGGACTTTCCAGCGAACAGTCGCAGAAGGCGAGATCACCGTTCGGCAGTCGGATGACGTCCGGTTCGCCGCCGGTCCGCTCCATCTCGGCGATCGATGCGAGTTTGCTGTCGTCTTGTTGGAGCCTTGTCAAAACGCCGGACCATTCGACGTCGGGATGGCGTGCCGTGTGGGCGGCGAAACGCTTCTCAAGAATGCTCAGGAGCTCGTTCGTTTCTTCTTGTGAAAAGATTGGCATGGATCATCACTCCATTCAGAGGTTTCCTTTAGTATAATCCATCCTTCGTCGTCGATTGATCAAACCATTGATTAAAAGGGGGAATTTAGATTGAATTTCGATATATTAGATGTTCAGCAAGCTTACAATGAAACTATTATCAGAACAATAATTGGAAAGCGATTGGGGGATCAACATGTTGACCTATGATATCAATGAACAGCTGCAGTTACGCATGTTTACCGTTGACGACGCAGAGGCGTTGTTCGAACTGACGATGGCATCGAAGCCGTATCTTCGCGAGTGGCTCGGTTGGCTCGATTACACCGAGACGGTCGAGGATTCGCGGCAAAACATCGAAGGGCGAATCAAAGGATTGATTGAGACGGGCGGCTATCCGAAATCGTTCGCGATTCTGTATCAAGGCAAGCTCGCCGGGACGATCGGGTTCAACGACATCGACCGCGGGATCAAGTGCGGAACAATCGGCTATTGGCTCGGTCAAGACTTTCAAGGCAAGGGCATCATGAGCCAAGCGCTTGAGACAATGATCGAGTATGGATTTAAGGAACTTCGCTTACATAAAATCGAGATCCGGGTCGCGACCGGGAACGTGAAGAGCCGGGCGCTGCCGGAACGGCTCGGCTTCAAACAAGAAGGCGTGCTTCGAGACGCCGAATGGCTGTACGACCGGTACGTCGACCATGTCGTCTACGGGTTACTAGAAGATGAATGGGCCCATTGATCGACAAAGCAAAACCCGTCCTCGGAAAAGGGCGGGTTTTAGTTCGTCACATTTTCACCGAACAGCTCGGCACCGAACTCGGCATACGCCTGCTCATAACGGCGGAGCGACGACTCTTTATGCATGCACGTCACGTTCATTCGCTCGAGAGAGGTCATGTCGGTCGCATACGTCTTCAAGACATGGGCGTTCCGGAGCATCGACGGGGTGACCGAGCGGGTGACGCCGCTGCGCTCGTTCAACTGCCGCATCATCTTCGTAATCATGACGATCGTCAGCTGTTTCGGCTGGTTTTTGGCGTACACCCAGCGGAACGTCATCCGGGCAAAGTCGAACGAGACGAAGACGGGATCTTCCGAGTACCAGCGCGGGCGCACCGGCGTCGGGATGTCGGCGAGATAGTTCATGAGGAGCGATTGGTCCTCAGGCGTCAGCTTCAGCGTGAACTTGTTACCGAGCCGGTCATAGACATCGAACTCGTAGCTCGCCAAGTGTAGGTCGTTCATTTTCAGACGGATGATATGATGGACGCGCAAACCGTATTTGTAGAACAGTGTGACGATGAGCGCGTTGCGGTTGACGAGGTACGGATGGGCCTGAAGCTGGTTCTCGCTCAATCCCCGCGGCGACCGGATCGTCCGGACGAGCTTGTCGAACTCGGACTGTAACGCGATCTGGTCGATGGTGAGCGTGTGCGCCGGTTGCGAATAGGCGAGCATCTTTTTGCGGAGCGGGTTCAAAAACTGGGTCAAGCTGTTGATGACGGTGACGATGCGGGCGACCGTCGCCTGTTGGTACTGTTTCTCTTCGATCAAAAAATCGTTGATGAACGTCTTCCATGACTCGAGCGGGACGGCGAGCCATTCCTCGGGGGTGACGAGTTCGACGTTATGGTCGCTGAAGTATTTGTGCACGTCGATCAAGTCGTAGCGATAGCGTTTCAGCGTCGATGGCTGGCGGCCGCTCGCACCGAGATGATATAAATACGTTTCGATATACTCGGGGAGCGAGTACTCTTTTCTGCGTTTCGTCATGGGACGTCCCTCCTTCTCTTCATATCGTACCACAAACGGACGTTCTCCATTCATGGATTCGTGGTAAGATGGAGGATGAGACTTATTAGGAATGAGGGATGTATATGGAACGAGAGAAAGTGATCATCGTCGGGTGTCAGCTACCGACCGTCGACGATTGGACATATGAACAATCGATGGGTGAACTCGTCGAATTGGTCGATACAGCAAAAGGTGAGGTCGTCGCAAGACTCGACCAGAAACGGCAACAAGTCGACCGCCGGACGTTTATCGGGAAAGGGAAAGTCGAGGAGCTCGCCGTACTCATCGAACAGTTCGAGCCGGATATTGTCATCTTCAACGCTGAGCTGTCACCGGCCCAATCGAAAAACATTCGGATCTCGTTGAACGACCCGGACGAGATGAAATTGATCGACCGGACGCAACTCATCTTGGACATCTTCGCCGGACGGGCCCAGTCGAAGGAAGGGAAGCTCCAAGTCGAGCTCGCCCAGATGAACTACTTGCTCCCACGCCTGATCGGGCAAGGCACACAGTTGTCACGACTCGGAGGCGGGATTGGGACACGTGGCCCGGGTGAGACGAAACTTGAAAGTGACCGCCGTCACATCAAGCGCCGCATCGATGAGATCAAGAAACAACTCGAAGGCACGGTCGCGCACCGTGACCGCTACCGTGTGCGCCGGAAAGAGAACCGTGTGTTCCAAGTCGCGCTCGTCGGTTACACGAACGCCGGCAAGTCGACGATCTTCAACCGTCTGACCGATGCCGACACGTACGAACAGGACGAACTGTTCGCGACGCTCGACCCGCTCACGCGTGAGCTCGAACTGCCGCGCGGCGGGAAAGTGCTGATCACCGACACGGTCGGGTTCATCCGCGACTTGCCAACGAAACTCGTCGCCGCGTTCCGCTCGACGCTTGAAGAAGTGCTCGGGGCCGACCTCGTGCTTCATGTCATCGACGCGTCGAACCCGCACTACATGAACCAGATCGATACGACCAATTCGGTCTTGTCCGATCTCGGCGCGAGTGAGTTGCCGCAGCTCGAAGTGTACAACAAGAAAGATCGCTTGACGGCTGACTTCGTCGGTGGACCGCTCGTCATCTCGGCGCTCGACTCGGCCGATATCGAGACGCTCATCGGCGCGATTGAGGACAAGATTTCGGACGTGTTGACGAAAGTGCACGTCGTCTTGCCGGTCAGCTCGTTCGAACATTACCATCCGGCCAAAGATTCGATGTACCGGCTCGAGGAGAACTTCCTTGACGACGGCTCGGTCGAACTTGTCGGTTATATGAGAGAAGACACGCGTCTATATGCGACGCTGAAACCATTTGAGGTGTGAATGATGTGGCAAGAAAAGATTGAGCATTACGATGAATTGGCCCCGTTCGTCAAGCAAGCGGAACAACGGGTGAAACCTTATTTTGAAGCGATCGAGGAAACGGCGGAGTTCAACCAATACCGTGTCCTCGAATCGTTCAAGAAGCATAAAGTGTCAGACTTTCATTTCAATCCGACGACCGGGTACGGCTATGACGATATCGGGCGCGACACGCTCGAGTCGATCTATGCGGACGTGTTCGGGGCCGAACTCGCCCTCTGTCGTCCGCAAATCATCTCGGGGACACACGCGATCGGGATCGCCTTGTTCGGTGTGTTGTTACCGGGAGATGAACTCTTGTATATCACGGGTAAACCGTACGATACGCTTGAAGAGATCGTCGGCATCCGCGGCGACGGCCGCGGTTCATTGAAAGAACTCGGTGTCGGCTACGATACGGTCGAGTTGAAAGACGATCAAATCGATGTCGCGGCTGCGATCGAACGGATCCGCCCCGAGACGAAGCTCGTCGGCATCCAACGTTCGAAAGGGTACGCCAATCGACGCAGCATCCCGGTGCGTGAAATCGGCGAGGCGATCGCGGCGATCAAAGCAGCGCACCCGCACGTGTTCGTCTTCGTCGACAACTGCTACGGCGAATTTGTCGAGACGATTGAGCCGACACATGTCGGGGCCGACCTCATGGCCGGTTCGCTCATTAAAAACCCGGGCGGTGGCTTGGCGAAGACGGGTGGCTATATCGCCGGGACGAAAGCATTGATCGAACGATGCTCGTTCCGGATGACGACGCCAGGCATCGGCAGCGAGGCCGGTCCGTCGCTCTATTCGCTGCAGGAGATGTATCAAGGCTTTTATATGGCGCCGCACACGGTCGCCCAAGCGTTGAAAGGGGCCCATTTGACGGCGAGCCTGCTCGGCCTGCTCGGTTTTGAAACCGATCCGCATTATACGTCACGGCGGACCGATTTGATTCAATCGGTCACGTTCCGCGACCGCGACAAGATGATCGCGTTCTGTCAGAGCATTCAGATGGCGTCCCCGGTCAACGCCCACGCACTGCCGGTACCGGCCTATATGCCAGGATATGAGGATGACGTCATCATGGCAGCCGGGACGTTCATCCAAGGTTCGTCGATCGAACTATCAGCGGACGGACCGCTCCGGGCACCGTACACGGCATACGTCCAAGGCGGCTTGACCTATGCGCACGTTAAAGTCGCGTTAATGCTCGCCTTGAGCCAATTGCGGACGAAAGGGCTCGTCACATTTGACCGTGAAAATTCAACTCAAACGTTGTAACCGAAATGTCATGTTAACTTTCTTAACATCTATTGACAGGAAAGTTGTCATGTATTATTCTCACATTGTGAGACAGAAAAGGAGGGGTAAGGGATGGCCGATCAATTTCGTCGCTCCAACCCGTTGTTTCCGATTGGGATCGTCCAAGATCTGACGCAACTGACAGGCAGGCAGATTCGATATTACGAAGAACAGGGTCTGGTTTCGCCTAGTCGGACGGAATCGAAACGACGACTTTATTCCTTTAATGATGTCGAACGTTTACTCGCAATCAAAGATTTCATTGACCAAGGCTTCAACTTGGCGGCGATTCGCCATATGCTCGACAACGACGGTGCCAAAGAGACAGAACAATCTGCTTCTACGGCCCCGCCAAGCGAACCGCCAAAGATTTCCGAGAAAGAGTTACATCAATTATTGAAAACGCAGCTTCAAGAAGCTGGTCGTTTCAATAAAACGTCGCTCATCCAAGGAGAGTTGTCACGTTTTTATCGATGACGCCAGTACACAAACCATTACACAATGTGAGAGGGGACTTTTACCATGGCCAGAAAAACGTTCACAAAAGAAGACATCAAACGGATCGCACAAGAAGAGGACGTACGCTTTATTCGTCTTCAATTCACGGATATCCTCGGTACGATTAAAAACGTCGAGGTGCCAATCAGCCAATTGGACAAAGCACTTGATAACAAGATGATGTTCGATGGCTCTTCAATCGAAGGGTTCGTACGCATCGAGGAATCAGACATGTACCTCTATCCAGACCTTAACACGTGGGTTGTCTTCCCATGGACAGACGGCAGCGGTAAAGTCGCTCGCTTAATTTGTGATATTTATAATCCGGACGGCACACCGTTCAGCGGTGACCCGCGCGGCATTTTGAAACGCAACCTCGAGCACATGCAAAAGCTCGGCTTCACAGCGTTCAACGTCGGACCAGAGCCAGAATTCTTCCTCTTCAAGAAAGACTTGAACGGACAGCCGACACTCGAATTGAACGACCAAGGCGGTTACTTCGACTTGGCACCGGTCGATTCAGGCGAGAACTGCCGTAAAGAAATCGTTATCGAGCTCGAAAACATGGGCTTCGAGATCGAAGCGTCACACCACGAAGTCGCACCAGGACAGCATGAAATCGACTTCAAATACGCGGATGCGGTAACGACTGCCGACAACATCCAAACGTTCAAACTCGTCGTCAAGACGATCGCGGCGAAGTATGGCCTTCACGCGACGTTCATGCCGAAACCACTCTATGGTGTCAACGGTTCAGGGATGCATGCGAACATGTCACTCTTTAAAGGCGACACGAACGTGTTCTACGACCCGAACGGTGACATGGAGCTCTCGGATACGGCACGCGCCTTCACAGCTGGTATCCTTGAGCACGCACGTGCGTTCACGGCGATCTGTAACCCAACGGTCAACTCGTACAAGCGTCTCGTGCCTGGATACGAAGCACCATGCTACGTCGCATGGAGCGCTCGTAACCGTTCACCGCTCGTTCGTGTACCGGCTGCCCGCGGCCTCTCGACACGTATCGAAGTACGTTCGGTCGACCCGGCGGCGAACCCGTACCTCGCGCTCTCGGCCCTCTTGGCTTCTGGTCTTGACGGCATCGAGAAAGATTTGAAAGCACCGAAACCGATCGACAGCAACATCTACGTGATGGACAAGCCAGAGCGTGTTGCGAACGGGATCGACGATCTTCCGGCGACACTCTTCGACGCGCTCGAAGTACTCCGCGCCGACAAAATCGTCATGGATTCGCTCGGTGACCATATCGGCGAACACTTCCTCGAGTTGAAAGAGATCGAGTGGGACATGTTCCGCACGCAAGTAACAGAGTGGGAACGCGATCAGTACATGACGCTCTACTAAGTCAAATGAACTTGAAAAAACGCTCGATCCAGTTTCTTGGATCGGGCGTTTTTTTAGTCAAAACAAGCGACCACTCGAAATTGAGTGGTCGCTTGTTTTGCGATTAGAACGCACGTTTGAAAAATGTGGACGCATAGTCGAGTGCCGTATGGAGCGTCGTCGCGAACACGAGACCGAGGAAGAACGGGATGCCGTTCAAGTCGAGCCACGTCTTCACAACCGCTTCATACGGAGTGAACGTAAGGATGAGCGCGAGCGGGAAGCCAAGGTAGATGACACGAATGAGATCGCTCAACACCGGCAAGTGCGACAGCGGAGACCGGTGCGGCATCAGCTTCACGTAAGGGAGCCAAAAGCCACGCAGCGGTCCCCACCGATAGTATGCATCCGATTTCAAATCGAGGTCCGGGGAGAGCCAGAACGTCCCGATAAGCGCACCGAGGAAAAGGGTAGTCGGGATATCGACATCAATAAAAGGCGTGGCAATCGCTAAAGCACCGATTGCCACGAGGTTCGTACGCGTATGTGTCTTGCCGCTAGCCATTAATGGATCGTCCGGTATACACCGATGACCTTCCCTAAAATGGATACGTTATCGAAATACATCGCCTCAAGTTCATCGTTCTCCGGCTGGAGTCGGACTTTCGACGCCTCTTTGTAGATCCGTTTGACGGTCGCCTCACCCTCGTCCGTCATCGCGACGACAATCTCTCCATTGTCTGCCGTGTTCTGTTGTCTCACGAGTACACGGTCTCCGTCGAGGATTCCGGCGTTGATCATCGAATCGCCAGAGACGGAGAGCATATACACGTTATCCGAACCGACGATATGGGCCGGGAGCGGGAAGTGTTCTTCCACGTTCTCGATCGCCGTGATCGGTGTTCCGGCCGTAACTTTCCCGATGACCGGGACGTACATGACCGTCTCACGCTCCTCGATTGACGGGGCGTCCTCGCTCAACACTTCGAGCGCACGCGGTTTTGTCTTATCGCGCCGAATCAATCCACGTTTTTCAAGACGGTCCAAGTGACCGTGCACGGTCGAGCTCGATGCGAGACCGACGGCTTCACCAATTTCTCGGACTGACGGCGGATAACCTTTCGTCCGAACTTCAGCTTTTATAAAATCAAGAATCTGTTGCTGTCTTGCTGACATTTTTTTCAATGGATTTCACCTCGTTTATGTCGAATAACCTGCGAACGCATCCTATTCTTTATGGATTTATTTTAACACAAGAACATATGAGCGTACAAACATTCGTTCGTTTTTTCTTGACCGAACAGAAGTTCTTGTTTTATGATGAGAACAGATAAACGAACAGACGTTCCTAAGAACGCATATTCTCATATTTGGAGGCGGTTCAAATGAAAGATACAATCAACGGATTCATATTGGTCGGAATGGTAGTGCTTGGGATGTTCGCCTTTTACTTAGTCGGCGAGTTTCGCCAAGGCGAAGTTGTCGAGCCGACAGTGATGACGGTCGAAAGAAGTATCGAACAAGAAGTTGCGTTCAACGAAGCGGAAACGCTCGAAGCCCAGCTGTTAGCGGAACGTGCGGAAAAAGAAGAACGGAAAACGACGTGGTTCGCCGCTGAATGATCGATTTGGATTGCGAACACCCGCTCATCCTGTGTATCGTAAAAGGATGACTGGAAAGAAAGGGAGTGACGAGATGCGAGTCGTCATTTATTGTCGCGTATCGACGAACAAGTCAACTCAGGAAACCTCGCTCATGAGGCAAGAAGCGGAATTGTTACAGATGGCCAAACGTCTCGATGCGGAAGTGATCGATGTGATCACCGAACAAGAGAGCGGTTTCGAGGTCAATCGGACGGGTCTGCTCGATCTGTTAGAGCATGTGTCGGCGTCAAAGCTCGATGCCGTGCTCGTGAGCGATGACAGTCGCCTTGGCCGAGGGAATGCAAAAATCGCCATCTTGCATACGCTCATGAAGCATAACGTCCGGCTGTTGACGATGCAGTCGTCCGACGAATATGTCGTCTCCGACGCCGAGAAGATGGTGCTTGAGATTGTCAGCGTCGTCGAGGAGTATCAACGGAAGATTCATAACGCCAAGATATCGCGCGGCATGCGCCGGGCGGTCGCGAACGGCTTCAACCCGCAACGCAATATTCAGCACCATGACCAAGGTGGGAGGAGCCGGATCGAAGTGCCGATCGAGGAGATCGTCCAACTTCGGGAGCGGGGGCTCACCTTCGCTGAAATCGCGGCCACACTCCGCGGATTCGGCTACGAAGTCTCGAAAGCGACTGTGAACCGTCGCTATTTGGAACATGTGGCAGTGCCAGAAACTTGATTCCTGCGCCCTGATTTTGTACAGTAGAACTACAAATTCAGTAGAGAGGGGGCGAACCTCATGTTAGCACCCGAACAATTGGAGCGGATTAACTTCCTCGCCAACAAGGCAAAGACAGACGGCTTGTCACAACAAGAGATGGACGAGCAACAAGCGTTGCGTCAACAATATTTAAAAGCGTTCCGTCAATCGTTCAAATCCCAGATGATGGGCATGAAAGTCGTCGATCCGGAAGGCAACGACGTGACACCAGAAAAACTAAAAGACGAACAGAACCGACACCGTTCTGAATGAACTCGAATGCACATCCTATTTCGTATAGGATGTGCATGTTTGTTATACACGAAGCTCGATAAGGTTCGACCATTCCCTCGAAAACAGACGTATGGAAGTAAACGATTCCAATCAATGTGACATACTATTTAATTAGTTGTGACACACGATTGAGTGTGCTAAAATATGACGGGTAGAAACTTTCTTAACAACAGAGAGGATGAAATTAGTGGAAACAACTACTAAAGAATTATTAGCGATTAACTCGATTCGGACGCTCTCGATTGATGCTGTCCAACAAGCGAACTCAGGTCACCCAGGTATGCCGATGGGTGCGGCCCCGATGGCGTTCACGCTTTGGACAGACAAAATGCGTCACAACCCGAAAAACCCGAACTGGTTCAACCGCGATCGGTTCGTCCTTTCAGCGGGACACGGTTCGATGCTGTTGTACTCGCTGCTTCACTTGTCTGGTTACGACCTTTCACTCGACGACCTCAAGTCGTTCCGTCAAAAAGACTCGAAGACGCCAGGACACCCTGAGTATCGTCACACGGCTGGTGTAGACGCGACGACGGGACCACTCGGTCAAGGGATTGCGATGGCTGTAGGTATGGCAATGGCTGAGAAGCATTTGGAAGCAACATACAACCGCGACGAGTTCAACGTGGTTGACCACTATACGTTCGGAATTTGTGGAGACGGTGACTTGATGGAAGGTGTGTCGGCTGAGGCTGCCTCACTCGCCGGTCACTTGAAACTCGGTAAACTCGTCGTCTTGTATGATTCAAACGACATCTCGCTTGACGGGGATCTCCATAAGTCGTTCTCGGAAAGCGTAGAAGATCGATTCAACGCTTACGGATGGCAAGTCATTCGCGTCGAGGATGGAACGGACATCGATACGATCGCCAAAGCGATCGACGAGGCGAAAGCTGAGACGTCTAAACCGACGATGATTGAAGTGAAGACGGTCATTGGTTTCGGTTCACCGAATAAATCAGGTAAATCGGCATCACACGGCGCTCCACTTGGAGAAGCAGAAATCGAGCTCACGAAACAGTTCTATAAATGGGAAGGCGAGAACTTCTACGTCCCGAACGAAGTGTACGACTTGTTCAACGATAAAGTCGTTGAGCCTGGCGCTAAAGCTGAGTCGGATTGGAACGAGCTCGTCGCAGCCTACAAATCGGCTCATCCTGAACTCGGTGCTCAGTTCGAACGTGCGATGAACAACGAACTTCCTGAAGGTTGGGATAGCGAGTTGCCAACGTTTGAAGTCGGTTCGAAAAAAGCGACGCGCCAAACGAGCGGAGAAGTCTTGAACGCGATTGCGAAAGCGGTACCGACATTGTTCGGTGGATCGGCTGACCTCGCCGGCTCGAACAACACGATGATTAAAGGCGCGGCTGACTTCGACGAAGATCCGGCTGGCCGTAACATCTGGTTCGGTGTCCGTGAATTCGCAATGGCGGCAGCTGTCAACGGGATGGCACTTCACGGTGGCGTACTTCCTTACGGCGCAACGTTCTTCGTCTTCTCGGATTACCTCCGTCCAGCGGTCCGTCTCGCTGCACTCATGGGAATTCCGTCGACATTCGTTTTGACGCATGACTCGATCGCAGTCGGTGAAGACGGTCCGACGCACGAACCGGTCGAGCACTTGATGAGCTTCCGGGCGATGCCGAACTTGTCAGTTCTCCGTCCGGCAGACGGTAAAGAGACGATCGCCGCTTGGAAACAAGCGATCACGACGACGTCAGCTCCGTCACTTCTCGTCTTGACACGTCAAGCGTTGCCAGAACTCGTAGGAACATCTGTCGAAGACGCGGCGAAAGGTGCCTACGTCGTCGCAGGTAAGTCTAGCGAAGCGGACGTCCTTCTTCTCGGTACAGGCTCAGAAGTCCATGTCCTCGTCGAAGCACGCGAGCAACTCGCTGCTGAAGGCGTGAACGCTGCTGTCGTCTCAATGCCGTCATGGGAACTGTTCGAAGCCCAATCGGCAGAGTACAAGGAATCAGTTCTTCCTTCGTCGATCACGAAACGCGTCTCGCTTGAAGCAGGTTCGACGCTCGGATGGTACAAATACGTCGGATTCGGCGGTAAAGTGCTTGGAATCGACAAGTTCGGTGCCTCGGCTCCTGGAGACCTCCTCATGAAAGAATACGGCATGTCGGTCGAGAACGTCGTCGACGCTGTCAAATCACTATAATTATCATTAAAAACGTGTGATGGCCTAGACGATGTCTAGGTCATCACTTTTTTTTCTGACGACTAGCGAATTAGCGCAATATAGTGTATAGTAAAAAACGATGTTTCATATGGTAGAGGAGGTAAAACCTTGAGTACATTTATTTGGATTCTTCTTGTCGTGGCAGCACTTATCGGGGGTATCGCGATCGGGTTCTTCATCGCTCGTAAATACATGATGAACTACCTTGAACAGAACCCACCAATCAACGAAGACATGATTCGTACGTTAATGATGCAGATGGGTCAAAAGCCGTCACAGAAAAAAGTCAACCAAGTGATGCGTGCCATGAACGTTCAAGCGAAGAACGAAAAAAAATCATAATGAGTCACCGAAGCACTTCGCACCCGCGAAGTGCTTTTTTTATTCATCTTTTGTTCGACAATCGAACAAACTTTCGCTACCATAAATGAATAGTCTTATTTCAAGATATAGGGGGCGTTTCAGATTCGTGTATTTAAACAATTAGCTTGGTTCTTCAGGCTCGAATGGCGGACGTATGCAGTCGGTATCGTCTTGCTCACGTTTGTCGCCGCACTCGAGCTCATACCGCCGCGCATCATCGGTCGAGTCATCGATGGGATGAACCAAGGTTCGCTCGAAGCGGACTTGCTGTGGATGCTGTTAGGAGGCCTTGCGGCTGTCGGGATCGGAAACTATGTGGCGCGCTTTTTTTGGCGCTATTTCATTTTCGGGGCCTCGATCCGGCTCGGACGCCTGCTCCGGAGCCAACTGTATCGTCACTTCACGGATTTGGATCAACGGTTTTATAAAAAGTCGCGTGTCGGCGATTTGATGGCGCACGCGACGAACGATGTCCAGGCTGTCTCGACGACGGCGGGGGCGGGTATTTTGACGCTCGTCGACAGTGTGACGATGGGTACGTTCGTCATCATCACGATGGTGACGACGATCAGCTGGAAGCTGACGGTCGTCGCTTTACTACCGCTGCCGATCATGGTCATTTTGACGACACGATATGGAAAGATGCTCCATAGCCGGTTCGGTGTCGCCCAAGCGGCATTTTCCGAATTGAATGACAAGGTTCAGGAGAGTGTGAGTGGGGTTCGCGTCTTGAAATCGACCGGGGAAGTCGACCACGACGTCGAATCGTTCGAGAAGTTGTCAGATGAAGTCATGGCAAAAAACGTCCGTGTCGCTAAAATTGACGCCTTGTACGACCCGACAATCTTCGGGATCGTCGGATTATCTTACATATTGTCGATCGGCTACGGGGCCTACTTGATTGAACAAGGCGAGCTCACGATCGGTCAAATCGTCAGTTTTACCGCTTATCTTAGTCTGCTCACTTGGCCGATGCTCGCCTTCGGTTGGTTGTTCAATATCGTCGAACGTGGTCGGGCTTCGTACGACCGGATCGAGCGCATGCTCGCCATCAAGCCGGAGATCCAAGACGATCCGATGGCGGCGACGAAACTGGATCATTCCGAGCTCGAGGCGGATATCGGTTCGTTCCGTTATGACGATACGACCGTGCTGCGTGATGTCACGTTCCGGATCGAGCGTGGCAAGACACTCGGGATTGTCGGTCGGACCGGTTCTGGTAAGACGACGATCGTTCGATTGTTGACCCGTGAATATGACGTGACCGACGGTAAAATCAAAATCGGCGGCGTCAATGTTCGTCAAGTCAAAAAATCACTTCTACTAGATAAAGTCGCCCTCGTCCCGCAAGACCACTTCCTGTTCTCGGATTCGATTGCGAGCAATATCGCCTTCGGAAAACCGGAAGCAAAAATGGATGAGATCATGGAGGCTGCCAAAATCGCCGAAGTGCATGACGACATCTTACGGTTGCCGGAAGGGTATGCTACGCTCGTCGGTGAACGCGGCGTGACGCTCTCGGGGGGACAGAAGCAACGTATCTCGATTGCCCGGGCGCTTATGATCGAGGCCGATCTATTAATCCT
The DNA here is from genome assembly GCF_004337165.1 of Exiguobacterium sp. SH0S1. NCBI lineage: Bacteria > Bacillati > Bacillota > Bacilli > Caryophanales > Exiguobacterium > Exiguobacterium sp. SH0S1. Next base: position 839,710 of record NZ_SJVC01000001.1, on the reverse strand, counting down.
TGATGACGCGTTGTCCGCCGTCGATGCGAAGACGGAAGAAGCCATCATCGAACATTTCCGTGTCGGCAATCCGGAGCAATCTCGATTGATCGTCGCCCACCGTCTGTCGGCAGTGGAGCATGCCGATGAGATTCTCGTACTCGCTGATGGCCAAGTCATTCAGCGAGGCCGACACAATGATCTCATTCGAGAACCGGGCTGGTACAAAGAAACGTACGACCGCCAACAACTTGAGGCGATCGTGGAAGGAGGGGGCCACCATGAAGCATGATATTCAAGAATGGGCGGTCATCAAGCGGTTATTGGCCTATACGAAACGATACGGCCGGCCGCTCAGCCTCGCCTTCGTCTTTTTGCTTCTTGCGACGGGAGCGAAGCTTGCCGGACCGTTTTTAATCAAAGTGTTCATCGATGAGTTCGTGACACCGGGCGTCTATCCGACGAATTGGGTCGTCACGCTGCTCGTCGTCTATATGGTGTTACACATCTCAGCCGTCATCTTCGACTATTTACAATCGATTGCGTTTCAGAAGATCGCCCTTAAAATCGTCCAAAATATTCGAATGGACATCTTCCGCCATGTGATGGGGCTGCGTCTCGCCTATTTCGACCGGACGCCGGCGGGTGTGCTCGTCTCCCGGATCACGAACGACACGGAAGCGGTGAAAGAGTTGTACGTCGGCGTGATGAGCACGTTCGTCCAGTCGGGCGTTCAATTGCTCGGGACGTACATCTTCCTGTACATTTTAGAGCCGACGCTCGCCACGATCGGGCTCGTCCTCCTCCCGTTGTTTTGGCTCATCATTTGGGCGTATCGCCGGTACTCGACTAAATACTTTGCCCAAGTCCGTGATTTGTTATCGCAACTGAACGCGCAGTTGAGCGAGTCGATCAACGGGATGGGTATCGTTCAACAATTCCGTCAAGAAGAGCGTCTCGTCCGTCAGTTCGAAGCGACGAACGAGGCGCATCAAGAAGCGCGCTTCAAGAACTTGAAGCTCGATAGTATGTTGCTCCGCCCGATCATCGAGCTGTTGCTTGCGTTCTCGATCATCGGTTTGCTCGGCTACTATGGCTTCCTGTCGATGACGGAACAAGTTCAAGTCGGGGTCGTCTATGCGTTCATCAGTTACATCGAGCGCATTTTCCGCCCCGTGCTCGATATCATGCAACGGCTGAGTGAGTTCCAACAAGCGGTCGTCTCGGCAGACCGCGTCTTCAAAGTGCTCGACACCGATGAACCGGCGCCAGGAAAAAGTCTCTCTGGCGAGGCAGCGATCGAGGCAGGAGAAGTTCGGTTTGACGATGTCACGTTCAGTTATGACGGGGAAGTCGATGTTTTGAAGAACATCTCGTTCGTTGCCAAGCCTGGTGAGACGGTCGCGCTCGTCGGTCACACGGGGAGCGGGAAAAGCTCGATCATCAACTTGCTCACTCGGTTTTATCCGTATGAAGGGGGACGGATCACCATCGACGGACACCCACTCGAGCAGTTCGAAGAAGTGGAACTTCGCGATAAGATCGGTCTCGTCTTACAAGACCCGTTCCTGTTCAGCGGCACGATCGAAGATAATTTAAAATTGTTCAACCCGACAGTTGATTCCGATAAAGTACGCCAGTCGGCGGAGTTTGTCCAAGCCAATACGTTCATCGAAAAACTCGAGACGGGGTATGGTCACACAGTCGGCGAACGGGGAGCGACGTTCTCGAGCGGGGAACGGCAGTTGCTCGCCTTCGCCCGAACGGTCGCCCGTGATCCGAAAATCCTGATCTTGGACGAGGCGACGAGCTCGATCGACACGGAGACGGAGGAGCGGGTACAGTTCGCCCTCGACCGGATGCGTCGTGGACGAACGACGATCGCAATCGCCCACCGCTTGTCGACGATACAGGATGCCGACTTGATTCTTGTCTTACATCGCGGCGAGATCGTCGAACGGGGCAATCATCAGGCCTTATTGAAGCATGATGGATTGTACAAAAAAATGTACGAGTTACAATCAGGACAACGTCTGATGTCATAATTTGCAAAGGACACCCGTAGGGGTGTCCTTTTTCCATGGAAAAAGCTCGCCACTAGAAAGTGACGAGCTGGAGTTGATGATCAATTTAAGTTGTCTGCTAGGTGTTTCGAGAGGACGTGAGACGTGATTAACGTGTCTAGCTCTTGGCTGACATGAATCACTTCTGGAGACGTCCAACTGTACTGCGAGGCGATTTCATACAGTTCATCGCGTTTTTGTTCAATGGCATAGTGTAAGGTTTCAGCTGTGATGACCGCCACGGTATTTCCCCCATCATATTAAAATAGAACCTGGTGAAGTAGAATATCCAAATCTTAGCATTCAACACTACACATCACAAGTTACATTTCCATTTCAATGATTACAAAATCGGACGAAGTGGACGGAGAAAAGATGCGAGCATTTTGAAATGGTTTTCGCTATAATGGGGCTGAAAGGTGGAAAAACGCATGGAAGTCACTTTATGGCTCGCTTTTGGGGCGGGCGTCTTGTCTTTTTTATCACCGTGTACGCTGCCGCTCTATCCGGTCTTTTTGTCGTATATCACAGGGGTATCTGTCTCTGACTTGAAAAGCGAAGGGCTCCGGCAACGGACGGCTTGGTTTCATACGTTCTCATTCTTATTCGGATTCTCAATCGTCTTTCTCGTCCTCGGTTTATCAACTTCGTTGATCGCCGACTTCTTCATTCAATTTAAAGATAGTCTACGCATGTTCGGGGCAATCCTTATTTTTGTGTTCGGGGTCTTTTTAGCGGGGCTATGGCAACCGCGCTTCATGATGCGCGAAAAGAAACTCGCACTTGGAGAACGGAAGAGCGGGTATTTTGGGACCGTGTTGATCGGAATCGGGTTCGCAGCCGGATGGACGCCGTGCACAGGACCGATTCTCGCCGGGGTGATCGCACTGGCTGCGTCTAACCCGAGCCAAGGCATGGGGTATATGCTCGCTTACGTCATCGGGTTCTCGATCCCGTTTCTCGTCATGGCCGGTTTCGTCGGCAAAATCAAATATTTGGCGCGCAACAGCGCGAAAGTAACAAAGTTCGGAGGCTATTTGATGATGGCTTTCGGAGTCGTATTATATTTTGATGGAATGAACCGCTTCGCTGCCTGGATGAGCGAACTAGTGGGATTCACCGGATTCTAAAGGGGCTGACCATATGTCGATATTTTGGGGATCGACTCTCGTCGCACTGCTGATGGGGGTCATCGCGAGTTTCGTTCGCGTGAAGGCATCGGCCCGACCGACGAATGCGAAAAAAATCTTGATTCCACCGCTCGCGATGTCGACGGGCATGCTTCAATTTTTAGTGCCGGCTTTTCGTCTGACATGGCTCGAAGTCGGTGAGGCGCTTGTCGTAGGCTTGATTTTTAGTATCTTTTTGATCAAGACGTCCAATTTTGAAAAACGTGATGGTGAGGTTTATTTATCCCGCTCGAAAGCGTTTTTCATCGTCGTCTTCGCCTTACTCGCGATCAGGACGGTCATGAAAGCGTTCCTCGGCGATGAGGTCAACATTTTCGCGACGGGCGGCTTGTTCTATTTGATCGCCTGGGGCATGATCGTGCCGTGGCGGATCGCCATGTATCAAAAATATAAGCGCATCGCGACGACATAAACAACGGCATACCTCGAGCGAGGTATGCCGTTGTTTTTCGAATCTTCACTGTTGGAAATAACGTTTATAAGTCATCCAATCGATTTGCTCTTCTTCGAGCGCTTTCTTCAAAAACTTGTGGTCCCGCTTCGGTGTGGCGGCGATATATCCTTTGACGACGAGTTCCGTCGTCATCACTTTCGCTCTCGATTCGAGCGCGAACTGTCCGATCTTGCCGGCGATCTTGCGAATGGCGACATCGCGGAACAGCTCAGGCACTGGTGTGACGAGCCGATCGAGTAGCGTCCGTGTCTCGGGCGTCCACAGGTGGCGTGTCTTCGCGATGTAATCGTCCTCGATATCTAGGAGAGAGCGGCCGTCTTCTTTTGGCATCCGTTTTAAAAACTTACGGAACATGAAGTATCCGCCGATCGTCATCAACCCGATCATCACAAATCCCCAGAAGACAATGAAATACATCATCAAGTTTTCTGGCATCGTCTTTCCCCCGTTCTTTCATTTCACAATCATTCAAGCTTAGTATACAAAAAAGACCGCGAATACAAAAGCATGAGCATCCTATAATGATGGACGAAACGACACCATTTCGTTAGAATAGAGAGCGTTGCAGTCAGAAATGAGAATGAAGTTGAAAGTCTGGAAGGGAAAGGACAATATATGAACCAATTAAAACAAGAAGTAGAGAAACGCCGCATTTTCGGCATCATCTCCCACCCGGATGCCGGTAAGACGACACTCACGGAGAAATTGCTCTTACACGGGGGAGCGATCCGCGAGGCGGGGACGGTCAAAGCCCGCAAAAACTCAAAACACGCCAAGTCCGATTGGATGGAGATCGAGAAACAACGGGGCATCTCTGTCACGTCGTCTGTCATGCAGTTCGTCTATCGCGACAAGGTCGTCTCGATCATGGACACGCCGGGTCACAACGACTTCGGAGAAGACACGTACCGCGTCTTGACGTCTGTCGACAGCGCGGTCATGGTCATCGATGCCGCCAAAGGGATCGAGACACAGACGAAGAAATTATTCCAAGTCTGTCGTATGCGTGGTATCCCGATCTTCACGTTCATGAACAAGTTGGACCGTCAGGCGAAAGATCCGCTCGAGCTCATGGAAGAACTTGAAGAAGTGCTCGGTATGCCTTCGGTCGCCGTCACATGGCCAATCGGCAGCGGGATGCAGTTCGAAGGTGTGTTCGATCGTATCAAGAACGAGATCCACTTGTTCCGTGGCGAGAAAGGCAAGCTCACGTTGAACGAGGACGGGGTCAACGATCCTGTGCTCGCCGACTACTTGACAGAAGAAAACTTGACGAACTTGCGCGACGAGATCGACCTGTTAGACGGTGCCGGCAACGACATCGACGTCGAGGCGATCCAATCAGGTAAGCTGACACCTGTCTTCTTCGGTACGGCGCTCGTCGACTTCGGGGTGACGTCTTTCTTAGACCACTACCTCGATATGTCGCCGGCCCCAGAGGCCCGTAAATCGAACGTCGGTCCGATCGACCCGACGTCTGAAGACTTCAGTGGTTTCGTCTTCAAGATTCAAGCGAACATGAACCCGGCCCACCGTGACCGCATCGCCTTCGTCCGCATCTGTTCGGGTGTGTTCGAACGGGGAATGGACGTCACGTTGACGCGGACCGGCAAGAAAATCAAACTGAGTCAATCGACGCAGTTGATGGCCAACGACCGGGAGACTGTCGATAAGGCGTTTGCCGGTGACGTCATCGGGATCTACGATTCTGGGACGTACCAAATCGGTGACACGATCACGACGTCGAAGCAAAAGATCGCGTTCGAGGCGTTGCCGACGTTCCCGCCGGAATTGTTCATGCGCGTCTCGCCGATCAACTCGCTCAAGTCGAAACACTTCCACAAAGGTGTCGAGCAACTCGCCCAAGAAGGAGCGATCCAAGTGTACCGCAACGAGTATAACGAGATTTATCTCGGCGCGGTCGGTCAACTCCAGTTCGAGGTGTTCGAATATCGTCTCAATAACGAGTACGGGGTCGACATCCGGATGGAGCCGGTATCGTACAGTGTCGCTCGCTGGGTGAAAGACAAAGAATTGAAGGCGCTCAAGCCGTTCCAAGACTCACGGAACATGCTCGTGACCGACCGTTGGGAACGCCCTGTGTTCTTGTTCGCCAACGAGTTCACGTTTGACCGTTTCAAAGAACGCTATGAAGATGAGTTGACGCTCGTCGACGCACTCGATGTCAATGTCGAGATCGGTGCCGAATAAGCTAGATTGTAAAGACGGCCTTAGATGGCCGTCTTTTTTTCGTGTTTTGAGACGATCGGAGCAATTGATAAGTTTTACTTATGACTAATTTGTGACGGAATGTATTTTACGTCACGCTATAGTTGTATTATGATAAACATGTGATAAGTAAGCGATTACGGCAACTGCTGTGGTCGTCGCTTTCAAAAAGGGGGAAATTGTATGGAACAGACGAACGTAGTAGACGCTTTTTCATCTCGGACACAGTTCGAGGTCAACGGACAAGCTTACGATTATTACCGGCTTAAAAAGTTAGAGGAAGATGGGGTGACGGAACTCAGCCGCCTCCCGTATTCGATTCGCGTCTTGCTCGAATCAGTTTTGCGTCAACAAGACGGTCGTGCCATCACGAAAGAACACGTCGAGAACTTGGCAAAATGGGGTACTGCCGGAGTCTCGAAAGACATTGACGTACCGTTCAAACCGGCTCGCGTCGTCTTGCAAGACTTTACGGGTGTCCCGACTGTCGTCGACCTCGCTTCACTTCGTAAAGCGATGGCTGACCTTGGTGGCGACCCGAACAAGATCAACCCGGAAATCCCGGTCGATCTCGTCGTCGACCACTCGGTCCAAGTCGATGCCTACGGATTCGCCGGCGCGCTCATGAAAAACATGGACATCGAGTTCGAGCGGAACGAAGAGCGTTACAAATTCTTGCGTTGGGCTCAGACTGCGTTTGACAACTACCGTGCCGTACCACCGGCGACGGGAATCGTCCACCAAGTCAACCTCGAGTACTTGGCGTCGGTCGTGCTTGAAAAGAATGATGGAACAGGTAATGTCGCGTATCCAGATTCACTCGTCGGAACGGATTCGCACACAACCATGATCAACGGACTCGGTGTCCTCGGCTGGGGCGTCGGCGGAATCGAAGCCGAAGCGAGCATGCTCGGCCAACCGTCATACTTCCCGGTACCAGACGTCGTCGGCGTCAAGATCATCGGTGAGGTCAACCCAGGTGTCACAGCGACAGACGTCGCGCTCGTCGTGACCGAGATGCTTCGTAACGAGAAAGTCGTCGGCAAGTTCGTCGAGTTCTTCGGACCGTCACTCCACACGATGCCGCTCTCTGACCGGGCGACGATCGCCAACATGGCGCCTGAGTACGGGGCGACTTGCGGCTTCTTCCCGGTCGATACGGAAACGTTGAACTACATGCGTACGACAGGTCGCTCAGAAGAGTTGATCGACCTCGTCGAGGCCTACTCGAAAGCGAACGACATGTTCTACACACCTGATCAAGCCGATCCGGCGTTCACAAAGACGCTCACACTCGACTTGTCTAAAGTAGAACCTTCACTCGCAGGCCCGAAACGTCCGCAAGACCGCATCAACTTGTCTGACTTGCATACGGCGTTCATCGACAGCTTGAGCGCACCGGCCGGACACAGCGGCTTCGGTCTCGACCGTGCCGAGCTCGACAAGAAAGCTGCCATCCATTATGAGGATGGATCGGTCGACATGCAGACGGGTGACGTCGCGATCGCGGCGATCACGAGCTGTACGAACACGTCGAACCCTTACGTCATGGTCGGCGCTGGCCTCGTGGCCAAGAAAGCCGTCGAACGTGGACTCACGGTACCGAAATACGTGAAGACGTCGCTCGCCCCGGGCTCGAAAGTCGTTACTGACTACCTCGATAAAGCCGGACTCACGACGTACCTCGACCAGCTCGGGTTCAACACGGTCGGTTACGGCTGTACGACATGTATCGGGAACTCTGGGCCGCTCGACCGCGAAGTCGAAGAGACGATCACGTCGAACGATCTTCTCGTGTCGTCCGTGCTCTCGGGTAACCGTAACTTCGAAGGCCGCGTCCATCCGCTCGTCAAAGCGAACTTCTTGGCGTCACCGCCACTCGTCGTCGCTTACGCGCTCGCAGGGTCGGTCAACTTCGACATCATGAACGAATCATTCGGGACGGATAAAGACGGCAAGGAAGTCTTCTTCAAAGACATCTGGCCGTCAAACGATGAGATCAAGATGGTCGTCCAAGACGTCGTCTCGCCGGAAGCGTTCCGTAAAGAGTACGACACGGTGTTCACAGGCAACGAACGTTGGAACGCACTCGCCGTCCCAGAAGGTAACTTGTACGACTTCTCGGACGACTCGACGTACATCCAAAACCCGCCGTTCTTCGAAAACCTCGAACCGGAAGCGGGCGTTGTGCTCCCACTTAATGGTCTTCGTGTCATCGGTAAGTTCGCCGATTCGGTTACGACTGACCACATCTCGCCGGCAGGAGCGTTCTCGAAGACGACACCAGCTGGGCAATACCTGCAGTCGAAAGGCGTCGCGCCGCTCGACTTCAACTCATACGGGTCGCGTCGTGGTAACCACGAAGTGATGATGCGCGGTACGTTCGCGAACATCCGTATCCGTAACCAAGTCGCGCCTGGCACAGAAGGCGGATACACGACGTACTGGCCGACAGGTGAGATCATGCCGATGTATGATGCGGCTATGAAATATAAAGAGCAGGGCACAGGCTTGATCGTGCTCGCCGGAAACGACTATGGCATGGGCTCGTCGCGTGACTGGGCAGCCAAAGGTACAAACCTGCTCGGTATTCGTGCCGTCATCGCCCAAAGTTTCGAACGAATTCACCGTTCAAACCTCGTCATGATGGGTGTGTTACCGCTCCAGTTCATGGACGGTGAGTCTGCGGAATCACTCGGACTGACAGGCGAAGAGGCACTCGATATCCAAGTCGATGAGTCGGTACGTCCGCGCGACATCTTGAACGTCACGGCCACGCATGAAAACGGCACGGTGACATCGTTCAAAGTCGTCGCCCGCTTCGACTCGGAAATTGAGATTGACTACTACCGTCACGGCGGGATCCTCCAGATGGTCCTCCGTAACAAATTGAAATAAGCGTCAGACCTTCCTTTGAAAAAAGGAAGGTTTTTTTCGTGAATATGCGAATATAAGGTGAGATGGTCAAAGATAACGGGAAAGGAACGGGGAGAGGGGGGAGTGTATGGAGCGACAAACACGGTCAGGTAAAAATTGGTGGCAGCGTCTGACGCAAAAAGAAGACGTGGTCGAGCAAGAAGTCGATATCACGTTGCCGCAGCTACGAGAAGCCATCCATGAGTATGAACAGACGTTACCGAAAGGGGTCAACCGGACGGTGCTGTTGGACGAGTCCCAAGAGATCGATCTCGGACGTTTGAAACGTCACTTGCCAGGCAAGCCAAGACAGCGGTTTTACATGTCAAAAGAGACGTTCCACATCGCCCCAGAGGACGAGCGTGACGTCGTCTATGAGATGGACCAGGTGCAGCGGGCGCTCGACTTATATTTCGAGCAAGAAAAAAAATTACCGCTACGTAAATTCCAACAGACGGCGCAACTTGATTTGACGCGTCTGCGTGAAGGCGGCTATTTGAAAGTGTTGCCAAAACGGCCCTATTACGTCGTCGATGAGACGTTGATCGTATCGTTAGAACCGAAGTCGACCGAGTGACGAGATTCCATCGTCACTTTTTTCATCGTGACACGAGCGAACACGTTTTCGGGTTGTGCCGAGATTGTAAACTGTGTTAGGGTGGAAAACGTATATGAAAATAAGAAAATTGAATAGGAGTGAGATTATGGAAAGAGAAAGTCGAGTGACGACCGTATTTATCGTATCAGCCATCATTACGGTCCTCTTTACGATTTGGGGAATCTTCCCTGAAAGCTTGCTCGGAAACGCAAGCTTGATCAACGTGACGACGAAACTGCAAGGTTTGCTCTCGAACGGGATGGGCTGGTTCTACCTGCTCAGCGCGACCGGGATTTTACTCGTCGCGATTTTTTTAATCTTTTCGCGCTTCGGGTCGATTCGGCTCGGAAAAGATACAGACCGACCAGATTTTGGATATTTGACATGGTTCGCCATGCTGTTCAGTGCCGGGATGGGAATTGGTCTCATCTTCTGGGGAGCGGCGGAACCGTTGCTTCACTTCCATGCGCCACCATTCGAGTCGCCAACGCCGGAAGGTGATGCGCGCACGGCGATGCGTTACGCCTTCTTCCATTGGGGCTTCCACCCATGGGCGATTTATGCGATGATCGCTCTCGCCATCGCCTACTCGACGTTCCGCAAAGGGCGTCCGGCGACGATCGGGGAGACGATCGGTTCACTCGTCAATGACCGCTATGAACGTCCGGTCAAACAGACGGTCGACATTTTGGCCGTCGTCGCAACAGCGTTTGGGGTCGCGACGTCACTTGGATTCGGTGCCCAGCAGATTGCCGGTGGGCTTCACTACTTAATTCCAGGCGTACCGAACGCGTTCTCGACGCAGTTGATCATCATCGCCGTCGTGACGGTGCTGTATATGTTCAGTGCCTCGACCGGATTAGATAAAGGGATTCGTATTCTCAGTAACACGAACATCTTCCTCGCCATTGTCTTGCTCGTCGCGACGCTCATCGCCGGACCGAGCGCGTTCATTCTCGACTTGTTCACGCAGACAATCGGGACGTACTTGCAACAATTGCCGACGACGAGCTTCCGAACGGGTGCTTTTGAACCGGTCGAGCGCGAGTGGATCAACGGCTGGACGATCTTCTACTGGGCGTGGTGGATCTCATGGTCACCGTTCGTCGGGACGTTTATCGCCCGTGTCTCAAAAGGTCGGACGATCCGTGAGTTCATCATCGGAATCTTGCTCGTGCCGACATCGTTCGGACTGCTTTGGTTCTCTGTCTTCGGCGGATCGGCCATTTGGGCTGACTTGTTCGGCGGGGCGAACTTGATCGACGCGGTCAACGAGATCGGAACGGAAGTCGGACTGTTCGCCTTGTTCGAGACGTTCGGTGGATTCGGGACGGTGCTCAGCATCGTCGCCATCTTCTTGATCTCGACGTTCTTCATCACATCAGCCGACTCGGCGACATATGTGCTCGGGATGTTGACGACAGGAGGGAAACTCATCCCGCCGATGCGGATCAAGTTGATTTGGGGCTTCATCCAATCATCGATCGCAGCCGTGCTCTTGTATGCGGGTGGTCTCGGCGCGCTTCAAGCCGTCGCGATCCTTGTCGCCTTCCCGTTCATCTTCGTGCTGATTCTGATGATTGTCGCCTTGTTCAAGGACTTGGCCGATGAACCGGACGAACGGGATAAGTGGATTGAAAGCTATAAGCGTGATGAAGATAAACTTGGATAAAATTATAGGGTCTCAGTCGAGGCCCTTTTTTTAGTTGTAAATGTTTTGCATGGCACCCTCGCTAGTGTAGGATAGTAAGTGAAGAATATTGGGAGGGCATGTTATGAAACGAGAAGTGAAAAAGCGGCTCAGTTGGATCATTTTTGCCGGCATCCTCATCGTCGGCGCTCTGCTCGCTTATAATTTTTATTTGGTCACCAACTTGAATGATGATGATGACAATGGTCGTGAGAATCGGACCGAACCGTTCTACACGTCCGTCGAAATCGGCTATGAAGAGAAGAAGTTGCCGGAAAACGGGGAGACACTCGAAGTTCGCAACTACCTCGTCACGTACGATGAGAACGGACATTTCGTATCCGAGGTCGTATCGGGACCGAACGCCGGTGCCCGGGCCGAATGGGATGGCACGATGTACCGTGAGTTCAATCCGGAAGGCGACGAAACGAACAGTCAAGAGACGAGTTCGGGTGCAGTCGCACCCCATCCGTTCTTGTCGCGGGCGACGAACGAACAGATTCGCAAGTGGCTGGATGACGGGACGCTAGGCACGGGTGAAGGTGACGTCAATATCATCGGTCGGACAGCTCAGGCGTTCGTCAAAACGGAATCCGCCGAGGCGGTACCTGCGGAGTGGGTTGAGAAATACCCATCAATCTTCGACGAAGACGAAAATGAGGAAGCGGTGACGTATTACGTCGATGTGAACGAACGGATCCTGCTCGCTGCTGAGTCACGCAACAACGGGAACTTGTTCCACTCAATTCGCATGACTTCTTTTGAAGCACTATAACCCGACGAGGAGCAGACTGAGACGTCGGCTCCTTTGTCGTCTGAAAGGGAGAACTTTATGAAACAGATCCATTTGGAACAAGTTCAACATGACTTGGAACGGTGGGAACAAGGCAACAAGGTCGATGAAGCGGCGCTCTTGTCCTATGCCCACTGGTCGCGTGCGACAGAGCATAACGACGAGTTGATCCGGACGTTGACACTGCTTTCGACGAGACGGTTGCAGCACAACCGAACGATCGATCCGCTCCTCAATCGCTGGGTGAAGGAACTCGAGTCGCTCGGCGCTTTACCGGCCGAACTGAGGGTCAGCCAACTGAATGAGAAGTTGCGCCGTTTCAGACAATCGCTCCATGTCGACTGGCCGACTCTTCGCGAAGCCGACTACGCCTCGATGAAAGTCCAAATTTTGACCGAGTACGAAGCGAAGACGTCCGAACTGCTCGATCAGCTCGATCGGTTACACGACGAAATCGAACGGGCCAAGTCAGATCTGCGGGACTCCGAGTTCAAAGATCAATTGGAGCGTTTGTTCGAGGTCGTCATCGAAGCGATGCAAGAAGTCGCGTCACTCGAAGATGACACCGCGTCACTGCTCGCGTCGATGCAAGGCAACTACTTCAGCCGGGAGGCGTTCCGTCGTTTCGGTGAGCGGGTCGGTCTCGTCAAACAACGGATCGATGCGATTTGCGAGCTGTTGCCGGAACGCCCACGGGAGGTCCGTTCGAGTGCGATCGAGTCGCTCGAGTCGATGATCGGTCTAACGGAAGTGAAGCAGCGGGTAAAAGCGTGGTATCGGTTCTTGTTGTTCCAAAAAGAACGGGACAAGGCCGGTTTCTCGTCGAAACATCAACCATCGCTCCATCTCGTCTTCACAGGGAACCCCGGTACCGGCAAAACGACGCTCGCCCGGCTCATGGCCGAGATCTATTTCGAGCTCGGTCTTCTCGGACGGCCTGATGTTATCGAGGCAGACCGTTCGAGCCTTGTCGGTGCTTTCGTCGGCCAGACGGAAGAACAAGTCATGAATAAAGTCAAGGAAGCCGAAGGGGGCGTCTTGTTCATCGATGAGGCATATGCGCTCAAACGGCAAGATGCGAGCGGGAGCGATTATGGACAATCGGCAATCGACACACTCGTCGCCGCTATGACGAGCGGGGAATATGCCGGAAAGTTCGTCGTCATCCTGGCCGGTTATCCGGAAGAGATGCGCCACTTCTTACTCGCGAATCCAGGACTCAGGTCGCGGTTCCCTGAATCGAACCATTACGAGCTGCCGAACTACAGCGACGAAGAGCTCGTCGCGATCGGTGAGAAAGTGGCCGAGGAGAACAACTATGTGCTGACGACCGATGCCAAGCGCGCCCTCATCGCCCGGATTGACCGGGAACGAGTCGATGCGACGTTCGGGAACGCCCGGACCGTCCATAACATCTTGCTCGATGCGATGTTCAAAAAAGGATCTCGTTTCGGTGCCGACGCCCCGCTCGATGAGATGGCTTTGTTGACAGAGCTCGACTTTGAAGAGGCAACGAGCGAAGATGGCACGGCTCCGACGCTTGATGACATGATCGGGATGGAAGAAGCGAAACGACAGCTTCAGGAGATCGAGGCGTTGATCACGATTCAAAGACGGCGGCGCGAGCTCGGGCTGAAGACGGCTCCGGTCCAACTTCACGCCGCGCTTGTCGGCAACAGCGGTACCGGTAAGACGACGTTTGCGCACGTGTACGCTCAGTTGTTGAAGAAGACTGGCTACTTGAAACGGGGACATTTGAAAGTCGTCAGCCGTGCCGACCTCGTCAGCGGCTACGTCGGACAGACGGCTCAAAAGACGAAAGCAGCCATCCGCGACGCGCTAGGCGGGGTATTGCTGATCGATGAGGCGTACAGTTTGAACGGCGGTCCGAACGACTACGGACGCGAAGCGATCGATACGCTCGTCGACGAGATGCCGAAGCACGGGGAGAACCTCGTCGTCATTTTGGCGGGCTATGAGGCGCCGATGCGCCGGTTGATCGATTCGAACCCAGGACTGAGCAGTAGGATCAAACGAACGATTCAGTTCGACGACTATTCACTCGCCCAACTTTCCCAAATCGCGAACAGCTATGCCGAGAAGTTCGGTTATGCGTTCGGGGACGGTGTCGAAGCCGCACTGGCCGAACGACTGAAGCATGCAGATAAACCGAACGCACGGACAGCGCTGTCGCTCGTCGATGAGGCGATCGCCCGGCAATCGTACCGGCTCATCGCCGAGAACGCCGAAGATAGCGAGTTAAATCAGATTTTAGTAGTAGATATTAATAGTAAGTTATAATATACTGTATACTGAAAAGAGGGCGATTTGATGCATACGATTCAGATTCCTGTACGATACCAAGAGACGGACATGATGGGGATCGTCTATCATGCGAATTATTTAGTCTACCTTGAGATCGCGAGAACCGAGTTGTTACGACAACTCGGAGTGGAATATAAAGACATGGAACAGGCCGGATTCGTGTCGCCGGTGACGAACGTGACGGTCGACTATAAGAAGAGCGTCACGTTCGGAGACACGGTCAACGTGCGCGTCTGGGTCGACAGTTATTCGAAGATCCGTACCGTCTACGGATATGAGTTGACCGACCAAAACAACGATTTGGTCGGGACCGCGAAGACGACGCATGTCGTCGTGAAGCGCGGCGATTTCAAGCCGATCCGGCTCGATCGGGAATTCCCGGCATGGCACAATATGTATTTGAAAGTCTTGAGCCCGGTTCAATAACAGTCGTTCCTTTGTACCGTCAGTGTGGTATCATATCTTGACGGTATTTTTTTGTATGAAGAAAGGGGAAGATCGCATGCGAAAACCATCTATGTTGATGGTGTGCTGCGCCTTGACGCTCACGTTAGTGGGATGTACGACAAGCGAACAAGCTGATCCGAACGAACCGATAGAGCAACCGACCGTGTCTGACACGGAGAAGCCGGCGGAAACGCCGACTGATAACGAGACGGCACCGGCAGAGCCAGCTCCGGAAGCAGAAGAGCCGGCCGAAACGGATAAGGACGAACAACCGGCGACCGAACCAGAGCCGCCGGTCGAGGAAGAACCAGTGGCCGAACCAGACGACCCGAGTCAACCGATCGAATTGAACGGGCAAGCAAACCTTGAGTTGGACGCACTTGTCCTCGTCAATAAACAGATTGCCTTGCCGAGTGATTATCAACCGGCCGATTTGGTGCCGGCGAACATCGATTTCGTCGATTCGGCGACCGGTGAGCGTAGAATGTTGCGTAAAGAAGCGGCCCGTGCCATCGAGTCACTCATGAAGGACGCGAAAGCGACCGGGATTGACTTGAAAGGGACGAGCGCGTTCCGGACGTATGCGTATCAAGTGCAGTTGTTCAACGCCTACGTCGCGCGTGACGGCAAGGAGCAGGCCATGAAGTACTCGGCGCCTCCGGGACACTCAGAGCATCAGACAGGGCTCGCGATCGACGTCTCGAGCGCATCGGTCGGTTATCAACTGACGCAAGAGCTTGAACAGACGACAGAGGGCAAGTGGCTTGCCGACAATGCACACAAGTACGGGTTTATCGTCCGTTACCAACGTGCTTACGAAGCGGAAACCGGTTATATGTATGAACCGTGGCACTTACGATATATCGGGGTAGACCATGCAACGAACGTTCATAAAGCGAACGTTCCGTTCGAGCGCTACCTCGAGCAATTAATGGACTAAGGGGAATTGCGATGCCTTACATGACAGAAGTGATGATCATCATCGTCAGCTATTTGCTCGGCTCGATCCCATTTGCGCTCATCGTCGGAAAGCTCGGTTATCGAGTCGATGTGCGGGAGCATGGGAGCGGGAACTTAGGGACGACAAACACGTTCCGCGTGCTCGGAAAAAAAGCGGGGACGCTCGTATTGTTAGGAGATATGGGGAAAGGGTTGGTCGCGGCGCTGTTGCCGCTCCTGTTCGGGAGCGACATGAGTCTCTTGCTCGCTGGGATTCCAGCCATCATCGGCCACTCGTACCCGATCTTCGCCAAGTTCAAAGGCGGAAAATCGGTCGCGACGAGCGCCGGGATCTTACTCGCGGCGTTCCCCTGGTTCTTCTTCGTCGTAGTCGGGACGTTTATCGTGGCGCTCCTCATCTCGAAGATGGTGTCGCTCTCGTCGATGGCGGCGTCAGCCGTCGGACTCGTGACGGTCGTGACGTATAGCGTCATCACGAAAGATTGGTTGCCGCTCATCGTCATCGTGCCGCTCGCCTTGTTCATCATCATCAAGCACCGTACGAACTGGCAACGGATCCGCGCGGGCACCGAACCGAAAGTGCCGCTGTTCCAAAAGAAAAAATAAAGATGTTGCCGAACGGGACCTGTCTATCAGGTTCTGTTCGGTTTTTGTCGTTTGCGACGAAACGATTTCGAACGACCGACCAATTGTTGTGGATTTCCGTGGATTTTTGCTAAAAAGAATGAAAAAAGTGTTGGATTTGCCCGTTCTTTACTTTCAGTTTACGTTAAATTTACATCCGTTCGCTAAAATGAGAGAGGAAGCGATTTTTGCGGAGGAGGCAGGCTTGTGTCGTTAATTGGAGAAGAACGTAAACAAAAGATTGTCGAGTGGATCGAGCGGGAAGGTAAAGTGAAGACGAGTGAACTGATCGAACGGTTGAACGTCTCGGGGGAGTCGATTCGCCGCTACTTAGAAGAGCTTGAGAAAGAACATCGCATCAAACGGGTATACGGGGGGGCCGTCTTGCATCAAAGCGTCTCGTTCCAGCCGATGACGATTTCGAACATGGACGGGATTCGTCGCATCGCCTATACGGCGTTTCAACTTGTCGAAGACGACATGCTGCTCTACATCGGGCATGGTGTCGCCCCCGAGCAAGTCGCGTCAAGGCTCCGCGGGCGAAACTTGACGGTCGTCACGCCTTCACTCATGGTCGCGAAAGCGCTATTCGAGCAGCGGGCCAAAGGTGTGTTCACGGGCGATATTCAATTGCTCGGAGGTACGATTGACCCGAAACATCTCGTTACCGTCGGCGAACAAGTGCTTCAACAACTGAAAGCGTACGTGTTCGATATGGCGATCTTGTCTGTCGAAGGGGTCGACGCGACGCTCGGGCTGACGTGTGACGCCCATGGGCTGTCGACTGTGACGCAAGCCGTCATGACGCAGAGCCGCATGTGTTATCTGCTCGCCGACCACACCCAGTTCAATCAACAGAAACGATATCGTGTCTCCGACTTCTCGACGGTGACGACGATTATCTCAGATTTTCCAGAACCGACCGATTGGAAGCGGACGTTGGCCGAACACGAGGTCGAATGGCGTTTCGCTCCATAACTAAAGGAGGAGTCATTTATGATCGAAGTCATCGTCACGACGTTAAACGAAGCGAAAGCAGCGGCACGATACGGGGCGAATCGGCTCGAACTGATTGCCGATATGCGTGCCGGTGGGACGACCCCGAGCTTCGGGACGATCCGTAACGTATTGGAGAACGTCACGATCCCTGTCCACGTTATGATCCGGCCGCATACCGACTCGTTCGTCTACAGCGAAGATGATAGTGAGACGATTTTGGCGGATGTCGGGCTATGCCGTGAGCTCGAGGCCGACGGGATCGTCTTCGGCGCATTGACGGAAGACGGACGAATCGATGAACGGCTGCTCGGCGAGGTCATCAAGCATAAAGGTAACATGGCGCTCACGTTCCACCGGGCGATCGACGAGGCGGCTGATCTCATTCAAGCGCTGGACGTGTTGAACGGATTTCCGGAAGTCGATCAAATTTTGACGTCCGGGGGAGCGGTGACGGCCGTTGAAGGGATCGAACGTCTCGAAGCGATGCGGGACACGGCGACGATGACGATACTGCCTGGAGCCGGGATCACGGCGGACAACGTCGCTCAACTCGTCGCCCGGCTCGATGTTCCTTTCGTCCATGTCGGCAACGGCGTTCGGACGGACGGGAGACTCGACGAGGCGAAATTTCAAAACCTGCTCGAGCAAATGACACGCTAAAAACAGTCGGATGACTGTTTTTTTGCTATAATGAAAAAAACGATAATGAAGGTGACGTCATGCAATCAGCAGTCTATAAACAATTTGCGCTCCGGATGTTGTCCGGAAACTGGGGGATCTCACTCCTTGCCGTGCTCTCGACGATGCTCGTTCAAGCGATGATCACGACGCAACTCGATTTGTCATCGACGGACCCGTCCGTCATGCTCGTCTCGATCGGTCTCTTGTACGGTGCGACCGTCTTGCTCGCCCCGCTCGAAATGGGACGAAACTGGATTTTTCTCGACATCGCCAAAGCGGAAAAACCAAGGTTCGGTCTTTTGCTCGAGTCGTTCGGGTCCGTTAAAGACTACGTCCGTGCCGTCACGTATTACGCCGTGTTCTATCTTGGACTGAACGTGCTCATGCTCTTCTTGATCGTCCCGGGCGTTTGGTTTTACTTGACGTATCGAATGGTCCCGTTCATCCTGCGCGATCAGCCCGAACTGACGGCGTTCACGGCGATGCGTGAGAGCCGACGCCTCATGCGCGGGAAAAAACAGATCATGCTCAGGCTGTATGCAAGCTTTATCGGTTGGTACGTGCTTGTCCTCATGACAGGCGGGATCGCCTATATCTTCGTCCAGCCGTATCTTCATACGGCGCTCGGCGGGCTCTACCTTGAAATCAAAGCAGAAAGACAAGCAAACGAAACCACGGTCGGCTGAATCTCAGCCGGCCGTGGTTTTTTTATGATCCGTGCCGATCCGACTTCTGTGGATCGGGCGCATCCTTAAAGTCTTGTCTCTCTTCATTCGTCGCATGTTCATGCCACTTTTTAGCCTGTTCTGTCGCGATCGGTATCGCTTTTTGATCGGAATACCCTTGAGCTATGAGGGCATTGGCGATATCGATCGCTTTCTTTTTGACGAGCGGGTCGAAGTTTTTCAGTGACTCTGGATAATCTTTCATATTCCAAGGCATCATGATCACTCCCTTCTGTACTACTAATTCCACAACAACGTCGATTCAAACGTCCTGGTGCATGTAGTATTCGATGAGCGCCTGCGTCCCGTTCTCACCATATCCGTTCTCTTCTAAAATCGAATAGAGTCGGTATGCGAGCTCGAGGCTCGGGAGTTTGACACCTAACTCTTGCGCGCTCTCGAGGGCGAGCGCTATGTCCTTGATGAAGTGTTTGATGAAGAAGCCTGGGGAATAATCTTCGACGATCATGCGAGGTACCAGGTTTTCGAGCGTCCAACTGCCGGCCGCGCCGCCACGGATCGTCTGGCGCAATTGATCGGGGTCGAGCCCGGCACGCTTCGTGAAGGCGAGCAGTTCGGCGTTGCCCATCATGATGCCGGCGATCGCGATCTGGTTGGCGAGTTTGGCGTACTGGCCGCTCCCGGCGTATCCCATCCGTTCGATCGCTTGCCCCATCGCTTCAAACAGCGGCATTGCTTTCGTGAACGCGAATTCGCCACCGCCGACGAGAATCGATAGCGTCCCGTTCTTGGCGCCGACATCGCCGCCCGTGACCGGGGCGTCGAGCGGGAGCAGGCTGCGGTCGATCGCGGCCTCAGCGATTCGTTCGGCGAGCTTCGGTGACGACGTCGTCATGTCGATGACGAGTGTGCCGGGTTCGGCGGAGTCGAGAATCATCCCTTTACCGAAATAGATGCTTTCGACGTCTGACGGATAGCCGACGATCGTGATGACCGCATCGGCGTTTTGACACGCCGCTTCGATGGAGTCACACCACGTCACACCTTCCGCGAGCAGGTCGGCGGCCTTGTCTTTCGTCCGCGTGTACGCTTGGACGGTATAGCCTGCCTTCATTAAGTTTCTGACCATCGATTGACCCATGACGCCGAGTCCGATAAATCCGATTGTCTTCATGGTTGATTTCCTCCTAGTAGTTGCTGTTTAACGAGCCGTTCATATAATTCGTTGTCTTGAAGCAGCGTCTTGTGCGTACCGAGTCCGCTGATTCCTCCGTTCTCGAGGACGATAATTTGATCGGCGTGTTGGACGGTCGAGAGGCGGTGGGCGATGACGAGCGTCGTCCGTCCTCGCATGAGCCGGTCGAGCGCCTCTTGGACGACACGCTCGGACTCTGAATCAAGGCTCGACGTCGCTTCATCGAGCAACAAGATTTGGGGGTCGCGGAGCAGCGCCCGGGCGATGGCGAGCCGTTGCCGTTGGCCACCCGATAAACGGACACCGCGTTCACCGATCTCGGTCTCGAGGCCGTTCGGCATCGTATCGATGAACGACCAAGCGTTCGCCATCTCACAGGCGTTTTTAATCTCGGTCTCGGTCGCGTCACGCTTCAGGCCGTACAAGATGTTCTGGCGGACCGTTCCCGAGAGGACGGGTGAGTCTTGGGCGACATAACCGATGACTTGCCGCCAATTGTCGCGGCCGTACGAATCGATGTCGCGGTCGCCGTACAGGATGCGCCCCGACGATGGAACGTAAAACTGTTCGACGAGCGCGAACAGCGTCGTCTTGCCGGCGCCGCTCCGTCCGACGATCGCGGTCGTCGCCCCGAACGGCACGGTCATCGAGATGGCGTCGATGACTGGTTGCTCATCATAGCGGAACGTGACGTCCTCGAACGTCAGTGTCGACTGTTGGATGTGTTCCGTGGCAGCGGCGTAACGTTCCGGTTCGACCGCGAGCAGTTCAGAGATGCGCTCGGTCGCGCCGCGAGCCTTTTGCAGGCGCGTGATAAATTCTGTCATCGTGATGAGCGGGGTGATGATTTGGAACAAGTAGAGCATGAAAGCGAGCAGCGCCCCGGTCGATAACGCCCCGGTCGAGACACGGTACGCCCCGAAACCGAGGATGGCGATCAGCATCGCCGTCAGTGTGACGTTCAAGAGCGGGATCAAGATCGCTTGGATCCGTCCTTCTTTCACACCGTAATCGAACAAGCGTTCAATCCGCCGGCTCCCTTCGGCGACTTCCTCACGTTCGGTCGCCTGTGATTTGACGAGCCGGATCTCACCGAGCAGCTCGGCGAAAAATCCAGACAACCCGCCAAGTTCGTGTTGCGTCTTCTTGGCGATCGTTCGAAGTTTGCGGCCGAGCGGGATGACGATCACGAGCGTCGTCGGGACCGAGAACAAGATGACGAGCGTCATCTGCCAGTCGAGCGTGAACAAGATACCGACGGCCCCGATGACCGACACGAACGAAGTGAGCAGGCGGACGCTCTGTTCCGACAACAGCTGTTGCAGCGTCGTCGTATCGTTGTTCAGGCGTGAGACGAGGTCCCCCGATTTGACACCGTCATAGAACGGGATCGGCAACGCGACGAGGTGCTCCCATAACGTCGTCCGGAGATTGGCGACGACGCGTTGTCCGACGATATGTAGCCAATAGATGGAAATGGCGCTCGAGACGACTTGGACGAGAAAAGCGACGACAAAAATGGCGACGAGCCGGGCGTCGAGCACGGCCTCGCTCCAATTGTCGACGACACGTTGCAAAATGAGCGGGATGGCGAGGGCCGCCATCGCTTGGACTAAAGAAATCAATACGGCACCGATAAACAATTGTTTCGGCGGTTTTGCGACTCGGAACAAGCGAAGGAAAGCTTGCCAAGTAGTTGTGGACTCCATCGAACGTCCCCCTTTCCTATTAACTGTCGCTGTTTCGAAAACAAGTGTCAAGACGTCGAATCGTTACGGTGAAAAATGCTAGAATGGGAAGAGAGGTGAGGACGAATGAAATGGATACATACGGCCGATTGGCATTTAGGAAAAATCGTCCACGGCCGCCACATGACAGAAGATCAACGCATCATTTTATTTGAAGCGTTTCTACAGATTGTCGACGAGGAGAAGCCGGACGCAATCGTCGTCGCGGGAGACCTATACGACCGGTCCGTTCCCCCGGTTGAAGCAGTCGATTTGCTCGATGAGATGTGGAAAGCGCTCGTGCTCGAGCGGAACATCCCCGTGCTCGCAATCGCCGGCAACCACGATTCGGCCGAACGGCTCCAATATAGTTCGAAACTGTTGACGAAAGTCGGGCTCCATATCGTCGGGAAGTATGAGCCGGGTTCGGGACCGATCATCGTCGCGGGCATCCCATTTTACTTGATGCCGTTTTTAGAACCGGCCCGAATCCGCTACACGCTGCAAGACGAGACGATCCGGACCCATCACGACGCGCTCACGTCCGTCGTCGAATCGTTCGGTTCCATCGATGCCCGAGCGGTCGGGATCGGCCACAGCTTCGTCGCTGGCGGTCTCGAGACCGACTCTGAGCGGCAACTGTCGGTCGGTACGGCCGGACAAGTCGCCAAAGGACTATACGAACCGTTCGGTTATACGGCGCTCGGCCATCTCCATAACCGTGACGCGCTCCGCGATGATAAGATCGCCTACAGCGGTTCGCTCATGAAATATTCATTCTCTGAGGCGAACCACGTGAAATCGGTCGACGTCATCGAATGGGACGGAGGATGGACGCGCCGCCGTCGTCCGCTTCAAGCAAGACGCGACTTGCGCATCTTGACGGGCACGTTGAATGAACTACTCGATCCGGTGTTCTATCAAGACGAGAAAACGGATGATTACTTGAAAATCGTCTTGACCGACGAGTCTGCGTTATTCGACCCGATGGCGAAACTGCGGACCGTCTATCCGAACATTTTGCATCTCGAGCTTGAACTGTTGCGCCGCCAAGACGAGACGTCCCGCTTCGAGCGTGAGACGCTCGAACGGCAGTCGATCGAGGACGTCTATATGGAGTTCTATAAAGCTGTCCATGGCCGAGACGCCGATGAGACGGTACGACGATTCGTGGAAGGAGATGGACCGATATGAGACCTGAACGATTGACGATCACCGCATTCGGTCCTTACGCCGAGACGGAACAGATCGACTTCACACAGCTTGAAGGGCGCTCGATGTTCGTCATCAGTGGACGAACCGGCGCCGGCAAGACGACGATTTTTGACGCGATGACGTTCGCCTTGTATGGACGGGCGAGCGGTGCCCTCCGGAACGCCAGCGATTTTAGAAGCCAATACGCCGAACCGGAACGAAAGACGGAGATCGATTTCTCATTCACGATTCGTGAGGAGCGGTACCGGATCGTCCGCCAGCCCCAACAACCGCACCCGAAAAATAAGACACCGATCCCGCATGAGGCCGTCCTCTATGAATGGGCGGACAGCTGGAAACCGCTGGCGACGAAAGTCGGGGATGTCGAGCAGCAGATCGAATCGTTGCTGCAACTTGATTATGAGCAGTTCAGCCAAATCCTGCTGCTCCCGCAAAACCAGTTCCGCCAACTACTCGACTCGGACTCGATGAAGAAACAACAGATCCTCCAGTCGATCTTTAAGACCGAGGCGTATCGAGCGTTTCAAGAGAATTGGGTCGAGCGGTATGGCAAGTATCGGAAACAAGTCGAGTGGGCGACCGAGACGACACGCTTGAAGCTGCTCGAACTTGAAGACGATGACATCGAAACCGTCGCCGAGCGTAACTTGCCGGAGATTCAGGACTGGCTCGAGGCCAGAGAAGAGCGTCTGCTGACGGCGACCGAGTCGTTACGAGGCGAACGGGACGTACAATCGAAACGGGTCGATGCGATACGGAGCGAACTCGAACAGGCGAACGCGCTCGTCCGTTTGTTCGTCGAACGTGACGAGCAGGCACGCGCCCTTGAACGCTACAAATCGGGTGAAGCCGACCGGTTGGAGCGCCGCCGATTGATTGAACGGTTGGAGGCGTCAAGCCGTGTCCGGCCGTTATATGATCGCTACTTGGCGAATCGACAAGATATCGAACGGCTAAATCATGACATCGACGCTGTTCAAACACGGTTGACACAATACGCGAGCAAACTAGACGAGCTCCACGCCAAGACGGAGCGCATCGCGACTTCGAAGCAAGAAGTCGAGACGATCACCGCCCGTCTGAAAGCCATCGATGACATGCTTCCGTTCGTTGACGAATGGCAGACCGCCGTGACAGAGCGAGACGAGTTGAAACGCTTGACCGACCAACTCGCCGTCTTCAAGGACGATTCCCGTTTAACCGAACTGAGACGGCAAGAAGAGGTGTTGTCAGCAGAGCTCGCACAGGAAACGACACCGAACCGTCTCGTCGAAGCTGAACGGAAGTATGACCGGCTCACGGCACACGCGCAACTCGAGGCAAGATTTCAAGCTGTAACGGAGCGGCTCGCATCGTGTGAGCGCAACGGCAAGGAAGCACAACGGCGTCACAAGGCCCAGTCGGATATCGTCGAGCAATTCATGCATGAAGAGCAGGCGTTATGGGCACAGAAGCTCAGTGCGACGCTCGTCGACGGTGAGCCTTGTCCCGTATGTGGATCGCGGACCCATGGGACGGTCGCGTCGCACGAGGTGACGAGTGACCAAGGCGAGCTCGTCGCCGCGACGGAGGCGCTGAAACAATATGAGGCGGCCTTGCACGAGGCGAGAGCGGACTACCGGGCGTTGAAGCAACAGGCCGAAGAAGTCCGAGGCGAACTCGAATCGTCAAGACAGGCACTCGACTTGTCCGGGTCGGTTCAAGAGGCGACCGCTCTGCAAGAGCGACTCATCCGTTCGCTTCGAGATGAAGAGCGGGCGCGTGCTCAAGCGGAACGCACGTACCGCACGGTCATGACAGAACTAAAACGATTAGAGAAAGAGAAACGCGAACTGACGGAGCGACGGCAGCAATTGCTCGAGCGGTTGCAAGCCGTCCAAGAACGGCTGCAAGCGATGCGGCAACCGGACGCGGCCTCGCTGCAACAACTGCAAGCCGAACGTGACGCGCAATCGACGCGGCTCGAACGACTGCAGCAAGTTATCGCGCAGTATGAACGCGAACTCGAAGACGTGACACGCTTGAAGTGGACCGAAGCAGAACGTTTGCGGCTTCTGAACGAACGGCTCGACCTCGAGCAGAAACGTTTTGACCAGACCGAGACCGAGCTCGAGGAGTCGCTAGCGAAAAACGAATTGAGCCGTGACGTCTTTTTGACACACGTCGAACAGATCGACACGTTGTCGTCGCTGCAAGAACAACTCGCGGAAGAACAGGCAGACGGGATCCGCCTCGAACATGGCTTCAACGCATTGACCGACAAGATCGGTGATGCGGTCAAACCGGATCTCGTTCTGTTAAACGACCGATTGACGACAGCGCAGGCAAGTCTCGACGCATTGGCGGAACAACTCGTCACAGCGGACAGCCAATTGAAGCGCCATCGCCATGTCATTTCGGAATGGGACCGGCTTCGAGACCAGACCGCAGACGAGCAACGTAATCTCGAGACGGTCAAACTGATCGCCGACACGGGTCGTGGTTTGAACCCACAGAAACTGACGTTCGAGACGTATGTGCAGACGGCGTTCTTCGATCAGATTTTACATGCGGCCAACATTCATCTTGATCTGATGACGAGTGGGCAGTTCCAACTCGAGCGAAAAGTCGAGACGGCGAAAGGGAACGCAAAATCTGGACTCGAATTATTGGTCTTTGACGCTTATACGGGACAATCCCGGCGCGTCCAAAACTTGTCGGGTGGAGAAGGGTTCAAAGCCTCGCTCGCCCTCGCGCTCGGGTTGGCCGAGGTCGTCCAGCAACTGAGCGGCGGTGTCAGTCTCGAGACGATGCTCATCGACGAAGGATTCGGGACGCTCGACGCCGAATCGCTCGACCAGGCGATCGAACTGTTGATGTCGCTGCAGTCGAGCGGACGTCTCGTCGGTGTCATCAGCCACGTCCAAGAGTTGAAAGACCGCGTCGATGCGCGGATCGAAGTGAAAAAATCAAGAAGCGGGTCGACGATCCAGCTCGTTGTGGAGTGAAACCGATGAAACATATGGAAACAAGATCAAGTTTGGTCGCCCGGTTGCGCGAGAGCGGCATCAAGTCGGGGGAATCATTATTCGTGCACAGCTCGTTATCCAAGCTTGGGTGGGTTTGCGGCGGACCGGAGGCGGTGATCGAAGCGTTACAAGACGTCGTCGGGCCGACCGGGCTCATCATGATGGCGACTCAAAGTGGGGACAACTCCGACCCGGCCGAATGGGAGGCGCCGCCCGTCCCAAGCGAGTGGTGGGACGAAATCCGAGCCGAGATGCCTGCTTTTGATCAACGGAAAACGGCGACTCGCGGCATGGGCCGCGTCCCCGAGCTGTTCCGGACGTATCCGGACGTACACCGGAGCGAGCATCCGATGTGGTCGGTCGCGGCCTGGGGTCGTGACGCCGAGCAACTGGTCGCGAATCACACGACCGATATCGGATTCGGACCAGGGTCACCAATCGAAAAAATGATTGAACGAGACGCTCGTATCCTCCATCTCGGGTCGCCGCTCGATGCGACGACGTTATGGCATTATGCCGAATATGGGATCGACGGACCGGTGAAGCAGTTCGGTTGCGCCTTATACGAGAATGGCGAACGGGTGTGGAAGACGTTCGAACATACGGACGTCAACAGCGACCCGTTCGGTGCCATCGGGGAGAACATCGTCAAGCGGGCGGACGTCAAGACGTTCGTGATCCATGAAGCAACGTGTTACTTGATCCCGGCGTCGACATGGGAGCCGGTGCAACACGCCTTGATTGCGTTACGGAGCTGGCTCCGATGAAACGATCGGGCAATATTTTGAAGATGAAGGAGAGTCGGGCGATGAGTCGATGGGGAAAATATATAGGAATTGCGGTAAGTGTCGTGGTGATTGTGGCCATGTTGGCCGTCGTCGGCATCTCGGCCCATATCGGCGACCAATTGACGTCGCCGGTGCGGGAGACGCTGACGTTCACGCCAAAGGCGCTCGGCATCAAATATGAGAACGTGACGATCCAGGCAGAGGACGACAGCGACCTGTACGGCTGGTGGATTCCTCATCCGACGCCACGGGCGACGATCGTCTTCGCCCATGGTTATGGGAAAAACCGCGAGCAGTCCGACTTGCCGCTGAAAGAACTCATCCCTGAGTTCCATGAGCAAGGCTACCAGTTTTTGACGTTTGATTTTCGTGGCTCGGGCATCTCGGAAGGAGACCGCGTGACGGTCGGGGTGAAAGAACAGACGGACCTGATGGCGGCCATCGATTTTGCGAATGAGCGGACGGATGGACCGATCGTCCTATACGGCGTATCGATGGGAGCGGCGACGGCACTCGCGACAGCCGATGAGATGGATGTCGCGGCCGTCATCGCCGACAGTCCGTTTAGCGATCTTCGCGGTTATCTCGAGACGAATCTGCCGATATGGAGCGATTTGCCGAACTTCCCGTTCACACCGGTCATCATGACCGTGACGCCGTGGTTCACTGGCCTTGACGCGGATATCGTGAAGCCGATTGACGATGTCGCTCAAATTGAGGCCCCGATCCTGCTCATTCACGGGAAAGGCGACGACGCCATCCCAGTGTCTGAAAGTGAGCAGTTGGTGGAGAAAAATGACGGGATCGAGCTCTGGGTGACCGACAATGACGGACACGTGGCGTCACACGAATCATTCCAGACGGAGTACCGTCAAAAACTGTTCGACTTTTTAGAGCGGTCGTTATGAGTGGGGGCGCATCTTGCGCTCCTTTTTGATATGATTGCTAACGAGAATGAATGAAAGAAGGGTTCTATATGGATGTCACTGCGTTACTATCATTTTTACTGCTCGGAACGCTCATCGGGATTTTGAGCGGATTCTTCGGCATCGGGGGCGGTATCTTACTCACGCCGCTCTTACTCGTCTTCGGATATGAGGCGAGTGCGGCCATCGCGCTCAGCTTGATGCTGACGCTCGGGTCGACGACGGCCGGGACGATTTCACATCTCAAACTGAAGAACGTCAATCCAAAACACGCCCTCTTGATCGGGGCGTTCGGGGTCGTCGGGACGTGGGTGGCGACGCCGCTCGTCTTTTACTTAGAGACGCTCGACGGTGCGAAGCCCGTTATCTCGCTCGCCTACATCGCGCTACTCACATACTTCGCCGTCTCGTTTTTCCGTTCGAAGCAACATGAGGAGGGAAGTATCGGATCGGAATCGGTGCCACGACTCGGTTTTATCGGTCTGTTCGGCGGATTCATCTCGTCACTCATGGGCGTCAGCGGCGGGTTCGTATTGACCCCGCTCCAAGTCAAACTGCTCAACACCGAGATGAAACGGGCTGTCGGGACGAGTATCGCCGCGGCGTTCCTCATCGTCGTCTCGGGCGTGATCAATTACGCGGTCGCCGGTGCTGATACGAACTATTGGCACGGTTTGGCGCTTATTGCCGGTGCGATGATCGGTTCGCCGATCGGGGCGAAGCAGTTACAACGGTTCAGTTCGCAGCTCGTCAAGAAAGCGCTCGGCGGATTTTACGTCGCCGTCGCCATCAGCGTCACCCTTAACTTGCTCGGCTTCAATGACATCTCGCTCGGACTGCTCGTCGTCCTGGCGCTTTCGTTCATCGTCGCACTGTTCATCCGGCCGCGACGAAAGAAATGACAACAAAACCCCGTCCGTGGACGGGGTTTTTAGCGTCTAGAAATATGATCAATGTTTTCTTGGATTTCGCCGACTTTGCTCTTCGCTTCACGGAGTCGTCGTTCGAACGCCTCTGTGTCGCGTTTCTCATCACGCGATTCATCTTTGCCGCGCTTTGGTCCTTTTGTGGAGCGATGGAGATGGGTCGCTTTCATCAAGCGTTTTTTAAACGTTGAATCGCTCATAAGGACACCCCCCTTCCATACTATATAAGTTCCACATAAGGAAGAAGGCGAAACGTTTGAACACTCACGAAGCAAGTAAACGTCGGACTTGCGAATTTGCCGAGACTTTGACGGCGATGGCTGCGGCGAGCACCGCTTTAATAACGTCGCCGAAGATGAACGGGATGTTCACTTTAAGCGCATCGATAAACGATAGACCGAATACGGCTTGGAGGCCAAGGCTGCCGACGAGATAGACGAAACCGAGACCAATCAACAAGTTGTAGGCAACGAGGGCGGGGAAAGAGCGATATCGCTCCGACAACCACCCGATCAAGTAAGCAGCGATTGGGAACGCGATCAAATAACCGACCGTCGGGCCGACGAACGGAGCCAAGCCGCCGGAACCGCTGAGCACCGGGAGACCGATCATTCCGAGAAGTAGATAGACGACGACGGCGAGTCCGCCTTTTTTGGCACCGAGAATGGCGCCGATCGTCATGATGCCGAGCATTTGTAGCGTGATCGGGACGGGTCCGATCGGGATGGCGACAGAACCGATACTAGCTAGCAATGCAGCACCGATGGCCACTTGTGTCAAATCATGAATTTTCATATGTAAACCTCATTTCTGTTAACGTTGACTACATATAGGTTAACATCTAGTGATTTACGTTGGCAAGCATAAAATGAGCACCTGGTCATGATTGGCCAGGTGCTTTCGTGTCAACTCGTTGGTTGATGAAGTTTTGTGGCCGCTTCCGTAAGTTGCGTCCGTACCGCATCGAAGCCGGTCCCGCCGTAGCTATTCCGGCGTTTGACGGCCGTGACCGGTGAGAGTGCCTCGTAGACGTCAATCCCGATCAAAGTGGAGTGAGTTTGATACGTCTCTAAAGGAAGCTCTGACAAGTAGAGGCGCTGCTCGATACAGTAGCGGACGAGCGTACCCGTCACTTCGTGGGCCTCGCGGAACGGCAGTCCTTTCGCGGTCAAGTAATCGGCGAGCTCGGTCGCGTTCGAAAAATCGCGCTCGGTCGCTTGTTTCATCGTGTCAGCGTGGAACGTCATGTCTTGAATCATGCCGGTCATGATGCTCAAACTACCTTGAAGTGTCTTGACCGTGTCGAACATACCTTCCTTATCTTCTTGCAAGTCCTTGTTGTAAGCGAGCGGCAGACCTTTCATGATCGTGAGTAGACCCATCAGGTTACCGATGACACGACCTGATTTGCCGCGGACGAGCTCGGCCATGTCGGGGTTTTTCTTTTGCGGCATCATGCTCGAACCGGTCGAGAACACGTCTGAGATCGTGATGAATTTGAATTCTTCGCTGCTCCACAAAATCAGTTCCTCGCAAAACCGTGACAAGTGCATCATCAGGAGTGATGCGTTTGATAAATATTCTAAGATGAAATCACGGTCGCTGACCGCGTCGAGGCTGTTCGGATAGACCCGACTGAAACCGAGCAGCTCGGCCGACCGATGGCGGTCGATCGGGAACGTCGTCCCGGCGAGCGCACCGGCACCGAGCGGACTCATATCGATCCGTTTCAAACTGTCACTGAAGCGTTCCTTGTCACGGTCGAGCATCCAAAAATAAGCGAGCAAATGGTGGGCGAGCGAGACCGGTTGTGCCCGTTGCAAGTGCGTGTAGCCCGGCATGATCGTCTCGACGTTGTTTGCCGCATGGTTATAGAGCGCTGTCTGTAGTGCTTCAATGCCTTCGATCGTCTCACCGACGCGACGCTTCAAATACAGGTGCATGTCAGTCGCAACTTGGTCGTTTCGACTGCGTGCCGTATGCATCTTCCCGGCGACCGGACCGATTTCCTCGCGAAGTAACGACTCGAGGTTCATGTGGATGTCTTCATGGAACACGCTGAACGACAGCTCGCCGGCTTGCGCTTTCTCAGCGAGGATATTCAGACCGCCGATGATCTGTTCGGACTCGTCAGCGGTTAAAATGTGCTGGTCTCCGAGCATCGTCACATGGGCGATGCTCCCTTCGATATCTTCTAGCACGAGCTGGGCGTCGAAATGGATCGAGGCACCGAACTCGTCGACCCATTCGCTCGCTGTCTGCTCGAACCGTCCCCCCCATAGTTTACTCATGGGGCATCAATCCTTTCTCGGCTAACACTTCGGCCTGGACTTTTGTCGGTAGGCCCCAAAGTTTGATGAAGCCGACGGCAGCCTGTTGGTCGAACGTATCGGCTGACGTGTACGTGGCAAGTTGTTCATCATAGAGCGAGATCGGCGACTTCCGTCCGTCGACGATGGCTTGACCTTTGAACAGTTTCATCCGCACCGTTCCGGTCACCGTCTGTTGTGTCTCATCGATGAAGGCGAGGAGTGCTTTCGTGAGCGGTGAATACCACAGGCCATTATAGATCGTCTCGGTCAATTTTTGTTCGACGATCGGTTTGAAATGGGCGACTTCACGAACGAGCGTCAACGCCTCGAGCGCGTGGTGTGCCGTGATCAACGTCATCGCCCCAGGTGCCTCATACACTTCACGCGACTTGATACCGACGACCCGGTTCTCGATATGATCGATCTTGCCGATCCCGTGGGCGCCGGCGGCGATGTTTAATTGTTCAAGGATCGACGTGAACGTCGCTGGTTTCCCATCGAGGGCGACCGGGACGCCTTGTTTGAATTCAATCTCGACGTACGTTGGTTCATGCGGCGTATCCTCGAGCGGCGCCGTCAATTCATAGGCGCTTGCTGGCGGAGCGGCCCACGGGTCTTCGAGGATGCCACACTCGACGGCACGACCCCAAATGTTTTGGTCGATCGAGAACGGTTCTGCTTGCACGATCGGAATCGGGATATCGTGTTTGGCGGCGTAGGCGATTTCTTCCTCCCGCGACCATTTCCATTCCCGGACCGGTGCGATGATTTCGAGCGACGGGTCGAGCGCGTGGATCGATACTTCGAACCGGACTTGATCGTTGCCTTTGCCGGTACAGCCGTGAGCGACAGCGACGGCTCCTTCGGCTTGTGCGACCTCGACTAGCTTTTTCGAGATGAGCGGCCGTGATAAGGCGGAGACGAGCGGATAGACACCTTCGTACATCGTGTGAGCCTGCATCGAGTAACGAGCGAAGTCATTGACGAACTCATCAACGGCATCGATGACGACTGATTTGACGGCGCCGACCTTGAGCGCTTTCTGTTGGATATGCTCCAAATTTTTGCCTTCCCCGACGTTCAAACAACAAGCGATGACGTCATACCCTTGTTCGTTCAACCATTTGATGGCGACCGAAGTATCCAATCCACCTGAATAAGCTAATACGAGTTTTTGTTTCATTTCGTTGCACCCCTTATACATAATTATTCATCTGTTTTTATAAATATACAACTTACATTAAAGGATGCTGGGGTGGAAAGCAATGGTTTTCCTAAAAAAAAAAGAACCACTTATGAAAAGTGGTTCGTCACTGAATGATCTCGAGTTCTGGCATCCATTGTTTCATATGCTCGCTCGTCTCGTTGAATAGCTCAGGTTTGGCGGACTGGAGAGGGACGACCTCGAAATGGCCCGCGCTCGATTGCCGTGTGAACGTCGGATAGAACATCGGGTTCGTGAGCTCAAACGTCGATTCGCCGTCGATGGTTGTCTTGACGATGTCGATACCGACGATGCCGCCCGTATTCCGCTCATCGCCTTGCTGGCCAGACAAGAAGTTTCCGAGTGAGTAGGCGACGAACGTTCGATTGCCTGCAGCGCCGTCGACCCAGGCCGTCGGCTGCAGGACGTGCGGATGATGGCCGATGATGATATCGACACCAAGATCGGACAGTTGTTGGACGAGTGTTTCTTGCGTTTCGTTCGGGAGCGGCTCGTACTCATTCCCGAAGTGGAGTGCGACGACGGTCAGCTCGGCGGTTTGTTCGGCCGCCTCGATATCTCGTTTCATCGCTTCGACGTCAATGTAATTGACGTGATACGGCTGCTTCGGTACGACACCGTTCGTCCCATACGTGTAGGCGAGGAACGCAAACGAGATGTCGTTCGCGGTCAGCGTCCGGACGTTGGCTTTATCTGCTTCGGATAAGAACGAACCGGTATACGGCATATCGATCGAGTTCCAGTAGGCGATTGAATTCTCAATCGCTTTCACGCCGCGGTCGAGCGTGTGATTGTTCGCTGTCGTCACGAGGTCGATGCCTGCTTCTTGCAACGCATCACCGATCTCGTAGGGGCTATTGAAGGCAGGGTAACTCGACAATTCGATGTCACTGCCGCCGATCATGCTCTCTTGGTTGGCAACGGTAATGTCGGCTTCGGCCAAAGCGGGCGCAACTTTTTCAAACGCGGGGGTGAAGTCATAGCCGTCACCGTTCTTGGCGGCGTTGTAGACGGAGTCGTGCAATAAAATATCGCCGATCGCGTAAATGGACGTCGTCGTCACGACCGGTTCCGGTTCTTCGGGCACGGTATCAACCGGTTGTTCCGTCTCGACCGGCGGATTCTCAGTTTGCTCGGGTTGCGTAGTTTCGACATCGGCTGAGGTGCAGCCGAACAGGAAAAGGAGGGACAAAAGCAGGGCAGGTTGTTTTAGCAAGATCACTCGTTTCAAGTGAGTGGTCACTTCCTTTCGTTTGAAATCGAACGTGTATATAGAGGAGTTCGGCAAAAGCGCTAAATCTCCTTTTGTCACGACAGACAAAAAAGTACCGGGGTAGTGGATCCCGGTACTTTGTGCGGTTCAGATGCCTTCTTTTTTCAATATGTGCTCCATCTGTTCAAACTCGTTCGTGATTGTCGTGCTTGGTGGCGGTGTCATCAAACTGACGACATAGATGGCAAGCGCCGACAAGAAGAACGCTGGAATCATCTCATACAGTTCACCGACGGTCCCGAACCAGTCGCTGGCGAAGTTCTTCCAGACGATGACGATAAATGCACCCGTCAACATGCCCGCGAGTGCGCCTTGGCGCGTCGTCCGCTTCCAAAACAAGCTGAACAAGATGAGCGGGCCGAACGAGGAACCAAAACCGGCCCAAGCGTAGCCGACGAGGTTCAAGATCGTATCATCAGCACCGAAGGCGAGCCAAATCGAGATGACCGAGACGAGAATGACGGTGATCCGGCCGACCATGACGAGTTCACGGTCACCTGCCTGTTTGCGGAAAAACTTCTGATAGAAATCGGTCGTCGCCGCACTAGACGAGACGAGCAACTGCGACGAGATGGTCGACATGATGGCGGCAAGCAGTGCAGCGAGTAACACGCCCGTGATCAAGTCGATGAATAATAGGTCTGATAGATTGATGAAAATATTTTCTGGATTGTCGATCTCAAGTCCTTGCTGCGTGTAGTAGGCGAGACCGATCAATCCGGTCGCCATCGCCCCGACGACGGTGAAGAGCATCCACGAGATGCCGATCCGGCGGGCGGTCTTAATATCTTGTAATTTTTCGATGGCCATAAAGCGGACGATGATATGTGGTTGTCCGAAGTAACCGAGCCCCCAGGCGAATAGAGACACGATCCCGATGAACGATTGGCCCGTCCACGGATCGAGCAGCGCCGAATCGATATCACCGATCGTTTGGAGCGCGTTCGAGACGCCATCAGTCGCCGTGATCGCGATCGCCGGAACGAAAATTAGCGCGAACAACATGATCAGTCCTTGGACGAAGTCCGTCCAACTGACAGCGAGGAACCCGCCGATGAACGTATACAGGATGATGATCGACGCTAAAATCAAGACGCCCGTCACAAATTCGATGCCGAAGACGGCGTTGAACAACCGGCCGCCGGCCACGAATCCGCTCGTCGCGTACAGTGTGAAGAAAATCAAGGTGACGGCGGCTGAGAACGTCCGCAGCGTGCCCCGAGAATCTTTGAACCGCTTTTCGAAGAAGTCTGGAATCGTGATCGCATCTTCTGACAAATACGAATACGTGCGTAAACGCGGGGCGACGAGGAGCCAGTTCAAGTAGGCGCCGATCGTCAACCCGATGACGATCCACCCACTCGAGAGACCGGTCGCGAACATGGCGCCCGGCAAGCCCATCAGTAGCCAACCGCTCATGTCAGATGCCCCGGCCGACAAGGCGGCTACGCCTGGACCGAGCCCTCTTCCTCCGAGCATATAGTCGCCGATGCTCTCTGTACGGCGATAGGCGACGACGCCAAGTACGACCATGAGCACCATGTAAATCGTGATGGAAACTAAAATTCCGTTCATGTAACAGCCCCCTCATTCAGTTGTGAAAACGTTTTCAAAATCTATATCTTATACCTTGACAAGATTTTGTCACAAAATTGAATCGGCTGCACGTTTATTTTTCATCATTGACTAAAATAACAAAAAATCATTTGGCGGGGCAGTTGATCAGATGGTCGTTGACGAGACCGGTCGCTTGCAGATGGGCGTAAACGGTCGTCGGACCGAGAAATTTAAAGCCGCGTCGTTTCAAGTCTGTGCTCAAGCGATGCGATAGCTCCGTCGTCACCGGAACCTCTTCGACCGACGTCCAGTCGTTGTTGATGACCCTTCCGTCGACGAACGACCAGATGTACGCATCGAATGTACCGAACTCGTGCTGGATCTCGAGAAACCGTTTGGCGTTGTTGATCGACGCTTCAATCTTGCGGCGATTACGGACGATGCCATCGTTTGACAGCAGCCGTTCGATGTCGACATCGGTATAGTCGGCGACGCGCGTGACATCGAAATCGGCATACGCGCGCCGATAGTTCTCACGCTTCCGTAAGATGGTGATCCAGCTGAGCCCTGCCTGCGCGCTCTCGAGCGTCAAACATTCGAAATGTTTCTTGTCATCGTGGACCGGCTTGCCCCATTCCTCGTCATGATACCGAACGTAGTCCGGGTCTGTGCCGCACCAAGGGCAGCGTGACGTCTCTTCCATGTTGCTTTCATCTCCTTTTCGTTGTCGATTCATTTTAGCACGTCGGAACGATTGCCGACGTTCATGGACGGGTATAATACGTCATATTGGAGGTTGATGGATTTATGCGAGATTGGATGATCAGTATCATTGAACAGTACGGTTATTTCGGCATCGCGTTCATGATCTTTATCGAGAACGTGTTCCCGCCGATCCCGTCAGAAGTCGTCTTGCTGTTCGGTGGGTTCTTTGCGGTCAAAACAAACTTGATTGTCTGGGTCGTCGTCTTGGCGGCGACAGCGGGTGCCATTTTAGGAGCGGTCTTGTTGTATGGCATCGGATTATATTTAGACGTCGAACAAATCGAGCGGTGGACGAAACGACACGGGAAGTGGATTCGACTCGATATCGATGACGTCCGAAAAGCGGACGCGTGGTTTGACCGCTATGGCGGCTGGATGGTCTTTTTTGGTCGGCTCATGCCGGTCGTTCGGAGTTTGATCTCGCTGCCGGCCGGTATGTCGAACATGCCGTTCCTTAAATTTTTGCTGTTGAGCACAGCCGGAACGGTGATCTGGAATTCGATTCTGATTTATATTGGAATTCGGGTCGGGGAGAACTGGGAATCGATCTTAGGCTATCTCGACGTGTATTCATACGTGATGTACGCGCTTCTCGTCATCGCGATCATCGCTTTCGTCTTGTGGCGGAAGCGGCGGAAACGGAAACAGTCGAACAAAGCGTCGTCGGTTTGATGGCGACTAAAAAACGGGTCCTCCTAAGAGGGCCCGTTATTTTTGGAGTTCAGGATAGTCGTTCAAAATCTGTTCGCGCAACTGCTTCATCTTCGTGATGATTTGCGAACGCGTCTCCCGGAACGCTTCGAGCGGCTGACCGGAAGGGTCGTCGAGCCCCCAGTCGTCCCGATATGTCGTCGGTACGTACGGACACTCGACCCCGCAACCCATCGTAATCAAATAGTCGAGCCGGTCCGGAATCTCGTCAAGCCGTTTCGGGTGTTGACCCGACGGATCAAGACCGATCTCCCGGACGGCCTCGAGCGCGAGCGGCTTTACTTCCGGATAATCTTCCGTGCCGGCTGAGTGGACGCGGGCGATATCTCCGAGCACATCGCGTCCGATCGCCTCTGCCATTTGAGAGCGGCATGAGTTATGAATACATACGAAGGCAACTTCAACCATGAGTTTTCAGTCTCCTTTATCGGTTTGGTCAGGTTTTCTATCAGTTTCCTCGGGCAAGACTCTTTTGAGCGTCTGCTCCGTCTTCGCCGCTAAACTTTCAGAGAAGCGGAACAAGACGATGCCAATGATGGCGGAAACGAAAATGTATAATCCGACGAACAAGTTGATGGCACCGTTCGAGAGCGCGGTGAAAAGAATCGAGAACTCGCCTCGAGGTGCGAGCGAGAAACCGGCCTCGTTCGCTTGAACCCGCGTCAACCCGTACAGCCTGCCGCCGACACGGCCGACGATCCACTTCGACAGCACGCCCCAGACGATCAAGACGAAGAAGAGCGTGTTGATGATCACTCCTTGCTCGAGGTTGATCGAGATTCCGAATGAGATGAAAAAAATCGGTAAGAACAAATCACGGACCGGTACGGTCAGACGTTTCAACGGTCTGACGTCGTGAATGCCGGCCAACATGATCCCCGCGATGAACGCTCCGAGTATCTCCGATAACCCGAATATCATGCCGATGCCCGCGAAGAATAAGATCAAGCCGATCAAGCCGATGCTCGCATCGTCCTGACGTAGCAGGTGCTTCGCGATCTTCGGTTGTTTCGTGACGAAGCGTGATCCGACAAACAATAATACCCCGAACACGAGGAAACCGACGAACACTTTGCCGATGTCAGAGAAAGCAATCGGTTCGTCTTGAATGATGAACGGAGCGACGGTCAAAATGAGTGGTGCGAAGATGTCTTCAAAGATGAGCAAGGCGAGCACGAATTCTTTAATATCTTCGTGCTTGTCCGGGTTCCGTTCGAGCAACCGGGCCGAGATGGACGAGCTCGTCGCATAAAGGACGGCCCCGATCAAGAAAGCTTGCGGAAAATCGAGCCCGAACAGCAAAGCGATGCCGATCGTGACACCAAACGCGAGCACGATGTCTAAAACGCCTGCTTTCCAAACTTGTTTCATTCGCTTGACGAGCTCTGTTAACGGGAACTTCAGTCCGAGCAAGAAAAACAATAAGATGATCCCAATCTCACCGGCGACCTTGAACACTTCGTTCCCATCCCAGAAGAAGCCGACGGCGACCCCAATCGCGATAAATGCCAATATACTCGGGAAGAAGAGTCGCTCGATGATGAGGCTAAGAACGGAGATGACGGTCAGTCCTAAACCGAGTAAAACGATAATATTCAATAGTTCCATACGTCACCCCTTTGTGACGAGTCGCCGTCCACAGCGACTAGTCTTGATTCCACTGGTACTCCATGCCGACCGATTCTGGCCGCGAATAGTCAAAACCGAAATGCTTGTACAGCCCGTCGGCCGGGATGTCGGCAATCAAGCTGATGATGGCCGTCTCGTCCGCTTCTTTCAAGATCCAGTCCATCAAATGTTCCATGATCAGCTTCCCGAGCCCAAGGCCTTGGCAATCCGGGTCGACGACGATATCGGCCAGATGGAATACCATCCCCCCGTCCCCGACGACGCGACCCATGCCGACCATCTCATCGTTTCTATATAGGCACACACCGAATAGCGTGTTGGCCAGTCCTTTAATCGTTCCTTTGTCTGAACGCTTTGGCATTCCGGCCTTGACCCTGAGCTGTTGATGTTGCTCCGGTGTCGGTGTTTCAATCCGTACCTCGACTTCATTTACCATAAGATGAGTCCCCCTCCACACAAGTTGTAATCGTTTTCCCGCTATATTGAATTCATAAACCTTGATTTCATAAAGCCTTTGTCCGAATAATGAAAGAAAATGGAAAGGGTGTGGCGGCCAAATGTTTGAGAACCAATCGATTTTGCCTGCGCTTCGTGATATGCGGGATGTAGAAATTTTTCTGGAAAGTGAATTCGCCATCGGCGTCTTGCTTGAGATCCACATATCGCGTCTCGATGCGGTCTTTCGGTTGCTTGAGACGCACGGTAAGCAGGTCTTCGTCCATCTCGATTTGATCCAAGGATTGAAGGCCGACGAGTTCGCGACCGAATATATTTGTCAGTCGTATAAACCGTACGGCATCATCTCGACGAAAGGGAATGTGATCCTAAAGGCGAAACAAAAACAAGTCAAGACCGTGCAACGCCTATTTTTGATCGATTCGAGCTCGCTCGAAAAAAGCTATCGGTTAATCAATCGGACGCAACCTGATTACATCGAGGTCTTGCCGGGGCTCGTCCCTAAATACATCCGGCTCGTCAAAGAACAGACGGGTATCCCCGTGTTCGCGGGCGGATTGATTACGTCGCTAGACGAAGTTGAGCAAGCACTCGCGGCCGGAGCGACGGTCGTGACGACGTCCGATCAAACGCTTTGGCGTACGGCAGGACTTAAGTAAGCACATTCCGGGTAAATGATTTCGAGGAGGGATAGACGATGAAACAGACAATGATCATTACAGGAGTCAGTCAAGGGATCGGTTACGCGCTCGCGCATCATTTTGCGGAGTCTTATCACGTCATCGGACTCGACATTGGAGAGGACCCGTTGCTTCGTGATGTGACGTTCATACAGATGGATTTAGGCAACCATGAGGACGTGTCCAACACTTTCAAGAAGATTGGACAAGACTTCGGTGTCGTACATATTCTAATCAATAATGGGGGCGTGTCGTCACTTGAGACCCCGATTGAAGAGTTGGACGTCGAGACGTTTAAACATGTCATCGATGTCAACCTTGTCGGGACGTTTGCTTGTTCAAAAGCATTTTTGACGCTAAATGAAGGGGCGGAGTATGGACGCATCATCAATCTCGCCTCGACGCGCGCGCACCAAAACGAGCCGGACTGGGAAGCGTACGGAGCGTCAAAAGGCGGGATTGTCGCATTGACCAATTCGATGGCCGTCTCGCTCGCGTCTCGACCGGTTACGGTGAACGCGATCAGCCCAGGTTGGATCCATACGTCCGACGAACCGTTGCGAGACGTCGACCATCGTCAACATCCGTCGGGCCGGGTCGGTACGACGACAGATATCGTCCGTGCCGTTACGTACTTGATCGATCCGATGAACGATTTCGTGAACGGACATAACCTCGTCGTCGATGGTGGAATGACAAAGAAAATGATTTACGAGTCTTGATGAAGTCTGCCGGTAGGACCATTACCCTATATTTTAAATGCGGATGTGAGTGATAAGTCCTAGTCATGGGTATAACAGGAAGGAGTGAGTAAACAAATTTGAAGGGGGAAGCGTCGTGCACCAGCTGATCGAAGAGGCTTTACGCTTTGCGGCCGTCCGTCATGACGGACAGTTTCGCAAAGGGACGAACATTCCGTATGTGACCCACCCGGTCGCCGTCTCGATGTTGCTCGTCGAAGACCGGCAGCCGATTCCGGTCGTAGCGGCCGGACTGCTCCATGACTTACTAGAAGACACGCTGACGACGGCCGAGGAGATTGAACAGGAGTTCGGACGAGAAGTCGCCCGGTTAGTCCAAGCCGTTTCGGAACCGGGGAAGCATCACTCGTGGGAAGAACGTAAGCGGATGACGATTCAGAAAGTGCACACTCTCCAGTATGATGAAGTCGCGCTTCTAGCGGCAGACAAGTTACATAATCTGCGCTCGATCCGACTCGACATTGAGCGTGAAGGAAAGCAGGTGTGGGGACGATTCAAGCGGCCACTTCGTGATCAGTCTTGGTACTATCATGAGCTGCTCCACGCGCTTCAGCCTTTCAGTCAGACGACGAGTTTGATCGATGAATTTGAGATCGAGTTGAATTTGCTGTTCTACGGTGTCGAAGAAGACCGTGACGAGAAGTTGAACAAACTGTTCGATGTGATCGGGCATGGGTTCCACGAAGACGATTGGCTCCAAGAGTCGTCGACGCTTTGTCAAACTGCTTACGAGTTGAACGAGTCGATGCGGGAAGGCTATCGTCACGGCTCTGAAGCGGAAAGGCTTGAACTCGAAACGCTGAAAGACCAACTGCAAGACAGCGGTCTTAGACAAGACTTGTCAATTCCCGTCTTGCAAGCAATCAACGAATTATCTTACCGGGCCGCGCTCCGGTCTGAGGACGTCATCACGTTGTTGAAGTGAAATGATTGTCAAGTGACCTTGAACGTGTTATATTCGTCATGAACATGAGAAGGGGAGTAGCGACCACGAACGTGGTCGATGGGTCGTCATTACGGTGCGTATGCACTCGGTCCATCGAGCTTCTTACCAAGTCCGCAAGACCTTTTTATGGATGCGTTTTCGGCGTCCATAAAAAGGTCTTTTTGAATTCATGAAAAGGGGAGAAAAATTTACATGGTATTTATTTACTTTATTTTGGCCGCTGCGATTACAGTGTATGCTGCCATAAAATTATCGACGTACGCTGATGTCATCAGTGAGAAGTCGACGATGAGCGGGATGCTCGTCGGGACGGTCTTGCTTGCAGGTGCGACGTCACTTCCGGAAGTGACGACGAGCGTATCCGCCGTCTTGATCAACAACCCGGATATCGCGATCGGGAACATGCTCGGTTCGAACTTGTTCAACATCTTCATTTTGGCGATGTTCGATCTATTTTATCGTCAAAAGCGACTGTTCAATGACGCAAGTCGAGACCACCTATATACGGCCAGTCTCGGATTGATGTTGACGCTCGTCACGATGATCGCGCTCATCGTCCGGATTGATTATACGGTACTAGGCATTGGCATTGACGCGATATTAATTGCCGTCTTGTATGCGATTGGGATTTACTATATCGGGAAGCGGCCTCAAGAACCGACGGCCGAACGAGAAGTCGAGCAAGAAGTCGGTGCGAGCGTGACTGATACGATTTCAGTGAAACAAGCCGGCGTCGGGTTTGTTATCGCGGCACTCGTCATCATGGCGGCCGGGACGGCGCTGTCGATCACGGGTGACCAGATCGCTGTCGTCACAGGGCTCGGTTCAAGCTTCGTCGGTAGTTTCTTGATTGCGGCGTCGACGTCGCTGCCTGAAGCGGTCGCGGTATTCGTCGCCTTGAAACTCGGTAACGTCAACTTGGCGTTCGGCTCGATCTTAGGGAGCAACATCTTCAACATGCTCATCATCGCCATGTCGGACGTATTTTATCAGAACGGGTCGATTTTAGCGGATGTGTCGGCATCACACTTGGTCACGGCGATCGGGATCACGATTCTGTCGATCTTGGTCATGTACAGCGTCCTTCGCAAAGACGTGACATCGAAAGTCAGATACGCCCTTCCTTCGATTCTCGTCGTCTTCGTCTACGCCGTTTCTTCATATCTCATCTTTACCGGATGAATCATCAGCTCGTCTGTTTGACGTGATGGCGCAAAGCCATCACGTTTTTTTTCTTGTCTCGGTATCACTTTCGTCTGACTGGGGTATAAGAGGAAAGAAGGAGGGGTGGCGATGCAAATGCATGCCGTGGAACGTTTAGACGACTATGTCGTATTAATACCGGCCTATAACCCTGATCAAGCGCTCGTCACACTGGTCCAGGAGTTGAAGGACAAAGGGTTCGTCCATGTCATCGTCGTGAACGACGGCAGTGCCGATACGTGCCGTGCCGTGTTTGATGGCGTAAAGGCGGACGTCTCCGCTGTGCTCGAGCATGAACAAAATGCCGGCAAAGGCGCAGCGCTAAAGACCGGGCTCCGCCACATCGTCGATGCGTACCCGGAGACGACCGGCGTGATCACCGTCGATGCGGACGGACAACATCTGCCGGCGGACGTCCGTAACCTGTACGATGAAGGGGTGAAGTGGCCGCATCATCTGATCATGGGTTGTCGTGATTTCTCGTCGCCTGCGATTCCGTTCCGGAGCCGGTTCGGCAATCAAATGACGAGATTTGTCATGTTGCTCGGCAGCGGTCTCCGTCTGAACGACACACAGACCGGACTGCGGGCGATTCCGCTCCGCTATGCCAAGCAACTGATCGATATTCCGGGCAACCGCTATGAGTTCGAGATGAACATGTTGACGTTCACGAAACGATTGCAAGTACCGATCCATCAAACACCGATCGAAACGGTATACGTTGACGAGAACGCGTCTTCACATTTTCGTCCAGTCATCGATTCGATTCTCATTTATCGCATGTTTTTGGCCTATTCTTTATCATCAGTCGCTTCATTCTTAATGGACATCGGCGTTTACGCGTTGTTGATTTTCTTATTGAATCCATGGTTCGAATCAGTCCATGTCATCGTGGCGACGGTTTTGGCGCGAATCGTGTCTTCGTTATTCAATTATTACGTCAACCGGAAAGTCGTCTTCAAATCGAAAGCGAAGCGCTCGATGTTGAAATACTTTGGGCTGGTCGCTGTGCAGATGGCGCTGTCGGCGAGTCTCGTCTACGTGTTGTTCCTGCTGTTCCGGGACGGCGAGGTCATCCTCAAGGTCGCCGTCGACAGTGTGTTGTTCGTATTGAGTTACTACGTCCAAAAGAGATGGATCTTCAAACGCTAAAAGGCCCGACAGCTGTCGGGCCTTTCGTCAATAAGCGAGCGTTCCGAGTTTGACCGACGTGTAGCGGTGCAACTCGCGCACGTCGGTGATCCCGGTCTTGATCATCATGTCGCGCATGAGCAGGGCGCAGACGCGGGCGTCCTCGGCGGCATCGTGGTGGATGAACGGGACGTTCAAATGCTCGGCCATCGTGTTCAACTTATGGTTCGGTAGCCCCGGGTATAGCTTGCGGGACAACTTGACGGTGCAGCCGTATTCAATCGTCGGGAAAGTGAACAAGTCGTACTTGGCGATCGCTTTGCGGAGCGCACCCATGTCAAACGCGGCGTTATGGGCTATGACGACGTCGACGGCGTTCAGTGTCGGATAGAGCTGTTCGAGCACTTCGGGCAATGCCGGGGCGTCCCAGACGTCGCTCGGGCGAATCCCGTGGACGCGAATGTTGCCTTGGTCAAAGTCTTCCTCAGGATTGACGAGCAATTGGTTCGTCTCGACGACTTCACCGTCTGTAAGTAAACTCCAACCGACAGAGCAGATGCTCCGACTGTCGCGATTGGCCGTCTCGACGTCGATTGCTAGAATAGAATGTGGCATAAAAGTTCCTCTCTTCGTTAAAAATCTGTACAAAAAAAGTCTAACACAAGGTTAGACTGGAAAGCGATCATGCGGCCGAGAGGTGCCGACACGCCTCGGCGCAGCGCAAGCACGCCTCAGAGCAACGTTGGCAATGGTCGTATAAGTGACGCCCGCAT
Source organism: Exiguobacterium sp. SH0S1 (assembly GCF_004337165.1). Lineage (NCBI taxonomy): Bacteria > Bacillati > Bacillota > Bacilli > Caryophanales > Exiguobacterium > Exiguobacterium sp. SH0S1. Next base: position 795,869 of record NZ_SJVC01000001.1, on the reverse strand, counting down.
TCGACGGCACACGTATCACACACTTGCGCGCAGAGCGCCGCGATCGGTCTTGTGAACGCAGAGTCGGTTTCGAGCGCGTTCAAGGTGAGTGTGGCGACTTCGGCACATTCTTTCGTCAACCGGATACATTCCGAGACCATCAGCAGGTCTTCTTCTTGTAAACATTTCGAGAAGCAATGGTTGCTCGCCCGGATACAATCGATCACTGCCAAAATCGTCTCTTCGACAGAGGCTCGGTTCATTGGAAGTCCCCCTTAAGATAAATGATGTCTTACAATCATTACCCGGTTCGTGTCGACTTAAACCGAGGCGGGGACACAAAAAAGCCGGCCCACATCAGTGGACCGACTTAAGGAATGGAGCATAGCGGGCTCGAACCGCTGACCTCCACGCTGCCAGCGTGGCGCTCTCCCAGCTGAGCTAATGCCCCGTTGGAAATTATTATATCATTCTAATAAATGATTTGGCAACAAGAAAAACGAAAGAAGTTTGAAAATCATTTTTTTGAAGTTTAATGAGCGCTAGAGCCGGGAAGAATAGACAGAATGTTATATTAAGAAAGCAGGTGCAACGTATGGAGATGATTTTGCTAGCGCTACTGCCCGCACTCATGTGGGGGAGTATCCCGCTTATCGTATCTATTGTCGGCGGCAAGCCGATTCAACAATTGATCGGCACGACGATCGGCGCGATGGTGATGGCGGTTGTCATCGCGCTCGTCTTCAAACCAGAGTTCACGACGCTCGCGATCGTGACTGGTTTCATTTCGGGTGTGTTCTGGGCGCTCGGACAGTACCTTCAGTTCCAGTCGTTCCAAATTTTAAGCGTCTCGAAAGCGATGCCGATCAGTACAGGGATGCAGCTTGTCGGGACATCACTGTTCGGAGTCATCGTTCTCGGGGACTGGAAGACATCGACCGAGCTATGGCTCGGCTTCTCGGCCCTCGTTTTGATCATCATCGGGGCCGTCATGACGTCATATCAACAAAATAAAGAATCGGACAGCAGTAGTGCTTTGAAAAAAGGGCTACTCGTGCTCCTCGTTTCGAGCATCGGTTACGTGACGTACGCCGTCCTGACCAACTACTTTGAAGTGGACGGCATCACCGCGATCTTGCCACAGTCGCTCGGGATGTTCATCGCCGCGCTCTTGTTCAGTCTTCGTGAAAAAGATGTGAAAAAATTTGATCCGAAGACGTTCAAGAACATCTTCGCCGGGCTTGCCTGGGGCATCGGGAATTTCGGGTTGTTCGTCTCGAGCGGAGAAGTCGGCATCGCCACGTCGTTCGCCTTGTCACAATTGAACGTCGTCGTCGCAACGCTCGGTGGCATTTACTTGTTAAAAGAAGAAAAGACGACGAAAGAACGTGTCTTCGTGTTTATGGGGATCGGTCTGATCGTGGTCGCTGGATTCATGCTCGGGCTTGCCAAGAGCTAAAAAAACGACGGGCATGAGGCCCGTCGTTGTCAGCTTGTCCACGTCTGGTCGATGAACTCGTCACGGCCAGATTGTTTCCGGTCCGCTTTATAGTGGGCCGGATTTTTTTTATGATAATCTTGATGATAGTCTTCGGCCGGGTAAAAGACGTCAGCCGGTAAGATTTTCGTCACGATCGGTTGTTTGAACTTTCCGCTCGCGGCGAGCGCGTCGCGACTCTGTTCTGCCGCCACGCGTTGCTCTTCCGTATGATAGAAGATGGCGGGCGCGTATTGTTGCCCGCGGTCTTGGAACTGGCCGCCGTCGTCGGTCGGATCAGTCTGAATCCAATACAATTCGAGCAGGCGCTCATATGAGAATTGAGAAGGATCGAACGTGATCTCGACGACCTCGTAGTGACCACTCGTGCCTGTCTTGACGTCTTTATACGTCGGATTGTTAACGTGTCCGCCTGTATAACCGGATACGATTCCTTCGATTCCTGGCTGTTCCTCGAACGGTGTCACCATGCACCAAAAACAACCACCTGCGAATGTAGCTTTTTCCAAAATAAAATCCCCCTCATGTTCATTCCAAAAAAACGCCCATGTCATCGACATGAGCGTTTTGTCATATCGTCCAAGGCGATGCCTTGCTGGAAGTAGCACCTTGCCGAAGCAGGTTGCTGTGAAGTCGTAGAGCCAGGTCTCTCGTTCACTCAAGATATCGATATGTAGTTGGTGACAGCATCATATCATCTGTCTCGTTTAAACGTCAACGATTTGGTGTGCGCCGAAGTTGAAATAGCGTGGCACCAACAATCAAGATAATGAGGGCGATGGACGCAGGGAATGCCCACGGCAAATCATCCCCAAACAATTGTAGAAAGAACAGGGCGAACACGGACAGTAAAACAAGGATGTAAGAGCGGGACATGGCTACCTCCAATAACGTTTCTTCTAGTGTATCAAGTTGCACATCCAATGGCGATAAAAAGAAGGGGATTCGATGCATTAAGCGAATACCGAATAACATTGCCTATAAGGAGGGAATTGGATGCAAGACTTATTTGAACTAGACATCGAGACCGCACAGCGCGGATATAAAGAAGGGACGTTCACGGCCCGGGACGTGACGGCCTACTATTTGACACGGATCGCTAGCTTGAACGATAAACTGAAAGCGGTCATCCAAGTGAACCCGGACGCGTTGTTTGAGGCGGAGGCGGCTGACCGTGCCTACCGACGCGGAGACCGGCTGCCACTCCTCGGTATTCCCGTTTTACTCAAGGACAACATCGAGACGGCGGGACTCATGAGGACGACTGCCGGCGCCGTGGCGCTCGAGCATCACTTTGCCGGTCGTGACGCTGAACTCGTCCGTCGCCTCCGTGAGCACGGGGCGGTCATTCTCGGCAAAGCCAATTTATCGGAATGGGCCAATTTTTTGACGGAGGACATGCCGAACGGATGGAGCGGGGTCGGTGGCCAGACGCTCAATCCGTATGGTGACAATCTCGACGTCGGCGGTTCGAGTTCTGGTTCGGCGTCAGCGGTCGCTGCGAACTTGACGATGCTCGCTGTCGGCAGCGAGACGAGCGGGTCGATCATCCACCCGAGCGTCCATAACGGCATCGTCGGCATCAAACCGACGGTCGGGCTCATCAGCCGGAGTGGGATCATCCCGATTTCGCGGTCGCAAGATACGGCCGGTCCGATGGCGCGGACGCTCCGCGACGCGGTGCTCGCACTAGAAGCGATGTGCGGGGAAGACGACTCGGACCCGGCGACGACACATCTACCGGCCGGTCCACCGTACCGGACGTGTCTCGACGAACGTCAAGCCGTCGGCATGCGCGTCGGTTTCGTGAAGGCGGAACTGTCGGATGAAGAACAGACGCTCTATCAAGCGGCGCTGGCGTTACTCAAAGCGAGCGGGGTCGAGCTCGTCGAAGTCGACCTGCCGTCAAACGACGGACTTGACCAAGGCGACGTCCTCTACCATGAGTTCAAGCTCGGGATCGAGGCGTATTTGGCGACGACAGCGCTCCCGTATGAAACGCTCAAGGACTTGATGGACTGGAACAAGCTTCACCCGGAAACGATCCCGCACGGACAAGTTACGTTCGAGAAAGCGAATCAGTTATCAGGGCGTTTGACCGAGTCGAGCTACCTCGAGCGACGCTTAGCCGACGTCCGGCACGCGAAAACGGACGGCCTCGATCGTTTATTGATGGAACAAACGCTTCACGCCCTGGCGTTGCCACACGACTTGAATTACGATATGGCGGCGAAGGCAGGGCACCCGACGGTCACGATCCCATACAAGCTCAAACAGAGCGGGGCACCTTTCGGGCTGTCATTCACGGGTACGAGCTATGCGGAACGAGACCTCATCCGTATCGCCTACGCGTTCGAACGCCACGTGACGCGTCCGATCCCGCCTATGTAAGAACGTTGCACCTGTCGCTCACGTCCGCTACAATGGTACGTATGCGGATTGAAGAAAGGACAGATTACAATGAAATCATCTATATATGGGCTGACATTTGATCAGCTGTCGGACGCTTGCGTATCTTGGGGATACAGTGCCTACCACGCCAGACAAATATGGGACTCGCTTTACATCGACCGTGTCAGACGGCTCGACGAGATCGCGGTTCGTCCCGAAGTTCGCGAACAGCTTGAGGCGAACTATGCGCTGACGACACAAGAACTTTTCGTCAAACAAGAAGCGGGTGACGGCACGGTCAAATTCTTACTTAAACTGCACGACGGGCATTATATCGAAACGGTGCTCATGCGCCATAAGTATGGACGTTCCGTCTGTGTGACGACACAAGTCGGGTGCAACATCGGCTGTAGTTTCTGTGCGAGCGGCCTCTTGAAAAAAACACGCGACTTGACGGCGGGTGAGGTCGTCGAACAGATCATGACCGTTCAACACTATTTAGACGAGGTCGGTGAAGATGACCGCGTCAGCCACATCGTCGTCATGGGAATCGGGGAGCCATTCGATAACTTTGATAACTTGGTCGACTTCCTCCGTGTCGTCAAAGACGAGCGCGGTCTCGCGATCGCTCCTCGTAAAATCAACGTCTCGACGAGTGGGCTCGCCGACAAGATCTACAAGTTCGCCGACCTTGACCTGCGCATCAACTTGGCCCTCTCGCTGCACGCGCCGAACGATGCGCTGCGGACGAGAATCATGAAGATCAACCGGGCGTTCCCGCTCGATAAACTGATGCCGGCGATCCGCTACTACGTCGAGAAGACGAATAAACGGATCACGTTCGAGTACATCTTGCTCTCGAAAGTGAACGATTTGCCGGAACATGCCGAAGAACTCGCGGCGTTGATCGATGACATCAAAGACAAGTCTTACGTCAACTTGATCCCATACAACCCGGTCAACGAGCACATCCAGTACGAGCGGAGTACGACCGAGGACATCATGGCGTTTTACGACGTCTTGAAAAAACGGGGCATCAATACGGGCGTGCGTCTCGAGCACGGGACCGATATCGATGCGGCGTGCGGCCAATTACGCAGTAAACAAATGAACGTCGAAGGCGCCAAATAAACGAGCGCTCCGAATCGAAACCGATTCGGAGCGCTTTTATCGTGCCCGGGCGCATAATGCGTCAGACGAGAAATATCTTTAAACATTTTTGTGAATGATGAATAGTCCTTACCCCCTCAGGGAATAGTCTTTTGATATCAAAGCAGAGAGTGGAGGCAATTCAATGGAGACAGTAAACGCTACGTTATGGATTCGAGTCAGAAACACGCTCGGGGAAGGGCCTTGCTGGGACGCTGAACTGAAGCGGTTCTACTGGGTCGATATCGAAGGGCACGCGCTCTGGTGGTACGATGAGAAAGAAGATGAATTATCTTCGTTTGATATGGGACAGCAGGTCGGATTTGTCGTCCCTAAAGTGACCGACGGCGTGATCGTCGGATTGAAGGATGGTATCTATGAGTGGGATGAAACGTCGAAACAACTCGATAAACTCGTCGAACTTGATGACCCGGAAGGTGTCCTTCGCTTCAACGATGGGAAAGCCGACCCGTACGGTCGTGTCTTCGCCGGGACGCTCCACTTAAAAGACGAGTCTGAGCAGGCGACGTTGTTCCGCTTGAACCGCGACGGCACGACCGAGGTTATGTTGAGCGGATTGACGTTATCGAACGGGTTGACGTGGTCACCTGACCATACGTCGTTTTACCATATCGATACGCCGACCGAGACGGTTCGCAAGTTCCCGTTCGATTTGAAAACGGGCACGCTCGGGGAAGGTGAGGTCGTCATTGATTTCAAGAATGAGGACGGGTTCCCGGACGGTATGACGTCGGATGAAGACGGCTTTTTATGGATTGCCCACTTTGCAGGCGGGCGCGTCACGCGGTGGAATCCGGAGACGGGTGAAAAAGTGCTTGAAGTCATCGTCCCGGCGCCGAACGTCACGTCGTGTAGTTTTATCGGGGATGACTTAAAACAATTGGCGATCACGACGGCACGGGAAGGCATGGACGACGAGGCGCTCGCCGCTCATCCGGATGCGGGTTCGGTCTTCAAGATTGATACGGACGTGAAAGGGATGCCACTTTATCGGTTTGGACGTTAAGGAGGGACGGCTATGGTGAAGCGATTGCTCGTGCGAGCGGGAATCGGATTGGCACTAGCGGCGGTGGCTCGGGTCGGGATTCAAAAGATATTGGACGACCGGGCTCGGAAAGAAGACCATACGTATCTTGAACCAAAGTGGGACGAGACGCCGAGTGTGGATGCCGATAAGGATGATGACGAGGTCGGATTGACGCAACTCGATTCGATTTACCGGGCCGAGTGGCAGGCGAACACGTATCCTCGCTCCGAGGCGGAACGGAAAGCGTTAGAAGAATAACCGGTACGAAGAACATATCCAGAGCTTTTTCTTCGGCCGTCGAGGCCTCAGAAAAAGACAAATGGCCGCTAGATGGCGACCGTTTGCGTTGCTCGTTCGATGGCGCCCCGACTCCTGCAGGAAAGCAATCCAACGGAGACCCAGTAGCGACGTGAGTCGCGATGAGGCTCCGGGATTGCCTGCGGAAAGCGTGGGCGCCCGAAGGACGAGCGATAACAATCATGTTAGTCAACAAGAAAACACGCTCCTTTTGAGCGTGTTTTTTTGTTGACAACGGACGTGATCCCGTTCATTATCTAAAAAGTAATGATTACGATTTAAAGGTGGTATACATCATGAAACGAATTCCGATCACAGTCTTGTCCGGATATTTAGGAAGTGGCAAGACGACGTTGCTCAATCATATGTTGAACAATCGGGATGGTAAAAAATATGCCGTCATCGTCAACGATATGAGCGAGCTGAACATCGATGAGCGATTGATTGACGGGGCAGGTTTTTCACGGACGGACGAGAAGTTGGTGGAGCTGTCTAACGGTTGCATCTGCTGCACGTTGCGAGAAGATTTACTCGAGGCGGTCAGCGAGATTGCGAACGACCGACAGCTCGACGGCATCATCATCGAGTCGTCAGGCATCTCGGAACCGATCCCGGTCGCGCAGACGTTTACATATGCGGATGACGCCTTGGGTATCGACTTGACGAGCCGTGTGTATGTTGACGCGATGGTGACGGTCGTCGACGCATATCGATTTTTAAAAGACTTCAACTCGGGCGAATCGCTGCATGAACGGAAACAGGCTGTCGACACGGGTGATGTCAGGGAAGTCGTCGACTTGCTCGTCGATCAAGTCGAGTTTGCCGACATCATCGTCCTCAACAAGGCGGACCGGGTCACGGAACCGGAACTGCACGAAATCGAAAGTCTGTTACGCGCGTTAAACCCGGCGGCGCGACTTTTGACAAGCACATACGGGAACGTGTTGTTGTCCGACCTGTTAGACGTGAACTTGTTCGACTTCGACCAGGCGATGCATGCCGCCGGATGGATCCAAGAGCTCGAGACAGACGACCATACCCCTGAAACCGAAGAGTACGGCATCAGTTCGTTCGTCTATCGCCGCCGCCGTCCGTTCCACCCGGAGCGTTTACATGCGTGGATCGAACAGTTCCCGGAAGAAGTCGTCCGGGCGAAAGGTTTTTTATGGATCGCCTCACGGAACGACATCGCGTGCTTGTTCTCCCAAGCGGGGTACGCGTCGACGCTCGAACATGCCGGGCGTTGGCTCGCGACGCTTCCTGACGCGGAACGAAAGCAGATGTTCGCCGCCGAACCAGAGCTTGAGGCCGATTACATCGAGCCGTACGGCGACCGCCAGACGGAGCTCGTCTTGATCGGTCACCGAATGGACCGAGTGCGCGTCGAGCTTGAACTTGACGCCTGTCTACTGTCAGACGAAGAGATGGCGTCAGACTGGACAACGTTACGGGATACGCTTCCAGGAAACGGGATCGCGACGTTTTCATGATTTAACCGTTTACAATTCAGAATCGAACGGCTATACTTTTGCTTGCATGAACAACCGCATACATTGGACTACACTAGGGGTGCTTCGGCTGAGATGTGAGCATGGCTCCAATCCCTTATAACTCGATCCAGGTAATACTGGCGTGAGGAAGTGTGGCACTTTTTCTGATGGATTGATGATTGGATAAGTGGCCGCATTCTCATGGATGCGGCTTTTTTGTGTAACCAAATAAGGGGGGAATCATCATGAATCAACAATGTGGAACGAGCCCGATCGTCGGGTTCCGCTTTACGCTAAGCCCGATGACGTCAGAGTTCATACCGGTCATCAAAGGAGCACTCAAAGAGACTGATTTAAGCAACGTCTGGAGGCACACGGACGATGTGTCGACCGTGATTCGCGGTCGGGCCGAGCACGTGTTTGACGTCGCGAAAGCAGTCTTGTCACACGCCACGAGAACAGGGGCGCATGTGTCGATGAGCGGGACGTTCTCGGCCGGATGTCCGGGCGACACGGCCGGGGACAATCTGCTCGACGTATCGAGTGAGCCGGTGAACGGGCGGGTAGGTGCGCAATACGTCTCTTCACAGTTCGCGCTCTACCCGCTCGGTGATGATGATTACATGGACATCATCTATGAAGAGATCGATTTCGCGAAAGAACGGGGTGTGTTCAATGACGCGATGCATTATGCCTCAGGAATTCACGGAGACATCGAGCCGGTGTTCGCGTTTTATGAGGCGACGTTCAACCGTGTTCGCGAGAAGACGAGCCACGTCGTCATGACGGTCACGTTCAGTGTGAACAGTCCGTCACACGAGGGACGCGTTGATGCTTAACTCATGGAAGTTGAAAGAAATCGTCTTGTTGTCGATTTTATCGGTCGTCTTTGCCGTCGTCTATTTGGCGTTCGTCCATGTCGGGAACTTGTGGGCCGGCTTGATCGGGCCGATCGCCTATGAATGGATTTTTGGGATTTGGTTCATCGTCTCGATTATTACCGCCTACATCATTCGAAAGCCAGGCGCCGCCTTTTTGTCGGAAGTGCTCGCAGCGTCGATCGAGATGATGATCGGCAATGCGATCGGTCCGCGCATCATCCTCGTCGGCATCATTCAAGGACTCGGCGCCGAAGCGGCGTTCGCACTAACCGGGTATAAGCGGTATGACTTGTGGGTGCTCATGCTCGCCGGATTCGGTGCGGCAGTGACGAGTTTCGCATATACGTACGTCATGGGAGGTCTCAGCGCGCTAAGTCCGACGTACGTGGCTTTGATGTTCGCACTACGGGCGACGAGCGGGATGCTCATCGCAGGGATCGGCGGGAAGATTTTGAGCGACTTGTTGCTTCGAACGGGTGCGCTAGAAGGGTATGCCGTCACCCGGCAGAGGAAGGCACATGGTTGAGACCGAGCGTCTGGCGTTTCGTTTCCCGGGAGAAGAACGCGACGTATTGACAGATATCACACTTCGTCTTAAGGACGGCAGGACGCTCATCACCGGGGCGAGCGGGTCGGGGAAGTCGACTTTGTTCGCCTTGTTCAATCGGCTCTACCCGGACAACTGTGATGGGATTGTGACGGGGCGATTGCATCTATTCGGTCGGTCCTATGCCACGTATCGGCCTGGCGAGGTGAATCGCCGCGTCGGGACGGTGTTTCAAGACCCGGACAGCCAGTTCGTCATGCAGACGGTAGAGGAAGAGCTGATTTTCACGCTCGAAAACTTTTCGGTCGCCCGAAGCGAGATGATGGACCGTGTCTCAGCGATTTTGCACGAGTTACATTTGTCCGATTATCGCCACCGCACCATCCATGATTTATCAGGGGGCGAGAAGCAGCAAATCGCCGTCGCCTGTGCCTTGATCGGATGTCCGGAATGGCTCTTACTCGACGAGCCGCTCTCACACCTCGACCCGGCGACGGCACGTCGGTTCGTTCGCTGGCTCGACAAGTCCGCACGGAACGTCAATATCGTCGTCATCGAGCATCGTCCGTACATGTGGGGCGACTTCTTTGACCGGCACCTGGAACTCGTGAACGGAAGGATCGCAGGCGATGGATCGTTCGTCGTTCAACCGGATTATACATTTACGCCGATTGAAACGACACGGGGCACAAACACATTATTTCAGATACCGAAAGTGAATCACAAAAAGTTTCAACTTGCAGCGAGCAAAATCGCAGTGGCCCCCGGGGATGTGATCGCCATCCTCGGTCGGAACGGCAGCGGCAAATCGACGTGGCTAAAAAGCCTGGCGCGGCATCACCGTGAAGTCGGGCTCGTCCCGCAATCCCCGGCGCATTTGTTTGTGACGAGTGACGTGTCGCGGGAACTAGCATATGGACATAACCGTTCAATCGAGGACATGTTGGCACGCCTCGGGCTTGAACGTCTGCGTGACGCCCATCCACTCTCACTCAGTCACGGTCAAAAACGGAGACTCGCCATCGGGGTGATGCTTCTGTCGGGTAAACAACTGCTCGCGTTTGATGAACCGACGGCCGGTCAAGACGAGGCATCACTTCGAGCGCTCCATGCATTGATGGCTGAACGAGTCCGTGCGGGGCAGACGGTCTTGTTCGTAACGCACGATCTCAGTTTCGCCCGTGCCGCGAGCACGTATTATTTGATGAGTGACGGGAACTTGAGTGGGCCGTACGATGCGTCGATTTGGGACGACTCGGACTTATTGCGGGCCCACGGACTGTTGACGGAGGCGTTTTGATGACGTTTCACGAGATGAACCCGACAATCAAGTTCTTGACCGTGACGTGTCTCATGTTCGGTCTCGCCTTCGTGTACAACCCGTGGACTCCGCTCGTCGTCTTCTTCGGCACAATCGCCCTCCAATTCATCTTTTCCGACGTGAGCTGGAAGCGATGGGGACTGTTCATGATCCCATTTTTACTGACCGCGCTCGGGACGCTTTGGACGACGCTCGTCTTCGGCAGAGAGGCGAGCGGGCAAGTCGTGTTCTCGCTCTTCGGCAATGATGTCACCGAGGAGAACGTGTTGTTGGCGGCGACACTTTCGCTTCGGGTCCTCGCCTTTACGGTCCTGTCGCTTCTGTTCACGCTGACGACGGACCCGAAGCGGTTCGTCTACAGTCTGATGCAGCAGGCGAGATTGTCTCCGAACATCGCCTATAGCGTCTTCGTCGGCTTTCGCTTTTTCCCGATTTTAAAGATCGAACTGATGCAGCTCTATGAAACGCATGCCTTACGTGGCGTGCGCCTCGACACCCGGATCGATCACGTGCGGCACATCCCGAAACTCCTAATCCCGCTTCTTGCCGGCGCTATCCGTCAAGCCGAGCGGATCGCGTTCTCGATGGAGGCTCGGGGATTTACGGGTGAACATCGTTCCACGTACGAGGTGATTCCGGTCACGCGAAACGATTTTCTGTTGGCGTCACTCTTGTTCACGCTGTTCGGAGTAAGTGTATGGATCGGCGTGCGATAAAAAACAGGACGACTCATTTCGAGTCGTCCTGTTTTGTCTCTTTCAAGATCTTAAATTTCGGTTTGATCGATTCGTTATTGAACGCTTCGAGTACCGTATTTTCATTGGCCATGCGAATTTGTTGCGGTTCGCCTTTTGACGTCGTACCGATACAATACATGCTCGCCTCGTGCTCGGCGAATAACGTCTTGTACAGTGTGGAATGGTGCATGAGGCGCCCAGGCGAACCCCAACCGACGATGATCATGCCGCCGCTCGTCTCGACCTCGTCGAGCGTCTCTTCCACGTAATGAAAGTTCACTTCGTCGAGTTGAGACTCGACGTAGGGTAGGTTGTCATTGATGGCGAGCGTCGGGACGAGACTGATGACGCGCATCTCGCGGATCGGTTTGTCCAAATGGTTCCGCATGAGCATGTAGGCGCGTTGAGTCGTCGTACCAGATAAAAATGCATCGCTCATCCGTGGAGAATAGATGATGACGGCACAAATCACCCCATCGACGACGTCGGTGAATTCATACGTTCGCATGTAACGCTTTGTCTTGTCTTCGTTAAATATCGATTTGACTCGAATCGTCACTTCCTCGATATGCGTGTTCATGTTGTTTCCTCACTTTAACCAAGTAGTGCCGGGTCATGCCCAGCCTGCGAACCAATCGAGATACCGGATCGTATACCGGGCGACCTGCTGCGTCGTCGTCGTCGCGTCACCAGGCAGTAAAGACAGCTCGTCCTGATACTGCTCATAAAAGGACATGACGTCTGACACGTACTGGTCACTCCGGTTGTATTCAAAGATGGCGTTTTGAATCGAGTCGACTGAATCAGTCGTCTGCCCGCCGTGCTCGCTCAAATAGTAAGCGGCGGCATGGGCCGAGTCGACCAAACTATGAGGGTCGGCCTTGCCGTCATCATCCCCGTCTCGGCCTAAGCCGCCGTACTGCTCAATCAGCGTCAAGTCGGTCAAATCGACTTCGTCTTCCGGGACATCACCTTTTTGGTCATCCGTATCGTACTGCCAACCGAGCCACGTCCGCGGCATAAATTGGAACGGTCCGATCGCGCCGACCGAAGAGCGCATCGATGAACTGTGCGAGAAGATCGTCTCGACACGGTGGACGGCGGCGAGTAGCCGCCAATCGACGTCATAGGTGGCCGCGGCTTCCTTGTAGACGTCTTGGTGGACCGCCGGGATACCGTGGTCACCGTAATAGGCCCGGTAGAGGGCGTTGTTCACTTTATCATGTTGACCAAACCAGCCGATTGCGCCGAGGCACAGCACGATCACAAGCATTACGCCGGTCAGTCGCAGCATCATTCGTTTCAAGATTCCGCCTCCTAGCTTTCTAGACAATACCCGAATAGTGTAGCATATAGCTAACAGGAAGGACAGGAGAGGATATAGATGCTTGAACAGGTCGTCTTTACGATTATTCTTGCGTATTTATTGATCGTACAACTATTCAACGCCCGGCTCGTGAAGCCGATGATCGAGGCGCTCGGGAGAACCCGTGTCTATGAAGAGACGATCAAGTCGGCATGGGGGCTGAGCCTGCTCTTACTAGCGCTCGTCTTCTTGTTCCAAGTCCCGCCGGAAGCGGTCGGTCTCGGGTTCGCGCCGCCGGATGGGGACGGGCGCGCCTGGCAGTATTTCTTCTTTTCGACCATAGTCATCTCAGGTCTCATCGCGTTCTATTTGCTCGTCAAGACGTCGGCCGCGTTACGGACAAAGCTTCGGCCGTTTTACGGGCTTGAGATTGAACGATTGCTCCTTCCGCGCACGACCGACGAAGCGAGAGCGTGGGGCGCAGTATCGTTCACGGCCGGGGCGACCGAAGAGTTCATATTCCGCGGCGTCCTCTTGTATACGATTTCTTTATACACGAACGTCCCGGATGCGACGCTCGCCATCATCGGGGGCGGGCTGTTCGGTCTGGCCCATGCGTACCAGGGTCCGAAAGGGGTTGTCACGACGGGCCTTGTCGGTTTCCTGTTCGGCTATTTATATTTGGCGATGGGAATGCTGTGGCCGTTGATCCTCATCCATACGTTGCTCGACTTGATCGCCGGGCCGATTCACGTCACCGACGCAAAAACTGACTGACAGCGTTCTCGTAGGCAGGTTGGTCTTTTAAGATACAATTCGTATGCTCGGCGCCGTGAATGAGTGCGAGCGCGTTCTGGCGGTTGAGTGCGTTCATCTCGACGGACATCCAGGTCGGGACAAAGTCGTCTTTCGTGCCATGGATGAACAGCACCGGTGCAGTGATTGATGCGAGCGCTACTTTCGGTCGGACTTGCCGCATCGTGAACCGGGCCCGACTCCACAAGAAGTAATTGATGCCGGGCAACAACAAGTCCCCCGGTAAGCGATGTAGCACGTTCAATTGGTGACGCATGAGTTGCCTCATGTCATCGAACGGGCACTCGGCGATCAAAAAATCCACATCAGTGAGCGGCCCGGCCTGAAGAATCGTCGCGGCGCCCATCGATACGCCGTGGAGCCCGACTTGATCGACCGTCTCATGGTCGCGTAACCACTCGACCCAGTCGACGATGTCATGTTTCTCGTGGTATCCGTACGAGGCGTACACCCCTTCCGACTCTCCGTGTGAGCGCAAGTCGACCGCAAGCAAGTTATAGCCGAGCCGGTGGAACATCGCCAAGTGCGGTGCCATAAAGCTGTGGGAGGCCGTATAACCGTGGACAAAAACAATCCACTTTTTATGATTATTGTTCCGATAGACCCGGCCATACAGACGGTAGCCGTCACGGGAACGGAGGGAGACGTGCTCGAACGGCACGTCGTGATAAAAGGATTGATCTTCTTTCGTATAGGGTGCTAAGAGCATCTCGGGCGTCTTACGTTTTCCGCGAGTCATCCGCTTGAACGCGTAATAACTGACGGCGTAATAGCCTGTGAACAAAGTCGCGAGACCGTACTTCCATTTTTTCTGCATATAAAACCGCTCCCTTCTCCATTATTGTACCCGAAACGAATCGTTTCGTTCACGTTCGAGTTACTAATGTCCGAGCATATGTGACCGAATTGTCTATGGAAGTGTGAACAAGGATATTTGCCCCGTGAGTCGTTTGACATTATGCTGAAACGGCAGAAAAGAAGGAGGCGGATGAACGTGACGCGTGAAGCGATGTATCGGATGATTCAAGCTTGTTTAATGGGGCGGACGGATTACGTGACCGAAGAGGGGATCAGCATCTATCAGCGGGGGACGCACGAGACCACACATTTGTCGCCTGTACTCGATGCGTTGATCGAATGTTACTTGACCGGGACAACTCGCAGCATTCATCTGTCGCTACATACGCTCGCGATAACCGCGGGCGTCAAACCAGATGAGGCGATGCGGGCGCTCCTGGCGTTATCCGACGTCTTCCTCGTCTCACACCATATCGAAGAGAGGCTTCTGAAGATTCAACAGATTGACATCGATGTGATGCGGACGTTATCCGTTCATATCACGTTCAGCGCCTGGTTGTCCTATCATCTCGACCTCATCCGTCATCCGGAAAGGCATCGGGTCGGTTGATGAAAACTTCAACACGCTGCCATAGATACTGAAAGAAGAGGAGCGTCATCCCCTCCGGGTCGGCGCTCCTCTTCTCATAATCAGTTAAAGTTCTATAGTCTCCTCAATCAGAAGCGGGGTGTCCCGATGCTAGCGCCCCCGATTAAGCGAGTAGTGTGCAAGCATGCGACATACATGTTACAGCGTTTCGAGCTGACCGTCTCGTAAACGGAGAACTCGGTCGCACACATCAAGCATGCGCTCATCGTGGGTGATGACGATCACTCGTTTGTTCCGTTCATGCGCCGCTGCGGCGAGACGCTCCATAACGAGGCGGCCATTCGTATAATCGAGACTTGCTGTTGGTTCATCAGCCAACAGGAGTTTTGGGTCATTGATGAGCGCGCGGGCCACAGCGACCCGTTGCCGTTCGCCGCCGGAGAGGCGATTCGGCAACTCGTTCAATCGATGGCCGAGTCCGAAATCTGTCAACAGCTGTTTCGCGTCGCCGTCTGTGTCACTTTCCGCCTGAATGAGTGCAAGTTGTTCAATGACCGTCAAATACGGGACGAGGTGGGCGTCTTGAAAGACGAACCCGATCTCATTGAGGCGTAACTTCCGTCTCGCTTCTTCGTCGAGTGTAAATACATCGACCGTATCGAGATAGAGTGTCCCGGCATCCGGCTGTTTCAATAACCCGAGAATTTGCAGGAGCGTACTCTTCCCGCTACCGCTCGGTCCGACGATCCCGATGCACTCACCGGGAGAGACGGTCAAGTCGATCCCAGACAAAATCGGTTGTTCATATGCGTGATAAATGCCAGTCAGTTTCATGTCATTCGACCTCCTAAGGCGTCAGCTGCGTCGAGCCGGCGTAGTGTTTGTAGTGGCAAGATCGTCCCAAGGAGCGAGATGAGGACGAAGAGTGCGCTAAAGAGCATCACGTTCGCAAGCTCAAATTGAAATGGAATCGCTTCTGGGACGATACGTGTCGACAGCCATGTGATCAGTGACGCGACGCCGCTCGCGAAGACGACGGTGACGAACACTTGGCTGACGAGCGCTGTGCCGATCGAACGTGTCCGAATACCGATTGCTTTTAAAATCCCGAGCTCTGGCAACTTTTGTAGCGTCACCATATAGAAGAATGCTGTCAAGATGAATGCGCCGATTACTAATAGAAAACCGCGCATCATATCGAACGTGCCTTGTTCGGCCGAATAGCCAGGAACGGACTCGATGATTTCTTGTTTCGTGTACGCGGAGAGGGACGTGTCGCCTTCTCCAAGTAAAGCAGATACGTAAGTCGGACCACCGGCCGCCTGTTGATAGGCGGCCCATGTCTCCATCGTCGTCCAGACGACCGGGGCGTGGCTGAACCGTCCATCCGTCACGCCGGCGATGGTGAAGCGATACCCACTCGTGAAATCTTCGACCGTATCTCCAACGACAAATGTCTCAAGAAAACTCGGGTCGACGAGCACTTCCCCGACTTCGAGGTCGAGTGACGGTCCAATCGACGAATCGGCCGGCAAGGCGAAAACGGTCGCATCGACTTTCGTCTCGTTCACGAACGTGAGCGGTTTGACTGCAAGGGGTGTCAAACCGTCCGTTGGCGCTTGTTCGATGAACGATCGCGTCAATTGACCTTCCGCGTCAGCGGACAAGTGAAACGTGTCTGTATCAAGTTCACGTACGGTCGCACCGTTATCATAAGCGAGCCCATCGGCGAGTCCGGTGATCAGCGTCGTCAACAAGACGATGAGCAGCGTGATCACAAAAATGAGCGAGAACCTCCGTTTTTGACGCCACATTTCTTTCAGTCCTAACTCCATAAAAAAACCTCCTTCATGTCGATGAAGGAAGCATAGCTGACGAACATGAACGGAATATGAACAAACCTACAATCGAACGATAAAGACGCTGCCACGCCCGAGCTCTGAAGTGACGAGGAGCTCCCCGCCGTGCAAGCGGACGATGTCATTCGCGATCGCGAGCCCGAGTCCGGTGCCGCGACTCGTCCGGGACAGATCGGCTTTATAGAAGCGTTCGAACAAGCGAGCCTTTGTCGCATCGTCCATACCGACACCTTCGTCTTGGATCGAGACGGTCGGACGTGTCTCCTCGTAGGCCCGGATCGTGATCATCCCGCCCTCATGTGAGGCATGAATCGCATTGGACAACAAGTTGGACCAAACTTGCGACAACAAGACGGGGTCGCCCGTGACGACGAGCGACGCATCGAGATCCGTCGTGACGGCGACTCCTTTTTGATCGAGTTCGAACGCGTGCATGCGAATCACGTCTTCGATGGAGCGGCTAATCGAGACCTCGGTCTGGAGAGACACGTTGGCCTCATCTAGACGGGCGAGCATCAACAGCTGTTTGGTCAACCCTGACAGACGTTCCGTCTCATTCCGGATGATCGTCGCATATTCTTTCGCCTCGCCTGTCGACTGATCGGCCAGAATACTCGCGTAGCCTGTGAGCGAAGTGAGCGGTGATTGAAATTCGTGCGATACGTTCGAGACGAACCGTCGCCGTTCACCTTCTGACTTTTCGAGTGAATCGACCATGAGGGCGAAACGACGTGCGAGCGTACCGATCTCATCATGACGATTGAGCGGGAGCGAGCTCGGGCGCTCTCCGGAGGCGACAGAGCTCGTCGCAGCCGTGAGGATCTTAAGCGGCCGGACGAGCAGCGTGGTCGCCAAGGCGATCAAGATGAAAGCCGAAGCGGTCAGAACGGCGAAAAATAGTCCGACGAACAGATGAAGCTCACGAATTTGGGCACTCAAGTCCGGACGTAGGAAGACGGCATCATCCCCGTCAGCCCCTGCGACGTTGAAGCCGTACGTATTGATGACCTCGTTATCGAACAGACCGAGCAAAAACAAGTGGAACGGGTAATCGCGCATCCCTTCATAGGCGATGCCCGAGCGGACCGCATCGATCGTTTCGTCATCGATCGTCTCGTCTCGGAACGTTCCACCGTAACGCATGATGCGATCGTCAGGTTTGACGACGAACAGTTGGTAGCCGCTTTGAGCGAGCAACGAATAAAATGCGGTCTCGTCCTGATCGGTATGATTGTCAAAGTAGCCGCGCGCGGAACTTGCCATCTGTTCAGTCTTCGCGCTATACGATGGCTGCCACCACGTGTAATAGGCGACGTTACTGACGAGCAGGGCGATGGCACCCGACAAGAGTAAAATCATGAACACGGTCACGACGATTCGCGAATAGAGCGATCTCATGGCCTCACCTCGAGCGTGTAGCCGATGCCCCGGACGGTTCGGATCATGACCGTCTCATCAGGTAGGCGGCTACGGAGCCGTTTGATGTGGACGTCGATCGTCCGGTCGTCGCCGTCAAACTCTAACCCCCACACGTTCTCGATCAGCTCGTCGCGACTGAACACGCGTCCCGGAAAGGCAGCGAGCTGGTACAACAGCTCAAATTCGCGTTTTGGCAGGTGAATCGTCTCTTGATTGAAGGTGAGGCGATATTCCCGGAGATTTAACGTGAGCGGCCCGGCCTTGATCAATGAGGCGGCGACTTTTTCATACCGTTTCGCCACGGCTTGAAGCCGGAATAATAGTTCTTCCGGAATGAACGGTTTTGTCATGTAGTCATCGGCGCCATGCTCGAACCCGCTCCGTTTGTCTTCCCATTCCCCGAGCGCCGTCAGCAAAATGACGGGGATGTCCACGAGCTCCTTCAAGCGATGACACAACTGTCGCCCGTCCATCCCGGGCAACATGATGTCGATGACGGCGGCGTCGGCCGGGTTCGATAAAAACAATTGCTCGGCCACGTGTCCGTCCATGGCGACCGACACGTGATGTCCGGCCTGCCGCAGCGTCCCTTCAATGAGGCGCAAGATGGCCGGGTCGTCTTCTACGATCAATACGTGCATATCCCTCTTCCTTTCCATATGGCGACCACGGTGAAAACAGGTGGCCTCGGGTAATCCGAAGCCACCTGTCAAGACACGGTCACGTCGGTTTCGTCAACTCGGCGTGAAGTGATCGCAGCGCCCGTAAAAAGGCGTCTTTAAAGTATTTGTCTTCTTTGACTTCGAGCGTCTCGACGGCGGCCGCGTCACCGGCGCTTGCTTTGACGAGCAAGTTGACGACCGTATTCCAGCGTTTCACATGTTCAGGTCGAGGATGGTTCAACGCTTGGGTCAGTGTGAACCAATACGGCTGGTCGCGTCGTTGTAGCGTGGCGATCATTTGTTTGGCCGTCTTCGCTTCGTCTTCGGTCGGCAGGGTGGCCGTATCGAACCAGCCGAGCAGTCCCGCGCTCATCGCCTCGAACTGGACCAACATGTCGGCGTCAATCGGTTCGCGCCCGAACTCGGAAATATTGACGAAAACGAGCCGGTCTTTGCGGTCGAGATGGGTGATCCAGCCTTTGACGGATTTAAGCTTGTCTTTTTCTTTCGACTGGGCTTTGATCGTGTACCCGTTCAATTTCCCGATATAGATGCGGAATTGCCCGCGGTCGAGTTGTTTGTCGACTTTGAATTCGACATCTTGTCCGATCGTGAACGGCGAGTTTTGCTTGTTTAACGTCTCACCTTTCTTCAATTCCGGACGTCTGACGATATAACGGAGCGCTTCCTGCTCGGTCCGGTCGTCGAGCGTCCATAGGTTATGAGGCGTAACATTTTTAAAGCGATGGCGGCGTACGAAAATGTACTGGTCGAGCGCCTCGACGGCGTCCGCGGCAGGACGTTTTCCGGACAAGTAGTCGTCTGCGATGTCGCGAAGTGTCAGCGATTCGAGCCGGTCGATATGTCCGGCGTAAGGGACGCTACCGACGACAAACAGGGCGGTGGCGATCAATTCGCTTTCACGAGGGGTCAAAGGGCGTTTGGCCATAGTGCACTTCCTCTCTTGATTCATATCCTTAGTATAACAAAAACAGATTTCATCATGTTGTGCGAATCGAGCCGTTGGAAAATTTGTACAGGTATACAGGATTTCGGCATTTTATTCCGAATAGTTGTTAACATAGACGGATCAGTGGAGATTGAGATGAGGTGAAGAGATGAAGCTGTCGATTGAGTCTGGGGATTATGTCGTGTTGATCGAGATCAATAAAGAAGTGTTGAAATGTACGTCGCTTGAACAAGCTGATTATGCGGACCGGGATCGCTATGAATTGGTCGGACGGATGAGTGAACGGCTCCCGGCTGAAGTGATCGTCCCTTCGATCATCGACTATATCCGCTTTGGAAGTGGCTATATCGGTGACAATATCGTCTGGAATAAAGAGACGGAGTCATTCTTCTGTCAACAGTTCGAAACGATTGACGGTTCGCCGCTCGGTGAAGATTTAGAAGGTTTTACACCGGACCCTTACCGGACGGAGTTGGCCCGGTATTATACGTACTTGACGATCGGTAAAATTATCGATTTTGAGATGGAACATCCTGATGAGCCGGACTACTGGTAAACCGTCAGAAAAATGTCACAACCTTTTTTTAAGAAAAAAGGGAAATCCGTCGTGAAATTTGAGATAATGGGTAAATCTTAGGAAGTTTGGAATGGAGCGTAAGGCGATGAAAAAAATTCTTCTACTGACGGCTTTGACGTTACTCGTGCCTTCGACTGCCGGGGCGTCTAAGCCGGTGTTGTTAGAGAAGCATGGGTACGTTGTGACAGAGCCGCGGGTCGGTAACCAATATTACATCAAGCAGACCGGTACCGATTTAGCGTGGAACACGACCCGTGGGGCGTCAGACATTGTCGTCGCCTTGATCGATTCATCTGCAGACCGGAGCCATAAAGAGCTCTATAACGTACCACGAGTCGTCAATTCGATTAAAGGGCCATACAGTGTCGACTATCACGGCACGCACACGGCCGGAATCATGTCGGGACTGCACAATAAATTTGGGATGGCCGGTCTCGCACCGAACGTCCGCTATCATTTCTATAACGTCTTCTACGGGAAGAACTCAGAGTTCACGGATTCGTGGACGGTCGCCAAAGCCGTCGACACGGCCGTTGCCAAAGGTGCGAACATCATCAATTTGTCACTCGGGGGACAGGATTACGATAAAGTGCTCGCCGACTCGATCCGCCGGGCCCGGGCGAAAGGTGTCGTCATCGTCGCCTCGTCTGGAAATGACGGCGCGAAGACTTCTTTCCCCGCCAATATGAAAGAAGTCATCGCCGTCGGAGCGGTCGATGCGAATCGCCGTGTCGCCTCGTTTAGCAACATGGATAGCCAAGTGAAAATCGTCGCACCGGGCGTGAACATTTTATCGCTCGGCGTCAAGAACAGTTTTATCTACATGGATGGGACATCGATGGCGGCGCCGATGGTCTCGTCTGGGCTTGCGCTCGTCAAGTCGGTCAATCCGTATTTGACACCGGCTGAGATCGAGGGACTGCTTCAAAAAATGCCTCGCGTCAGCGGGAAGACGTACACCGAACTGAACACGAAGCGGTTGCTTGACGCGACGCCGCGTCCGGTCACAATCACGTCACCAGCGACGCTACGGAACCGTTATGTGACGGAGGCGAAGCTGGCTCTTTCGAACAAACCGAACTTGAAGACGTCTTATTACCTCTATCAGGGAACGCGCAAAGTGAAGACGTTGACCGCAAACAATCCGGCTTTTACCATGTTCGCCGGTGGGGACTGGCTCCCGAGCGGGCAGTACCGTCTAACCGCGGTCGTGACGGACGGGAAATTTAAACGTTCAGCCAGTCGTTCGTTCACGTACGTGAACCCGGTCAAACCGTCCGTGGCGATCAAAGTGGCCGATGCGCAGACGTTCGAACTGACGACGACGCGCAAAGGGACCGTCACCGTGCTCGATAAAGACAATCAAGTCGTCTATGAGGCACTGCATATACCGGGAACGTTTCCGGTCCGTAAAAGTACCGCCGAAGGCCTTACCGTCCTCTTGAAACCGACCGACATCTCCGAAAAAGTCGTCTCGACGAAGTATGCCCCGGCATTACCTGTCGTCGAAGAAACGACGGACACGACTGAAGCGATATAAAAAAACGCCCGCATCTCCGACAGACGAGTCGAAAGATGCGGGCGTTTTTAATTCGTTAATCGATTGTGATAGCTTCACCGCTCCAGCGGATATTCGCTTCTAAGACGTTGCCGTTGTCGTCGATGTGTTCAAAACTTAGCTTCCCGTCGATGATGATTTCACATAGACCGACGCGAACGGCGTCGCTCCAAACGCGTCGCGTCTGTTTCGACGCGTCGAATAAAGGAATCGATTCAGGAAAACGTTCCTGTAAATGGGCCAAGTTATGGTGATCGAAGTGATAAGCGCGTTTAGACAATTCATTCGGTCCTTTAATGTCAAACGGCTCAAATCCTCGGACGAGTCGATTTTTACGGTAGAAGGCGAATACGCCGTTGTTCGGGTGGAGCGCTTTAATGTCATCGATCTCGATCACATAGGTCAGTCGTTGGATCCAACCTTTCTTTGCATCTTGACGCATCAAAATCCCTCCTTGTTCAATGGAACACGCCTTATTTTAGCGCTGACGCCAATGAAAATCAAGTTCGGTTTCTTAGTTGTCATATTTGGCAATATCCGCTACAATGATTAAGTGACTATGAAGTCTGGACAATCGCGGGACGCAAGTCTTGAGGAAAGTCCATGCTCGCACAGCCTGTGATGGCTGTAGTGATCGTGCTACACGAAAAGATAAGTGTAGGCAACGCAAGTTGACGGCAGAAGAAGCACCTAAGTCTTCGGATACGGTGCAAGCTTCTTGAAAGTGCCACAGTGACGGAGTCTGTTCGGAAACGTTCAGAGTGGAACGAGGTAAACCCCACGAGCGAGAAACCCAAACTATGGTAGGGGAACTTCCTGACTGGAATCGAACGGGACGGAAGGCGCCAAGCGGCGCAGATAGATGATTGTCACTCCATCGTGCCAGGGAAACCGCTACGAGCACCGGAGTACAGAACATGGCTTACAGGGCAGCATAGTCTCAACTTACATTGACAAGGAGTTCAAGCAATCTTACTTGAGCTCCTTTTTACTTGACCATTTTACGCTTAACAATTACGAATTAGGAAAGTAGGGATCATATGGCAAAACGAAAACTGATCGCAACTGCAGCGATGGGCATCGAAGCGCTCGTCGCTAAAGAAGTACGTGACCTCGGTTACACGTGTGAAATCGAGAATGGACGCGTCTACATCGACGCCGAGATGGAGGATATTCCCCGTTTGAACATTTGGCTCAGAACGGCCGACCGCGTCAAACTCGTCGTCGCCGAGTTCAAGGCGACGACGTTCACGGAACTATTCGACGGTGTCGTCGACTTGCCTTGGACGGAGCTGATGCCGTGGGACGCCCGTTTCACCGTCGACGGACGTTCGGTCAAGTCGCAACTGTTCTCGATCCGCGACTGCCAAAAAATCACCGAGAAAGCGATCGTCGATGCGATGCAACGCGGCTACAACAAACCGGATGAATGGCTTCCGAAGACGGGTGCGATCTATCCAATTGAAGTCGCGCTCTTGAAAGACGTGGCGACGATCACGATCGACACGTCGGGTGACGCGCTCCATCGTCGCGGCTACCGCGAGCTCCATTCGCAGGCACCGCTCAAAGAGACGATGGCCGCAGCGATGATCAAACTGACGAACTGGAAGCCGGACATGCCGTTCTATGATGTGTTCACAGGCTCTGGTACGCTCGCGATCGAGGCCGCACTCATCGGTCGCAATATCGCACCGGGATTAAACCGTGAATTCTGTTCGCAAGATTGGCCATGTGTACCGAAGAAAGCTTGGTACGAGGCAATCAATGAAGCGAACGAAAAAGCTGAGTGGGACAAGCCGCTCAAGATTTACGGCATCGACCTCGACCCGCGCATGGTCAAACTCGCCAAAGACAACGCCGACCTCGCCGACGTCCGTGACGCGATCACGTTCGTCCACACCGATGCGGCGGCGCTCAAGCCGACCGAGGATTACGGGATCATCATCGGCAACCCGCCTTACGGTGAGCGGTTGCAGACGGAAGATGAGATCATCGAGCTGTACGAGCGGATCGGGCAGCAATATGCCAAATATCCGGGTTATAGCGTCTATATGTTGACGAGTTACGAAGACTTCGAGAAAGCCTACGGCCGCCCGGCGACGAAGCGCCGCAAGCTGTATAACGGGAATATCGAGACGCAGTACTACCAGTTCTTCGGCAAACGTCCGCCGAGACGTTCAGTCGAGACGACTTCAGAAGGTAAGTAAGTCGTCATTGCTCGTAGATACAAAGAAACGCTTCTAGAGCGACTTCAGACCGTAGACACATGTCTATGGTCTTTTTTCTGTTCGGACGACAAAAATGCTTCTTATTCTTTAGAAAACGTTAAATAGGCGCCTAGCAATGTCAATCCGAGAAGTAAAAACAAAAACCAAGGCGAGATGTTTCCACCCCATGCAAGCGATCCTTCTTGTGTTGCTACGTAAGATGCAGCCTGTAAGACAGAATCAGCTAATTCATTCAATTGAAAGATTAACATGCCAAACAAAATTGTTTGCGTAATGATCAGCAAACCCACCAAGCGTTTCATATTTGAACCTCCTAAACTATATGTATGCCGTACTGACAGCAATAACTCCTAATAAGGCGGGGTTAAAAATTTGAAAATTTGTGTTCCATCCCGATTCACCATCATTCAAGAGAAACGTGAAACATTCGACTGCATATCTTATTCAACAAAAAGAAACGCTCTTCCTTTAACTAGAAAGAGCGTCGTCACGTATACTGTGAAATCGGCGTTAAAAAAGTTGACTCACGCGGGGAGGTTACGTGTTATTCGCCGACCATTCCATCCCCGTCATTATCCCGCATATGCGGGTAGAGCCAGTGGTCGCTCGTGATCGGCATGCTGAAGCCGGCGTCTTTCGCTTCCTGGATCGTCACTTGCCCGTTCCCGTTCGCATCGACGCTTGATACGTCGCCAACCGGCTCTGCAGCGGGAGCGGGAGTAGCCTCCGGTTTTGGTTCGCTCTCGGTCAGACCGAGGCCGGCATTGACCTCGTCCGGGTTCACATTATCAAACTTGTCGACGATGACATTACCTTTCAACGTGTATGTGTATTGATAGCTCGACGGGATTTGCGTCTCGGTATCCGGATACGTGATGATGGCCTCGAAATCGGTCGCCCCGCCCGCACTACGGATCACACTTTCCATATAAGCCTGGTCCCCGTGACGATTGAGCGTGCTGTCTTGCGGGGTGATATTGAAGGCGTTAGAGACGCCCCCAAGTGAATCAGCGATGACATGTCCTTCATCTAAAGATTGATGTTCAACGCCGGGGACTTTCGCCTCGTCCCAGTAGTAGCGTCCTGACGAGGTGACGTCCTCGCTCTCATCATCTTGTAGGATGATCTCGTCAGCTGTTACTTTCACGAGTTGCCCATGATCGTTCGTGAACGCCCAATATTCACGGTCTCCGAAACCGACGTCGACGACAACATTCGCCTCGCGATGTCCGGATAAATCACCACCGTCGACTTCGACACGTTCATAACCAGAGAAGCGATCGCTAGTCGGTTGTTGTTCCTCCTCTTCCGTCTCGACAGCGGGTCCTTCTTGTGAATCGGTCACTTCAACGGATTCCGCTTGAGACTCAGCCACATCGGACGATTCTTCTTGCGAATCGGTCACTTCAATCGTATCATCGATAGGAGACGTCTCTTCTTCGGTGCTACATCCGGCCAGTAGAAACATCGCCAGCGGTAAGGCTAAATAAGTAAATCGTGCTTTCATTAAAAAACTCCTTTAATCACTTGGTACATACTTGTTCATTCTAGGAATCTTTGAATGATTATACAAGGCTTATGATTGGAAATTGTAGGATTTCTGAATATATATAACATGAACGATTTGACTAGGTGTACTTGAAGCGTTTCAATCGTTCAGTTACAGGTAATACATACGTATACATAGTGGAGAGGAGACGTCTCATGCAACTATACACGATTGAATATGCGTTTCAAGACAAGGAGCAGACGACACGAACGTGTGAAGTCGAGCTTGATCGAACGCCGGACTTGAACGATAACGAGCAACTCGCTGATCTTTATCAAATCGTATCGGACGCCATTCGTAAGCCAATCACAAGTTTTGAAATTTTAGCGGTCCATTAAATGAACCATCGACCCCGGGCCGACGCTTTGGGGTTTTGTTCAGTCAATCGAAAGAGGAGTGATGTTGAAATGAAATTAGTCGTTGTTGGTTTAGGTGATGTTGCCAAGAAAGCGTACTTACCGGTCTATGCCGGGCTAGACGGGATAGACGTTTATCTTGTCTCGCGGGATCAGGGGAAAGCGGAACAACTCGTCCGTCAATATCGATTCAGCGGTCACTTCAGAGCGCTTGAGGACGTCCCGCTCGGTGAGATGGATGCGGTGTTGATCCATTCGACGACGTCAGCGCATGCCGGACAAGCCGAGTACGCCCTTCGGCAAGGCGTCCACGTCTTCATTGATAAACCGGTCACGTTCACGCTCGAGGAGACCGAACGTCTCGTCCGGCTCGCAGACGAGCACGAGGTCGAACTCGTCACTGGCTTCAACCGTCGTTTTGCGACGGCGATGGCGGCGCTCAAAGAAGTCGAGAACCCGAACCTCGTCTTGATCCAAAAGAATCGTACATATCAGCCGGCGACGCTGCGTGAGTTCATCATCGAGGACTTCGTCCACGTCGTCGATACGCTCCGTTACTTGACCGGTCTCAATCCGGTCGAGGACTTGTCTGTTCGGACGCGTTATGAAGGGGATACGCTCAAACAGCTCCAGATCAATTTCACGGCCGGCGGCGTCGAGGCGGTCGGCATCATGAACCGGGACAACGGCTGCACCGAAGAAGTGATGGAAGTGATGTCACCGGGTCTAAAACGCGTCTCTCGAGACGTCGAGCGCGTCTACGACTATACGCCCGACGGCATGCTCGAGCGCGCCTTGAGCCCGTGGGAGTCGAATTTGACACGGCGCGGCTTTACGACGATGATCGACGCGTTTCTCAAACTGTTGAACGGGGAGCCGAACGGTTGTGTTCGCGCCGAGGACAGCTTGACGACCCATGCCCTTTGTGAACAAATACTGGACGCGGCAACGCGGTGACGGAATCGTTTCTGGCGGGGCTAGACCGGGTAAGAACTCCATAAAAGGAGGGGATGCGCAGTGGATGTCCGCGAATTGGTCATGCAAGCGAACGACCTGTTATGGACGTACGTTCTTATTTTTGTATTGATTGCCGGTGGGATTTTCTT
The DNA here is from genome assembly GCF_004337165.1 of Exiguobacterium sp. SH0S1. Classification (NCBI taxonomy): domain Bacteria; kingdom Bacillati; phylum Bacillota; class Bacilli; order Caryophanales; genus Exiguobacterium; species Exiguobacterium sp. SH0S1. Next base: position 768,738 of record NZ_SJVC01000001.1, on the reverse strand, counting down.
CACGATCCGGATGGGATTCGTGCAGTTTAGAATGTTGCCGGAAATGTTCAAGTTATTGTTCGTCAAAGGAATCAAACACGAGAAAGGGCAAGTGTCTTCGTTCCAGGCGTTCGCCATCGGGACGGCGGCACGGGTCGGCACCGGAAATATCGCCGGTGTCTCGACTGCGATCGCGCTCGGGGGACCTGGGGCCGTGTTTTGGATGTGGCTCATCGCCTTGATCGGCTCGGCCTCGGCTTTCGTCGAGAGCACGCTCGCCCAAGTGTACAAAGTGCATGACGGCAAGGCGTGGCGCGGCGGACCGGCCTATTACATCGAGCGGGCGCTCGGTCAACGTTGGCTCGGGATCGTCTTTGCGATCCTCATCACGTTCGCATTTGGCTTTGCCTTTAACTCCGTGCAGGCGAACACGATCGCGCTTTCTGTCAATAACGTCTTCGCCATCGATACGGTCTGGGTTGGTGTTATTTTGGCCGTTGCGACGGGGATCGTCATCTTCGGCGGGATCCGGTCGATCTCGACGTTGTCCGGGATCATCGTCCCGATCATGGCGGGTGGATATATCTTGCTCGCGCTCTGGGTCGTGCTGACGAATCTCGACGTCGTTCCGGCCGTGTTCTCGGCCATCTTCTCAGAAGGTGTGCTAGGCTTCCAAGAATTGTTCGGCGGGGCCGTCGGAGCGATGGTGCTTCAAGGTATACGGCGCGGCTTGTTCTCGAACGAGGCGGGGATGGGGTCGGCGCCGAACGCCGCCGCGACCGCTGAGGTCAGCCACCCGGTGAAGCAAGGGTTGATCCAATCGCTCAGTGTCTTCGTCGATACGCTGTTCATCTGTACGGCGACCGCGATGATCGTCTTGATCTCCGGGGTTCCTGGTTCTGAAGACTTCCAAGGTATCGAGCTCGCGCAAGAGGCGCTGTTGACGGAGATCGGACCGGTCGCGACGACGCTCATGACGATCGCCATCCTGCTGTTCGCCTTCAGCTCGATTTTAGCGAACTATTACTATGGAGAGACGAACATCGAGTTCATCTCGGAACGGAAAGTGTATGTTGTCATCTATCGTATCGCCGTGCTAGGGATGATCATGTTCGGCTCGGTCCGCTCGGCCGGACTCGTCTGGTCGATCGCCGACATCTTCATGGGATTGATGGCGCTCGTCAACATGTACGCCATCTTCCGTCTCAGCAAAGTCGCCAAACTGTTGCTCGACGATTACGTCGCCCAAAAACGGTCCGGACGGGATCCGGTGTTCTCGCGCGATGACGTCGATCTGCCGGGCAAAGAACATCTCGAGGCGTGGGAATCGAAACGAGAACACATCAGTTAAGGACGAGGCAAGAATAGGCAACGACTGTCGTATTCTTGCCTTTCAAGCAACATTATTATTATTTCAAATACCGCATTTATACTAAATAAATTAAGAAAAGAGTAGACAGCATGATACAGACGTTTAAAGTTTTATTCAAGCGCTTTTTTGCCGAACGTTTTTTCGATCAAGCCGCGATGTTGGCTTATTATTTCATCTTGTCGACGTTTCCGTTCTTATTGTTCGTCCTCGGCATTGTTGGATGGCTCCCGTTCACGAGCGGGGACGTCATCTCGGCGCTGTCTCTCGTCATGCCGGAAGCGAGCTACCGACTGCTAGAAGGGAACATCGAGGCGATATTTGATGACTCGAGGCTGCGTCTGGCGTCGCTCAGCATTTTGCCGGCGCTGTGGATTTCGTCAATGGCGGTCCAGTCGCTCGTCCGGTCATTGAATGATGCGTATCGCCTCATCCGGAACAAGTCGTTCTTAAGAGGGGCTCTCCAGGACATCGCCGTCACGCTGGCACTCATGTTCGTTCTGCCGTTCTCATTGGTCATCCCTGTGGCCGAGACCGCGTTGCGCGAACTGTCGACGCGGATCATTTTTGTCGACGACATCGTCGCGGGATATGCACAAATATGGTTTTACTTCCGCTGGGTCGTCGGGACGCTCGTCATGTTTGGTGTCTTCCTGCTCGTCTATAAATGGCTGCCGAGCCATCGCGGGACGTTCCGTGACAGTTGGGCCGGGGCAACACTCGCTACTATCGGCATATTGACAGTTTCCAACGTCTTCAGCTACTATTCTCAATATGCCAACTACGAACAGTTTTACGGTCAGCTCGGTGCGTTTATTATCTTGTTGGTTTGGTTTTATTTGGCGGCTTCCGTCATCCTCCTTGGAGGGCTATTGAACGCGACGCTCATTGAACGAAAAGAAATTTCCGATTGACCTGCAAATGCTTGTTATCATTCAACGATTGAGGGAATGATACCGTTAAGACACATCTTTTAATCGGAGGTGGGAAACATGGATATGCAACGGCTCGTACACAATCGTCGTTTCATCGATCAAACATTGTTTTACCTCGCCTTACAATTATGGAAGTGGGTCATGTTATTACCGGTACTCTTTTATTTGGATATCTCAATGAGCACCGCTCCATTTTCGCAATACTTGATGGTCAGCCTCCTGCTGTACGTCACGTTTCGTGTCATCCAATACGTGGTCGCCAGCCGGGCTTCCTTGATGGAGCTGTTAGAATTCGGCTATGCGGTCTTGTCGCTCGTGCTCGTCCTGTTTTTACTGATCGAGCTCTCCGCTTCTCCTGGTGCTATCGCTTTGATCGTCGGAGTGTTCTTGGTCCACCCGTCGTTGGCACTGCACCACTATCGTGACTTCACGGAACGGAAGTGGTTGAACAAGCAGTTCCAGCTGTTCAGCCCGATGCTACGGGAAGGGGAGGTCCCCGTTCACGTGCTCGTCTTGACCGAAGATGAGATCGTGATCACGGCCGAGAGCGGCAAGGAGTTCACGTATCGACATATTTACTGGGGTGGCTTCTATTTCGAAAACGTCTCATGAAGGTGGTAAGGTGATTGAATAATATAATTGTTATCGTGTTTTGGGTTGTCACGTTCGTCGCTTTTTTTAAAGGGGCTTACGACATGTGGCGGGAGTATCGTGCCACGAAACAGAAATCGGTGCTCTACTTCCTGCTCGTCTTGATCCTCACTTGGTTTTGGTTCAATCCCTACGAATTGACCGCGCTTCATCCGTTCGTCTTAATGGCGTATTATTGGAACCGAAATCGATGGATGAGAAATGCCATGCTCGCACTCGTGCTCGCCACGTTCTTCCTCCAACTTTGGGTGATGGCGGGGACGATGTACTAAAGAAGTACAACCGACAAAAAACGCTCGACCCGTGAATTGGGTCGAGCGTTTTGTATGACTTAATCTTTTCTAGCGGCAGCAAGTTCTGTTTCCATTTCACTGAACTCACGGCTGATCCGTTTTTGTTCGCGTTGGCTCGTGAACGTGCTGACGAGAACGATGGCAAGCATACTCAAGAAGAAGCCTGGCACCATCTCATAGATGACGCTCGAGAGTCCCGTGATGATCCAAAGGATGACCGTGATGGCACCGACGAGAATACCGGCGAGTGCGCCTTGGCGCGTCATCTTCGTCCAATAGAGCGACAAGAGGATCGTTGGACCGAAGGCCGAGCCGAATCCGGCCCAAGCATAGCCGACGAGCGTCAAGATCGTGTTCGATGGGCTGAGCGAAATGAGTGTCGCCACGACACCGACCGTCAATACGCCGATTCGACCGGCGAGTACCATCGTTTTATCGCTTGCATCTTTGTTGAAGAACTTACGATAGAAGTCTTCAGTCAACGCCGACGACGTGACGAGCAATTGCGACGATACAGTCGACATGACGGCTGCGAGGATCGCTGCGAGCAAGAATCCGGTGATGAACGGGTGGAACAAGACGTCAGAGAAACGGATGAACACCGTCTCCGGGTCTGCTAGCGGATTGCCTTGACCACGGAAGTAGGCGATACCGACGAGGCCGGTCATGACCGCACCGATGATCGAGACGGTCATCCAGCCCATACCGATTCGGCGTGCCGCCTTCAATGATTTCACATCTCTGATCGCCATAAAACGAACGATGATGTGCGGTTGGCCAAAGTAACCGAGTCCCCAAGCGAGGAGACCGATGATCCCTAGCGTTGTCGTCCCTTTAAACAAGTCGAAAAGATCGGTGTTGATCGCTGTCGCCGTGTTGACGGCGTTCGTCATCCCACCGACGTCTGTCAAAGCGACGACCGGTACGAGTACGAGTGCGATGAACATGATAATTCCTTGTGCAAAGTCTGTCCAACTAACAGCAGTGAACCCACCGAAGAGCGTGTAAAGAATGACGACGCTGATCGTGGCGATGACACCGGTCTGATAGTTGATCCCGAACGAGCTTTCGAACAACTTCCCGCCAGACACAAGTCCAGCTGACGTATAGAACGTGAAGAAGATGATGATAACGGAAGCTGATAGGATCCGTAGCCAGTTCGAGTGATCTCGGAACCGATTCTCTAAAAAGTCAGGAATCGTGATCGAGTCATTTGCCATCTCCGTGAAGACACGTAGACGGGGAGCGACTAACAAGTAGTTCAAGTAAGCTCCGATGACCAATCCAACGGCTAACCAAATCGCTGATAATCCTGTGGCATACATTGCCCCCGGAAGACCCATTAACATCCAACCACTCATATCCGAAGCTCCGGCTGACATGGCGGTAACACCCGGCCCCATTTTGCGGCCGCCTAACATATAATCTGATGAGTCGGTCGTTCGCTTATAAGCGACGTAACCGATAGTTAGCATCATCACGAGGTAAAGCGCGATGGATACCCATTCTTGCCATAACATTTGATTACCTCCTGTACGCTTTCAATGTTGTTCAACAGTTTTGGTTTGAAATGTGGGAAGTCTCCCATAAAGATGACGAACCCAACTGATTTTACGAACTTGTCACTAACCTTAACGGACCTTCAGAATGATTGCAAACTGTCATCTTTTCATAAAAACGGCTCTAAAGCCTATTATACCAACGGATAAACAGGCTATTTTTCACCCTAAAAGTTTAAATATTATGACAATTAGAAATATTGAGGCAACGCCTCTGTAATCTCCTTGTAACATAAGTGACTGTTTTAAGACGAATATGCCATAAAGAAGACCTGAACCGATCGGTTCAGGTCTTCTTTATATGTAACGTTTATTCAGCCTGACGTCCAAATGCGAGTTGTTCGACGAGCCGCATCGTCGGGAACGTCTGTCCGGAACGCGCCTGCATCGTCACGAGCGCGTACTGCTTGCCTTGATGCTCCATCAAGAACACCATCGTGTAGCCCGATTCGTCGGTATAGCCGGTCTTCGTCGCCTTGACGAGGTCCGAGTAGTGGATGCTGCGGCTGTTGATCGCCGACCCGAGGTGATACCACCACCGTCGCTTCATCAATCCATCTTTGTCTTCGAACTTCGCCTCGTACTCATACGTTCCGGCGATTTCGACGAGTTCGGGATACGTCCCGAACGCGTAAGTGATTTTAGCCATGTCGCGTGCCGTCGTATAGTGGTCCGGGTCCGAATAGCCGTGGGCATTTTTGAAGTTTGTTCCAGTCAAGCCTAGGACGCGGGCCCGTTCATTCATCAGTTCAACGAATTCCGCCGTCGAGCCGCTCACATACTCCGCCAAGCTATTGGCGGCATCGTTGCCCGATTCGAGCAGTGTCGCGTAGAGCGCTTGCCGGACGGTTAGGCGGTCGCCGACAGCGAGATGGACGATGTGACTGTCCCAGGGGATGTCGAGCGTCGTCGCGTGCACTTCGACGACGGGGCGGTCCAGTTCGCCGGAGACCGCCGCTTTCTCATAGGCGAGCAATGCCGTCATCAGCTTGGTCGTACTGGCCGGGTATACACGCTCCTCCCCGTGTTTGTCCAACAAGACGACACCGTCCGTCAAATCAACGAACGTCATCGCCCCGACAAGAACCTGTTCCGGGTCGGCGGTCAGAGTGGAATCTTCTACCCATTCTTGGATTGGGATATCCGGGAAAGACGGTCCTTGTTTGACCGGTTCGGCCACCGGCGCCTTCGGATCAGGTTTCACCGGTGTTTCTTGCTTGAAGCCGATGAGTGCCGGAATGATCGCGATCATTCCGACGAGCATCAAGCCGACGGTCAAGCGTCTCATTATATAGGTGTGTCTACGATGTCTACGGGTACGTTTCACTTTGCAATCGCTCCTTCATAGTTTACTTTTCTACCATAATGGATGTCGGGCAATGAAATCGTCTTCAAAATCGAGAAACAGGTCAATATTTATCGAGTGATGAAACAGAAGGGAATGGGTATACACATAAGCAGACACGTTCATTCCTAAAGGAGGTATCATCATGCATCGCTATCCATTCACGAATTCATTGTGGAGACAACACGATCGCACCCTACAGTATCCACGACTCGAGAGTTCCGTTTCTTGTGACATCGTCGTCATCGGGGCGGGGATCGCCGGACTCGTCACCGCCTATGAGCTTCAAAACCGGGGCAAGCAGGTCGTCCTGCTCGAAGCGATGGAAGTCGGCCGCGGCACGACCGGGCACACGACGGCCAAATGTTCCGTCCAGCATGGCGCCATCTATTCGAAATTGATGCAGACGTTCAATGAAGAGATGGCACGTCTTTACTATGAGTTCAACGATGAGGCGCTCGACTATTTGAGACGTCAAGTCGAAACCGGGTTTGACATCGATTACGAAGTGAAAGATTCATATCTTTATACGATCGACAGCTCGAGTCAGCTCGCCTCCGAGATCGAGGCGTATCAAAAAATCGGGTTGAATGGTGGGGATGCGACGAACGAGGTCAACGCAGTCTTTCCATTTCCGGTACAACAAGCAGCCGTCATCCGCGACCAAGCCCAGATTCATCCGGTGAAATATTTGAACGAACTGGCGCGTCGCTTTGTCGAAGCGGGCGGGAAGCTTTATGAGAAAACACGGGCGACGGAGATCAGCCAAAGCCCGCGTCCGATCGTCACGACATCGACCGGGCGCCGTGTCCAAGCCGATCAAGTCGTGGTCGCGACGCATTATCCGTTCAACGACATCCGTGGACTATACTTCTCGAAATTTGAGGTCGAACGGTCCTACATCGTCGCTTGCGAGACGAACGGTCCCGTGCCGGACGGCATGTATTTGAGCGTCGATTCGCCGAGTCGCTCGTTCCGGACGTTCGATGACGGCGATCGCTCGTACGTCCTCGTCGGAGGGGAGGGGCATCTGAGCGGTCACGTGACGGAGACGCGGACGCGCTACGACCGGTTGGAGCAGTTCGCGAATGAGGCGTTCCGCGCTAAAAAATCAAGTTTCCGTTGGTCGTCCCAAGACTTGATCACGTTGGACCATCTTCCTTACGTCGGTCAAATGTTCAGTCGTGAACCGGACATCTTCGTCGCTACCGGATTCGCCAAATGGGGGATGACGAACGGGATCGCATCCGGACTGTTGCTCGCCGACCTACTGACCGGTCACGAGAACCGGTTTACCGAACTGTTGGATCCGCTCCGTTCGAAGTTCAAACCGGCGGATGTCGGTCAGTTCTTGAAGACGAATATAGACACGGCTGCCCAATTCGTCAAAGGAACGCTCGAGAAGCCGGGCTCGCTCGACGACCTCCAACTCGACGAAGGTGGGGTCGTTCACGTCGATGGCAAGAAAGTCGGCGCTTATCGGGATCTCGATAACAACTGTCATCTCGTATCGACCCGTTGCACGCACATGGGTTGTGGCGTCAATTGGAACAACGCGGAGCGGTCTTGGGACTGTCCATGCCATGGATCGCGCTTTGACACGCAAGGAAACGTCCTTGAAGGTCCGGCGACGAAGCCGCTCCACTATGAGAAAAAAGCGGATGTGTCGAAAGAATAGGCATTTTTCGTCACATCGATTAAAGTAGAGAGGTAAGGAAACAACTGTCATAGGGGTGGGAATCAGATGGAAATTACAAAGCAATGGCGTGAACATTTCAAACAGTTACGTGCGTTCGATGAGGCGATCTCGCTACTATATTGGGACATGCGGACACAGATGCCGGAACAGTCGGCCCCGCTTCGTGCCGAGACGATCGGTTACTTGTCGACAGAGGCGTTCAAACGTCAGACGAGCGATTCGTTCGCGGAACTGCTCGCCGAGATGACAGCGACCGAAGAGTTGACACCGACCGAGGTCCGCTCGGTCGCCGTGGCGAAGACGCAATATGAACGGAACGCCAAAATCCCTCCGGCGGAGTATCAGGCCTACGTCACACTTGTCTCTGAAGCCGAGACGGCATGGGAAAAAGCGAAAGACAAGAACGATTGGGGCACATTCGCCCCGTATTTAGAAAAAATCGTCGCGTTCCAGCGTAAGTTCGCGGATTATTTCGGATATAAGACGCATCCGTACGATGCGTTGCTCTATGATTACGAACCGGGTATGACCGTCGAACAACTCGACGAATTGTTCCAGACGCTACGGGACGAGCTCGTCCCGTTGATCCGTCAGTTGAAGTCGAGCAAGCATGAACTCGACTGGTCGATGGAGGCGGCGGTGCAAGAACAGATCTGTCACGATTGGATGCGGGTCGTCGATTATGACTTGTCCCGCGGTCGTCTCGACGCGACCGTGCATCCGTTCGAGATCACGATCAACCGCCGCGACGTGCGGATCACGACGAAGTATGATGAGTCGGACTTCCGCAACGCCCTGTTCGGGACGATGCACGAGGCGGGCCACGCGACTTACGAGCAACAGATCGACGAGGCGCTCGATGAGGTCGGACTCGGAGGAGGCGCATCGATGGGTATCCACGAGTCACAGTCGCTCTTCTTTGAAAACTTCGTCGGGCGCAGCGAAGCATTTTTACGCAGCGTCTATCCACGGCTACAAGAACGGCATCCGGCGTTTCAAGATATCGACTTCGATACGTTCTACGCAGGCGTGAACGAGGCGAAGCCATCGCTCATCCGGATCGAGGCGGATGAACTGACGTATAGCCTCCATATCATCATTCGCTACGAGCTTGAGAAGGCACTCATCCAAGGTGATTTGACCGTCGCCGAGCTGCCGAACGCTTGGAACGAGAAATATCGAGAGTACTTAGGCGTCGAGGTGCCGAATGATGCGAAAGGCGTATTGCAAGACGTCCATTGGGCCGGCGGTTCATTCGGCTACTTCCCAAGCTATGCGCTCGGATTGATTTATGCGGCGCAGTTGACCGAGACGCTCAAATCGGAACGGTCCGACTTTGAGACGTTAGTGCATGAAGGCGAGTTCGGTCCGATCAAACAGTGGCTCGAGACGAACGTCCATCGCCACGGTAAGTCGCTCACCCCGAACGAGCTGATCAAGCAAGTGACCGGAGGCGATATCTCGGTCCGTCCGCTCGTCCGCTATTTGACGAAAAAATACGTCACCGAGTAAGGAGTCTTCCGATGAAGCTATTCGCGCACCGCGGGGTGATGAACCAGTTCCCGGAGAACACGATGGCGGCGTTTCGCGCAGCGCTCGCCGCCCATGCCGACGGGATTGAAACGGACGTCCATTTGACGAATGACGGTCGCCTCGTCTTGATTCACGACGAGACGATCGACCGGACGACAGACGGGTCGGGCCGTATTGCCGAGATGACGTTGTCCGAGCTCGGACGATACAACGCCGGTGTCTTATTCGACCTCGAGGAGCGCATCCCGTCACTAGACGACCTGTTAAACTTAGTAAAAGGAACGGGCGTCTGTCTCAACCTTGAAGTGAAGACCGACATCGACCGGTACGAGGGGATTGAAGACCGGCTCGTCGAGACGCTGCGAGCCCATCGATTCCCGGCCGACCGCGTCCTGTTCTCTTCCTTCAATCATGAGACGCTCTACCGGTTGAAGCGGTTAGCACCCGAGTACGAGTCTGCCGCGCTCATCTCCCAACCGTTGTTCGACTTGGCCGGTTACTTGAACGAGCTCGGGGCGACAGGCGTGCATCCAAGTGTCCGAACGATGACCGATGACGAGATCAAGCTCATTCAACAGAACGGTGTCAAGGTCCGTCCGTACACGGTCAAGACGATCGAACAGCTGAAACGGTTCCAACTGCTCGGTGTCGATGCGATTTTCGTCAACGATATCGAGTGGGCTCGAGCACATTCAACCCCGTAACAGGTCGTTACGGGGTTTTTAAATTTATGGAAACGGGAAGGAAGACTATGTAAAGAAAACGGTAACAACCAAATGTGCCGACCGGCATATTCAAAGCACACCGTCATCTTTACGCCGTCGTCCTGTTGTCTTAAGTTTAAGATGTCACCAGCTACATAGCAATCAGATGTAGCACACTATGCAGCATCGCATCAAACTTGTCGTATGCAGTCGATCGGTCAACCCAAGGAAAAAAAGGAGGAAATTTCACATGAAGAAATTGATGTCTTTACTTGGTACACTTGCTCTAGCGTTCGCGTTCATCCTGCCAGTCAGTGCAGATGGACACGAGAACGCGATGGTCCGTGTGCTCCACGCTTCGCCTGACGCCCCTGCGGTGGACGTCTATGTCAACGGTGAAGTCGCAGTCGAAGGCGCGGAGTTCAAAGCGCTTACGGATTACTTGACACTACCGGCTGGTGACTACAACGTCGAAATCAAACCAGCAGGCGACACTGAGACAGTCGTCGTCGCAGCCGATCTTTCAATCGAAGCTGGTAAATTCTACACAGCGGCAGCGATCGGTCAACTTGCAAACATCGAGATCGCAGCGATGGAAGATGACGCCAACTTTGAAGATGGCAAATCGAAAGTCCGCGTCGCTCACTTCGCACCTGACGCACCTGCAGTCGATGTAGCTCCAAAAGGTGGAGACCCACTCTTCTCAAACCTCGAGTTCAAAGCAGTCAGTGACTACGGTACACTCGATGCTGGAACGTACGATCTTGAAGTTCGCCCAGCTGGCGCGACTGACGTCGTAAAAGCGCTTGACGGCGTCGCCCTCGAAGGCGGTAAAAACTATACGGCATTCGCAATCGGCCTTCTTGAAGGGGAACCTGCTTTCGAAGTACTCCTCGCAGCTGATGGTGGAGAAATGGCCGAAGCTCCTGAGACAGGTCAAGGCGGTCTCGCTCAGACAGCTTCAATGAACTGGTTGCTCGCAGCAGCAGTACTTGGCGCAGCAGCAGCTGGCTTCTACGTCTTTCGTCGTCAGAAACAAGACGCTTAAGCTACTTTTGATCGGAACGTTCTCGTTCCTCATGGTAGCACCAGTAGCGGATGCCCCGGACGTGGATGCGAAACTTTCAACTGTCGGATTCGCAGAACCGCTCGTGTTGGCCGCTACTGAAATCGATCGTCAGTCCTTTCACACCGAGACGTTCGTTCCAAAACGACTGAAGATCCCGTCTATTGAAGTCGATACTGTCATCCAACCGGTCGGTAAAGACCGATACGACCGGATGGACACACCGGCTGAAGCAGACGAGGTCGGCTGGTATCGTTACGGGGCGAAAGCAGGAGCGAAAGGCAACGTCGTCTTATCCGGACATTTAGACGATTTACAAGGCCCGGCCATTTTCGCTAATCTTGATCAGATACGACTTGGAGAGCAGGTGACGCTCCAACGTAACAAGCAAGTGATCGAATATGAGGTCGTGTCAGTCGAACGGTACCGGGTCGAAGATGTTCCGCTCGCCTCGATTTTCGCGGCGACACAATCGGTTCGTCTTCAACTCATCACGTGTGCGGGTCCTTATGACCCAGAACATGGGTATCGAGACCGGATTGTCGTCACGGCGATTGTTAAGCAATAGCACAATTTTTCAACTCGGGATGAAAATCATCCCGAGTTTTTTGATATATTATAAACTGTCGGAAAATTGATTGAATAAATTGACGGGGGATTTAATAGAGCGTGCTAAAAAGAAAACACATCGCAAATGTAGGACTGTTCATTATTTTTTGGTTAATCAGTTATGAGAGAGTTGGGACTGGCAGCGGCAGTTTCCTACTTGCGATCGGCATATATTTGACTTGGCAGTTCGTGTTAGGTCGTGACTCAGTGAAAGAGAAACGGGAACTGAGTAAGAAAATGAGAGAAATGCGTCTCCATAATGAGCAAGACTTGTTTTTTGAAGAGCACCGAAGATGGAATGAAAAGATGAGGGCGCGTGAACAGGCAGCCGATCAGACGCGGCTAGGTGAATGAATCTGATATCTAAAACAAGCAACAGGTCCCGAATCATCGGGACCTGTTGCTTGTTTTAAGTCGTATTCACTATAAAGTCTGGTTCGCCTTAGGCGTCCATGCGGTCGAGCAACTTCGAGAGAAGGACCAATTCTTCGTCTGAAAAATCGCCGAACACGTCCATCAAGTACTCGATTTTCATGTGTTCGAGCGTTTCGAACAAGACACGGCCTTCCTCTGTCGCTTGAAGTTCGACGACACGACGGTCGCGATCGCTGCGTTCGCGCGAGATCAAGCCTTTTTTCGTCAACTCATCAGCAAGGGCCGTGATCATCGAGGCCGAGAATTGAAACTCATTCGACAAAGCCGAGGCGATTTGTGGACTATTTTGACAGAGCGATCGGAGGATGAAGAATTCGTTACGCGTCAAGTATTGCGAAAACATCGAGCGGAGGTTCTTTTTCACTCCGCGGTAGTTCATGCGAATCCCACGCTCAGCGTCTGCGACGAGCTGGCGACGGGATGCCGTGTGTACAGGTGTTGTCATCCTCGAAAGTCCCTTCTATAAAAAATCATTATTTGCATATATTTCAGTACATAAAAACATTCTACAACAAAAACATGAAGTCTGTAAAGTTATGATGGCTCTTCGTGGATACGCAATTCTTGAATGATTTCGTCGTAATGCTTCAAGTCCGGATAAAACCGACGGAAGAAGAATTCGATCTGTTGATCATCGCCTTCCGCGAGCAGTTTGGCGAGAACGGCATAGACGACACCCATCCCTTGACGCGGCAGTAACGAGGACGGCAGTAGCGTCGCACATTGAACGGCTCGATTGAAGTAACGATCGAGCGTATCCCTCAAATCTTGAAACGTTCGGATCTCGGCATAATGGAACATGCGCGTCAGCTCGACGATGGTCGACAAGTCGGTCTCGAGCAACCAGTCGCTTTGGAAGATGGCGTTATCAAGCTTCTCGACGGTGACGTCGTTGGCGATATAGTAGTTCAAGTTATCGCGGGTGATCGTGACTTTCTCCGGTGACTCGACGATCCGTTCGACCGTCTCTTGTTCGAACGTGCGCAACTGTTTGCGAATATTGACGAACTCCGAGTCCGCGATCTCGAGCAGTCCGGCGACACGGCTGAAGCTGCGCTTGATCTCCGGTGGGACCGCGTTCGGATTCTTATAACCTAAATCGTGCTCGATCTCGGCCCAGGCGTGCTGGAGGATCGAGCGGACTTGGATCTCGGCCTCTTTCTCCTCAAAACGGCGATATTCACCGAGGGCGAGCCGTTTATCGCTCAATCCGACGACGTAATGGACGGACAGGTATCCGAACTCGTTCGGGTCGAGCAACGTCGACTTGTCGATCGACTGCTCGCGGTCGATTCGAAATTCTTCTTCAAGAATATGGGCGACGGCGCGGACGTCATCATGAAAATAAGTGACGATCCGGATCCCGGCCAAATCTTGGACGTCACGCAGCGACCGGTACTGGTACGGCTTGCGGGACAGTTTCGCATATAGGCTCTCGGCTTCTTTCGCTCGGGCGACGATCGAGTGGAACTGGATCCCGGCATCGTCCAACAGTTCGCTCAGCAGCGACTTCAGCTTGGCGGCGAACGCCTCATAGTCCTCTTTCTCATTCATATAGTCGAGCATGATTGTGTTCATATCCTGTCTCGGCATCTCAATCACTCCTTGTCTCATTGTTCTTATTATATCATCAATGAAAACTTGATAGCACGGCGGTACTTCCCGGTTGATATGATACAATACGTCAGAGAAAAAGGGGAAGGGAGAATGTTATGAAAGTGTCGCATACGTTCAAATCGCCTGAGCGCGAGAAACTTGAAATCGTTTCGGGCCTGTTGCAACAGGCCGGTTACAAAGTCTCGAAGCCCAGTTCGCAACCCGAACTGTTCCGGATAAAAGTCGGACGGGAAGGGGTGGAGACCGAAGCCGAGGAGCGGCAGCGCATCCAAGGGCTCGTCGACCACTTCGAGATCGAGTATTGGTCTTACACGATACATTGACCTCTTGTTAATAAAACGATTCGTCCAATCGGGTTTTATGACTCACTTTTCGGGAATAGTATATTATTCGATTTTAGAAAGCGAACGTTTAGGAGGATGAAAGATGTTAGAAACGAGAATTGTGCCAGATATGACTTCGGTCGACCATGAAGTGAACGGAATGGTGTCGGGCGGATGCGTCAATGAGAGCATTTACTTATTTGCCAAAGATGAAGAATTGACGATTCGACTCGCTGCCGAAGCGGGTGTGCAGCCTTACCGCATCACCGAGAAAGGCATGTGGGAATCACTCGTGTCAAAATTCACGAAAAACTCGGATGACCGTCTTGACCAGCTCGAGAGCCTCGGGCTGACGAAGCAGATGGTCGAATCACTTGAAAGTGAGATTCAGGACGGTAAAATCGTTCTCGTTTGCGACAAGAGTTGAGTAATCATTTTAAAACGGACCTGACAAATTTGTCAGGTCCGTTTTTTGATGTCACTTCGTATCGTAGTAGGCATCGACGATCCGGCGGAGCGACCGTTCATCCAAATCAAGCGGCTTATAGCCGGCATCGGCTAAAAGTTGCTTCGTATTTTGATCGTTGAAGACGATATTACGATTCAAATAAGGATTGAACACTTTCACCATCTCGTTGAACGTGTGCTCAACGTTGCTGAGCTTTGAGGATTGAGTCTCGGTGATCTTGAGATGCGGGAACGCGAGTGCCTGCTTCATATACTCGAGCATCGTCTCGTTCCGAGGCGGGGCATCGTTCGTCACGTTGTAAATCGTGTTCGGACGGGCGTGCTCGATGGCGGCGAGCAACACGTCGGCCACGTAATCGACCGGGACGAGGTTAGACGTACCGGTCTCCGAGCCGAGCAGACGGATCGGTTCGGCCGGGGCACCTCGACGCTCGAGGCGGCGCTTGAACACCTCGAGGGCGCGCATGTAACCGTACATCGTGAACTTCGAGTCGGCTTCCCCGGTTTTCGAGTCGCCGACGATGATGGCCGGCCGGAAAATGGAGACGGCGAGGTCGTGTCGGGCCGCCCAGACTTCGCGTTCGGCATGGGCCTTGCTCTCCTCATACGGATTATGGAACGGCTGGTCCGTCGCATATAGCGTCTCATCCCCTGCTTCACGAGCCCCGAGCGTGTAGGCCGTGCTGACATGGAAGAAGCGGGGGCAGTGCAACGCCTTCGTTAAAGCGAGGGCCTGTCTCGTCCCCATCAAGTTCGTATCGAACAGCTCCTCGCGCAATTCTTCGTCGAATTTGACGAGCGCCGCCATGTGGAGCACCAAATCGAATTGATCAACGTTTGATTGGATAAACGCCTCGTCCGCTCCAAGGAGCGGAGCCGTCAAATCACCGGCGAGCACGTCAATCGAACGAAGTTCACTCTTCGTAAACATCGCCGTCACTTTCTGTGGCGTTCGGGCCAAGACGCAAAGTCGATGTCCTCGGGCAATCAGTTCGCGGGCGAGCCGCCCTCCTAAAAATCCGGTCGCACCGGTCATAAATATATTCACAGCGTTCTTCCTCTCTGTTCAGTCTCTACCCATCATACCAAGCGTCACGAGAATGAGCCACTTCGAACTCAGATTTTTATAGCAGCATCAACGGTCTACGCGAGCCGCCGCGAGTAAAACAAACGCGCGAGCAGGACCACGCTCTTCCTTCCCGAGGAGCGTGGTCATCGATGCCGAGCCGCCAAAATCGAAAGAATAGGGGTTTAACTTTTTAAAAAGTAGGTTATGACTTAAGGAGAAGCGTACGTATGGTACGTCATGACAGTGATGACCTGTCAAATAAATTAAGTGAGGTTTTTAAGAATCATGGCAAATCTATTCGGAACTGATAAGGACGGCAATAGGAAGAAGCAAGAAGAGATTGAAAAAACGGTCCAAGAGAAAGGGATTACACAAATCCACATGTATTTCTCTGACGTGATCGGAGACTTGAAGCTGTTGACTCTTTCTGCAAAGTTGTTGCCGGAAGTTTTTGAAGGGAAGACGATGTTCGACGGCTCGTCAATCGCCGGTTTTTCTTCTATCAAAAACTCAGACCTATTCTTGAGACCGGATTTAGATCGACCACGCTACGAACAAGACGGTGACGAGAGCATCCTCGCTTTCTTCTGTGACGTCTGTACACCAGACGGCGAACGTTACGAGTTCGACCCGCGCAACGTGTTGAAAGACGCGTTAGAGCGCGCTGCCCGTGACGGTTACTCCATCTTCGTAGGGGCCGAACCAGAATTCTTCATCTTTGACGAAAACGGCGAGTTTTATGACGAGGCCGGTTACTTCTCGACACGTTCAGAAGATAAAGGCTACGAAGTACGTCAACATATCGCCAACCGCTTGAGCGAGGTCGGATTCAACATCGAAGCGGTCCACCACGAGGTCGCACCGGCCCAACACGAGATCGGCATCAAGTACGACACCGCCTTGCACACGGCGGACAACATCCAGTTCTTCAAGGAAGTCGTCCAGCTCGCGGCACAGGAAAAAGGGGCTAAAGTATCGTTCTTGCCAAAACCGCTCCGTGACGTCAACGGTTCAGGGATGCACTTGAACATCTCGGTCTGGAACAACGACAAAGACGGCAACCCGGTCGATAACGCCTTTGAAGAGCCGGAGTCTGACTACGGTCTCTCGCACACGGCCCGCCACTTCATCGAAGGGATCTTGAAGCATGCCCGGGCGACGGCCATCTTCACGAACCCGCTCCCAGAATCATACGAGCGCCTCGTCCCAGGGTTCGAGGCACCGGTCAACATTTGTTGGAGCCCGTCGAACCGTAGCTCGATGATCCGCATCCCGGCTTCACGCGGCAGCGCGACACGCGTCGAGGTCCGTAACCCAGACCCGAGCGCGAACCCGTACTTGGCACTTGCGGCGCTCATCTACGCCGGTCTTGAAGGGATCGAGCATAAGATCGAGCCGTCGGCACCGAACGAGGACGACTTGTTCGAGTACTCGGCGAAACAGATCGAGAGCCAAGGCATCTCGTCGCTCCCGGCGACGTTCCATGAGTCGATCCAAGCATTGAAGCAAGACCGTTTCCACGACTACTTCAACCACGACATGATCGATCGTTACTTGTCGCTCATCCAAGTCCGTAAGTAATCCGATAAATAAAAAACGCCATTCCTCGCGCGAGGAATGGCGTTTTTTTGACTTAATGGATACCGCGCATATACTTTTTAATGACCGGGGCCAGCGCGAACAAGATCATGCTGAGCACGATCGCTACTCCGCCGATGATCCCGAAGTAGAGCATCTCGTTCTCTGGCGAGTAGAACCGGACGAGCTGGGCGTTGATCCCTTGTGCCGCCGCGTTCGACAAGAACCAAAGCGACATCGTTTGGGCCGAGAAGGCGGCCGGGGCGAGTTTCGTCGTCGCCGACAGACCGACCGGAGACAGACTGAGCTCACCGAGGACGATGATGAAGTAACTGAGGACGAGCCAGAGCGGATTGACGAGCGTGTCCGGTCCACCGAAGTAGGCCGGCAGCAAGATCACGAGGAAGCTCAAACCGGCGAACAAGATCCCGAAAGCGAACTTCGTCGGGATGCTCGGCTCACGATCACCGAGCCGCACCCATAACCAGGCGAACACAGGGGCGAGCAGGATGATGAACAACGGATTCAGTGATTGGAACCAGGCCGGCGACAGCGTGAACCCTAAAAATTCAAGATCGGTCCGCTTATCGGCATAGCTTGCCAAAATCGTCGCGCCCTGTTCTTGAATCGCCCAGAACATGACCGAGGCGATGAAGAGCGGGATGTAGGCGATGATGCGTGACCGCTCGACTTCTGTCGTTTTCGGGCTCCGGTACATGACGATGAAGTAGATCGTCGGGATGACGATCCCGAACACACCGACGAGACCGATGAACGTGTTGATCGTGAACAAGCCTTGTGGGATCAGGATGGCCAGTAATCCTCCGATGAGGATGACGGCCAATGTCGTGTACTTGATCGCATTCTTCTTTTCAGACGCCGTCAACGGGTTCGGCACGTAAGACCCGGCGAGGCCGAGGTTGCCTTTTTTCGTGAGGACGAAGACGACGAGACCGATGAACATCCCGACCGCGGCGAGAGCGAAGCCCCAATGGAAGCCGTAGCTCTTTTGAACGCCACCGACGATCAACGGCGAGATGAAGGCACCAAGGTTGATCCCCATGTAGAAGATACTGAACCCGGCGTCACGGCGACGGTCCGTCTCGTGGTACAGGTCACCGACGATACTCGACACGTTCGGCTTCAATAGTCCGGTCCCGATGACGATGAGCCCCATCGAGATGAACAAGAACGTGAGGCTGCCCGGGATTGACAAGACGATATGGCCGAGCATGATGAACACACCACCGAAAAACACGGCCCGAGACGTCCCGAAGACGCGGTCGGCGAGCCATCCCCCGATGACTCCTGACATGTAGACGAGTGCGCCGTACACGGACATGATCGACAGGGCGACGTTCTGGTCGAGACCGAGACCGCCTTCCGATACCTCGTAATACATGTAGAAGACGAGGATGGCCCGCATGCCGTAGTACGAGAAACGCTCCCAAAATTCAGTGAAGAACAACGTGAACAAGCCTTTCGGCTGTCCGAAAAATCCTTTTTGTGGAACGCTGTCCACAATTTTCTGTTTATCGATCCTTTCCATGAAAGATCCCTCCTTAACCGTATTATCATAAGAAGAATCATTATGTTTGTAAAGGAAAACTGAATGTAAAATTCAAACTTTAACAGATTTGAAACGAAACAAAAATCCACCTAAACCAAGTTGTTTTAGGTGGATTGAACAATTAAGCGGTCTTTTGCCTGGCTTCTTCAGAGCTAACATATTTTCCGAGACGCCAATAGATGAGACCCGACAAACAACTTGCCGCCCCGACAAGGATGAGGGCGATGTGCCCGGCGCGTTGGTCGAGGAACAGGCTGGCCATGAGCGGTGCGGTCACGCCGCCGATCAACCATTGGATGCTGGCGGCCCCGTTATAGGCACCGCGCATGTTCTCGGGGGCGATCATGGCGATGAACGTCTGTTGGACGGGCGACATGATCATCTCGCCGAGCGTATAGAACGCGTATACGGCGAGCAGGATACCGACGAGGACGAGGTACGGGGTACCGAGCGTATAGAGGAGCCGCGGCACGACCGCAATCAACATCATCCCGATCCCGAAAATCGTCGCCCCGACCAGCATGACGTTGCCGAACGGTTTGCGCCCGAGTTTTGAGGCGATCGGGAATTGGAACAAGACGACCATGATGCCGTTCAAGGCGAGCAGATAGGCGAACGGGTTCTCGCGGTCGGTGAACGACGGCATCGACTCTTTCAAGAACAGCGGCAACATGCTCTCGATCAGCGAGAAGCCCATCGAGATGAAGACGCCGGCGAAGATGAAGACGAGAAAGACTTTGTCGTTGTAAAAGACACGTAAGACGTCACGGTTCGACGGTGTCTCCGCTTCGGTCGTCTCTGGGAGCGACTCGCGGATGAAACGTCCGAGAACGAGCGCGTACAAGGCGAAGACGAACGCTGCCGTGAAGAAGATGTACTGTCGGTCGATGAACAAGACGGCACTGCCGAGCAGGGGACCGAACGCCGCCCCGATATTATGCCCCATCCGTAAGAGACCGAACGCCTCGTTCATCTGTTCCGGCTCGGTCACGTCGGCGACCATCGCGCTCGCTGCCGGGTGGAACAGCGAGTTCGTCAAACCGAGCATGGCGTTCAAAAGGAGCAGCGGCCAAAACGTTTCCGCGAAAGCGAAACCGATGAGCGCGACCGCATCACCGAGGATGGCGGTCATCATGACCGGTTTTCGACCATATAAGTCGGCGAGACGTCCGCCGACGACCGAGCCGATGAGCGCCATGATCGGTCCGGTCGCTAAGATGACGCCGACTTGGACGTAGCTGTCGAGCTTGTCGCTGTAATAGAGGACGAGGAACGGGGCGATCATGAACATCATGACACCGGTGATCGTCTCGCCGAGGAAGCGAATCCAAATGTTACGGTCGAGCCGTTTGAGTGATTGAATCATGCGTTTCACCTGCTTCTACAAAATAAAAGGGACGAAGGATGCACGGAGGCATACTCGTCCCTACTTGCTTATGCACGCCTCGGAAGACAGGCGGGTGACTTCAGTTCATGAAACGGAAGACCCCGACCTGTCAGTATGAAATTGGATACGATGTGGCTGCGTCATGACTGACATGGCGGGTCCTCCTTTCTGAAAGTTTACTCTTCGTTTCAACTGTATGACAGGTTCTTGAAATGTGTCAACATATTTTGACTTGCGTCATAACAGTTCATTTAAATTCTTGCGGGTGAGCCGATAATCGATCAACCGGGACAAGACGACTTGAATCATCGCGGTCACGGGTACGCTGATGAACATCCCGACGAGGCCGAACAGGCTCCCCCCGATGATGATCGATGTGATGACCCAGAACGGGGTGATCCCGACGCTGTCGCCGAGAATTTTCGGGCCGAGCCAAAGTCCGTCGAACTGTTGCAGCAAGAAGATGAACAACAAGACGAGCAGGGCCGTGAACGGGTCGTAGAAGTAGGTGATGATGAACGCCGGGATCATCCCTAAGAGCGGCCCGACGTATGGGATGAAGTTCAGCACCCCGATGATGACACCGAGCAAGAGCGCGTACGGCGCGCCGATGATCAAGAGCCCGATGACGGCCATCACGCCGATGATGAGACAGTCGAGCGACTTTCCGATGATGTAGCGTTTAAAGATATAGTCCATCTCTTGGAAGATGTCGATCGTCGTCTTCGCCGAGGCGACCGGGAACATCGCGTACAGTAGACGCTTGAACATCCGGGCGAACACTTCCTTGTCTTTCAACAAGTAGATCGAGATGACGATCCCGATCAACAAGTTGATCAACGTCATCGTGAAGCTCGACACGTAACCGACCGAAGACACGACGGCCGTCTCGACCCATCCGGAATACCGTTCCTCGAACCGGTTAAAATCGATCGCTTGGGCGATCGTCGCATTATACTCCTCGACATACGTTTTCAGCTGCCCGAGAAAGCCATCGATTTGGCGAATATAAAACGGGAGCTCCTCGATGAGAGACGCGACGCTCGAATAGATGCGAGGGAACAGCGTCACCGCTGACACGACAAGGATCCCGATGAACGTGACGTAGACGATCAACAAGCCTTGGTAGCGCTTCAAGTGGAACCGCTCTTCTATATAGGATAGGACGGTGTTGAGGAGCAGCGCGATGGCGATCCCCATGATGATCGGCGTCAACAGCTGAAACGCATACTGCATGACCCGAGAGATCGTGTCCGGCTCGCTGATGACTTTCCATAGGACGAGCAGAATCAGCCCGATCACGCTTAACTTCCATATCAATTGACGGTTTAGTTCCAATGGTCTATCCCCTCATGCTGTAAATTTTGCAGAATAACGTTCACCTTTTACTATGAACGTTTTTTTACCGGGATTCAATAGCGGTAAGGAATTTTTGAAATAAGGATTGACAAGGTTGGTAACGTTTGGTTTACTAAATGACATATTACAGAAATTATCAATTGCATATAAAAACACTTTCTATCAAGAGAAGCGGAGGGACTGGCCCGATGAAGCTTCAGCAACAGATTGTTTCAATACTGTGCTAATTCCAGCAAGGTGACCTTGAGAGATGGAAAGGTGGTTGTTTGAATACGTCCGTATCTCGACACCCCTTTCCTCGGAAAGGGGTGTTTTTGCATAGGAGGACTATTCATGACAGACAGACGCTCGAAGTTACTTAAAACGTTACCACCCCAGCATTTCGTCGGACTCGCCGCCGAAGTCGCCGCACTCGAGCGTTCAGGCCGCGACGTCATCCGGCTCGGCCAAGGGACGCCCGACTTGCCGACACCGGCCTCGATCTGCGAGGCGCTGCAGACGGCCCTGCTCGACCCGGCGACGCACCAATACGGACCGTTCCGGGGACAGACGCGCCTGAAGCAAGCGGTCGCGACGTTCTACCAGACCGAATACGGCGTCGCGCTCGATGCCGAGACCGAAGTGGCCATCTTGATCGGCAGCAAGTCGGGACTCATCACGCTCCCGCAATGTGTGCTCGAGCCAGGTGACGGCATGTTGCTACCGAACCCGGGCTATCCGGACTACATCTCGGGGGCACGTCTCGCCGGAGCGGTCGTCCACGACCTCGTCCTCCGGGAAGAGAACGGCTATCTTCCTGATTACGAGACGCTCGATCCGCAGGGGGCGCGACTCATGTATTTGAACTACCCGAGCAATCCGACCGGCGCCGTCGCGTCGCCCGCGTTCTTTGACGACACGGTCCGGTTCGCGAATAAGCATGACCTCATGGTCGTCCACGACTTCGCCTACGGCAGCATCGGTTTCGACGGTCACGTCCCGCCGAGCTTCCTGCAGGCGCCTGGAGCGAAAGACATCGGCATCGAGGTGTATACGATGTCGAAGGCGTTCAACATGTCCGGCTGGCGGGTCGCTTTCGCCGTCGGCAACCGCGACATCATCGAGGCGATCAACACGTATCAAGACCACGTCCATGTGAGCGTGTTCTCGGCCATCCAAGAGGCGGCCATCGCCGCGCTCGAGTCGCCACGTTCGCTCCGGGACGACTTGTCACGGTTGTATGAGGCCCGCCGCGACCGGCTCGTCGACGGGTTACGTCAGGCCGGATGGGACATCACGGCCCCGAGTGGCTCGTTCTTCGTCTGGGCGAAAGTGCCGGACGGGGACGCAAAATCGTTCTCGTATAAGCTGCTCCACGAGGCAGGGGTCGCCGTGACGCCGGGCTATTTCTTCGGCTCAGAAGGCGAGCGGTACGTCCGGTTCGGGCTCGTCTCCGCCGAGCCGAAGATCGACGAGGCCGTCGAGCGGATCGAGAAACTGTTCGCGACGTATGAAGAGGTCCGGGCATGATCCGCCAAGCCGTGCTCGAGTACGACCATGCGGATGACGCGCTCGAGCGGCTCGATGAATTGATCGCTGGCCGTCGTGCTCACGTGCTGCGCGGGCAGAACGGTTTTGACGTCGTCAAGCGTGTCCTGCCAGCGATCACTGCCTATCCGACATCGCTGTTCCGTGGCGAATGCACGGACGCCGAGGTCGAACGGCTCCGTTTGAAGGATGTGGACGTCCTCCTTGCCGTCGGTGGGGGCAAGCTCGTCGACACGGCGAAACTCGTCGCTTACCGGCAAGGTGTCCCGCTGATCGTCATCCCGACGCTCGCCTCGAACTGTGCCGCCTTCACGCCGCTCAGCGTCATCTATGACGAGCAGGGAGCCTATGACCGCTACGACGTGTTCCGCGTCGTCATCGAGCGGGTCATCGTCGACGCAAGGGTCGTGACCGACTCGCCGTACGACTACTTCCGGGCCGGCGTCATCGACACGGTCGCCAAGTTTTACGAGGCCCGCTATTTGAGCGGCGACAGTTCGCCTGATGCCGGCGTCAATACCGGTCTCGCCTTGGCCAAGCAATGCGGCCGGCTCGTCGAACTCGACTTGAGTGAGTCCAGTTTCACCGCGTATGGGCCAGAGACCCGGTTCGCGGTCGATCACACCCTTGCCGTCGGCGGTGCCGTCGGTGGTTTCGGGGACGCCGGGACACGCGTAGCCGTCGCCCACGCCGTTCACAACGCGCTCAGCCGCTTCGAGTCGACCCACCCGTTCTTACATGGCGACAAGGTCGGATTCGGACTCCTTGTCCAAGAACGGTTGCGTGGCTCGTCTGACGCCCCATATTTAGAGGCGTGGCTCGCCAGGATCGGCGCGCCGACGTCACTTGAGACGCTCGGACTCGTTCCGGCCGACATCCCGCAACTGGTCGACGCGGTCCGGGCCGAGACCGAATTGCAACGTTCACCCGTCCCGCTCGATATTGACTATTTGAAAATAATTTTTGAAAATTTAGTATTTTCTGTTTACAAATAAAATAATTAAAAGTAAGATGATAACAATTAAATAAGACCGATAGCTTATCAAGAGTGGTGGAGGGACTGGCCCTATGAAACCCGGCAACCAGATCGTAATGATCATGGTGCTAATTCCAACAGACGAAACGTCTGGGAGATGAGCGTGTCCGACTGTCTTTGACTTGTCGTGCCCGCCACTCTTTATGAGTAGCGGGCTTTTATTTTGGAGGAGGAATCATTCATGAACATCAAACAGAAAACAGTACTCGCAGGAACATCTCTACTCGCGGCCATCGCCTTGTCGGCGTGCGGCCAATCGGACGCGAGCGAATCGCTCAGCACAGAATCCCTCACGATCGGCGTGACAGGCGGACCGCACCAGCAGATCGCCGAGAAAGTAAAAGAACTCGCGGCCGAGGATGGCCTCGAGCTCGACATCAAGGTGTTCAACGACTACAACACGCCGAACACCGCACTCGACGAAGGCAGTCTCGACGTGAACAGTTACCAGACGCTGTCGTTCCTCGAGCTGCAGAAGGCGGACAAAGGCTATAAGATTGACGACGTGTTCAAGACGGTCGCTTTCCCGATGGGGCTC
The DNA here is from genome assembly GCF_004337165.1 of Exiguobacterium sp. SH0S1. Classification (NCBI taxonomy): domain Bacteria; kingdom Bacillati; phylum Bacillota; class Bacilli; order Caryophanales; genus Exiguobacterium; species Exiguobacterium sp. SH0S1. Next base: position 744,089 of record NZ_SJVC01000001.1, on the reverse strand, counting down.
TATTCGGACAAGCTGACGGACATCAAGGAGTTGAAGGAGGGCGATAAAGTCGCCGTCCCGAACGACCCGGCGAACGAACTTCGGGCGCTGCGCCTGTATGAGACGGCCGGACTCATCACCTTGAAAGAAGGATTGACGGACAAGGCGACGAAACGTGACATCGCTGAGAACCCGCTCAACCTCGAATTCATCGAGCTCGAGGCGTCACAGCTCCCGACCCAGCTCCCGGAAGTCGCGCTCGCGGCCATCAACACGAACTTCGCGATGGGTGCCGGCCTATCGATCAATGAGGACGCCTTGTTCCATGAAGACACGGTCGACAACCCGTACCCGAACTACGTCGTCGTCCGTACCGACAACAAAGACGATGAAGTCGTCGAGACACTCAAATCTTACTACCACTCGGACGAGGTCCGGACGTTCATCGAAGAGACGTTCGACGGCTCGATCGTCCCGGCGTTTTAAGGAGGCACTATGATCGCACTCAAACAGATCTCAAAAACGTTCACGGTAAACAAAGGGACCGTCACGGCACTCGACGATGTCTCGCTGACGATTGAAAAGGGCGAAATCTTCGGCATCATCGGTCGGAGCGGCGCTGGCAAGAGCACGCTCATCCGCATGATCAATCTGCTCGAACGGCCGACGTCAGGTCAAGTCGAGATCGAGGGACAAGACATCACGACGCTCGACAAAAAAGGGTTATCAAAGCTCCGTCACCGCATCGGGATGATCTTCCAGCACTATAACCTGCTGAAGACGGCGACCGTCGAAGACAACGTCGCCATCCCGCTCCGCCTAGAAGGACTCGATAAACGCTCGATCAGCGAGCGGGTCGACAAGTATCTCGATATCGTCGGACTGACCGATCACCGTAAACATTACCCGGAGCAACTCTCCGGCGGCCAGAAACAGCGCGTCGCCATCGCTCGGGCCTTGGCGCACGAGCCGGACATCCTGCTCAGTGACGAGGCGACGAGCGCGCTCGACCCGGAGACGACCGAGTCGATCCTCGATCTGTTGCTCGAGATCAACCGCGAGCTCGGGCTGACGATCTTCTTGATCACCCATGAGATGGAAGTCATCGAGCGCATCTGTGACCGGGTCGCCGTCATCGACGCCGGCAAGATCGTCGAGGAAGGGGACGTCCTCGACGTCTTCTCGGACCCGCAACATCCGACGACGCGCCGCTTCTTGAAAGCGAACCTCGACGTCCCGAAAGAAGTCGTCGACGTGTTGAGCTCGCACGGGACGCTCGTCAACTTGTCGTTCATCGGTCACCAGACCGAACAGGCCGTCCTCGCCGAGTTGACGAAACGGTTCGGCCTGCTGCCGAACATCATCGGGGGCGGGATCAAAAAGCTGAAAGGCGGTCTCGTCGGCAACTTGCTCGTCCATCTCGACGGGGACCAGGCACAGACCGACCAAGCCGTCCGCTACCTTGAAGCGAGCGGCGTCAAAGTGAAGGAGGTGACGAACCATGCTGCAGTTTTGGGAAAATTGGGGTGACTTGATTTGGACGGGCACGATCCAGACGCTGACGATGACCGGCATCGCGCTCGTCATCTCGACACTGATCGGCTTGCCGCTCGGGACGCTCCTCGTCTTGACGCGGCCGAATGGACGGCTCGCGAACCGTTACTTTTACGGGGCATTGTCGAGCGTGATCAACGTCGTCCGCTCGATCCCGTTCATCATTCTGCTATTCTTCATCTTGCCGTTCACCCGTTTCATCATGGGGACGACGATCGGCGTCCAAGGCGTGCTGTTGCCGCTCATCGTCTTCACGGCGCCATACATCGCCCGTTTGATGGAGTCGGCACTGCTCGAAGTCGATCGCGGCGTCGTCGAGGCGTACGAGGCGATGGGCATCTCGACGCGTAAGATCATCTGGTACGTATTGATCCGTGAGGCGCGGTCGTCGATCGTGCTCGGTCTGACGATCGCGACGATCGGTCTGATCGGTGCGACGGCGATGGCGGGTCTCGTCGGTGCGGGTGGACTCGGCGATATCGCCTATCAGTACGGGCATCTCCGGTTCGAGCCGGAAGTCATGTACGTGACGATCTTCGTCTTGATCCTGCTCGTGCAGTCGATCCAATCATTCGGCAACCGCTTGGCGGCCCGTCTAAAGAAAGCCTGACAAAAGAGCGTCGCAAAATTTGCGGCGCTCTTACTGTTTGTCTAATAGTCGTTTCAAGTCGGCGATCCGGTTATGCCGCGGGATGAACGTCCGGATCTCTTTCTCGCTGAACCCGATCTGGATCCGGTTGTCATCGACGACGATCGGACTCTTCAAGATCTGCGGATGCGTCGCGACAAAACTGTACAGTTCGCGGAGCGACATCTCGTCGAGCTGGTCGGCCGCTTGTTTGTAGACACTTTTTTGGACAGACAAGAGATCGGTCGTCCCGTTTTCGGTGAGCCGGAGCATCTCCTTGAACTCGGTGAACGACATTCCTTGGTCGGTCAATTTCTTCTCGATGAACGGGATATTCTGTTCGCGTAACCAATCGAGCGTCTTGCGGGAAGAACTGCAGCTTGTATGCGTGAATACGGTGACCGTCACGACAACCACTTCTCCTTTTCCTAAGGTTGGATTACTTTATTGTCTCTCGATTATACGGGTTCGGCGTAGAATATGTTTCAAATCACATATACTTTTTTCGAAATCGTCGGAACGATTCGTTTCAAGCGAGTTCGGGTACATGACGAGAGAGACAACAAACAAGGAGGGGCTTACATGTTTGATTATACGGTGAAGACGGATCAGTCGGTCGAAGCAGTGGTCGAAAAGTTGAAAGCGACGCTCAAGGACGAATCGTTCGGCGTGCTGTGGGATTTCGACTTGAGTGATACGCTCAAAGAGAAAGGTGAAGCCATCGACGGGGACTATCGTATCCTCGAAGTGTGCAACCCGAAAGAGGCCAAGAAAGTCATCACGGCGCACCGTGAGGGCGGCTACTTCCTGCCGTGCAAGCTCGCCGTCTTCACGAAAGACGGGGCGACCCACGTCGGCATGCCGAAACCGACGAAACTGATCGAATTGATCGAGGACGAGTCGCTCCAGTCCATCGCACTGGATGTCGAGACGAGACTGACACGCGCCATCGATAACAGCATCTAATCGATTCATCGCACCCGTCCAATTTCATGGGCGGGTTTTTCATACCCTCTCCAAAGTAATATAATGGTAAAATTGGAGATAATAAAATTCAAGGGGCGGATAATTTGAAAAAGTTAGTCGGTTTACTTGTAATATCCACGAGCTTGTTGGCCGGGTGTGGTGAAGAGAAACAAGACGTCGTGAAATTGTCGTATGTCGACGCCCATTGGACCGTCAGCAAATACTCACTAGAACAACCAGTGGTGCTCGAATCGGCCGGTGAGACGCTCGCGGCCTGCACTGGGGACTTGACGACCGAGTTGAAGGGTGACCTGACTGTGTTCGATACGGTCGTGGCGAGCCGCCATCCGATGACGGACACGGGTTGGGAATATGGATTTAAAGCCGTGACATACATACAAGGGGACGAAAATTATGCGATGTGTCGGGATATGGCCTCACCACATTATTCAGTGGAAATGGTCGATGCATTCCCGGAGTTCGTCGATTTGACTGCGGGTCATTCGATTCGGCACTATCCGTCTGTCCGTCCAGCAGACGAAGCCGCTCGCCTCGCCGTGCAAAATGCTGATGAATTGACAGAGGCCGGGAATGAAATCGAGCCGTTTCCCGATACGGTCATGGCGTTTTCTCCTGCGATCCACGGAGAGATCGAATTGACCGTCGGGGATCGGCCGAGCCAATTCCCTTTGTTCGCGTTCGAACCGATGATGGCGGATGTGGAAGATGTCAAATTAGCCATTGGCTATGATTCGCGTGACGCCAAACCATACGTGTTATTACTACTTGCTGACCTTTACGTTTCGGTCAGTCCGTTACATACAATCAATGATCCAACGAAAGAAGAACCGACGTATGACGACCTCGTCGTCAAGAGACTCCCGCTTGACACGGAACTCGTGCCGAATAAGACCTATCCGTTATATGAGTTCAGTTACACCCGCGACGGAGAAGGGGTGACCGAGACAGCAAGCATCACATATCGTGCCGCAAAGCTGTTGTCCACTGATGAACGAAAGACGCTCGAGACACACCCTGACGAGGAGTATATGCCGATTGTGACCGGGCCGCTCGTGTATCTCCATCAGGAACCGTTTGACAACGAATCGACAGTATCCTATCCCGCTGTGTTGCGTGCGGCCGGCAACGAGATGGATGATCTGATTCAAGCAATCGATTCCGCCGAGCCGACGAAACGTGTAGGCGATCAGGGCGACTATCCGCTTCTAACGATCGTCGACGGGCTCAAAGGTCAGGAATTCAAGGTGACTTATAAACAGCGATCGAAGAAACTGGATATCTACGTGACGGACCAATCTACTGAGGAAACGTATAAACTGACGAGCGAAGGGGCGGAGACGTTCTTGTCCTACTTCCCCGACTTGAAGAAGAAACCGAAGAATTGAGGTGAACTGATGAAAAAGTTCGGATTAGGAATCGGTCTATCGCTAATCGTTTTGGCCGCAGGATGCGTCCGGGACCAAGAAGTAGTCCGATATGATATTGTCGAGGCCCATTGGACGGCAGAGCACATCACACTCGACCTTGAAGTGCAGGCAATCAAGGCAAAGGACGTGTTGACCTATTGTGAACAAGGCGAGTTACTCAACGACATCGAGGAGGACCATCTATCCTTGCTTGGCGTGACGTTTGCAAGCCGAATGCCGTTCACTGAGCCCGATACTGAAACATACGCCTTCAATGAGGCATCGTTCGTCGAAGGTGATGCCGTTTACGCGCTGTGTAAGTCGGACCATGTCGAGGGATATCGGGCGGTCAAGCTGGAGGAAAGACCGGAGTTTTTGAAAGACGAGACCGCACGCGAGATCTCGTTGCTACCTAGCGTAGTAAGCGGGACAGAAGAAATTCGGGAAAGGTTATCACGGGAAGAAGCGATCCATTCTTACAGGCAAGACCTCACCATTCGACCGTTCATGAACAGTCTTTATACGATCTCGCCCGGTTTCAACGGGTCCATCGAGTTTGGAATCGGGGACGACGGGGTCTTCACACCGTATTTAGATTTTGCTCCTTACGTGGTCAGGGAGGACACTCATGTTGCGTTAGGATATGGCACGAAGACGAAGACGCCATACATGTTAATGTCGAGTGACGGGATTCACTATGGACAGCATTCGTTGAACGATGGCGAATTACTGGACGGAGTCGACAACTTAAGTGTCCGGACGCTTCTTGAAGGCGGTACGCTCGAACCGCTCGAACCGTTTCCGTTATACGAATTAACCTACGAGTCAAACGGTCAAAAGATGACGAAGACGATCTCGATTCGATTCAAACCGAATCCATTCATCACGGAGCCGACCGATACCGATGCCGTCTCGATCGGTTATGTCCATAAATACCCGTACCATCCCAGTGTCCCGTTTTACTATCCGGACGCAGTCAGCACCGAGGGGCAAGGCTATGAACGATTGACCGAGGCGCTCGAGACGGGGACACCTTCGACCAAGAATGGGGAAGCGGGAGAGTACATGTATTTGACGCTGCTGAAAGGAAATCGTGGTCAACAGTTCGAGTTGAGTTACCACAAACGTTCGCAGAAAGTTGATGTCTTCGTGAAAGATATGAACACGGACGAACAGTTCAAGTTGTCGAGTGAAGGTGCGAAAATATTCCATGAAATTTTTCCCGGTGCAGTGGAGTAAGCAGAGCGTTTGGTTTGATGAGACTTCGGCTGCAGCGACGATTGGCGGTGTCGATGAATCCGACAGTCGCACGCAACTGACCGAAGAATCGACAACTATGTAGAAGCAAATCTTTTTACAAGATCAGCACCGTCATTTTCACGAAAAGGTCGAATGGGACTCCTGTAAACGAGGAGTTCTTTTTTTGCGATTCATTGTCTGATAACCTGTGATGAAGTTGGTAAATACTTCAAACTCAAGATATTGACTTACTGTTAAAAACGGCGCTAGTCAGGACTTTTATCACAAGTTACACTTGAACTCGATTGTACTAACAAAGGAAAAATGTCCTGAAATAACTCAAATTATAAAGGTGGGAATTATCGGAATGATTGAAACGAGAGATGTCAGCCTATCGTCACCAGACGTGCTTCGCGCCATCGAAGCGAACATGGCGATGATTCGATTTGACCGCCAGCGCCGTGTCGTCGATGTGAACGACGCCTTCGCCAAGGCGATGAAATACAAACGCGACGAGATGATCGGGATGCAGCACCATCTGTTCTGTACGCCGAACTTCGTCAACAGTACGGACTATCAAGCGTTTTGGAACAAGTTGTTCGACGGGTTCAGCTCGGCCGACAAGATCGAGCGCGTCGACGCCCGGGGCGACTCGATTTGGCTCGAGGCGACGTATATGCCAATCTATGAGGGGGATGACGTCATCGGTGTCGTCAAGATCGCCTCGGACATCACCGAGCGGCAACAGACGATCGAACGATACGCCCGCACGTTCCGTGATATGGCCGAGAATCTTGATGACCGGGCCCGCCGTGGCATGGAGGAGAGCCTACATTTGAAGCGGACGATCGAGCGGCTCGAGTCGGACGCATCGGTAAACTTGAAGACGCTCGGCAACCTTCAAGACCAAGCGGCAGAGATCACGAAAATCGCCAGCACGATCAAAGAGATCGCGGCCCAGACGAACCTGTTGTCACTGAACGCCGCCATCGAGGCGGCGCGGGCAGGTGAACACGGCCTCGGCTTCAACGTCGTCGCGACCGAGGTCCGTAACTTGTCTCGTCTCGTCGAGCGCGCCGTCATCGAGGTCCGGGCCAACACCGAGGGGATGAACAAAGAGCTCGCCTCGATCGTCGACGGCGTCTCACGATCGAACGAAGACATTAATGCGAGTGTCAACATCATGGAAGCGACGCTCGAACGCTTCGGGAAGATCGAGCAGTCGGCCCAGTCATTGAACGGGACGGCCGAACAGTTCACTTCGGCGATCTGACGAAAAAACCAATTGAAGGAACCGCCACCGTCGTCGGTGGCGAGTCCGCTCAATTGGTTTTTTTGACGACGAGCGTATGACCGTGTTGTTTCAACCAGGCCATCGCACCATCGACGTCCGGATAAACAGAGGATAAAGTCGACCAAAACGATTTGGAGTGGTCGAAATGGACGAGATGCGTCCACTCATGGGCGATGACGTAATCCATCACCTCAACCGGGGCGAGCATGAGCCGGACGTTGATCGAGATCGTTCCGCGCGAGCTGCACGAGCCCCAGCGCGTCTTTTGATGGCCGATGCGGATGCGCGCGGCGCTCACCCCGAGCAGACGTTCATAGTGGGGCGCCCGCCCGGTGACATAAGTGAGCGCCTCGTCGCGGAGCCACGCCTCGTATGCGGCCCCTATCCTGGACTCGTCCCACCGGTCCGGGCAACGGAAAGCTGTCCCGTCGTAGTCGAAGGCGTCAACGGTGTTCGTGCGCACGAGCGGCACGGTCTCACCTCGATAACGGAGCCGGTCGTTCGGCAATGACGGGGCTTTAGGTAATGCCGCGAGCCGGTCGTTTATCCAGTCCGCATGCTCGCGTAAGATCGTCTCGACGACCCGGTTCGACAGTCGGGCCGGGATGCGGAGCTCGATCCCTTCGGCCGTTATGTAGAAAGCCGCTTTCTTTCGCCGTTTATGGCGGATGATACTTACGCTCATCGTTGTCACCTCCAAACACTGTTCTCGGTCGATTATAGCCGACGTCTCGAAAATCCGCCACGCTTTTGACGACCAGTTGCTTCAATTTTTGTTACAGTAGGGACAGGAGGGATCACTATGAAATCAATCTTACATCAACCGCTTGACCGGGTCGGCACCGACTCGGTGAAATGGGACGGCCTCGAGCGCTGGTTCCATGTGAAGTCTGACGTACTGCCGCTCTGGGTGGCCGATATCGATATCCGGACGGCACCTTCGATCTCGGAAGCGCTCGCGGCGCGTGCGGCGACCGGAGAGTTCGGCTATACGATGTTCGCGAAAGAAGCCCAGGAAGCCGTCAGCTCTTGGTACGGGCGGAGACACGGACTCGACGTCACCCCCGAACATGTGTTGTTCTCGAGCGGGGTCGTGCCCGGACTGACCCACATCGTCGAGGCGTTGACGAAGGAAGGGGACGGGATCGTCATCCAATCACCGGTCTATCCACCATTCCATGAACTCGTGACCGGGTTGAAACGCGTTGTGCGTGACGCCCCGCTCAAACAAGTCGATGGCAAGTATGAGATGGATTTTGACGCCCTCGAACACGCAATGCGACAGGCGAAACTGTTTTTGCTCTGTTCACCGCATAATCCGGTCGGTCGCGTCTGGACAGAGTCCGAGCTCGCGCGCGTCGTCGAGTTGGCGAGAACGTACGACGTCATCATCGTCGCAGACGAGATCCATGCCGATTTGACGTATCCGTCGCAGCACCATACGGCGATCAATCGACTCGACGACCGGGTCATCACGGTGAGCGCCCCGTCGAAGGCGTTCAACATCGCCGGCCTGTTCGCGTCGTACATCATCTGTCCGGATGACGCCTGGCGCAAACGGATCATCCAAGTCCAAAACAAACACCACGTCCTACCGACACCGTTCGCCAATACGGCCATCATCGCCGCCTACACAGACGTCCGGGCGGAACGATGGCTCGACCAGCTGACGGCCGAGCTCGAGGAACAAGCCACCTATGTCGTCGAGCGCCTGAATGCCGAGTTACCCCGGCTGACGTGCTTCATGCCGGAGGCGAGTTACTTGTTATGGATCGATTTCGCCGCGCTCGGCCTTGAGCCCGAAGCTCGGAAGAAATGGCTCCACGAGGAGGTGCGGGTCTTCTTGTCACCGGGTGTTCCGTTCGGGGCGTCGGCGTCGATGTTCGAGCGTCTCAACTTCGGTACATCCCGGACGATCGTTGACGAGGCGCTCGGACGGATCAAGACCCATTCCGATGGAAAAGCGTTTGTATGAAACGAGAAACGGGAAAAATTTCAGAACGAGTCAGTCAAGATGACGTGGCGACAGAAAGCGAGTGAGGCAGATGGAGACGATCAATTGGAAGAAGAAGATGGAGGAGCAGCTGAGGCGTAGCGGGTTTACGCTAGAGGTTGAGAATATGGCCAACATCGGAATGACGGAGATCCACGCGTCCTCGTCGCCGTTGATCTCTTATCCGCTCCGCATCCGGCTGTATGTGCGCATGGGCTGGCTCATGTGTACCGTCGATGCGACGACGGTCGACCGGAGCGAGGACCACCCGCTGTTCGAGCGGATGATCGCAGCGGTGTTCGAACGGATCGTCCGGCATCTCTACCACGCCTACGACTTCCACGTCTTGACCTATATCGGGAACACCGGCAACTATATCGCCCCGAAAGACTCGGATACGGGGGAGATCGTCCGGTTGCTCGCCCAAATCTGGAACGACCGCTCGTACTTGCATCTCGAGACGTATGAGGAGTTCCCGGCGCTATATGTGACGCCGCCTTGGGCGCATCAGGCGTACGCCATCGAGAGCACGGACGACGAGTGGATCATCTACGCGGGGCGCAGCGGCCGTCAAGCGACCGACTACCGGGCCGATGGGGTCGAACTGCGCCCCCACCGTCTCGCCGAAGGGGACCTGTTCTTTCCGGTCGACCGGATCTCGAAACAGCACGGACCGTTGGCGCTCGCCGAATGGCTCCGGCTCGAGCGCAGGGAAGTCGAAGACTTCATGCTCGCGTTCATGCGAACGATCCGGAAGTTCGACCCGTCGTTCGGGTTCGCCTGGGGCGGGACGGACACGTTCTTCCACGGCGTACCGGTCGAACCGTACGCCCAAGTGCTTCGGCTCGAGAGCGGGAAGCGCCGTTATCGGGTCATGAACAACTCGGCGAAGCGGCTGTTCGCGGTCGCCGACGACCCGGTCGTCTGTCTGAAAGAAGTCGAGCAGACGTTGCGCACGGTCCGTTTACCCGAGAACCGGGTCTCGGCCCTCGGACAGCTCGTCATGGGAGTGTGGCAGCAGTTCGAGTCCGATGAGTCGACCTATATTCAAGAAGTCGCTTATCGCGGCATCTCCAAGTTTCAAATCGAAGAGAAGATCGGCCACGCGCTCGCGAACCAGCAACGGATCCGCTGGGTCGAGAAGGCAGACTCTCACCAGTCGATCATCGAGTACGCCCACCTTCGGATCTCGTTCCCGAAACGTCCTCCCGGTATCGTCACAGTCGAACCGATCGAATCCACTTATGAAAGAGGTGCTCTATGAGAATCGTCGATGCACGTGCCATGTCAATCAGCCACGAAGACTTGATCGCCGTCACCGAGTCGTCCGTGTACTACCGTGAGAAGACGGGGGAGACGAGCTTTTCCATCTTTCGGTACGATGAAGCGGATGGCACCATCACGCAAATCAATCGCCGCGTCTTCGAAGACTATGGCATATCAAAACTGTTCATCAGCGCCGACCGTGTCTATTTTTTGAACGAGACCCCGGACCGGACCGGGGTCGTGAGCACGGAACTGATCGCGTTCGACTACCGTACAGGTGATGAAGAAGTGCTGACGACGTTCGAGAAACGGGGCAACAGCACGTTATACTGGGTGCTCGCCGACCGTTACTTCCTCTTTTTGACGAGTTTCGAGGCTACGGACGAGGCGTGGCTGTTCGACGCCGAGACGTCCCGCGAAGAACGTATTCGTGACGAGCGGCTCGTCGGCCATGCCGGGCGCTTCCGTGAACTGTATTTGTTCACGACGGAGCTCGAAGGCGTGTCTTACATTGTATGTAACGCACGGTTGGACGAGTTTGATTACTATGACGCGCTCGAATCGGGACGCATCTCACCCGATGACCCGATCGACCATTCCGAAGCGATTCTCATCTGTCCGCTCGACGAGGCGGTCGAGGCCGTTTGGTCGAAAGCGGACGAGATCCCGTTCGATGATTTGATCCGATTGCAAGGGGAGGGGGACACGGTCCAGTATCTCGGGGAGCGTGACAAAAAACTCCGGTTTGCGGCGTTCATCGACGCAGCCAATGAGGAGACGGTGTACGAACTGGCGGCACCGGACGTCCTGCACGAGCTCGCCGTCGTCGACTGGGGTGCCTATGAGCCGATCGATTTCACGTATGACGACGTCAGTTCGACCATCTTCATCAAGGTCGAAGAATCGATGGAGCATACGGAGTTGATCGATGCGACGACCGGGGCGAGATTTTTGGACACGTCACCGTTCGAACGGGTGCTCGACGCGAACTACTTCATCCACGAATCGGCCGATGGGCGCAACGGCGGGGTCAGCATCTTCAACTTGGAGGCGAACGAGCGACAGGCGTTCGAAGACGCTTATTATACGGTACTCGACGAGACGATCGTCATCTTGTCGACGAAACAACTGTAAAAGCACGGCCCTCTACGAATCGAGGGCCGTGCTTTTACAGTATGGTTTACATAATATATTATCGTAAACCGGATAACGCTTGTTTTTTCTTCTCGTCACCGATATGGGCATAGACTTGCGTCGTCGCCACCGACTCGTGACCGAGCAGTTGTTGGATCGTCAAGACGTCGACCCCGCTCATCGCCAACCGGGAAGCGAACGTGTGGCGAAGTTTGTGGGGCGTGACCTGCTTGTGGGTCAAGAACGGGAGATACGGTTTCAACCGGTCGATATGTCCTTTGAGCAGGTGTTGCACCGTCCTGACCGAGATGCGTCTTCCTTTCTCGGAACGGAACAGCGGCCCGTTCCCGTCTTGACGATGGTCAAGCAGCAACGGCTCGAGCGGGGAGGCGAGCGGGATGACCCGCTCTTTGTTCCCCTTCCCGATGACACGGATCGTCCCGGTCGCGAGGTCGATGTCGCTCCAGTCGAGCCCGACGAGTTCGGAGACGCGCATCCCGGTCAGTCCGAGCAGCTGGATGATCAGAAAATCACGGTCGCGGTTCCGTTCGTACCAGCTCGCCTCGCGGTCGGACATGCCGACGTTGCTGCGGACGAGCGTCGAGAAGTCGAGCCACTCGTGTTCCGTCAAATAGACCGGGTTCCGTTTGGCGCGCTTTGGACGCTCGACCGCTTGGAACGGGTTGTGTGACGCGATCCCGGACTCGATCAAGAAGTTGAACAACGACTGCATCGTCGACAACTTTCGGTTGATGACGCTCGGGGCGTTATCGAGCTCGAGCGCGAGATAGGACGCATAGGCATCCGCGCCCGCATAATCGAGTTCGACGAACGAGGCGAGGTCGACCGTGGTTGGGTCGACCTCGGATGCGCTCGCGGCCTCGACCCACCGGAAGAAGTCGAAGAAATCGTATAAGTACCGCTGCGCGGTCTGTTCTGAATAGTGTTTCGCGGCCAAATGGTTCAAGAAACGTTGGATGAAGCCGGGCATGCGCTCGTATCCGTTCAGCTTGAAACGCTGCGTCGTGACACGTGCCGGCGCTTGCCCGAGCTGGCGGAATATACTCAAAAAATCTCTCCTTTTGTTAACTGATCGATGTGACGATCCGGTCCTTGCCGGCCTGTTTCCCGGCCCTGAGGCGGTCGTCTGCTTCTTTGACAAGTGTGTCGACGGCCTCTAATCCGTCACGGCACGAGACGCCGAACGTCATCGTGACACTGAGGCGACGCCCGTCATAGATCGTCTCGGTCGTCTTGATCCGTTCCCGGAGACAGTCGAGCGTCTCTGCGACCTCATCTGCTGTCTGATTGCTCATGAACAGCAAGAACTCTTCTCCACCCCAACGGACACAGATCCCGTCGGTCCGCTCGAGGGCGGCGGCGACTTGTTTGAGGACGAGGTCGCCACAATCATGGCCGTGGCGCTCGTTGAACGCTTTGAAGTGGTCGATATCGGCGAGTGCGACGGCATATGGGCGGCCGTCTGCGACCGCTTCTGCGATGGCTTGCTCGATTCGTTGATAGCCGGTCATCCGGTTATACAGCCCGGTCAATCCGTCCCGTGAAGCGAGGACGTTCAAGCGTTCGTTCGACCGTTCTAACTCGGTCGTCACCTCGACGACCGAGTTCTCGAACACGAACGTCAGCCCGGCGATGAGTGCGATCGTCGACAGCAGACAAGTCAGCCCGATCACTTGCTCGATCATGGGGGCGAGCGGCTGTGTCCCGACCGTGACGTTCCAGTAGAGGAACCCGTAGATCGCCATCGCGAGCCCGGTCGACATGACGCGGACCAAGCGGCTGACGTTCGGCATGAAGAACACACCGTACGCCACCATGATGATGAAGTAATGGACGTTCGCGCCCCACCCGAGGACGATCGTCGAGATGATGGCGTTATAGACGACTTCGACGAACAGTCCGATAAAGAACGTCCGGTAGTACCGTTTATGTACGAAATAAAATGAGAGCGTGTAATAAAGAACGCTGAACACGTTCGACCAGGCGAGCACCGTGACGTCGAGACGCCAAAACGTGACCAAGAACACGACATGGATGAGCCATGCGAGCGCGTTCCCGTAAAAAGTGATGCGGTAATTATACAGTGTACCGCGACGTTCCTCATAGGCAGTCCCCACGTGAACACCTCCTCGTTCCAGTATACCGAAACTGTAAGGATTTGCCTACGCCTGTTCGAGAATCGAGTCAATCCACTCTCTGTAAACGTTGATTTCAGGACGTTATAATTGCGTGAAATAGATATTTCACGCAATGTTTATAGAAGCGTCGTTTGATTCGTTAAAACAGACATGGTGGCATCGTTCGATTTAAAAGCGAATCAATAGGGTGACAATACATTATTATGTAAACCACTATGAGGGATATAAACTTTTGTTTCGACAGCCGTTCATCCGTTAGGCGAAAATAAAGCTTGAAACGGGGAACGAGGTAACGTTACACTGAGAACGTAAACAAAAGGGGGATTTCAGGATGGACGACCAACGTTTGAAACAACATCTCGCTGAAGCGAAGACGATCGCTGTCGTCGGTGTGTCATCGAACCCGAACAAGACCGCCAATCAGATTGCGGAGTATTTGCTCCTGCACGGGTATACGGTCATCCCTGTCAATCCGACGCTTGAGACGTGGAACGGCCGCAAGGTGTATCCGACGGTCGAGAGCATCCCGGGACGAATCGATATCGTCGACGTGTTTCGCCGGAACGAATATTTGGCCGGCGTTGCCGAGGACGCGGTCCGTCATGGGGATGTCGGACTCGTCTTTAACCAGCTCGGTCTGTCGAGCAAGGACGCCGAACGAATCGTTCATGCTGCCGGACTTGACTACATCGAGAACCGGTGTATTTACGTCGAGCACGCTCGACTCCTCGGCTGAGACCTGCCCCTGCGGCAGGTCTACTTTTTTTCACGCGTCGACGGCGCGGAGAGGGAGGCTTGCCAGAATCCCGAAACAGCTATACAATTAGGTATGAAAAACGAACATGTGTTCGAAGATGAGGTGACTGACATGTCAACAAAACTATTTAATTATAATGAAGACGCCATCCAAGTGCTCGAAGGGCTCGCTGCCGTTCGGAAACGACCAGGGATGTATATCGGCTCGACCGACCATCGCGGGCTACACCATCTCGTCTACGAGATCGTCGACAACGCGATCGACGAGGCGCTCGGCGGTTTCGGTGACCAGATCGATGTGACGATCCATAAAGACGATGCCATCACGGTCCGTGACCACGGACGTGGTATGCCGACCGGGATGCACGCCTCGGGAAAACCGACGCCGGAAGTCATCTTCACGGTCCTCCATGCCGGCGGAAAGTTCGGCCAAGGCGGCTACAAGACGTCAGGCGGACTGCACGGGGTCGGCGCCTCGGTCGTCAACGCGCTCTCGAGCAAGCTGCTCGTCACGATCTATCGCGACGGCAAAGTGTTCGAGCAGACGTTCGCTGACGGCGGTGTGCCACAGACGACGCTCCTCGAGACGGGGAAAGCCCGCCAGACCGGGACGAGCGTCTACTTCAAGCCGGACACGACCATCTTCTCGACGACGACGTATAACTACGACACGCTCGCCGAACGGCTCCGGGAGTCGGCTTTCCTATTGAAAGGGTTGACGATCACGTTGACCGACGAACGCTCGGACAAGCAAGAGACGTTCCATTACGAGAACGGGATCGCCGAGTTCGTCCACTATTTGAATGACGACAAGGCGACGCTCCACCCGACCGTCTACTTCGAAGGGACCGAGAACGACATCGAGCTCGAACTCGCCTTCCAGTTCACGGACGCCTACTCGGAGAACGTGTTGTCGTTCGTCAACAACGTCCGCACCCGGGACGGCGGGACGCATGAAGTCGGCGCCAAGACGGCGATGACCCGGATCATGAACGAGTACGCCCGCAAAAACGGCTTGTTGAAAGAAAAAGACAAGAACCTCGACGGCGGCGACGTCCGTGAAGGCTTGACGCTCATCGTCTCGGTCCGGATCCCGGAGGAGTTCCTCCAGTTCGAGGGACAGACGAAGTCGAAACTCGGCTCGCCTGAAGCCCGCGCCAGCGCAGACGCCGTCATGGCCAAGCAGCTGACGATCTTCCTCGAGGAGAACCCGCAGATGGCGACGATGCTCATCAAGAAGGCGATCCGCGCGGCCCAGGCCCGTGAAGCGGCCCGGAAAGCGCGTGAAGAGGCGCGTAACGGCAAGAAAAAGAAACGCTCGAGCATTCTGAACGGGAAACTGACGCCGGCGACATCAAAAAATGCCGCCAAGAACGAGCTGTTCCTCGTCGAGGGGGACTCGGCCGGCGGTTCGGCCAAGCAAGGCCGTGACCGGACGATCCAGGCGATCTTGCCGCTCCGCGGGAAGGTCATCAACTCGGAGAAGTCGAAACTGAATGACATCATGAAAAACGAGGAGATCAACACGATCATCCACGCGATCGGCGCCGGGGTCGGACACGATTTCGACCTCAGTGACTGCAACTTCGACAAAGTCATCATCATGACCGATGCCGATACCGACGGGGCCCACATCCAAGTGCTCTTGTTGACGTTCTTCTTCCGTTACATGCGACCACTCGTCGAGGCGGGCAAAGTGTTCGTCGCCTTGCCGCCGCTCTATCGCATCTCGAAAGGGAAAGGCAAGTCGGAGCAATTCGAATACGCCTGGGACGAGGAAGCGCTCGAGAAACTCGTCAAAGTGTACAAAAAAGGCTATATCATCCAGCGCTACAAAGGTCTCGGTGAGATGAACGCCGATCAACTGTGGGAGACGACGATGAACCCGGACACACGGACACTCATCCGCGTGACGATCGATGACGCTGCCGTCGCCGACAAGCGCGTCTCGGTGCTCATGGGGGACAACGTTGCCCACCGCCGCGAATGGATCGAGGAGAACGTCGCCTTCGGCCTCCAAGAAGATGATTCGATCATCGCCAATGAACATGTGACTAAAGCGATTGAGGAAGTGATGTAACGATGTCGACGATTCAACACATTTTAAACTTGTCGCTCGAACAGGTCGTCGGAGACCGTTTCGGGCGTTACTCGAAATATATCATTCAAGACCGGGCGCTCCCGGACGCGCGCGACGGGCTCAAGCCCGTTCAGCGCCGGATCTTGTATGCGATGCACCATGAAGGCAACACGAACGACAAGGCGTACCGGAAATCGGCCAAGACGGTCGGGAACGTCATCGGGAACTACCACCCGCACGGTGACTCTTCTGTCTATGAGGCGATGGTGCGCCTGTCGCAAGACTGGAAGCTCCGCTACCCGCTCATCGACATGCACGGGAACAACGGCTCGATGGACGGCGACTCGGCTGCCGCGATGCGGTATACCGAGGCACGGCTGTCGAAGATCGCCGGTGTCATGCTGACGTCGATCGCCAAGAACACGGTCGACTACACGCCGAACTTTGACGATTCGACCGAGGAACCGCTCGTCTTGCCGTCACTCCTACCGAACCTGCTCATGAACGGGACGACCGGGATCTCGGCGGGGTATGCGACCGAGATCCCACCGCACAACTTGACCGAAGTGCTCAATCTCGCCATCGCCCGACTCGCCGGCGAAGTCGAGACACCGAATGACGCCTTCCGTTACATGCAAGGTCCCGACTTCCCGTCCGGTGGCACGGTCATGGGCAAAGACGGCATCTTGAAAGCGTTCGAGACCGGTAAAGGCAAGATCATCATCCGCGCCAAATCGGTCATCGAGCCGCTCAAGGGCGGCCGTGAACAGATCACGATCACCGAGCTCCCGTATGAGGTGAACAAAGCCAACCTCGTCAAGAAGATGGAAGAGCTCCGCCTCGACAAGAAAGTCGAAGGCGTCGCCGAAGTCCGTGACGAGACCGACCGGACCGGGGTCCGCGTCGTCATCGAATTGAAGAAAGAAGCGGACGCGGAAGGTGTGCTCCACTTCTTCTTGAAGCATACCGACCTGCAGCTCGCCTATAACTACAACATGGTCGCGATCGTGCAGCGGACACCGAAACAGCTCGGTCTGTTACCGATCATCGATGCCTATTTGAAACATGTCGAGGAAGTCGTCACCCGCCGGACGACGTTCGAGCTCGAACAGGCGAAGAAACGCGCCGAGATCGTCGACGCGCTCGAACAAGCCATCTCAGTGCTTGACGAGACGCTCGAACTGATCCGTTCGGCCAAGGACAAGTCCGAGGCGAAGCAGAAGCTCATGGATCGCTTCTCGTTCACGGACCGTCAAGCCGAAGCGGTCGTCATGCTTCAATTGTATCGTTTGACGAACACAGACATCGTCGAGCTCCAAAAAGAAGCGAAAGTGTTGCAAAAAGAGATCGCGCGCCTCGCCAACATCTTGAACGTCGACGCGACGAAGCGGAAACTCATCTCAAAAGAGTTGACGGCGCTCCGCGACGAGTTCGGTGATGAGCGGCGTTCGGTCATCGAGGCCGAAGTCGAAGAATTGAAACTGAAGACCGAGGTCATGATCGCCGTCGAAGAGACGATGGTGTTCGTCAGCCGTGACGGCTACGTGAAACGTTCGTCGATGCGCTCATACGGCGCCTCGAGCGAGGATATGCCGGAGATGAAACAAAAAGACCGGTCCGTCCTCCTCACCCAGGCGATGACGACCGATCACTTGCTCGTCTGGACGAACAAAGGCAGCTACCTGCTCATCCCGGTCCACCAGATCCCGGAGACGAAATGGAAAGACGCGGGCCAACACGTGGCCAACCTCGTGCCGATCGAAGGCGAGCAAGTCGTCTCGGCCGACGTCGTCTCGACGTTCGAGACGGACGCGCACTGCCTGTTCGTCACGAAAGACGGCATGGTCAAACGGACGCCGCTCCGTGACTATGACGCCCAGCGCAAGTCGAAGGCGCTCATGGCGCTGAAACTGAAAGGGGACGACGAGGTCGTCTTCGCCGGCATCAGTGACGGTCCAGGCCAACTCTTCCTCGTCTCTGAGCGTGGATACGGGCTTTGGTTCAAAGAAGACGACGTCCCGGTCGTCGGACAGCGTGCCGCCGGTGTCAAAGCGATGAACTTGAAAGACGGTGACGTCGTCGCCGACGCGTTCGCCTTCTTCACACCGCCGCTGTTCGTCCTCGTGACGCAACGCGGAGCGGTCAAGAAGATGAAGCTCGAAGACCAATTCGACTGCACGAACCGCAACTTGCGTGGCACGATGCTCATCCGTGAGGTCAAATCAAAACCGCACCAGATCCGCCGCGTGCTTCCGGTGCATGGGGATGAAACGATCCACATCGTCGGCAAAGAGACCGCGAAGACGGTCAACGCGAAACAACTGACACTGCTCGACCGCTACGCCAACGGCTCATTCGTCTTCGACGAGGAGACGTTCGGTGACATCGAGGACGTCTATCTCGATTGATTCAGCAAAAGCCTGCACACGCGACAGTATATGTCATGTGTGCAGGCTTTTTTTGTCTCTATTCGTCTTTGTCAGTCATGGAACGCTCTAAGATACCGTTCCAAGTCCGTCTGTTGCCGTAGATGATGGCGCGTGTGCATCTCGATGAGCGTGTACCACTCTTGCGCGTTCAACCAGCCGAAGCCGCCATGTAGCGCTTTACAGTTCGGGTCGGCCGCGTGAATCATCGGCGCACACTTCTCCAACCGTGTGATGAGGTCGTCAAGACGGCGTTTCAAAGCTTCACGGCTATCGGTATTGTCGGGCGGGCCGTTCATTTCGTCCGGTAGTTTGATTTTAATAGGGGGGAATCCACCGTCGCTAAACAACAGCTCCCCAAACTCGGTCTTCCCGAGCGGTTGGTGCTCAGCATTCGTCAGACACGCTTCCATCTCGTCTAGATACTCATGGGCGACGACGATGATATGGTCATACATCTGCCCGATCGACCAAACATCCGTCTTCTCCTTATAGCGGAGTTGATTTGATGAGTATTGGTCGAGGTCTTGCTTGAACCGGGACAACAATTCGATGGCGGTCATATGTCTCCTCCTTCTACTGCTACGGATGCTTCCGTCGAGTATACCATGAGCCGGGTGTCGTAAACTCCAGACTGGCGCGACAAATACTTTCTTGTGGGAGCGGGTATTATGAAAAGGAACAATCAAGCCCGATGGCGAATGGGATAAGCAGGACAAACGATGGAGGGATTTCTATGTCAGACTGGCTCACTTGGGCCAAACGGCTACAAGCACTGTCGCAAGCGGGCTTGACGTTCACGAAGGACGAGTTCGACCGTGAGCGCTATCTCGAGCTCCAGCAGATTGCGACCGATATGTTCGACCGACAGTCGAACCTCGCCTTGCATGAGATCACTGAACTGACGCACGTCAACGGCTATCCGACACCGAAGCTCGACGTACGCGGTGTCGTCTTCCGAGACGACGAGCTGTTGCTCGTGCGTGAGCGGTCGGACGGGCTATGGACGCTGCCAGGTGGCTTCTGTGAGGTCGGGCTGTCACCGTCAGACAATATCATCAAGGAAATCGGGGAAGAGGCAGGCTTTGATGTCGCCCCGATGCGCCTCGTCGCCTTGTTCGATATGCACCGTCACCCGCACCCGCCGTTGTCACAACATTATTATAAACTGTTCATCGAGTGTGAGCTGATCGGCGGGGAAGCTCAAGTCAGCCATGAGACGAGCGAGGTCGGCTTCTTCTCGCGTGACGCCTTGCCGCCGTTGTCGCTCGCCCGCAACACGCTCGAACAGCTCCATATGTGCTTTGACGCCCGGTGGCAGGACGATTGGGTCACACTGTTCGACTAGGAAAGGGGAGGTCTTATGAAAGTCACACGGATTGAAGATGTCCACCAGCTGACGTTCTATTCACCCGTCTTGCCGATCAACGTCCAATTGATCGAGAAAGAGCTCGGCCTCGTCTTGATCGATACCGGGTTGAAGCAGAACGCCGCTGACATTTTAACGTATATCGAGGCACAAGATCGCCCCCTCCTCGCGATTCTGCTCACCCACGCCCACGGGGACCACGTCGGTGGGGTCGATACGATCCTGAAGGCGCATCCACACGCCGAGCTTTACGTCTCACGCCGTGACGCCCGCTTGTTAGCAGGGGACCGAACGACGGACTCAGGTGAGCGGCCACTCAACATAAGAGGCTCGTTGCCGCCGATCCGGTCGCTACCGGACAAGCTGCTCGACCCGGGTGAGCGGCTGTTCGGTCTTCGCGTCTATGCCGCCGCCGGCCACACCCCGGGCTCGATCGCTTATTTCGATGAACAGCATCGCCTGTTGTTCGCCGGTGACGCGTTCCAATCACATGGGGGAGTCGCAGTGGCAGGGGACACGCGTCCGTTGTTCCCGCTCCCGGGTCTGGCGACATGGGACAAGCGGGCCGCGGTCGACCATGCCGAGCGGTTGCTTGACTTGGCGCCGCGTCATACGTTCGTCGGCCACGGCAAAGCGCTTGAAGGCACACATCGGCTCTATTTGGCACTGAAACGAGCTAAGCGTAAGCAAGCCCGTCGCTTTTCACGATAATCTTTGGGGGTATGACAGATGGAGTTACGGGAGATTCAGACGACGGATTACCGGCAAGCCGAGCAAATGCTCGAGATTCAACGGAACGCCTATGCGGTCGAGGCCGAACTGATCGGATTTGACGAGATCCCGGCCCGATATGAGACGGTCGAAGTCATTCAAAACTTGCCGGGTCTGAGCTACGGCTTATACAACGAGGAGCGGATGATCGGGTTTGTGACGATCGAGGCGGCCGAGAACACGGTCGAGATCACGAAGCTGTGCATCGATCCGACATACTTCAGGGCGCGGCTCGCGACGACGTTGTTAGAACACGTGCTCAGTCTACACGAGGACAAACTTGTCTACGTGCATACCGGCAAACATAACGGTCCGGCCAAACGATTGTATTCGAAGCTTGGCTTCGAGCCGAGTGCCGAGTTCGAACCGGAACCAGGTGTCACATTGATCCGGTTTACGCGAATTTGATCCCGATCTCATAATTTCAGATTCTGTCTCACTACTTTAAGTATACTAAAGGATTGAGACGGAGTTTTATTTTTACTGATAATATATGTTATGTAAACTAATAAAATTTGAACCGATTCCTCGGTAGTTTTCAGGACTCACCTGCTTCCCACGTTCACGTGATCAGTTATGTCGGCAGGTCGTGCTTCCCTTAGCCACCGATTCGTTTTGTTTTTCCTCGCTCAGACGTTGGCACAGCTTGATTCCGTTCAGATTTTATAAAATGCCTCCTCTTTTCAGCCAGTCATAGATCGGTTTCTGGACATCCTCAAGTGCAATAGGAATGTTCGTCTTGGGATCCCATTTTGTCGTTATCGAAATACTGCCCATCACTTTTCCGCCTTTCTTCTCAATCCTTTTTGTAATTGAGTCGATAACCTGTTGGGGAACTTTTTCATCACCTTTAGTTATGCACAGCCAAACTTTCTTGTTCTTAAAGGAAGTCTCTTTTAAGTATTTATTGATGGCCGGGGGCGTCTTTCCTGCCCAGACTGGGGTTCCTAGGAATAGATGCTCATATTCTTTTAATGCAAAGTCCATTGGCATGATAACGCCTCTCAGACCAAAAAACGCTCCCATTGCTGCACCGGCGATGTTACCGAGTTTTCGCTTCTTTTTATCTTCGATTCTTTGAATGTCAAACTCTGTAAGCCTTTGAATTTCTTTCGCGACTACTTCTGTACTGCCGATCCATGAGTAATACACAATCAAGCTACTATTCTTCATTATGTCACTCCTTCCATCGTTTTTAGTTTTCCCTCCCTCTATCTACAGAGGAAATACCCTTAAACGATGGCAAAGAACCTAACTGTCCTCGCCTGTTCTTGGACAGGGTAGCATAGGCCTTCCTCTCGGGACCTAGCACAGTCCTCTCACCTGATTTAAAAAGCTGTGGACTCATCTTGCCTCTATCTCCCACTTGCGCACCTGTCGATTCTCTAGAGGTTGAAGGTTGGTGAATCGCATGCTGTTTCATAAATTATTCTTATCTGTATTACCTGTATGAAACCCTGATTCAATGACATGATAGCGCTTTTAGAATAAACGTTTCAAAAATATCTTACCTGCTGTTTCTATGTTCTTCGTAGTTGCCTCTAGGCGTTCATCATGCTATTTTTAGACAGATGATACTTTAAGGAGGAACATGAATGAAACGTATGACAAAAGGTTTAGCAGCAGTTATCTTGCTCGCTGTCCCGCTCGCGGCGTGTGGTGATTCTAGCACCGATCAGGCCGATACGACACGTTGGGATGAGATCAAAGAAGAAGGTACGCTCACGGTCGGTACGGCCGGGACACTCTACCCTGCCTCGTTCCGCGAAGAAGAAAGTGACGACTTGACAGGGTTTGACGTCGAGGTCATGAAAGAGATCGGAAAACGTCTCGACCTCGAGGTCCAGTTCAAAGAAATGGCGTTCGATAACATGTTGACGAGCGTCCAGAACGGACAAGTCGATGTCGTGGCGAACGACATCTCGGTGACGGAAGACCGGAAAGAGAAGTTTGCCTTCTCCGTACCGTATAAGCACACGTACGGGACGGCGATCGTCCGGAAGAGCGATCTTTCAGGCATCAAGTCGCTCGAAGACTTGAAAGGTAAAAAGGCAGCTGGTGAAGCGACGACCGTCTTCATGGACGTGGCGCGCCAGTATGGGGCTGAAGAAGTCATCTACGACAACGCGACGAACGATCAGTATCTTCGCGACGTGTCGACAGGTCGGACCGACGTCATCTTGAACGACTACTACCTCCAGACGCTCGCCCTCGCCTTCTTCCCGGAATTCGATATCGCGATCCACCCGGATATCGCCTATAACCCGCAAGACGTCGCACTCTTGATGAATCAAGACAACGTCGACTTGCAAGAGAACATCGACCGCGTCCTCGAAGAGATGCTTGAGGATGGCACGGTGAAGGAGCTTTCCGAACAGTTCTATAACGGTGCTGACGTATCCGTCGAACCGGACGTCGACACGACAATCGTCGAATTGGACTAAGGCGATATGTTCGAAGGTGTAAAGTGGGAAGCGATCTTTGACGCCGACCTCGCCATCCGCTCGTTCCCATACTTGCTAGGTGGGCTACCGAACACGCTCTGGATCTCCTTCCTCAGCATGTTCTTCGGTTTAGTGTTAGGGCTCGTGCTCGCGCTCGGGAAGCTGTCTCCGTCAAGGTTAGTGCGTTATCCGTCGACGTTTTACGTCTCGTTCATGCGCGGCGTCCCGATCTTGATTATCTTGTTCATTCTCTACTCGGGGTTCCCGTTCATCGGGATCGAGTTCGCGGCGTTGACGGCAGCGATCATCGGCTTCAGCTTGAACTCGGCCGCCTATATCGCGGAGATCATCCGCGCCTCGATCCGTGCCGTCGATCAGGGACAGATTGAAGCGGCCCGGTCGCTCGGCATGAACAAGTGGCTGACGTTGAAAGGGGTCACGTTGCCTCAAGCGACGAGGATCGCCCTGCCCCCGCTCTCGAACGTGTTCCTTGATCTGATCAAGGCGAGCTCGCTCGCCGCGATGATCACCGTCCCTGAGATCTTCAACAAGGCGAAGATCGTCGGCGGACGTGAGTTCGACTATATGACCGTCTATTTGGTCGTCGCTCTGATCTACTGGGGAATCTGTACGTTCATGTCGTTCTTCCAAGACTGGCTCGAGCGGCATTTCGAACGCTATTTGGATACACCGAAACGATGACTTAGCGGTCATCGTTTTTTGTTTTCCTTTTTGTGTAAGCGTCGAATGTGCTATGATTTTCTTAATTATCAGAAAACAGACGGGGGAAATTTGATTATGGTGCAACAATGGACGACTCATTTAAATAGTTTAGTGATTGGGCAGTCGAAAGCGATCAAGCTATCGACGATTGCCTTGCTTTCAGGGGGACATGTCTTACTCGAGGACCGGCCGGGGACCGGGAAGACGACGCTCGCACGGAGTCTCGCCTCCTCCGTATCGGCCGCGTTCCAGCGCGTGCAATGTACGCCGGATACGCTACCGAGTGATATTTTAGGGATGGAATTATTCAATCCGACGACGGGTGCGTTCGAGCGACGGACCGGACCGATCTTCACGTCGATCTTACTTGTCGATGAGATCAACCGGACGACGCCACGGACGCAGTCGGCGCTGCTCGAAGCGATGCAAGAGCGTCAAGTGACGCTCGGTGAGGTGTCGCTCCGTTTGCCGGACCCGTTCTTCGTCATCGCGACGCAGAACCCGTTCGACGGACAAGGGACGTTCCCGCTTCCGCAGGCACAGCTTGACCGGTTCTTATTCAAGCTCTCGCTCGCCCCGCTGTCACGGGAGTCAGAGCGCCGACTGCTCCGGAACGAGCATTTGAGCGCCGCTCCGTTCACGTTGAAACATGAAGAGCTCGCCGTGATGCAGCAAGCCGTCCGTGACGTGACGCTGCACGAGGCAATGGAAGACTATCTGCTCGACTTCGTCGAGGCGCTCCGGCACCACCGGGACATCGAGGTCGGGCCGAGCCCGCGGGCGACGCTCGCCTACACGATGGCGGCCCGGGCCCACGCCTACATGGACGGACGGGACTACGTCGCACCGGAAGACATCCGGGCGCTCGCCTTGCCGATTCTCGGGCACCGCATCGTCTTGACGGTCGAGGCATCGCTCAAGACGAAACCGTCGAAACTGATCAAATCTGTGTTAGAGACCATCGCGGTCCCATCCGAGGTGTGACATGCAACTCGTCAGCCCGCGCTATCTAGAATCCGGCTACATGTGGCTCTTGTTCGTCGTCGGGGTCTTCACGGCGCTTTACGGGAACGTGTTCCTCGCGAGCGCCTTGCTCGGCGTCAGCATCTACGCGCTCGTCATGCCCGAGCTGTTGTTCCGCCTGGCCGAACACGTCCGTGTCGAAGTGACGGACGAACTGAAACTGTTTCCGGGTGACGAAGAGTCGTACGTCATCCGCCTCATCTCGACTGCGAAAGTCCCGCTCGGTGTCGTCCGCTTGTCGGGTTATCTCCACCCGACCGTCGAAGTGGAAAACCACGCCTTCTGGCGCCAAGAGAATTATGTCGGCGGCGAGGCGGTCGTCTCTTACGACCTACCGCTCAAAGCCATCAAGCGAGGTCCGATCCGTGTCGAGGCGATCGGCATGGAGATCCGTGACCCGCTCCGCATGTTCTCGCTCTATAAAGAGGAACCGCTCGCAAGGATAGGGTACGTCTTCCCAGAGTTCCTGCCTTATCCGATCCCGAAACGCCCGCCGACGCTACCGGGCGAGGAGATGGTCCGTCATAGCGCCTATCGTGACCCGGAGACGTTCCAGTCGGTCGCCCCGTATCACGGTCAACCGATGCGTCAACTGTACTGGTCGGCTTACGCGAAGACGGGCGAACTGCTGGCCCGGACCGAACAGCCCGTCCAGGCGAACGAGTACGTCGTCGTCTTGGACCTGTTGACGAAAGACGGGCGCTCCCTCACCCATCAGATGGAACGCGTGATCTCGCAAGCGGCGGCGCTGTGCCGTGACTTCGAGAAAGAGAACGCGAGCTATGGGCTGATCGTCCCGACGCTGACGAAAGACGGGATCACGTACGACCTCGCACCCGGGAGCGGCGAGACCCATTTCCGCAAGGTCATGACGACGCTCGCTTGTCTGTCGGAACGAGACTTCCCGATGGCCCGGTCATTGTTCGAACGGAAAGTCGCCAAATACGGCGGCAGCCAATCGATTCTTCGGCTCGGAGGTGACGGCAAATGAACTGGCTCTGGTGGTTGTTCGCGGCATTTTATGTCGGTCACGTCTATCCGCTCGTCTTCCTGTTGACGCTCCGTCTGCCGCGGAACTGGCAGCTCGGCGTCCAGACTTTGCTCAGTATCGGTGCGCTCTGGTTCTCGTATGAGATGAGCATCACGTTGCTGTTGTTCACGTATGTGCACGCCTTCATCCGCACGCTCGATTGGACCGACCGTTACGCGATCGCGAGCGTGTTGTTCTTGATCACGGATTGGCTGTTCCCACCAGCCGAGCAACGGCTCCTCATGATCGTGTTCCCGTTCCTGTTTTTGTTTTGGCAACGGAGCCTGTATTACCGTCGCGACTATAAACGGATGTTGTCGACGCTCGTCGTCGGCCTAGCGGTCGGTCTCGGACTGGCTTTTGTCATCCGGACGGTCAAAGAGCTGTTGTTCGGCGACCTCATCACCTGGATCCGACCGTTCTTGCTTTGGATCGGCGGCTGGTTCGATGGGATCACGCTCGACCCGTCCGACCGGGTCAATCGATTCATGATACCGGACAACCCGAACATTGATGCCGAGACGATCGCGAACGAGACGTTGCTCGAATCGGCGAAGAATCAGTCTTCCGCGCTAGTCATCTTCTTCATCGTCCTGCTCGTCGGCGGTGTCCTGTTGTTCTTCTATTTACAAAAGCGAAAAGACATCCACGAAGTGTTGTCGGTCCCGAAAAAGGCCCATCAGACGGCACGGACGGAACGTCGCTTGACGCGGACGCCACGTGATGTCCGCCTGCTCGAGGCCGGACGCCGGCTCGAACAGGTGCACCCTCGCCATCGCGAGGAGACCGCGCACGAGTGGTTAGAACGGATCGACTTTACCGATGGAAGCTTGTTCGCAAGTTGGCTCGAGGCGGCCGAGTACGGTGAGAAAGAAGCGCCGACCACGGTCGTCGAGGCGTTTGAACGACACGTCAAACACGTGTTGAAAAAATAAAACCAGCCAAGATGTTCGGGATTGAACCCGGGCGTCTTGACTGGTTTTTTTATAGGATTGGACTCAACAGACGCGACACGCTCTCTTTGAAGCGAATCCATTTCGTCCGTGTCTCATAACGTTCGAGCGTCAACAGCTCAGCGCACGATTTGTCGCGGTCGAACGCGTCGATGACGGACCGGGCGACAGCCTCATCATAGACGAGGGCCGAGATCTCGAAGTTGAGGTGGAAGCTGCGGGCGTCGATGTTCGTCGTCCCGATCGAAGCGACCTCGCCGTCGATGACGAGCGTCTTCGCATGCAAGAAACCGCCCTCGTACGTATACACCTCGGCCCCGTACCGGACGAGCTCGGCCGCATTGGCGTATGTCGCCCAGTAGACAAACATGTGGTCCGGTTTGTTCGGGATCATCAGTTGAATCTTCGTCCCTGACATGAGGGCGATCCGGCAGGCGTCAAGGAAACTCGCGTCCGGGATGAAGTATGGCGTCTGAATGTAGATCGTCTCTTTCGCTTCCCCGATCATCTTGACGAGCATGTTCTTTAAATGCTCCGTCGTCGAGTTCGGACCGGAGGTGACGATCTGGACGGGTGACTTGAACGCCTCGAGTGTCTTGCTTGGCCAAATGAACTCTTCTTTCAACGCTTTTCGTTT
Source organism: Exiguobacterium sp. SH0S1 (assembly GCF_004337165.1). NCBI lineage: Bacteria > Bacillati > Bacillota > Bacilli > Caryophanales > Exiguobacterium > Exiguobacterium sp. SH0S1. The sequence goes on along the minus strand of NZ_SJVC01000001.1, from coordinate 716,238 downwards.
CGTCGGGACGGAACGGTTCCAATCGAGCAAGAACCGTTCAAGCAACTCTTGGACCGCCTCCCCGTTCATCCGCAGATGGACGTCACGCCAATAGCCGAAATGTTGGTTCGTCCCCATGTACTCGTCGCCGACGTTGAAGCCGCCGATATAGCCGATGTCCCCGTCGATGACACACAGCTTGCGGTGATTGCGATTGTTGACGCGGAAGTTGATGCCGAGGCTCGACGGGAAGAACGACTTGACCTCGCCTCCGCTTTCAAGCAGCTCTTTGAAATGTTTACGTCTCAGCCCTCTCGAGCCGACGGCGTCATAGAGCAACCGGACCCGGACACCGCCTTGGGCCCGTTTGGTCAGCGCCGCAATCAACGCCTGGCCGAGCGAATCGTTCTGGATGATGTAGTATTGGATATTGATTTCTTGTTTGGCCGCCTCGATATCGTCGAACAAGGCCGCGAACTTCTGTTTCCCGTCATGGATGACTTGGATGTCGTTATGATACGTGACGAGCGCGTTCGTCGACGACAGGTTCAACCGGGCGAGACGCCGGTATTTTGCTAACAGCGGGTCTTGCTTGAAGATCAGCTGGTTCCCATCCAACTCATCGAGCTGTTGTTGAACGTGCAACGCATACTCACTACGCCGCTCTTCATCGACTTGATAGAAGTTGTTCGACTTGATCAAACGACCGAAGAAGATATAAATGAAGAAGCCGATGAGCGGCAAAAAGAAGAGGACGAGCAGCCAGGCCCATGTCGAGCCGATGTCGCGCCGTTCAAAGAAGATGATCGTGATGGCGAACGTCATGTTCAAGATGACGAGCAGGATGCCGAACACGCTGATGATGATTTCTGTCGTGAGCATCAGGTTCTCCCCCCTTTTACGATTTGGTACATACCCGGTTTTTCTGACCAGACAAGACCTGATATATCTAGTTTGCCTGATTTCGAAGGAGAAAGGTATACGAGCTTGCAGGTTTGAGCGAATAGAACGCAAAAAAACACCGCGCCTGCGGTGTTTTTGGGGTCGATCGATTAGTTTAAGACTTTGATTGTGATTGATTTACGACCGAAGTTGAGCGCTTGCTGTTGTGTCGGCATCAAGAGGTCAATTTTGTTCCCTTTGATTGCGCCGCCAGTGTCTCCAGCGATTGCTTCGCCGTAGCCTTCAACCCATACTTTAGAGCCGAGCGGGATGACTGAAGGGTCAACCGCGATGACTTTTTGGTTCGGGTTCGAACGAACGTCGATACCTGTTGCCGTGATACCAGAGCAACCTGCACAATATGGCGTGTACGCCGTTGCTTCAACTGTCATCGTCTTACCCGAAGCCGGAGCTTGAGTTTGCGTTGTAGACGTAGACTGTTTTGTCACCGGTGCAGACGTTGATGCTTTTGGTTTAGCTGCTGGTGCACTGTTCGCAACCGATGCTGCTTTGGCACCTTTCACAGCGAATTGTTGACCAGGGAAAATGAGATCTGATTTAAGACCGTTCCATGTCATCAATTGATTGACAGAGACACCGTTGTTTGTCGCGATCCGATACAACGTGTCGCCTGATTTAACTGTGTAAGTGTTTGAAGAAGCTGTCGCTTTTGCTTCCGACTTCGCGAGCTTCAACACTTGGTTAGGATAAATCATATTCGAGTTTAAGCTATTTGCTTGTTTGATGTCGTTCACAGATACACCGTTGTTCACGGCGATACGGTACAAAGTATCTCCAGACTGAACCGTGTGTGTTGATGCTGCCGAAGCTGGAGCAGCGACTCCTAAACTAAGGCCAGCGAGTGCCGTTAGTGTCAATAGTGGTTTTTTCATAAGAATATTCCTCCCTTTTCTAACGCTCCCTTACTGTAACACCTCTATATTTCACTGCCGTTACAGGCTGATATGAGAGTGATATCAGTTCAGTTACAGAAGCTTTCAGGGAGATGAGAGGAGTCTGAATTCTTACAATCTAGATAAAAATGGCTTTGTTGAGCCGTTTTCAGCTATACTGATAAGGTGAGAAAGGAGGTTTTAGTCTTTGGAACTATTACTGCTGTATTACATTGTGACTAATTTACTAGCGTTTATGTCATTTTTCCTCGATAAACGACGTGCAAAATCCGGGGCTTGGCGTATTTCGGAACAAACGTTGCTCATTCTCGTCTGGATCGGGGGAGCGTTTGGGGCTTATGTCGCGATGCGCCTCTTCCGTCACAAGACGTTGAAGCCGAAGTTTCGGATCGGGGTCCCGGTCGCGATTCTCGTTCACGCCGGGATCACGTCACTTTTCATCTTCTGAGTGGAGCTGGCTATCTTTTCTGCTCCATTATATAGAAGGAACGTGATAAGACGTCTCGTGACAATAGAGATATAAATGTCGGATTAATCATGAATTCATCTGGTTCAAGACTGTCAGCCCGGTGTAATCCCGAAACAAATGTTCAAATATTGAGGTGGGATGAAGATGTTGGAACAAAGTTCACTTCAGATCGTGGAATCGACAACAGGCGCGGTCATGACAGCTATGATCCACGTGACCGATCACTTCCACGCCTTTATAGTGAGGGCAGGTCGCGTCGACTTGATGGTCAACGGGGACCGTCATGGTCTTCGCACCGGGTCGGGCCTTTTGTTGGCGCCGGGGCAACTGTATCAAGTCGTTTCGTCCGAAGAAGCGACTCGGTTCGTCGACGTCCGTGTCGATCCATACGACTTGTTCGCACCGTTGCTTGCCGAAAGGTTCGTCACGCCGTTCATGACGGGGGCGACGTTGCCCCTAAAACTCCTCACGCCGACCGAGCGCGCGGAGAAGGCCGTGTTAGATACGATCGACAAGGTATCCCGAAGTTTACATGGCGACTCATCGTTCGCCCTCTTAGATGCCACGCTCCAGATGGCGGTCGTCTGGCGTTACTGGATTCAACAGACAAACGAGCAAACGAGACTCGTCGGTCAAGACCGGATGAAGGCGATGCTCGCTTATATCCATGAACATGTGACGGAGCGCGTGACGCTCGAACAGATTGCCGAGGCCGGTGGCTTGAGCCGGGCGGAATGTTGCCGCTATTTCACGAAGTGGACCGCCACGAGCCCGCTCGCCTATGCGTGTGACGTCCGCATGGAAGCAGCGGCGCATCAGTTACAAGAGACGACGGAGTCGGTCGCCGCAATAGCGAGTCACTACGGCTACACGAGCGTCAGTCACTTCGTCCAGACGTTCAAGAAAGTACATAAGGTCACCCCGCTCGCTTACCGCAAGGGCAAGAAGACCAAGTGAAGAGGAAATGAAAACAGGAGTCTGGCCGCCGAGTTTCGATGGCTAGACTCCTTCTTTTTGCGTTCTCGATGGACGAGAGACGATGTCATTCCTCATGCACGACCGACACGATGACATTTCCAACTTTCTGACCGGCGTCCACATAGCGGTGCGCTGCGACGATTTCCTCCATCGGATAGATCGAATCGATGACGGCCTTCAGGTCTCCGGCTTCAAACATCTGATTCAACAGGCTCAGATCTTCTTTCCGTTCGCTTGCTACTCCCTGTCCGGCAACCGAACTGAACCGGCCTGTTTCCCCGACATGTTTACGAGCCATCCGCTTATCGATTTTTCCTGCCGCGTCAAACACAGCGTCGTACGTTGTCAGTTCGCTGTCATAGCCCTCTTTTGTATAATCGATGACGACGTCTGCGCCAAGGTTTTTGACCAATTCGAAGTTTCGTTCCCGACAGACAGCTGTCACGTGAGCACCGAAATGTTTGGCGATCTGTACCGCGATGGAGCCGACCGCCCCGGAAGCTCCGTAAATCAATACGGACTTCGCCTGTTCGATGTTCACTTTACGCAAAAAATGAAGGGCTGTCGTTCCACCAAACGGAAGACTGGCTGCTTCTGCAAAGCTTGCGTGGTGAGGCATGAGCGCGACACACTTCGTCTCGTTGATGCATGCATATTCGGCATAGCCGCCAAATCGCATCCCGGTCAGCGCATAGACACGATCTCCCACCTTGAAGTGTTGCACACGTCGGCCCGTCTCGACCACTTCACCTGCTAGGACGACACCTAAGACAGGCTGTCTCGGGGCGTTAAAGCCGACGACGACCCGCATCGGCAACTTACCTGCTGCCGGTACATCTAACGCACGAAGCCGGCGGTCCCCGGATTGAACGGCTGATGCGTGTACTTTAATTAGCAGTTCGGTTGCTTTCGGTACAGGCTTTTTAATCTCTTGAAGCTGTAACACATCCGGCGGACCATATGCGGTACAAATCACTGCTCTCATCGTGTACCTCCTCACAAGTCGCTTGTCTTTTAGCGGGCGGTCCAACCACCGTCTGCTTTCAAGACGTCCCCGTTGACGAAGCTTGAGTCACTTGAAGCGAGGAACAGCGCGGCGCTTGCGATTTGGTCCGGTTCGCCAATCGGTGCTTCTCCTGCCGCTTGAATGGCGCGCATCCCGAGATCGCTCGGCGCCGTGATCGTCGCCCCGATGTTCGTATTGACCCCGCCTGGTGCGATGGCGTTGGCCCGAATCTTACCGAACGTGCCATACGTCGCGGCAATGTTTTTCGTGAGACCGATGAGCGCGTGTTTTGATGCGACGTACGCGGCCCCGCCTCGTGTCCCGAATAAGCCGCCGACCGAGGCGATGTTGATGATGACCCCACCCGACTCCTGTTTCTCCATCACGTTGATGGCGGCCCGGGCGATCTTCATCGGACCGGTCAAGTTGACCGCGATGACACGGTCCCACACGTCGTCGGTCACTTCACCGACCGTCATGAAGTTGTCCATGATGCCGGCGTTGTTCACCAAAATATCGAGTGAGCCGAACTGGCTCGTCGCCGTCGCGACCATGTTGTCGATGTCCGCTTGCTTCGTCACGTTCGCGGCGATACCGACCGCTTCCCCGCCGGACGACTTGATCTCACTTGCGACCGCCTCGACCGTATCCCCGTTCATATCGACGGCGACGATGCGAGCACCTTCCGCGGCGTATAGCTTGGCGATGGCCCGCCCCATTCCAGAACCGGCACCGGTCACGAGCGCTGTCTTGCCTGATAGTTTCACACAGCATTCCTCCTTGGTTAAGTAGAAGACGACACAGCAAAACGACAAGTGCGGACTGAACACGTGTCAGTAGTCTATACCCGAATTTTAAGTGACCTGCATGCTGTTATGGAAGAATGTTCTTCTTTTCGTACGATATCTCCTTTACAATGAAAGGAATACATATATTGGGATTTGAGGAAGGATTGATGACTTGGGACGATATGATACTGAAGTGATCGGTAGCGGGTCTCCGCTGTTGTTCCTACCGGCTGGGGGATTCTCAGGAAACGAGGGACTGACGCTCGCCGAGGCGCTTGCCGACGACTTCGAGGTCCATCTGCTCGATCTGCCAGGGTTCGGTCGCAGCGAAGGACTCAAAGGGAGAGTCACTTCTTTGGAATTAGCGGATTGGGTGAACGGCTATATCGTGGAAGCAGGACTCGGCCTTGTCCATGTGAGCGGTCACTCGCTCGGGGGCGCGGTCGCCCTCGCGTTTGCCGCCCATTATCCTGAAAAGCTGGAACGGCTCATCTTGCTCGACGCCGGACATAAGCCGTTCCCGCGTGTCCCACTGCAAGAATATGGCGCGTTTGGACTCGTCGTACCGCTCTTGAACGTGATCTACCGCATACTTGGGCCGGCAGCCGTCCGGAAAATCGAGGCGAAATTCATAACGGACAAAGCGGCAGAACCGATTTCAGAGGAACAGTTCAAAGCGTTCTGCACGCAGACGGGTTTGCCTGAGCGGGACGAAGTACGCCGGGCCTTGGATGCTCCTGCCAAACTAGGTCCCGGTGGAATGAACTTACTGTTCGGCTACTATAACTTGGACATGAGCCGACTCATGAGGATGCTCCGCGTACCGACGCTTCTCGTCTACGCTGACTTTATCGGAGTGGACACGAAAGAAGCTGAATTGACGAAGTCTGCCGTTGCGAGTCTTCAGCAAGATCGACCTCCAGTCACCTATCAGTCCGTTCCGGGAGGTCACTTCGTTCATTGGAGTCCGGAGTTCCCGCTCGAGCGGGTGCGTCAGTTTTTACTGGATCAAGCGGGAAACATTGTGCATCGATATCCTCAATGAAAAAAGAGATTCGGGGAGTAGTCCCCAAATCTCTTAACGTTCACAGGCGATTCCGTCTCTATCACGGTCTTTCCCAATGTTTGCTTGGTAGAGTGCCGCGTTGACGAGCGGCTTATACTGCGTCTTGCCGCCTTTGTTTTTGATGGTCTTGTTTTTCGCGACACCACCCTTGTAGGTTTTGTTGAGCTCGGTACAGTTTTTAAACTTTTTGGCAGCGGCATCAGCCGGATTCGCAGGAGCGAGGCTCAGCGTAAACAAAGCGAGACAGGCCACAGTTGCACGAAGCAGTTTCTTCATTCTTATTTCCTCCAAATTAGCAGACGATACGTCTAGCAGTTTTCATCATTATACGGTTGATTACGAGCAATATACCTCTTTTGCAAATATGATAAAGACAGAAAGGAACGTGTTTTATTATGGATTTGTTTATTTTAATGCAAGAGCGCGCGGTACCTCTGCTCGTGCTCACATTTTTCTTGGTACTGAATCTTGCATTCCTAATAGGGGTTTGGAAGAAACGGATCAACTTCTCAAAACTTTTTTTGCTGTTCGCCAGCTCACTCGCTGTGGTTCTCATGATTTCATCCGTCATGCTCATCACATTTACGTTATTCTTCGGCTATAATCAGTGACTTTTGCAAATTCCTATTGCCGCAACATCTGTAGAAGGAATAAACCCACCTCTTTTTTTTGAAAGAGGTGGGTTTATTCATGGAAAATTATTTTGTCGCTTCGTATTCCAACGCTTCCCCGTTCGTCTCGATGACGTGCTTATACCAATCGAACGAGTCTTTCTTCATCCGCTCCATCGAGCCATTGCCTTCATTGTCACGGTCGACGTAAATCATGCCATACCGCTTCTTCATCTCGCCCGTCGTGAACGAGACGATGTCGATGATGCCCCACGGCGTGTAGCCGATCAAGTCGACTCCGTCATAAACGACCGCTTGTTTCAGCTGCTCGATGTGGGCCTTCAAGTAATCGATGCGGGCCGCGTCGTGAATCTTTCCGTCGATGATCTCATCGACGGCGCCAAAACCGTTCTCGACGATAAAGAGCGGGATCTGATAGCGGTCGTACAACCGGTTCAGCACGTAGCGAAGACCGACCGGATCGATCGCCCAACCCCAGTCGCTCGACTTGATATATGGGTTCTCGACACCGTTCGGCAGACCGCCGTTGACGATGTCGCCGCTGTTGTCGGCGACGACGTCGCTCTTCACGGTCGTCGACATGTAGTAGCTGAAACCGAGGTAGTCGACAGTCCCGTTCTTCAAGATGTCGTCGTCCCCGTCCAGGAACGGGATGTTGTAGCCTTCACGCTCGAACTCGTTCAAAGCGTAGCGCGGATAGAACCCGCGTACTTGCACGTCCGGGAAGAAGTAGCGCTGGCGCATCATCTCCTCGGCGAGCATGACGTCGTCCGGGTTCGACGAATACGGATAGATCGGCACGTGCGATACCATCGCCCCGATCTCGAAGTCCGGGTTGATCGCTTTCCCTTTGGCGACGGCGAGCGCACTCGCGATCAACTCATGGTGCCCCGTCTGATACATGACCTCACGGGCGTTCTCGCCTTCCTCGACGATGACGCCTGAGTTCGTCCAGAGGAAGAGCGGGTTGTTGACGTCCATCTTGTTATTGATCTCGTTGAACGTCATCCAATATTTGACCTTGTCTTTGTAACGGTCGAAACAGGCCTCGGCGAAGCGTACGAAATGGTCGACGACTTTCCGGTTGCGGAACCCGCCGTACTCACGGGCGAGGTGGAGCGGCATCTCGAAGTGTGACAACGTGATGATCGGCTCGATGCCGTGCTTCAACAGCTCATCGAATAAGTCGTCGTAGAACTTGAGCCCGGCCTCGTTCGGTTCGGCGTCGTCACCGTTCGGGAAGATGCGGCTCCAGCCGATCGACGTCCGGAGACACTTCAAACCCATCTCGGCGAACAAGGCGACGTCTTCTTTATAGCGGTGGTAGAAGTCGATTGCCTCATGGTTCGGATAAAACTCGTCCGGCTCGACCTTGTCCGTGATCCGGCGTGCGACGCCATGGGCGCCTGCTGTCAAGACGTCGACGACGCTCGGGCCTTTGCCGTCGGCGTCCCAGCCGCCTTCAAATTGATGGGCGGCGAGGGCGCCACCCCATAGAAAATCTTTCGGTAATGTCTTCATGTTTATTCCTCCTTATTGATGAACAATCGTGAGCATCGGCTTCGTTGTGTCTGTCTCATCGCTTGGTTGAACGAGTACATCGGCGTAAGTCGAGCTGTTCGTCACGATGACTGGTGTGATACTTGATAAGTTATGGGCGGCGATCATGTCGCGATCGAACGTCATCAATACATCGCCCGCTTTGAAGCTGTCCCCATCTTTGACGTGGACAGTGAACGGTTTCCCGTCAAGTGTCACTGTGTCGAGCCCGACGTGAATCAAGAGCTCGATCCCTGAGTTCGAACGCAGTCCAATCGCATGTTTTGTCGGTGCAACCATGACGACCGTCCCATCGAATGGCGCCACAATGTTATTCCCGTTTGGTTCTACGGCGTAACCTTTCCCCATTGCCCCAGAGCCGAACACGTCGTCCGGGACATCACTCAAGGCGATGACTTTCCCTGATAGCGGTGACGTAATCGTTTCTTCTTGGACGACCGTCGCGCTCGCTTCCGCTGTCGCTGGCGTCGCCAATTCTTCATTTGCCTGTTTGGCAGTGTCTTCCCCGAAGCCGAAGATTTGAATCAAGATGACCGGGAGGATGATGGCAATCGCCGTCCCGATCAACAGTCCCCAAATCGATGTCGGCACGTCTTCACTGATTCCGTTCACAAGAGTGAGTGGGCCCGGGAGTCCGGCGTAGGCAAAGTAGTATGGGGTGAAGAAACTTGCGACGATGGCACCGACCGCACCCGAGATACATCCGAAGATGAATGGTTTCTTGAAGCGTAGCGTCACCCCGTAGATCGCAGGCTCGGTGATCCCGAACAGACCGGTGATTCCTGCCGAGACTCCGACTTTTTTGATTTCTTGGCTCTTCGCTTTCAAGATGACACCGAGGACGGCGCCGACTTGGGCGATGACGGCGATCGTCTGATACGCTTGGAACGAGTCACGGCCGTATAGGTCGAAGTTTGCGAGCACCATCGGCGTCACGCCCCAATGGACCCCGAAGATGACGACGACTTGCCAGAGTCCACCGATGATGGCGCCAGCGAGCAACGGCGCGTTTTCAGCTAGGAAGTTATAGCCGTTGGCGATCCCGACCGCACCCATCGTCGTGATTGGTCCGATGACGAGGATCGTGAGCGGCACCATGAGCACCAAACTGAAGAACGGCACAAATAGAGGACGAATGACCTCATTCATATGCCGGTTCAAGAACCGCTCGACGTAAGACAAGATCCAGACGAGGAAGAGCGGTGGCAAGACCGATGACGTGTACGTCGTACCGGACAAGGCAATCCCAAGGAAGCTGATTGTCTCCCCTGACGTGATGCGTGCCGCCATCTCGGCCCATGTCGGACTGACCAAGGCCGCACTTGCCGCGACGGAAATGAACGTGTTCGTCTTGAAGTGTTTTGATGCCGTGATGGCGATAAAGATCGGTAAGAACGTGAACGGTGCCCATGAGATGAAGCTGAACACTTCGTACGTTCCCGTCTCGGCGAAACCTTCGAACAACAATGTCGTTAAAATGAGTACTCCTTGCAAAATCCCGGCTGCCGCTAAAATATAGATGAACGGCGCGAACACCGCGGACATCGTCGCGATGATCCGGTTGAGTATTGTTCCTTTTTGGTCCGCCTCCGTTTCAGTGCCTTCGATTTTTACGAGCTGCGTGAACTCCTCGAACACTTCTCCGACGTGCTGTCCGATGACGACTTGGAACTGTCCGCCCGTCTCGACGACCGTGATGACGCCTGGCATCGCCATGACACGCTCTTTCGCCTGCGGGTTTGACCGCTTCAAGACGAGACGAAGCCGTGTCGCACACCGGGCTGCGTTGATGATGTTGTCTTCCCCGCCGACAGCCTCCAAGATGTCCTTGGCGAGTTTTGAATAATCCCGAACTTTACTCAAGTGAATACCCTCCTTTTTTCATAACGCTTACATTTTGTACACTTTTACTATAATTGTACCGGTACAATTAATCAATAGCGATACAATAAAAAAGTTTGTGAACGTTTAGCAAACATGTGTGTGGTATAATGAAGACAACATTTTCAAGTAGATGAGGGATGAACGTGCTAAAATACCAACAGATTGCAGCAGAGATCGAACAGTACATCAATCAACATGATTTGAAACAAGGCGATAAACTTCCCGTGCTCGAACAGTTGATGAGCCAATATGCCGTCAGTAAGAGCACGGTGACGAAAGCGCTCGAACTGCTCGAACGGCGTGGGGTAGTCTTCCAACTTCGCGGGAGCGGCATCTTCGTCCGGCGTCATAACCGCCCGGGCTACATGAGCCTGTTCTCGACGCAAGGGTTCAAGAGCAATCTCGGCGACCGCGTCTTGACGTCGGACGTGCTCGACGTCTCGGTCACAAAACCTGACGAGACAGTTGCGCAGAACCTCGGGATCGACGTGACGGACGACGTCTATCACGTCGAACGGGTCCGCTTCGTCGATGGCGAGGTGCTTTGTCACGAGGAGTCGTATTACGTGAAGCAAATCGTCCCGTATTTGAACCGGGAGATCGTTGCCGACTCGATCTTCGATTATGTCCAGAGCGCGCTCGGCGTCACGATCGGCTTCTCCGACATGTACATGCAGGTCGGTCGGTTGAACGCGTCGGAAGCCGGATACCTCGGCTTGCAGGCGGACGACCCGACGCTTCGCATCGAGACGATCTTTCATCTCACGAACGGGAAGCCGTTCGACTACTCCCGCATCACCTATCATTACGAGCACTCGCAGTTCGTCGTTCAGGCGAACGGACCTTATATGTGAAAACACCGCTCCTACGCATTGGCGTAAGGGCGGTGTTTTTGTATAACCGTAATCTATTTGGACTGTACTTGAGTCAGGTCTCGATACGCATCGACTGAATACGAATCAATCTTACACGTCTCATTTATATGAGTATGTATCTCCGTTTTGGTAGGGAAACTGTATGGGCTGAATACGATATCACATGAGGCCTGGGCGATGTGATGCAATAGCTGTTCGACAACTACATACACTTCAGCCAAGTGTTCCGGACTCAATCGGACGTCCGGGGTGACGAGATAACTGACATGAATCACGTTTTCTTTTGATTCAAAAATAGAAGCCTCATGTTCAGAAAACCACGGATAATCGGTGAGATCACTCCGCCTTCTCTCATCTTTGATGATGAGGAATGCGTCACTCTCGTCGAGTTGCACTCGCCAAACTTCACTATCGATTGATTTGAATTCTCTAAGTATGTTCAAGTCAACTCTCCCCAGACGGATTTTCGAGATACATTCCGATATTCAAAAGCTGTTCTTTCAGGTGCTGAAGATTTATATTCGTATGAATCCCCATCAAATAATCGTATCCGATAAACACTTTAAACGGTTCATCTTTATGATGCGATTCATTCCCAACGAGTTGCGCATAAAGCTCTTCTCGCAACATCAAGCGAATCATATGTTCGATTCTCCACCCAGTCAGCACAGTTCCTTTCTTTACCCGTTTATACAAATCTCTCGTTTTTGCAGTATAAACGATTTCCGAAAGGTCAGGCCGTTGAATTTCATGACGTGAAAGTCGACCTCGCTTCTCAATATAAGACACTCTTAGGGAAATCACATTGCAATGCTTCATGACCCACTTGACCGAGGTCACATAGGCATCTTCAACTCTCATGTACTCTTCGAAGTGAAGCGTGACGCCTTCAAACGACTTTCCGATGTCAGAAATGGCTGTCCATTCGTCCTTTTCATATCCATAGGGTTCGTCTCGAAAGGCGGGATTGTATTTGGTTATTCTATATCGGTACATAACTTCACCTGATTTCTGTATGTTCTCTTACTCTAAATGCCAAACAAGATCAGCGAGGTATAACCTTATGGCTTGATGCGTTGTGTAGTTTTCGAAACAGTCTCTTATTCTTCAGACTGAACAAATTCTCCGCCAAACGTCCATCCATTTTGTTTCAACATTTTTTCAAACTGTTCATTGAACCGGTTGATATCAATAGGCTTATTCTTTTTTCGATGCAAGACTACACCATCGATTAATAAGGAGAGTGACATCGACGAATTCGCTTCCCATACGGGTTTCCATGCCGCGTCCTTTTCATATTCTCTCGATGGACGATCGCCGACCAACTGTTCCTCGGAAAACCCGAAACGAATCACATTTCGCTGCGCCGTTCGTAAAGAAACACCGTTTGCTCCTCTCCAATCGTCGGGGCCTACGCTATCATCCTCCCAAAAGCAGTTCGGACAAATCAAAAACGTTCCGGGCGGCTTTTCCTCCAGCGTTTTGTAACCACAACAGAGACACGTATATGTTTTCATTTGTACAGATCCATTTCGTAAAAAATATGCAACAAGCAATGTAAAAGCACTGCTTACTACTTCAAAACCGCTTTATTGCCACGTTCACATGGTCAAGAAAGTGATACACGTCGTCCGCATCATGCGCCAGTACGAAGTTTCCGAAGATATGAGGATGGATACTCTCCCATGAAAGTTTCAAGTGTCTGTACAGACGTAGGGGATGAGAGGGACTGCCAAAACCCGTTTGCTTTCGGAATGCCGAGCTGGGGTAGCAGTTTGTCTTCAATCAACTTCTTCCAGTCGTCATCATGAAGCGTCAATCGATAGACTTTCTCTTTTGGTCCAAACGTTCCTCCGAGACAGAACGTCAATTCAATTGGATACGCACCACGTGTCACGTGGTAAAAGAACGTCTCATGATCTGCTCTGTCAATCGATTCAAAGGATTCAATTGTCGTTCCTTGGAGTGTCAGCCCCTCACGGGTATAGATCACCAACCAATCCGTTTTATTTGAGAATGTGACGACGCCTTGGCGATGTTCGTCACGGGAAAGTGTCAGCCATGGGGCAATCTCCTCACGATTGCGAACAATCCCGGATGTGACAGACTCCTCTTCTAAGCGTTCAAACGAGAAACGATGTCTCTTTGGCAACAGTACCTTTGTTTTCCGCTCCACGCGTAACGGGAACGTTGCGTCGGTGAGATGTCGGTAGATCAAACGGCTTGCCTCGCCTTCCTTCAGCGCATGACGCGGTAAAATAAGCATCTCAATCTTTTGATAGATGATTCGACAAAGTTTCAAGTCCGGCTCTTTCTCGTAGTCCGTAAAACATGTCGCGATGTCCGAGACGTCTAGCGTCACACGAGTGATTCGGTCTCTCTGTTTACACACCTCAATCGGATGCATCCAGACATACACCGTCTCAACGACCCCAGATGATGCGGCATCGACATAGACGTCTCGCGTGAACGGATGCAAGATGAGGTAACGTAGTATCGTTACATCGGTAAAACCCTTATCGATCTGTATGTCATCCGAATGAAATGAAAAGATGTCAGCATCTTGTCGACGAATCGAGCGATACACCTCATCAAGCCTTTGATCATAGACTTGGTCGAATTCATAACGGTCGATTTTCCATAACGTCCCATCGTTCGAACGTGATAACCTTTCCGTCTTTTGTTCAAATTTATCCGTGTCCACTGCGTGTCGACGCACAAAAAAAGCCGTGGTCGCGTCAACTTCACGTAACCACGGACGTTTCACATTCATCTTTTCCATCGCCTCCGGTAAAAAAGATAACCGAGCGGGAGTCCCGTCAACAACGCGAGTCCAATCATCCGAAAAGATTTCGGCTCTATCGTCTGAACGTCACCTGAACCACCAGTAAGGGCATCCTCCACAGAACCTTGATCGTTTGAATGTGTTTCGACCAAGAGTTTCTGATACATCTCGAGCGTGATCGTGTCTCCGCTGATGAACCGTTTCGCATCGGTCGTCATGGCGGTCAACGTCTCCCCGTTTAAGTCAAACCAGACATTCTCTTGAGCAGAATGGACGAGTGAGCCGGACACATCAGCTAAGGCAATGGCCAACTCGTCGCCATACCCGAACGTGGAGAAGGCGAAAATGCCCGGTTCTTGCTCCCACGTACCGATGACGTTTCTCGGCTCCCCATCTTGTAGGACGGCTGATACGTACTCCTTGCTCGAGACGAACGTACACATTTCGTCCAACGAATAACAGGATTGCGCGGCAATCAATACTTCATGGAGCGGACCGAACGAGACGGTGCGACTTTCCGTCAAGTGATAGTTACTCGGGTCGTCTCCTTCGATATGGTCGAGGACGATTGACTCGAAATGTTCTTCAGCGAAACGCTCCGCGGATCGTTCTGTCGGCGCCGCAGCTGCCGACGTAGCACCGAGCGTGAAGACCCCGGCTAAAGCGAATGTTGTGATCAGGCGGAACATGTTTCTTTCTCCTTTCAACCGACAGACATTTGTTTTAGGAATGACGCATCAATCCGAATCAGTTCCGCATGTGGATGTTTTTGGCGCTCGATGATTCGGCCAAACCGTTTTGAGGCGACGAATCGATTCGACTCGTGAATCCACGCCAGGCGCACGAGTGCGAGGCGCAACTGCTTACGACCGTCACTCATCCGAAGGTGATCGACTTTATTATCAGCATCTAGGCGATTGATGAACAGCTCGACTTTACACTCTTCCTTCACCAAATAGGATACCAGATAAGCGGCCTGTTGAATCAACTCTTCGTAACGGGCGTGGAGACCATTCCCGAGCGGACTGCTCAAGTCAAGCATCAATGTGAACGTATCGAGGTTTTGGCGCTCATATACTTTCGCCTGTAGCTTCCCTGTCTTGGCTGTAGCGACCCAGTCAATTTGTTTCACCGGCTCTTGCTCATATTGTTTTGAGCTTTGGATCATCAACGGGTCGTGGAGTGGTGAATGTTTGACGAGTCGATCCCCCATCCTTACCAGGCGTGAATCGGAAGTAGATAGGTCGCTTCGTCACGAAGTTGTAGGGAATGCACGCGCTGATTTTCGTCAAACATCACCCTTCATAATCACAGCTCAGTAATCCTTCCTTTAAACAAAAGCCCCCAATCAATAGAGCGAACTGATTGGGGACCGGGTATCACGACTGCGATACTGGAAAATCATGTGACTTGTTTCGTCATTGCTGAAGAATCTCTTGATATTTGTAGCCCTCTAAGATTTCATGATCTTCTTTGAATGTCCAATCTTGAATCGAAAGCTTTGGATTTGATTCTAAGTAATGGTTGAGAATGTCTTTTCCTAAAATATAGTTACTCCAGCGAGGAAGATTCTTTTGCTCATTACCGATAACAAAATCGTTAAATGTTGTTTCATAATCATTAACAAGGTTGGCTACATGCTCCTTCGTCTTCTCATCCATTGGTTCATGCCAAGGAGGTGAGACGCCTTTGACAATTCGATCTGCAAAAGCATCTGCTTTCCCTTCTAATATGACAGAATTTAAAACCGAACTAACCATAAAGTTTGGTGTGTCGCGAAGAATCAAGTGATGATATTCATGTGCAGTCGCATAAGCAAGGATATCTTTATCGAAGTCTTCATTCAGATAAAAGACAAAAGTATCTTTATATGCATTTCCACTAATCCCACCCAGTGACTCACCGATAAATGCAAATTCTGAATTGATTGGTACGAGAAAAATCGTACTTTTCTTTTTAGGAAGTGCCTGATGGGAAGCGATGTAAGTTTTTATAATCGTTTCTTCAATCTCACCATGTTTGCTCATCAGCACATCGATTCGATTTAGGAGTTGTTGCTCATAGGATGTCGATTTCATCAAAAAGTTGCCTTTCAAATCCGCTGTTCCGAACTTCTCCTCTTCTCCAATCTTCCCTATGTAATCGAGAACAAATTCTCTAAAAAATTTCTTTTTCTGTTCTGAATCATTCGTCTCTAGAGATGCCTCCAAATACTTTTGATACTGTGTGTAAAGTGGCACGATTTTTAATTCACTATCGTCGCTTATTTTTATAGTCTTAGGCTGCACGTTAACGTTCTCTTTTATAGCTTCGACATTTTCTTTGTCACCAATGCATGCCGATAACAGAATCAAAGGAATACAAAGTAGAAGAAGTGTGAATCTTTTCAACTGAACGACCTCCGTCTCTTTTTAAACCATCAAGCATTTATCGTGAGCTTTTATCATGATGATGTTTTTTCTCTTCGAAAGACTGTGTAGTAAAGATTATGAGTCATCTTCCTTTTACATGTTAAATTGTACCATATTTTCTATCAAATTACCTTTCGACATTTTAATCAACTTGTAAATATCACTGTTGTTTTTGGGTTTACGTTGAGACGTTGTGCTTAACTTCCTATTATTCGTCATACAAAAAAATTGCCCGTTCATTGAACGAGCAACCAGACTTCTCCTGTATAAATATCATCCTCATCTTGAATCCGCTCGTGGAACCGATGCACCTCGTCATCCGCTGAGGCGACGAGCTTTTGTTGAAACACATCATCTAAGGGCAAGGGCGTCCATGTCTGATCCGGTGAGTCACGTTTCATAAACACCTTCAATCGTGCATCATTTTCAAACACGAGGAGTTCGGACTGCCAAAGCGTCGGAAGGTCCAACAAGACGACGACCCGGTTCCGCTCCTCTTCTCGGAGACGCACGAGACGGGAGGCCCCCTCCATCATCGCCTCGATGACCGCATATTGAATCCGGCTGTTCTCCTGCACCGACAGTAAGAACGATTGATCAATTGGGATTTTGTTGTGCCAATACCCGTCATGGAACGTCGTCGGGAACGAATAGGTCTGTTCGTCGATATACGTGCGCAATCGTTTCAATCTTCGTCTGATACCGCGCACTTTCGCTCGTCTCTTCAAGATGTTCTTCCCAATATGGCGTCGACTTGCTGCTGGTGATGCCGGTCATGTCCGATGAACTCGGTGACGATATAAGTAAGCGTATACGGAACACCCTGATGCGGGCAATGGGTCACCCCGTTCGCCGTCGTGTGCGAAGTCAGCGTCTCTTGACGCAATGACCGCAGCGCTTCTACGAGCGAACTCCGACTCTTTTTGGCTAATTGGAGAACGTTTTCTCCCGAGAGACGTTTCGCTTTTTGGGTCGCCCGCGCGTTAAACGAGTCGAACTCAGGGAAGATCATCCCTTCCCCGTTCTTCACAGCTGGGATGATGACGTTCAACAGATGGTTGTCCCAATGGGCGATGTGAAGGACGATTGTTTTGATTGACCACTTGTCGGTCGCAATCGATTTTTCCCACATCGATTCATCTAATCTCGATAAGGTGTTTAACCAGTCTATATAAGATGCAAACTCATCGATGACGTTTGAAGTGTTCGTCATGAAAGTATCCTCCTTGGTTTAGAAAGCTAGGGAATTGTAGCATGTTGGACTACTTCCATCCGGTCATACTCTTCTGTGATTCGCTAATCAAATTAAATTGACAGAAGCGATTGGTTCTCGATGATGACTTAGGAATCGAATAGGATGGACGTCTTCTTTTTTGGTTGAGGAGTTATCCCATCGATCGAAATCGAACCGAAAGTGACCGCCACGCCTTGTGGTGACGGGACCATAGAAAGGGGGAACGCATCCAACCAGTCCGCTGATGTCGGAAATGCTTCAGGGGCCCAATCCAGTTCAAGTTCGTGCCCAGCAATCGCGTACGAGAATGGCACATGACGGTACACGTCGACGAGCAGTCGTTCGATTAGCTGTGTGAACTCTGTTATCGCTGCCGGGTGTGAAACGACATCATTCCACTTTATATCGATGAGAATTCCGACATATGTGTCCATCTCTTGAAGGGACACGGTCATCACTATATCCACGCCTCCAAAATAGTTGCTTCGTAAATGGATAGATCCATAATATCCGATGTGAGCATAGTCGATGTCTGTCGTTGTTGTCCAATCGTTCCCCGCTTCATCCTGACTGTATGTCACATTGATGATTTCTCCTCCGCTACTTAACAGTTCCTCACATACATTTTGAGAAAGTTTAGGTAACGGATAATGGCTCGGATAAGCCATTCCAATGGAAATGAATCCGCCTGCTTGATCCATTCGAACACCTCCTTTTTCAATTATAGAAAAAAACGGCACCGTTAGGAACGGTGCCTCTGCCGCATGTTCAGAAAAAATGTAACGACCGAGCTTAGAAGGACATCGCTTCATTTTCCAGCAACCATCTGCCGTGCCCATCCGTCTCAGCAATCGTCTGTTCTCGTCTCACACCGTTCACATATTCGTCTAGATGCAGGTCTTTGTCTTGGATATTGTTGTAAAGATGGAACACGTCTCTCGTCTGTCCAATCTGTTCGACCACGTGCAGCAAGTGCTTCTTCATATCGATCGTCATCTGGTTGGCCACATGGGTGTGGAAGATGCAGAGGGTGCTTTCTTCTGGAATGCTCTCGATAAGACCGCTCAATCGACTGATTCCGTCGCCTTCGATGAAGTCGATTGCTTGCTCGCCCATATAACTAGACGCGCGCTCGAACATCTCCAAACGTTCTCTGTGCTCTGGCCAGATCAACGACTTAAGCCATAGCCGCTCATCTTCATTCTCTAAATCGACAATGTTCAAATCAAGGCCGATGCGCGATCCGACCGGGGCGGGTGTTGGCGAGAGCGGTGGCATAAGCTCTCCGACAAGCTCTGAACGAATGTGCAGCCGTGACTGAACATCTCCCATCACGTCCTCTGTACCATATGAGTAGGCATACTGGTCCCATAGGAGTTGTAAGCCAGCGCTTGTTCCGATTTCGATGAGTGCAAGCGGTTTGTTGGTTTTTTGGTGGACAAGGCCAAAAGCAGGATACAGATATGCACATCTCCGGACTTCGTTCGTCTGAACGAGTTTTGAATTGATGATGGACTCGATTTCATTCCGATACGTGAGGCAAAACGATTTGAACGACTCGAACGATTCGGCGTACGGTTTCGGGTCACTTACCATACTCGGGTAATACTCTTTTACGGGGTGGTCGGTACCCTGCATCATCAAGTAATGGACGGCTCCAAACAACAGGTTCGGGATTGGTTGGCCTCGCCTCGCCTCGCTACAGATTTCAAGCAACTCGTCGTCCTTTGAAAGATGAATCGATAACGATTCATAGAGCGGGCTCGAGTCCCGGCATTCTCTCTCGGCAAACCTCAAAAATTTTTGAGATAGATCATGTGTAGTCAACGCCTTCTCCTCCGATACGTACTTATTCTTAATTCATACATTCCGTTAAAGTCTTCAAACTCCTATCTAAAACACAAAAAAGCGGTACCTCATGTAAGGTACCGCGCGACGTTTGAGCATGTTATGATCAAACAATTGACGTCATGTTCATTTATTTCGATCCATCCTGCATCGTTCGCATCATGCGAGTGATTCGCTTACGCGAAAGCAGTCGGGGCAGGAAGGCAACGAGCCGATTCCGTCTTCCTGGGATGATCAAGGTCTCTCCGTTCATGAAACCGCGATACCCGATATCCGCGACCCGTCCTGCTTCCATGATCGTGCCCGTTTGAAACAGTTTTGACGCCTGCATCCCGGAGCGGTCGACGAAACCGGTCGATGTTAACCCTGGACATAAAGCGGTCACCGTCACGTTCGTCCCGCTCACTTCATTTTCGAGCGCTTCTGAAAACGACAACACGTATGACTTCGTCGCGTGGTACACCGACATCAATGGTCCCGGGAAAAAACCGACCATGGAAGATACATTCATGACGCCCCCTTGATTCCGTTCAACCATACCGGGTAAAAACAATTTGGTCATCACCGTCAACGCCTTGATGTTGACGTCAATCATATTCACCTCTTGGTTCATGTCTGTCTCTAAGAACGTCCCGTACAGACCGAACCCGGCATTGTTGACCAAGTAGTCCACGTGGATCCCCTTCTCCTGGAGCTCCTTGTAAATCGCTTCTGGCACTCCAGGTGACGCGATGTCTTTGGCGATGACGGTGACGCCGACACCATGATTGATCCGATAATCTTTAGCGATTTCTAACAGTTTCGCTTCATTCCGTGACACGAGTACCATCTCATGTCCATCCCGGGCAAAGCGATCGGCCAATTCTTTGCCGATCCCACCTGACACGCCTGTGATGAGAACCGTTTTTTTCATGGCAGTCTCTCCCTCTTTTTCTGCTACAAGCAGTAGTCTCACATACTTCAGAACGTAATGATGACCTTTCCTTTCGGCCGACCCGTCGCAACTAACTGTAGTGCTTCGTTCACTTCATCAATCGTAAATCGTTTCGGATGAAGGGCAGGAACGACTTGGTTCGCCTCCACGACGCTCGTGATTTCTTTGAGTTGTGACCCATTCGCACGTACGAAGATGAAGCGGTATTCGACGTCATGTTTTTTGGCCATCCGGTCATATTTCGCACCCGCCATCGAAAATAACGTTTGTTTCCAGAACGGGAGCTGTCGGTCTTTTGCGAAACGTTTATTCGGTCCTGTCCGCAAAGACAGGAGTCGTCCGCCTCGTTTGAGGATGCTCAGCTCTTTCTTGAATTCTGTCGGCCCTAACGTATCGATGACATAATCCACGTTTTTCAAGACGTCCTCATAGTTTTGCGTCGTATAATCCAAATATTGATCGGCACCGAGCTTCAGCGTCCGTTCGCGTGACTCCGCATTTCCACTGACGATCACTGTCAGACCTAACGACTTCGCGAGCGGAACGGCCATTTGACCGAAACTACCCGATCCCCCCGGAATGAACACAGATTGTCCGGACTGGACGTTTAACTCTTCATGTAGTCCTTGGTAGGCTGTGAGTCCCGTTAAAGCGACAGCTGCTGCCTCTTCGTAAGATAAGTTTTTGGGCATCCTTGCGATGGCAGATGCATCGACTGCTACATATTCAGCGATGGCCCCGATTTTTTCAATCGGCAGACGCGTGTAGACGTCATCCCCGACGGAATAACCGGTCACATGTTTCCCGACCTGTTCGACGACACCCGCCAGTTCGTTCCCGATTGTCAGCGGGAAAGCATAATCTTGAATCAGTTTTACGCTACCGATCATGATCAACATCTCGAGTGGATTGATGGCGGCGGCCTTTACCATGATCAACACATCATTGTCCCCGATGTCCGGAACACGTACCTCGTTCACTTGCGCTTCGATTACTTTCGAATATCGACTGATTTGAGCTGCTTTCATCATTTTGTTCATGATTGACTCTCCTTTGTTTGTCTCGACAGATGATCAAATCGCATCTGAATCGAGGAATAGGTTGACGTGTGCGGCAAATCGTTCGGGGAACTGGAACAGATGACCGTGTCCAGAATCCGGATAGACGATCAATTGTGCGTTCGGTATTTTTTCGGCCAAAATGTAACTGTTCTCAGTCGGCACCATGACATCTTTAATCCCATTCGTCACGAGGACCGGTTGTTCGATCGCATGTAGCCATGCATAGTCTTCGTCCGGCTTTTGTTGCGCCCATTTCGCAACGGCTTGTAACTGTGCACCCTAAGTATGATAAAAACCTGTTGACGTTTTTTAGAATGAACGTTCTAAAACAGGTAAAAAAAGAAAGTCAGTCCAACACGCTGAGTGCCAGCGCGATGATGCTTTCTAATTCTTTTTGCGTGTAGTTCGTTTTGATCAAGACACGAAGACCGATCAAGTTGTTGTGCAAGAAACGCGCCATCTGTTCCGAATCGATGTCGGTTGACAGCTCGCCACTGATTTTTCCTTGTTGAATCAACTCTTGGAACATGTCCTCGGTCCGATGGAACATCGTCGTCGCCATCCGGTCTACCTCTTGGTCCAAGAGCGACAATTCGACGGCTGCATTGACGGATAGGCACCCTTTTGGATAGGTTTCAGAAGACCTCAGAATGAATCGAAATACGTCCCCGATGGCTGACTTCACGGATTCATGTTGACGAATAATCGTCTCCATCTCATGCGTGATGAATTTTTCATACTCGCCGAGCGATGCTAAGAACAACGAGCGTTTGTCACCGAACGTGTCGTAAATGCTTCGTCGATGAATGCCCATGTGGTCGACCAAGTCTTGCATCGATGTTTTCTCATACCCTTGTTCCCAAAACAATTCCATCGCTTTCTTTAATACAATCGTTTCGTCAAACTCTTTACTTCTAGCCATCTCGATCCTCCTTCGGTCACCACACAGTTTTAGAATGAACGTTCTAACTACACCCTCACTATATCCTTTCTAGAACGATTAGTAAAGAATGAAGTTGATTACACGAAAGAAGAGGAGCATCATCCTCCCGGGACGACGCTCCTCTTCTCGTGATTATCTCTCCAATCGTTAGGAACAAGTTTCTACTGTCGATTGGAGAGCACATGCTGAACGGTCCCGTTCAGCATGTTTACAGCCAGACTGGTAAAGAAAAGAAAACCAAGAACAATACGGTCAAGACACCGACGACCGGACTGAGCGAGCGATAGCCCTTCTTGAACAAGACGATCATCGTGTAGGCGATGAAGCCGAGCCCGATGCCATCGACGATGGAGTACGTGAACGGGATCATGATAATGACGAGGATCGCCGGGAAGGCCTGCTCCCAATTGTCGAGTGGCAGATGCTTCACGTTCTGGAACATCATCATGCCGATGATGATCAAGACCGGTGCGATCGCCGTCACCGGAATGATCGCGAACAGCGGCAACAGCAAGAGCGAGACGACGTAAAGACCTGACGTCACGAACGACGAGATGCCGCCGCGTGCGCCGACCGAGATGCCGGCCGCGACCTCGACCGTCGAGACGGTCGGGCTCGAGCCGAACATGGCACCGGCCATCGTCGACAACCCTTGGGCGATCAAGCCTTTCGGGGCTTGATCGTCCTTGCCGATCGCCCGCGTCTGATTCTGGATCAGGCTGATGTTCTCGATCAACAAGACGAGCGTCAACACGCCGACCGCGATCAGGAAGATCGGTGATGTCGACTGCGCGAACGACACGTTGCCGAACACGGTACCGAACGACTCGAAGAACGGTGTGAGCGCGAACTCACCTGTCCAGTCGAGCGTGCCCGTGACAGCGCTCAAGCCGACACCGAACGCGATCGTCCAGAGGAAGCTGCTCGGTCCCATCTTCAAGAACAAAAGAATCGCAACGAATAGCGTCAGGAACGCGACCTGCACCGGTCGCTCCCCAAGGTCTCCGATGTGGAGCAGTGCCCCACCACCGCCCGAGACGATCCCTGCCGCTTCGAGCCCGATCAAGATGAGGAACAGGCCGAGTCCGACCGTCAGTCCGTCATGAATAATCGGCGGGAACGCGTTCGCGAGTTTCCTCGCCACTTTCGTCACCGTCATGAGGACGACAAGCGCCCCCGAGACGAGCGAGACGGCGAGCGCACTCTGCCAGCTCAGCCCCATCTGCAAGACGAGCGTGTACGTGAACAACGCATTGATGCCCATACCAGGTAGGAGCAACAACGGTAAGTTGAACAGTCCCGCGATGAACGTCCCGATGATGCTTGTCAAAATCGCTCCGACGAGCGCTCCCTCGAACGGGAGTCCGGCTTGTGTCAAGATTGCCGCATGTACGGCCGGGATGTATGCTGTCGCCAGAAAGTTCAGCACGCCCCCGTATGTTTCTGTTTTCCATTCTGTTTGTTTTGCCATAGGAATCAATCCTTTGTTGGCACCCTCACCCACCCATGTGGTTACACACGAGACTCATTATATCCTGTCTGACTTCAGACATGCAACACTATCGTAGTTCAATTCCACCTTTGGACCCAGTGTTGAGACGACTCCATCTAAAGGTTCATTTTATAAAATAAGAACAAGCGTTCTTATTTTCAGCATCTATTTTAGTCGGAATCTGCTATAATGAAGAGGCAGGTTAACACAGCAATAGTGGGGTCAGCCGCCAATTCCGCAATGGAGGAAGGCGGTGGTGCGGATGGAACAACTATGGACCTGGGTCGGCGATTACGTAATCGTCCCGATCCTCGCTCCGATCATTGTTCACTTGGTAATCTACCAATCATCCGATCGTGCAAAGTCTGAACGCACAAAAAAATGACCCCCTCGGCGCAATGAGATGGGTCACTTTCTGATTCACTAACCATTGTGGCGGCTGGGCCACTCTTAAAGTGGTAGCCTGTGAGCCAGAGGCCGGTGTATCGAGCACCGGTCTCTTTCTACTTGCATCATACCATATCTGTTCCCGGTTTTCAGTATTAGAAACACGAAAACGATGAATTTGACGTGACGAACAACCACTGGGTCACCCGATAACAATCCGAGTTCATTTCCTGGTCCATTGTTCAATAAACCTTGGGGTAAGGCGAGACGCTTTGCCTTTTTTTAGATTTCATTTATAACTCCTTTAAGAAATCTTTAGAACTGTCATCTACGATAAAGGCAGTTCAAATTCTTAGGAGGTTTACAACCATGTATAATCAAGATTATTCAATTATGTTCACAATCGAATCAAAGGTCGTCCTCATCCCGCTCGCGATTCTCGGATTGATCACGTTACTCGTCTGGTCGTTTCGTAAAAAGAATGTAAAAGTCGCACAAACGATTTTGCTTCTATCATTCGGGATATACTTATTAGGTGTCCTTCACTTCGTCTTTTTCCCGATTGACGTCAATTTAGGAAAATACGCGAACCAAGTCCCATGGTGGAGAACGATTAATTTCATTCCGGTTTTGACCATCGACTTGCATTCATTTTTGCTGAATATCGTGATGTTCCTCCCATTCGGCTGTTTTCTTCCATTTTTGAAACCGGCGATCACGACACAAGAAATACTTAAACGAGGGTTTCAGTTTAGTCTGATCCTTGAACTGACACAATTATTGGTGCGTACGACACTAGGCAGTGGACGAAGCACGGATGTGAATGATTTATTGGCGAATGCGCTTGGCGCACTCTTAGGCTTTCTACTCGTTCGCTTCGTCGTCCAATACGCTCCGTTCCGACGTTTGTATCAGAATTTCCAACTTTAATTCGCAAGGGAGTTTCGGCATGACAAAAATCTTGTTAGTGGATGACGATGTCCAAATCGCAGAACTGATTGATGTGTATCTAAAGAATGACGGGTATCACACGACGATGGCTACCGACGGGGAGATGGCGCTTGCTTTATTTAACCAAGAACCGTTTGACATAATTATTTTAGATTGGATGATGCCTCGGATGGATGGGCTTGAGTTTTGTAAGCGGGTGCGCCAGACGAGTCAGATCCCGATCCTCATGGTCAGTGCCAAAGTTGGTGATATGGATAAAATATTGGGATTGACGACGGGTGTAGATGACTACATCATCAAACCGTTCAACCCGCTCGAGTTGATGGCTCGTATTAAAGCATTACTACGCCGTTCCAATTACAATCGACCCAGTGAGTCCTCAAGCGTATTAGCAGGACCTTTTCTCATTGATCGAGCCAGCCACACCGTCACGATGCAAGAGCAGATGATTCGATTGACGGCACGTGAATTTGAGATTTTATATTTACTGGCGACACATAAAGGCCGGGTATATAGTTCAGAAGAGATTTTTGAGACTGTCTGGCAAGAGCACGGCGTCGGGACGAACCAGACCGTGATGGTTCACATCAGTAACATCCGTGAGAAATTACATTCCGTTGTGCCACATGAAGTCATCATTCATACGGTGTGGGGAGTGGGATATAAAATTGAGACATAATATATGGCGCGTCATAACGTTCATCCCCATGTGGAAACGTCTGCTATATGTGTTGATTACTTTTGGGGTCGCCACACTGAGCGGCGTTCTCTTACTGCCTGCCGTCTGGTACTTTGAGGAGTCTTCACGATTTGTGGAAAGTCTTGTCATCGTCCTTTCCTATTTCCGTGAAGGTGTGTTATTCCTGTTTTATAGTTTAATGGTCGCCGTTTGTTTCGTCTTGATCTATCAGTATGAGCATAAACGTTATTTACAGTTTCATATTGAGCGGATGACATCACTTGTGGAAGAACTCCACGCCAACTGTGATGCGGTTGAACAAGATGTCCCGCCAGAGCTAGACCGGTTGATGGCAACCGTCCGCAGCATCTCGAATAGTGCGGCAAAAGCAGAGTATGAATTGATTCAGGCAAATCGATTGAAGCACGAACTCGTGACGAACGTCGCGCACGATTTACGTTCCCCGCTCACGTCCATCACCGGCTACCTTGACTTGATTCATAGTGACCGTTACCGGGACGAGGTCGAATTGCGTCATTACATCCAAGTGATCCATGAGAACGCGAGCAATCTGAAAGGTTTGATTAACGATATCTTTGACTATACGTTTCTACAAAACGACCGCATCGTCCGACAAAAAAGCGAGGTCCATCTCGATGAATTGCTCAATCAGCTCATCACGCAGTCCCGATTACGTCTCTTAGAAGTTGAGATGGAAGCAAGATTCAGTTCTTCAGCCGAACGGCCCATCGTTGAAGGCGATGCGTTGAAGGCGATGCGTTGAAGCTCGTGCGCGTGTTCGAGAATATACTCGAGAATGCGATGCGTTATGGGCGTGACGGAACGGAACGTATATCGATACGTTCGTTGAAGATACGGATAGAGCGGTCTTCATCAAAATGACGAATTATGGGGAGGAGGCGATCCCCTCCCGTGATCTCCCCTTCGTGTTCGAACGATTTTTTCGAGTCGAAAAGTCACGAGCCCACTACACCGGCGGATCAGGTCTAGGTCTCGCCATCTCCAAGTCTATCGTCGATTTGCATGAGGGCGAAATTCATGTGAGCAGTCAACCGGGGGAAACGACGTTTACGATCGTGCTTCCCAAAGCCCCCACACAGTCCTCTTTATGAAAAACATCGCGCAAGCGCTCAGACGCGCCATACTTTTTTATTAGCTGTTCGAACTAAAAAGACGAACCACATCGCCTATTGCGACTTGGTTCGTCTTTTTAGTTTGTCTGAGTTGAGGTTAAACCGATGTTTTCATGTCTGCCTCTACTGTATAGCGTGAGAACCAGGCGAGCATGGCGTCCGCCTCTTGGCGCGGGATGTCCTCAATCGACTCGACGGATAAGAGACCGCCGCGCGTCGACAATTGGACGTTACATAATCCAAAGCGGCGTTGGAGCGGCGTCTGCGTCACTTCTACCCGTTCGATCCGAGGTTTATCAGTTAAAAACGAACGGACGTTGAACGCACCTGTCCGAAGCTCGATGAAGTCATCGTTCCGAGCATAGCGGGTCGTCATGTAGTTCAACACGCGGCCGCTAATGATGATGGCCCACAACAAGACGAGCCACCAGGCGTAATCGCGGAAGAAATAAAGGACGACGCCACTGATGATGAGACCGAACCAACTGATGCGCATCAACTTGATCCAAAGCGAACGTGTCGGCAGACGATGGAGCGTATCGGCCCATGTGAACTGATTGAAGTGTTCGTTCAGCACGGCCATCGCCTTGTTCCGTTTTACGAACGGAAGAATCGTCGACGACTCATCTTTTAACTCGTCCATCGTGCCCGCTGCGACGAGCTCGACACCGACGATATTGAACCAGCGCCGGATGAACGTTTCTTTGATGCGGATCGCTTGAATCTTCTCATACGGGATTTCTTTCGCTGAACGGTTCAAAAGTCCTTTCTCGACGCGGACCCGGTCACCTCTTCGTTCGAGGTGGAAGTTTCCATACTTCATGAAGTTGATGACAGTCCCGATGATTAAAGACATGATCAGAATCGTCAGGACAGATAATCCTAGCGCGATGAACGAGGCATGGACGACCCAGTCCTCGATTTGATTGAACGTTCCATCAAGGTTGATGAAGTCATCGATTGAGGACACGACTGTCGAAGCGACCGGGAAGATGGCGAATACCGACAGCGATGTCAGTGATGCGATGATGATCTCGCGTGTCGACAAGGCATAGAGCATGACGCCGGCCGGTTTTTCCGTCACGGCTTCGATTGCTTCGCCTTCGAGTGTCGGTTCGGTCTCGGTCTTGCGTTGCCGCGATTGGTCGAGGATGTCCTCTAACCGTTGCGCTTCCTGTGGGAGCACCCCGGCCAATTTGAACGAGGCGTCATCACTGTTCGCGTTCGTATCGAACGTCAACTCGACGACACTGAGCAGACGGTAAAGAAACGGGCTGTTCGAATGAACGCTCTGGATCTTATAGAGCGGGAGCGACTTCTCTTTTTTGATCCAGTTCCCGTCGATGATATACATCGTCTTGTCGTCCAAGGCGTAACGGAAATTGCGCCAGCCGAAGAACTTTTGGATCACGTCGAGCAAGAGGAAGAGCAAGATCCCGACGCGCAAGATGATGCCGAACGTCGTGCTCCAATCGTTATTGATCACAAATAGCAGTACGAGCGGGATGATAAATGACTTGATGACCTCTAATACACGTAACAGTAAAACGCGAGTCGGTAGACGATGCCAAGTGAGCGTCGCTTCCGTCATACGACATCCTCCTCTTCAATCCGGGCGTAGACCGCGATTTGTTCACGGAGCGTCTTCGCGAACGACTCTTCGATCGCATAGATCTCATGCGACCCGGCCGCGGTGCCAATCGTGATCGTCTGCAGACCATATTTCCGGAGCAACGGCCCTTGCTGGGCGTGGACGTATTGCACTTTCGTCATCGGGATCAACACGTCGTGTGTCGTGATGATGCCATGATGCAATCGTATCTCGAGCGGTTTTACGTCATACGTGAAGCGTTCTTGTTTCCACTTTTGGAACACGATGATGTCGATCGCGCTATAGATAAGATCGATGGCGAGCAAGGCGTACATCGTGTATTGAAGCCACGTCGGCCAGTCAAAATAGAGCGAGGCGACGACGAGACCGCCGGTGATGACGAGCCCGATCAAGTAAAAGATGGCGCTAGACAACCGGAACACGGTCCGTGCTTCGATCGGTAGTTTTCCGCTGAGTGATGCTGGTACTGTTTCTATGTCTGACATTGGTGTTTCCCCCTATCCGTTCGGACGCGTTGTCCGTCTCTCTTTTAGTATACGTCGTTTATTTGAAAAAAGTTTCACCTTGATACTGTGAAACTGTTCAACCTGTCCCAATCGAGGTCTGACTCGTCGGACCTGACGCGGATGTTCCAGAACTTCATCATATGCTGTAAATGAGTCTGCATTCGCTTCTCTCCGCATCGCTTAAGATTTCTTTATTATACGACGAATTAAAAAGTTGGTGGTTAACAGCCTCTAAATGTATTTAAATTCAATTATTGACATTATTTTTTTATAATGGAATATTTAAGTATAAATTAACTTACTCTACTGAACTCGTTTGAAAGATTGATTTATGCTTTTACCTTTTCGAAGAATAAAATGAAGGAGGGTTTATGCAGAAAAGAAGAATGTATTATTTCATCATATCGACCTTGATCATCGTCGCTTTAGTTAAGATCGGGGGCACTTTCCTATATGGAATGATTGTAGATCGTCCCACCCAACAAGACATGTCTGGGAAGCCAAGGTATATTGACGGTGAGCCGGCAACCTTTAAGGAAAAAACAGAGAATCTTGAGGACACTAATGATATACCGAAATGGCATAACCTTTTGTCGAAAGAACGCTTTGAGAAAAAAATTACCGGTGAGAATCAAAATACTGCTTCAGACGTCCTGAAATGGGCCGTTATAGCTTTCTTGATCATTTTATTTCTCAAGTACTACAAGCGAGTACGGGATTGGTGGGATAAGCGGCGCCGCAAAGCGACTCTGTCCTCAGATGACGAGAGACCATTATCAGCGCAAGCCAACATGAACACAGTGTCCACGACCACACCAACCGTTTTCTATGCCTCTGATACCGAACTTGGAAAACTACTCGTGGCGTTGAATGACGCCTTGAGCGACGCTCAAAAACGAAAACCACATGAGACCGTCTCAGAGTGGTTTGCACGCATTCGATTCGAACAATCTGTGAAACCTTATGCCGATGTGCGATATGGAGAACTGGACGTGATCGACGAGCGCTCACTTCATGACTTCAAAGTATCTGTCAGACAGTACATACAACACCATAAAGGAGAGAAATCTTGATGAACATTCGTGCGATGATCGATGAAATCAACCAAGTTTATTTGGGCAACCCGAAAGTGGTCGAACTGTGTGTGACGTCGCTGCTGGCGAACGGACATGTGCTCTTGGAAGATGTCCCTGGTACCGGGAAGACGATGCTGGCAAAGACATTGGCGACGAGTTTCCATGGCGACTTTTCAAGGATCCAGTTCACAGCCGACTTATTACCATCTGACATTATCGGTTCGGATTTTTTTAACCTGAAGACGCAAGAGTTTGAAAATAAGCAAGGCCCGATCTTCTCCAACATCGTGCTCATCGATGAAATCAACCGGGCCGTCCCACGTACGCAGTCCGCGTTGCTCGAAGCGATGGAAGAACGACAGGTGACGGTCGGGGGCAAGACATATCATCTACCTACCCCTTTCTTCGTCATCGCGACGCAAAATCCGATTGAATCATCCGGCACATTCTCTTTGCCTGATGCGCAGCTTGACCGCTTCATGATGTGTCTACATACAGGGTATCCGACTGAGGAATTCGAACTTCAATTGCTAGAGGAATCCGTCACCGAGACCCGTAAGACGGTTTTAGCGAATGTCGACTTCGAGCAACTCTTACAATATCGAGCAGATGCCATGAAAATTCACATCTCGAAAGACGTGTTACGTTATATCGTCTCGATCGCGACCGCGTCACGCAGTCACCGGAACGTTCAGACGGGAATCAGCCCCCGTGCGACGATTGCGCTCTCGAAAGCCGCGCAAAGTTATGCCTATATCCACAATCGTGACTATGTCACACCAGAGGACATCAAATTCTTGGCCCCATACGTTTTCGCTCATCGGTTGACACTGACGCTCGAAGGCGAGATCAAGTCCTCGAAGGCAATGGTTGTGGAAGAAATCTTGGAGTCCGTCCCGGTCCCGGTCGAGATGGGCATGTGACCGGGATGAACATCTCGACCAATGTATTCTTCTTGCTTGAGAAGCGCATCCAAATCGTCTTGTTTTCAGTGATGCTCATCTTATTGTTCGTGCCGTACCTCTCGATCCTTTCATTCGTTCTCGCTGTTTTTTTGGCGGCAAGTCTTTACATCGAGCGTTACACGAAACGATTGACTGCACAAATGGACGTCACCTGGAGGCAGTACGACTCGATTCTGTTCAAAGACGACAGGTGTAAGTTCACCCTCGACCTGACGAACGTGCACCTGTTAAACGAAATGAGCACGAAAACATATATACGTACGCCGAAGGATGGACATTACGTCGTGAATCTAGAGGGGCATACGGAATCCATCATCGAATTGGACGAGCTGCCGTCTGATTTCGTCTTCGAACTTACAGGTAATCGAAGGGGACCCATCGAAGTAGCTGAAATCTCCATCACGATTAGCTTGCCTCTATCGTTAGGGACGTTGACACTCTATTTGGCTCCCCCTTTACGTTGGACGGTCTATCCATCGATTTCAAGTACTCATGCGCAACGTATCCGGTCACACCTGAAGCTTGGTGAGCGCGTCTCTAAATATTCTCCAATTAAAGATCGGTTATTACAAATCTCCTCGAAGCCCTATGAGGATGAACCGTCCAGACAAATCGATTGGTATGCGACGGCGAAGAAGTCCACCTTGCAAACGAAACTGTACCAGCCGGTCAATCAAGATATGTTCACGGTGTACCTCGATTTGTCAGCTTCGAACGGGATCGGCCTACATCATAAGTTTGAGGAACTGATAGAGGATACGGCATTGGTCAGTCGGGAATTGATTGAAAGCGGCGGGAAAGTCGAGCTGTTTGTGAACCGATTAGATCAGAAAGGGCATGTCAACCACTTGAGCATCCAAGAAGGGGCGAAACAGCTTAAAAGTATCCTCGCGTTACTCTCCAGTCTATCGGAACAAGATCATTACATGGGTTCAACCCGGTTCTCCCCTTACGTGACGAAAATAAAAAATAAACAAGCTCAGCTCATAAAAATTGCATCAACTAACTGACTTTTTAAAAGCCAAGTTAGCTGATGCGTTTTTTTTATTCAAAAAGCAGTTCAACCAGCTGATTATGGTACATCTGTAACTTCACTAACGCTTTCTTTATGACATGGCTCATTTCAAACAAGAGATCGAGCGTTATGTCGACTCCTACTATCACCGTCGCATCAAAAAACGACAAAAAAACTGAGCCCGGTGGAATACCGGACCCAGGTTCTCGAAGTCGCCTGACAAATTATTTAGTGTCTAACTTTTTGGTTCAGTTCACGAGAGCGGTTTTAGTCTTCAAAGAACCACTTCTTGCGCGGTTCTACTTTCAAGTTGTCGCTATGCTTCTTCATCTCGGTGATGAGGTAGCGTTCGAGTTCGTTCATCGCCTTGACCCAGTTCGTCATCGCCGCGACGAGCGGGACGACGGTCAAGATGAGCTCTTCCTCTTCGTCGCGCATCTTCTCAATCATCAACTTCGCGAAGTCGAAGTTCTCGTGGATCAAGTCTTCCTCGCGGTCGATGATGTGTTCGTTCTCGAGCTCATACGCCGAGAACAAACGCTCATGCCGACGCAGCAAGTGCCGCATATGGCGCAATAGTTCTTCTTCGAGTTGTGGCGGCAGATGTTCGACCGTCAAATAATCGTCGTACAACTTGTCGAGCACGTGGATGGCGGCACTGTTCGTGTCGATCATCTTCGACTTGAGGACGGCCCGACGATAGATCGGCGTCTTCTTCTCGAGCCAGCGGTTGGCTTTGATCTCTTCTTCGAAATAATCATACGTCGTCTTCGAACCGCGATGTTTCTTTTTCGTCTCGTCGAGCGATTCGAACGACGAGCGGCCGCCTTCCGTCTCGGAGAACAAGCGGGCGATCCGGACCGCCATTTGAAAGACGGTCGTGATCTCGTCTTCGAGCTTCCGTTCATAGCGCGGCGGGAACAATAACGCGTTGACGAGCAGCGCGACGGTGATTCCCATCATGATGAGCAAGTAACGTTCGCCGGCGAACATCCAGATCGACAAGTCGGACTGGCTCGCCCCTTCCATGATCAAGATCGTCGTCAAGATGACGGTCCGCGTCGTCGACTCGAGGTTCAAGAAGAGCAGGATCGAGATGGCGATAATGATGACGACGCCGATCGCGATCGGTGTCGGGTTCGGTGTCAGCATCAACGAGAACACGGCCAGTAAGGCGCCGATCAAGTTCCCTTTCATCTCCTCTAAAAGCCGGACACCCGTCTGATATACCGACGGCAGTAAGGCGAGTGAGGCCGCGAGTGCCGGGACGACGATTTGTTCAAATTGAAACGCTTCGGCAATAAGTAACACCAGGGCGACAGAAATCCCGGTTTTGATCGTTCTAGCTCCAAATCTCATACGTTCTCGACACCGGAGTGTCTTCCCCCTTTGTACACGTCATGCAATTTTTTTAGCCGACTTCGGCGTGCGTGAAACATTTGCCCTTCGAACCGGTCGAAGTCAGGTCATTTTGCCCGATTCGAGAGCGCTTCCGTGGTATGATGGCGTTGGATATTTTCTTTAATCTTGATGGGGAGGGGTTTACTTGTCAACCATTGCTTTATTTGGAGGAAGCGGCCGCACGGGGATGCGGATGCTTGAACGATTACTGGAGGACGGACATCACGTCCGCCTATTAACGAGACGACCGCTTCAACCGAGGGACGGTCTTGACGTCATCATCGGCGACGCCACCGACCAGGAAGCCGTCATTGAAACGATACAACGTGCTGACGTCGTCATGTCAGCACTCGGCACCGACAAACAAAACGTCTTGTCGCACTTCACCCCGCTCGTCATCGCGGCGATGCAACAGGCAGGACTCAAACGCATCTTGATCGTCGGCACAGCCGGCATTTTACGGGCACACGACTCGGACAACTATCGCTTCGAGACGCGTGAGTCGAAACGGTCGATGACGACCGCAGCCGAGGACCACGCCCGAGCCTATGAGCTGTTCGAAGCATCCGACCTCGACTACACGATCGTCTGTCCGACGCAATTGATCGAAGGCAAATCTGTCGGTGAGATCGTCATCACGGCCGACGTGTTGGGCACGTTGAACTCAGGCCCGATCGCACGGGATGACGTCGCCGAGCTCGTGCTTCGCGCCTGGACAGACAGAACATACATCAGACACCGCGTCGGGATCACGACGGAATCATGATTAGGGGATGGGGATTATGAACGAACAACGCATGCGCCTGGCGCAATTGACTGACGTATTTGAAACACAAGACGAGACCGAGTCGGCCCGGCTCGCCCGGACCGCACTCCGGAAAGTGACGCGTGACGAGATTTGGATTGCCGTCTGCGGTCACTTCTCGGCCGGTAAATCGACGCTGCTCAACAACTGGCTCGGCGACGGGGTATTGCCGACGAGCCCGATCCCGACGAGCGCGAACATCGTCACGCTCCGTAATGGTGACGCAAGTGCCTCGGTCGCCGTCAATGACACGGACTGGATCCGACTCGGGACCGACGAGCTCGAGCACTTGGGCGACTACTGCAAAATCGAAGAGATCAAAGAAGTCGAATACGCGCTACCGCGCTTCCCGTTCGGAAGTGATGTCGTCTTGATGGACACACCAGGTATCGACTCGACCGATGAGCGTCACCGCCAAGCGACGGAACGGTCGCTCTTCCTCGCCGACCATTTGTTCTTCATGATGGACTACAATCACGTCCAATCGGAGCAAAACATTCAGTTGATGAAACAGTTCAGCGCCGAAGCCCGCCCCTACTCGATCATCATCAATCAGATCGACAAGCACGATGAGACGGAACTTCCGTTTTACGCGTTCAAACGCTCGCTCGAGACGGCGTTTATGCGTCATACCATCAATCCGGACGATATGTTCTACATCTCACTCCGCGAGCTCGACCACCCAGAGAACGAGGTCGTCCGGCTCCGGACCCACGTCCAAGCCGTCATCGAGACGGCCCGAGAGCAGAGTGAGGCGCGAGCAAATCTCCTCGTCGACACGTTGCTCGACCGATCTGTACGGTCAATCGAGACAGCGCTCGAACAGCTTCCGGTCGTCGAGAAGCAGACGGCGGAGATCCAATCCCGGCTCCAGCGACTCGAGAAGAAATCGACGTGGCTGCAGTCGTTCCGTCGTGAGTTCTTTAAACACCAGTCCCCGATTGTCGCCAGTGCGCCGATCATGAACTATGAGTTCCGTGAACTGTTGCGGGATTACCTGGAGAGTTGTGCACCTGAGTTCAAAGTCGGCCTGTTCTTCTCAAAAGAAAAGACGCGCCAGGAACGTGTGCGGCGTGAAGACGTCGCCGCCAAAGAGTTCAACCGATTGATTGATACGAACTTGCGGCCCCACTTGATCAAATACGCCGAGGACATCGTCCGTGACTTGAAGCTGCCAGAAGCGATCTTGTCTCGTCCCGACACATTGCCGTCCGCACCGAAGACGCTCATCAGCGAGCAAGTGAAGGCCGGGGCGTCACTCAGTGGCGACACGGTCCTCCAGTTCAGCCGTGACATCGAGTCTGCCCTCGCCGCTTGGGTGACGAAAGTGTCCGACCCGTGGGTCACCTCGGTCGAGACGTATCTCGAGGCTGAAGGAAAAAACCGGATCGACCAAATCAAGGCCGAGCAAGACGACTTATATGACATGCTCGATACGCTGGCGCTTCAACGCCGGCTTGCTGAAAAGCAAGCGCTGCTCTCTACTTACGCCACACGTGACATCTCGGAAGACCGGTTGGGCGACCTCGAGACCCGCCATTACGTAGAGGCCGGCCAGTTACCGAAAAAACAAGTCGAACACCAGCAACAAGAAGTTGCGTCGACCTCGCTTTTGGGCGATGATGTAACAGCTTTTTCATTTGATTTTTTGTATGAATATGCGGTATGTGAAATATTAGAGAAACATCCGTTATTCAAGTCACGCGTGAAGTCGTTGCGTCATAAGTTGGCCCGGGCCGAGTCCGAGCGTTACACGCTCGCCATCTTTGGTGCGTTCTCGTCCGGAAAGTCGTCGACGCTGAACGCGTTGCTCGGCGAAACGGTGCTCCCGACGTCGCCGAACCCGTTGACGGCCTCGATCACAAAGATCGTGCCCCCGAACGGTCAAGCCCATAAGAGCGCCTCGATCACGTTCAAGACACGCGACGAGCTCGAGGCGGAACTGAACGGCTACGGCGCTTCGCTTGAAGCGCTCAGCATCGACCACCCGTTCGTCAACGCCGTCAAGAACGCTCCCCTGTCCTATCTCGGCAGTGAGCAGTCGGTCGACTACGACACGTTCTGCTCGTTCGTCACCGAGGAAGAGAAGAGTTGCATCGTCAAGGAGATCGAGCTATATGTCGACTCCCCTTGGGCCGAGCGCGGTATCATCTTCGTCGACACGCCGGGCGCCGACTCCCAGTTCAACCGCCACAGCGAGGTACAGTTCGGCTATATGCGCGACGCCGACGCCGTCCTGTTCGTGACGTACTACAACCATGCCTTCACCGAGGCCGACCGCGAGCTCGTCATTCAGCTCGGGCGGGTCCAAGGGACGGGCGGCCATGACATGTTCTTCCTCGTCAACGCGTCCGATTTGGCGACCGATGACGCGGAACGCGATGCCGTGACCGATTACGTGTCGAACCAGTTGACGAAGCTCGGCGTCCGCAATCCGACCGTCCTGCCAATCTCAAGCCGGAACGCCATCCAAGGCAGAGACAATGGTTTCGACCGCTTCTCGGCCAAGCTCGAGCAGTTCGTCGACCATGACCTGCGCCAAGCGAACGCCGTCCGCATCAAAGACGAGACGAGCGCTCTCGTCACCGCGTTCGAGGACGTCTTACGCGAAGCCGAAGCAGATGCGACTGTTAAAGAAACACATCGCACACAACTCGAACAGTTGCGTGAGTCCGACAACCGATTAAGCGTCACGACGCTCGTCGACCCGTTCACGCGCGAAGTGAACGAACTGCTCGCCCACCTCGAGACGCGCTCCCTCTTCCGGCTCTCGGACTTCGTCAAGGAGACGTTCCATCCGGTCGAAGTCGACGGCTCGAAGGCGAGTCTCGAGCGCGCCCTGACACGCACGCTCGACAAGTATGCGTATGACATTCACCAAGAGCTGCAAGTGTTCCAATATCGGCTCGAGCGCTTCTTGAAGCAAGAGACAGAACGGTTGATCGAGCGTGAGACGCTCAAACTGCGCCCCGTCTTGCCGACGTTATCATACGAAGAAGACATCGACATCGACTGGCTCCGCGACGCCGTCGATCCGGTCACGTTCGAAGCGGACCCGTTCCGTCCCGTGTTGAAGCACTATAAGAACGCGAATCAATTCTTCGAAGCCGACGGTCGGACGAAGCTGCGCGACGACTTGAGCGCGCGCTTAAAAGCCGCCGTCCGGGAACAGCTCGAAGCAGTCGGTGCCGCTCAAGCCGAACGGACCGCTTCGCACTTACAATTGCTCGAGACGACGCTCAGCACTGCTTGGAACCGTGAAGTGAACGACCTCGTCGCCGGTGAGCTGAGCGTACTGACGGACGGGCAGTCGTTCGATGACATGAAACAGCGCCTCGATGCGCTCAGAAAGGATTGAACGCATGGGTTCATTACTGCTCGTCGGCCTGATCCCGGCCGTCATCATGACGGTCGCACTAGGTTTGTTTATCCGCCATTTGTATCTCAATAAAGAATCATAAAACAAGCCTCGAGCGCGCGCTCGAGGCTTGTTTTTATACATCTGCCGGATAACGGACGTCGATGCGGCGCCGGATATCGGTCATGACGTCAGCAAGCAACTGCATGTCGTCAAATGAGTGGATCTCGGTCTCCCTCTCGCCTGCTAGAATCATAAGCACGAACGCTTCAATCTCGTACTTCATGTGTGTCGTCTGTTCCGTGGCGAGTTCCTCGGTCGTCCCGTCGCGCCCGACGAACGTCAAGCGGTCGAGTGAGGCGATATCGTCGATGACGATACGCCCCGCTTCCCCGATGATTTCGGACGGTGCGTCCGTGCCGTGAATCTTCGAATGAAGCACGATGATGTCCATGCCGTCATACGACAAGATGGCCGAACCACTCCCGTCGACGCCCGACTCGAGTTTGACGGCGTTCGCTTGCACGGCGTCCGGTCGACCGAACAGTTTCAAGGCGGGACCGAGGCAATAGACGCCGAGGTCCATGAGCGAACCATTAGAGAAAGCGGGATTGAACGTATTCGGGTTGTCCCCGCGCTTATACAAGTCGTAGCGCGACGAATATTGCGACTTGTTCAAGATGACGCGCCGGACGGGACCGACGCGAGGCAGCGTTTGACGCAATATTCGGAAGTTCGGCATGAACATGTTGCGGAGCGCCTCAAGGAGGACGACGTCGTGCTCGCGCGCCGTCTCGAGCATCAGCTTGACCTCGTCGACGTTCGAGGCGAACGGTTTCTCGCAGAGGACGTGTTTGCCATGTCGCATGAACAAGATGCCCTGCTCGGCATGGAGCGAGTTCGGGCTTGCGATATAGACTGCGTCGATGACGTCGCTCGTCGCCATATCGTCAAGCGATGTGAACGTATGGACGATCCCATACTCTTTTGCGAAATCGGTCGCCCGCTCCGCTGTCCGTGAATAGACGGCCGCAACGGTCGCACCTTCGACTTCGTGGACGGCTTCTAAAAATGAATGGGTGATAAAGTTCGTGCCGATGATACCGAATCGAATCATAAGGATGTACCTCGTTTCTTTAGTTGGTGATGGCTTTGCGTAGGATGATCTCGTCATGGAGCGGGATGCCGTGCTCGCCGATCATTGGAATCGACGGTTTTTGTAGGCGGGCCGCATCAACCGCACCAGGGATGATGCCTGCGAGGCGCCAACCCCGCTTTTGATAAAAAGCGATCGCTCGTAAGTTATCGTTCGTCGTGATGAGCGACATACGCTTGATTCGATGAAGTCGGGCCAAGCGCTCCACTTCATCGAGTAGTGACGACCCGATGCCGCGGTTTTCTCGTAAGCTATCGAGCGAGATGATTTCAAGTTCCTCTTCTCTAATGACATACGTGATCAGCCCGATGATTGTCGCTTCTTCCATCGCGACGAAACCGTCGAGCGTAGCGCAGTCATACGTCCCGGTCGAGATGACCATTTGAGGTGATCCCCACTCAGCGATAAAGACGTCACGCACCGGCTCACGTAGCGACGGAATAATAGGTCGAATCATTGTCACTCCGCCCCCTGAACGGAAGGCTGCTTCGGTGCGCTCGCTTCCGTATAGATCCGAAATTGTTTGAACTGATCGTCGTAAATGAGCCGAATCGCCCAAGCAAAGCCTTTCACGTACAAGGAGTACAGCCATGATGATGGGATGAGTGTGAGGCGAATTATTACGTCCGTCCCATTCGGTGTCTCGGTCAGCACATAAGTAGACGTCGATATTCCCTGATTCGTCATCGCTAGCACTTCACACTCATAAGGGCGATTCACATACGTCAATTCGGATTCGACCCGAATCTCTTTCTTCTCGAACTGTTGGACCGAGATGAACCGTTTCCCCGTCACGAGCGATGCGTCCCCATCCTCATAAATGTTTTCAATCAAATGGTCGTTCCATTTGACGATATGTTCATCTTCTGCGAGGCAGGAGAAAACATGGTCGATTGGTGCGTCAATTGTCATGTGGTATGTAGCTACTTCAAGTTGTTTCACCTCAAATCCCCCTTAAGAAATCCCTTTCGGATAACGGATATACTGTCGTTGCCCCTCGATGATTGCTTTATTTTTATTAATTAAGTGGTCATAATTCAACTTAACCATTTGGTCAAAATCATTGGCTTCGAGCACGTTTAAAGCGTCCATGTTCTTCTGCATATTTTCTTTGCCGACCGCAATCCTTTTGATGAATTTCTTTTCTTCTCGAGACAGGCTTGACCACTCTTGTGTGTTTTCAAGAAACGCCGCGAACGCTTGAATGGCTTCACCCTGGCTCGTTAAAATCTTCAACGTTTGATGTTGATAGATGTCTGCTAGCACGGCGAATTCTTTAATCTTAGTCAAATCCGTGTCCGTAATGTGTTTTCGGATCAATACGTCATCGTTATAGTACGCCGTATAGTCACGAAGCACCTGGTTATACGCTTGTTGAACCTCCCAAAAATCTTCAAATGCGTCTCTCCCCTGCTGAACTTGTGGACTCGCATTAACAACCGGTATGCTTAACGGTTTCGTGTAAAAAGTAATCGGAATGTTTAAGCGTTCCGTCGCCATCTGAGATAGGTTGCCGCTTAAATCGGCAAAATAAGACAGGTTTGGCTGCGCAATCAGTACTTCGTCTACTTTCTCATCCCCGATTGTAAAGTAGGCGCATGCCACCGATTGATTGTTTCGCGTAAAGCCTGCCATGTAGTATGGCGTTCCGTTTACCATCCAATAGACTGGATTGACAAAAACGCCTTCGGTCCATTTTTTATGTTTCTTTACCTTTTTCATCAGTAACTTCGTTGTTTGATCCCACATCGTTGAATCTCCCCTTCTTGTCATGTTGATGACTGTTCGACGTCCCCTCGTGTATGTAGCCCCTTTGAGTTGCTCCGGCTCAGTTCTCTTACATCGGTATAGTAGCCCATTTCCTTTTCATAGAAACATATTTTGGACTTCGTTCAAGCCAAACCGTGACGGCAGACCATTGCCTGATTTAGACAAGCTCCTTTTCAAAACAGACATACCGTTCATGCCCTTTCGGTTTCGAATCAAAATGGACGTTTCCGCATTCGACGTAACCGTGCCGCTTATAAAAGTTGCAAGCTGCTTCATTCCCTGTGAAGCTGTCGAGCCGGATACTGGCATAGCCTCGCTCGACAGCCAATCGTTCCGAGAACTCGAGCACGTTTCTTCCGAGACCTTTGCCTTGCCCCTCAGGATGTACCATCAAGGAATGGATGACAAGCGGGTTATCGTGACGCCAGTCGATTTCTCTCCATTACGGCGACTGCCATTCATCGATTACGACGACTCCGAGCAACTGCTCACCGTCTTTCATGATATAGACAGAGCCTTCTTTGATACAATCCTCGAAATAGGCGCGGTTCGGGTACGTGTCGTCCCATTGGAAAATCTGTCTGTGGAGCAAATCGTCTTTACAGGCGAGATACAGTTGTTCGATTGCATTCACATCTGATGGTTTGGCTAAAGAGATTGTGGTCATTCCAATGCTCCATTCTTAAAAGTGACTATTTTTTATTGATCATCCGCTCATATTTTTTATACTCGTCATGGGACATGCTTAGACCGAGCAGCTCAGCGATGGTGTCTTGTCGCCACGTGGTGGGATTGAAATATTGTAATCCCGTATTGAACCAGCGCCCCTTTTGATCGAATCCCTATGTATCCTTCACTCGGTCAAGTCCTTGCTGGATGAGCATCTTTCCTTCTGCAGAATTAAAATAAAGGTGGCGCTTCCCGAGCCATAAGTAAGGTTCTGGTGTCCAAGGACAGCGTTCGATGGCGAGTTGATAATAGTGCTGCTTCAGATGACTGAACTCTTTCGCCAACGCAATGCAAAGCAAGCCACTCACTTCTTCCGGTCCTTGTTCGATGAGCGACTCTGCCAAGGCGACGTCCTCATCCGTGATGACAAAGTCATTCCATCCCGTCCAATATAAGGCGAGCGCATAATAGAACGTATCATTCGGATGATATGTATAGGCGGTGAGAGCGAAGCTGTTCACCCGTGCAAAATCTTCGATTGTATCAATTAACTTATACCCAATGAGCCAGTCCCATCGGCTTTTATCGGTCGGGTCCATCATCACGTGGTCAATCAACAGCTGTTCGATACCCTGGGTCTGTTGAAGGTAATACTCGAGCTGTTTGAACTGTTTTGCCTCAACGTATGCATTGATGCAATCCATCATCGCTTGTTGCTCCGCCGAAAGGACCTCGTTTCCTGAGTACAGCTCAAAAATATTCCCTACCGTGTAATCATTCAAATTGAGCTCTCCTCTCACACGTCGCTTTTCACAATACGCCCTAGTTCTTCAATCCGTTCACGTGTGATGCCTTCCCGCTGCTCGGCGGCGAGCGGATGATCAGTCGGCTCTAATTCGATAAACGGCCGCATCCCGACCTCTCGGATATGGACATTCGTCTTCAAATTGAACGCGGCGCTTCAACTGTTTCTTCGTGTAGCCTTCAATGCTTGCTGGCATGACAGAGTGGGGTTCCGAGTTCCTGGTGGCAGACAGAACATAAACAATTGTCGATATGATCGCGTTTTTGAGAAAGAGGATTTATCATATTCGCTACTTTCTTTTATTTTTGAAAATTATATATATGGTATGTGAAATATAAACACTCTAGAAACTCTAGCATGGTTTCTGAATCATCCTCCAACCCAACCAGTCCGCTCGACCAATCGAGGCCGCACAGCAGTTCATCTTCCGACACGTTCGGCAGCCAGCGTTTAAGAAACAGCTCGACCGGCAACTCAATCACATGATAGTCGGTCCATTCTTCAGTCCGGCAAGCGAGCGCAAACTTTCTGGACGAAAAGAATAACAAGACGTCTGTCGCTTCGACGTGCGATGGTGCGTACGCCCACCCTTCGTCTTGTTTCGCAGATAGACCGAAGACGAGACCGTTTGCCTCGACTCGTTCACAAAACGCCTCAATCACATCACCTTCCATCTGTTTCACTTCGACGAACGCCTCAAACGATGCCGCCACCTCGAGTTCATTCATCTCGTGCCACCAGACATAAATCGTCTCCCGATCGTCTTTTAAAA
Source organism: Exiguobacterium sp. SH0S1 (assembly GCF_004337165.1). Taxonomy (NCBI): domain Bacteria; kingdom Bacillati; phylum Bacillota; class Bacilli; order Caryophanales; genus Exiguobacterium; species Exiguobacterium sp. SH0S1. Next base: position 673,356 of record NZ_SJVC01000001.1, on the reverse strand, counting down.
AACCGAACTCGTCACCAGTTTCATTCGTTGAGAGCGTCACGCAATCCATCCGGGAAGCGTGCCCCAAACTTTTGCTCGACCTGTACAATCGCTTCAACCGTAAACCCTGGAAGATTCGTCTCAAGTCTCATATTATCGCCCTCTTTCTCATATCAATAACATGAGTATACTGAATTTACAAAAAAGAGGGAATTGATTCTGACAAGTTGATTCAATGATCAATACGATTTTGTATGACCAGACGTTCAAAAACGTAAAAAAGAACCTGTACACCAGGTCCATCGAATTGAGTAATTATTTGGATAAATGCAGCAACTTCGTTACTGAGTCGACTACGGACCAAAGGAACACTGTCACTAACGTAACCTCGCATGCGCTGAACCCAAAAATAAAGAACAATGTCCCGACATCTTCGAGCTCATCAAAACCGTACTGCTCCAATTGCCATTCGTGAACGAGATGATGATAGGCAATCAATACAAAAGGGAATGAAAAAACATGCCAATAGAACGTCTTGATTTGCTTCGGTAAATCTAGCTTCATCTGTTACGCTCCCATTTTTCAATCCTATGATGAACTAAAGAATTGTCATTACTCGTCGACCAGCTGAATGCCGCTCACTTCATGGTCACCGATTAAAATGAAGTGGAACCTCTCGCCCTCCCCTAAACCTCTAACTCTTCCCGAAAACTCAGTCACGACGTCAGGGCGTTTCCGCTCGCCGAACGGCCAGCTGTAAAGCAATCCATCCTTCACGAAATAGCCAACTTGTCCTTGAATCGTCAGCGCCGAACTGTCGTGAAGCCTCTTCGGCGTTTTATACTTTTTGAGTCGACCGGTCACATCGATATGAATTAACTCATACCAAATCGACGGACAGAGCCAGACCCCGGTTCGATCCGCTTGCAACAATTCACAGTCGACAATGGTCGGCGGACGTACAAAATCGGACTGATAGCGCTGTAAAACTTCGCCTGTCCGTGAGAAACAGACGAGTGCCTCGGTGGAGATGCCTTCCCCGAACACCCCCTCGTCGACATAGCCAATCCAAATACCAGACTCGTTGACGGCGACCGCTCCGATGGCGTTTCCCGCATGGAACGCATGAAGAAACGTTCCTCGCTCATCGATGACCCAGGCGTTGACGGGAGTCTCCTCCATTGTCACATCGACGAGGAGAAACGTTTCTGAATTAAGGAGACGGATAAAGGGAGAACTCAATTGAACCGGCAGTCTTAGCGTCCGCTCGTTCCAATAGACGACGGGAAATTCCTTGTCGACTAGAATAATCAGTTCGTCACCTAATAAATCGGCATCAAATATGCTAGACCCGTCCGTTTGAAACAATGACTCAACATATACTTCCATCTGATTTCACCTCCTATATTCATATCCGTCTTGTTGCTAAACAGGATGCGCTGAATCGTTTGTTAGTTTGCTCAACGAGTTAGACGGTTTCGATACTGCTCAAACGTCTCACGGAACCGGTCAACCTCTTTCGGTGTCATCGTGACTACCGTTCTATAGCGTATGTCCATGTATAATTTGAATCGATATTCTTCAAGCCGATACGCCGAGCCCACTGCAATACAGTCCCCGTCGGCAGCCATTTCTCCCTCAGCGGCAATGCGTGATTGAAGGTGATGAGGACAGCGCCAGTACTGCTGTCAATCCAAACCGAATCATCCAACACATATCGCCGCCGCCTCTATGTTCTTAGTTCTTATTTCATCACCGGACCCTTAGATTTGGCATAACCATCGTTCATAGAAGATGCATCTTTGCCACCTGACTTGTTGGTCGCAGTTTCAAAATCTCGACCGCTAATTCGTCCGCATCGGCATCCGTCATCAATTTGTCTGGAATCGTATTGAAAAACAGCAAGTATTCCTTTACATCTATACTACTAGCATCAAGCTCAGCAGCGCGTTTCGCGTGTTCGAAGGCCCGTTCATAGACGTGAGGATAGTGACAGAATGGTTGGCTCAATAATAATGAGGCAATCTCTTCCCATTCAGCAGTCTCTTCACTTTGGATCAGGTCGCAAACAAAGTGATAAATCGCCAAATCATCCGCATACCTTCAGCGATACATCCTATACAGAATAACGTTTGATTCAAATTGTTAATCGATTCATCTTGAATTATAATAATTGTAATCCGTATCCATTTTATAGCAAAGGAGATTGTCATTTGTATATCCGAATACTTGGCATCTTATCTTTTGTCGCATGGAATTACATTCTCGGTCGTCAGTACTTTTTTGTAGAAGGTGTCTTAATCGATCAAGACCATTTCATCATTGAGCTGATCGGATTTGAGACCTTTTTATTTTTGCCATTCCTCATGATGATGTCCGTGATCCCACTGTGTAGCGCGATTATTTCAGAATATACGATTCGCTACTTCAAAAAACGAGACAACCCTCGCCTGCTCGTTTCACTCACTGCGCTCTATTCGATTACGACGATTCATTTATGTTGGTACATTTGGTCCTTTATCTCCGGTTAACCGTACCGCGATATAGCAATGAAACGATTTTAGCGCTCTGACCGTCTTTGCTCGAGCTGATCAGCATGGAATTCCAACGACCATCTTGTTTTGGATAGATATGATACCGAAAACAATCACCAAACCTTCCGATGACACCTACTGTATACAGCGTCTCCCAGCGCTGTCGGTACAATTGAAGAGACAAGCGATAGGACGTGGAGAGTGATGTGACAAATTCATGCGGTTTTCTCTGCCATTGCTCGATCCATTCATCCCAGTCCTCTTCATTACAGAAGTATGAACCCTTCTGATCTGGTATATCCATCACGCTCAATAAATTTAGTGCATCAATCATCGGTCCTTCAGTCATCTCGTCCTCCGATTGCCAAAGCGCACGTCCTGTTCAATCAGAAACGTTCTCTCGTGTCACAATGCCCGCCTTCATGTACAAAATTCATTCGATCATCTCTTCTAACGTAGGAGTATTGCGCTTTCCAGGAAGTTCTTCCTTAGACAGCACCCCGCGAATTAAACGTTGCGTCAAGAGCAGTAATCTCTCTGACGTCGTTACCCAGTTCAAAACCGTTTCGAATGGTGTCCGACTCACATCAATCGGATTAAATTCGTCGTCACACGAAATAAGCTCCACATTGGTTAAGTCGACAGCCAGCCAATTCCCTTCCCTATGGTAACCAATCCGGATGTATCTTAAGTTGTTTGCTTGTAAAACACGAAGTTGCGCGGCGTCATCCCTCGTCAACAGCCTGGCTTTTTTCAGACTTCGTCTGTCGTAAACAGATGACGTTCAATTTCCTCGTCACGCAAGGACGATAAGATGACTCGTTTCTCTAACAACCACCCGCCCACCTTACCGTAACCAATCATTGACTGAGGTCGACAATGTCTCCTCTACTTCAAACGTCTCATGGTCGACAATGACGACTTCGTTCGTCTTCAAGTCGACACAGACGAGGTCACCGAGGAAGTCTTCGTACCCGATGATAGGGAGATGGTTTGGCCACGGCTCTTCCTCGTCGAAAACCTCTAATTGAACCTCGTCGAAGCGATCGCGTTCATTTAAAAATGCGAAACGCTTTAGCCCTTCTGCATCCTCAAGTTTAATTTCTATCTCGGAAGTCGGCAACAGCGCCATCACCTGTTCTTTCGTCATACTCATTCCCCTTTCCAACTTCATCTATTTTATAGCAAGGATGATTCCGAATTATATACATAAAATGAGAAATCACATTGACACTGTTCATGCTTAGTGTAAAATTACACTTGTAACTAATTGTAAATAAAACACCTAGAAAAGGGTTAATGCTTTCAAGCAAAGAGGTGCTCGATGAACAAATCGGATTTCATCCAACTCGTATCGAAACAAGTAAAAACGGTTCGTCTGGAACGACAATATTCTCAAGAAGAGATGGCTGACATCTTAGGCTTATCCAAAAAGACGCTCATTCAAATCGAAAAAGAGCGGACCATCGCCAACTGGAGCACGGTCGTCACATTGTGCGCCCTGTTTAATGACAGCGAGATTCTTTTGAGCGAAATCGGGGACGACCCAGTCGAGTTCGTCAGACTGATCGCCAAAGACGTCTCGTACGAACCGAAGTCAAAGACACTCGGTGGTCGTGTATGGTGGAAGCAAACCGCAACAGAAGGAGATTATGTGTTGCAACAAAACCTGATCAGCGGGCATTACCGGATTTTAGATCGTCAAAACGTCCGCTGGCACAGCTCGTTCGACGTAGAAGAAGCCACACTCGTGTTGGCCAAACTAGCGCAAGACGTATGAAAGGAGTCAGATCGTGAAAACTAATAAAAGATGCATCGTGACGTTGTCAGTCGTTTATGTCATCGCGTTGATAGTGAACATTATCCCGTCGGCCACCTTCCCCGACGCAACGATTCGTCCCCTGCATGCCGCAGCCTCGGTCGCGCTCCTGTTCTGTCTACTAGGAACTTGTTTATTACGAAACCAGGTTGCCAAGCTATATATCACGGCACTCCTGTTCGCGAGTGTCACCGTTTTTACATTGAACAGCTTCGAGACATATATGCGTGACATCCTTCTTTTGGACGCTTTGTTTTCAATCCAATATCCGCTCTACATTCTATTCGTGTCTCCGTTGTTCGGCCTCAACTTCTTTTTGAACGTCGGAGCGGAATACGTCTCATTGATCACTTTCTTCATCGCGATTCTGTTACTCATCATCCACGAGGTCGCAATCACGGCTTCACGCGAACGGCTATGACAAGAGCGCAACTCATCGGATCTTCAAGCCTGCTGATTGCCATTCCCTACTTTCTACTCGCTCCGAACTGGACGCATGCTGAATTCGTCTGGATAGGCGGTACAGTCATCTTGCTCATCATTTCGGCCATCGGTTTAAGCTTTCACATATACCACAGTCGAAAGTGGACGCGACGACAAGGCATTACTTTCGGGATCGGCTTGCTTACAGCCTATGCTCTCGCGTTTCTATTTCTATTATGGCGAGTCGTCGCATACAACATGAACACGATTTAGGAGGCTACTTATGAAGTTTTACATCGGGTCCGGTTTTTATAACATCAATCACGTCCGGCAATTGCGGGACCATTTCATCGCACAAGGCCACACCCATACATACGATTGGACCATGAATGAACGAGCAGCGACAATCGAGGACTTGCGAGACATCGGCGCCAAAGAATACGAAGCGATTCGTACATCTGATTTTGTCGTCATCTTGCTACCGGCGGGCAAGAGCAGCCACGTCGAACTCGGGATCGCCCTCGGCGCGGACGTATCACTGTTCATCCATGACGCAGCAAATCGTTTCGATGACTTCGAGACGACGAGCACGTTTTATCATCTCCCCCACGTCATCAAGTTGACGGGACCGCTCGAGGACATTCCTTCATGTATCGCCGCCCATTACGTAACGTCATATGTAAAGCAGGATAGTTTATGATGTTCCCGATTTATTTAGTCACAGGGTTTGTCATTTTGGTTCTGGTCGCAACTGCTACCACCATTTATATCAAAGTGTACAAACGACGTCGAACTGACGCTGTACAATCAAATTCAGGCCAAGGTGCCGCCATCGCACCGCCTGATAAACTTGCGATTGTCTTATTCATCGTCACTATAGTCGTGAGTGTCTTGATTAGTTATGTTGCAGGATACACCGACGCCTACAAAGCGTATGAACAAGATGTCTGGGTCCTTTCACCGTCTGACATTGAAACATTTTATGCTGAGGTACGAGAAGTTGAAGACGATGCCATTGAAGTGCAAAAGATGTCGTTCGATGACGCAACTGATCAAGGCACGATTCGATATGAAATTGTGAAAGAGCACGTAAGCATCTATCGACAGGATAAAATCATCCAACTCTCTGACTTGTCTGAAGAGGATTTAATCTCAGTCATCCTGATGAAAGATCGATCGGGGATGACGAGCGTATTTAAAATCGAATTACTCAACAACCAAAATTAATGCAACGCATTCAAAAGTATACAAACCATTAAAAAGAAAATATTTGATTTTTCTAGCATGACAATCATTTTTGTGACATACTGTTCAAAATCTTATTTGAACGGGGACGATCTGTATGCACACTTGGAAACATCCGCTACTCTTACTGACCGGCGTCGGCATCTCGAATTTGGGCGCTTGGGTGTATTTCATCGCCCTCAATTTGATCGTCCTCGACATGACGCAGTCACCGTTCGCCGTGTCTGTGTTATACATCCTCGTCCCGCTCGCGGCCCTTTGCGCGAACTTTTGGTCAGGTACGGTCATTGACCGTGCCGACACGCGCCGCTTGATGATTTTGCTCGACACACTCCGCGCAGCAGTCGTGTTCAGCCTCGCCTTCATCGACTCGCTCGCAATCATCTACGTGCTCGTCTTCGCGTTGAACGTTGCGAGTTCAATCTTTGAATCGGCTTCACTCGTCTATATGACGAAGCTCGTGTCGAGCGGCGACCGCCAACGGTTCAACGCTTTGAAAAACTTCGTCCAGTCGGCAGGCTTCATTTTAGGACCGGCCATCGCCGGAATCCTGTTCATGATCGGCACACCGACGCTCGCCATTCAGTTGAATGCAGCAGCGCTCCTCGTTTCTGTCGGTATCTTGTCCCTCCTGCCGACATTATTCACCCCGAAAGATGAAGTCGGAGTGTTCAGTCTTCGCATGATTATCGAGGACTGGAAAGCAGTCGTCCGTTTTGCGTCGACGCGGCGTTACGTCACGCTCGTCTACAGTCTGTTCTGCGTCATGACGATTTTTATGTCTGGACTCGACTCGCTCGAGGCGTCGTTCGCGACGCAAATGCTCGACTTCTCGGAGAGTCGTTATGGCTTTCTCGTCAGTGTCGCCGGAGCCGGGATTATCGCCGGCTCCATTATCAATGCGACGTTCAGTGCTCGGATGACGTTACCGTTCTTAATCAGTTTCGGTGCCATCATGACACCCGTCGGCTATCTCGTCTTCGCCTTCTCCGAATCGTTCGTGCTCGCAGCTGTTGGATTCTTCTTGCTCACGTTTGCCCTGTCGTTCGCGAACACCGGTTTCTTGACGTTTTATCAAAACAACGTCCCGACCGACCTGATGGGCCGTTTCTCCGGAGTGATCAATGTAGCGGAATCGATCTTGATTATCGGGTTGACGTTCGGCATCGGTCTACTCGCTGAATATGTCGGGATTCGTTCGACGTATATCACCTTCTCGCTCGCTTTCTTACTCGTCGGCTTCATCACCATTCGCGTTGTCCGGGAACGGTCTAAACGTGCGCTGTATGTAATGAACACAGATGAAAAAAAAGTATCGTGAGATTTTATGAAACGGGTTTGCAAGAATCGTACTTCGTTTACATTTAGAATAGAAAAACCGGGTGATCGATAGTTGTTTCTCGATCACCCGGTTTTTATTTGAATCTCAAATTATACTGAATAAGTCCTTATTCAAACTGTCTACTCGGTTTCAAACGAGACAAGCATTCCTCCACGACCGAAATGATGACGTCAGGACGATCTAAATGAACGGCATGCGATGACCGTTCCGCAATCACTAACTTGCTAGTTGTCGAGAGCATGGTTTGTTCGCAGATGAGTTGATGCCACGTTGCTTCCACGAGCGTTAACTCTGATTCAGGCAGACCGTCCGCCTTCCCTCTGTCTACCTCGAAGTCAGCGTCGCGCCCAATCACGTTAAGAGGTGTAGTTGACAGGTTACCTAATCGTTTGATCAGACGGGCATCGTCATACCAACTCTCGACTTCGGCCAGCATCGCTTTGTACAAGTTTGGTCGACAGACAAATCCCTTTAATTCGGCTTGGACGTCCACTGGCAACTTTGATTGGTTCGGTGCTAGCGTTGGCTGTATCAATTCGGTCAATTCGGTTTCGGTTCGTTCCGCATAATCCTGGCATTGTTTCAGCCAATCTTCGTCTGAAGATAAATCGTTCATGACAGGTAAATCTAACGTGTCGAGTCTGTCCAGGTCATGTGATGTGGAATCGATGAGAATAAGTGCAGCCACATCATTTGGATAACGTTTTGCGAAATGCTGCGCACACAATCCACCATATGAATGTCCCAATAAAACGAAGGGCTCAGTAATTTGTAAGACGTCCAAAAGTTCCCTTAGTTCTCGTACGGTTGCTTCCGTGTTACGTTTGCCTTCGCTCGGCTCACTTCTTCCGATTCCTGGTCGATGATATAGAATCACTCGGTTCGCCTTACTCAATTTTTCCGAGACCTCGTGCCATTCGTCAAATGTGCACCCCATCCCAGTTAAGATGACAATCGGAAACCCGTGCTCACCTTTTGTCATCATTTCAAGTTTCTTCCCTAACACGTTTACGAATCGCTTCATCAGTCACCTCGCTTTTAACTTATAGATTTCAAGTTTATTTTGAAATCGCTCATACGTATCCAAAATGATTTGAACATCTTCTTGGTAGAGATGACTGATTATATGCATTGAATCAATCGACACCCACTGCACAGCTGAAATATCTTGATCAATCTGGCTCGGCGCCAACGTATCTGTAAGTGCCACAAGATAATAGTGAGTTTGAATTCGATAGCCGTCACTTTCTTTTTCATTCACAAATATATTCTTTACCGTGTCTACCGAATAGCCCGTTTCTTCTTTCACCTCTCGGATACAGTATTCGTCGAGTGTTTCCCCTGTCTCCAAGCCGCCGGAAGGAACGCTCCATCCCAACACGTCTTTATTTCTCACGAGCAACACTTTTTGATGATCAAAACAAATCGTCGCAGCCCCGATTCACGTTTTTATCTGTTCCCTCCTCCAAAATCATATTCACCTCTCAGTACCCTTACATCAAACTTTACAGCATTTATTAGCGAAAATTATTGCTAAATAATTGAAAACACTATATAATTTTGAAGATTTGGATTCTGAAAGGGAGTGCTTAGATGAATAACTATCAAAATGTTTTGATCAAGTTAAGCGGAGCCGCAATCGCGGGCGAGGATAACTCGAATTTCGATCAACATAAGCTAGACCAGATTGCGGTCGAAGTCCTGTCGTTGGTCGACCTGGGCATCAACGTCTCGCTCATGATTGGTGGCGGCAACATCTTTCGTGGTAACCAGGCGGACGTATGGGGCATCGACCGTGTTGAGGCAGACAATATCGGTACACTCGGGACCGTCATCAACAGTTTGATGTTGCGAGGCGTCTTAAAAAGTAAGACAAATCGTGAAGTTCGCGTGATGACGGCCATGCCGATTCCGAGTATGGCCGAACCGTATATTCGTCTGAAGGCACTCAACCATCTACAGAAAGGTTACGTTCTCATTTTTGCAGGTGGGAACGGACAGCCGTTCGTGTCGACCGATTATCCGGCCGTGCAACGCGCAATCGAGATGAATTGTGACGCCATCTTCGTCGCCAAGAATGGGATCTCCGGAGTCTACAACCAAGACCCGAATCAAACGAACGAGGCAAAACAATATGCGTCGCTGCACTACAACGATGTGTGGCGCCATGACTTGAAAGTGATGGATCAATCGGCGCTCTTACTTGCTCGAGACAATCAACTCCCGGTGCACGTCTTCGATTTTAAAGAGACGGACGCGATGAAGCGAATCTGCTTGGGTGAGAAGATTGGTACGCTAATCCACGACGGACTCACCGTCTTCGTGGAATAAACGACAAAACATCCGAGGACAAGCTTTGCGTCACCGGGTGTTTAAGCAGGTTTTCCCTAAACGTCTCAATCAAGTCTAAAAACTGCCGAATAACACACTCGCTCCATTTCGAAATATCGTCTGTCTGCTTCTGTTGTTCACTCAAAAACGAACTGTATAGTCTATACTTGATACTTCATGTAAAATTGGGGACAACACGAACGCAGAAAGAGGAATGATCATGAATCAATGGACTCAAGAATCAATTAAACTATTCGGGCTCATCTCTTGCCTCATCATCGGCACCATCCTATACGTGTCTCTACTCTTGATGAGTGACGTCGGAGTCATCGGATTAGTCATCTTACCAATCATCGTCATTGCCTCTCTCGCCTTTGGGATGCGGGCAGGATTGACGTTTTCTGTCGCCTTGCTGGCATTCTTGTTTGTCTACTTCTTATGGTTCGCTCCTATCTATCAAGAAGGAGAAGTTCAGTTTTTCAACTGGAAAGGGCTTAGCTATACAGCTCTCCTCCTCACCATGTCTATCTTGTCCGGCCTCATTCATCAACTCGTGAAGAAGGTCCAGTTGTCACGACATGAGCTAGAAGAACGGGCCCGGCAACTGATCGCCGTCGATCCCGAGACGTGGCTCGACAACGCCGAACGGTTTCGGATGGACGTCAACTCAGAACGAGACCGTCTCATCCGCCACGGTGGATCCTTCGCGGTCTCGTTTATCCAGCTGCACGAGTTCACGCATTTCGAGGAACGTTATGGACGGACCGAATATGAATGGTTCATGAATTACTTCAGTGATGAGCTCCACATGGCGACAAGACGAACCGATCAAAAATACCGGGTCGCACACGATACGTTCGCCATCATTTTCCCGTATACGTCACCTGCGGCGGCACAAGTCGTCCATGACCGTATCCGTCCGCTGCTTGAACAATATGAACTGCAGAGCGGCGAACACGTTGGATTGACGTATGAGGATACATTTTATGAAGTGAGCCGAGAGAATTGCAATGCGGTCGTTGAGCAAATCCTCTCTAAAGCATCAGCAACTAGCCTAGACGTATAAGACTATAAGACCTTGAATGATCATCACTGGGTACAAGTGGTCATTCAAGGTTTTTTATATGTAATCGCACGTTCTATTCATTTGAGGTGAATGAATTGCTGTAGATGTTGTTCAAGCTTCGGTTGACCAATAAGAATTTCCATATTGCCACATCCCTAGCTGTATCAAATGACGAATAACTCGTTTTGTTAGTCTACAACTCCTACAATGTGACACAACTTGTTCTCCTGAATCGCCATGATCACGCCACCGGCAATCTCCTCGTGCGTCAACCAACGTCTTGCGCCATGCTCGGTAATGTGACCGAGCTGCACTTGGTGGTAGCGGAGTTTGTCCGGTAGCACCAAACGGCTCTTCACGTCCTCAAGATGGGCTCGACTTCCGAGGACGTGGAACAGCTGTGCATCATGTCTAACTTCTCTCAAGACACATGGCAAGGCGTCAGGCGCGTCCGAATGAATCCAGGCGACGACGAGGTCGATCGCCCCTCGTTCGGCAATCGCTTGTCGCACCGAATCTGCCATTTGGACGCTGTCATGGTAATCCACATATATGGCCGACAAGCGTTCAGGGCGGCGAGGAATCAATTGCCCCATCTTCGCCTCATCCCTGCCGATCACCGACACGTGGTACCCAACGTCAGCTAACCAAAGGACCGTCTCTCTTAGCATCCCACTGCCGCCAATAACCAACGCATGCTTCATTGTTTCCCTTCCTCTCGATTCATTTCGTTTTCCACGTTCGAACAGGAATAGTGGATTATAAAAGCGAACTGAACGATAGCACTCACCTCAAGTCAAGGAGGACTGATTCCAATTCAATCTACCATCTATTCGATCAAACCGATCGAGACGCCGTTCGCACTCGACCAAGCGTTCGCTGTCATGAACCAGCTCCGGCCCGACCTGACCCTCGCGTCGTATCGAGACCTCGTCGCCAAAATGCGGCCACAAGGGTATGAGTTGCATGCATTATATGCTGACGACGACATCGTGTCATTAGCCGGCATCGAGGTACGCGTCAACCTGTATCTCGGGAAGCACGTCTACATATATGACCTCGTCACGAGTGCCGCGCATCGTTCAAACGGATACGGCGAGATGTTGCTTCATTTCGTTCACGAGTACGCTCATGATTGTGGCGCGACATGTGTCGCGCTCGAGTCTGGGCTCGCCCGGACCGATGCGCACCGCTTTTATACGGACAAGATGGGCTACGCCATCACCAGCTATTCGTTCCGGAAACAATTGTAGATATGGAAAAGGGAAGAGCGATCCGCTCTTCCTAGCCTCATTGTATCGTGATTCCGTAACCAAAAACAGACTACCTTCTCCTAATTTCAACCACTATACTTTGGATACATGACAAAAGGAGAGATGCCTCATGACGAATGAATCAAAACCGCCCGATCCGGGCCCGTTCTTCCACGGGACAAAAGCCGAACTGAAGCTTGGGGAGGTACTTGAGCCCCGACGCGATTCGAACTATCAAGACAAACAGTCGAACTATATCTATTTCACGGCGACGCTCGATGCCGCCAAATGGGGAGCCGAGCTGGCGAGCGGAGATGCCCGTGAGCGCATTTATCTCGTCGAACCGACCGGTGACTTCGAGAACGACCCGAACCTGACCGACAAGCGCTTTTCAGGAAACCCGACACGGTCGTACCGCTCGAGCGCCCCGCTCAAAGTCGTCGCCGAACTCGGTGCTTGGGAGCGACATCCTGACGAAGTGATCGCGCATATGCTCGTCTCGCTTGAGAAACTGCGGCAAGCTGGAGAAGATGTGATTGACGATTGAACATGTGGGAAAATCCTTTAAAGAAACCACACACGAAACGCCAACGCCTTGCAATCGCTTGTCTCGTACTCGGGCTGCTGTACGCGACGACGTATATCCCGCAGCGGGTCATCACGACGTCCCCGTCGGATGTGTCCCGTATCCATGTGTTTGACGGTCAGAGCGGCTATGAGGTCTCACTAAGCGAGCGGCGTGACATCGACTCCATCATGCGTAATCTGAATGACATCACGTTTCAAAAAGGAAAACCTAGCTTCGGCTATATGGGGTACTCGTACCGTGTCACATTATACGATGAGGACGGGGACGAGCTCGATGAATTCATCATCAATAGCGAGACGACGCTCAGGTACCACGGTTTCTTTCACACGGCAAAGTCAGGAAACATAGACTATGACACACTCGATAAATGGATGGCACAATTTAAAACGCATTATGATGAGTAAACAATCATTGTGACAATCACCTGTGAGGGTGATGACGCATCGACAATGTCTGTTTTAATTGTGTCTTAAAAAGGAGGGTGTGAAAATGAAAGAAGAAGTGTCTAAAGGCGAAGTCATGGAACTGTTTCTCCAAGCATGTCCTTCTTATAAAAAACGATGGGATTCGTATATTCAGGACAATTACGAGACTGGAGATGAACAATTACTATATATCGATTTTGCTGATTTCGCTACGCACGTCGTTGACTTGTACAAACGAAATGAGTTGAATGAGTTATCAGCTGTGTTTGATGTAATTGAATTGCTGCATACAACTGGCGATGCTTACGTTAAGGAAGCTGTGACAATTGGGTTATTAGAAGATTTACAAAATAAATTATTATACAGTGGAAGAGATACGAGTGTTTTTCATCCCTATTTGCACCGAGAATCACTCAAATGGTGGAATCATTTAAATGATTTTTGGGATGGCAAAACAAAATCTGTTGGTGGTCCCGAAAGATAAATCTTTTCTAGCGGAAGACCGTTTTTGAATTCGATCGTTTCTACTCTTTAATCAAATACAATACTTCATTGTGAATCGTATATCCTCACCGTTCACAACCTATATAGAAGTGGGAGTGGCTGTATACACTGACAACTCCTGAAACAACCATTTTGAAAAGATAGTTATTCACAAGACCTTCAATCACGTGTCCCTTTATTTTTTCTAATAGCGTTGTTTCTGGAATCCAATCAATCACATAGCCAATCCCTAACATGGCAGGAAGGCTCATTAGTATGTACACTGAGATAAAAATGAGCGTAAGCGATTTCGTGCTCATCATCTTCAACCTCCCTATGTTTTCTTACGATAATCAGACATTAATTAAGAAAGCGGATGGCATCAGTACTTGATGTCATCCGCTTTCTTTTGATTCATCTGTTGAAACGAGGCATTCGCATGAACGAGCGTGAACGGATCCGCAAGCGTTGCTGCTGCCGCCTCGGCTTGAGACGTCGTGTCATCGGTGACGACTGATTTTTGACGTCGTAATCGGAATGCCCGCTCGAGTCGACTCGTCAACAAGTTACTGAGAAAGACGAGCATGGACAGCCCGAGGGCTGGAACGAGGAACATATGGTTCGTCATCCAAGTCATTGCCGTGAACTGCGTGAAATAGAAACCGAACATCGACGACCATTCAAACAGTGTCGGTCTGACCCCTTCAAACAGGAAGACGGTTCCCCCGAAAAAGACACCGAATAAGGATAGATGAATGAGCAACATCAGTGTTTGCACGAATTGCTGCATGAAGACAATGACCAACGTCGGGACGAGGTGCGGCCACAGGTGCCGCCTCGTCCGATGCCAGACGCTGCCTCCTAACGTCTCAGCGACGATCATAAACTCTTGTTTGAGCAACTGCCGGACTTCTGTTATCAGATAAAGCGTGACGGCAGGCAAACCGAGCAACACGAACACCGTCAACTGTAGGGTTACGCGGTCTAATAACGGCGGCACCATCGTCGAGTCCGCGAAGAAAAAGGACGGGAATAACATCATCATGGCCAACAACGAGATAGGCAGAATCAAGAATCCATCTAACACCATTTTGAAGATTCGGTTCAAGCGTGCCCCGCGAAATGCGAGTGGGATCCCGACCAATAGGCCGAGCGCCATCCGTACGAGTGCGACGGTCGCACAAATGCCGACCGTCCATTTAAAGCCTTCAATCATCATCTGGAACAAGTCGTTCCCGGCCCGGTCGGTTCCGAGCCATTGATCTTTCGACGGTTCGAGTGGCGGGATGCCAATCAATCGACCTTCGTCGGAGTAACGGTTCAGGAATTGATCGACTTGGCCATCGCGGAATACGGTATTGCCGATACTGAGTAACAGCAAGCTGGCAAAAATCACGAACCCTATGATGAAAATCGGGTCACGCAGTAGCGTACGACGCATCAAATACCTCCTTTCCAGGCGTTCGGGATGAGCCATTCCGCCAGTAAATCCAATATAAAGATCGGGATATAGACGACCAACAAAATGACAAGTAGGATCGGCATGACAGGATTATAGACGACGAAACGGAAAATCCCTTGAACGTTAAATAAATATTCGATGATTAAAAGACTTGATAATACCGTAAT
Organism: Exiguobacterium sp. SH0S1; assembly: GCF_004337165.1. NCBI lineage: Bacteria > Bacillati > Bacillota > Bacilli > Caryophanales > Exiguobacterium > Exiguobacterium sp. SH0S1. The sequence goes on along the minus strand of NZ_SJVC01000001.1, from coordinate 658,238 downwards.
TAGGTTCGAGCGGAAAAAGAGATAGAAGCGATACACCAAATTCGGGAGCAAGTGTCTCCAGAACAGGGCGGCCGGTCGGACGCCTTTGGCCCGCGCTAGCTCGAGAAACAGCGTCGCTTCCTCCTCAAGGATGTGTTTCGTCAACCATTTGAGAAAGAAGAACAGGATGGTGAGCGTCAACGTCACAATCGGCAAAAAGCGTATGTATTCGGCAAACCCGCCTGCGACTTCAATCCGATCAAACCCCGTCTTCTTGTAAATCGTGATGGCGAGGTATTGCGAGAAGATGAGCCAAAATAAATCCGGGATCATCTCGAGCGTCTGGCTCGATTGTTGGAGCACCGTGCGCACGCGCTTCCCGCTTCGATAAAAGAAATAAGCGTACAGAAGAGCGAACCCGACCGAAACGACAAGCGACGTCATAAAGATGATGACCGTCTCTTTCATGAGCGGACCGAGTGCAGGCAATAACGGTAATTCTCGTTGCGCGGTTACGTTGAAGTATGTAATCTCATCAAGTTTCGCCAACTGACTAAATTGTTGTTGCAGCCCGTTCCAGTAATTCGATGGCACGAACTCGAGCTGCACGACGAGTGACGGCAAAGCACTGATCGCAATCAACACAAACAGTGTGATGAAAAACTGAGCCGATTTTCGAGCAAGCAAATTCATCCGATTCTCTCCTTTCAAAAAAAGTACAATCTCATAACCGTTTCGATTTTACATATAGATTTAAGAACCAATTCCAAAATAGAGCATATCACTCACCTTAAAGTAAAAATTCTCCATTTACACTGTTATGATTTTATCATAATTATTTATGAATAAAAACAATATTCGGAAAATTTCAGGAATTTAACTAGTCATTTGATTCGACAGTTTTCGCATTAAATAAATGCTCTTTATAACTCAGCGACATCCATTCCATTCCCACTATATCTTTATTGGAAAAATAGATTCCAGATGATAATTGAATTTAGTAAGATGAATGGCAGAAAATCGTTTAAAAAAAGTATCCTTCTCATCAGAAGAATACTTTAGTATGTTGAAAAGAGAGTTTTGCCATCTTCAGATTTTAACATATAGTCAACTCCAGTCGAGTTCACTTTCGTCAACGTGACGTTGCAAGCAAACAACGTGCCTGGGCCATATGCGACGTCTTCCGGTATCTCTGGAAAATCGTAGGACTCCTCTTCGAACCAGAGCGTCACGCCACCTTGTTTTGACTGATTGTCGACGACGTAGCAATTTCCGCTCGCCGTTTCATAACGGTCGAAGGCCCGATCGTATGTATCTGGTACGGCAATCATAAAACAAACGACGGCTAAAAAAACACTGAATACGGCACCTAACAATTTCATTAGTTTACGCTCGCTCCGCCATTTTGATACATACACAAACGTCGAGAGCACACACATAAACCCGACAAACCAAGCCGCAATTAATTGCGCCAATTTGATCACCTCTTTCATAATTATACGAGCACTGCTGAACAATGTTTCATCATCCTATCAGATTAAGGAGTATTTTATGACCCACTTCCTCAAGTTACAATCAATATCAATCTTACTGGCACTCACCTCACTTATAAATATCCAACTGCTCGCCAATAGCGGACGAGTATCCCTACTTATGGGTGACGCTTCTTTGATTATCATAGCGATTACTGGTCTCGCTTCACTCATTTTGTTCGCACGTCTGATCATCAAACGCTTAAAGCACCTTGCACCTTCACCATTTAACCTGTTCCTCTATGTCCTGTGGCTCCCTTATTTGGCGCTGTTCACATACGGCTGGACGCGTATCATCCCTCCTCCTAACGAAGCAGCCTGGCCGAGTCCCGCCTTCGGGCTATTGATCATCGCCCTCACGCTCACGTTCCCACTATATATATTCATCGTCCATATGTGGGCCCGCTCCAAACAACAAACGACCTAAAAAAAACGTGCGCGACCGATTCCGGTTGCACACGTTTTTTACGAGAGTTCCTGTCGCCGCTTCTGCCACGCCACGAGCAAGATGCTGATGATGACGAGCAAGAACCACGATGACAACTTGCCGAGGTCGACGAGTGCCCAGCCGCTCAACTGATTCGGATACGCCCAACCGTTATAGAACGTGACGATATTCTCGGCGAACCAGATGAAGCAGGCGATCAAAAAGAAAGCGACGACGACCGGCATCGTGAAACGGCGGTCGTCAAGCCGATACGTGACGATGGCCCGACCGAACGTGAGAAAGACGAGTCCGATCAACACCCAACGTAGATCGAGCCAAATATGGTGCCAAAAGAAGTTGAAGTAGATGGCAATGCCGAGCCCGAAAGCGATCAGCGGCGGCGGCATTTTGAGAAACTCCAAATCAAGCCGGCGCCACGACTGGACGACGTAACTGCCGACGCTCGCGTACATGAAGCCGGCGTAAAGTGGGATGCCAAAAAGTTTCGTCAGCGCCTCGTCGGGATAGCTCCACGACCCCATCTGTACTTTGAACAGTTCGAGGCCGAGACCGATGACGTGGAACCAACTGATGACTTTCAGTTCTTCCATCGTCTCGAGCCCTGTCTTGACGAGCACGACTTGGACGAGCAGACACCAAATGAGCAGCACGTCATAGCGTGGCAGCGGAAAGTCGAGCCATTTCGTCAGCGCGAGCGCGCCGAAGATCGCAACCGGGAAGATGCAACTGAGCGCCTGTTCGTAACCGAAGATGAACAAATAACGTAGCCGTCGCATGATGTCACCTACAATTCGATGTATTCATAGAGGAATGACGACTCGCCGTCAAAGAAACGCGGATCGTATAGACCGAGACGTTCATCCTCTTCGACGACGACAACGAACGGGGACCACTGTTTGAGCGTGATCGCTTCTTTATTCTCATCAAACAGCGGCGTCAAGTCGGCATCGTCCGCGCTCGTCAGCTCGTATTCGAGCTCAGGTGTCTGGTAGATCGAGTCACTGAAGATCGAGACGCTCTCGTCCGTTTTCGTAACGACCGTGAACTGGGTCGGGATGAACGAGGCCGATAGTGCCACTTCTTCATGCTCGGCGGCGTACGTCTGATACAAGTACGCACCCTGCGCACTTTGAATCAAGACGTGGACGACAATCGCTGCCCAGGCGTAGCGATACACCGTGTGCCGGACGTCCGCCCGACGCGCGATCAGCCAAGCGACGAGGAAAATCCCCCAATAGACGAAGTCAACGATCGGGATGACGCCGAACGTGACCCGGACGTCGGACAACGGTTCGAAATAACCGGTCCCCCAGGCGTTGAACAAATCGGCCGTATTATGGATGAAAACGGACAAGAACGCCCACCAGAAATAGCGGACATCGGTCACGTTGAACAGTACGCGGACGAGTATGTAAATCAGTAACGCGAACAGCGGCACGAGGAAAATCGAGTGGGTGATGCCGCGATGCCACATCTGATACATCCCTTCCGTGTCCCATAGGCGCGAGATGACGTCGCTGTCCGGGATTTGGCTCCCGACGAGCGTCGTCACGAACAGCGCCCGCTTTTCGTTTTTTTGAAGTTCACGCTTATCGGCCGCCCCGTACAGCGTCAAACCGAACAACGTATGTGTGATCGTATCCATGTAACACCTTCTTTCTGTTTTGAAAAGACATCCCCCTCATCGCGAGGCGGATGTCCGTCCGTGCTTTATTTCTCTTGGTCCATTTTCATGGCGCGTCTTGCGACGACGGCGACAAAAATGACAGCGACAATCGGAATGATCAAAGGCATCCAATTCAACATCCGCCTGTCCCCCTTCTACAAGTGTCGCAAGCAGTATATCACAGTTTCAAATCAATCGTTTTAGTGGATGCTCGCCTTGGCGTAACGGCCTGCCATCGACTCAATCGTTTCACGCATATGGTCGCGCAGCGTGACCGGTTCGAGCACCTCGACTTGCGTGCCGAGCGACAGGAGCCAGAAGACGAAACCGTCTGATACGGCCGCGTCGAAGCGGATGAGGAAGCGTTCCTCTTCACGTGTGATCGATACATCTTCCCCGAGCTTGTCGAAGATGACCGGGAGCACCCGCTCATCGACGGCAAGAATGATCTCCTCATCGAGCCCGTTATACATGTTAAACGATTTTTGGAAGTAATCGTCCGCCAGATGATGCTTCAGGCGCGGCGTGTCGTCCTCGACGATTTCCGAATTGACGATGCGGTCGACACGATAGTTGCGAATCTCCCCGATCGATTCGTCGATGCCGATCAAATAGTACTGCTCATGGTTCCAGTGCAGGTCGATCGGATTGACGACGTAGCGCTCGCCGTCACGGCGGAGCGGGAACGTGCGTTTCGTGACGTCAAAGCCGACGACGTCCGTGTATTGGAACGAGATCGCCTTCTGTTCTTGGATCGCCCGTTGGATGCGGTCGATATGGTACGGGATCTGTCCATGCTTTTTCTTCGGTGTCTTGATGATCGACTGGAGCGTCTCCGCTTCCGGGATGCTCGTCAGCTTCTGGAGCTTCTCGACGATACTTTCCGTCACATCTTCCGAGATGAACTTGGCCGCGACGATCGCATCGACCATCATGCGAAGCTCGTGAATTTCAAATAGACGGGCCGAATGCCAATATTTTTTGGCGAGACCGTTCTTTTCAAGCTCATCCTGCACCTCGAACCCCGAATCGGTCAATGCTTGAATGTCGTCTTTCACCGATTTTTTTGCTAACTTAGAAGTATCTCCAATTGTCGATAAATATTCGAGCAAGTCTTCTAACGTCTTTGGATGATTGTCATCTGTGTGGCGTTCGAAAAACCGTCTCACCTCGAGTAACCGTTCTCGGTTGTTCACGGTTTAATCCCCTTTCAGTTCTCTATATGTATGATGTATAAACAGACATTATCATGTAATTTCCATGAAATAAAGTTATTTTCCATTACAATTCATTTAAGGAGGCGCACGCCGCTGTGAAACACTATGCCCATGTCAACGGCACGAAAATCGAATATATGGACCGCGGTCATGGTCCGGTCGTCATCTTGATTCATGGGACCCAATCGTCGAGTCTAGAACCGTACCATGTGGACCGTCTCGTCTTGTCCGGATTCCGGGTCATTGTCCCATCGCGACCTGGATACGGTGAGACTCCGTACTCATTTTCGGCCACGCCCCAACAGTTCGCAGGACACTTACAGCGCTTGATGGAAGTCATGGCCATCGATCGCTATCACATCTACGGCATCTCGGCAGGTGGACCGACGGCGATCGAGCTCGCTTCTGACAATGAGCGGGCGTCGAGTTTGACGCTCGCCGCCGCCGTGACGAGCGCGGTCGACTTCCCGTACCGAGACTACGTCAGCCGAAACGTCGCTCAGCCCGCGTTCATCCTGGCACAATATGCGATGAAGTACTTCGTCTTTAAAGCGATTCAAAAACAACCGTTCGAGGCGACGGCACGGATGATCGAATCGACGAGTCTGCTCGCACTAGACGCCGTTCGCGACGAAGTGACGCCGTACGATATCTTCTTATTGAAGCGGGTCGCGAGTCAGATGACGTTCGGGCTTGGCGCCCAGTTCGATCTTAGGCAACGTGTCGCCGCCGAGGCGTTGCTCGGGGTGACTTGTCCGACGTACATCGTACACTCTAAAAACGACAAGGCCGTCCCGATCCGTCACGCCTATTATGCGAAGCGGCTCATCTCGCACGCTCAACTTATCATCTTGAACAGCCCCGGCCACTTGATTTGGATCGGCCGCCACGCCCGGAAGAGCGAACAACAGATCGAACGCTTCATCCGCTTCAACTCGTGAGACACCTTTAGTCAGGTGTCTTTTTTCAATCCGTCTCAAGCAGTTCAATCAACTCGTCCGTCACGTCAGCCGGGACGAGGTACACCGTGTTCGTATCATTCACGTTCATCAGGCTAGTCGGTTTACCGGATTCCCCAATCCAGACGTAATAGCGGTCTGTCTCGTCACTCTTAAATCGAACTTCCACATCGTATTCAGGTGTCGCCATATTCACGATTCCTGGTTGTTCGTCAGCATTTCGAATCATGTCCGCAAATACTTTGACGTCTTCGAGTCTGTCGTATGTGACGACTTCTCGCTCCTGGAACCGACCAAAGTCGACCGATTCAGCGATACGGACTTGCACGATGTCTTCCGCGACGAGCTCGCTCGTCTCGCATCCTCCCATTAACCCTACGGTCAGTGCAGCTATACCTGTCATCCATTTATCCCGACGTTTCATCTAGTCCCACCTCCACATGTTGTCTTGTATCTATACGAGAGACGCTTGTGATTGGTTTCAAGGATGAACACAATTAACTTCTTTAGTCGTCAATCCCGAGCGTACGAATCAAACGGTCTGTGACGTCAGCCGGCACTTTGTATACGAGATGCGTTTGCGAGACGTTCATCAGTACACTCGGTGACCCGACTCGACCGAGCCAAAGATGATAGCGTTCCACGTCATCGCCCTTGTAACGGATTTCGAGATCAAAATCCGGTTCATTGTGAATCGTTTCGCCCGTAAACTCATCAGCATTTCGAAGCATGTCCGCGAATACTTTAATGTCATTTAATCGATTCAACTCGACTAAAAATTGTTCACTGAATCGCGTCCGCCCTGAGGACTCAGCGATTTTCACCTGATCCATCTCTTCAGCGTCAATCGCCTTGAGTCCTTCTCTGCCATATCCATATGGCAACGTGATCCGCCTTACTTCTTTCATAAAATCAAACAGTCGGTCCACAATTACATCACTCCCAAGTTTATGATTATCCTTTCATACGCAAAAAGTGAGCGCTTGGTTTCACTTGCATTTCGGAATTATAATCTTCGTTTCTTCATGCTTCTTTCTAAAAAGATTGGCAACATGTTCAGCAGAATCGAAATGCTCGTCAGGACCCACCACGCTCGCCCCATGCCCGGTACGACATCCGCCAACGCACTCCAATCCTCCGCTTCGACCCAGACTGTTAAATAACTATAATCCGCGCACAGCGTCAATGCGGTTAGCGATAAAGCAATCGCCATCGGCAGCTTGTAGTCTCTCCCGACACTGAACGTATACAAGTTGAACAGCGTCGCCGCAATCGCAAGTAATCCAAATATGATCCACATTGTCCTATCGTCTCCTGTTGTTTGATATGTAAGTTATTTCCTATTCCCAGAATAACACACGCAAGGAATGAAGCAGTCGGATTTTTAGGACAACAAAAAAGCCGGGCCGAAGCCCAGCTCTTCCTTATTGATACGTCCAACCGGTCAGGCTCGCAGTCGCTCCTTCATAACGCAACTGTTTTTCAAGCTCGCTCGGGAACACGCGGAGCGTGGCGACGGCCTCGCCGTCATTGACGAAACATTCGACACTCGACGAGTCGACGAACACGTGAAGTGATTCGACGGCGATCGTTTTCGTCCGGGTCGTTCCGAACTCGGTCGCGAACGGCTCACCGGCGTTCGTCCGGTCGATCGTCAGTTCATGCGTCGCTGCATCATAACGAATGATGAGTGACTCATTCCCGACTTGGAGCAGGTCGAGCGTGAAGTCAGATCCGTCCGTTTTCAGCTCGAGCTCGTAACGGTCCGGTGTCGAAGTTTCAATCACCGTACCGGATGCGTTGACGAATTCGTTTTGGCGCAGCTTCGTCATCGCTTGCACCGGACGCTGTTTAAGCAATCCGTCCTCGAGCGAGAGTTCACGCGGCAACGTCAAGGCGTGGGCCCAACCGTAGCGGTCTGTCGGGTAGTCAATCTCCGGCAAACCCATCCAACCGACGAGCACGCGACGTCCCTCATGTTCGGTCGTCTGCGGTGCGTAGAAGTCGAACCCGAAATCGAGTTCTTCGAACGCACCGTGTGTGAACGTCAACGTTTCGACGTCGAGTTTGCCGATCAAGAATCCAGACTGATAGATGTTGTGATAACGGTGGCCTTCCGGCTCGATGCCTTGTGGCGAGAAGACGAGGACGTGTTGACCGTTCAGTTCGAACACGTCTGGGCATTCCCACATGTAGCCGAACGGGTCGAGACCCGTTTTGACTTCACCGATAAACGTCCAGTCGTTCAAATCAGTCGACCGATACAAGACGACACAGCCCGTATCATTATCACGCTGCGCTCCGACGATGGCGTAATAGACATCGTTCTCGAGCCACACTTTCGGGTCACGGAAATGTTCCGTGTACCCGGCCGGTACGTCCGGGATGGCGACGTTCCGGCGTTCGATTTTTCCGTCTCGTAGCACGCCGATGATTTGCGAGGCGTGACGCGTCCAGTCGTCCGTCCGGTGGTTGCCGGTGTACATGACGTGGAGTTCACCGTCCTTCACGAAGCCGCTGCCCGAATAGGCACCGTGTGAGTCTTCGGTCGTCTCCGGGACTAACGCCACCCCGCGGTCCGTCCACGTGACGAGATCGGGTGATGTGACATGGTACCAATGCTTCAGACCGTGTACCGGTCCGAGCGGGAACCATTGATAAAACATGTGATACTCCCCGTTGTAATACGTGAATCCGTTCGGGTCGTTCAGGAGGCCCGTCGGCGGTTGGATATGGTATCCGAACCGCCACGGGGAAGCCGCCGTCTTCGCACGGAGCGTCTCCATCTCGAGGGCACTCACGTCACTTAACGAGCGGTAACGCTCTGCCTTCGTCCAACTCATACAATCACTTCCTTTTTCTTTCTTATGCTGCTTGTTTAACTGCTTCTTTTTTCGTTTGGCGTTTCGCAAGGACGAACGTCAATCCGAAGGCGACCGCGAAGGCGATGGCCATACCGATGATATACGAGACAATTGATGCCGGTGCAATCGAGATGATCCCTGGAAGACCTGCCGCGCCGAGGGCGACAGCGAGGACTTCACGACCGACGATGAACGCCGAGGCGATCCCTGAACCGATGATGGCCGCGATGAACGGATAGCGTAGTTTCAAGTTGACCCCGAACATGGCGGGCTCAGTGATACCGAGTAGTGCCGAGATACCAGATGCCGAAGCGACACCTTTCATCTTCTTATCGCGTGTCAAGAAGAAGACGGCAAGCGTAGCCGCACCTTGGGCGACGTTTGACATGGCCGCGATCGGGAAGATGAACGAACCACCTGTGCGCGCGATGTCTGCGAGAAGTTGCGTCTCGATGGCGATGAAGCTGTGGTGCATCCCCGTGATGACGATCGGGGCGTACAAGAGACCCATGACGAGACCACCGAAGAATCCGAGCGAATCATACGTCCAAACGAGCGAATCGATGATCAAGTTACCTGCTTCACGCGTGATCGGTCCGACGAAGGCGAACGTGACGAACGCCGTGATGAGGAGCGAGAGCAACGGTGTGAGCAAGATGTCGAGTGATGCTGGCATGAACTTACGGATGTTGATTTCAAGCTTCGATAAGATATAGGCGGATACGAGGACCGGTAACACTTGTCCTTGGTAACCGAGCTTCTCAATCTCAAAGCCGAGAATGTTCCAAACCGGGATGTCGCCGACCGTCGCTTGTGCGTAGGCGTTGACGAGATCCGGGTGGACCATGATCATCCCGAGCGCGGCGCCGAGGTATGGATTACCCCCAAACCGCTTGGCGGCGGAGAACCCGATCAGGACGGGTAGGAAGACGAAGGCGGCGTTGGCGAACGTGTTGATCATCGCGGCAAGATCGGCGATACCAGGGTACTGGTCGATCAGCGAGCTGCCGTCGAAGAACAAATCAGGTGCTGTGAGCAAGTTGTTGATCCCCATCAAGAGACCACCGGCGACGATGGCCGGGATGATCGGTACGAAAATATCAGATAGCATCTTCACGAACTGTTGGAGCGGGTTACCTTTCTTCGCACCGGCCGACTTGACGTCGGTCGTCGACATATCACCGAGACCTGTCAATTCGGCGAATTCGGCGTACACTTTGTTGACTGTACCTTGACCGATGATGACCTGGTACTGCCCGCCCGTTGAGAACGTCCCTTTGACGACGTCAAGTGCGTCGAGTTTCTTCTCGTCGACTTTCGATTCGTCGTTCAAGACGAGGCGGAGCCGGGTCGCACAGTGGGCCGCTGCTGCAACGTTGTCTTTCCCGCCGACCGCCTCTAAAATCGCTTCTGCTTCTTGTCTGTAGTTCATACTGGTTTCCCTCCTAGTGCTTCAAGCACACGTTGTTGTGATGGTATGGCTGGAATCGCGCCGTAAGCGGTGCACGTAAGCGCGCCGGTCACGTTCGCATATTCGATATCCTTTAGTAAACGAGCGTCATCGACCCCGAGTGTCGCTAATCGATACAAGTAAGCACCGACGAAGGCGTCACCAGCTCCCGTCGAATCGACGCTGTCAATTTTCACCGACGAAATCACATTGTTGCCGTCTTTCGTGGCGATCAACGTCCCGCGCGAGCCGAGCGTGATGGCAATCCGTGACGCACCCGTTTCGAGAAGTGACGCGACCGCTTGATTTAAATCGTCATGCCCGGTCAAAAGTTGCGCTTCCTCTTCGCTCAACTTCACAAAATCGGCTTCTGCGATAAAGTGAAGCGAGTCTTGTTTGAACGCGTCGATGTCTGTGACGAGCGCGTCCCGGTAGTTCGGGTCGAACGAGACGAACAGGCCGTCACGCTTGGCGAACTGTAACAGTTTGAAGTAAGCATTTTTCAACTCACCGTCGAGCAATGCCGTCGCTGAACCGAAATGAACGATGTCACCTGGCTTGAACGCCGACAAGTCGATCGCTTCGAACGCATAGTCGCCGTCACTTCCGCGCCGGAACGTGAAGTCGCGCTCCCCGTCCGCTTGGATCGAGACGAAGGCGAACGTCGTGTCGCCCTGTTCGACTAGATTCTCGACGCCGACGCCGTTGTCGACGAGCGTCTGTTTTAAAAATTGTCCGAACGGGTCGGCTCCGACCTGCCCGAGAAAACTTGAGCGTCCCCCATGCTTGCTGACGACGGCGGCCACGTTCGCCGGTGCGCCGCCTGCTTTCTTCACGAACGTCGTCCCATTGACGAGATCGCTCGACGCGTCTTCACAAACCCAATCAATCAATAGTTCACCAATGCAATGTACGGTGTTCATCCGTCCACCTCCATGTTTGAATGTATTGCTTCGTATCATTTATCGAACCGGTTCCAAAAGCGAATAAAAAATGTTGCGGAACCGGTTCCGCAACACAAATGTAAACGATTTAATTCAACATGTCAACGCTTTCTCGTAATTTTAATTCGAAATTTGTGAACGTTTTCATCGGGGTGGCTTCACCTGTCAGCAACTGGAGGATCATGTCAGCCGCACGAGAACCAGTCCGCCGATATGGAAGGTGGACCGTCGTCAGCGATGGATGCAATACTTCTGTGAAATCGTACCCACCGAAACCGCTGACCGAGATGTCATCCGGCACTCGTTTGCCGCCGTTCGCTAACCCTTTCAAGACACCGAGCGCGATGTTGTCGGTCGCACAAACGACGAGCGTCGCGTCCGTCACGTCGGTCGCGAGCTGCTCACCGATCGGGATGGCGTCGTCGATTCTGAACGTCGTCGTCATCGAACGGACGATGGCGCCAGCTTCATTGAACGCTCTCAAAAATCCGTCACGACGGGCTTGTCCGACGGCGATATCATCCTCTGCCACCCCGACATAGATGATGTCCCGGTGCCCCCACTCCATGAACTGTCGCCCGAGCGCATAAGCCGACTCATTGTCCGGGTAGACGAGGCTATGCACGTCATCGTGCTGCTGACCAATCAACAGGACCGGGATTTGAATCGCTTCGATCGCCTGTAGATGCGCTGGCGTCACGGTCGTCCCGAGCCAAATGATGCCGGCCACTTTTTGCTTGGCCAAGTTATACAGTTGCTCGATCTCACGCTCGGTCTGTTGGGCCGTGTTGACGACGAGCATCTGATAACCATGCTCGGTCAAGCGTTCATCAATCCCCATCATCGTCCTTGAAGCCGCATACGAATCGAGACGTGGGACGATGACGCCGATCATCTTCGTCTGCTTCGACTTCAAACTTTGGGCGAACTGGTTCGGTTCATATTTCGTCTCACGGATGACTCGCTCGATTTTCTCACGAGTCGCCTTCCCGACCGATCCCCCATTCAAATAACGGGAGACAGTACTTTTGGCAACACCGGCGAGTTTAGCGATGTCGTTGATCGTCACTTGTTTCATCCAAAAACCCTCCATACGAAAAAACTGACGCGCTAGACGCCGTCAGTTCAGTGGTTCATCACATATCGTTTTTTAAAGTTTAAATAGTAAAGTCCGTTGCGTTTCTCGAAGCCGTTCTGTTCGAGGACGCGACGCATCGCTTCTTGATGCGGACTCGTCGGCGGGATGCCGGCGCGGACGGTGTGACCGTCTTTTAAATCGGACTGTTCGAGTGCAAGGCGTAATCCTTCTGTCGCATAGCCTTTATCTTTATACGGGTCAAACACCATCAAATCGAGCTGATAGACGCGAGCTAGCTTGAAAAGCAGTACTTTACCGACGATTTGTCCGTCTTGAACGAGGTCGTAGTAAAAATCCTCGCCATAACTATGTTCGTCAGCCATGTACACATGCTCGGCCCCCATCTCGACAAAAATACCTTTTAGTTCTTCGGCCGACATGCCGTATGAGCTTTGACCATATTTCTGAAAATGTTCATATTCGATCTCATCGATCTGGCGAATAGGTTGACGCACGATTTTCATCCCGTGCCCTCCTTAACAGTTATTCCAACGTCTTTCCAAACTCATTATATACGAAGCGCATCATGAAGCGCAAAAGATAACCTAAATCAGACCGGTTCGATATGAATGTGGACCGAATCGACGGCGTGATGTTTATCGAGTTCCCGTTCGATATCGTCACAAAGCACATGAGCCTCGTCGACGGTCAAACCACCGTCAACGGCGATCGTCACGTCGAGCATGACGTGGTTACCGAGATGCCGGCCTTTGATTTCTCGAACTTCTTTGACGGTATCAAAATGTTGGATCGTCTCTTCATAAGACTCGACGAGATCAGGCGGGAACCCGTCAGACAGTTGATGCGTCGCATCGAGAAAGATTTGGATGGCCGTCCGGATGATGAGCCCCGCGATGACGACCGCGAGCACTGTATCCATCCACGGCAGCTTAAAGTAAGCGAACAAGACGCCGAGCGTCGCACCGATCGAGATCAAGGCGTCGGCCAAATTGTCTTTCGCGGCCGCTTTCAGCGCGAGTGATTTGGTCTGTTTCGCCAAGTTCAAATTGTAGCGATGGACACCGTACATGACGATCGCACTAAAGAACGCGACGACGGCGGCGAGCGGGTTCGGCTCGACGTAGACACCGGCGAGCAGATTGGCGATGCTGTTCAATAACACGAACACCCCGACCGCGACCATGATGAGCGAAGCAACGAGCGCGGCAATCGTCTCCATCTTCGCATGGCCATACTTATGTTCAGCATCCCGCGGCGTTGCCGCCACACGAATCCCGATATAGACGGCAATTGATGCGATGACGTCGGTCGTATTGTTGAAACCGTCGGCGAGCACGGCTTCCGAATTGTAAATATAGCCGAAGACGACTTTGAGAACAGATAAAATCAAATAAGTCGTGATTGATAAAATGGCTCCTTTGAGCGCTTTTGGTGGATGATTTGTCGAATGCATCCGCCCACCTCCTTTTTAGCTAAGTTAGTATACCAGTTGTTCTTCGTGTGGGCATAGAGAAACAGTGTTTCCCGAAGTCAAAATAAATGGAATATATTCCCGGTAGTTTCGTCTTCCGAAAATTATGGTAAAGTAAACAAGAAGAGACCCTTGTGGTTAAACCGTAAAAGAGGTGAAAGATATGTTCACAGAACGTGATGGTATTAAACTTCGTTTGGAACAAATTGACAGATTGTTATCCGATTTGAATCGTGAAGCGAAACAATTGATGGTACGCTTACGCGAACTTGATGCGAGTGGTGAGAGCCCACAAGAAGCGTCACTTAAGCCAGAAGATCGTGATACGCTCAAAACGTCGATCGATGAGACGCTCGAAGCGCTCCAAACCCGCTCGAAACGTCCGATCAACCCGAACGATGAGAAAAAGAAAGAACTCGCCTCGAACAAGGCGCTCATCGACGAGTTGTCAGATCTACTCAGTAAGAAAAAATGAGACGCCACCGCGTCTCATTTTTTAAGTAAGGAGATTAAATGATGTATATCGTCACAACTTGTCTACGGCCGACTGAAGCAATCATTCATAAGGCAAACGAGCACTCATTGCTACACGATGTGCCGTTCGTCTCGCGGCGAAAGCATTCAATCGAGACGTTGATGAGCCGGCACGGTGCCGCCGTCCTCGTTTTCGATAAGCGCCGCGTTGAGTATACGCCGCTCGGCGCCAAAGAGCCGTTCTTCTTCCATCCATCAAGCTCGGTCTTCCGTGTCAAGCAACTGCTTCGTGATGGCAACGACCCACTGATCGATGCGGCCGACCTTCAACTCGGAGACCGCGTGCTCGATTGTACACTCGGACTCGGTTCCGACAGTATCGTCATGAGCCACGCCGTCGGCCCGAGCGGTCGCGTCGTCGGCCTCGAGAGCGAATTCATCACAGCGACACTCGTCAAAGAAGGCATGTCGGTCTGGGAAGAGAAAGAGAACGCTTTGAATGAAGCGATGCGACGCATCGAGGTCGTTTGGACCGACGCCCTCACTTATTTGAAAAATTGTGCGGATGACGAATTTGAGGTCGTCTATTTCGATCCGATGTTCGAAAAAACGATTTCAGAATCAGTTCATCTGAACCCGTTACGAGCGTTGGCAAACGAAGCGCAGTTGTCAGATGAACTGATTTCAGAAGCCAAACGCGTTGCGAAAAACAGAATTGTCCTAAAAGCACATTTTGAGAGCCCGGCATTCGAAAAGTATGGATTTAAGCGACTTTCACGCAAAACTTCGAAGTTCCATTATGGATATATCGACTGAGAGACTCGTTCGGATTAGGTATTTTGACTTAATCGGGACGAAAGTCTCTTTTTTCTTATTTTTCATAATTGTTATTTTCTGAATATTGACATTAATCAGACACAAGTTTAACGTTTACATCAAGCTCACACAATTTCCCATTATTTTTACAGGAGGTCAGTCCAAATGAAAAAACGTTCCATCCGTCGTACGACGCTCGCCGTCGCGCTGACATCGGTCATGAGCGTCAGTGCGATCCCGGCCGTCGGTGCCGCTCCACTTGCCGCTTCACCGTTACCAACCGCAACAAATACTGCCCCATTCGATCACAACATCATCGATGAGGATCGACTCGCCAAAGCGCTCGAAAAGCGTGGCGTCATCAAAAAAGGGCTTTCAACGAAAGAGCGACAGAAAGCCGTCGATGTGTATATTAAAAAGAAACAAGGTACAGCGCAAGATGCCCACGACCACAAACATGATGACAAATTGAATGACAAAGCGGTGAAAGCGAAAGAGAAGATACATAACCAATTCGAAAAAGAATCGAAACGTCTCCTCGACAAAGCGAAAAAAGGGCAAGGCAACTATCGAAAAGGCAAACCGAATGGCCAAATCAAAGTCGATCCGGCCAAAGCAACGGGCTATAACGGTGCGGTCCGTGAAGACAAAGTGCTCGTCCTCCTCGTCGAGTACAGCGACTTCAAACATAACAACGTCGTCCAAGATCCCGGTTATATGTATAGCGACAATTTCAGCAAAGAACACTACGAGCAGTATATGTTCGGTGATAAGTCGTTCGAACTGTTCAACGGCGAAAAAGTTCAGACGTTCAAGCAGTATTATGAAGAACAGTCCGGCGGCAGCTACACTGTCGACGGTACCGTCTCTGATTGGTTGACCGTACCGGGTACGGCGAAAGACTATGGCGGTGACAACCCGGCCGGCGGGAATGACAACATCGGTCCAGGTCCCCGTCAACTCGTCAAAGACACGTTGAATGCGGCAGTCGCCTCAGGAATGGACCTCGCCGAATACGATGAGTATGACTTGTATGACCTCGACGGCGACGGCGACTTCAACGAACCAGATGGCTTGGTCGACCACTTGATGATCATTCATGCTGGTACCGGCCAAGAAGCGGGCGGCGGTGTCCTCGGTGACGACGCGGTCTGGTCACACCGTTGGGTACTGGATGGCGTATATGGTGTTGAGAACACGACGGCTGACGTCCCGTATTGGGGCGGTAAAATGGCCGCATACGATTACACGATCCAACCTGAAGACGGAGCGGTCGGCGTATTCGCCCACGAATTCGGTCATGACCTCGGTCTTCCTGACGAATATGACACGCAGTACACAGGCCAAGGCGAGCCGGTCCAATCATGGTCGATCATGAGCGGCGGCAGCTGGGCTGGTAAAGTGGCAGGAACAGAGCCGACGAGCTTCTCGCCACAAAACAAGGAATACTTCCAAAAATTGATGGGCGGCAACTGGGCCAACATCACGGAAGTCGATCTTGAAGACATCACCCAGCAAGGTTTCGTCTCGAAACTCGATCAATCGGTGACGAAATCGAACAACCCAGGGTTGTTGAAAGTGAACCTTCCGGACAAGAAAGTGAAAGGTATTGAACCTGAGTTCGGACAGTACTACTACTACTCGACAAAGGGTGATAACTTGCACACTGAACTCGTGACACCAAGCGTCAAGCTCAGTGCTGACGGCACACTCGCCTTCGATACACGGTTCGAGATCGAATATGATTACGACTACTTGTACGTCAAAGCACTGAGCGGCGGCAAAGAAGTCGTCCTTGACGTCTACGGTGACGACAACACCGGAAATGACGCCGAGTCGACGAACGGCGCTTGGGTTAACAAATCGTACGACTTGTCACAGTTCGCCGGTCAAGACGTCCAGATCGTCTTCGAATACGTGACAGACGGCGGTCTCGCCCTTGAAGGATTCGCCCTCGACAACTTGGCGATCACGTCAGGCGGGCAGACGCTTCTCGCAGATGACGCGGAAGGTGCTGAGGCGGTCACGCTCGACGGCTTCGTCAAGTCGGACGGTTATGACACGAAACCGCACTACTACTACCTCGAATGGCGTAACCACGCAGGCGCTGACACGGGTCTCTTGAACGGCCGTGGCGTCAAGTACAACACCGGTCTCGTCGTCTGGTATGCCGATGACTCGTTCTCGGACAACTGGGTCGGTATCCACCCGGGTGAAGGTTTCCTCGGAGTCGTCGACTCACATCCAGAGGCGATCGTCGGTAACTTGAACGGAGCGGAGACGGTCTCAGGCAGCACGCGCTACCAAATCGCGGACGCCGCGTTCAGTTTAGACAAAACGCTCGCTTGGTACCTCGATTCTCCGAGCCGCGGAATTTACGACTACAAGGCGCAATCTGGCGTGAAACAGTTCAATGACGCCAATACGTACATCAACCCGCTCATCCCGGATGCGGGCCGTAAGCTTCCACAATACGGACTCGTCGTCGACGTCGTCGGCGAAGCGAAAGACAATTCGGCTGGAGCTGTTTGGGTCCGGACGAAGTAAGCATGATTTGTTTGACCCTCGCTCTTCTCATCAAGAGAAGAACGGGGGTCTTATTATTCTAAAAAAGCTTGAATTTTCAATCGAGACTGTGTAACATACTAGTTGTAACGCCTCTGTAGGTTAGTGGCAGACCTCAGCAATGGTAATGCTGCAGCACGAGTTCGATTCTCGTCGGAGGCATCAAGAATACCGCTCAACCAAGCGGTTCACGGCACTTCCTGTATCTTGCAGGAGGTGCCTTTTATTTATCCGTGGACAGTTTGTGCACACTTGGCGTTTGTCGAACGATTCCGATTGATGTCGAATGAATCAGATATCCCTGACAGAATGTTCGTCCATCAACATCCAAAACGTATCGGCCGTCTGTTTCTGGAACGACATTATTATTTGCTTATACGTGACCTCTTTGTAATGCGATGTCACGTATTGAATTGTAGCCATGAATGTAACTTTGACAGACGACAAAAAACGCCCCTAAGGACGCTTATTTGCTCATTTGATGCATTCTCTAATCTTTTCTAAACTCTTAACTAGTCATTCAATTTGTTTTCTTTAGCTTGATAGCTTTCTTTAGAAGTGAAAAAGAATATGATAGACAATATAAAAAGTGCTACTGGGAATGTTACTAAAGAAGGATTAAATTTAACAGAACTAATAGCATATTCTCCATACAAATAAATTGTCATCCATAAAGAGCAACACAATAAAATCACTGCTGATATATTTTTCATATTCCCCCCACCTTTCAAGTGATATTATAACCGATTTCTCGATCCACTTTCGGCTGCTTCCGAAAATAGACAACATTATTATTTCGAAACCGCCATTAAAATTACATATTGGTGTCTAATTACAATTAGATACTTCATTTAACGAATATTGGTATATGTAGTATAGGTGCTACAATATACGTGATGATTCGAAAGGAGTTTAGATGATGGAAAATCTATTCAATGGACTGATGGGTGTCGTCCTCATCGCGGGAGTGATCGCCGGCATCGCCCGGCATGACTTCAGGAAACGCAAGAACGAGTATATGGACACCGTTGAAAGAAAGAACAAATATAAGCGGACCACGCGGAGAATCGACCTGACGCTCGCCGCCTCGGTCATCTTGATGTTCGCGCTGTTCTACTTCGAACCGAACGTTCCGAAAAGTCCCGCCTCACAACAAGGCCCAGTCGTCGCCGATACGAGTGGCGAGACGTTGCCAGAGGGCGTGTATGGACCGGGAACATATAAGGTGGGTGCCGACATCCCAGCGGGCGAGTACAAGCTTGCGGCCGTCGAGTCGGACTATCGCGGCTATTACGAGGTGAAGGACGATATGTCGTCGGACGGCGGCATCCTCTCGAACTCGTTATTTGACTGTACGGAGTACGTGGAAGTACAATCTGGCGAGTATTTGAGCGTGACTCGCGCGACGTTTACTCTCGTTGCACAGTCATCCTCAATCAAATCAGATCCAGAGACAAAAGTTGATGAAGAGGCGCCTGTAGAAAAATCTACAGAATCCGACATACCTTATCCATTTGCCAGCACACAAGCCGAAGCCGACTTCTTCACAGCGATCGGTCTCACGCTCGAAAATGGCATTGCCACCATGCGAGACGCTTCCTCAATGAGTCGGGTATGCGGCAAAGTATGTCCTGACGTGCCAGGTAGCGATTGGGGACTTCAGCTTGAACCAATGAATCAAGAAGTTTTCGAGTTAGACCACACCCTTTACGACTTCGCCCGCTCACTGAAAGATATCCCGGAAGGCAGTTCGCCGAATATCGACTTCGAAGAGCGCGACATACTCGTCAAGGACATGGAACGGATGAGTGAGTATATCTCCCTCCTTATGACCCATAACGATTGGGCAACATGGCAAGAAGCTTGGGACAAGATGGAAGAAGCAAATCTTTTGATAGAAAAGATGTATGCAACCGAAGTATACACAGTCCCACGCTAAGTAAAACTACTGATTTCGTGCACAATTTTGTGCACACTTACCTCGAATGCACAGGTGGATTCACAATTTTGTTCACCAAATTCTTACAGCGATTTCACTAGAATCAGCGTGGTTGACGTATCGTTCGATTTCGTTCCGTCCCTATGTTTTCCCAAAATAGAAATGGTAATGCTGCAGCACGAGTTCGATTCTCGTCGGAGGCATCAAACGAATTCCGTGTCATGGACCATAAAAAGCACTTTCTCAAACCCTTGAGAAAGTGCTTTTTATGGTCTCTAGCTCATTTGAATATCCCAATAAATGGTATAATGGGTAAATACATATATAAAGGAGACTAGATATGAAACATATCCCCATCTTACTTGCTGCCGTCACCTTATTGGCCGCTTGTTCTGAACAGACGACAGATCGTGCGTCTGACTCAGCCCAAAGGAATGAAAATGTCGTAATCGATGTATCCGAGACGCAACCCTTCTCTGAACCTGTCCCGACCGAAAAAGAAGTCTCGATATTTTTAGGCTATCTCCAGTCATTGAGCAGTGATACGCTCGGTGCGCTGCGTCAATCCGAGCAATCCACCTTCGCCTGTGGGACGTCTTGTGAAGACCATCCGCTCGAAGAAATCTCTACTCAAATCGACAGTAACCGGGAAGAGCTTGAATCAATCCGTGCCGATATTGATGAAATTCTTCCGGCGCTTGACCACCTTGTGTCATCTGACGTATCAGGAATCGACCGTGAAGGACTGACCAACGTATTGAACGAATTCACATCCGTGAGTGAGGCGTTGACGCATTTTTTAGAAGCTGACGATTGGTCATTTTGGGAAGAAGCCCGGACCCAATTGAATAGCATGTCATCGACCATAAAAGGCATCGCTATTTATCTAAGTGGTGTGTGACATTATATCAACTACATAGGCTGCTCTCATCCAAACTCGGGTGAGGGCTTTTTTCTTACAGTCATGGAAACTGTCTTGACACGTCTCCGGTTCCTCTATAAACTTGAAAAGTTGAATTGAATGATTTTTCGGAAGGAGCATGACAGATGCTGAATGAATGGTTATGGATCCCTTCTGCCCTGCTCACGCTCGGTCTGCTCGTCCTCAGCTATAAACTGTTCGGACGGGTCGGACTGTACGCCTGGATCGCGATGGCCTCGGTCGTCGCCAACATCCAAGTGACGCAGCAGATTGTGATTGGTGGTTTCATCTTCACACTCGGGAACATCGTCTACGGTTCCCTTTATTTAGCGACAGACATCTTGAACGAGAAACATGGCCGTCACGCCGCCCGCAAAGGCGTCTGGCTCGGCTTCTTCATCTTGATCGTCTCGACGGTACTCATGCAGTTCGCCTTGCTTTACGAACCGTTCGAAGAAGCGCTCTACATGCATGAGAGCTTCAAGGCGTTGTTCTCGATGCTCCCGCTCATCACGCTCGGCAGTCTCGCGGCGTACCTCGTCTCGCAACTGTTCGACGTCTTCATCTATTCGAAGATTCGGGCGAAAACGGGTGAGAAGAAACTGTGGCTCCGGACGACTGGATCGACGGTCGTCTCACAGTTGATCGATACGCTCACGTTCTGTACGATCGCCTTTTGGGGAATGGAATGGGATATCTGGTGGAACATCTTCGTCACGACGTATGTCGCGAAGTTCATCATCGCTTGGATGGCCACGCCGTTCATGTATTATGCGAAACGGACCGAACCACAAGACGACGAGACGGAAAAAGCAGCCTAAATAAAAAACCGCAACCTCAACGGGTTGCGGTTTTTTCTCGAATTTGCAGACGCACCGCGTAAGGCCGCGCATCTTCGAGTGACGACGTCTCCCGACAAACAGTGAGCGCCATGTAAGCGTCGATAGCGAGCGCTTCGATGGTCTCGTCCGTCGTCTCGACCTCAAGTATGGTGTAGGGCGGCAGATGTTCGAGCTTGACCCACTGCCCGTGCAGGTTCTTCACATAGATGATTGGTTCGTCAATCGAGTAACGTCGGAGTAAATCAGACACGTTCACGCGATCCCCTCCTTAAACCAAACCTTTATCCTCATTATAGAAAGCGCTTACGATTCTGTAAACCGTGCTTCCCGAAAATTTGGCGGTCCAACGCTTCAAAAATGGTGGAACCGAACCGATAATCTAGAAGAGAAATGAGGTGAACCGATGCGTTATCGCCGACAAGAAACGTTCCGCTACATTTTACCGAACCCCCGTTTCATCCCCTACCGCCTCGTATGGGAAGATAAGGAGTTGCATGACGGTGAAGGCATGCTGCTCAACATTAGTGCCCACGGCTTGAAGTTGCGCTGCGACTACTTGTTCCCGCTGTCGGAAGGGCTGAAAGTTCAGGTCGTGCTCGACCTCGTCCCGCTCATCCAGTCAATCGAGTTGACTGGTCACGTCCGTCACCGCAGTCAAATAGGAAGCATGTACGATTACGGGATCCGTCTTGAAGCGAATTCAGAAGAAGCCCAACAGCTCGTGACGATGATCAAAGCTTATGCAAGAGAGAACCAATGAGAACGTGTCGTCAGACACTTCTCATTTTTTGTTCGTCCGATAACAGGGTATACTAATGACAACAGAGACAGATTAGAGGTGTAGCCATGACTAGAAAATTTTTATTGATTCCTTGGGCCGCCGCGATCGCGATCGCGCTACTTGGTCCCAACACCCCGTTCTCGAGCCGGTTCTTGCTCGACTTCCTGACGTACAATACCGATGCCTATGAAGGATATTCTTTATCCCTCTTTAGCGTGCTAGGCGTCTACCCGCTCGCGCTGTTCCCGCTGCTTTGGTCGGAAGTGAACCAACTGCGGCCGAATCCACTCCTACCGGCAGCAACCGGTTTCGTCGTCGGAGGATTCATCATCGCTCCGTATCTCGCGTTCGCACGGCAGTCGCCCTACCCGACGCCAATCAAGCCGTTGCCGACGAGACTGCTCGGGGTCGTGTTGCTCCTCGTCACGATCGGTTTATTCATCGCTGCCGCGATGACTGGGAATGTCGCACAGTATTGGTCATACGTCGAACAGAATCAATTCGTCCGCACGATGACGGTCGATTTCTTTTTGCTCGCCTTCGTCCAAATGACATTGATGACCCGAGATGCGAAGCGCTATAAGATGAGCTTGTGGCCGCTCCCGTACATCCCGTTATTCGGTCTATTGTTTTGGCTCATCATTCGTCATAAGCAACCGTTCAACGAGGCGCCGCCGCGACGGCCGAAAGTGGTTTGATGTTGTACTTGAGAGTGGGTTTCCCAAAACCCACTCTTTCCTTTATACTAGAGCGAGAGTTTATCTAGAGAAAGAAGGGTCAAATCCAATGAGATTTTTTAAAGTAATGACACACACGAACGACAAGGGAGAAGACGTCATCCTAAGCGAGTATTTCAAAATCGCCGACAAACAGGCTGAACAATTCCTCAAAGATACGTTAGAGCTCGACATGTTCGACGAGAAAGTGACGCTCAAAGAGTGCCAAGTCGCGAAAGACCGGTGGGAATGCCCGGTCGGTGACTTCGTCGTCGTCGAATACTTCAATGAAAAAGAGTTTGATAAAATGAACGAGTATCGTGTGGTCGCACCGAAAAAGTGACCCACAGCAAAGGCGACCTTCCCGATTGAATGGGAAAGTCGCCTTTTTATCGTTCGAGTCATCGACGTGCGTTATGACTCCTCGTTATCTTCTTCCGGGTCC
Source organism: Exiguobacterium sp. SH0S1 (assembly GCF_004337165.1). Lineage (NCBI taxonomy): Bacteria > Bacillati > Bacillota > Bacilli > Caryophanales > Exiguobacterium > Exiguobacterium sp. SH0S1. The sequence continues at coordinate 635,109 of NZ_SJVC01000001.1, read as the reverse complement.
GGATCTGGATGTTGCGTCGGAGCCGGTTTTTTCGCCGGATCAGACTCATCGTCTGGCATCGGGTCTGGGTGAACCCCAGGTTGCGATTCGTCACGTTTCATTGAGCATCCCTCCTCTGTCATAGTGGACTAATTCCACATCGATTAAGAGTCGAAACATCAGTGTATGTCTTTATTGCCGATGACACGACGTGAGATCGCTTTTTCAATCTCGACGATGACGAAGACGATGGCACCGAAGACGACCGGATAGATCCAATCATTCAAATCAAGTGCCGCTGTCCCGAACAACGTGTGCATAAACGGCACGTACGTGATGAACAGTTGAAGTGCAATCAATAGTGCCGATACGATAAACGCAATCTTGTTATCGAAAAAGTGCCGGTTAAACGCCGGAGCGAGTTCGGTCCGACAGTTATACAAGTGGAACAACTGGGCCATGACGATCGTATTGAGTGTGATCGTCTGCAGCTTCGCAGTCGAGAAATCAAAATCAGCTAACATGTAGTTGATGATCAAGCTGCCTCCCCCGATCAAGATCGAGACGAAGATGATCCGGAACACGTAATAGCGACTCAACAGCGGGACGTTCGCCGGACGCGGCGGACGTTTCATCGTGCTCTCTTCGAGCGGTTCGAAGGCGATCGCGAGTGACAGCGTGATGGCAACGACCATGTTGACCCAAAGGATTTGGACCGGACTGAGCGGTGCCGCGGCACCGAGCAAGATGCTCATCGCGACGAGGAGCGCTTGTCCACCGTTCGTCGGGAGCAAGAACAAGATCGTCTTCTTCAAGTTGTCGTATACACGGCGGCCTTCACGCACCGCGTTGTAAATCGTTTTGAAGTTGTCGTCGACGAGGACCATCTGCGACGCCTCTTTTGCGACTTCGGTCCCTTTGATACCCATCGCGACACCGATGTCGGCCCGTTTCAAGGCCGGGGCATCGTTGACACCGTCACCGGTCATCGATGTGATGAGCCCGTTTTGCTGCAATCCTTTGACGAGACGCAGCTTATCATTTGGGCTCGTCCGTGCGAACACATCGTTATGAACCGACGCTTCTTTGATCTCCTCGTCCGACATGTTCGTCAATTCTTTCCCTTCAAGTGCGCCTTCGACTTCCATGCCGAGTTCACGGGCGATGGCGACGGCTGTGTCTTTATGGTCACCCGTGATCATCTTGATGCGGATACCGGCGTCACGGCACGCCGCGACGGCTTCAATCGCCTCTGGACGTGGTGGATCGACGATTCCGTACAAACCAAGGAACGTGATACCGGATTGGACGTCCTCATGGTCGACCGTCTCTTTCGAGCGATCGACCCGTTTGAATCCGCCACCGAGGACACGTTGTCCGCGGTCGGCGATCTCTTTACGTTTCTCATCCCAATAGGTGCGGTCAAATTCCGTATCTTCAGCCATATCGAACAGGCGGTCTGGCGCCCCTTTGATGAAGATCATCCGCTCATCTTTATAGTCGACGAGCGTCGCCATGTACTTATACTCCGAATCGAACGGGATTTTCGAGATGACTTTCAGCCGTTCAATCGGTCGCTCCGCTTTTTCGGCGAGCGTGAGCAAGCAAGCTTCTGTCGGGTCGCCATTGATGACCCATTCGCCGTTTTCTTCATACAATTGGGCATCATTACACGTCTTCCCGACCGTGAGCAGATCGATCATCGACTCGTCGTCATCGAGGTCGAACGGTTGACCGTTTTGTTCGAGGTCACCATCTGGAGCGTATCCGCCGCCTGACACTTCGATATCGTGCTTCGCCGTGACGACTTGCTTGACGGTCATCTCGTTTTTCGTCAGCGTACCTGTCTTATCGGTACAGATGACAGAGACCGCCCCTAACGTCTCGACGGACGGTAGACTACGAACGATCGCTTTCTTCTCGGCCATGTTACGAACACCAAGTGCGAGAATAATCGAGATGACGGCAGGGAGACCTTCCGGAATCGCTGCGACCGCTAACCCGATCGTTGTCAGCATCAGTTCGATTGGATCGAAATCACGTACAAAGTAGCCGAACGCGTAAATGATGACCGAGATCACAAGGATCGCAATCGAGACCGTTTGACCGAATTTCGTCGTCTGACGGATGAGCGGTGTCTTCACCGTCTCGACTTCAGCGATCGATGCGTTGATTTGACCGAGCTCCGTCCCTTCACCGATCGACGTGACGATCGCTTTCGCGCTGCCCGTCGCTATACTCGTTCCTGAATAAATCATGTTTTTCCGGTCACCGAGGACAGCATCTTCCGCCACGACTTGAATTTTCTTCTCGACCGTCGTCGCTTCACCTGTCAAAGCCGATTCTTCGACTTTGAACTTCTCGGCTAGAATGACTCGCGCATCGGCCGGCACTTTGTCACCGGCGGCGAGCACCAAAAGGTCTCCGACGACGAGTTCGCTCGATTCGATTTGAATCTGTTTGCCGTCTCGGATAACGCTTGCTTTCGTCTCGAGCAGTTTTTTAATCCCTTCAAGCGCCTGTTCAGCCTTGTTTTCTTGCAAATAGCCGACGACGGCAATGATCGTGACGACGAGCGCGATGACGATCGTATCGATATACTCACCTAAAAAGCCAGTGACGACGGCCGCACCGATCAGGACGTACACAAGAATGTCATTGAACTGTCTCAAAAATTTTATGATTTCAGGTGTCTTTTCCTTTTCCGGCAGAACGTTCTTCCCGAACTGTTCTTGCCGACTCGACACTTCTTGCTTCGACAGCCCGTTGTCTACGTCTGTCTCAAGACTACTCCTCACCTCTTCCGGTTCGAGTGCGTGCCAATTTTTGTTCTCCATTTGCATCTCTACTCCTCCTTGGTCGATCCTATATGAAAATCTATCTCTTTTATGTTCCCACTCCACGGCTTCCTGACACATCAGACGACACATTTTCACAACTTTTTCAAAAAAACCGTTCACATTTGCCTCGTTTTTCATTTGGAAACGCTCCCATCCAAAAAAGTCGTGTCAGATGGATGAAATGGCTTTACATAACGGTCTGAATGGTTAACTATAGAGAAAATAAAACAGAGAGAAAGAGGTACACGTATGGTCATTATTCAAGGGATCGCCCTGTTGCTGTTGATTCTCGCCTTGTTCACGTTATTCAGTTACAAAGCACCGTTCGGGATGAAAGCGATGGGAGCACTCGCCGGCGCCGCAATCGCGAGCTTCCTCGTCGAAGCGTTCAACGCCTACGCGATCGGTGGGTTACTGCCGCTCCCTTTATATGAAGAAGTCGGCCAAGCTGCCGGTGCGCTGTCGGGACCTGCGGCAGCAGCACTTGTCGCGATTGCGCTCGGCATGAACCCGGTCTACGCGTTGATGCTCGGTTTGTCCGTGTCAGGCTTCGGGATTCTCCCCGGCTTTTTCGCAGGGTACGTCCTCGCCTTACTCGGCGGCAAGCTCGACCGGCACCTCCCGGCCGGTGTCGACATGATTTTTTACGTCATCGTCATGGCACCGCTCGCCCGTCTCGTCGCCATCGGTGTCGATCCGCTCGTCTCGAACACGCTCGCTCAAATCGGGGCGGTCATCGAGCTCGCAGCGACGCAAAATCCGATTGTGATGGGACTCGTCCTTGGCGGAATCGTCACGGTCGTCTCGACATCACCGCTCAGTTCGATGGCGCTCACGGCGATGCTCGGTCTGACCGGTGTCCCGATGGCAATCGCGGCCCTTGCCTTGACGGCGTCGATTTCGATGAACTATTTACTCTTTAAGCGATTGAACATCGGCTCGAAGAAAGACCAACTTTCGGTCGCGATCGAACCGCTCACACAAGCCGACCTCATCTCGGCGAATCCGATCCCAATCTATAGCGTCAACTTTGTCGGTGGTGCCATCGCCGGACTCATCGTCGCGATGACCGGAATGGTGAACAACGCACCTGGGTCTGCCGCCGGTATCCCGGGACTGCTCGTCATGTATGGCTTTAATGACTGGCAGACGGTGACGGTGACGGCAATCATCGTGTTCGCCGTCGGCATCATCGCCGGTCTCATCGGCAGCAAACTGTTCAGCAATTTCCCGATCGTTCGACATACGGAAAAGATGGCAAATCCTGAAGAGGAAGCCGCATGAAAAAGCAGGAAGTCCAATTCGCGGACTTCCTGCTTTTTCGTTATTCAAACGATAACGTTGTTTGCGTTCGAGACGATTGCCGCGCAAGTTCGATCACACGCGTCGTCAACAAAGCGGCCTCGAGGGAAACGACCGGCCGTCGCGTCGAATAACTGTCAGCGAGCTGGCGATAAAATGCCAAATAACGCCCCGGCTCGATTTCAATCGTTTGCGGCTCATTTACAACGAGCGTCCCCGTCTCACGGACACCCGCTTCGATCGCACCGTCTCGGAGCGCGGCCTCTTGCGGGTCGAGACCGTATTTGATAAAGCTGCCTGCCGTACCGTGGACTTCAAAGCGAGGCGCTTCAACGGCGACGAACGGGTTCGATCGTAAATAGACGCGCTTCTCACCGTAGTGCAGCGTCACGTTGAAGCCGTCATCTGACTGTCCGCCGTCTCGTTGGACCATGACGTCTGCTGAGACGTGGTCCGGTTCGCCGAACAATACGAGCGCCTGATCGATCAAATGACTGCCGAGGTCGAACAAAATACCAGACCCAGGACCTGCGTTCTCACGCCATCTGTCCCGGACAAGCGGACGGAACCGGTCAAAGCGTGATTCATACACTTTCCAGTCTCCGATTCGGTTTGATTCGAGCAGTGACGCCACCGTCAAGAAATCTCCGTCCATGCGTCGGTTGTGGAACACGTTGACGATCCCGTCACGCGTCTTCTCGAGGGCGATGAGGGATTCCCCTTCCTCAGACGTTAGGAACGCAGGCTTCTCGACGAGGACGTCTTTGTTTGCGTCGAGACACGTCGTTACCATGTCTTTATGTAAGTTCGACGGTGTCGTGATCACGAACAGCGTCGCATCGGTCGAAATCGCTTCTTCGAGCGTCGCGTATACGTCCACATCAGGGAGCACGGCACGGACGTCATCCGGTCTAGAGGAGACGACCCCAGTGATGTTGAATTCCTCGAGCGTCGTCAAAAATGGCAGGTGGAACGTTGTAGCCGAGAAGCCGAAACCGACCAATATAGTGTTGATCATATCTATTCCTCCTTTGTTTCTTCATGATTCATTGTAACAAAAAAAGGGGTACATTGACCCCTCACGCACTGACACTTTCATCCAAACCATATTCAAACGTGTTGTATCCGTTACGTGAATCGACGTAAACGAAACCAAAACGTGGATAATACTCGTTCAAAAACTCGTTGTCGGCGACACAGTCGAGACGGATCGGCTCGTTACCATCAGCTTCGCGGAGCACATGTTGCATCAGCTGTTGACCGACGCCACGGCCTTTCAATTGCTCACTGACGACGATGCGATGGATGTATTGACCGCGCTCGCCATCTTCCCATAAATTGTGATCCCATTCATCCGGAGGAAGCAAGGCGATCGAGGCCAAGACAAAGCCATGTTGTTCATACACGTACACACTTCCCGTCGCAATGTCGGTTCGCACGCGTTCTAACAAATCTAGCTCCAAATATTCCGTCCACTGGTCACTTCCTGTTTCATTAAGCGCTACGGCTCGTTGTTCGATTAGGTGCGCGATGTGTTTAGCATCGCGTTTCGTCGCGAGTCGAATCATAACGTCCTCCTTTATTTATGCAGTATTTGAAATACCAATATAACGGAGACGTTCGACCGATTTCAACCATCTTGCCTGAGCGATGTCATCGGAACGGGATGACGTCGCCCCCGTTCAATTGATAACTATACGTCAAAGTCGCGTTCAAGCTATGCGATACTGAGCAATAGCGATCGACGGACAGTTCGATGGCACGGCGGACCCGTTCCTCCGGCATCTCCCCTTCGAGTACATATAAAATATGGATCGTCGTGAACCGCATCGGGTGCTCGGTCGCCCGCACCGCGTCGACTTCCATCCCGAACCGTTCGAGCGGCAGGCGCATCTTGTGCAAAATCGAAACGATATCGATGCCCGTACAGGCCGCCGTGGCGTGCAGCAACATCTCGGTCGGCCGTGGCCCCGTATCCAATCCCCCGACATCCGGCGCCGCATCGAGTGTCACGCTATGACCGGAAGGAGTCGTTGTTTGAAACGCCATCCCTTGTTGCCAATCCACTTTCAAGTTCATCTCAGTCTCCCCCTTATTTTTTCACTAGCATACTATTCCCTCGATTGAGGTATTATAAAGCTAGTTGCACAATTTGTCGTTTAGGAGTGGGTCGCATGGAGTGGTCGGTCATGATCAGTTGGGGGCTGTATATCGTCCTCGGGTTAAATTTATTGTTCGCTTTAGCCGTTATCTTCGCGGAACGCCGCGATGTCGGTGCCACCTGGGCCTGGCTGCTCGTCTTGTTTTTCCTACCGATCCTCGGATTTATCATCTACTTGTTCCTCGGTAGACAGCTGAAAAAAGATAACTTCTTTAACTTGAGTGTTGAGGAACGCTCATTTCATTCGTTGCAAGTCGAGAGTCAAATCGAGCAGATTCACCGTAAAGAGACGATGCTCGCCCAACCGCTATTTGAGAAGTACGAGCAGTTGCTCGAGATGAACTTGCGCTCATCGAAGTCACTCATCAGCGTCCACAACAAGTCGACCATCATGCATGACGGGGAACAGAAGTTCAAGGCGCTGATGGACGATATCCGTAGCGCCGAGACCGAGATCAACATCCAGTATTACATCATCCAACGTGATGCCCTCGGGAAGGCCTTGATCCACGAACTGATCGAGCGCGCCAAAGCGGGCGTCAAAGTCCGGCTGTTGTATGACGCGGTCGGATCGCGCAGCCTCCGCGATTCAGACTTCAAGGAGTTGATCGCGCATAACGGCGAAGTCCGTGTCTTTTTCCCGCCGACGCTCGGCTTGATCAACTTCAAGTTGAACAACCGGAACCACCGGAAAGTCGTCATCATCGATGGCAAGATCGGCTACGTCGGCGGCTTCAACGTCGGTACCGAGTATCTCGGCCTCGTCGAAAAGTTCGGCTATTGGCGCGATACCCACCTCCGGGTCGAGGGGGACGTCGTCTACCACCTGCAGCACCGGTTCATCTTGGACTGGAACTTTTCGGGGAGCAAGCATCACGACCCTGAAAACTCGTTCTGCTTCGCGCACCATGATATTAAAGAGCAGTCACCGATGCAGATCGTGACGAGCGGACCGAACTCGGACACCGAGCACTTGAAGAATATGATGATCAAAATGATCGCGTCGGCGAAGCAACGGGTCATCATCCAAACGCCTTACTTCATCCCGGATACGAGCTTCATGGACGCCTGCAAGATGGCACTCCTCTCTGGTGTCGAGATGGACATCATGATTCCCGGAAAACCGGACCATCCGTTCGTCATGTGGGCGTCGCTGTCGTTTCTCGGTGAGCTGCTCGACTACGGGGCGAACGTCTACATGTACGATGAAGGCTTCCTGCACGCGAAGACGCTCGTCGTCGATGATGAAATTTCAACTGTCGGGACGACGAACTTGGACGCTCGCAGCTTCCGCTTGAACTTCGAAGTGAACGCCATCATCTACGACGAGCGGGTCGCTCTTGAGCTCGCCTCGTTGTTCGAGTCGGACGTCGCCGTCAGTCGCCGCTATACGGTCGACGACTATGCGGTCCGGAAGTGGAGCGTCCGGATGCGCGAAGGTGTGTCACGGTTGCTCAGCCCAATCTTATGACCGTTGTGAGATCGCGCCAGCGGTCTCTTTTTTATGTCCATCAGCCGACAGATTCTAGATTTCAGCTTATTTTTATCATGTTTTAGCTAATATTCTTCCAAATAAGGGTATAAAGTATCAGTACGAACGTCCTAAACTCTCGTTTCGTTAAAGAAAGGAGGAAGTATGCGTTCGCGCATATGTCATTCTATGGCTGATCAAGAACGAATTCACCAAGACACCCACACCATGAAACCCGATCCTTCCTCGTGGGACCAGTTACCGATCGGTCTCTTTGCATTCGATACGTTCGGACGCATCATCAGTTACAACGATTCATTCGTCGACTTACTCGGGGTCGTCCCAATGACAAGCTCGACGTTTGAACGGTGCACGACCTCAACGTTTGACTTATACGGTGCCGTCGCCCGTGTATTGGCAGGCGAGACCGTCCGTTTAGCCGGTTGGTATACCCCTCCGAATCGACAGCCCCGTTTCGTCCGGACGACGATGTCGCCCAGCTTTCAGGCTGACGGCCGAATCGACGGCGGGGTCGGCGTCATCGAAGACATGACCGAACAGCGACGTTATGAAGAACGGATGGAGCATCTGTCGTCACTCGACCCGTTGACCGAGTTATTCAACCGTAAAAAAGTCGGCGACGTCCTGACCTCGGCTGTCCAAGATACGGTCGACACGAAAGCACCTGCCGCCGTCATCATGCTCGATATCGACTACTTCAAGCTCGTCAACGACACGTTCGGTCACCCGACCGGCGATCTCGTGTTACGTTCGATCGCTCAATTGCTCCGCCGAAATATAAGGAAGACCGATTCGATCGGTCGCTGGGGCGGCGAGGAGTTTTTAATCGTCGCCCCGCAGTCGACACTTACTGATGGCATCCAGTTGGCCGACAAGTTACGTCAAAAGATCAACGACGAACCGTTCGGTCCGGTCCCGCACGTCACATGTTCGTTCGGCGTCAGTTCGCTTGATGGCGGAAAGACCGTCGAACAAGCACTTCAAGACGCGGACGAGGCGCTGTACGTGGCAAAAAACTCAGGCCGCAACCAAGTGTCGAGCAAACGATGATATGAACTCTAAGAAGAATCGAAATGTACCAAAAAGGCAGAGCGGATCCGCTCTGCCTTTCGTTTATACATTGAATCGTGATACGAGTTCTTGCAACTCCTCCGCCATATCGGCGAGTGCTTTCGCGGATTGCGAGACTTCCTCCATCGAACCGAGCTGGTCTTCTGTCGTTGCCGCGACTTGTCTCGAGGCGTTCGAATTCTCGTCGGCGATGTGAGCGATTTGCGTCGCTGAAGCTGATACTTCTTCGACGTTCGCCGCAATCTCTTCGACAGTGGCCGTCACGTCCTCGATCCGTGGCGTCATCTCCTGCGTCCGTAACATAATCTTCTTGAAACGCTCTGCTGTATTCTCCGTCGTCTCAAGGCCCGCTTTCGTATGGGCCGACACTTCTTTCATCAACGTGACAGACCGCTCCGTCTCTTGCTTGATATTCTCAATCAACTGCGAAATTTGCTTCGTCGAGTCCTGTGACTGTTCTGCTAACTTACGGACTTCACTCGCGACGACGGCAAACCCTTTCCCGTTCTCACCGGCGCGGGCAGCTTCAATCGCAGCGTTCAAAGCGAGTAAGTTCGTCTGCGTCGCGATCCCGTTGATCACATCGACAATGTTTCCAATCTCGTTCGAACGCTTTGCGAGTGACTCGATGACTGCGCCGAACGTCTCGACCGATGTGTCGATCGCTTTCATTTGCGTCACGTTATGGGTGACGGCAGCTGTCCCGTCTTCCGCTTCGATCGCCGTCTCGCGAGACAGTTCCGATACGTCCGTCGAGCTTTCAGCGATGCGCATGATGCCTGCCGTGATTGCTTGGAGCGAGACGGCGTTGTCGTCGAGCTGACGTTTCGAATCGTCGGCGCCGGCCGCCATCTGCTGGACCGCACCGGCAATCTGCTCAGAAGATGCTGTATTTTGCGCCGAGTTGGCCATCAGTTCTTGCGACGATGCGGCGACTTGTCCAATCGATTGATCGAGGTTGATGATGATCGAACGGAGTGACGCCGTCATGCCGTTGAAACTTTCAGCGACCCGGCCGATCTCATCGTTCGAATCGATGATGATTTCTTCCGTCAAATCTCCCGCCTGAATCCGTTCCGCGCCCGTCGTCAAACGGTTCAACGGTCGAATGATTGAGCGTAAGATGAAGTATAAGATGATTGAGGCCAAAAGACTCATCGCAGCAATCACGCCCACGGTCGTCCAAAGAATACCAATCGTCTCTTCTGTGATCTCGTCATCATACAGCGTTCCGGCCACTTTCCAACCCGTCAAGTCGTTCGTCATGAAGTCCATTTGTTTGTCTTCATTTTCGAACACATATGAAAAGCTGCCATCTTTGCCATCATAAAGCGATTCGACCCAATCGCCCGACCCCTTCTCGCCTGCTGCTAACGTCGGATGGGTCACGAACTGCTGGTTCGCATCAAGGATCGTGACGTAGCCTTCTTTCCCGATTTGAATGCTAGTCGCGACTTCGGCGATATCATCAACGTCGACGTCGACCGCGATGACGCCACGACCGTCATCCGTTGTCTGCGATAACGTGACCATCATCTTGTTCGAGGCCGCATCGACGTAAGGGTCGGTGATGACGACGTTTCCTTTGGCACCATCTGCCGCTTCGTACCACGGACGCGTCCGGGGATCATAGTCGTCCGGCATCGTTTGGACCGGATAGATCGTCATCGTGCCTTCAGTGGACGCATAATAGATGTTCGTCACTTTCGGATGGGTCGCCAAATATTCGACGAACTTCTCCTCTAACCCAAGGTTGTCTTCTCCTTCTTCGTAGAGCGACTCATCGATCCGCCCCGCAAAAAAGGCGACGTCGCGCTCAATCGGTTCAATCAGATTCGTGATCTCGTCATTCATCCGCTCCACACCCGCGTGTGCCGACTGCATGATTTGATCCGTAATTTTTTGTTTCGCCTGATAGTAAGCGACAAAGCCGATCAATAACGATGGAATCAATAATAAGAGCAATGACATCGTGATCAACTTTTGTTTAATGCTGATGGTTCGTTGTTTCGTCCGTTTCATAAATAACCCCTATTCCCGAGAATAACTCTCGCTACGTTAACCTATGTATCGGCTAGAATTCGGGTCTTTTTGATGACCTAGACAAAAAATCATTACCGTTTTTCTATTTTTCTAACCTGAAAACCTTTACATTCGACGGTTTGTCGAATTAAGCGCAACACTTCATCCGTTCGATGATTGCCTCGTTCAATTCCACTTCCTTCCCCCGCGATCAAAGTACTCTCAACATCTTTATAACTCTATTCTTAGATCACTTAACCCCCGATACGAGTAATTGTTTGAATTCGTTTTCGGTCCAGCTTTCCTACAGGTGTATAAGGCAGCTCTTCAACGAAAACGATTTCTCGAGGGATTTGGTATGCTGCCACTCGTGTGCGTAACCAGCTGAAAAGTTCTTCTTCACTCATTTTTTTCTCAGAATACAACTGCACATATGCCTTCAGAATGTTGCCAGCGTAGATATCCTCTACACCGATTACAGCGACGTCTTCGACACTCGGATGGCTGCACAATGCAACTTCTATTTCCGAAGGATAGATGTTGTTGCCGGCCGAAATGATCAAGTCGTCTGTTCGTCCACACAGGAAATAATAGCCGTTCTCGTCCCGGTATCCGATATCGCCAGTTTGAATCCAGTGGCTTGGGCTGTTTTTCATGGACCATTTATTCCGAATACAAAATTGTCCAATACTGCCAGGTTCAACTTTTTTCCCGTCCACGACTACCTGCAATTGACTTCCCGAAATTGCTTTTCCAAGCGTGTTTGCATGAAAATTTAAATCTTCGGGTGTAGCAATGATGTTCAAGCCAGCTTCCGAAGTTCCGTATAGATTGTATAAGACATTCCCCAGATGATTGTTTACTTCATTCACTAAAACCGGATTTAGTTTTGCACCTCCAGACGCAATGCAAGCTAGGGAACTGAGCGCTTCTTTATCGTGCTTCAACATTTTATGAATCATCAAAGGAACTACCGTGACAACTTCTACTTGATGCTGCCGAATAAGGGCGCATGCTCCTTTCGGATCAAAGCTCTCCTGAATGACAACTTTCTTTCCCAAAGCAAGAAATGATAACAGTACTGCGATGCCGTAGCCATGGTAAATCGGCGTTGCAATATAGGCAGTGCTGTATGTTGGCAGCTGCAGTCGGTTCAGTAAAGCAGCAAAAGGATCCAGGAAATTAAAGAGGGATGGGCGGTGAATCACTTGTTTAGGCTTTCCAGTGGTGCCACCGGTCAACAGCACAATCTTTCCGCTGGAAGAAGCCGTCAATTTTTCTTTTCTATGTAGAGCCGAATCCGACAAACTGTTGATGGATTCAATTTTTTCATGATAACTGACGATTTTTGAATGTTGGTAAGACGATTTTTCAATCAATCCGCTAAACTCTTCGTCGTAAATCAGCAAGTCGAAATGATGTTCTCGCACTAGCCGATCGAACTGCAGTTGACTCATGGAACAATTGAGCAAGTATATATCTGTGCCGAGCCGCGAAGCAGCAAAAATGCCCTGCACGAAGGACGCGTGGTTTTTACAGAAGAACGCCACTTTATGCCCTTTACAAATCCCATACCTCTCCGCTAGAAGATGAGCGAGATTTTCACAGTGCTTCTGCAGCTCCAGATAATTGAGTGTTTCCCGACTATCCACCAAAGCAGTTTTTTGGCCTCCCGTCTTTTCCGTCAATGAAAAAAGAAGCATAAGGTTTACACCGTTTTGATGGATAGCGAAGCAAAGACGTCCTAAGTTTGATGGGGAAAGAAAATTGAGCTGCGACAATATTTTCAGCAAATTAAACATTGCCTCTTTCACGCTCCTTTTTTCTTAATAACCTGAGGACGATAAACGATAACGGTGATCTGAAAATAACTGAAGCCCATTGACCTAGAATCAGCCACCAGGGTTTATAAACTTTTCTTTTCGTATACAAGGCGTGTCCTATAATTTCCCCCACGTGAACCGGTGACATGGCAGGGGAAGTCTGATAAGCAATAGTTGGTTTTATCATGGGTGTTTTCACGAGCGGCAGATAAATGGAAGTGGTGGAAATGTTTTTGATTTTCAGTTCCGGCTCCGCCGAGCGCAACCACGTATCAAAAGCGGTTTTCGACGCCTGGTAGGCAGCCCAGTGAGGTATAGGGAATAGCAAAGCATTTATGGTGGAGACATTGATGATGTGCCCGTTCTTTTTCTCAAGCACCGGAATGAGCGATAGCAACAACTGTACCGGAGCAAAATAATTAAGCGCCATGGTACGTGTGAAGTCATGGTAACGATCCAGCGACTGGGCAATTGGACGGTTGATGGAGATTCCGGCATTGCTGACGACAACATCCACTCCGTCCGTTAATTGATGAAGAAATGCCAGCAATCCTTTTAGTTCCTCTTCATTGCGCAAATCTGCCGGGAATACCGTTACACTGGCTGTAGCCTTTTCGATTTCGACTTTCATGACGTTCATGCTTGCTTCTCTGCGGGCCACCAGAATCAGATGCGCAGTTGTATTCGCTAATAGATAGGCGAACTCCTTGCCGATTCCTGAACTCGCTCCAGTAATCAGGACAGTCTTTCCATCCATCTCTTTTTTCATCTTCTCGAAATTGAGGGAAGGCGATAAAAATAGGGCTCTCTCCAGTAGAGTGTAGTTATGCATGTAGCCAGCACCTTTTTGTAAGATATCGTTATAAAATCAGGAATCTTCCGACTCTTATTTTTATAAATTTTACCATTTAAACCCTATTAACGGAATGGATAAGGAGAAAAGATAAACATCGTCCTCCCCTTACCTTGTAATCGTTTTTTAGGTGTCACCTCTGCATCAATCTTCGAGATACATATCCAAATGCAACAACTCGTCTCGCAGCGGCGACAAATCGTTCAACGAATGGACGCCCATCATATAGTCGTACCCAAAGAACACTTTGAACCTATATTCTTCGTCTGACTCATTCACTTTATACTCTAACTCGGCGTAAAGCGTATTCCTTAACATGAGGCGAAGCATGTTCGGGATTTGGTCTCGTGACAGCACCTTCCCTAGCTTCACTTTTTTGCGAAGGTCTCTCATCCGGATCGGATAAAGCGCATTGAACGCGCATTTCGAAGAGGCTCGATACGCATAGTCACGTCGCTCAAGATAGGAGACGGTCAATGTCTTCACTCCTAAATAGCCCATGATTCGCTCAATCGCTTTAACGTAATTAGACTCCATGCGGAGATATTCCTCCAACGTGAAGACGACACCTTCAAACGTTTGATCGATGTCCGAGATTTCCGTCCACTCGTCAATCTTCCCTCTCGTTTCAGGATGATATTTGGTTATGTTATACATGTTCATGTAGTCACCTATTTTGCTATATATTTGTGTTGTCTAAATAAAACGGACGCGACAGTTTCGTCGCGTCCGTTCATGCCCCGATGATCGCATCATGGGTCGCTTCCGTCCAGCCATAGGCGACTTCGCGCAACGCGAGTTCGCCGAACAAGCGCTCTTTCGCATCGACGACCCGCCCTTGCCGTTGTTCATAAAACGCCCGATGCGGGTTCAGCTCGAGCGCCCAAATGAGTAGTCCACGGCTAGACATCGTTTGGACCGCGCGTTCGAGTAACAGCGATCCGATTCCAATGCGCTGATGCTCTTCAAGAATATATATCGCATAAATCTCGTTCGGATGGTCCGGATAGTCCCCCGTCCGCTCGTCCCCATACAAAACGAAACCAACGATTTCCTCATCGACTATGGCGACGAATCCGCTGACTTCGCGGTTAGAAAGGGCAGTTCGGATTTTTTCCGACCACTCGATCGAGCCAGAAGAGAGCTTTAATAAAACCTCAGTCGGAACGATCCCCCGATAAGTCGTTCGCCAACCGTTGACCCTGACGCGTGCGATCCCGTAAGCGTCTTTCGGCTCAGCTTTCCGTATTTGCATCCGTACCCCCTCCTACCCTAAGTTTTACAAATATCTTACCACAAATCACCGAATCGAAATCACACTTCTTCCAGAAACGACTGACAATCATTTGACAAAAAACGACCGTAGGAATCCCTACGGTCGAGTTTGTTAAGCGACATCACGCGTTGGCTCTGCCGTCGCTGTCGTAAGCGGTTTTTTCAAGAACGAGAGGAGGAGTGCTCCGACGAGTGCCCCTACGAGAATCGCAAGTGCGTAGAGACCCATGCTCATCGCGACGTTTCCAGCTCCTTCAAGTAATGGGAAGACGAAGATCCCACCGTGCGGCGCCGGCAATTGAATCGCGAAGAAGGCAGATAATCCACCGGCGAGTGCTGACCCGAGGATCGCTGACGGTAATACCCGGATCGGGTCGGCCGCAGCGAACGGGATGGCTGCTTCTGTGATGAACGAGGCGCCCATGATGTACGCCGTCTTACCAGCTTCACGTTCTTGTTTCGAGAACTTCTGACGAGCGAACACGGTTGACGCGAGCGCGACGAGAAGCGGTGGCACCATTCCACCTGCCATGACGGCCGCCATGACTTCTTGGTTACCGGCTGTGAGTGCCGCCGTACCGAACACGTACGCCGTTTTGTTGATCGGGCCACCCATATCGACGGCCATCATGCCACCGACGATGACACCGAGCAAGATGGCGTTAGCACCACTCATGCTGTTGAGCGTATCCATCAACCATGTCATGAACGCTGCGATCGGTTCGTTGACGACAAGTAGCATGATCATCCCTGAGATGAACGAGCCGAGCAACGGATACAGGAGGACTGGTTTAATTCCTTCAAGCGTCGCTGGCAATTTCGCGAGTGCTTTTTTCAAGAACAGGACGACGTAACCAGCTAAGAAACCGGCGATGAGTCCACCGAGGAATCCGGCATTCCCTTCGCTCGCGAGCACACCGGCGACGAGACCAGGTGCGAGACCCGGACGATCGGCGATCGACATCGCGATGAAACCGGCAAGGATTGGGACGAGGAAACCGAACGCCGCGCCACCGATCGTCATGAGCTGAGCCGCAAATTCATTGTAAGACGGGTCATCTGGGTTTGCCGAGTTGATGCCCCAGAAGAAGCTGAGGGCAATCAACAGACCACCGGCGACGACGAGTGGCAGCATGGCTGATACCCCGCTCATCAAGTGTTTGTAAATGCCGGTGCGCTGTTCTTTAGGAGCGCCTGACGTCCCTGTCGAACGGTAAACCGGTGCATCTTGTTTCACAGCCCGATTGATCAACTCTTCAGGTTTGCGGATGCCTTGCGCGACCGGTACTTCGATCACGTGTTTCCCGGCGAACCGCTCCATGTCGACGGCTTTATCGGCCGCGACGATGATAGCTGTCGCTTTGGCGATATCAGCTGCCGTCAATTCGTTTTTGACGCCAGTCGAACCGTTCGTCTCGACCTTGATGTCGACACCCATCGCTTCTGCTTTTTGTTTCAGGCTGTCTGCTGCCATATACGTGTGCGCGATGCCGGTCGGGCAAGCTGTGACGGCAAGGATATAAGGTGCATCCTTTTTGACCGTTTTTTCAGCAACCGGTGCCGCTTCGGCCGCTTCTTTCTCTTCGATTGCGCGAATGACGTCATCTTCTGACGTTGCCGCATAGAGACGTTCCTGGAATTTTGGATCCATAAGGAAGACGGATAATTTCGAGAGTGTTTCTAAGTGCTCGTTGTCGGCGTGTTCGCCTGCTGCGATCATGAAGAACAGGCGGCTGTCTTGGCCGTCGAGCGCTTCATAGTCGATCCCGCTCGAGCGACCAAAGGCGATCGCGGGTGCTTTGACAGCTTTCGTCTTCGCGTGCGGGATGGCAATCCCTTCACCGAGTCCGGTCGTGCTTTGCGCTTCGCGGGCCAAGATGGCGTCGCGATAACCGTTCCGGTCCGATAGCTTACCGGCCCGGTCGAGCACGTCGACGAGCTCATCGATGACGTCTGCTTTTGAACGACTGCGGAGATTCAGTTGGATCGTGTCCTTTTTGAGTAGGTCCGTGATGTTCATGTTGTTTCCTCCAATCGTGATAGTGGGGTGACGTCGACTTCGCCGACCAAGCGGTCCACGTCTTGTTTCGTACAGAGGCCAAACGTATAAGCAGATGCACTGCCGGTCGTGACCGCATAGCGGAACGCCTTGGTTGCGTCATGGTCTAAAATGTTGGCGACAAAACCGGCGACGAGTGAATCGCCCGCTCCGACCGAATTGACAAGTTTCCCGCTCGGCGTGTTCGCCGTATAGGCGCCTGAACCGTTGACAAGCATCGCTCCGTCTCCTGCGAACGAGACGATGACGTTTTTGGCGCCACGCTCGACTAACTGTTCAGCGTAAGGGAGCGCCTGGTCAAACGTCTCGATGTTGACGTCAAACAGTTCACCAAGCTCGTGATGGTTCGGTTTGATCATGAGTGGTTCGAGCGAGAGCACTTCGAGCATCGCTTCTTTTGTCGTATCGACGACGAAGTCGGCTCCGTTCGCTCGAACTTTCTCAGCGAGCGTCCGGTAAAGTGTGCTCGGCAGATTGCTAGGGATGCTTCCGGCCAAGACGACGATATCACCTGCTTGGACGTGTTCGAACTGTGCTGTCAACTGTTCAAGTTCCGTGTCCGAGATGACAGGACCACTCGCGTTCAATTCCGTCTCTTCTTTCGCCCGGATCTTGACGTTGATTCGGGTCTCGCCATCGACTTCGATGAAATCGGTCTCGACACCCTTGTCCGTCAACGCTTTCTTAATAAATTCACCTGTCGTTCCGCCGATGAATCCTAGGGCGACCGTATCGGCGTCAAACTCACGTAAGACGAACGAGACGTTGATACCTTTTCCTCCGGCCCGTTGCGTCGTCTCTTGGATGCGGTTGACCTCACCTAAGACGACTTCTGGCAATGTGACGTAATAATCGATTGATGGGTTAAGTGTTAACGTGTAAATCATTGGGCGTTCACCACCTTTGTTAATGTTTCGACTGAACTGACGTACGGTGCACCGCTCATCGTGATGAGTGTCGCCGCCTCGAGGGGCGCCACTCGGCTGAACGAACGTTTCCCGAATTTTGAATCGTCCGCCAAGATGTAGGCGTTCCGAGCCAGTTCAATCGCTGTTTTTTTGACGAGGGCTTCTTCTGGGTCAGGCGTCGTATAGCCGGCTTCTAGGTCGACCCCATTGATACCGAGAAAAGCGACATCGACCCGATAGTTCATCATGCTCTCGCGGGCGTTGTAGCCGACGAGCGCTTGCGTCGAACGTTTCAACTCGCCGCCGATCACGAACGTTTTAATATCGAGATCGAACAAGTCGTTGGCAATCGGGAGGCTGTTCGTGACGACGATGACTTTCTTACCTGTCAAGTAAGGGACCATCGCCTGTGTCGTCGTCCCGGCATCGAGATAGACGGACATCCCGTCTTCGATGAACGTCGCGGCCTTCCGTGCGATCGCGACTTTCTCATCGACGTGCCGATCCCGTTTTTCCTCGAACGTCGGTTCGTCTTCAGCGCGAACGACGAGCGTCGCCCCGCCATGGACCCGTTCAAGGTAGCCTTCGGCCTCAAGGTCCGTCAAATCACGGCGGATCGTCGACTCTGACGCCCCCATCCATTCGACCAACTCTTTCAGCTTGACGATCTTTTGTTCCGACAACCGTTGCAAAATCATCTGATGTCGTTGTTTCGTTAACATCGTATTCCCTCCGTATCTCTAATATAAAGCGTTTACATTCAAAAAACAATCAAAAACATTCAAATTCATTCATTTTTTATCTTATTGTCACAATTATAACACAAAAAACGGTCACTAAGTGACCGTTTTCGACTGTTTTTGACTATTTGATTAACCAATTGTTCAATTTCTGTAACAGCTGTGGATGAAGCGGGGCCTCGATCGCCTCACGATATTCTTTGTGCAACGTTAAAAGTGAATGCGGGCTCGTCCGTTCGACGAGCAGGTGGTTCATATCTTTAATGATATAGCTGTCGACATCGCCTTTCGTCCGCAGTGAATGGACGTGTTCAGGCGGAACTTGGACGTCACGGTCACCGGTGATGGCAAGCAGCGGGACACGCACGAGCTCGAGCCGTTCCCGGACGTCATACGACGCATGTTCACGAATCCATTTGGCGTTGACGACTTGGCCTCGGTATTTGAACGCAGCGACGTTCGTCCGGAGCGAGCGCTCGAGCAGATCGTCTTGCCGTTGTCTGACTTTTTTCGGGACGCCGGTCAACCGATAAAACATCCCTTTCAACCCTTTCACGCGCCCGATCTCGCTCGCGAGTGCGTCGGCTTGATGTAAGAACATCTGTTTCGACGAGTCGTTGAATCCGGCGAGGAGGATCAATCCGGCCGCATTCGTCTCGAGTTGAACGGCCGGGGCGATGACCGCCCCTTCGCTATGGCCAAGCACGTAGACATCGCCCGTTTCAGGCAACCCTTGGATCGTTTTCACGACTTCGATCGCATCGTTGACCAAGTCGTGGAGTCCGACTTTATTAAAGTCACCATCCGACTCCCCAATCCCTTGTTTGTCGTACCGAAATACGTTGACGCCCATGCCATATAGCGCGTCGGCTAGTTTTTTATACGTATTGAACTGGACAGGTCCGACATTGCCGTTCCGGTCACTCGGCCCGCTCCCGCTCAAGATGACGACCGTCTTTCGCTTCCCGTCATGCAATAAAAGCGTACCGGCCAGTTCACCGTAATGTCTTGTAATGTTCATGTTTCGTTCCATTGTATCGCCTCCTCTTTCATCATACCGAACAATTCGAGAGAGGACGAGTGTTTCAGTCAAAAAGAAAGAACCGCCCTCACACGGGGACGGTTCAAGACATCATTGTGTGGCGAGCCAATCTGTTAGCCAAGAGACGTGGTCTTCCATCGCCTCGTTCGACAAACGGTCGATTGTATCGGCTTCAGTTAAAGCATCAAACTCAGCCGTCAATGAATCGCTTAATGACATGACCGGTACGCCTTCCGCATGAAATTCATCTAAATACGACGTCCCGAGTGGCTTCACATCAAGTGATGACCAGCTTCCTTGCTCAAGGACCGGCAGTCTTGTCATCCCTTTTGTCCTTACAAAACGTGCATCTTCCCCGGTACCAAGAATATCTAATGACAGTACTAAAGACGGCAAAGTTTCAGCCTGTTTCGCTGTTTCTAAATAATCCATGGCGGTCTCGTAGCCACCCCCACTTCCGTTCAAGAAGAGATACCGGATCGTTGCATCCGTATCAATGCCATCCATTTGTTCGATGAGCGCGTACAATATCGATGAACCACCAAGGCTCCATAACGCATGGTCCCCGTAACCCGTGCCGTCAAGCCTAGCCAAGATCACAATCTCCTCGTCTGTTTTACCAGGTTGAATAAATTCGACATACGGCACCTCGTCGTCGACGAACGGTTCGACCGAGACATGCGTCCCGTCCGTCAAACGATCTGCTGTCTCAACGTCGACGCCGATGCCGGGCAGCCGCGTCCGTGGCGAAGTATAAATGGTTCCGTAATAAGCCTCTTCTTGTTCATCGGGCGTGACAATGTACCCTTCGGCTCCTGCCTCCAACAGGTTGAGTAAGTGGCGATTCGCCTCATCATCAATGAGGACCTCTCCATATGGATCAGCCGACGTGTCCCTCCTGTCAAACTCGAGTGATTTGACCGTCATCGGCAAAACGACGACTTTTCCTTCTACATCATCAATCGGTTCGTTCCAATCCGTTTGAATCACTTCACCGTCAAATCCAGCTTCTAAGATGAAATGAGATACACCATCGAATCGTTCGTCGTCTTCAATGGTCAACGTCGTCCAATGGCTCGGTACGGAGGCATAATGGACGAAACGGTCCATCTCAAGATCGAGCTCGGTCCCGAGCGACTCGAACAGCTCGACGTTCTCCCAACTGTTAACGTCTCGGTCGAAAGACGCAAAGTATTCGGCCGTCTCATACGGGGTGGCGTTTGTGAACGGACTGACGTACAAAAAGACGACATATAGTACCGATAGTAAGCTAAACATAATGTTCATACGAGTTGTCTCCAATAACTAAGTAATAATTTCAACCAATGATCAAGAAACAATGGATAACTTGGAAATTATTATTATAAATGGCTTTTAGTACTTTTTCATTTAATTTTTTATAGGTTTAAATATATTTAACAACACATAACCATTCAATCACCACCAGTGTTACCTGTTAATTTAAACATAAAATTCACCAGTTGATACATTGTAATGATTACGCTATGATGTAATTCGTAATCATTACAATTTGAAAGAAGGATGTCATCTCTATGAAATATGTAGTTCCGCTCATATGTACTATCGCTCTATTTTTTTTAACGGCTTGCAACGATTCCAATCAAGACGATCGGCATTTACATTTCGTCTATAACTTCTCAACTCAGTCGCTAGACCCCCACCGCGATTCAAGTTACGTTCCGCTCCGGGCCGGTGTGACAGAGACGCTTTTTAAATTGAACGATGAGACGTTATCGGTCGACCCCTGGCTCGCACAATCGTTCGAACAAGTGAACGAAACGACGTGGCGCGTTTACATACGAGAAGACGTGACGTTCCATAACGGGAAACCGCTCGACACGCAGGCCGTCAAACGTTCACTCGACCGTTCTCTCGAAGAGAATACAGGGATCCGCAGCGCATTGCGTATCGAATCGATTACAGCGGAAGCATCGAGCCTCCTAATCGAGACGACCGTCCCTTATCCAGAACTCGTCAATGAACTCGTCCATCCGAACACATCCATCATTGACGTCACTGCAGATGATGCCATCGATCAAATACCTGTCGGGACCGGCCCTTATCAAGTGACGTCGTTCCAACCCGGCTCGAACATCCAACTTGAACGGCATGATGCATACTGGGACGGTCAACCGAAACTCGATACGGTCACGTTCACGTTCAACGAAGACCCGGGGTCGCGCACGATGGCGCTCCGGTCTGGCGAAGCAGACATCGTCTATCGTCCAGAAATCGAGATGATCGACACGTTGGAGCAGGACGGGTTCGTCGTCGACAAGGCGGAGACGTTCCGTGTCCATCAGTTGACGATGAACCTTGAACGTGAACATATGCAGTCACTCGCGATGCGCCGCCTGATTGACTCGCTCATCAATCGCGAACAAATCGTGGACGGCATTTTGAATGGCTATGCCACACCTGCTGTCGGTCCATTCTTACCGTCTTTCCCGTTCGCCCCGTCCTACCCTTCTGACGAGGGACAAGATGTCCTGGACCTGGTCAAACAAGACGGTTACGAGCAAGTCAACGGCGTGTTGATGAAAGACGGTGAGCCGGTTCGGCTCAATCTGTTGACGTATAGCTCACGACCTGACTTACCACTCATCGCACAGTTGATTCAATCGGATGCGAAGCAAGTCGGGATAGAAATCGATATTCAAATGATTGACACACCGGAAGAATATATGGCCGCCGAACGAGACTGGGACCTTGCGACGTATAGCAATTTGACCGCACCACGTGGGGACGGCGGCTACTACTTGAACGCCACGTTCCATCCGAACGGCGCGTTGAATTTCAGTGGCGTAGAAGATGCGACATTGACGCAGAAAATCGACCGCTTGAATCAGACGGTCGACCGTGCTGAACGCGACCGAATGACCGAAGAAATTGCGCAATATGTCGATGAACGTGTCATCAACTCATTTTTAGTCCACCCTTCGACGAATGTTGCTTTGAAAGACAACGTGCATGGGTGGGTCACTGAAAAGAGCGAATACTATATGATCACAAAAGATTTGGATGTGTTGTGATATGACGCGATTCGTGGCACGTAAATCGCTTGAGTGGGGACTAGCTTTTCTAGTCTTCACTTTTTTCAGTTTTTTGCTTCTCCGACTCGTCCCGGGAGATCCCGTCCTATACTTATTGAAGGTCGACGAACTGCAAGTCGATGTCGCCGAGATTGACCGCCTCCGCGAGGAGCTTGGCTTCACGGATCCGGTATGGGTCCAATACGTGAATTGGCTCTCTGAAATCGTTCGATTAAACTTAGGCGATTCACTCATCACCGGTCAGCCTGTGACACAATTGTTTAAAAACAACTATGCCGCGACGTTCGAACTCGCGGCCGGAGGTCTCCTCGTGGCGATTGTGCTCGCCGTCCCGCTCGGTACCATCAGCGCTTTCCGACCAATGTCTGTCTTTTCCAAGCTAGCAACCGGATTGTCGATTGTCGGGTCATCGGTCCCTAGTTTTTTAATCGGCTTGTTTTTGATGTATGTATTCGCCGTGTCACTCCAATGGTTCCCTGTAATGGGACGAAACGGCTGGGACAGCCTCGCCTTACCGTCTTTGACGTTAGGCATTGCCGTTGGCGGCGTCTATATCCGGCTCATCCGCTCGACATTACTCGACGTGATGGCGGCTGATTACGTCGTGATAGCAAAAGTTCGGGGAATCCGTTCAAAAAAGTTACTGACGCGCTATATCGCCCGGGCCGCCTTGCCCCCTGTCATCTCGATGTTCGGCGTGAGCGTGGCGAGCCTCATGGGAGGAGTCGTCGTGCTCGAAGTGTTATTCGCTTATCCCGGGGTCGGCAAACTGATGGTGGATTCTGTTTTACGCCGTGATTTCCCCGTCTTGCAAGGGTATCTCGTCTTTACGACTTGTTTAGTCGTCAGTATCAATCTCGTGACCAACGTGATGTTACGTTTACTGCAGCCTCACCTCTATCGAAAGGATGTGTCCCGATGAAACAGCGCCGATTCATCATAAGCGGTTTGGCAATCTTCGTCGTGATGTATGCATTGACATCGATGGTCGACCCGTTCGCGACGAACGTGACGAATCGACTTGCCTCACCATCGCTGCATCATCTGCTCGGCACCGATCACCTAGGGCGAGACGTCTTGTCACGACTCCTTCTTGCAGGCGGGATCACGGTCGGTTTAAGTACCGTCATCATTCTCATCACAGCGACGGTCGGCATCATTCTTGGGACGATCAGCGGGTTCGTCTATCGCAAATTGGAGCGAATCGTCACAAAAGTGACAGATGCGACCATCATCTTTCCCGATACGGTGCTCGCCATCGTCCTCGCTGGAGTCCTAGGTCCGAGCATTCAAAGCCTTGTGCTCGCCATCAGTTTGATTAAGTGGACGTCCTATACACGACTCGTACACACGCTCGTCCTGCAAGAGAGCACGAAGGGACACGTCCTCGCTGCGCGCGTGAACGGTCTTTCGAAACCGAAAATCGCACTCCGGCACGTCCTTCCTGCCGTCTGTCCGCACATTCTTGTCGTCATGAGTCTTGACCTTGGAAAAGTCATCCTCTTGATTTCCGCCTTCTCCTTCATTGGACTAGGTGTTCAATTACCGTTACCAGAATGGGGGGGGATGATCAGTGAAGGACGACATTACCTTGCAACGAATCCGGCGCTCGTTTTTTGGCCGGCGTTCTGTATCGTGTTAACCATTATCGGGTCGACGAGACTCTCGACAAAACTGACACGTCATTTTCAAGTTTAAGCGTTAGGAGGCAACGTAATGTTAGTCATTGATCAACTTTCTATCAAGCATGACGAACGTCCACTTTTACAAGACGTCTCATTCGCCATCGAACGAAATGAGTGGGTCTGTCTCGTCGGCGCGAGCGGAAGCGGCAAATCACTTCTCGTCAAATCGATTTTGCAGATGCTTCCCAACACGCTTCAGACGACAGGTACAATTTATTGGAACGACCAAGAGATTGGGGATGCGAGTAAAACGTGTTCCATTTATGGGTGCGAGATTGGATACATCCCACAACATTACACGACGTCGTTCGCACCATTTTTGACGATGGATGAGCATATTCGGGACTTGTTCGAAAGTCATGACGAGGCATACGACAAAGACCGTATCCGCTCCGCCATGGCCGAGATTCATTTATCGGAAGAACTCCTCAATCGCTATCCACTCGAACTGAGCGGTGGTCAACTTCAGCGGTTTTGCTTATTACTTGCGAGCATTCTTCAACCAACACTCATCATCGCGGACGAGATCACGAATGCGCTCGACGTGCTGACGGCTCGGCAAGTGACCGAATGGTTGAAGTCGATGATCGGTCAAACATCGAGCATGCTGTGGGTCACTCACGATTTAGCCGAAGCGATGACCTATGCCGATCACATCCTCGTCATGAAAGATGGGCGCATCGTTGACGCGGGAAATCGTGAGCACCTGATTGCCTCGGAGAACCCGTATACCAAGTCTTTGCTTCAAGCGGCACCGATTTTAAAACGAGAGGAACGACTCGAACATGTTATTACACGTTGAAAAAGTCTCGAAAAACTATGGTAGCCACTCTGTATTATGTGACGTCACGTTCACGGTTCAGGCTGGCGAATCGGTCGGCTTGATTGGGACGAGCGGTAGCGGAAAGAGCACCTTGTCTCGCTGTATACTCGGACTTGAGCTGGTTGACGCAGGACAGATTCAGCTATGTGATCTGTCTTGGCAGACCGCTTCATGTCGGGAAGTCACACAGATGAGGCAACGCATTCAAGCTGTGTTTCAAGACAGCGCCGAATCGTTCAACCCGAGATGGACGCTCGCAGATTCCATCTTGGAGCCGCTTCGTCATTTTCGTTTGATTGAACCGTACGATGAACGGGCCAAGTTAGAACACTTGTTTGACATCGTTCAACTTCCGCACACATGCATGGCCTCGTATCCTCGTGAATTGAGCGGAGGGCAAAAACAACGTGCCGCCATCGCCAGGTCTCTTAGCCTGAATCCTCAACTCATTCTTCTCGATGAGGCAACGACAGCACTGGACACCATCACGCAACATCACATCGTCGACATGCTAAAGTCCTATCATCGCGACCAGTCGATGGCATTTTTAATCATCTCCCACGATTTATCGGTCGTATCGAAACTGTGTGACCGTATCCTTGTCTTGTCCGAAGGGACGATCGTGGACTCTTTCAACGGCAATGAATTGTTTGATGACTCGCGCCATCCGTACACGATTGCATTGCGCGACGCCTTCGTCGAGAAGGGTCGGTTCTTGCATGGTGTCGACTAAATCATTTTGGCTCATCGCTTACCCGCTCGTGCTCGCCGGTTTCTCAACGCCGCTGCTTGGTGTCGTCGATACGATTGTAATCGCGAACACGGACGAATTGACCGCGATTGGTGCAGTCGCCGTCGGTGCGGTCGTCTTTAACACCCTTTATTGGCTGTTCGGCTTTCTAAAGATTAGTACGAGCGGATTCACAGCGCAAGCACTCGGGAAACAAGATGCAACACGCGTTCAAATGAGTTTGTTCCGGCCGCTCGTCATCGCGTTTGTTTTTGGAACAAGTTTTCTCTTGTTCCTGATCCCGATTCGCGAAACCGCCATTCATCTACTTGTAACTGATGCATCCATGGCCGACTCCGTTCGGACTTATATTACGACGCGACTTTACGCCGCTCCATTCGCGCTTGGTACGTACGTCCTACTCGGCTGGCTGATTGGGCATGGGAGCGTGCGCACCGCCTTAGTCATCCAAGTCGGTGGCAACCTGATGAACATCATCTTAGACGTTTGGTTTATCCACGTGTTTTACGATCCGGTTGCCGGGATTGCTTTTGCGACGAGTTTGTCAGAAGTGATGACGTTTGGATTGGGTTGGCTGTTCGTACAAAGCCGTATCACGTTTTCCGCACAGATAAGCCGCGATTTGATGAACACGGGCGCTTATATTACTTATTTGACCGTCAACCGTGACTTGTTCATCCGTACCGTCTTCTTACTTCTCATGACGGGCTCGTTCACTGCACTTGGAGCCAAACAAGGCGTCGAGGCATTGAGTGCGAATGCCATCTTGTTTCAATTGCAGTATGTGATCGCTTATTGGTTCAGCGGCATCGGTCAAGCTTCCACCGTATTGATTGGGCGCGCAATCGGGCAAAAATCGAATGAAACCTATCGACTCACGGTTCAGATCGGCTCTCGGTTTATTTTGTGGTCAACGGTTATTATCACCGTACTACTGTCAGTGGCACAGGATGGAATCATTCACCTCTTCACGGAAGATATAGCGCTCCGCTCGACGATTGAGACGTATTATATGTGGATTATTTTGTATCCGTTCATCGGTGGTTTGGCCATGTTGTATGAAGGTGTCTTTGCCGGCATCGGAGACGCTCGGCCCGTCCGTAACTCACTCATCTATGCGTTTATCGTGTTTACGATTGTGGCCTTCTTGCTCGTCCCCTCCATCGGGAATCATGGGGTTTGGTTAGCTTTTCTTTGCTTCAGTCTCACACGGTCGCTCTCGTTGGCGATGAATGAACGCAGGAGACGAAATTGTCTGTTTTCGCCATCTCACCTTTCATAAAAATGGTATAGTGAAAAGATATTACAAAGTCGAAAGATAGAAATACGAAAACCCAAAGACGGTTGGTGCAATCTATGAATAATGTTTACAATCCGAATCAACAAATAAAGAAAAAGCGCTACCTGTGCGCTTTCCTCCTCCTCGCCTTGCTCAATACAGTACAACATGCATACGACATTGGTTTTGACGCATCCTCTCCGTACCGACTCGTCGGCGGTCTAGTTTTTTATGCAATCTTGCTTTATTTTGGGCTGAGAAATAAAGCGTGGGCTGAGATCGCGATCAAGTTTGTCGTCTGGTTCAACGTCATCGCTTTATCCGTCATCCTCCTGTTCATGGGACTTTCCTTAATTGCATGACAAAAGGCGACCACTCGTTGGAGTGATCGCCTTTTTTTGATTATACGCCTTCGTACGCTGCGTACATGATTTCTTTCAATTCTTCGACGAGCGGCATTTTCGGGTTCGCCGTCGTACATTGGTCTTCGAACGCATCGACCGCCATTTTGTCGATTTTCGCATCAAGGTCCGCTTTCTTGATGCCTTGTGCTTTGAACGAGAGTTTGATGTTCAAGCGCTGTCCGAGCTCGATGATCGCTTGGACGAGTGACTCGACGCCTTCTTCAGTCGTCTTCGCCGGGAGTCCGAGGAAGCGTGCGATTTCAGCGTAGCGCTCGTCAGCGATGAATGACTCATATTTCGGGAACGCCGCAAGTTTCGATGGGCGTGTCGCGTTGTAGCGGATGACGTGCGGCATGAGGATCGCGTTCGTCCGACCGTGCGGCACGTGGAACTCGCCACCGATTTTGTGCGCGATCGAGTGGTTGATTCCGAGGAATGCGTTCGCGAATGCCATACCGGCCATTGTTGAGGCGTTGTGCACTTTTTGACGAGCTTCAGCGTCGCTTCCGTTTTCGTAAGCTTTCGGGAGGTAGTCGAAGATCATCTTCATCGAACGGAGGGCCAGTCCGTCTGTATAGTCGTTCGCCATGACCGATACGTACGCTTCGATGGCGTGTGTCAAGACGTCCATTCCTGTGTCAGCCGTGATTGAAGCCGGTACCGTCATAACGAACTCAGGGTCGATGATGGCGACGTCTGGTGTGATCGCGTAGTCGGCGATCGGGTATTTGACGTTCCGTTTTTTATCAGTGATGACCGTGAACGGTGTCACTTCTGAACCTGTACCTGACGTTGTCGGGATCGCGACGAACATCGACTTGTTGCCGAGCGTCGGGAACTTGTACGTCCGTTTGCGAATATCCATGAACTTCTGGCGAAGGTTTGAGAACTTCTCTTCTGGACGTTCGTAGAAGAGCCACATCCCTTTCGCAGCATCCATCGGTGATCCACCACCGAGCGCGATGATCATATCCGGTTGGAATTGGCGCATCGCCTCGGCACCTGCCATGACCGTCTCGACCGATGGATCTGGTTCGACTTGGTCGAAGATGCGGTAGTCAACACCAGCCGGCAAGTTTTTGATGACTTTGTCAGCAAATCCGAGTTTGACCATCATTTCGTCTGTGACGATCATTGCTCGTTTTTTTGACGTGAGCGACTGCAAGTATTGAACCGAGTTTTTCTCGAAGTAAATTTTTTCAGGGACTTTAAACCATTGCATATTCACGCGACGTCTCGCCACCTTTTTCACGTTGAGTAGATGTTTCGCCGTCACGTTCTCAGAGACGGAGTTTTTACCGTACGACCCACAACCGAGTGTGAGTGATGGTGTCATTTCGTTGTAAAGGTCACCGATACCGCCGTGTGCCGTTGGCGAGTTGACGATGATGCGGCAAGCTTTCATGCGAAGTCCGAACGCGAGGATCGCGTCGTCGTCTGTCGAGTGAATTGCGGCCGTATGGCCGAGACCACCGATTTCAAGCATTTTCTCAGCAATCGCGAAGCCTTCTTCTCGTGATTGAACTTTATAAGCGCCGAGCACCGGGCTGAGCTTCTCGTGTGAGAGCAGTTCTGTTGCGCCGACTGTCTCGAGTTCAGCGATCAAGATTTTCGTGTCGGCCGGGACGCTGAGTCCAGCTTTCTCGGCGATCCATGCTGCCGGTTTCCCGACGATCTCAGGGTTGACCGCACATGTGTCTGTCTTGATGACGAGTGTTTCGAGTTTGGCTTTTTCTTCTGGTGAGCAGAAGTAGCAGCCGAGCGCTGTCATTTCACGTTTCACGTCTTCATATACTTCTTGGTCGACGATGATCGCTTGTTCTGACGCACAAATCATGCCGTTATCGAACGTTTTCGATAAGATGACGTCCGAGATGGCGCGTTTCACTTTCGCTGTCTTGTCGATATAAGCCGGGACGTTACCAGGTCCGACGCCGAGCGCTGGTTTACCTGTCGAGTAAGCCGACTTCACCATTGCCGCGCCGCCTGTTGCGAGTACCATGGCCACGCCTGGGTGGTTCATGAGTGCTTTCGTCGCGTCGAGTGACGGTTTTTCGACCCATTGGATCAAATGTTCCGGTGCACCTGCTGCGATTGCTGCGTCACGAAGGACGCGGGCCGCTGCACTTGAACATTGTTGTGCTGACGGGTGGAAGCCGAAAATGATCGGGTTACGTGTTTTGATGGCGATGATCGCTTTGAACATCGTCGTTGATGTCGGGTTCGTGACCGGTGTGACCCCGGCGACGACACCGACCGGCTCGGCGATGTATGTGATGCCGTTTTGCTCATCGTCTTCGATGACGCCAACTGTTTTCTCACCGCGAAGTGAGTTGAAAATATATTCTGTCGCAAAGATGTTTTTGATCATCTTGTCTTCAAACACACCGCGACCTGTTTCTTCAAATGCATGTTTAGCGAGTGCGACGTGTTGCTCGAGTCCGGCTAACGCCATCGCTTGGACGATCGTGTCGATTTTCTCTTGGTCAAACGTCATCAACGTGTCGAGTGCCGTGTGCGCTTGCTTGACGAGCGTGTCGACCATCTGTTCTGCTGATGTTTCCACTACTGCTTTCTCTTTAACTGCCATGTTGGTTTCCTCCTCATGAATGAGAGCTGATCTTCTGACTTGATGGAGAGCACGGGATAATCGGTTTGCCTGATAAGAGTTTGTGCTTTCCTTCACATTCATAGAATACACCGTTTCATTCAATTTGTGCGTGACAACAATGTGAACTCTTTCACAATATTTTTTTGCTGTTTGAGGATAGGTCTTGATTTTTACAGATCAGCTCAGTAAAATCGTATGCGTTTTCATGAAAACAAGGACAGATCCATATGTAAACGCTTACATTGTTTGTGTCATTAGTTTGGCGGAATCGGTGTGTAAATGCTCACAGTCCGATGATTGCTCGTCCACCCCGCCTGTGGTCGTGTATAATGAAGAAAGAACCTGACTAGGAAGTGACTATGACTATGCCAAGACAAGATGCAGCCGATCAGTTTGTGAAACTGATCCCGTTAATCAGAAGAAAACTGCTCCGCCGCTCCGACCTCCCGCAAATCCCGAACTTGAACTTCTCTCACTTTCATCTACTGATGTTGATCGAGGATGAAGGCGCGGTCACGAACGGACAAATTAGTGAGACGTTATCGATTGCCCCGCCGAACGTGACGCCGCTCATCACGAAGCTCGTCGACGAAGGGTATATTACACGTGTCCCTGACGAGCGCGACCGCCGTGTCATCTGGAACCAATTGACCGACCAAGGAGAGCGCGTGCTCCTCGAGCGGCGCGACTCGTTTCGGCGCCTGTTCGAGGATCGGTTAGCGTTCCTCGATGAGGATGAGACCGACCGCTTGATCGACAGTTTAAAGACGCTGACCGAGATCGTTGAGAAGATGGACAAGAGCGAGGGATGATTTTCTCTCGTCAACGCTCGCTTCTTCTTATATAATCGACAGTGAATCTATCGAACAATGGAAAGTGAGATGACACATAATGGGTCGTAAATGGAACAACATTAAAGAGAAAAAGGCGTCTAAAGACGCCAATACGAGTCGTATCTACGCGAAGTTCGGCCGCGAGATCTACATCGTCGCCCGCCAAGGTGAACCTGATCCGGAATTGAACCAATCGCTCAAGTTCGTCGTCGAGCGCGCGAAGACGTATAACGTCCCGAAAGCGATCATCGACCGGGCCATCGACAAAGCGAAAGGCGGCGACGAAGAGAACTTCGACGAACTCCGCTATGAGGGCTTTGGGCCGAGCGGGTCGATGCTCATCGTCGACACGCTCACGAACAACGTCAACCGGACCGCCTCTGAAGTTCGAGCCGCGTTCGGCAAGAACGGTGGTAACATGGGCGTCAGCGGGTCGGTCGCGTATATGTTCGATGCGACGGCCGTCATCGGTGTCGGCGGGATGACAGCAGACGACGTGCTCGAACTCATGATGGAGCACGACCTCGATGTCCGTGACGTCATCGAAGAAGACGAGACGGTCATCGTCTATGCCGAGCCGGAAGAATTCCATGCCGTCCAGACCGCGTTCAAAGCGGCGGGTGTGGAGACGTTCGAAGTCGCCGAGCTGACGATGCTACCGCAAAACGAAGTCGAACTCGACGAAGCGTCGAAAGAGCAATTCGAGAAACTACTCGACGTACTCGAAGACTTAGAAGACGTTCGTCAGGTGTACCATAACGTCGAACTATGATGAAGAAGCGATAACTTTTCGAAGTTGTCGCTTTTTTTGTTTTCATGATTTGACAAGTCATAAAACGTATGTTAAATTTCAAAAGTCTTTATCGTATTAAAGTGATAACAAGAGAAAGAACTTATGATTCGAAAGGTGTTGGAACTCATGAATGCTGTATTATTAGCTGTCATTGTCTTATTTGCTCTCGCGATCAGTCGTGTCCATATCGTCTTATCGCTCATCCTCGCCGCCATCGTCGGTGGACTTGTCGGAGGACTCGGTTTCAACGACACGTTGACCGCTTTCAGCGACGGGCTTGGTGGCGGTGCCACGATCGCCCTCAGCTACGCCCTGCTCGGTGCGTTCGCTGTCGGCTTGTAAAAGACCGGCCTGCCTGACGTCCTGGCTGAACGGTTGATCAGCATGTCTGGCCGTGATGTGACCGGCAAGAGTGTCGGTCGCGTCAAAGCGTTACTGCTGTCGCTGCTGCTCTTACTCGCTATCAGCTCACAGAACGTCTTACCGATCCACATCGCCTTCATCCCGATCGTCGTACCGCCGTTACTCGTCTTGTTCAATGAGTTGAAACTCGATCGCCGGCTCGTCGCGACGATCCTCACGTTCGGGCTTGTCACACCGTACATGTTGCTACCGGTCGGCTTCGGCGGCATCTACTTGAACGAGATTTTGCTCCCGAACGTCGAGACGAACGGGATGGCTGTCGGTGACGTCAATATCGTCAGCATCATGGCCATCCCGGCACTCGGGATGCTCGTCGGACTCATCACCGCTTTCTTCCACTACCGGAAACCGCGGTCGTATGAAACGATCCAACTCGGTCCGAGCGACTATGAGGTCCGCACGTTGAGCAACATGAAGATTTGGTTGACGGCGATCGTCGTCTTGGTCGTCTTGGTCGTTCAATTACAGACCGAATCGATGATCGCTTCGGCCGTGACCGGTTTGATCCTGTTGACGCTCTTCCGTCTCATCCCTTGGTCAGAAGCGGACGATATCTTTACGAGCGGCATGCGCATGATGGCCTTTATCGGTTTCGTCATGATCGCTGCGAGCGGATTCGCCGCCGTCATCCGTGAAACGGGTGCGATTGAACCGCTCGTGAGCGGAGCAAGCAACTTGATGGGTGACTCACAGTTCCTCGCCGCCCTCGTCATGCTCCTCGTCGGTCTCGTCATCACACTCGGTATCGGCTCGAGCTTTTCGACCATACCGATCATCGCCGCCATCTTCGTGCCGTTATGTATCCAGTACGGTTTCTCGGTCGAAGCGACGATCGCCATCATCGGAACGGCCGGAGCACTCGGTGACGCCGGTAGCCCGGCGAGTGATTCGACGCTCGGACCGACGAGCGGTTTGAACGCGGACGGGCAACACGACCACTTGCGCGAGACGGTCTGGCCGACGTTCCTCCACTACAACATCCCGCTCATCGTCTTCGGTTTGATTGCCGCGATGGTATTATAATCACTTCCGGTTACGCCGCGCGTAAATCGTGCCGAGCAAGACGAGCACGAGTAAAAACCAAAAACCCGTATACATGAGGACTTCTGTTAGCATCTCTGACTCCTCCTATTGATCAATCTAAAAAGGAGCGACATCGCGTCGCTCCTTTTTATGATGAAGTTTTTAGACGAGATTGACAAGCCTCCAAGTAAGCGTCGACCGTTTCGGCGACTTCTCGCCCTTCGCGGATCGCCCAGACGATCAAGCTTTGTCCGCGTCTCGCGTCCCCGGCGACGAAGACGCCGTCTACGTTCGAAACGTAGTCTTGCTTCGCTTCGACGCCAAGTTTGCGTAATTCGGATTCAGGACGTTCAAAACCGATGGCGACGAGGACGAGGTCGGCCGGATACGTCTTAACTGAATCTTCGACGACGAAGAACGTCGCGTGACCGTCTGGTTTGACGATCTTTTCCATCCGTTCCGTCTCGATGCCGGCGACGCGACCGTCTTGGCTAATAACTCGGTTCGAGCGGATCAAATACGTTCTCGGGTCATGCTCATAACGTTCGATCGCCTCGGCGTAAGCATAATCGACCGAAAGCGTATCTGGTTGAAGTGGCCACGGACGTTCTGGCGCCCGGAACATGCCTTTTTCCGGGTGTTTGCCGAACTGTGTGACCGATTTCGCACCTTGCCGGATCGCCGTCGCGACACAATCGGCCCCGGTGTCACCGCCACCGATGACGATGACGTCTTTCCCGGCCGCGTCATACTGTGCGTCGATCATTTTTCCGCCGAGCACCCGTGTCGACTCGGTCAAATAGTCCATCGCCGGTTCGACGCCGGTCGCGTCGTCCCCTTCGATTCCGAGCGTCCGCTGTTTCTGCGCCCCCGTCGCCAGGATGACGGCATCAAACTTGTGGCGGAGTGACTCGACCGTCACATCAACACCGACGTTGACACCTGTCTTAAAGCGGATTCCTTCCGCCGCGAGCAAGTGAATCCGGCGCCGGACGACGTCTTTATCAAGCTTCATGTTTGGGATCCCGTAAAACAACAACCCGCCCGCCTCGTCAGCTTTTTCATACACGGTGACGTGATGACCGATTTGATTCAACTGGTCCGCCGCAGCGAGACCCGCTGGACCGCTGCCGATGATGGCGACCGAGCGTCCGGTCCGCATCTGGACGAGGCGCGGTTGGACCCACCCTTCTTCGAACGCGCGGTCGATAATCGTCCGTTCGATCGATTTGATGGCGACCGGGTCCTCGCTGATGCCGAGCGTACACGACCCTTCACATGGGGCCGGACAAACGCGGCCCGTGAACTCTGGGAAGTTGTTCGTCTCCATCAACCGCTCGTAGGCACGATACCAGTCTTGGTCCGAGACGAGCTTGTTCCATTCCGGAATCAAGTTGTGGATCGGGCACCCGATCGTCTCTTGCCCGATCATGTCACCGACGTGACAAAACGGGGTCCCGCAGTCCATGCAGCGCTCGGCCTGCTTGACGATCGGTTCATCGTCCATCCGGGATGAATATTCATCATAGTCACGTATCCGCTCGAGCACTGTACGCTCAGGGAGCGTCTCACGTGGGATATCGATAAATTTATGTCTCATACTACGCCTCCTTCAGTCACGACCCGGAACAGTTCGAGGGCACGGTCTGCCTCGTTCAGTTCCGGACGAGTGGCTTCAATTTGACGCATGACGTCAAGTACGTTCGCATAATCGCGAGGTACGATTTTGACGAAGCGCTTCCGCTCGTCATCGAACGACTCGAGGATACGACTCGCTTTCACACTATCCGTGTGGAATTGATGCATCTCGAGCAGCGTGTAAATCTGTTCTGTGTCCTCATCGGTCAACTCGCGTTCGACCGCTACGAGTTCTGTGTTGACGAGTTGGTCATAGTCTTGGTCACCGTATAGGAAGGCGACACCTCCGGACATCCCGGCCGCGAAGTTGCGGCCGACCGTTCCTAGGACGACGACCGTCCCACCGGTCATATATTCACACCCGTGATCCCCGACGCCTTCAGTGACGGTGACGGCACCTGAGTTTCGGACCGCGAACCGTTCCCCCGTGTGTCCGTTGAAAAATGCCATCCCCGATGTCGCCCCGTACAAGCAGACGTTGCCGGCGATGATTTGTTCGCTCTCGTCGAACGGGGCATGTTTCTCAGCGATGACCGCGAGTTTCCCGCCGCTCAACCCTTTTCCGACATAATCGTTCGCATCCCCGATCACAGAGATTGTGATGCCATGAGGAAGAAATGCGCCTAAACTTTGTCCGGCCGATCCGCTCAGTCGGAGTGAGATCGTATCTTCAGCCAAACCGATGTTGCCGTGAACTTTCGTCACTTCGTAGCCGAGCATCGTCCCGACGGCCCGGTCCGTATTGCGGACCCGCCCGACGAAGAACGTCGGTTGAAGCGATTTGATCGAACGCGATACGGCTGGGATCAATTTTCGATGGTCGTACGACTGAAAAGCCGGATGAGCTAACTCTTCCTTCCCCGGTAACGCTGTCGGGACCGATAACATCGGTGTCAAATCGAGCATTTTCGCTTTCGCGTGCTCCTGTTTCCAGGCGCTCTCTTCTAGCAAGTCCGTTCGGCCGATGACCTCACCGATCGTCTTCGCGCCGAGCGAGGCGAGTATTTCGCGCACTTCTTCGGCGAGGAACGTCATAAGATTGACGACGTGTTCCGGTTTACCCATGAACTTTTGGCGAAGCGCCGGGTCTTGTGTCGCGACGCCGACCGGACACGTGTCCAGATGACAGGCCCGCATCATGATACAGCCGAGCACGACGAGCGGTGCCGTCGCGAACGCGTATTCCTCCGCCCCAAAGATGGCGGCGAGGACGATATCGCGTCCGGTCATGAGCTTGCCGTCCGTCTCGAGCGTGACGCGACCGCGAAGTCCGTTCAATGCGAGCGTCTGGTGTGTCTCAAGCAATCCGAGCTCCCAAGGAAGACCCGTATGCTTAATCGACGTCCGAGGCGAAGCCCCTGTCCCGCCATCGTAGCCGCTGATGACGATCGTGTCGGCGTTCGCTTTGGCGACGCCGGCCGCAATCGTTCCGACACCGGATTTCGAGACGAGCTTGACGCTCACTTTTGCTTTCGGATTGACGTGCTTCAAGTCAAAGATCAACTGGGCCAAGTCTTCGATCGAGTAGATGTCATGGTGCGGTGGCGGCGAGATGAGCCCGACACCTGGGACTGAGCCGCGCACTTCGGCGACCCACGGGTAGACTTTATTGCCCGGCAACTGCCCACCTTCCCCTGGTTTCGCACCTTGCGCCATCTTGATTTGGATCTCATCGGCATGATACAAATATTCGGCCGTGACACCAAATCGTCCACTTGCCACTTGTTTGATCCGACTGATGCGCTCGTTCCCGTCCGCGTCAGGAGTGAAGCGGTTACGGTTTTCGCCGCCTTCACCTGAGTTGCTCTTCCCGCCGATCCGGTTCATGGCGATGGCGAGCGTCTCATGTGCCTCTTTCGACAGGGAGCCGAACGACATCGCGCCCGTCTTGAAACGGCTGACGATCGAGGCGACCGATTCGACCTCGTCGATCGGGATAGGCTCTTGCGATTTAAAGTCGAACAACTGTCTTAAAAATTGACCGGATGCTTCATGCTGTTTGACGTAAGCGTCATAGTAACGGCGTTCGTTCTCGCGGCATGCCCGTTGCAACAAGTGAATCGACTTAGGGTTAAAGGCGTGCTCTTCTCCGTCGGCTCGCCACTGGAAATCTGCTCCCGCTTCAAGCGGACGGTCACGGCTAAATGCCGATTCGTGCTGACGCCGTGATTCTGCTTCGAGCTCCTTGAACCCGATCCCGGACAGTTGTGACGTCGTCCCGCGGAAATGGCGGTCGATCAATGCGCGGTCGATGCCGACCGCCTCAAAAATTTGTGCTCCCCGGTAACTTTGCACGGTCGAGATCCCCATCTTCGACATAATTTTGACGATTCCATCGACTGCAGCCGTTTGATAGCGGCGGATCGCTTCTTCGACCGAGAACGAAATCAATCCGGCTTCTACCGCTTCGGCGATCGTCGCGTACACTAAATACGGATAGACCGCATCGGCCCCGTATCCGATCAAAGCGGCGGCTTGGTGCACTTCTCTCACTTCTCCGCTTTCAGCGATGAGACTGCATGACGCCCGTAAGTTCGACCGAATCAAATGTTGATGGACCGCGCTCATGACGAGCAGGGCCGGCATCGCGAGCGATGACTCGGACATGTCACGGTCAGACAAGACGATGACTTCAGCCCCATCTCGGACGGCCGCATCGACACGTTCAAACAATGACTCGAGTGAACGTTCGAGGTCTGTTTCATACGTTGTCGTGATGCGGACGACGTTCATTTTCAACTTCACCGCCTCGACTGTCGCCGCGTCAATGATCGGATGTTCGAGCCAGACGCGGCGGGCGTGTCCCCGACCGGTATGAACCGGATTCGCTTGAGGACCGAGCCAAGTGAACGTCGCCGTGACGATTTTCTCGCGCAACGCGTCGATCGGAGGGTTTGTCACTTGGGCGAAGTGTTGCTTAAAGTAATGGAACAGCGACCGCGGTCGCTCTGACAAGACCGCGACCGGTTGGTCATGGCCCATCGAGCCGATCGGATCTTTTTTCTCGAGGATGAGCGGCACGAGATATTGCTCGATATCCTCTTTCGTGTATCCGAACGCCCGTTGTTTACGGTGCACCTGTTCGACGACCGGTTCATTCACAGGCTGGTCCGCAATCGTCGTCATCTGCTTCAACCATTTCCCGTACGGTTCGGCCCGGGCGATCGTCTGTTTGATCTCTGCGTCTGGAATGAGACGTTTCGATTCCAAGTCGATGAGGAGGAGCTGCCCGGGACGGAGACGCTGCTTCGTCTTGACGTTCTCCGCATGGACCGGGATGACCCCGCTCTCAGACGACAGGATGAGTTCCCCGTCCATCGTCTCGATATAACGCATCGGCCGCAAGCCGTTCCGGTCCAAGATTGCCCCGATTTGACGCCCGTCCGTGAAGACGACGCCCGTCGGTCCGTCCCACGGCTCCATAATCGACGAATGGTACTGATAAAAGTCTTTTTTGAACGGATCCATCGATACTTCGGCGAACGGCTCAGGGATGAGCATCATCGCCGTGTGTGCGATCGAACGACCGGTCCGAGTGAAGAACTCGAACGCGTTGTCGAGCATCGAGGAGTCACTGCCCGTTTCTTGGAGCACGGGGAACAGTTCGTTCACATCATCGAACAGGTCGGTCGAGGTCACACCTTCGCGGGCACGCATCGCATCGATGTTCCCGCGTAACGTGTTGATCTCACCGTTATGCACGATCATCCGGTTCGGATGGGCCCGCTCCCATGACGGGAACGTGTTCGTCGAGAACCGTGAATGGACGATCCCGAACGTGCTCTTATAAGCCGGCGATTGCAGATCGAGATAAAACCGCTCAATCTGGATCGGCGTCAACATCCCTTTATAAACGATCGTCTTCGTCGACAGGCTAGGAAGATAAAGGTTTAATTCGTCTGTTTTCTCGATCATCCGGCGAAGCTGATAGAGCGAGCGTTCGTTTGAATCGTAGTCCGCGAACGGGCACGACACGAACCATTGATAAATCGTCGGTTGTGTCACCCGAGCGTGTTCACCGATCGCCAAACTGTCGACCGGTACTTCCCGCCAGGCGATTGTCGCGAAATCGAGTTCATCGGCGAGTCGCTCCATTTGTTGTTGCTTGTCGCGCAACTTTGTCTCGTTCGGTTGGAAGAACACCATGCCGACCGCATAGCCCCCCGGCGCTGGCAAGTTCATCGTCTGAGTGAATAACTCGTGTGGCAACTCGGTCATGATGCCGGCCCCGTCACCAGCGTCGATGACGCCTTGCCCACCTCTATGTTCGAGCTTACAGAGCATCGATAGCGATTTGCTGACGATATCGTGCTTTGTTTCTCCCATTAAATTGACATATAACCCAATACCGCATGCATCTTTTTCGAATCGTGGATCGTACAAACTTGTTCGCTCCATCGAATCAGCCCCTCTCTATCCATCTTGTTCGTAAATTTTATTTTGTTCTAAATATTCTGAAAAATCAAGTATGTTGAATGAATTTTTGCATAACGGTAACGGAATGAATATTTTTTGAAAGCGGATACATATTTGATATCAAGGGATTTTTAAAAACAACTTATAATCCATAATGAATATTTATCCATCAAATATATTTATGTATAGGTTCATCAGAACTTGTTATACCCAAAGAAAAAGATAGCCCGTTTAGGCTATCTTTTTGCTTGTCATACTGTTTTTCTGGAGTGATGCAAAAACGAACGCGGCCGTTTCCAAATGATCAAGCCGACGTAACCGAGCGCGAGCACGATGAGCGCGCTCACGAGGACGACGTAAAGCGTCCCGTTGTCGATTCGGGCGAAGATGCCCACATACGCCCAGGCGAAGACGAGCGGGTAGATGAAGTCGCGGTGCCACCACATGAACACCAAAGCGAGGACGACCCCGACCATGAGCATGAGTGACGTCCATGCCAACTCATCTAAGCCGAGCAACGTCGTAATCCGTTCCGTCTTCATGACGATGAAGACGTTAACGATCGTCGCGACCGACACCCAACCGAGGTAAACCGAGAATGGGAAACGGTCAAGCCAGCTCGTCGACGTGCGGAAGGCGATGTAATACAACCAAGCGAGCGTCGCTAAAAACGCCGCCATGACGACGAGCGAGGCGATGAACCACTCGTTTGTGAACGCGAGCAGCCAAAGACCGTTCAAAATACACGACACGAGGAAGCCTGCCTTCATCCGGTTAGCCTGTCGGTTCGCGACCGACCCTTTCTTCAATTGGAGTACGAGCCATACTGCGAGCGCGACGTAAATGAGTCCCCAAATCGAGAAAGCGTATCCAGCCGGTTTGAAATAAATATCGATCCGGTCTGACACTGCCGCGTTATCACCGCTCGCGAAGTAGTTGATGACGACTGTCGCTAAAAACGCCAGCCAGTTGACTAAAGGCCATTTTGACAAGTCCATAAATAGGATCTTCCGAAGAAGACCTGACACCTCCTTTATTAACATAGTATTCTATACCCGTGTGTCTCCGCTCATACACAAGCGAAATGAAAAAGAGACTCAAATAATGAGTCTCAATCGGTTTAAAATTCAATAGTGTCAGGGTCTGGACCGATGCGTTCATGTGTCGCGACCGCATCGATTTTCGCCATATCGTCAGCATCGAGTGTGAAGTCGAAGACGTTGAAGTTTTCTTCGATCCGGTGTGGTGTGACCGATTTCGGCAAGGCGACGTTCCCTGTCTCTAAGTGCCAACGGAGGACGACTTGAGCCGGTGTCTTCCCATACTTGTCAGCGATTTCGGCAAACACCGGGACATCGAGGAATTTTCCTTGCATGAGCGGGCTCCACGCCTCGATTTGAATACCTTCATCTTGGCAGTACTCGACGAGGTCCGGTTGCGGGAGTTGCGGATGAAGTTCGACTTGGTTGATGAGTGGCGTCATCAGACCCGCTTCTTTCAACGCTTCAAGATGATGCTCTTTGAAGTTCGAGACGCCGATCGCTTTGATTTTTCCGGCCTCATACAAGTCGACAAGATCTTTCCAAGCGGCGACGAAACCGTCGACCGGCCAGTGAAGCAGGCACAAGTCCAAATAGTCGGTCTCGAGGCGAGCGAGCGACTCGTCGAACGCATCCTTCGTCCGTCCTTGACGGATGTCCTCGTTCCAAATCTTCGACGTCAAAAAGATGTCGGCGCGGTTGACGCCTGAAGTCATAATCCCTTTGGCGACGCCTTCTTCGTTTTTATAGACGGCCGCCGTATCGATGTGACGGTACCCGACTTTCAACGCCTCGGCGACAGCTTGCGGCGCCTCGGTCTCATTGTCTACTTGCCAGACGCCAAATCCGATCATCGGGATTTGAACGCCGTTTCGTAACGTTGCGAGTTGCATAAATCATTCCCCTTTCTAATCTGTCGAGCTGATTGTAACATACCCGACATCTTATTCCGAAAAACTAAATCGTCAAGTCTTTCCGTGTGAACCAGCCATAGCAGGAGACGATGATCAACACGTTCAGCGCTGTCAGCCAAAACAACGACAACCAAACCGAATCGCCTTGAATCAATGCGTTTGCGTCAAATAGAGAGAAGATCGACAGGTTTCGCAACCAGTCGAGTTGATTGCTGAAGCCTGAGAAGATGTTGGCAATCAAGAAGATTGAAAAGATGCCGCCTGTGACCATGTACGACCGGGTGCTGTCATCGAACAGGCTCGCGAGCACGTAAGCGAGC
Organism: Exiguobacterium sp. SH0S1; assembly: GCF_004337165.1. Classification (NCBI taxonomy): domain Bacteria; kingdom Bacillati; phylum Bacillota; class Bacilli; order Caryophanales; genus Exiguobacterium; species Exiguobacterium sp. SH0S1. Next base: position 593,515 of record NZ_SJVC01000001.1, on the reverse strand, counting down.
GACCCGAGGACGAGCAAGATGAGACCGGCGTTGAGTTGCAACGTCCACAACAGACCGCTATCGATGTTTAAGTCGAACAACACGTTCGCGAGCATTAGGCTGAGCCCGTTCAACCCGACGAACAAGACGGTCGCGATGACCAGCAAGGCGATACTCGCCGTCACGTAGCCGCTTCTTGAGATCGGGGCCGCCATGTAGAGCATGACCTCGCCCGAGTCGACCGGTTTGGCCATGAGCCTTGACGCAAACGTCAACGCGAACAAGATGGCGAGCACGTAGAAGATGAGCCCATAATAGTTCCCGGCGAGCAGGTTGATGACGTTGTCCATCGCGAGATTCGGGTCGATCTTGAACACGTCGAGCAGCTCTGGCGGCAGTGAATCGAGCTTCCCTTCGATCAGGCCGGTCTCTTGAATCGATGGGAAGATGGCCGCCAAGAAGAACAAGTACACACTCGTCCCGAGCGCGTAACCTAATATCCAACCCCGATTTTGCTTGAACAGTGACGATACGAGTACCATTTAAGTCGCCTCCCCGTAATATTGCATGAACATGTGCTCGAGTTCGTCGGTGCCGCTCGTCAAAGACGCGATGTCGTGACGGGCGAGCAGCTCGATCAAGCCGTTCAACTCTTCTGACGTCGATAACGATACCGTGACGAATGTCTGTTCACGTGTCCCGATCTGTTCGCTCAATTTGATCGCCGCCGCCTCGTCTTTCATGCCGATGCGATACGTCTTTTTGCTTCGCCGTTTCAGCTCCGCCATCTCTTCTTCGATGATCATCCGGCCGTCGCGGATGAGGGCGGCCCGGTCACACGTCTTCTCCATTTCCGGGAAGTGGTGCGAGCTCATCAAAATCGCTTTCCCGGCTGCTTTTTCAGCGAGCACCCAGTCGACGAGACGCTCTTGCATGAGCGGGTCGAGCCCGCTCGTCGGCTCGTCGAGGACATACACAGGAACGTCTTTCATGAAACACGTGACGATGGCGAGTTTTTGCTTCATCCCTTTCGACATCTTCCGGACTTTCAAACCCGTATCGAAAGCGAACACGTCGAGCAATTGACGCTCCCGCTCCGCACTCGTAACGTGAAGGCGTCTCGTGAGACGAATGACTTCTTCCCCGGTCATGTCTTGCGGGTAGTTGATCTCACCTGGCAAATAGCCGACGAGCGCTTTCACCGTCTCGGTCTCCTTCCAGCAGTCATGCCCCATCACGGTCGCTTTCCCTGAGTCGGCGTGGAGCAGTCCCATCAAATGACGAATCGTCGTCGACTTCCCGGCCCCGTTCGGACCGATGAAGCCGAAAACGGTGCCAGGCTCGACACGGAACGAGACGTCGAAAATGCCGTGCGTCTGGTCAAACCGTTTCGTCAACTTCTCAATTTGGATCATTTCGCCCTCTCCTTTTTGAAATATAAACATGATATGATTACAAAACTAGTATATCACGTTATTTTTTGAAATGGAAATGGTATATTGATTACAAAACAATGGAGAAGAGGGATGAAGGTGGACGGTTTTACGAAACGGACGGAGACGAAACAACGGGCCATACTTGACGCCGCCAAGTCGCTGATGAGCGAGAAGCAGTCACGCTTCACGATCAGTGAACTTGCCCGCTCTGCCTCAGTCTCACCTGTCTCAATTTACAATTACTTCGGCTCGAAGGAACAAGTCGTCCTTCAAGTGCTCACGTGTCTGACCGAAGATGAGATGGGCTGGATCGAGGAGCGCATCGGGGAACACATCCCGTTCGAGGAGTTACTGATTGAGATATTAAGACGGAAAATTGAATCGGCGGCATTGTTCGATGACGCGGTGTTATCAATCGTCACGGCCGACCCGTCATGGCAACAACTCGCGGCCCGTGGCTATGCCGCGTTTCGAAGCTTGATCGAGTACGGCAAGACGACCGGGGCGATCGACCCAGACGTATCGACCGATGCTTACCTTCGTTACGTTCGCTTGATGCAACAGGCAGTTTTATCAGATCCAGATTTCGCGTCGCACGAAATGACCGAGACGATGAAGGAGTATTTTCATTTTTTCTTGCACGGGATCATGCGACGAAGCCGTTAAAACAGGCGACAATCCGCGGATTGTCGCCTGTTTCGTTCACTGCAGTTGTCGGTAGACATGGTCTTCTATCGGATAAAGCGACAGATCAAGTTCGCAGTCTCCCGTCAGCACCAAGTCTCCAAGTACTTTGCCGATAAACGGGCCGACCGTCAAGCCCGATGAACCGAGACCGTTGGCGACGAGTAATTTCTCCGCCCCCGGCACACGACCGAGAATCGGGATCGAGTTCGGTGTGACCGGACGGAAACCGACACGCGTCTCGATCAATTCGGCTTCTGCTAAGCCAGGCGCCGACTCTAGACCTTTTGCGAGCACTTCATGGACACCGACCGCCGTCGGGCGTGCGTCGAACGCCTTACCCCGCTCATGCGTCGAACCGATGACGACCCGACCCCCTTCGAACCCGAGCAAATACCGGCGTCGCGGCGGCATGACGACCGGCCAATCTGACGCATCGACGTTTGGTAACTGGACGTGGACGATTTGCGCTTTCTCCCCCGAGACGCGTGCCGTATAACCGATCGGCTCGAGCAGTTCAGGCAACCAGGCCCCACACGCCAAAATGATTTCGTCCGCATCGTAGCGGACGCCGTCACATTCGACGTGATAGCCGTCTTCTTCGACGAGAACGGCAGAGCCGTCGATAAGTTTCACGCCACGTTTGACGGCGACACGTTCGAGCGCCGCGCGCAACTTCTCGCCATCGACGCGGGCCCCGCCCTCGACGAGGAGCGCATCGTATTCATCTGACAGCGGTGGGAAAAGAACTTTCGCCTCTTCAGCCGACAGTCGAGTTAACTCACCGATCTCTGGTGCCTCTTCCCGGCGCAGCGTCGTCCGCTCAAGCATCTCGTTCAACTTCTTGTCTTCATGCAACGCGAGCGTCCCGACGCGTTTATAGCCGGTATCACGCTCACCCTCATTCATTAACTCGGCGACGACGTCTCTATAATAGCGGGCACCGCCTTTGGCGAGCGCGTACCAGGCTTTATTGCGGCGTTGGGCGATCCACGGACAGACGATGCCTGCGGCCGCGTCGGTCGCCCGGCCCACTTCTTTTCGATCGATGACGGTGACGTCGGCTTTCCCGGCCAAATGATAGGCAGCCGAGATGCCGACGATGCCCGAACCGATGATAATAATTTTTTTCATAAGTTTCGCCCCCTTTAATCGCGAGGGCGGTCACATCCTTTCCTGTCTTCCTAAAAAAATCATCGGCCCAAGGCCGATGATCAGTCTCGCATCGCGAGGCGGTACAATAAGTCGAGCAATTCGATATAGAGCCAGACGAGCGTCACAATCAATCCGAACGCCGCCACCCATTCCAACTGCTTCGGTGCCCGGGCTTCGACTTGACGTGCGATATAGTCGAAGTCGAGGACGAGCGCGAGTGAGGCGATGATGACGATGACGAACTGGACACCGATCGCGAGCGGTGACGACCCCGTCATGAACGGAAGTCCGGAACCGAAGAAACTCATGCCGATCTGGACGAGATACAATAGCATGACCGTGAAGATCGCGGCCGTGACACCGGCCCGGAACTTTTGCGTCACTTTGACGAGCCCGGTCGAATAGACGAACCACATCGCGAACGCGACGATAAACGTCGTCAAGACGGCGCGACCGACGATGCCCGGTGCCATCGCTTCAAAGAAGTACGAAATCGAACCGACGAACACCCCTTCGACGATGCCGTAGAGTGGTGCGACGACAGGCGCCGTGTTCGGTTTGAAGGTGATGATGAGCGCCATGATCAAGCCAAGAATGAGCGAGCCGATCATGAGTGGGAACAAGAGCGCTTCCCCGATCGTCGGAACGAGCAGCCATGTCGTACCAGCCGCGGCCGTCACGAGCAAGAGCAACGTGAACACTTTCGACCACGTACCGGCTTTCGTCATCGGCTCCGTGCTATAAGCAGTCGACTCCATCGATTTACGGAGAATTGGGTTAGATTTTAAGTTCAACTGTAGAAATCTCCTTTATTCTTTTTTCAGTTTTTGGCCATGACCTTGATAAACTCACGCATATAGTCGGGCAGATCTGGCGGACGACGGCTCGAGACGATATGGCCATCGACGACGACCGGCTCATCGTGCCAGATCGCGCCCGCGTTTTCCATGTCGTCTTTAATGCCCGGTGTACTCGTCACGTTGACGCCTTGAAGGATGTTGGCTGAAATCAATACCCAGCCGGCGTGACAGATTTGACCGATCGGCCGTTTTTGCTCATCCATGTAGCGGACGAACCCTTTCACCGAGTCGAAACGGCGCAACAAGTCGGGCGACCAGCCGCCCGGGACGAGCAACGCATCATACGACGAGATGTCGACGTCGTCGAACGCCACGTCCGACTTGGCCGGGACGCCATACTTCCCAATATAAGCGTGATCCGCTTTCTCGCCGGCGAGGATGACGTTCGCCCCTTCTTCACGTAACCGGTGGACCGGATACCAGAGCTCTAAGTCTTCAAAGTCGTCACTGACGATCTGCAAAATATTCATACCTTGTAACTTCATCGAATCCCTCCCTTTAATTGTCTTTCCCTAGTATACCCGAAATCGGACATCCCGAAAACGAATAATCACTGTCTCGTAGCTGTATATCGATTTTACAGTCAAGAAATCATCTACATCTTGTGGTAGATGTGATAACGTTAGAAATGAATGATTGAAAAGGGGGCACACCTACCATGAAACAATACCACGACTTATGTAACCATATTCTCGACCACGGCGTCGTCAAAGAAGACCGGACCGGTACCGGTACGACGAGCGTGTTCGGCTATCAGATGCGCTTCAACCTGCAGGACGGGTTCCCGCTCATCACGACAAAGAAATTACATACGCGCTCGATCATCCATGAACTGCTTTGGTTCATCTCTGGCGACACGAACGTCCGTTACCTACAAGACAACGGTGTCCGTATCTGGAACGAATGGGCGGATGAGGACGGCAATCTTGGCCCGGTATACGGTGCCCAGTGGCGCTCGTTCCCGAAACCAGACGGCTCGAGTGTCGATCAACTCGCCCAAGTGATCGAACAGATCAAGACGAATCCCGACTCTCGTCGACTCGTCGTGTCTGCTTGGAACCCTGGTCAACTCGATGACATGGCGCTCCCGCCGTGCCATCTGTTGTTCCAGTTTTACGTCGCCGACGGCAAACTGTCGTGCCAGTTGTATCAACGCAGCGCCGACACGTTCCTCGGCGTGCCGTTCAATATCGCGTCATACGCCTTGTTGACGCACATGGTCGCCCACGTGACCGGTCTTGAGGTCGGCGATTTCGTCCACACGCTCGGTGACGCGCATATCTATCATAATCACCTCGAGCAAGTGCAGCTGCAGCTGACGCGTGACACGCGCCCGCTTCCGAAACTGAACATCTTGCGTGACGTATCATCGATCGAGGACTTCCGGTTCGAGGACTTTGAACTCGTCGGTTACGACCCGCACCCGCACATTAAAGGAGCGGTCAGCGTATGATCATCCATGTCGTCGCTTGTGGATCAAATCGTGAAATCGGGAAAGACAACGCTTTGCTCTGGCGCCTGCCTGACGACTTGAAATACTTCAAAGCCGTCACCACGGGTCAGACGGTCGTCATGGGTCGAAAGACGTTTGAATCGATCGGCCGGGCGCTTCCGAACCGGCGCAACATCGTCGTCACGTCGAACCGTGAATTTTCAGCACCCGACGTCGAAGTCTGGCACGACCTCGATCGCATCCTCACCGCGCGCGACACCGAGGACTTCTTGGTCATCGGCGGGGCGACGCTTTATGAACAGACGATGCCAGTCACCGAACGCTTCTATATTACCGAAGTCGACGGGACGTTCGAGGCGGACACGTATTACCCGCTCACGCCGCAAAATCTCATCGTCACGGAAGAACAGTTCCATCCGAAAGATGAGCGACATGATTATAGTTTCACGTTCCGCCAATACGACAAAAAAGACATCGAATGAAATCGATGTCTTTTTCAATCCGGTAATTTTTCAAGCCATTGCTCAATTTTTTCTGTGATGACGTCGTTACGGTCTTGCTCCGCCAAATCATCGTACAGCGTCCCGAGCTCGGTCGCCGTTCGCTTCGTGACGGCAAGGATATGGCTATACTTGCCGCGTTGTTCTTTCACGGCCGATAGCGTCCCTTTCGTCGCGGTCGACCCCGACTCGTCTAAGATGAACATCTCGACGTTATCGTTACAGGCGTATAAGTCGTACGGTCGATAGACGACCTCGTAGCGCCGATGTTGTTTCGGCAGCTGTTCGGCTAGTGAGGCGTATTTTTGCGGGCTCATCGTCACATAAGCGAGACGCTTCTCTTCTCGAACTGCAGACGAATAACGGATGATGCGGTTACGCCCGTCACGCTTCGCTTTATACAAGGCCTCGTCGGCATAGGCGCACCACTCTCCGAGCGTCATCCCGGTCTGACAGACGCGCGTATAACCGATCGACACAGTGACATGGTGCTCATAAGGAAACTCCATCTGCTCGATCCGCGTCCTGACCCGTTCAAGTACCGCGTCGACGACGGTCCGGTCGGAAACGTTAAGGATGACCAAAAACTCTTCGCCGCCGTACCGAATCAACTCATCGCTCGAGCGGATGGCTAGACGGATCTCTTCGGCGATGCGATGCAACACTTCGTCGCCATACGCATGGCCAAACGTGTCATTTAACTGCTTAAAGTGATCGATGTCTAAAAGCGCGAGCGTGAAGCTCTCTCCGGAACGTTCTAAGCGGGAGACGAACCGGCTGAACGTCGCTTTTAAGTATTTACGGTTAAAAGCGCCCGTCAATTCATCGACGAGAAGCGCGTTCGAGACGAGCCGTGCCTTTTCAATATGTAAGCCGAGCCGGACGAGCCGTTCTTCCATCGGGATCCACGATTCCCAGTAATCATCAAAGCCGTATGAATAAGCGGCCAAGCGATAATGCTCATTCGTCCCGATGACGATGAGCGGCACATAGAGTTTCTTCATTTTGCTGACGAACGACTGAATGTCTCGCTCTGGGAAGTGAGACCATAGTTCGACATCCATGACGATCGCTTTCGGGACGTCTTCATAATCGTACTCGACCGCTTCTGCGATCGTCTGCAGAAACACCGGCCTCGCCCCTAACTTTTCAACTCTCGGTTTGTAGCGACTAAACGTAGAGAAACTACCCGATAAAATCAATACTAAGTCTTCATCTTCTTGTTCGATTCCCAAAACCGTATGAATATAACGTTTGACCGGCGCAATCAACGCAATCGCTTCTGACTGCGTCAAGACGGGCGGCAGTTCACGCACGTCAGACTCGACCCGACTAAAAATCTCAAGCAGATGCATGAGTCGACGGTTTTTGACTTCCGTTTTCATCCAATCTAATAAAAATTCGATTTCGGTTTTTTGAATCTGTCTAGCTTCCGTGATTTTCGCCAAAATTCCATATACGCGATCTGTGAGTTGATGTTGCTCCATGCCCGACCCCCCAGTTTCGTTCTCCCCGATATTCGCTTCTGTCTCTGATTATGCGACTTCACCCGCGAAAATACAACTATTTCCTCATTTAATTCCTATTGTTTGACATTAATCTAGTTCAAACGTCCTATAAAATCAAAAAAAAAGCGGTTCAGCGACCGCTCTTCCTGTTATTTTCCAACTTTTAGATTAGGTGATGTCATCTCTTCCGGACGAATCCACTGGTCGAACTGCTCTTCAGTCAATAGACCCGTCTCGAGCGCTGACTCTTTCAATGAGATGCCTTTTTTATGGGCATGCTTGGCAATCTTCGCAGCATTTTCATAGCCGATGTGCGGATTCAACGCCGTGACGAGCATAAGCGAACGCTCGACGTTATGGGCGATCACATCTAAATCCGGCTCAATCCCGACGGCACAGTGCACATCGAACGAATGGAGGCTGTCTGTCAATAAACGGCACGTCTGTAAAAAGTTGTACATGATGACCGGCTTAAAGACGTTCAATTCGAAGTTCCCTTGGCTCGCGCCGAATCCGATCGTCGTATCGTTGCCGAGCACTTGGGCCGCGACCATCGTCAACGCCTCACTTTGCGTCGGGTTCACTTTTCCAGGCATGATCGAGCTACCCGGTTCATTTTCAGGAATCGTGATCTCGCCAATCCCGGCACGAGGACCAGAAGCGAGCCAGCGGACGTCATTGGCGATCTTCATCGTGTCCATCGCGAGCGCCTTCAACGCCCCGTGCGTGAAGACGAGTTGATCGTGACTCGTGAGCGCGTGGAACTTGTTCACGGCCGTCACGAAACGTTTACCGGTCTCAGTCGAAATTTTGGCAGCGACAACTTCACCGAAATCCGGATGCGCGTTGATGCCTGTCCCGACCGCTGTCCCTCCGAGCGCGAGTTCTGTTAACGGTTCAAGCGTCCGTTCAATCATCTGTTTCGATAGTTCAAGCATGCGGACCCAGCCGCTGATCTCTTGCCCGAGCGTGACCGGCGTAGCGTCCTGCAAGTGGGTGCGCCCGATCTTCACGACGTCCATATACGTTTCGGCCTTCTTGTCGAGCGTCGCATGGAGCGCTTCGATCGCCGGAATGACTTTATCCTCGACGGCAAGGATGGCGGCGATATGCATCGCAGTCGGATACGTGTCGTTTGAACTTTGTGACTTGTTGACGTCATCGTTCGGATGAATCGTCAGCACCTGCCCGCGTGCTTTTAACTTGTCGTTCGCCAAGTGGGCGATCACTTCGTTGACGTTCATATTGGATTGTGTGCCTGATCCTGTCTGCCAGACGACGAGTGGGAACTCGGCGTCATGATCACCCGCCACAATCTCATCTGCGACCTCGGCGATAATGTCCGCCTTGCCCTGCTCGAGGACCCCTAGTTCAGCGTTGGCCAAGGCCGCGCCTTTTTTCAGAATCGCGAACGCATGAACGACTTCGAGCGGCATTTTCTCCGTCCCGATTTTAAAGTTCTCTAAGCTTCGTTGTGTTTGTGCTCCCCATTTTGCTGAAGCTGGGACGTTGATTTCCCCCATCGTGTCCCGTTCGATCCGATAATCCATGAAAATTCCCCCTCTTTTTTTGACTACGCTTTCATTTTAGCGAAATTTTTGCAAAAAAGAAACGTGCGCCTATGAGAATCGAAAAAAAGTCGAGACACGTCTCGACTTCTTCATCTGCCAAGCAGCGCTGCCTTTGCGACCGAGTCAGCCCGGTTGTCTGCCCGTGGGATCCACTTGATGAACGTGACCGGCAGTTCGTCGTAGGCGATCAACGCCTCAAGAAATAGCGGTTTGACCGATTTGTCTTTCATAAAGCGTTGCTCGAGCGCACGCACGATTGTCTCGGCGTCTGAATAAAACAGGAACGTCGACTCCCCTTCGAGCGCTTCAGCTTGTTTGAGCGCGAAGACGAGTGCCGCGAGCTCGGCTTGAACGCTCGATAGCCCGGTCCGCTTCTCTGTGAACGTAATGACCGTCCCATCGGACGCCTTTAGCCAGACACCGAGCCCGTTCTCCCCGGTCTGTTGATTCGTGGCCGCGTCAAAATAAACGTGAACCAAAGCGGTACGCCTCCCAGTCGGTCTCGATCGGAGCGTCGATATCGATTTGTGACAGACGCTTCGACAGCAACGCGACTTCTTCGTGACCGTCCAATTTTTTCGCATACTTTTGGTGTGCTTCAAGCAACTGTTCCGTTCGCAACAGCTCGTATAATTGTTCGACGGTATCGTATGACTGCACGAGGATCGTCGCCGTCTTCGGACCGATCCCTTTGACGCCCGGAATGTTGTCCGACGCATCGCCTTGGAGCGCCTTCACATCGACGAACTGTAACGGTCTCACCCCGTACGTCGCTTCGAACAATTCCCGGCTCATCAACAGTTCCTCACCTTTTTTAGGGACGATTTGAAACACGTTCGGGGATAACAGTTGATGCAAGTCCCGGTCGGACGAGTACATGTACGATTCTCCGGGAAACGCCGTCGCGACGGCCCCCATCAAATCGTCCGCCTCGTACCCGGCCAGCTCAGACTGAAAGATGCCGCGTTCCGTGAGCGCGGCCCGCAGTTTGACATAATCATGAAACAACGGCTCCGGTAGACCGGTCCGGGTCGCCTTATAGTCAGGGAACAAGGCGAACCGATGCGTCGTTTCAATCGGTCCGTCCCAAAAGAAAGCGATGTGGGTAAACTCGTTCGTCCAGCCGTCGACTTTACGGAGCAAACCTTTCAACGTCACTTCGGGGTCGAGCGCTCGGCGTCGTTCGGTCGCAAAATAATAACGTGATAATAAGTTAAATCCATCTACTAGCATCAATCTCATCGTTCATTCACCTCACAAGCTTTCATCCCGCGTTCAAGCGCTTCCCGGTCAAGTTCTTTGCCGATCCAGACAAAAACAGACCGGGTATCGTCGCTCGGTTCATTGGCGAACGTCGCGCCCATCAACTGGTTCGTCGCCTGGACGACAAATTTTGAAGACTCGCCTTCAATACGGACAATCGCTTTGAGACGATAGACGTCTTGTTCATAGTGCATGAGCACTTCTCTGACGTAACGCGTGACCCGCTCGCGGTTTAACGGCACGTCGGTCGTGATCGTGATAGCCCGCAGCGTCGAGACGGACGTATGTCCGGCTGTCAGCTCGCCGAGCAGACGTTCATCGATGTGGGAGAGCTGGAACGTGTTCTCGAGTAACTCATACGCTCCGACCGTCTGCTCTGTCTCGATGACACGTACGGTCGGGTTCAATTCACGAATCCGGCCGTGGGCACGCCCGAGCTCGGCCTCGCTGACGAGATCGACTTTGTTGAGCAAGATCACATCGGCATAGGCGATTTGATGGATACCTTCGATGAACAGTTCGCGGTCCATCTGGCTCGCATCGACGACGGTCAAAATCGCCGTCAGTTTAAAGCGCGATCGTAAGTAATCGTCGTAATAAATCGTCTGGATGATTGGGGCCGGGTCGGCAACACCTGTCGTCTCGATGACGATGCGATCGAACGACTCGCCTCGCGAGGCGAGTTGATAAAACGTCTTACTCAAATCATTTTGGATTGAACAACAAATACAACCGTTCGACAGTTCGATCTGTTCTTGATCCATGTTGACGATCAATTGTTCGTCAATGTTGACCGAGCCGAGCTCGTTGACGATCAAGAGCAATCGTTCGTCCGTCGCTTCTAAAAGACGGTTCATATATGTCGTTTTTCCGGCGCCTAAAAAGCCGGTCACTAATTGCACGGGAATCATGCCTTGCACCTCACTTTATAAATTTTCGTGGACCCGTGCCCACTTCTCGTAGCGAGCGTCCAACAAGTCGATCAAATGAAGCAGCCACCCTTCGGTCGTGGCCGGCAGGACGCTAGAACCCCATTCCCGTTTTCCGTGGTGGGACAAGATCATATGCCAAATCCGGTGGTGGACGTCAAGCGGCAACGTGATGCCGGCGGCTTGTTGACTCTTCTCGAACAACAGCCCTCCGTATGGCATGTGACCGACCAGACTCCCCATCGGATTGATGGCGATCCCTGTCGTCTCACTCGTGCCGGTGACGTAAAACAGCTGCTCGAACCGTCTCGGTGACGACAACAGATGACTGTATTCGAACAACTTGCCGATATCATGGAACAAGATACCGAGCGCGAGCTCGTCCCAGCGGAGCGGTTCTTTCAGTTCTGCCATCGCCTCACACGCCGTATAGAGCGACTCAAACGTCCCACGGAACGCCTGCTCGACTTTAACACCGTTCATCGTATTCCATACGTCTACTTTGTGCAACTGCTCGGCTTCTTTGATGATCCGGAACGCAGTCGCCAAATAATCGTCTTGCTCTTGGATGCGGTAACCGAGTCGCAACATGCAGACCGTATGTTTTAACAGTCCACCGACGTAGTTGTGGTGATGGTAGAGCGCAGCCGGGGCCAATACGAAATCGTCCCAATATTGATCGAGGAGCGCCAACGCGATCGCCTCATAGTCCGGAGACAGCGTCGACAAAATCGCGAACAGCTCTTCGGCATACTGATCGAACGTCTCGTCGCCTGGAAGTCCAGGTAAGAGCGACACCGCCTCGTCCCGGGACATCGGTTGGACACGATCGATCGTAATCGATTTGGCGCCGTCCGGCTTCGGATAGACGTCAATCTTTCCTTCTAAGGCGATCACGCCCGATTCGTAAATCGGTAGCAGTTGATCTTCGTTGCCCCGCAGCCAATGTTTGGCCCGGATCAGCCCGCCAGACGTCGTCAAATTAAGTTGCAACCATTTGGCGCCAGACTTCCCTTCCCGCACCTCGACCGAACTGACGAGCGCATTCGTCTGAATCGGTGTCCCGTCCGACAAATCCGTTAGCCGAAGCGTCGACTTCTCGACTTTCGGAACTTGAAACCTGGCCCGGTCGAACGTACCACCACCTGCGACCGCGTCGATCTGTTGATAATAATTCATGATATGACCCCCTTTTTCTTCTCTTTGCCCATTGTATCGTGTTTTATCGTTCGAGGCGAACATACTTTCGTTACTGGTCAGAAACTTGTGAGGAATATATTGAAAGCGCTTACCTATATTGTTACGATATAAGTAGTTACAAAAAGGGGGAATGATGATGATTTCACTACTAGACACGTATGAACGGTTGATCGCGACAGGGGAAGCGGCACGTTATGCAGATGTCCATCCAACGATTGACGGTATCCTCGAAGGGGCGGTCTGTCCCGTATCAGACAATGAGCTTGAGCAGGCAGTCGCCGGTCACGCTGGAAATCCATATACGCACGACGACCTCATCGACTCGGTCGTCGCGCATGAGATGAAAGGAGCGATGGCCGCTTTAATCGTCTCAGGGTATCCGGTGCAAACACCGCTCGCGAAAGCGGTCGTCTTATCTGCCTTCGCCCGGACGAACCGGATGAATATCGATAAGCTGAAAGAGCTCGGTCACGCCGACCTGCTCGTCCGCATCCAGTCGGCCGACCGCTCGTGGAAACGGACGTATACGCACTTGTATCGGTCGAGTCCCGCCCAAATGTGCGAGCAACTCGACTCGTTGCTCGGTGGCTGCGCCATCCATCGCGTCCTCGAGGCGCTCCATGATGACCGCAACATAAAAACGGCATAAGAAAAGAGCGGTCCCCGGGCCGCTCTTTTCTTATGCTTCAATTAACCTTCCGTCATCTCGACCGCTTCCGGTTCGAACAACGTGACGTTCCGTGCTGGCGAGAACGTCGAAATCGCATGTTTATAAATCAACTGTTGGCGCCCTTCCGACTCGACGATCACTGTGAAGTTGTCAAATGATTTGATGACTCCGCGAATTTGGAAGCCACTGACTAAAAACACGGTCGTCGGAACCATCTCTTTGCGCAATTGGTTCAGAAAATGATCTTGGATGTTATAGCTTGCCTTCATGTTGCATTCCCCCTAGTCTATGTCTCGTTCAAATAATCGGAATTTTCGAAAAAACTCCTCAACCTCATCATAGATATTTTTATACGATAGTTCAAATGATTTCTTTCCCATATCTACCCAAATCCCATCAAATTGATGACGGAACCACGTTAATTGCCGTTTTGCAAACTGGCGTGTATGTTGTTTCAACGTCTCGGTCATCCGCTCTCGCGTCAGTTTCCCGTCTAAGTACGGCACGACTTCTTTATAGCCGATGGCCCGTAGCGCCTGTGTCTCCCGGTACCCGGCACGCAATAAGCGCTCGACTTCTTCGATGAGACCCGCTTCGATCATCAAATCGACGCGATGATTGATCCGCTCATATAAGACGTCGCGATCGGCGTGCAGGACAAACAACTTATAATCGTAATGCTCAGATGGGGCACTATCCATTGCCTGCTCGTCACCTGAGAGCGCGACTTCGAGGGCACGGATGACACGGCGGACATTATTTGGATGAATGATGTCGGCGCGCCTCGGGTCGAGGCCACGCAAGCGATCATGTAACGCCTCGGCGCCGTGTGCTTCCGCTTCGGCTTCAAGCGCTGCACGCAGTTCCGTATCGACCGGTCGCTCCGTGAACTCGTAATCGTATAAAATCGCCCGAATATACAGGCCCGTCCCACCGACTACAATCGGCACCTTCCCGCGCGAGTAGATATCGTCGATCGCCGCGCGGGCGAGACGTTGAAATTTGGCGACGCTCATCGCTTCATCCGGGTCACAAATGTCGATCAAATGATGCGGTACACCTTCCGCCTCTTCGACCGTCACTTTGGCGGAACCGATATCCATTCCGCGGTACACTTGGACCGAGTCGCCTGATACGATTTCTCCGTCGAACGCCTTGGCGAGCTCGATGCCCGTCTTCGTCTTCCCGACTGCCGTCGGCCCGACAATCACGATGACTGGTGTCTTTTTCATTTCTGTCACTCCTCAAACGAAAGACCGTTCCTAAAAAGGAAACGGCCCGTCAAATTCTTCTTTTAATTGTATCATCAAACACGACCGCAAACAGCATCCAACCGCAGATTAATAAACCGAGCAGTAAAATCAAGCCATCACTCATCTGTGACCGCCTCCTTTACCTACTCCTTTCCCACTTTTCACACATTAGACACAATTTAACATGCAAACTAAAAACGCTCAGGATGAGCGTTTTTAGTTTGCCGTCTCGACTTGGCGTTTGAACCGCGACATCGCGAAGGCAAAGTAGAGAACAGCCGTACCGCTCGCCGCCCACCAAATGACGTCATAGAGCGGCGTCATCAAATTGGCCAAGCCGAGCAATGCGGGTACGATCAACGTCAACCAAGCGAGGACGAAGGCGACGCGTGCTGTCACGCCGTCGATCGCTCGTTCCAGCGCCATCCCATAGAAGAACAATCCCCAAAGGAACGACCAGAACAACCACGTCACCGCGCCCATGCTGTCACCGTTCGCGAACCCGACGACGGCGTAAAATAGTGCCGAAATCGCGACGAACAGTGAGAACCAGCCGACACCGCGTCCGTCCAAGTTAAAGATGAACGTCACACCGACGTACAAATACGTGAATGCGAACAAGTAAATACCTGCGTATCCAAACAGTTCTGACGGGCTCGCCCCGATGACGAGCCATGTCGCGATGAACGCCTGGAACATGCCGGTGAACAGGCTGAACACCCCGGCACTTTTCATATCGACTTTCCCAAACAGGACGAGGCTGTTAATGAACAGTGCCACGCCGCCGAACAACAAACTAATATTCCCCACAATGATTGCTCCTTTGTATAGATGTCTGACGTCTGATTCGATACGTCCACTGTACATTGGATTCGCTTTCAACGCAATAGGGAAATCAATCGTTTCAGTACACGACGCTCAATCATTCACTTTCTAACTCTTTAATCGCCTCGTCAATCTTTTCCTGCTCCTCTTCCGTGAACGTCGGGAACTGCGGATTGATGTTCTCGAGCACGTCGATCATAACGGTCGAGACAATGTAACGCGCGTACCAGTCATCGTCGGCCGGAAGAATATACCATGGTGCCTGACTTGTCGACGTATTCGACAACATGTCTTCGAAGATGGCCTGGTAATCGTCCCAATGTCTCCGCTCCTCGACATCACTGAATGAAAACTCCCAATTCTTCTTCGGGTCTTTCAAGCGTTCGAGCAGACGATCGCGTTGCACTTCTTTTGAGACGTTAAAGAAAAATTTGATGACCTCAAAGCCGTTCTCCTTAAGATACTGCTCATAATCGTTAATCTGACGGTAGCGCACAGCCCATACGTTCGCTTCATCTGGGATCACCTCGTCGCCTAGTAGATCGTGGACGCGGGGTGCGATGACTTCTTCGTAATACGATCGGTTCAAAATACCGACTTGACCCCGCTCCGGCATCAAATCGTGCATCCGCCATAAGTAGTCATGTTTCTTTTCGGTGTCCGACGGCTTTTGGAAGGCGTTCGTCTTCAACCCTTGGGCATTCAGGTTTGAGAAGATATAGCTGATCGCTTCATCTTTCCCTCCGGCATCTAGCGCCTGCAAGACGACGACGACACCCTTTTTAGCCTCGGCATATAGCTTCCAATGTAACTCTTTTAACCTGTCGACACTTTTTGGAATCAATTCCTCAGTCAACGTCTCATCAGACGGCCGGTCTTGCATGCTCGTTTGGAAGTCGCTCAAGCGAATTCCATTTTTATGGTCGATACGAAATTGGTGAATATTCATAAATCCTCCTCTGAATCAGTTCAGTTTAAACTACAACCCTATTTACCCTCTTTAGCGAGTCTATCACCTACTAAACTAAAAACATCTCTTCCGCGCGGGAAGAGATGTCTGTCTACTTAATTGATTCCGATTAATAGATGCCGACCGCGTCAAACGATTTCGCGGCAGCAACGGCTTGTGTGCTCGTCGAACCGTAAAGGTCTTTAGCCGATTGGACGACCGCTTGGCGAAGACTCGAGAAGTTCGAAGTCGGTGTCAAGTAGACCGTGAGGGCGCGGTAGTAGATGTCCCCCATCTCCATGACGCCGACACCTTGGACCGAGACACCGTAATGCGATCCGCCATTACCTAACAAGTAGGCCGCTTTATTGACGATTCCTGAGTTGATATGGACACCGCCATTGTCTTGCGTTCCTGTATAACGCACCGAATAGTGATCCGGGTCACCGTAAGCGGCCGGGTTCGACATCGAACGTAGAGCGTCCCCTGCAACGCCTGGCGTGTAGATATCCTCCCCGACCAACCAGTCAAAGTTCGATCCGACACTGTATTCGGCGACCGTACCAAAGATATCAGACACCGCTTCGTTGATCGCACCCGATTCGTTCTGGTAGATCAAACCGGCCGTGTACTCGGTGACGGCGTGTGACAACTCGTGGGCGACGACATCGAGCGCACCCGAGAGGTACGTGAACGTCTGTCCATCCCCGTCCCCGTAAACCATCTTGCTGCCGTCCCAGAACGCGTTGTTGTAACTGCGGCTGTAATGGACCGTCGAGTTGAGAGCCGCCCCGTTGTTGTCGTAGCTATTGCGGCCGTAAGTGTTTTTGAAGAAATCGTACGTTTTAGTCGCATTCACGTGCGCACTGACCGCGGCCCGGTCATACGTCGTGTTCAAGACGTTATCGACGTCGGCCCAAAGTGATCCGGGAAGACGTGTCCGGTTGCCGGCATCGTACGTGTAGATGCCTTTACCGCGCGTCGAGTCTTGTAAATAGTAATATGAACCGCTCTTCGTCGTCTTGAACGTTTGGCTCTGTCCGAGCACGTCGATCCCCGTTCCGGTAAACGCCGTTCCTGTGACGCCGTTCGCCGGTTTGGCGTGAGCCAACTGGTTGTATTTGTTCAACACCTCGCCGCTCGCCGCATCGATGAAGTACGTCCAACGTGATGGTTCCTCAGCATCGAGGATCGTCCCGGTCACCTCATAGGCATAAGCCGCTTCACCTTTGTTCGGGTAGATGACGAGTTCCGCTGCCGGCTCGAGCTCGTAGGCGCCTGTATGACCGACAAGTTCTTTATAGCGGGCGACTGCTTTTCGTTCGTTCAGTTTGATCGATTTATGTAGTCCTTTCAGTTGTTTCGTGTCATCGACGACCGTCTTCAATTGCCCGGCCTCGTCGACCACTCCGACGACGATACCGCCGAATACGGGAACACCGTCCACCGTCTGTTGGAGTTTGACGACTTGTCCGACTTTGTCGCGCTTCGATTCGATCGTCTTGAATTCTCCTTTCGCTTTGGCGAACTCTTTGACGATCGTCGCCGGCGCCTCAGTCGATGGTTTTGTCAACGTGCCTGTCTTCAGTTCTGCCGCCCCGGCGAATTGTGGAACGAGTAAGACGCCTGCGATCAATGATGTCGATAAAACTTTTTTCATATGTGTTTCCCTCCTTATGTGGTGTCTCTTACTTTACATAGTTTCCCACAGTTAAGGAATCCAACTTATTGATTATTTTGACAATTCTAACTATTGAGACATTTAACCTATTCAGTCTTCCTGTTTAGTGCTTTCAACCGTATAAAAAAAGCGTCACCGGGATGGTGACACTTTCTCATTTAATAGACATCTTTTTGGGTGAAGTGATAGAACGCGTACGCCAACGCCGCGAGCGTCCAAACGAAAATGACGATGAGCGAGAACGGCAGTGTCATACCATCGATCGGCGGGGCTTGCCCCTCGAGATAGGTATGAAGACCGAAGTTGACGTTCACCAAGTATTTCGAGCTGTCCCAGTTCGAACCGAGCGACGTGAGGAGCGGTCCCGAAATGAGGATGGCCATCATGATCCCGATCCCGGTCGCCGTATTTTTGACGAGGACCGAAATCATGAGTGCGATCGTACCGACGGCCGCCACGACGAACCACGATAGACCGACCGACATGAGCAAGTATTGCCACATCGGCAGCGTATGGACGAAGTCGGTCGAGAACGTCCCGGTCGCTGAGGCCTGGAATCCGGTCAAGATCGGTGCGGTCCAACCGTCCCATCCGAGCACGATCCCGGAAATGGCGTAACTGACGAACGCCGTGATGAAGATGAGGATCGATGTGTACAACAGCGTCGTCATCCATTTCGCCAGCAAAATCTTAAAGCGCCGGACCGGACGTGACAACAGCGTCTTGATCGTCCCGTCATTATGCTCGCCGCTGACGATGTCTGCCATCAGAACGATGATGAACAGCGGCAGGACGAGCGTTGTCCCTTGGGAGAAGAAGACACGCATGAACGTCGGCGCCCCAGGATAACTCGGGTTGATGTCGTTATCTAAGTAGTATTGGTTTTGTTGCACTTGGAACTCGAGGATTTGCCGGAACTCGTCTTGGACGTTCGCCGAGGCGAGCCGGTTTTGCGTATCGACGATCTCTTGCTGCAAGTCGACACGCCAGTCGATCGTCCCTTGCTCTTCACGCTGCTTCTCGATTTGACGATAGTTGGCGTACGTGAACATCGAGACGAGTACGACGAGGATGACCGAGACGACCAATAGTCGTCGCTTATTATGGATCTTCAACACTTCGTTACGAATCAGGCCGAGTAAAGATGGATTAGACAATATGGTCACCCCCGGTCAATGTGATAAACAGTTCTTCGAGCGTCTGAACACGTCGTTCGAGACCAAAGACTTCCACATCTCGATCAAGCAAATAACGATTTAATCGGGCCGTGTCTTCTAAGTTCATCGAGACACGGATCGTCCGTTCGTCGACGACGTCCGCCTGCTCGATCGATTCAAAACCACGAACAATCGGCAACACCTCAAAACTGTCCGCCACGTGAACGTCGACCGTCGACGCCAATTCATTGATCAGCTCTTGAACGGTACCGACTTTCACAATCTTGCCGCGCGACATGATGGCGACACGGTCAGCGAGCAACTCAATTTCCGCCAAGATGTGGCTTGAAACGAGCACACTGAGTCCGGTTTCTTCGACGAGGCGACGGATAAACAGTCGCAAATCACGGATACCCATCGGATCGAGCCCGTTCGTCGGTTCATCTAAAATCAAGACACGCGGGTTGTTGAGCATCGCTTGCGCGATTCCAAGCCGTTGGCGCATCCCGAGCGAGTACGTCTTCACTTTGTCATCGATCCGGGCCGTCAAATCGACGAGGTCGATCACTTCTTGAATCCGGGCCTCCGTGATACCCGGTAACATGCGCGCGAACACGTTCAAGTTCTCGCGGCCACTCAAAAACTTATACAGCTCGGGATTCTCGACAATCGCCCCGATCTGGTTCATCGCTTGGACGAACTGGCGCTCGACGCCAAAACCGCAAATCGAGACGGACCCTTTCGTCGGTTTGATCAAGCCGACGATCATCCGGATCGTCGTCGTCTTACCAGCACCGTTCGGTCCTAAAAAGCCGAACACTTCCCCAGGAAACACATCGAACGAGATATCGTCGATGATGGTTTTTTTCCCGATTACTTTTGTCAAATGGTCTATTTTCAATGTTGGTTGCATCGTCTCACCTCAACTCTATTCTAGCGGACTCGTCCGCTTCTGTCCTATTCGAACATTCACATAGGGCAGGTTCAAATATATTTGATATGATGGTTACATAGAAAGTGAGGTCATCAGATGAAAAATGGGAAATGGTATGCCTTTTTAATCGGCTCTGTCTTGTTGACGGCAACGGCTTTGTTTGGTCTTTGGATTGGGTATCAAGACATCGTCAACCCGCCGGAGCGTACGCTCTCGGTCAGCGAAGATACGAGACCTGAACCAGACGGCGAAATTTTCGTCGCTCTCGGTGATTCAATCACACGCGGCGTCGGTTCGACGTCAGGCGCCGGTTACGTTCAACCGGTCAGCGCAGCTCTCGAAGACCAAGATATCCGCACACAAAACTTGGCCATATCGGGGGCACGCACCGAGGACCTGCTCGCTCAGCTCGCTCAGCCGGAAGTTCAGCGGACAATCAAAAACGCCCGCTACATCACGCTCACGATCGGCGGCAACGACCTGTTCAACCGGGGCGAAAACGTCGATAACTTCGAATCTGTCGATATCGAACAAGTCGTCACGGACGCTAAAGCAAACTTAAATGATATCTTTGCAGAAATCCGTGGTCTGAACGACACGGCTCAAATCGTCTATATCGCGCTTTACAACCCGTTCCCCGAGAACACGAACGGACAGGCGTTCAACCAGCTGATTCTCGACTGGAACGCTGCGGCGGCTAACCTTGGGAATACTTACCGCATCGACGTGATCGATCCGTTCGCGTACGTGAGCGACGTCACCCGAGACCTCGCAAGCGATCAGTTCCACCCGAGCGATCGGACGTATGAAAAACTTGCCGATGACATTTTATTTATCCTCGACTAAACACGTTTGGCCTGATCACATGGATCAGGCCATTTTTACCGTTCATATTGGATAAGCCACGTCTCGTCGACTCGTTTCATCGCCGTGCCGTACCAACCCGTCTTCAATAATTCGACTTGGCCGTCCGTATCACTCATCTCAAGCCACGCCGTCTCACCTAACGGTCGCCAACCCGTATGCAGTTCTTTCATAAAGATATAACGAAGTTTACCGCCATACTTTTGTTTGAGTGCGCCGATTCTTAGGCCCAGGACAAACTTGTCCTTCAAGCTCGGGATGTTGAACGGGGCGACGGTCGCACAGACGAGGTCAAACCGCTCGTCTTGGCTCAATTCTTCCATCAACAGCTTCCCTAAATGTTGCTGCAAACGGTAGCCCCGATAAGACGGATCGACGTTCGTCACCTCTTGGTAGATGATGCGATCGAGTTCATCCTCACGCCGCCCGATGTCACGACCTAAATGTTCGTCATCGAGCGGCGGGATGAGCAACGCCCGAAACGCAATCAACGCATCTTTGTGGAACGCGCCGATGATCGTCTGATCCGACAACAGCTTCATGAATTCGTCTGTCGTGAGCGCTTGGTAATGGCTACCTTCGGCAAGATCAGCAATCACGGTTTGTTGCACCGCTTCGATGGCCGTCAAGTCCATATCGGTCAAATGCCGAACGTCGAGTTCAAGTCCATTGCATTCACCGTGCCACATGATCGGCGCCTCCGACTTCATAGTAATCGGTCGTCAGGCGACGGAGCACGTCCTCATCGACGTCGACACCGAGACCCGGACGGTCGTTCAAGCGGATGAACGGTAAATCGTACGTCAAATTGCCGACGTCCGTAGCGAACCGGAGCGGGCCGGTCAGTTCGACCGATTGAACGATTTTACTCGAGAACGCGACGTGAAAGCCCGCGCTCGAAGCGATCGACGATTCGACCATCGAGCCGATTTGACACTCGATACCGGACATCTCGGCCATATGGACGAGTTTTTTCGCCGGATAGATGCCGCCGCACTTCATCAATTTCACGTTCACTTTATGCGCCGCTTGCATCATCGTCAAGCGGCGCATGTCGGCGACACCCCGTACCCCTTCGTCAATCATAAGCGGGACCGATATTTTGCCTTTAACTTCGAGCATTCCTTCAAAATCGTCGGCTTTGACCGGTTGCTCGACCCAATCGATATCAAACGGTTCGAGCTTACGCATCGCCTGCAGCGTCTTCGCCGCGTTTACCCAGCCTTGGTTGACATCAACACGGATTGGGACGTCAGGACCGACCGCTTGCCTTACTGCCGCGACACGACGGACGTCCGAGGCGACATCGACGCCGACTTTCATTTTGACGGCCGTGTAACCTTCTGCGACCTGTTCCGACGCTTCCGCCGCCATCGCTTCAGGCTCACCGATACTTAAGACGTGTGTGACCGGGAAGGCGTCGTGATAGCGTCCGCCGAGCAACTCGTAGATGGGTTGTCCGAGCTTCTTCCCGATCAAGTCATGGCAAGCAATGTCGAGCGCTGCCTTGGCCGCTGGAACGTCACGGATGGCCCGGTCCATCTCGTCGTGAATCCGTTCTAGATGCATCGGGTTCCGTCCGATCAACAGTGGACCGAGCAAGTGGCGAATGACACTGATCGTACTCTCAAGCGACTCGCCCGTCACGTGTTCGTCGGCAACCGCCTCACCGTACCCGACGAGACCGCATTCGGTCGTCATCTTGACGATTACCGACGGCATGACGTCATAGCGATGGTAGCTGACGATGAACGGGACTTTGAGCGGTAGTTCAATCGCAAACAGTTCTATTTTTTCTAGTTTCATGATAAGTGCTCCTTTACATTTAAAAGTTCATTGTATATATTGTCGTTAAATAGTCGCTAAATTGCAAGGAGGAGTTTTCGCATGTCGCTTCATTTAGCAATCGTCGGTTCAGCCGACTTCGTCGCTACCATCACAGCGCTGGCCCCCGATTATGAAGATGTTCGCTTCGCCTACTATACGTATCAACATCCGCACGAGGCGGCCACGATCGCCAAACAGCTCGGTTCGTTCGACGGCGTCTTCTTCTCGGGATCGTTCCCTTATTCGTACGCGCTGCCTTATCTCAGTACGAATATGGCGCACCACGTCGTCCAAGACGAGACCGTGCTGTTGACGACGCTCCTGTCGGCGGCGCTCACTCGTGCCGTCTCCCTCGAACACGTGTCGATCGATGTGATCGAGCCGAAACGGTTGGCGGCGATTTTATCGTCCCTCCCCGCAGTGACGACACCACCTCGTTTAATGAAGATTCATCCTGACGTCGACTTTCAAGACGTATTCGCGTTTCATGCGGACTTACAACCCGCTCAAACGAACTTGGCCTTGACGAGCATCGAGCGTGTCCACCGCCAATTGCAGGAGCAAGGCTATGAGAGTCAGCTCATGATCGAGCCGCCGAGTACGATCCGGTACCATCTCGAGCAACTGATTCAACGTGTTCGGCAACTATTGGCGGACAACGCTCAATTTTCAATCATTTTATATGATACCGATTCTGAGGCGCTCCGCGACCATTTGGCAACGGTTCACTATATCGGCGGACATCTCGAAACGACGGACGGTCCCTGGACCGCTCTGTTGACGACGAAAGGCGAGACGATCAGCGCCCTCGAAGAAAACACGCTCGCCCCCCCGTCTTTTGACTCTTCAATCGGGATCGGCTACGGCACCCAATACCAACAAGCTTACGAACATGCACAAATCGCCTTGTCTGCAGCCACCGACGAACGAGTCCGCATCGTTGACGACTCGAAGCGATTGTCTTTCCCGAAACGCGACGACGTGACTTCTTACCGTGTGACCGAAGAAGTTGCGTTCGATATCGTCAAACAAGTCGGCATCAGCCCGGCCAACGCCGGCAAGATCATCCGATTCTCGAAACGCAAACTCGAGTTCACCGCCAAAGAGCTGACCGACTACTTGAACGTCTCGCGACGGACGACCGAGCGACTCATCAAAAAACTACACGACGCATACCTTGTCAGCGTCATTGGTGAAGAAATGAGTTACGCCCAAGGCCGCCCCCGTGCCGTCTATAAATTCAATTTCCCGGCCTAGAGGGCCGGGAAATTTTTATAATGCCGCTTGATCTTCGACTTGTGTTTCTGCTTGCAACACCGTGATCCGTTCGATCGTGAACCCTGTGAACGCATAGATGATCGAGATGACCGGGACGACGAAGTTGAGCACGGCGTAAGGCGCGTACTCGAACGCCCCGACACCGAGCGTCCCGAGAATGAACACCCCGCACGTGTTCCACGGGATGAACACTGACGTCAGCGTGCCGCCGTCCTCGAGCGCCCGGGACAAGTTCTTCGAGTGGAGCCCCATCTTCTCATAGGCCCCGGCAAACATGCGTGCCGGCACGACGATCGATATGTATTGCTCGGAACACGTCGCGTTCGTCGCAATCCCGGCGAGAATCGTCGATGCGATCATCGAGCCGGCCGTCTTCGCTAGTTTGACGATCTGGTTCATGATTGATTGCAGCATCCCCGAATACTCCAAAATCCCCCCGAACGTCATCGCGACGATCGTCATCGAGACGGTATACATCATCGCGTCGAGCCCACCTCGACTGAATAAATTATCGACGAGCTCATTGCCGGTGTCGATCACATAGCCGCTTTGAAGCGCACCGACGCTATCCGAGAGCGATCCGCCTTGAATGACGACTTGGGCCAGGAAGCCGAGCGCGATCCCGACGACGAGTGCCGGGATGGCCGGTACTTTTTTCGTGACGAGCACGATGACCGCGAGCGGAATCAGTAGCAACCAAGGCGAAATGACGAAACTGTCCTCCAAAATGCCGAGCGTCTGCACGATATCTGAAGGATTCGTCGCCGTATCATTGAAACGCGTCCCGAGCCACCAATAGACGCCGAGCGCGATGATGAGTCCTGGAATCGTCGTATAAAGCATATGACGGATGTGGACGAACAAGTTCGTATGCGTCAAACCGGCCGCAAGGTTCGTCGTATCCGACAGCGGCGACATCTTATCGCCGAAGTAGGCGCCCGAGATGACGGCACCTGCGACCATCGGCGCCGGAATCCCCATGCTGAGCCCAATGCCCATCCCGGCGACACCGATCGTCCCCATCGTCGACCACGAACTGCCGATCGATAAAGCAACGACCGCACAGATGAGACAGATCGTCACGAGGAAGTAGGCCGGCGAGATGATCTTCAACCCAAAATATATCATTGTGGCGACAACGCCTCCCCCGATCCAGGCGCCAATCGTCAAACCGACCAAGATGATGATGACGACCGCCGGCAAGGCGAGCCGTATCCCCTTGTACATCATCTCCTCGATGTCTTTCCATTTGTAGCCGTGACGCCACGCAACAAGCGAAGCGGTCGCCGTCCCGACGATGAGCGGGATGTGTGGCCCTTGCTCGAGTTTGACGATGGCGACGAGCATGACCCCAATCATGACAAGTAGCGGCAACAACGCCCAACCAAGCTTCATGTCTTGCCTGTTCCCCTGCAGTTCCATGTAAATTCCTCCCCGTTAGCGAAAATTCAGAATTGTCGTTATATTGTCGCTAATGAAATTATGATAACGCTTACATGAGGAGTTGGCAACAAAAAAATGGACGGCAAGCTCACGCCCCGTCCATTTCGTTTCACTTTATAGTATTGCAACCGCTCGGCGTAGCGTCTCGGCGAGCAAAGCCGCCCCTTCAGGCAAGACGTCGCGGTCGAACGTCATCTGCGGGTGATGCAGTCCCGGCGTCAAATTTGCCCCGATCCCGATCATCGTGGCATCGAGTCCCGGTTTCTCGACCGTGTAAAAATGAAAATCGTCACTTCCCGACGTCACGATGCGATTGACGAGCGCGTCCTCGCCATGGAGTGCGATGATCGCTTCTGCTGTAATCCGGCTCGAGTGTTTCCCGATCTCGGCACCCGGCGTGAAGTCTTGCCATTCCAACTCGATCTCGACGCCATGCAGCACGCTAATTTGATGCAACATCGTCTCGAGACGGTCACGAAGCTCGAGCAGTTCTTTATTTTGCTGGGCCCGCACGTCAATCGAGAACGTGGCGTTGCCCGGAATGATATTCATGTTGTCACTTCCTGCCTGGACACCGGTCAGCTTGATCGAATGCGGCTCAAACGGCGACAGATAGATGCTTTTCAACATCTGTTGAATCGTGAAGACGACGTCGAGCGCATTCTGACCTTGGTGTGGCCTCGCACCGTGGGCATCGTCCCCGATGATCCGTCCTTTCAAGAACAAAGCGGCGCCGTGTTGAATCGCAGCGGCGTATTGGCCGCGCTTCAGCTCTTCGAGCGGGCGCAAATGAATGCCGTACAAGTGGCTGACATCGTCAAGTGCCCCTTTATTGATCATCGCGAGCGAGCCGTTACCTTGTTCTTCCGCCGGTTGGAAGATAAAGCGGATCCGTTTCGAGAGCGCCTCGTCCTTTAACAGCTCGAGCGCGCCGAGCACCATGCTTATGTTGGCGTCGTGGCCGCACGAATGGTTGGCCCGGAACTCTCCGTCGACTTGTTGCCATAAGGCATCGATATCGGCTCGGACGGCGATAACGTCGGCACCGGTGCCGATTTCAGCGATAACACCCGTCACGTCGTCAAACGTCTCGTGACGCACGTTCCATGACGCCAAGATGTCCGCAATCGTCTTCGTCGTCTTTTCTTCTTTCCAACTCACTTCCGGATGAGCATGAAAATGCTCGAACCAGTTCAGTACGTTCGTAGTCATGATTGATTCCCCCGTTATGTAGTCACAGTTTCTTGACGCCTTTGATCAACACCCATTGCAGCGGCAGTCGACCCCATGTCACCCATTTTGGTAACGTCTTGCCCCCGATCCGGGATGGTTTGAGTGCCATATTGATGTTTGCCGGGAACACGGCAATCAAAAAAGCTGGCAACGTCTTCTTGACGAAACCGGTCCCTTTGTTCAAGAGCAACAACACGCCATAGACGACTTCAATCACACCGCTAGCCTGTACCATGAAGCGCTTGAACGGCCATGATTTCGGAATAATCGACATGAAGGCGCGCTCTTGAACGAAATGCATGATGCCGGCCCCTAAAAATAACACACCGTATAACTTACGAATCACGTTATCCCCTCCTTTTTCTAAGCATAACAAAAAAGATGGGCATCGTGCCCATCTTTACAACGCGTCTCCGTTCGCATTTTGAATCTCGACATCGACCGTTTCGGTCTTGCCGTCCCGGACGTACTCGATCGTGACGACGCCGTCCGTGTCACGAATCAATTCGCTCCGCAAATCGATGAACGAGGACACGGGTTGATCGTTGATTTTGACGATGACGTCACGAGCCTCAAGGCCCGCTGCCGCCGCCGAACTGTTCGCCTGCACGTCGACGATAATCGTCCCGGCCGTCACCGACTCCGGTAGCTTGATCTGTTCAGTCAAATAACCAGGCGGGAACTCATTAACGTCACGCAATGAGACACCGAGCGACGGATGGTTCACTTCGCCGGTCTGCTCAATTTGATTGATGAGCGGCAACGCGATGTCGACCGGAATCGAGAAGCCGACCCCTTCGACAGAATCGGTCGCGATTTTCATCGAGTTGATCCCGATCAACTGACCGGATTCATTGATCAACGCCCCACCAGAGTTACCGGGGTTGATGGCCGCATCCGTTTGGATGACTTCGGCATTAAAGTCCGCTTGTCCGTTCTCGTCCGTATCGACCGGTACGAGACGCGACGTCGAAGAGACGATCCCGCGTGTGACCGAGTTCTCAAACTGTCCGAGCGGGTTACCGATGGCGATGACCGTCTGCCCCGGTTTCAATTCGCTCGATTTCCCGATCTTAATCACAGACGATACGTTGTCCGCGTCGACTTCGAGCACGGCCAAATCGTACGTCGCATCGCTTCCCATGAGCTTCGCATCAGCAGTTGAACCGTCGTTGAACGTGACGGTCAGACGGTCGGCGCCATTGACGACGTGATGGTTCGTGACGATGTAAGCCGAGCCATTTTCTTTTTTATAGATGACCCCTGATCCGACACCCGCTTCGACCGCTTCGTTCGAGAATCCGCTCGCCGCGAAGTTGTTCACGGTCACGACTGCCGGTTGTGCCACCGCGACCGCATTGGTGACCGATGTGTCTTTGATGTTCGATGAGGTTTGGACAGGTGTCCCGTCTGACGTCACATTCGTATTCGACGTGACGTCAGGTGCTTGATCGATAAACGGTAACGCAATCGCACCGGTCAACAACGCCCCGGCGACGCCGCCGATGAACCCTGGGAACATCCGGCTCATGAAAGAGGGCCGAGCGACTTGTTCTGCTTGCGGAGGCTCAGGCGCCCGCTTTGACGAACCTAGCTCTGTATCTAACCAATCTTCATGTCGATTTTGTTCATTTGGCCGATCATTTCGTTCCATAACATGTCATCTCCTCAATGATGTTTCCTCTAACTTCTACCCTGAGTATAATAGAAGCCGGCACCGTTTCATGGAATTGACGGAACGATTACAAGATTCTTCACAATTTGCGTCAATTTCGTCAGACGATGTCGTTCCGTAACGTGCCGAGCCCGGAAATCGTCACTTCGACCCGGTCTCCGGACTGGAGGTAGACCGGTGGCTTCATCCCATGTCCGACCCCGGCTGGCGTCCCGGTCGCGATGATGTCACCCGCTTCGAGCGTCATCCCTGCTGAGAGCGTCCGAATCAGTTCATCGATCGGTCGGATCATGTCATCTGTCGATCCGAGCTGACGGTTTTCCCCGTTCACGTCTGTGCGGATTGACAGTGGAAATTCGAGTTCTTCCGGCGTGACGATAAATGGTCCGAACGGACAGAACGTGTCGAACGACTTGCCGCGGAAAAACTGGACGTGCTGCTTTTGCACGTCTCGTGCCGTAATATCGTTAATGATGGTATACCCAAAAATGTGGTCCTCGACGTCTTGAATGTCGCGTCCTGACTTTCCGATGATGACGGCGAGCTCGCCCTCATAGTCAAGTTGGTCGGTAAGCGCTGCATGACGCTCGACGATGGCATCAGGACCGACGACCGAGGTCGGTGCTTTCGTGAAGATGACGAGCTTACCGGCTCCCGCCGTATCCATCTCTTTCACGTGCTCCTCGTAGTTTTTCCCGATGCAGATGACATTTTTCAGCGGCCGGTATGGCGCTTGAAGTTTGACGTCTTCGAGCGCTCGTACGCTTGCGACGTCTAGATCGATATCCGGTTTAAATTCGCGAGCAATTACTTCTAACAATGAGTTCGTATGTAGTTGATCACTGACATCATATACTTGGTCCGCTTCGACCACCCCGACTCTTGTCTCCCCTTCGATTTCATAGCTACACCATTTCATAATGATTTCCCCCTTTTTTGTTAGTATACAAAAAATCGGGGCGTTGTCGCCCCGATCACGCTTTGTTCAGAAAAATGATCCGCTGGTTGCTCGACCCCCGGAAACGGAGCGAGCGGTCCATGAGCGGCTGCTCGAAACGCCCGTCGACGAGCACGTCGGCGTGGTCAAGGACGATGTCGATGTCCTCATTTTCTAGCTGTTGTAGCGCTTCGAACGTGTAGCCAGTATAGATCCAGACGTTCTTCCCGAGTGTCTTGCAACCGCGCACGACCTCCGACAGCTCAGCCGGTTGCAGGAACGGCTCACCGCCCGATATGGTCACGCCTTCCCATGCGGCCGTCTCGACACGGTCCAACAACTCTTCGACCGAGATGTCATGACCGCCTCGCGGATTCCACGATTCAGGGTTGTGACAGCCCGGGCAACGATGCGGACAGCCTGCTGTAAAAATCACGGTTCGAATGCCCGGACCATCGACGACCGATTCTTCAAGTACGGATAGGACGCGCATGATGTTTCACCCTCGCTCGTTCTTCTTCTCGTTTCGCCGAGTTCCATCGATCCATCGTCCCGACCAAATAACCGGTGATACGACGGATCCGCTCGATTTGATCTCGTTCCCCGCACGTCGGGCACGACTCGTCGATGATTCCTTCTAGACCGCAACTCCCGCAACG
This sequence comes from Exiguobacterium sp. SH0S1, assembly GCF_004337165.1. Lineage (NCBI taxonomy): Bacteria > Bacillati > Bacillota > Bacilli > Caryophanales > Exiguobacterium > Exiguobacterium sp. SH0S1. The sequence continues at coordinate 563,592 of NZ_SJVC01000001.1, read as the reverse complement.
ATCGACCGGATGATTGATCGAGCCATAGCCGACGTCATGCGCCCGCATGAGCCGCACGATCGATTCAACCGCTTCCGGGTTATGGGCGAGCGAACCGTCGACCTCGACGTACGTAATATGTCCGGCGTCACATAAGGCGTGGTATGGTGCCTCGATTCGAACCTTGTCCCGGATTGAGACGTGTTGATAAACTGGGACGTGGAACGAATTCGTATAAAACGCGCGATCGGTCACACCGGCGATCATCCCGAATTCGTGTTGATCGTTTAACACGAACTTCCCGGACAATCCTTCGGCCGGCGTCGCCAGTAGCGAAAAGTTTAAATCATGATCGTCTCCCGCCTGCCTCATCCGTTCCGCGAGATGGGTCACGATATCAAGCCCGAGACGTTCTGCTTCTCTTGATTCAACGTGCGTCCCGCCAACGAGGACGCGTAGCGCTTCGGCGAGACCGATGAAGCCGAGCGACAACGTCCCTTGTTTTAACACGTCTCGTAATTCCGATTCAGGCAAAAGCGTCTCACTCCCCCGCCAGACGTGCTGCGCATAAAGAAAGCGGAATTCGTCCGCATGTCGCTTGCATTGATAGTCGAAGCGCTCGAGCAATTGCTCGATGGCGATGTCAACGAATCCATCCAACGTCTTATAAAACGACTCGATATCGGATGACACGAGTGCCATCTTCACTAAATTCAACGTCGAGAACGATAAATTACCTCTTCCGATCGACGTCTCTGCCCCATGACGGTTTCCCATCACCCGCGTCCGGCAGCCCATATAGGCAACTTCCGAAGCATGTGTCCCGTCATAGTACTGAAGGTTGAACGGCGCATCGACGAACGAGAAGTTCGGGAACAACCGCTTGCCCGTCACGCGGCATGCGTGGCGGAACAAATCGACGTTCGGGTCCCCGTCATTGAAATTGACGCCTTCCTTTACTTTGAAGATTTGAATCGGGAAAATCGGCGTCTCCCCGTTGCCTAATCCTCGCTCTGTCGCTTTTAATAACTCGCGGATAAACACCCGTCCCCACCGACTCGTGTCGGTGCCGTAGTTGATCGACACGAACGGAACTTGACCGCCGCCGCGCGAATGCATCGAGTTGGCGTTATGGATAAACGCCTCGCACGCCTGGTACGTCGCCGATACGGTTTCTGCTTCAGCAATCTGCTGTTGTTGCTCCACCGTCAGCTCAATCGGTAGTCCGTTCAACCGCTCGAGTTGACGTTCATACGTCTTCTCGACGTAAGGAGCGAGATCGACGTCAAACATCGGGAACGCCTGTCCCCCGTGCTGCATGTTCTGATTCGCTTGAAGAATGATCGAGGCGAGCGCCAGCGCCGAACGAATGTCCTGCGGGGGACGAATCGTCCCGTGTCCGGTGTGGAACCCGTTCGCGAGTAACTCTCCGAGCGGGATTTGACAACACGTCGTCGATCCGGTCACATAGTAATCGGCGTCATGCACATACAAGTAGTTATCACGGATCGCTAGACGTGACCGTTCCGACAATAGGTACGTGGTCGATAATTGTTTTGACACTTCTGAAGATATGCGCGCTAGTTTGCCGAGTGGCGACTTCCCGTCGACGTTGGCGTTCTCTTGGATCAAATCTTGATCTGGTAGCACACAGACATCGTTATAAAGCTGGAGCATGTTCACTCCGCATCACCTCGCTATATATTGATTATTTAACGGCTGATAACCGATAAAAATTCTATATATAGATTATGTCACGTTTTATCGATTTGAGGCACGTCGATATTGTGACAGTTGCAACCGATCCCGAACGTAAAAAAACAGCCGAATCCCTGATGTGGGCTCGACTGTGCGTTTCGTGATGTATGTCATACTTCTTTGGCTGGCTTGACGATTTTCAGTTCGACTTCTTCTTGCTCTGACTCTTGTGCTTCACGCAATCCTTTAGCGTTCAACCATGTATAGATTGCTCCCATGAATAACGCGCCTCCGATAATGTTTCCGAACGTAGCCGGAATCAAGTTGTGGATGGCTCCAGCAAAGCTGATTGCTTCTGGATGCGGAACAACGAGTGTGAGTGCGAACAAGACGAAGTTGGCGATGACGTGATCAAACCCTGAAGCGAAGAAGACGGCTACTAGGAAAATCATCGAGAAGATTTGGGCAAATTCATTTTTCATCTGTTTCGGCAAGAAGATGGCGAGACAGACCATCCAGTTACAGAAGATGGCTCTAAAAAAGATTTCGACTGTCGTATGATGCATCTTGCTCTCGACGACGGCAAATAACCAGTTGTTCATGCCGAGCTCTTGAATGACTCCAGTCGGCGCGAGCAACAAGGCGAAAAGAATGCCGCCGAGCGCGTTCCCGACGAAGCAAAGCAACCAGACGAGCATCGTATCACTCAGCGTCGTATAGCCACGCATCGTTGAAGTCGTAAAATACATCGTATTCCCGGTAAATAGTTCAGCGCCTCCGTAGATGATCATGACGAGCGCGATCCCGAACGAGAATCCCCCGATGAGCGTCGTAAATGGTGAATCTACAAGATACATGCCGTTGACGACTTTTAATGTGAAGATTGATGCGAACCCGATAAAAATCCCCGCGAGCATTGCCCGTAAAAAATATTCCATCGGCCGATAGTGAATCATCGCTGAGGAAGCCTGTGCTTTCTTGCGTAATGATTCGAGTGCATGGATTTCCATTGATGCCATGTCACAAACCCTTCTTTCTGTTTAAATGAACCATATAATAAGAACAAACATGTGAAATCATTAACAATATAAGCCCGGAGCGACATTTTTGCAACTGCCCATTCGAACTGTTGACATACTTTTCACATCGTAATCGGTTACATTTGTCGGATTTGTGACTAAAAAAAGCGACCCTTCGTAAAGGGCCGCATGAAACCAATTATTCTTTCTCAGAAGACTCTGTCGTCTCATCAGTCGATGCTTTAGTCGATTTTTCTGGAGCTGAAGCTTCTTCACCTTCAGTTTCCTCTTCTTCGACTGCTACCGGCTCGTTCACTGATGCGATTTGAAGATCGCCTTCAGATAAGATTTCGTAATCTTTATTCTCCGGAATATCAGCAACTGTGAGTGAGTCACCGATCCCTAGCTCGCTAACGTCGAGCTCGATCCGCTCTGGGATGTTAGCAGGTGTTGCCGAAACAGTGACTTTATAGAGTGCTTGCGACAAGAAGCCGCCTTCTTTGACACCTTTCGCGTCGCCGACGAGTGTGACGTCTGCTTCAACTTCAGTTGCCTCATCCATTTTGACTGCCATGAACTCGACGTGCTTGTATGTGTTCGTGAACGGGTCAACTTCCGTCCCGTGAACGAGTGTGTTTACTTTCTTGCCGTCGATGTTGAGTTCGATCAAGGCGTTGTCACCGTGTTCCCGGAGAATCTTGCGCAATGCCATTTCTTCAAACGCGACTGGTGTGCTTTCGACTTTGTAGCCGTAAACGACACCAAGTACTTTTCCTTCTTTACGTAAGTTTGTTCGAACCGAACGTGGTCGTAATTCTCGTGTCGTTACTTTAAGCGTGTCTGTCATAATCATTTCCCCCTACTGGTTTATGAATCATGTCTACACCTTGAGGGTGAGGCAGTGTGAACTCCACCTCTCAACCTCGATGCGTTTGACGACATGTGTATATTGTTCCCATAGCTAAGCATCCATAAACGTTACAGTCGGTTAAAATAAGATTACAACGTTTGTCACATGACACGTTTGAACAACTTCTCGAGTTCATACGTACTCCACTTCACTAAAATCGGACGTCCGTGTGGACACGTATACGGAGACGTCGTCTCGCCAAGGTCGCGGATCAACTGTCGCATCATCTCGAGGTTTAACGGATGGTTCGCTTTGATCGATCGTTTGCACGCCATCAGGATCGACGCCTCTTCGCGATATTTAGCGATATCGATTGATCGGTCCCGAATCGCCATCTCGATCAAATCACGGACCGTCCCTTCGAGATCGTGCTGCGGGTACCATGTCGGGATTTCCCGGACGAGAAACGTATTGCCTCCGAACGCCTCTAAATCGAGGCCCGCTTCTTTAAGAAGCGGGACGACTTCTTCGATCGCAAGCGTCTCTTGTTGGGTGAACTCGAGCGTGAGCGGCAACAGCAACAACTGATACTCTTTTTCAGGCTGGCCGAGTTGGTCATAAAACAGCTCGTATTTGATGCGTTCTTGGGCGGCGTGTTGGTCGATGATGTACATGCCATCGTCCGCGCCGCAGACGATGTAACTCGCATGGAGTTGGCCGATGACGTCGAGCGCCGGCAGCCGGCGTTCCGCCTTTTCAACCCCCGGTTCTTCTGGCAGCACTGTTTCGACCGGTGTCTCTTGAACGAGTGGTGTCGGCGACCAGCGACTCGGAGATGTGACCGGCTCGCGTGGGATCGGATAGTTCCATGCGCTCGGCTCAACTGTTGTGTCTGAGCGTTCGACGGTGAAATCAAGCTTCGATTGCTCTGTCGGAACGGACGGCTGTCTTGGTTTGACCGACGGGATCAACCGTTGCTCCCGAAGTGTCAGCTGAACCGTCTCCCGGATCAGTTGACAGAGTTCCTTCTCTTTTGACAGCCGCACTTCCCGCTTCGTCGGATGGACGTTGACATCAATCAGCATCGGGTCCATGTTCACTTCGAGCACAGCGATCGGGTAACGACCAATCGGCAGAAGCGTATGATAGCCTTCGAGCACGCTTTGCGTGAGCGCGAAATTTTTGATGCTCCGCCCGTTCAAGATCAAAGTCACATACTGTTTATTTGAACGCGTCACTTCGGGCCGCACGAGGTGAGCACTCAAGCTGTAGTCATTCGTCTTGCTCGACGCCGTCACGATTTGGGCGGCGACTTGCCGACCGTAGATCGCGAGCATAACTTGCTTGATGTCCCCGTTCCCGTTCGTTCGGAGCAGCTCCTTGTCTTCATGGAAAGCCGTCAATCGAACTTCTGGGTGTGACAAGGCGATCCGGTTCAACGTGTCGGTGATGCTCGCGAGCTCGGTCGCAGACGTTTTCAAGTATTTCAAACGGGCTGGCGTATTATAGAACAATTGACTGACCGTGATCTCTGTCCCGACGTTCGCAGCAGTCGGTGTTTGCTCGATCACGACGCCGCCATGTAGCGTCATCTCAAAGCCGGCCTCATCAGCCCGGCGCGACTTTAACGTGACGTGACTGACCGATGCGATCGAGGCGAGAGCCTCGCCCCGGAATCCGAGCGTCCGGATCCGGAACAAATCATGTTCGTCTCGTATCTTGCTCGTCGCATGTCTTAAAAAAGCACGGGCCGCGTCATCCTCATAAAAGCCTTGGCCGTTATCCCGCACTTTGATGAGCCGGATCCCGGCCTCTTCTAGCTCGACTTCCACTTTCGTCGCGCCGGCATCAATCGCGTTTTCGACGAGTTCTTTCACGACCGATGCCGGTCGTTCGACAACTTCCCCAGCCGCAATCCGGTTGGCTAACTGTTCTGGCAACTCTTGAATGATTCCCATCGACTCACCCTTTCTTCGCAGACTGTTGGAGCGCATAGAGCGCCTGCATCGCCTCGATCGGGTTCATCGCTAAAAGATCGAGCTCGAGCAATTGTTGTTTTAACTCATCTTTTGTCTCGAACAAAGAGAGCTGAGCGGTTTCATCGCTCGACTTCTTCGTTATCGGGTCAGTCGGGGCAGCGACCCGCTCTTTCTCTTGTTCGAGCTCTGTTAAGATCGTCCGGGCTCGTTCGATGAGCGATTGCGGCAAATCGGCCAGTTCCGCGACGTGGATGCCGTAAGACTTGTCGGCCTTGCCTGGATGAACTTCATGCAAGAAGACGACGCGTCCGTCGCGTTCGATGGCGCGGACGTGGACGTTCTCGAGCGTCGGGATCGTCGTTTCGAGGACGGTCAGCTCATGATAATGCGTCGAGAACAGCGTCTTCGCGCCGATTGAGGAGGCGATATATTCGACGATCGCTTGCGCGAGCGCCATCCCATCATACGTCGACGTCCCGCGCCCGATCTCATCAAGCAAAATCAGGCTGTTCGCCGTCGCCTCGGTCACGGCCTGGCGCGTCTCGGTCATTTCGACCATAAACGTGGACTGACCGCTCACGAGGTCGTCCGCTGCCCCAATGCGAGTGAAGATGCGGTCAAACAGCGGCAGTTCGGCCGCCTCGGCTGGGACGAACGATCCGATTTGGTGCATGATCGCGATCAACGCGAACTGGCGCATGTACGTCGATTTACCGGACATGTTCGGTCCGGTGATCAACAGCATCTGACGCGAGTCGTCAAGCGTCAAGTCGTTGGCGACATAGTCACCGCGTGGCAGAACCGTCTCGATGACCGGGTGCCGGCCGCGATCGATTTGAACGTTTGCGGACGCTGTCGGACGCACGTAGTCCCGCTTTTCGGCGACGATCGCCAAAGCGAGCAGGACGTCAAGTTCACTGAGCGACCGTGCGAGCTGTTGCAACCGTTTCGTCTCGAGTTTGACTCGGTCGCGCAGTGTGACGAACAAGTCATACTCGAGCGTGCAGCTCTTCTCTTCCGCACCGAGGATGAGCGCTTCTTTTTCTTTCAGCTCGGGCGTGACGTAGCGTTCGGCGTTCGTCAGCGTCTGTTTCCGCTCGTACCGACCTTCTTCGAGTAAACGGGCGTTCGCTTTCGTCACTTCGAGATAATACCCGAAGACACGGTTGTAGCCGATCTTTAATGACTTGATCCCGGTCGCGATCCGCTCTTGTTGCTCCAGGTTGGCGATCCACGACTTCCCGTTCGCTTTCGCTTCAAGCAACTGATCGAGCTCTTCAGAATAGCCTTTACGAATCATTCCGCCTTCTTTCGTCGAGATCGGTGGAGATTCGACGAGCGCCGCTTCAAGAAGCGCCGCCAAGTCTTCGAACGTGTCCAAGTCCTCATGGATATGATGCAACCGGCTTGATGCGACCGCTTCGAGCATCACGCTCAAAGCCGGGATGCGTGCTAGTGTGTCGCGCAATTGTACGAGATCGCGCGCGTTCGCCGTCCCGTAGCCGACTTTCGCGACGAGCCGCTCGATATCATAAACGTGTTTCAATTCGTCCCGGAGTTGGTCGCGCAGCATGAAATCGTCAAGTAAGTTCTCGACCGCGTCTTGACGCTCATGGATCGCTTGCTCTGTATAGAGCGGTTGTTCGAGCCAACGCTTTAAAAGACGTCCACCCATGGCGGTCGTCGTCTCGTCGAGCAGTGATAAGAGTGAGCCTTTCCGTTCTCCGGACCGGGCCGAGCGGAACAGTTCTAAATTGCGTGCCGTATTCGGGTCGAGCTGCATGTGGGCCTCGACCTCATAGGCGATCGCCGGCTGCAAGTGGTCGAGCGCCCGCTTTTGCGTCCGTGTCAAATAGGCGTACAGCAAATCAAACGCGCTCACTTGGGCGTCGTCTTTCGCCGATGCGGACAGTTCGCTCGACCGGCGTTCGACTTGAATCGACAGCGGGATCCCGAGCGGTTGCAACATGTCCGCGAGCTGATCGTCATCGACTAATATCTCACTCGGGACCAATCCTTCGACTTCACGGAGGACCGCTTCTTTCGTCGGCAACGTCGTCAGCCAAGATTCACCTGTTGTCACGTCACCACGGGCGACCCCGTAGGTTTCACCAACTTTGGCGACTGCGACCAAATAACGGTTGTCTTTGTCTCCGAGCGCGGCCATGTAAGTACCTGGCGTGATGACTTGGATGACTTCCCGCTTCACAAGGCCTTTTGTCGCTTTCGGATCTTCCATCTGCTCGCAGATCGCGACGTTGAATCCTTTTTCGATCAACTGCTCGATGTAGACGGCTGCCGAGTGATGCGGGACTCCACACATCGGGATCGGATGCTCGGCGTTTTTGCCGTTTTTCGCGGTGAGCGTCAATTCGAGTTCTTTCGCCACGATTTGGGCGTCTTCAAAAAAGAGCTCGTAAAAGTCACCGAGCCGGTAAAATACAAAGGCGTCAGGATAATCCGCCTTGATTGAAAAATATTGCTTCATCATCGGTGTCTGATGTATCGCTTCCATTTCGTCTCACCTCTATAAAGTAGAACAGCTGACCAAAGGCCAGCTGTTGTTTTTTAGTATCCGCAACCGCCGCGTGATTTCTCCGCTGCCATGCCGCTTCCTGTTTTACCTGCGAGTACGTCGCCTTCCGTCGCTTCGATGATTCGGTCCGTCACCGAGTTGGCGAGCGTCACCGTCACGTATTGAAGGAGGTCGTTCACTTCGACTTGTGTCTCTTGGAACGCCTGGACGACCGGAATCGAATCGAGTTCGTCCATCGCCTTGTCGATTTTTAGTTCGACTTTGGCAAGCGCTTCGGTCTTGCCGTAATGTTTGCAGTTGACCGCTTCTTTTTGTAAATATTTGATCCGTTTGATCAACGTTTGGACGCGTTCACTTTCGTTCACTTTCGTTTCCGCTTCTTTGAAGCGGGCCACTTCTGGAGTCTTTGCCAAAAGGTCGGCTAATTCTTTCGCTTTTTCAATTACTTGTTGGTCAGTCACCATCGTAAACCCCTTTGCACGCTATAATGTTATCGCACGTTTTCATGTGCGCATGTATTCCTCAACATTCTACCATGAACTTCTGGCGAACGGTACCGCACTGCTTTAGGAAGATTTTGTTCTTTCCCGCGTCATATCAACATGCGGGATACCGTCTTCTAAGTATTCTTCACTCGTTCGCGAAAAGCCGAAACTCGCATAGAACGGTTCGACGTATGTCTGAGCTTGTAAGTAGAGCTCGACGGACCCGAAGTCAATGACAGCTTCTTCCATTAGCCTGCGCGAGTACCCTTTGCCTCGATGTGACGCTTTCGTGACGACACGACCGATGGCGATCGGCGTTTCTTCGACGAGAACTCGGAGTGCGGCGACCATCACACCGTCTTCTTCGATCCAGTAATGATGCGCCGTGACATCTTTCCCGTCGACTTCCTGATACGGACAATCTTGCTCGACGACGAACACCTCGGTCCGCAGCGCCAACAGATCATACAGTTCTTTCGTCGTCAGCTCATTAAATGTTTTCTTATGCATGACACCGTCTCCTTCATTATAGCTTTGCACCGAGCGCACGTCCGACGTGCAACCCGCTCGTCATTGCCCCGATCGTCCCCGCTCCCGGGAACACCGTATCCCCGCACACGAAAAAGTTCGGTAGCGTCGTCCGATAGCTCGCGGCATGGAACAGAGCCTGACGCGGTGTTTGTGCATAGCCGCCGACAGCACCGTGCGGTCGTCTCGTATATTTCACCCACGCTCCTGGACCCCCGGGAAGGAGGACCGCTGATTCGCCCGTCCAGTCCGGAAACGCCCGCTTCACGGCCGAGATGAGACGCTCGGTCCATATTGCTTCTAGTTTCTCATAGGTGGCCCTGTCTTTCCAATCGTCCCACTCTGATAAATCGATATGCGTCGAGACCGTCACGGTCCGTTCGGGGAGAGACGTCCGTAACACGTCGTCCTCGGCCGACATCGAGATGAAGGCATGGCCGGACGGCAAGTCGTCCGTATACACTTGTTGGAATAAGGGCCGGTCCAGACAGACGCGCTCGGGCAACGTCACGTATAGACTGAACGTGCCCCATTGCGATTGCTTCAACTGACGTCGATATTGCCCGGCAAATCGACGCTCGTCAGCACCGCTCAGCAAGCGCTGTGTCGCCTCGAGCGGGATCGCGGCAACGACGACGTCGACGATCTCAAGCCGGCCCCGGCGATCGGTCAATAACCAGCCGTCGGCGACGCGCTCGATTTTCATGATTTGACGACCGAGCAGCGTCGTGCCTCCGCTATGTCGAATCGATCGTTCCAAGGCGTGGGCGAGTGTGTACAATCCACCTTCGACGTAAAATGCCCCTTCATGATAAATCGATAGCGCGACGGTCGCGAGCAAGTGACTCGCCTCGCGTGCCCCCGTCTGTAAACTATCGAGTAAAATGCCATCGATGAATTGCTCGAACGGTGTCCCGCCCAACCGATGACGTCGCAACGTTTCATGTAGCGGACGATATAGTTTTACGAGTGCCGCTACTTGATTCGGCCGAAATCCGCGAAATGCGGTCAGCGCATCGTCAAGCGTCCGGAGCGGTAAAGCCGGCAATCGCTCGAACAGCGGTCGGATTCTATCAAAATCCGTCCATACTTCTTGAAAAAATGACCGGATATCCGACTGCAGTTCCGGAAACTTCATACTCAGTTCATCGAGAAACGCTTGGCGCGCTTGATAGTAGACGACCGTTCGATCACTCAGATGGACATGCATTACTTCGTCGAGCTTCTCGACTGCGACCGCCTCGTCTAAGTAGTCGAGCACGCGTTGATGGAGTCCGCCTCGTTCGAACCCCATCCCGAGCGTCGCCCCCGCCGGGAAACGGTAGTCCCCGCGGTCAAACTTACCGGCACATCCGCCCCATTCACGCGATGATTCAAACACGATCACGTCATGTCCCGATCGACTAGCGAGAGCCGCCGTGGTCAACCCGGCAATTCCCCCGCCGATAACCCCAATCTTCATCCCAATCCCCTCCTGAATTCATCATACATCCGGTCGTCCTATTTTTGACGATTGAACGTGCTGCTCGTGACATTTTTCAAGTGTCAGGCAGGGTTCTGACAAATTATGGCGAAAAAACTCGATAAAGGACAGGTGAAGCCATATGCAAAGTCGGGTCATCATTTATTTGCTCATCCCTATCTTGATCTTTATCGGGATTCTCATCACACCGCCATCGGAAGAATCGCAAAAACTCGCGACGATGACGGCCGTCAACATTCAAGAGATGATTCCATATGAACGAGAATACACGGCGCAAGAAGTTTTATTCGAAGCGAATCAAAACGATCATGAGGCCGTGATTGAGGAATGGCGGCTCGAACGTGGGGCCCGAACGACGTACAGTTACGTACTACGGCTACAAGGTTTCGAGACAGTCATCCAAGTTGACGCCGGTGCGGCTAACACCCGGTCTGACGGCTATTACGCGATGCAGGCCCACAGTCCCATTTATGAGGCGGACGAGCCGCTGTCGACCGGCTATCCGCTCGTCCTTTTTGCCTCGGAGCAACGGCTCGTACTGAGTCAGATGGAAGTCCGGGTCATTTACGAAGAAGACGGAGCGTTGAAAAAATGGAACATCACCGCAAAAGAAGACATGAACAAATGAATGAGATTGACGACCTCGTCTGCTTCGTTGACGAGGCGATGTTGCCGTTCGGTGGCAGGTTATTCGCCGGTTTCAGCCGTGGTAAATCAAACGAAAAGTAAGGTGAGACCATGTTCTTTTTACAAATGTCCGGATTTCCGGGCTCAGGCAAATCGACGCTGGCCCGTGCCATCGCGCCTCAGCTCAATGCGGTCATCGTCGACCATGACGTGACGAAGACAGCCTTGCTCGAATCAATGGTGGATCATAAGCTTGACCCGGCACTGGCCGGAAAAGTCGCCTATGACATCGATTGGGCGCTTGTTGCGTTCAATTTGTCACTAGGCCGGAACGTCATTCTGGACAGCCCTTGCCTGTATGATGTGATGCTTGAACGCGGATTGGCACTCGCCGAAAACCATGGCGCCACTTATCGCTACGTCGAGTGTGTCGTCGACGACGTCGATGAAATCAATCGCCGCCTTTCCGAGCGCGAACGCAAGATTAGTCAAATCGAATCCGTTTCCCCGGACGATTTTCATCGAACTGTCGCAAATCGTAAAAAACCAGACTTTATGCATACGCTTACAATCGATGCAAATCGCCCGATCGAGACCTATTTGACCGACGTCATCAGCTACGTGCAGCAGATTGACGGATGATCCTTGTCATCCAGTTTAAAGCGGACTGGATGATTTTTTTTAGCTTTTCTGTATTTTTATACTTTACAATTAATAATTATACAATTACACTTAGTCTCATATCTTGAAGGAGGAATTCATACATGAAAAAGTGGATCGTTACAGGGGGACTAGTCGCAAGCGCATTATTAGCGGGGTGCAGCCAAGAGACAACGGGAGAAGAAAAAAAGACACTCGTCATGGGAACGAGTGCCGATTACTTCCCATATGAGTTCGTTGATACGGCGAACGGGGATGAGATCGTCGGTTTCGACATCGAGATCGCTGAAACGGTCACAGAGCGTCTCGGCTATGAGTTAAAGATTGAGGACATGGACTTCGGTAGTTTGCTCGGAGCCTTGAACGCCGGACGGATCGACTTTGTCATGGCTGGCATGACGCCGACCGAAGAGCGGAAAGAAAATGCGTCGTTCTCGGACATCTATTTATCGGCAACGAACTTGATCATGACAAAAGATGAATCGCTAAAAGAGATCGAAGCGCTAGCCGGCAAGAAGATCGGCGTCCAGACCGCTTCAATTCAAGAGACTATCGCTCAAGACCAAGCACCTGACGCTGAACTCGTCTCATTGAATAAGATTCCAGAAATCGTTCAAGAGTTGAACACGGGCCGCATCGACGCGATGGTCATCGAAGACACGGTCGCTCAAAAATACTTAGACCAAGACGCAGGTCTTTATACGTTCGCGCTTAAAGAAGACGGCGAAAAAGGATCGGCGGCCGCTTTCAAATTGGAAGACGACTTGCGTGATCAGTTCAACGATGAGCTGAACAAGATGATCGACTCAGGCGAGATCGATAAACTCGCTAAAAAATGGTTCTCGATGGAGCCGACGGAATGAGGCAAGTCGACCTCCCGATCTATCCCGTCACTTATCCGGAAGGACATCGGTTGAATCAAAACGAAAGCCAGTTCCCGGTGCCGAAGCGATTGCATGAACAGCTGGCAACAATCTCGTTCCATGACCTGCATGAGTATCCGGTCCAACCGATCGATGAACTGTTCACCCGCTACGCGGCCTATGCTGGCGTCGAACCGAACCAGTTGCTCGTCGGCTGTGGCAGTGATGAGATGATTCACGTCGTCACGCAGGCGCTCTTGTCACCAGAAGACGTCGTCTTGTCACCGAGTCCTGACTTCGCGCTCTACCCGATCTTCACGACGATCGCACACGGTCGGCATGTTCAGGCGGACGATTTATCGTATGAGGCGCTCGCCCTGGCGATTCAGCAACATGCACCGAAGCTGTTGCTGTTGTCGAACCCGAACAACCCGACCGGTAAGTTGTGGACGGTCGGTGAGTTGACCGAACTGGCAGGCCTCGTCCCTTATTTGATCGTCGATGAGGCGTATATCGATTTCACGCCTGCATCGAGTATCGTCACGCACTTGAATGAACTGACGAACGTGATCGTCTTACGGACGCTATCAAAGGCGTTCGGCTTAGCCAACGTCCGTCTCGGGTTTATGATCACGACGACCGAACTCGCTCAGTATTTCCGGCAGTTCGTCCCCCCGTTCAATATAAGCGGTGTGAGCGCGAAAATTGCCAACGTCTTTTTGGCTGATGCGACCTACTTGGACGAGTCGATCGCTTGGCATCACGACATGCGCGTCAAGTGGTCAGAGTTACTCGGGACGATCGGTCAAGTTCAGCCAGCTGAGGCGAATTTTTTATACGTCACACTCGACCAACCCGAAGCGGTTTGGTCCCACTTAGCCGAGCACGGCATCCATACGTCGCGGCAACCGGACGGGATCCGCGTCACGCTCGGGAACGAGCAAGCACTTGCCCTTGCTCGACAAACATTGATGGCTTGGGCGCACGCATCCGAAACAATTTCATAACTAAAACTAAAAACAGGACCCGGGTCCTGTTTTTAATTTGGGTCAATATTTTTTATGCACGACGCATCATTTGTTGACTTTATAATCATTCCCCATCAAAATTCAATTTGCTGTCTGTATATCTAACTTGAACGATATATTTTCAATATTAGACAAGCTCGTTTCCATTGAAACAGAATTGAGGACATCATATGATTTCACGAAATGAACCGGTCGAATCGAGATGGGGACGCAATCGCATCGGAAATCGTTGGTATTGGACGATTTTGACTCGCTTTTGGTTGGCACACGGTTTTTCATGGCTCTGGTTATTGTTTTCTATCTACATCTCTTTACCTTGGTTGACCGATTTGGCTGCACTGACGAATTGGGTGCTCGCCTTGTTCATCATCGGTGGTATCGCTTACGTTCCGGGCTATTTGATGGCGTTCTTGCTCGCTAGTCTCATCCTCGATCGGCAGCCGCCGTTCACAAACGAACATCCGGACGAAGCCGTGACGGTCATGATTGCCGCCTACAACGAACAATCATCCATCTATGAGACGATTCGTTACGTGGCACTGCAAGACTACACGGGCCCGCTCCAAGTATTCGTCATTGATAACAACTCAAGCGATGCGACATCAGCCGAAGTGATGCGGGCGCAAGAAGATTTCGACTTACAAATCGAGCTATTGCATGAACCGAGAGCCGGCAAGTTCCAAGCGCTCAATTACGGTTTAACGAAAGTGACTACCTCATACATCATCACGCTCGATGCCGATACGTTGATTCATCCGTCCGCGATTCGCTATTTGGTCGCACGGCTCGTGTCGAGTCCAAAAGACGTCTGTGCCGTCGCCGGCAGCATGCTCGTTCGCAATAGCCGCAGTTCGTTTTGGACACGGCTTCAAGAGTGGGATTATTTTCTCGGCATCGCATCGATCAAGCGGCTTCAAGGGCTTTACCAAGGGACACTCGTCGCTCAAGGTGCGTTCAGTTTGTACGAGACCGATGCCGTCAAACGAGTCGGCGGTTGGCCGGACGCGATCGGAGAAGACATCGTTCTCACGTGGCGTCTCCTTGAAATGAAACGTCGCGTCTATTTCGAACCGCTCGCCGTCGCGTTCACGGACGCGCCTGAATCGTTCCGCCATTTCGCGCGTCAACGGTCGCGTTGGGCCCGTGGGATGATCGAGGGATTGCAAGAAGTGAAACCGTGGCGTCAGCCCCAGCTTTATACGAAGTACTTGACCGGGGTCAATTTGATCATGCCGTATCTCGATATCGCCTTCACGTTCTTCTGGATCCCAGGTCTCGTTCTCGCTCTGTTCGGTCATTATTGGATCGTTGGACCGATGACGCTCCTCGTCCTGCCATTGACCGTCCTTAGCTATGGACTGCTCTACTTCTACCAACGCGATTACGTTTTCAAAAACTTGAACTTACGGGTCCGCAAAAACTTCTTCGGATTCCTCTTTTTTGTTGTGAGCTATCAATTGTTCATGTCCCCGATTTCCGTTTGGGGTTATGCTCAAGAAACGCTCAACGTAAAACGAGTCTGGAAATGAACAATGACCTTTCCGAACGAGTTCGGAAAGGTCATTTTAAGATTCATGGAATTAGCTTGATCACTCGGGCCGGATTTCCCCCGACGACGGCACGGGCCGGCACATCTTTCGTCACGACCGCACCTGAGGCGATGACCGCATCGTCCCCAATCGTCACGCCCGGATTGATGATGGCCCCGCCACCGATCCAGACGCGATGTCCGACCGTGACCGGTTTGCCATACTCGAGGCCCGAGATCCGTTCCGTCGGGTCGAGCGGATGTGTTGCTGTATAGATATGGACACCTGGAGCAAGCATACAATCATCTCCGAACCGGATCGGACAGATATCTAAAAACACGCAGTCAAAGTTCGCAAAAAAACGGTCCCCGAGATGAATGTTGTATCCGTAGTCACACTTGAACGTCGGTTCGAGGTAGAACGATGCCCCGGTCGAACCGAACAGTTCGCCGAGTACTTGCTTGCGGACGTCGAGCTCATCGATCCCAGACTGATTGAACCGCTCCGTCAGACGTCGCGCCTGCCGCCGGTCAGCGACGAGTTCCAAATCACCGGCCAGATAAAGTTCACCTTGAATCATCTTTTCTTTTTCTGTCATGTTTTTGCCTCCATTCTATTTTATTATAGAGGAATATTGGCGAGAATAGGGAATAGGAAAATGGACGAATCAGAGGAGGTAATTGACTATGAAACGCATTCTTGATTGCAAAGCGAGTGATTTCTTGACGTTCAACCGTAACGATTTGATTGAGTCGATCCGAAAAGCCGAAGGCCGGACCGTGCTCGCCGAAGTCATTCCGACCGTGCAGCCGCTCTATCCTGAAGTGACGAACGCCGAGCTCGCCCGGGCTTTCGGTGCCGACATGATCTTGCTCAACATGCTTGACGTGTTCCATCCGTACATAAAGGGGCTTGAAAGCCACGCCCTATTCGGCGACATCCCGGGTGAGACGATGTCCGACAATCCGATCACGGAATTAAAACGGCTGATCGGACTGCCGGTCGGTGTCAATCTCGAGCCTGTCGACTTCAGCGAGAAGTCCTCGGACATGTTCGACGTGAAACAAGGCCGACTGGCGACGCAGGAAGCGTTCGCCCGCGCTTCCGAACTCGGAATCGACTTCGTCTGTTTGACCGGTAATCCGAACACCGGTGTCACGAATGAGGCCATCGAAAAGGCGATCATCACGGCCCGATCTGAATTTGCCGGCGTCATCATTGCCGGGAAGATGCATCAAGCGGGTGTCGGTAACGTGATCGACCGTGATGCGTACGTCCGCTTTGCCGAAGCTGGTGCCGACATCATCTTGATTCCCGCGCCAGGAACCGTCCCAGGTGTCCGTGAAGATGAGTTCTATCACGTGACGCAAGAAATCCAAGCACTGAACAAGCTCGTCTTGGCCGCCATCGGAACGTCACAAGAAGGCGCCGACGAAGGGACGATCCGCGACATCGCCTTATCATCAAAACGCGGCGGTACCGACATCTTCCATATCGGCGACGCCGGTCTGTCCGGAATCGCCACACCTGAGAATATTCAGGCGTTGTCAATCGCCATCCGTGGACGCCGTCATACGTACATTCGTATGGCTGCTTCCGTCAATCGTTAACCAGAAAGGGAAGGAAGCCGCGGCTTCCTTCCCTTTGTCTGTCACCATTCCGTGACGTCGCGGCGCGGTTTCGCCGGTGTCGTCGTCCCATGCCGTTCGGCGAGCAACGTCTCGACGTCATGTAAGGAGACGCCTTTGGCTGCGAGCAAGACGAGCAAGTGGTACAACAAATCAGCCGTCTCTTCGACCAAGTCTTCATCGTTCAATGCCGCAATGACGACCTCGAACGACTCTTCCCCAAACTTTTTCGCGATTTTGTCTAACCCTTCATCAAACAAGTACGACGTATAAGAACCTTCTTTCGGCTCTGTCTTTCGTTCTTGAATCAGCTTTTCGAGTTCGTGGATCATGTGTTCACCTCCGTAAAAAAGCAACTGCGATTTCCGGTATGGCACGTCGGTCCGTTCGCATGGACGCGGACTAACAGCGCGTCTTGATCGCAATCGACATGGATGCTCTCAAGGTCGAGCGTGTTGCCGCTCGATTCACCTTTCATCCAAAGCCGCCCTTTCGAACGTGACCAGAACGTGACGATATTCGTCTCAATCGTCTTCTGAATCGCCTCATCGTTCATATAACCTAGCATGAGCACGGCGTTATCTTCCGTCGAAACGATAATCGCCGGGATTAGTCCGTTTGCGTCGTAACGAACCGCATCGGCAAGTTGTTCGCGCTGCATACGTGCTTCACCTCTTCTACTGTCGTTTTTCGGTCGTGCAAGATCGAAGCGAGTAAGGCGGCGTCGACTGTTTCAAGTGCCTCGACGACGTGTTCAGCGTTCCCGGCCCCGCCTGAGGCGATGATCGGGATATCGACCGCTGCCCGTAGCAATTCGAGAATTTTTAAATCATAGCCACTCTGTTTCCCGTCTTGGTTCATCGACGTGACGAGCAACTCCCCGGCCCCGAGTTCAGCGACGCGCTTGGCCCAATCGACTGCCGTCAGCTCGGTCCGGTGTTTCCCACCGTATGTGTATACGTAATAGTCACCTTCTTCGAAACGGACGTCGATGGCGACGACGATACACTGGGAACCGAAACGTTCGGCTGCCCGCTTGATCAAGTCAGGTGACTCGACGGCGAGCGTGTTGAGCGACACTTTGTCGGCTCCTGCTTTGAGCAGGGACGAGATGTCTTCAAGTGAACGGATGCCGCCCCCGACCGTGAGCGGGATGAACACTTTTCGGGCGACGGCACTGACGACGTCAAGCATCGTCTGTCTTCGTTCCGTGCTTGCCGTAATGTCTAGAAAGACAAGTTCATCCGCACCTGAGGCGTCGTAGTACTTGGCAATCTCGACAGGGTCACCGATGTCACGCAGTTCGACAAACTCGATGCCTTTGACGACACGTCCGTCTTTCACGTCTAAACATGGGATGATTCTACGCTTTAGCATGTCGCGCCTCCCATTCGATCAAGTCGTCAAGACTGACTTTGCCAGACAAGAGCGCTTTCCCGACGACCGCCTCATCAATTCCGGCCTCACTCAGTGCCTTGACGTCGGCTTCGGTCGTGACACCGCCCGAGGCGATGAGCGTGACCGAGACAGCTTCCCGGAGCGCCTTCATGCGCTCTAAGTTCGGTCCGTTCAGTTTCCCGTCCGAACCGATGTCCGTGTAAAGAATCGTCTCGACCCCGCGGCTGGCGAGATCGATGGCCACATCGATGTCATTTAGTTCGGTCGCGTCTTGCCAGCCGTTGATGGCAACGATGCCGTCATAGGCGTCAAGGGCGACGGCGACACGACTCCCGTACTTGGCGAGTGCCCGGTCCAGGAAATCAGGATCGGTGAACGCTTTCGTACCGAGCAGGACACGGTCCACACCAGTAGCCATGACAGCATCAAGCGCTGCTTCGGAGCGAATCCCTCCGCCCGTCTGGACGAAAAAGCCGCACGATTTGGCGAAACGGACGACATCGAGATGTTTCGGCTCACCAGCTTTCGCTCCTTCTAAATCGATCAAGTGGAGCATCGGGACGCGCCCGGTCCATTCTTTTAACTTCTCATACGGGTCGCCGTATTGCTCTTCCGTGTTGAAATCACCTTCAGTCAGGCGGACAATCTTGCCGCCGATTAAGTCAATTGCCGGTAGCAGTTTCACGTTCGACCGCCTCCTTCCATTCTTTTAATAAGCTGAGTCCGAACGCGCCGCTCTTCTCCGGGTGAAATTGCATCCCGGTCACGAGACCTGATCGGACGATGGCCGGTACGCGCTCTCCCATATAGTCAGCTGAGGCGACGATATTGTCGTCAGCGGTCACGACGTGATACGAGTGGACGAAATAGACGTCCTCGTCGCGTAAAATCGAGTTCCAACCGACGTGAGGCAACCGTTTGGCCCGCATCCGTTCGACCCGTCCTTCAATCAAACCAAGTCCTGGCGTCGGCATGCCTTCCGTGCTCGACTCGAATAACAGTTGCATCCCGAGACAAATCCCAAGCAACGGCTTCTCTGTCGCCACTCGCTTGAGCAACGGAATGAGTCCCGTGTCCTCAAGCGACTGCATCGCTTGCGGGAACGCACCGACGCCAGGCAAGAGGATGGCGTCGGCCGCTTCGATTTCAGCCGGATCGTTCGTGATCGTGACGTAACAACCGATCGCTTGTAGCGCCCGTTCGACGTTGAAGACGTTTCCCATGCCGTAGTCAATCACCGCGACGTTCATCCTTCGATCCGTCCTTTCGTCGAAGGGAGGCGGTCGAGCCCGTCTTTCCCGATCGCTTCGGCGAGGGCGCGGCCGAACGCTTTGAACAGCCCTTCGATCATATGGTGCGAGTTCGAGCCGTATAACACGTCAAGATGGAGCGTCAACCGCGCGTTCATCGCGACGGCGCGGAAGAACTCTTCCGCGAGTTCCGTGTCGAAGTCACCAAGCTTCGGATTGTTGATTTCAGCTCGGTAGACGAGGAACGGGCGTCCCGAGACGTCGATGACGGCCCGGGCGAGTGTCTCGTCCATCGGCAAGTAGCTCGTCCCGTAGCGACGGATCCCGACTTTGTCCCCGAGCGCTTCTAAGATCATCTGCCCGAGGGCGATGCCGACGTCTTCGACCGTGTGGTGCGCATCGACCCACGTGTCCCCTTCGACTTGCACCGTTAAGTCGATGCGGCTATGGAAGGCGAACAGTGTCAACATATGGTCGAAAAAGCCGACGCCTGTCTTAATGTCACTTTGACCTGTACCGTCTAAATCGAGGCGAAGCTCGATGTTCGTTTCTTTCGTCTCACGTTTAATTTCAGCTGTTCTCAAAAGAAGTCACCTCTTCTAACATTTGTTTGATGAATCGATACGCCTCGTCCGTCCCCGCACTGACGCGCAGTCCGGTCGGAAACGCACGGACGTGGACACCGTAAGCGAGGAACCGCTCGGCCCACATCTCACTATTGGGCGTCTCGACGTATAGGAAGTTGGCCCGGCTCGGCAAGACGTTGCCGATTGGCGCGAGCAGTCGTTCGAGCTTTTGACGTTGCCCGTTATGGAAGGCGACGGACTGAGCGATATAATCCGGGTCGTCAAGGACGACGGTCGCAACAGCCGCGCTCAATCCACTGACGTTGAACGGCGAGCGGAACCGGTCGATCTTCTCGATCAAATCGGGATGGGCGATCATGAAGCCGATCCGTAAGTTCGCGAGCCCGAACGCTTTCGATAACGTCCGCAAAATGATGACGTTCGGGTAATCCGCGAGTCGCGACTTGAAGGAATCACTCATCGTGAAGTCGATATACGCCTCGTCGACGACGAGGTACGGGACTTGTTTCGCAATCATTTCTAATTGGTCGAGCGTCCACATCTTCCCGGTCGGATTGTTCGGGTTCGACACGAGCACAAGTTTCGGTTCGTTCGCTTCAATCAATCGAAGCAATGAATCGATCGTGAGGCCGTCTGCCTCAGGTTGGAAGAACTGGCCCCGGGCGATGTGCGCGTAAATGCCGTACATCGAAAAGTCGGGTGCCGGTGCCAAGACGACGTCTTCTGTGTCGAGAATGGCTTGACAAAGTATGGCGAGCAGCTCATCGCTGCCGCTCCCGACCATCAATTGGTCAGTTTGTACACCCGCATAAGTCGCATAGCTAGTTTTAAGGGCCGTCAGCTCATCGACCGGATAACGGCTGAGTGAGCGGAGCGTCACGAGCTGAATCGCTCGTTGCAGGCGCTCCGGCAGCTCGAATTGACTCTCGTTTTGATTTAGCGCGTATCCGCTCACCGCATGTGGGACATAGCGCGGGATCGCTGTATAGTTACGTCTCATACGTCCTCCAATCGGACCGCCATCGCTCGGGCGTGTCCTTCAAGCTGTTCTTGTCTCGCGATTCGGATCGCGGCGCGTGTGACCGCTTCGTCGATCGCTGTCATCTCGAGAAACGTCTGTCTGCGGTAAAAATCATCGACCGACAGTCCGCTCGAGAAGCGGGCCGTCCCGCTCGTCGGCAAGACGTGGTTCGGTCCGGCAATATAGTCACCGAACGCCTCGGCCGCCTCATGGCCGAGGAAGAACGAGCCGCCGTGGCGAATCTGTGCCATATAATCGGCTGGATCTGTCACCGCAAGTTGCACGTGTTCGGCCGCCATATCGTTCGCGTAGCGAATTGCTTCTGCTTTCGTTTTGACGAGAACGCCTCCGCGCTTGAGCGCTTCGACCGCGATGTCACGGCGTGGCAGATCGAGCAGTTGCTTGTCCAGCTCAGACCGAATCGCTTCGGCCTGTTCACTTGTCGTCACGAGGGCGAGTGCTGTCGCTTCGACGTCATGCTCGGCTTGCGCGAGCAGGTCGGCTGCGACCCATCTAGGATTGGCCGTTTCGTCGGCGATGATCAACACTTCGGACGGACCGGCGACGGAATCGATCCCGACGAAATGCGAGACGAGTGACTTCGCGGTCGCCACATAAGCGTTGCCCGGCCCGACGATCTTATCGACGGCCGAAATCGTCTCGGTGCCGAACGCGAGTGCGGCGACGGCTTGGGCGCCACCGACGAGATAACATTCGTCGGCACCGGCAATCTTCGCGGCAATCAACAGCGATAAGTCGATCCCGCCTTGTTTCGGTGGCGTCACCATGACGACCCGCTTCACTCCGGCCACTTTCGCTGGGATGATGTTCATCAACACACTCGACGGGTAGACCGCCGTCCCGCCAGGCACATAGACGCCGACCGAATCGAGCGGCATGAACCGACGACCGAGCCGGAACATCTCATCTTCGAAGACGTCGTCTTGACGCTGTTGCCGCGCATGAAACGTACGGATCCGTTCGGCCGCGAGCGTTAGCGCCTCGGTCAATTCCCGATACGCCTCCGGCGGTTCAAACGTCTCAAGGTCGACCGTTTCAATCACATCGACCCCGTCAAATTGCGTCGTCCATTCGAGGAGCGCCGCGTCACCTCTCGCCTCAACCGATTCTAAAATCGGTTTGACGGCTTCTGCCCACTGTTCTCGGCGCGTGCGATTCGTTTGTCCGTTCATCTGTCTGCCTCCTTGCTTAACCGGCGAATCCACGCTTTCAATTCGTCCGGGTCGTTCGCGAGCGCTGTCTCGCTCGTGATGAATTTCGCGTTAACCGTGAAAATCGTCTCATATTCTTCTAAATCGTTCGCGCGAAGCGTCGCCCCCGTCTCGACGATATCGACGATGCAGTCGGCGAGACCGGTCAACGGCGCGAGTTCGACCGAACCGTTCAAAGCGATCACTTCGACGTTTTGACGTTTCGAGGCAAAGTGCGAGATGGCGATATTCGGATACTTGCTGGCAACTTTCAGCTTCTTCGTACCGTTTCTCCGTTCTCTCGGACCACATACCGCCATACGACAACGGCCGAATGGCAAATCGACGACTTCGAGGACGCCTGGTGTCTTCTCGCGTAAAATGTCGCCGCCGACGACTCCGACGTCCGCTGCGCCATGCATGACGTATTTATAGACGTCATCGCCTTTGACGAAGATGAATTCATGACCGTCTACTTCGACGGTCAACTCACGGCCCCGCTTTTCCGGCCAAACGGTGAGACCGACTTGTTCAAAATACTCACGGGCCGCTGTTTCGATGCGCCCTTTCGCGATTGCGACTTTCATTTGATCACCTCACCTAACTGTTCTAAGTCGAGCGATAGTCCGAAGGCACGTCGCGACTGTCCGAAATGCCCGTATAACGAGTCGTAACGGCCACCTGAGAGGACGCGTCTGCCGTCGATACTGCCGGTCACGGTCAAACCTGAATAATAATCAAAGTCGCCGGTCTGTCCGAAGTCGTACGAGACGTTCAATCCGATCGCACGTAGATGTTCGACCGCATGCTCCACTTCGTCGATGGCCGGTTTTAAGCCCGGTTCCGCGAGGTCGCGTAACTCTGCTAACGCCGAGTCACCGATCAAGAACGGCAGCTTGGCGATCAACGGGTATTGATACGATTCCGCGAGGTCGCGAAGTGACTCCAAATTACGGAGTGCTAAGTATTGACGCAACGTCCGTTCCGGGATACCGGCCTCGTTCGCCACTAACGCGATCAATGCAGCAGATCCGACTTGGATGCGTAAGCTTCCTTTCGGCAGGACCCGTTCCGTCATACTAAGGAACGATTCGATCAACTCCATATCTTTTGAATCCCCATCGATCCATTCAAGACCGAGTTGCTGACGTTCATGCGGTTGTCCCGAATGCTTCGGCGTGCGTCGATAGACGGCACCGGCATAAGCGACGCGCATCGGTTCATGTCCGTCGGCGAGCTTCCTTGCGATCTGGAGCGTGTAGTCCGGTCGCATGACGAGCAACTCCCCATCGTTGCCGAACAAGCGGTAATACGCCGACTCATCGAAGAGTGCGAGATCTTGATAATGGGAATAGTATTCAACGAGCGGCGGCTCGATCACACTATAGCCGTCCCCCTCGGCCCGCTCTAAAAATGATTTTATCCATTGCTTCGGACGCAGCACGTCCTCACCTTGCAACTCGTGCCATCCTTCCGGGATGGATCCTTTTTTATTGAACCAAATCATCAGTATCACCCTTTACCTTATTATCACTTTACCAAACTAAAGTAGTGTGTTAAATTTATCAAATCAAGCCAATGCTGTCAACCGGCGAACTCGAAAGGAACGATGTTTGATGATTGATTATACCCATGATGGCCACGTCCATACCCCATTTTGTCCGCACGGATCGACCGATTCACTCAACGCGTACGTCGAACAAGCACTTGCTCAAGGCGTTCGGACGCTGACGTTCACCGAGCACGCCCCGTTGCCGGCACGTTTCATTGATCCGACGCCAGATCAAGACTCGGCGATGGCGCTCGACTTATTGCCCCGTTATATAGAAGAGGTCGGGCAGTTGAAACGAGATTACGCCGAAAGACTCGAGATCCGGATCGGTCTCGAGATCGATTATTTGCCGGGATATGTCGATGAGACGCTCGCCTTGCTCGAGCCCTATCGCTCATACCTCGACGAGACGATCTTGTCTCAACACTTTCTACAAGTCGAAGGCGAGCTCCTGCCCGTCGACTTCTCACCGGAGACGTTTGATGCGCTCGTCAGCCGGATCGGGTCGTTCGAAGAAGTGCTACACCGGTATTACGAAGCGCTCGAGACCGGGTTACAGTTCCCGTGGGAGCGACTGAACGTCGCGCGCATCGGGCATATCGATTTACCGATTAAATATCAGACGAACTACTCATGGGACCGTGCGAACGTCAAAGACGCCGAGTCGCGACTGTTGCGTACAATCGCCTCACGCGGGTTCGGACTAGACTTCAACACCGCCGGTCTCCGTAAAGCCGCCTGCGGACAGCCATACGCCATGGCCGTCGCCGCTGAAGCGACCCGGCTCGGCATCCCACTCGTGCTCGGTTCGGACGCCCATATCGCGGCAGATGTCGGTGCCGACTTTAACATAATTAAGCGAGAATTCTCCCACCTCTAAGCGTCTGGGGCGAAGCCCAGCGTAGGTGGGAGATGGATCGCCCGTACATAAACCTCTTGGCCACCCCTGTGACAGATATGACGAACGGAAGTTCGTGATTCCGTCGGATTTCCCTTCCCCCGCCGCGGGTATCGGATGTAGAAGACACGCATCACGACCATCGGCCGAGAGGAGGCGGAGACATGCTGAAGGGTTACAAATACCGGCTCCACCCGACGGCGGCACAGGCCGAGTTTCTGGTACGAACGATCGGCTGTGCCCGCTTTATCTACAACAAGCTGCTCGAGGACCGCATCGCCATCCACGAGGAGGCGAAGGCGAGCGGTGGGTCGAAGCGGAAGCCGCCGACACCGGCCTCGTACAAGCCCCTGTTCCCGTTCCTCGCCGAGGCGGACAGCCTCGCGCTCGCCAACGCGAAGCTTCACCTCGACGCGGCGTTCGCGAAGTTCTTCGCCGGGACGGCCGGCTTCCCGGTGTTCAAGTCGAGACGAAAGGCGCGCGCGTCCTACACGACGAACAACCAGCACGGCACGATCCGCATCGAGGGGGACCGGGTACGGCTCCCGAAGGTCGGGTTCATCCGCTTCACACAGCACCGAATCTTCGACGGGGCCATCCGCTCTGCGACCGTGTCGATGACGAAGACGGGCAAGTTCTTCGTGTCGCTCCTCGTCGAGCAGGACGACGAGCCGTGGGTCCCGGCCGAGCACAAGATCGGGATCGACCTCGGCCTCGGGCACTTCGCCGTCATGACGAACGACGCGCTCGTCACGGAGAAGATCGCGAACCCGCGCAACCTGCGCGAGGCCGAGGAACGGCTGAGACGGGCGCAGCGCTCGCTCTCCCGCAAGAAGCCCGGCAGCCGGAACCGCGAGAAGGCGCGGCTCCTATTGGCCAAAAAGCATGAAA
Organism: Exiguobacterium sp. SH0S1; assembly: GCF_004337165.1. Classification (NCBI taxonomy): domain Bacteria; kingdom Bacillati; phylum Bacillota; class Bacilli; order Caryophanales; genus Exiguobacterium; species Exiguobacterium sp. SH0S1. Next base: position 537,892 of record NZ_SJVC01000001.1, on the reverse strand, counting down.
AGGTACGGAACCGCCGACATGACTTCCTCCACAAGCTGTCACGACGCATCGTCGACGAGAACCAAGTCGTCGTCGTCGAGACGCTGAAACCGAGGGAGATGATGCAGGACCGCCGCCTGGCGAAGTCGATCGGGGACGCCGGATGGGGCGAGTTCGTCCGCCAGCTCGCCTATAAATGCAGGTTCCACGGCCGGACGCTCGTTCAAGCCGATCCGTGGTTCGCCTCGACCCAGGTCTGTTCGGCCTGCGGCGAGAACGGCGGCAAGAAGGACCTGCACGTCCGCGAGTGGACATGCGCCGTATGCGGCACGCACCATGACCGCGACGTCAACGCGAGCCTCAACCTGTTGGGTCTCGCCGACTGAAACACTCCAGGGCAGGGACTGCCCGACGAGCTTGGTCCACAACCGTGGCTGGTCAAAGCACGGTCTTCCCAAGAAGCTCCCACTTCAAGTTGCGAAGCAAATAAGTGGTGAGTAGTTCACAAATATGCAAAAAAAAGCCACGTTCCTATGAACGTGGCTCCTTAACAGCGATCTAGCTATCTAGATCCCCATGTTTGGTTTGTCGACAACGATATGGCGTTCCATTTCTTCATCTACTATCTATATTACCACACTCGTCACGAGTTTCAAGACAAAATTAAAAAGGATGACCCGAAAGTCATCCTAACGTTTAAACTGCGATTTCGGCATACATGTCTTTTAACTGTTTCGTCGCGGCTTCATCCATTTGAAGGGCGACGAGCTCGACGAAGCGCAGGGCTGGATCGGTATCACCTGACAAGGCGACGATTTCAGCAGCCGCACCGTCAAGTGCGAGTAGAATTCCTGAAACACCTAGCGTCGGGTAGTAACGGAGCAACGCCCGAACATGCTTCATCTCGGAGACGTCATTCCCATTAATTTTAAGTGATTTTACAGCCAGCTCTTTGTGCGTGCCAATTGCAAATTTATCTTCCCATACCTCTTCAAGTGTGATCAACGCTTCCACATCATAGGCACCATCTGTGAAACGAACTAGTTTTTCCATGTGACATATCCCCTCTCGTTTATCTACTCTTATTATAAAAAAGATTCGGCGGAATAGTTTGTGAAATATTGAACATTATGTGTAAACTTTGTCTCACTTCATGATTTGATAAAAAAAGGCCCTTCCGAGGAAGGGCGAATAATGGAAGAGTAAAACACCATTGGCAGTACATTAATAATATAACATCGAATGTAAACGTTTACAATGTGTTTTTGAAACTTTTTTCAAGCGGCATATGTAAGACGTCAATCCCGCTTTCCCGCATCAAATCAAGGCCATCCCCGTGCTCATAACCGACAGCGTACACGACTCGGGCCACGCGCGCCGCGATGAGCGCGAGCGAACAAGAATGGCATGGTGAATGGGTCACATAAGCCGTAGCACCGAACGCGTTCGTCGAATCAGCGGCCAATTTCCCGATCGCATTGATCTCGGCATGGATCTCATGTTGTTTTGACCAATTGTGATGTTCGAACGGGTCGCTACATTTAACAAATGTCACACCTTGCTCGATGATGCGCACAGACGGCTCGGTCAAGTCGACCGTATCATCCGTCACATATTCGGCTCGTTGGTAAAACCCGTCATCACGTTTTAGAAAGATTTCATTACAGTTCGTATGTCCCGGCGGTGTCCCATTCAATCCGATCGAGATCGGTTTCTCATCTTTGACGATGACACAGGCGACACTCTTCGAGGCACATTTCGAGTGCCGTTCCGCCATCATATCGGCGAACTGCAACCACGTCTCGTCCCACAATCGTTGTTTCTCCATCCTGATCCTCCTCATGGAAAAAGAAAGTCTGAATGCTCAGACTTTCTTTTTAGTATCCAGTCTCTTTTGGCAACTCTTTATTCTTTGAGGCAATTTCGATGACTTTTTCTTTCAGTTCGTGCTCCATCCGATCGAGCTCACGTTCAGCCTCACGACGCTTCTGCTTGCCTTCCTGTTGGATACGCAGCGTTTCGTCGAGCGTTGACAATAGATTCTCGTGCGCGACTTTGAGCGATTCGACCGAAACGATCCCTTTTTCGTTCTCGGTTGCGATCTCGATCGACGAGTCTTTTAACATTTTCGAGTTTTGTTCGAGCAGTTGGTTCGTCGTCTTCGTGACGTCTTGCTGCATCCGGAGTGCCGTTTTCTGGCGCGTCAAGCTGAGAGCGAGGACGACTTGGTTTTTCCAAAGCGGAATCGTGTTGACGACAGCCGACTCGATTTTCTCGGCTAAGATTTGGTTATTTTGTTGGATGACACGGATTTGTGGTGCCATCTGCAGACTGATCGTCCGACTCAACTTCAAATCATGCAACTTCTTCTCGAACCGGTCTGTCAGTTGAATCATATCGTTTAGCTGTTGCAGCTTCACTTGATCTCTCGTCGTTTCGACTTCTTGACGGAGCGGCGTGATCTCGTGATCGCGAACGTGGTCGAGCTTCGTCTCACCGGCTGCGATATAGACGTTCAATTCTTCGAAGTAGCGCTTGTTCTTGTCATACATTTGATCGAGCATCGTAATGTCCTTCATCAGACCGAACTTGGCTCGGTCGAGATTGTGAATGACTTCTTCCAAATAGACGTTCATTTTTTCAAATTGAAGCTTATAATTTTCAGCTTTCTTTTTCGCTCGTCCGATGAGCGGCAAGTTGTCCATAAAACTCTTCTTCTCCGGTTGAAGCATATCCGGGTCCATCTTCCGAACGTTTTGCATCAAATCGGACAGTAACTTACCTGCGTCACCACCGTCTTTCATGCGGACCTCGGTCAAGATCTGGTCAGAGAATTGAGATAGTTCCCGTTGGACGTTCGATCCGAATAACATGACGGAGTCTGTTTTTTTAATATCGATCGACTCGGCGATCCGGGTGATTCGTTCCCGATGTTGTTGCGGCACGTCGGCTTTCGGTTGGATGGCCGGCACCTCATGTTTTTTTGTCATCGCGGACCAATCCACAGACGGGTCAGAGATTTCCTCTGTCTCGGTCTTTGTTTTTGTCTGTGAAGTGAGCTCTTCTTCTGGCCATGACTGCCAGTTCGTTTCATTCGATGAAGTCATGTTTTTTTCTCCCTTCCGGTTGATCTGCCAATACCCGTTCCATCATGATCAATTCGCGTTCGAAGTCGACAGCGTCGTCCTCGAGCAGACGGCTCCGTTGCTCTTTGAACTTATCGACGATGAGCCGCATATTGGTGATCAGTTGCTCTCGTGTCTCTTCTTGAATGACGACACGTTTTCCTTCTAGTTCTTTAAATTTCAAGACGACGGACACGAGCGAGTCCAAATAAAACGTGAACAGATCTCTGACGTGTTTCGCGTCTTGAGGGTTCTCGAACAATTCGGCAAACAGTTCGTGGGCCTCTCTCGAGACCGCCTTCATTTCACGACGAACTTCGACATCTTTTATTTCAGGCAAGATACGATCGATCTGCTGGAGTTTCTCGTACCCTTGCTCGATCGTCCGTTGTAAAAATTGTAGTTCCAAGTCGTCTGTCGCTTCGAACTGACGGACCGGTGCCACATCTTCCATCGGCTTAAGGATGCGAGAACCGACGAACGGTTCTTCTTCATCGAGCAGCAGTTTTTTCTTCGCCCGTTTCGCTACCGGTGCGGGTGCCCGCTTACGCCGTTTGTTACTCGACCACACCTCGTTCAATACGAGCGCCCCGACGATGATAAACAGCCAGGAGAAATCAAACACACTTATGGCAAAATACAGGATCGCCCCAGTCAGGGCCCATTTCATCCATGTCTTCATCCTTGTCACCTCGTCTCATGATACTTCTATTGTACCTTACGTGAACCGTCAACAAAAGTTTCGTCATCTTTATAAGCTTAGCATAATGACGACGTTCACTCTCTCGGTCGCAAGTACGAAAAAAAGCAAGGGGAAGTTCCCCTTGCTTAGCTGATTACCCATGTCGAGACCATAACGATTGCGACCGTCACCGGGATGACGTAACGAATGAGGAAACGCCATACCGGATACAGTTTAGCGCCTGTCCCGGACGTTTTAATCTCGTCTTGCAAAATACGCTCATCGACGACATGTCCGACAAAGATCGACGTGAGTAACGCACCTGTCGGCATGAGGATGTAACTGACGACATAGTCCATCGAGTCAAAGAACGTACGGCCGTTCAAGAACTGCAACTCACTCATCAGTCCGAACGATAAGGCCGAGGGGATCCCGACAGCGAACACGATGGCCGCCGAGAGGAGTGTGACGTTACGCTTCGACATCGTTTGTTTCTTCTCGTTCAATTTATCCGTCACACCGGCGACGACGACTTCGAGCATCGCAATCGAAGACGTGATCGAGGCGAACGTGAACAATAAGAAGAACAATACCATGAAGAAGCCGCCGAGTGGGACTTGGTTAAATACGGCCGGCAACACGACGAACAGGAGCGCCGGGCCTTCTGCCGGATCGAGCCCCGAGGCGAAGACGGCCGGGAAGATGGCGAGCCCCGCTAAAATTGAAACGGTGACGTTCAACAAGACGATCATATTTGCCGAGCGGTTGAGCGTCCCTTTCGTTTGAATGTACGAGGCGTATGTGAGCATCGCCGCCACCCCGAGCGACAGCGAGAAGAACGCTTGCCCGAGCGCGAACAAGACCGACTCGCCGGTCAGTGCCGAGAAGTCAGGCTGCAAGAAGAAGCGGACCCCTTCCATGGCACCGTCAAGTGTCAACGAGCGGATGACGAGCACGATGAAACTGACGAACAGGAGCGGCATTAAAATCTTGCTCATCCGCTCGATTCCGCCTTCTACCCCTTTCAAGACGATGAGTAGCGTGATCAATAAGAACAAAAATTGTCCGAAGACGGCAATCCCAGGAGATGCGACGACGTCCGCGAACACGGTCCCGAACTCGTCAGGTGACCGGCCGCTGAGCGTCCCGCTCAAGCCGAGCCCGACGTAGATCAACACCCATCCACCGATGACACTGTAGAATGATAGCAGTAAGAAGCAAGCGATTACGCCGAGGTAACCGACCAATGTCCAACGGCGATGGCCAAGTTTTTTAAAGGCAAGGAGCGCCGTCTTTTGCGTCGAACGCCCGACGATGAACTCACCAATGAGAAGCGGCAGACCGAGTAAGAATGTGAATGCTAAAAACATGAGTAAAAAGGCGCCGCCCCCACTTGTTCCCGTGACATATGGAAATTTCCAGATGGCACCGAGACCGATTGCGGACCCTGCGGCCGCTAAAATGAATCCAATTTTTGAGGCGAACGAATTTTGCGCCATTACTATCCCTACTTCCTAATTTCATTTCATTTTCATAATAATAGTGAAATACTAACACGGTTCAGAAACGAGAACAACAAAAAACAGAGAAAAGTCTGAATTCTTTCCTCTGCCTTCGTAAACGATTATGGGACGAGAAATGTCAGCTCATTCGGCAACACTTCAATCTGTAAATGATCCGTCTCAAAGTGTTCACCGTCCACATCGATGACTTGTGGCTCACGTAAAAACACATCAAGTTGCTCCATTTGGAGATGGACCCATTCTGGCGACGACTGTTCGAGTCCGAGCTGTTGCGTCAATAGCTGACGAATCATCGGGAAGCCGATGGCCGAGCTATGGACGACTTCGACGAGACCGTCCGTGAACGATTGCGTCGCGAGCTTCGTCGGGACCGTTCCGAGATAGGCACCGTTGCCGACGTATAGAAAACTGACGGCCCCATCGTGGATGACCTCGCCCGCCCGCTCGATACGGACCTTGAACGGATCGAGTTCGCGGAACTGACGGATCGTCGCTAAAAAGTATCCGATCGAGCCGAGCGTTTCTTTTTGGAGCGGATCGATCTGTCGGGAAGCGTCCGCGATCAATCCGACCCCGACAAAGTTGAGACCGAACCGGTCGTTGACACGCATCACATCGACCGATTGCTGCTCGCTCATTTTAAACAGGCGAGCCGCCTCAATCGGTTCGACAGGCAGATCAATCGCCCTCGCGAAGTCGTTGCACGTCCCCGCCGGTACGAGACCGACGCTCGGACGTTCGTCACGAGGCAACGCCATCAATCCGTTGACGACTTCATGAAGCGTCCCATCCCCACCGATGACGATCAAATGATCGAACCCACTGCTCGTTCGAGCAAGGTGCGCTGCATCCCCTTCAGCTAGCGTCTTTCGGATGAGAATCTCTTGATACATCGACTCGATTGTCCCGACCACTTCGCCGAGCATCGTCTCGCTCGCACCCGACTTCGGGTTCGAAATGATCATCGCCTTCATAATAGACCCGCTTGTTCCAAGAAGTCTTCGGCCACGTCGTAGGCCCGTTCTTTCCCGTAAGCGACCCGACGGTTCAATTCAGACATCTCTTCGTCAGTGATGAGTCCGCCCAACTGGTTGAGCGCGTCCTCGATTTCCGGATGTTCTTCAAGCGTTTCTGCTTTCAAGAGTGGAGCACCTTGATAAGGCGGGAAGAACTGTTGATCGTCTTCTAACACGAGCAGGTCGTTTTCGGCGATATCCGGGTCGGTCGCATACGCATCAACAAGATTGACGTCGCCCCGTGCGATGGCGCGGTAACGAAGTTTCTGCTCCATCGAAACGACAGAAGGGAAATCAAGTCCGTACGCTTGCTGAAGTCCTGGATATCCGTCTTCACGGTCCGTGAACTCGAGCGTGAACCCGGCCTGGATGTCATTTTGCACGCTACGTAAATCAGAAATCGTCGTGACGCCTTCAGTTTCCGCATAGTCACGCGGGATCGCGATGGCGTACGTGTTATTGAACTGCATCGGTTCAAGTAAAGCGAAGCCGTCGTCTGCTAGCGCATCCCGTGCTTGTTCGTACACTTCACGGGCATCGTTTGAATTCGGTGTTTCTTTCACTAAACTCGCGAGTACCGTCCCGGTAAATTCAGGATAAATATCGACATCACCGGATTTTAACGCTCCCCATACGAACGTCGTCTCTCCGAAGTTCGGACGGACCGATACGGTCAGATCCGTCTCTTCTTCGATCAACAGTTTGTACATGTTCATCAAGATCTCCGGCTCGGGACCGAGCTTCCCGGCGACGACGAGGTCGGTCTGTTGGGTGCGTCCCAATGCGAGCGGTGCTGCGATAATTAACGCCAAGACGGTCGATACGGCGATCAGCTTCGTCTTGTTGCGGGTCGCCGTCGCACCTTCCATTTGACGGAGCAAGAAGTCGAACAGTAATGCGAGAATGGCTGCTGGAATCGCTCCGAGCAAAATCAAATAGTTGTCGTTTCGGTTAATTCCAAGCAGGATCAACGTCCCGAGTCCGCCTGCTCCGACGAGTGCCGCCAGCGTGGCTGTACCGACAATTAACACCATCGCCGTTCGAATCCCGGCCATGATGACCGGTAGTGCGAGCGGTAGTTCGACTCTCATCAAACTTTGGTTCGGTTTCATGCCGCAACCTTGCGCGGCTTCGATCAGTGACTTATCGACTTCGTTCAACCCTGTGAACGTATTGCGAAGGATTGGCAACAACGCGTACAGAACGAGCGCAATCGTGGCAGGAAGTGCACCGATCCCAACGAGCGGAATCATAAGACCGAGTAGAGCCAAAGAAGGAATCGTTTGGATGATGGCGGTGAAGCCGATTGCCGTTTCAGCCACTTTTTTACGCCGCGTCAGCCAGATACCTAGCGGGACCGCAATCAACACCGCAATCAAAAGGGAGACGACAGAAAGTTGTAAATGCTCGATTAGCGCTTCGACCAATTCCCCGCGTCGGTTTTGGAACGTTTCAAGCATCTACCTCACCTCTTCCGTGTTGTGTAAAGTCGAGCACGAACGGATCATCACTCGCTCGAATCTCGTCAGGCGTGCCGACGATGACCAGTTTCCCGTCACGCATGAGAGCGATCCGGTCCCCGAGTTTCATCGCCTCCTCAATGTCATGAGTGACGAACAGAATCGTCTTCCCTAACTCATCGTTCAACCGTTTGATGTCATCTTGGAGCTGGGCCCGACTGATCGGATCGAGCGCCGAGAACGGTTCATCCATTAAAATGACTTCCGGGTCGGCCGCGAGCGCTCGCAGGACGCCGACTCGTTGTTGTTGACCACCCGACAGTTCAGGCGGTTTTTTAGAACGGAGGACAGGGTCGAGACCGGCGATTTTCATCAGTTCGGTCACACGGTCTTTCGTCTTCGTCTTCGGCCATTTCAATAGGTCCGGAACGACGGCGATGTTCTCTTCGACCGTCAAATGCGGGAACAATGCGATTTGTTGGAGCACATAGCCGATGTTGCGTCGCAGTTCATAAATATCGAACTGATAGATTTCGCGCTCATCAATCAGGATTTTCCCGTCAGTGTGGTCAATCAGACGATTCACCATCTTCATCGTCGTCGTCTTGCCACAACCTGATGGCCCAATCAATACGAAAATCTCTCCTTTTCGTACCGTCAAACTCAAGTTTTCGACGGCCAATGTCCCATCATCATAACGCTTGGAAACATTTTGAAATTCAATCAACACAATCCCTCCTCGGCTTTTCACGTTATATGAAAGTCAAATATTAGTTTGCCCGTTTCCAACGATTGTTAAACAACAAAAGGTTCTCCCGCGGGAGAACCTTTTCGTTATGGAAGTGTGATGGTAACGTGGCGACGACCCCAATTGATCGCCTCGCTCTTCGTATCGACGAGTAGATCGACGATGTTGCCTTTAATGCGTCCCCCTGTATCGAGAGCGATCGCTTGACCGATCCCTTCGATCTGTACGACCGTACCGAGCGGGATGACGCCCGGATCGACGGCGATGATGCGCATGCCGTTATAAAAAATCGAATCCGTCACGTCGTGTCCCGTCGCCGTCAACACCCGGCCCCCGTATGAGCCATTGTCTGCCGCATCATTCGTGTAAGCTGTCGACTCGGCTTGAATGACGCGCCCGCTGCTTGTCGAGACAGGTGTCGCCACAGCGTTTGTCGTGGCTTGCTCTGCTTTCGCTTGCTTTGCCGTCGCTTCTGCCTGGCGTTTCGCTGCTTCTGCAAGCCGCGCTTCCTCAGCCGCGATTCGCTTGGCTTCCGCCAACCGTTTCGCTTCCCGCTCTGCCTGCTGCTTGGCTTGTTCTTCTGCCACTCGTTTCTCTTCAGCGAGGCGCTTCTCTTCCGCGAGTCGCTTTTCACGCTCGATTTTTTGTTGGCGTTCAAGCTCGATCGCAATCCGTTCCAATTCAAGCGGGTTTTGTACGATTTTCTGTTCTGTTCCGATTCCAATTTGAGCGGCGTGGGCAGTCGTAGATACCACGAACGTACCGGCTAGGACAAACAGAAGCGTCATCATATATTTTAAGAATGTCATTGAAATTAGGTCATCCCTTTCTCGTCTTCTAACGAACAGGAGTAAATTTACCATGCCGTCTCGAACCCGAGAAGTGGTTTTGACGAAGTGAAATATTGCTGACATATGGGCGAACGCTTAGTTACAGATTGTAACAATTGCCGAAAACGTTGCTATACAAGCGACCTAACAAAAAAATTACAGATCGGTTACAAACGTTCTCGTAACAAATCTGTAATCTTTTTGTCATTCTGTTTCAGCTTCGATTGGACGTAAATCATGAGCCCGGACCATCCCCCAAGGCGCCACATCGACTTCAACTTCGAACGTTTTCGCACCTTCGATCACAGCTTTCTCGTCCTCGGCGACACGGTATGAACTCATGTCGGTGATGAAGACTTGGCGATCGTAATATTCAGCCCGCGTCCCACCAAAGAACGGTCGGGAGCTGACCCGGTCGATTGTGGCAAAACCAGCGTCATCCGTTTTGAATGAGACGTAGACCGTCCCGGAATCGACATCTTGTCGCCCTTGCAACGAATCGAACTCGAGATAGACGTAATCCCCAAAAAATGGGTCATACGGCTCGTACGACGTCGCTTTGAACGTATACGACTGGCCGAACCAAGACACCGCATAAACGAGCAAGATAAAACCGATGGCAATCAATACTTGTACGATCGGTACAAGCCAAGGAGTGATTCGTTTCATGTCCGAGCATCCCCTCTCGTACGGCTACGCCACCACAACGCGAGCGACAACGCGAATACGATCAACGCCCCGATCAAGAAGAAGAGCGAGATGTCGAGCCGGTCCCAAACATAAATGAAGTAGATCGTCATTTGGACAAGCAAGAAATAGATGAACGCCAAAACGATCGGTTTCCGCTCATGGTCTTGCATGATCAAGTAAGCGAGCGCCACCACTTCAAGCAAGATCGCGAGTAAGATACCTGAATCTTCGAATAGCGAGAACGGGATGACCGCGAGTAGGCTCACCCACAGCAAATCGGGGCGACGATGTGTCAAGTACACAGCCACGAGGACGACGGAAAGCAGCGTGGCCTCGATGACGGACGGCTGACGTTGAGACAACCAACCCTCGGTCGCATTGACCAAGTAACCGATGGACAAGATGGCAGCGACGAACAAGTAGAGATACTGCCACTGAGCCCGCTCCCGGTAGACGAGGAACAGGATATGCAGTGCTGCGAGTGCCCAAAGCGGCCAAAACCGTCCCTCGTAATCGATATACTGACCGATCGTGAGCAACAGTCCGTAAAAGCTGAACCAGGCGAAAATCCGGTCGAGCTCGTTATCACCGTAATGGAACCAAACCCACGTCACGAGCAGGCCGAACAGGATGAGTGTGATCCCGATTCCTTGAAAACTGTTCGTGACCGCTAAAAAAGCGGCTAGCGCTGCGATGAACGTGAAGATCGGGTGCTTATAGATCAGTTTGTGCAGGACGGCGACAGCAAAGAATAGCCAGAACAGAAGCGGTAGTTGCGAGGAAAGATTATACGTTGTGAAGATGACAATCATCGTGGCGACGAAGAAAACGACGCCGAGGACGCGGAACAACGTCACATACCGAGGGGCTTTCACTTGAAGCCGCTCCGCTGCTACGTACATCCCGAGCATGAAGACAAGGAATATGGATACTTTGACGAGGTCTGGGATCGCTTGCCAGTTGGCGGCGACAAAACTGAATAGACTAAGGGCGAGCAGGATTGATCCGATAATGACAAGAATTGGCGGTTTGTGCTCACGTTTGTCACTAACCGCCAATTTCTTATATTCAAAATCAATCAACCGTTGACCGGTCGTTTCATCTAGCAAACCCGCCTCTTTCCATTCACGAACTTTTTTGTCAATGGACACCTGAATCATCCCTTTCGGTTAAAAGGTCAGCTGGCGCGTTCAATCAATTCCAATTCTTTTTTCAACAAAACTTGTTTCTCAAACTCGAGGCCGAGCTGTTGATATTCCTCCATGATGGAAACGTCCCCGATGACCGTATTCGTTAATACGGCAGTCACTTCTGCGACCCATCCTTCACGAGTTGACTTGACGATATCACCCACAGCGAATTCTAAAGACACACCCATTCACTTCCAATCTTAAATTTGTTTTTATCATTATAACTAAATTATATAGGTTTGAATACGTTTTCTTTTGTACATTTGATGAATTGTGACAAAATTTTTCCAGTCAATCCCCAAATAATGTAGTCTTCATGTTCGTAAAAAGGTTCTCTCATTTTAATTACCCGTTTTTCATACGCTTTAGCGTTCGCCATTCGGTCAAACGGAATATTTTGATCCGGATTCATCGTCCATTCCATCTCGCCGTGAAACGGATCAATTAACAGTAACGTTTCGACGGGAACGGTGAACAAATGATCGACTTCATCCGTTTGACGTACGTCCGGAACTGTCGGAATCATCCCGACGAACGGATAGATGAGTTGACGGTGCGGCGTGGCGAGCGGCTGTAAGCGACCGATGACCTCGATCGTCTCGAGCGGTACCTCGAGTTCTTCACTCGTCTCTCGGACCGCGGCCTCGACAGGTGTCTCCCCTCGCTCGAGCCGACCTCCCGGGAACGAGATCTCTCCAGGTTGGCGCCGCATCGTATGGGCCCGGACTTCAAAGACGACGTGCCAGACGTCATCGATTCGCGTCAACGGGATCAAGACGGCGGCGGTCTGTTCATAATTCTCTTCCATCGAGAAACTTTCTCGTAATTTCGCTTCAGTAACCCATGATTGTTTCATGATTTTCAACCTCGCTCTCTCTGTTTTACAGTTCCACCAGCGTCTCCTCGTTTAAACGTGGCAAATGTCGGAAATATCATTATTAATGATAGGAGATGGTGGAATTGGTTCAACAAGTTGATATATTGATCGTCGGGGCGGGGCCGACAGGACTCACACTCGCTTTGACATTAGCCAGATATGGAATCTCTTTTGAAATCATCGATCGAAAAACGACGCCTTCGAACAACTCACGGGCCATCGGGATTCAGCCGCGAACAATCGAAGTGTTTTCACGCCTTGATGTCGCCAAAGAAGTACTCAGTCGCGCCAGAACAATCGAAAAAGGAAACTTATACTTTTCTGGGCAGTGGACGGCCAAACTCGAGTTCTCACGTCTCGTCACACCTTACCCGTTCGTCACGCTATTGCGACAAAACGAGACCGAGGCCATCTTAGAACAGGCGTTGAACGACCACGGGCACTACGTCAAGCGCGGCGAGTCACTCGTCTCGTTGACCCACTATCCGACACGTGTGCTCGCCCATCTCGAATCCGACTCGAACCGCACGATCGAAGCCAAGTATATCGTTGCGGCCGATGGCGCCAACAGTTCGATTCGCCGTATGCTCGCGCTCCCGTTCAGCGGGAAGTCGTTCAAAGAGTCTTGGGTGTTGGCCGATATGAAGGCGAAATGGAACATCTCCCGTGAAGAAGTACACATCTTTTTCTCGGACCGTGGCGTGTTAGAAGTATTCCCGCTGACGGATGACACAATCCGGATTACCGGTAATCTCGCGAGCGACGAATCATTCAGCGAGGCCAAATTGCACGAATTGGTCGAACAACGGAGCCACATGCCGGTAGAAATCGACGAGGTCGAATGGTTCTCGCTGTTTAGGGTGCACAATCGCATGGTCGACTCGTTCATCCATAACCGTGTCATCTTAATGGGCGACGCGGCGCATATCAATTCGCCCGTCGGCGGCCAAGGGATGAATACGGGCATCGCCGACTCGTTCAACCTCGGCTGGAAGCTTTGGCTTCATCTGAAAGCAGGGGCGCCGTTCAGTGTCGTCGACACGTACCGGGACGAGCGTGAACACGTCGCCAGAAACGTCTTGCAGACGACGAACGTCGCGACCGAAGTGCTCCAAACGACGCTCCCGATCTTATTGCCGTTTCAAGCAGTCGGAGCGGACGTGTTCACCCGCGTCAATTTGATTAATGAAAAGATCACCGAACGAATCGCTCAGCTTCACTTGTCTTACCCTGGGCACTCACGTGTACCGTTCATCCGGGTCGCCGAAGGAAAGATCTTTCCCGAGATCGAGATGATCCGATCCGATGATGGCCTTCGTCAAAAGATCTCAGAAGTCGCCGATGGCCGCTTCCAAGTACTTGTCCTCGATGACGGCAAACGTGACCCAAGTGAGTTATATGAATACTTGAACGCTCATCAATCATTCTTCCAAATCATCACGTTGTCTAAAACAAGCCGTCCTTTCTTTGACCAAGGCAACGAACTTGCGAAATCCTTGTTCATGCGCCGGGGTGTCCTCGTCATTCGACCGGACGGATACTTGCTGCATAAACAGCGTCATATGCGACCTGAACCGCTACGTGACAAACTGTCGGTCTGGTTACCGTCTTAAGTCAAAAGCTCCACTCGTGAGAGTGGAGCTTTTGTCAGGATGGTGCATTGTAATAAAGTGTCCCCGGTTTCGAGAGGGTCAAGTCATAAAACGCCTCGAACGCTTCCACGTCCTCTAATTTCCGAAAATCGACTTTATCCGTCTGTTCGTTCGGTATCGCGACGATGATACCATCGACCGTCGATTTGATCATGCCCGTCTGTCCGTTATGAATTCGAATGTAGAGCACGTGCTCACTTTGCAGTAATTTTACGGCTTCACGCCGTGATTGTATCGTCGTTTTCACAGTCATCCCTCTCTTCTTTTCGAGTATACGGTCCGCCGCTGTTGCTTTCAACCGTTTCCCCCTTTAAAATTGTGTAAAGAAGGGGTTGAATGTGTTGGAAACTATATTGATTATTGCGCTTGGCGCGCTGTTCGTCATCCTCGTGACAATCCGGACGATTCGTAACTTGCGGTGGGTCCGCTTTGGTGAGGCGTTCGGAAAACAAGGTGAGGAGTTACTCGAAGATTACACCTACTTGACGGAAAAAGGCGTCACGTGCCGAATAGAACAAGGCTTGCCGACCGGGCGCTTGTTTAAACCGCTCGCCAAAAACCTGGATGACCGGGTCGCCTTGTTCGTGCACCGAAATGATGAAAAAAAAGCAAAAGAGCTACTAAAGTAAAAAAGGTGCCGCGGCACCTTTTTTACTTATGTAACTGGCGCTCTGAACAATAATAAGCGATTTGTTTGATTGTCGCCTCGGATAGGAGCTCGAGTTTCGTCTTGGCGATGACTTTGTCGATCGCTTCAAACGAGTCTTCACAGTTCGCTTTAACACGTTCGACTTTAAGACGTGACGCTTCTGGAAAAATTAAAAATGACGTGACCGGTACGGCCTTGCCGCATTCTTTTTTTAATAGGCTCCGAACTTGTTTCGTCATCTGCTCGAGCCCTTCGACTGGATGCGGATAGATGTTTTTCCACCCGAGTGAGGTTTCTAACCGACACTCTCGGTTCGTCACATGGACGGCCGTCGTCGTCCGATTGATTTGGACTAAAAAGACGCCTTTCGGTCCGACGAGCACGTAGTCGAGCACGTTGTCACCGATTTCGACCCGTTCAATCATCATCCAATCGAAGCGACACGTGTGCCGAATGATTTCTACGATCTCATCCGTATACGATTTCGGCGGCAAGATGACCTCTTCTTTCGTTCGGAACAATCCTTTCGTCTGTCGTTTCACCGGCTCTTTCTTGACGGCCGTCAACACTTGTAACATCTATTCCACCTCCTCTCGTTATTCGCTAGGTCCGACTTGTTTTCCGAAGACGGCCTTTTCTAAGTTTGAAATCCGACGCAACATATCGTAGTTCGAGGCGACAGGTTGGGCCGGTTTCACCGGCTCGGTCGGTTCGCTTGAACCACGGCGCAACGATTCGTTCTCTTGTCGCAAACGTTCGATCTCTTTCGCCATCTTCTCATAGTCCCGGATGACGACGTCTAAAAATTGATCGACTTCTTCTTGCGAGTAGCCGCGGAGGGCCGTCTTGAATTCTTGTTTATAGATTGCTTCGGCTGTTAATTCGGTTTGCATAGTCTTCACTCCCACTGTTGTTCCCACTGTTTTTCTTCCTCGATCACACGCAGGTCGTCTTGTGTGATCATGAATAGTTCCATCTGGTGTTTTCGTTTAGCCCCTTCAACGAGGAAACGGGGGCTTCCTCCCGTCTCTTCGTCATACAACGTAATTAATCCTGCTGCCTTGTCTAAAAAGAACGCCGTTTTTGCGCGCAACTGACTCGGGTCTTCATAAGGACGTTGCGTGAGCGGTTCAAAAAAATCGGCTTCGAGCCGCAACTGGCTGAACAACTCTTGTTCATACGGCTTATACCGTTCTTCCATCTCTAAAAATGGCGGAAACACCGCGATTTTAATCGGATGTGTTTCTCTTAACTCTAACAATACTTGTCCTGCCCACAATTCACAACCGTTCGTTCCACTGAAGATGAACCATTCGGCCCCGAGTTCGATTGCTTCTGTGATCTTTCGGCGGTACGCTTCTTGGATGATCTCGATGCCGGGATGGTCGGCTTTGAAGATCCCAAGCTCATGGGGCCGATACCCGGTAATCGCAACAACTTTCATAACCTCTTCCTTTCTAACCGAGCTAGACGATGGTTGAGCGCGTGTTGCTGTTTTTGGACGGTCTGTTTCAAGACCGTCTTTTGCTGTTCCACGATCGCAATCGCCTGCTCGGTATATCGAATGGCTGACACGACATCTTTTTGCTGATGTTCTGCATACTTGGCTAGCTCGACCAACGCCTCGGTCGTCCCGACTTCTTTGAAAAGAGGAAGCGCTTCGACGATGCGGCCGGTCCGCTTTAACAGCAGCGCTTGACGCATTTTCGCTCGTTTTGTCGGTTGCTCGATCCGTTCATACTGTTTGAGTGCCTCATCCGTACTCCCTAGATCGTTCAACCAATGGGCCCGCTCTTCTCCAAACGTCGGCTCGTCTGCTTCGACGAGGTGACAGAGCCGCTTATAAAGCGACACGAGGCTCAAGCAATCGGCGTGATGGTGCTCGATGACCGGTTGTAAAATATCAGGGTCCCGCTCTTTGACGTATTGAAAGTAATGCATCGGGGCGAGAAAACCTGGCAGATCGTCCGTTCGGGCATGTCCAAAATGGGCCTCGACCGCTTTTAACGAGACCGACTCGAGTGTCGGCTTCAACAGACGCCTTGACGCATGCAACAGATCGACATGACCGACGGCGGGCAACGCCTTCACTTTCGTCCGGACGAACGTATGACGCGTCTTGATTTGCGGCCAATCGAACGATTTTCCATTGTACGTCACGAACCGGACCTCGTCGCCGATGTCATTGAGAAAGTGATAGTAGAACGCGGTCTCAAATGCCGGGTGCGGCAATACGTACTGAATCATCTCGAGATGGTCTGGCTTGAAGCGGGCGAACCCGATCAAAAAGATGGACGTCCCGGCACCACGGAGCCCGGTCGTCTCCGTATCCATGAACAACACTTGGTCATACGGCACGTCGACCGTGAAGAACGGATGGTCTGCCGTCCCGAGGGCACGTTTCGCCGCGTCGAACGTAAAGTCGTGATACGTCGCTTCAAGCGGATAAATCTCTTTCAAGCGCACGCACCACTCGCTTTCAAACGTCAAGATCTCGCCACCTCGCGCAATCCACTTGGCTTGCTCCGCGTCATCTGGTGTGACCGTCGCTTGTTTCGGTTCATTTGTTTTGATGAGTCGTGATAGCTTCGCTTTCATATCGTTCCTTTCAATGCGGTCAACTGATTAACAACTTGGTCTTTAAAGTCACCGTAGCCGATCATCCCGACGCAACGTGGGCATCCGCTCACACACGGACAATCCTCGACCGTGCGGATTGCTGCGTCTAAAATTTCAGCGGCGTCTCGGAAGAGCGCTTCGCTCAAGCCGATACCGCCCGGATAGCGGTCGTACAAGTAGACGGTCGGTTTATTCGTATGGGTCGCTTTCATTTGAATCGTCGTGAACAAGTCGAGCGTGTCGCACATCAAGTAGAGCGGGGCGAGCCGGCGTAACAAGTCGCTGACGGCCTCGAGCTGATCTTCCATATCGGCTTCCGAGTAAGCGAACCGGTCATCGAGCGTGAACCACGTCGACGTCGTATGCAGCTCCCGTTCCGGCAAGTGAATCGGACCAGATCCGATATTCTCGTGCGTCCCGAACTTGATTTTCTTGAACAGCGTCGCCATCGCGATGACCGACACTTCACCGAACGTCTTGGCACCGCTCGTCTTGTTTTCTTCTAGCACTTTTAACTCCACGGCCAAGTTCGCATCTGTGTAGTAATCGACATCGACGCGCCGCACGTACGCTTTCTTCTCTTCAAAATCGAGTTTCTCGACTTGATATTGCTCGGCCCCATGCAAATAGATCGCCTCGTCGTGAAGCAGCGTCATCGCACTGAACGTGTCCATCTCGCCGATGACTTGATGTTTCGCCGTCTGGTCGACGATGACGACGTTCTCTTGATCGCTCGTCCGCAGCGAGATGTCGTGGGCCGGGAAGGCGTCCGTCATCCAATAGTATTTATTGGCACGCTCATGCAAGATTTGCGCGTCCGTCAAGAAATCAAGGATATCCTCGGTCTCGACCGTACCGAAGCGCTCCCCTTTTTGGAACGGGAGCTCGAAGGCGGCGCACTTCATATGATCGACTAAAATGATCAAGTTGTTCGGGTCAAGACGGGCCGCCTCAGGCGAACGCTCTAAAATCAGGTCTGGTTGCTCGACGACGAGTTGGTCGAGTGATGACGACGAGGCGACGAAGATGACGAGTGATTCCGACTGGCGACGGCCGGCTCTTCCTGCTTGCTGCCAGAGCGAGGCGACGGTGCCGGGATATCCGTTCAATACGCACGCCTCGAGTTGACCGATGTCAACACCGAGTTCGAGCGCGTTCGTCGAAACGACGGCTTTGATTTCACCGTTCCGGAGCCTGCGTTCAATCTCACGCCGCTCTGACGGAAGATAACCGCCCCGATAACCGACGATCGACTTCGGTCCAAGTTCACGTCTCGTCAATTCTTGCAAATACGTCAATAGCACCTCGACACGGACCCGTGACCGAGCGAAGACAATCGTTTGAATATCGGCTTCGACAAGTTTTGATGCGATCCGCTTCGTTTCGAGCGTGGCGCTCCGACGAATCCCGAGCGCTTCATTGACGACCGGAGGGTTATAGAAAATGAGGTGTTTCCTCCCTTGCGGAGCTCCATTATTGTTGACGAGCGTCACTTCTTCCTCGGTCAACAGTTCGGCCAGCTCGACCGGGTTCGCGATCGTCGCGGACGTCATGATCCATTTCGGATAACTTCCATAGTAGGCACAGATTCGTTTGAGCCGCCGAAAGACGTTGGCGACATGGCTCCCGAATACGCCACGATACGTATGCAGTTCATCGACAACGATATATTCGAGGTTTTCAAACAACCGGATCCATTTCGTGTGATGCGGCAAAATCCCTGAGTGAAGCATATCCGGGTTCGTGATGACGATGTTGCCGGCGTCCCGCACTTTCGTCCGCGCTGCCGGCGACGTGTCCCCATCATACGTGAAGCATCGGAGGTCGCCTTCGAGCGCCTCGACCATCTCCATCAAATCGCTGTTCTGGTCTTGCGCGAGCGCTTTCGTCGGATACAGATAGAGGGCTCGTGCCGTCGGTTTCTCAATCATTCTAGACAGCACGGGCAAGTTATAGCAGAGCGTTTTACCAGAAGCTGTCGGCGTCACGATGACAGTCGAGTGCCCACGTGACGTCTGTTCGACCGCTTCGGCCTGATGCGTGTACAATTGCTCGATGCCGCGACTGTTTAACACCCGGACAAGATCGTCTGGGACGCTCGACGGGATGGCCGCGTATCTTGCAGGTTGTGCCTCGACCGTATGCCAGTGTGTGACATTGGCGGAAAAACTCGGGTCGGTCTTTAATGTCTTAATCATCTCTTCGACGGAACGTTTTTTCCGCATAGTGCTCACCAACTTATTTCATGATTTTGAAGGTGCAAGTCGCTCCACGATCGTCTTCACTTGACTGATTCGTTCGTCACGCAAGAGACGATGAACCGCAGGCAAGTGTAGCACCTCCATCGCTTTGAACGCCTCGGCGACATGCTCATTTTCTTCTTCAAGCCGCTCCAACGCATCGTTGTATAACAGGTGCGTCGAACGGCCGAACAAGACGATGGTATGTAACTTCGTGCATTTCGAATGGACTGCTTGCAAATGTTTCGTGTAACGTTGCACCGCTTTATGATAATCCTCGTGCTTCGTCAGCGCTTGGCGCTTGCCGCGCAGAAGTTCTGGATAAAAAGATTCATCGCCGAGAAACATCGTCTCGACGCCGATCCGTTTCAAATAAGGATGGCCGATCGCCTCTGCCACGGCCGAATCATCGATCAATCGTCCGAACGGGATCGATTCTTCTAACAGAATGCGTCCCATCTTCAATCCATTGACGCCGTGAAGGGGTAGGCCAAGATCATCGTCTTGCAGTCGATCGATTACAAACAACACTTTCATCTTTCGCTTAAGAGAGAGTTGAACCATATGTCACCATCCTATTCGCTTTCTTCTCATTATAACAAACCACACAGAAAAACAGGGCGTTGATGTCGCCCTGTTTAAAGTAAGTCAATTTATTCGCGATTGTCATTTTCACGGTCTTGGTTTGATTCAGACGTGTCTGAGTTAGACTGTGATTCGAGCTCGGTCGAAGATTCTTCTTCAGCCGGAGGCGTCTCTTCTGTCGCCGGCTCTTCAGTCGTCTCTCCTTCACCGCCTTCATTGTTCCCATTTCCATTTTCGTTTTCGCTGTTACCATTACCGTTATTGTTGTCAGTCTCATTCGGTGGTGTTTCTTCAGTCGGCTCTTCTTCTGGAGGCGTCTCTTCCGTTGCCGGTTCTTCCTCTTCTTCAGCCGGTTCTTGACTGCGTTCGACCGTGTATTGCGTTTGGGCCGGGCTCGACTGTTGCTCACCTACGAGTTGGTTCGAAGCGGTCGCGACGATGGTGAACGTCGTCGTCCCGTTCTGGAGGCCCGAAATAGCAATGCTCGTGTCTTCCGTCGTTCCGACGACACGTTCGCTGCCGTCCGGACGTTTCTCCGTCACGGTGAACGAGAGACCTTGATAGCCGTCCGCTTCGACCGCTTGACGATTATATGACCACGTCAACGTCCCGCTGTCAGCCGGAATGTCGTAATTGATTGACGCGCCGGTCGGTGCCGGAAGATTTTTCGGTTCCAAATCTTTCGGTTTCGTCCCTTTGACGTAGAGTTCATTGCCGAGCGACAAGACGGAATCCGGCTGTTGGAAGCGGTCCGGGCTTCCGGTCGCATTCGTCACTTGCTGCATCATATATTCGAAGTAATACTGGGCATGGTTCGGTTTGCTCACTTTTTCATCAGCCCCGCTTACTCTTCCGGTCCAGACCGAGATCGCATAATCGGTCGTGTAACCCGTGAACCATTTGTCTTTCTCATCGTTCGTCGTCCCGGTTTTTCCGGCGACGTCCCACGGGAACGCTCCTGGCTCGTACGTCCCGTTTGAGCCGCTGACGACGTCACGGAGCATATCGGTCAACATATATGCGGTATAGTCTTCCATCGCCTGCTTCGCTTTGATCGGCGAGTTGATCGTCGATCCGTCGTTGAACTCGATCTTTTGGATCAAGTGCGGCTTCGTATACATCCCGTTGTTCCCGAGCGCCGCGTAGGCAGCCGCCATTTGCGTCGTGCTCGCCTCGGCTGTACCGAGACTGTTCGACAACACTATCTCGTCACCTGAACGGGCCGGTTCGATGCCGACGTTCTCGACGAACGATTCGATCGCCTCAGGACCGAACTCGTCCTGTACTTCTTGGAAAGCACGGACGGCCGGTGTGTTCCCGGAAATCGTCAAGTAGTAGCGCATCGTGTTAGGACCGCGATAACCTTCGTAATAGTTTTTTGGGCCATCTTCCCCTTCAAACGGCGCATCCATCAAGATCTTCCCGGTCGACCATTGCGCGTTCTCAATCCCTGGGCCGTAATCGAAGAACGGCTTCGCCGTCGACCCGATTTGGCGTTTCTCCCGCGAATAGTCACGGTAGTTCTTGTCGCCTTGTTTCGGTTGCTGACTGTCGATGACGGCGACGATTTCACCCGTCTTCGTGTTCAACACGGTCGCTCCCATGCGGAGATCTTCCGGGAACTCACCGTTTGGAATGTTCACGTTATCTGTCTTAATATCTTTATTGAATTTCGCATGGAGCTCTTTATTGATCGACGTATAAACTTTCAAACCTGTCCCGTAAATATCAGACTGTTCTAAGCCGTAGTCTTCTTCGAGTTCCGCTTGGACACGGGCGTAAATCGAACGGGTGTACGACTCTTCTTCTGTCTGCGCACCCGGCGAGATGACGTCGGCAATCTCGACGTCGAGCGCCTCGTTATACTGTTGTTCTGTGATATGACCGTCCCGCTTCATTGCCGACAGCACTTGTTCTTGACGGTAACGCGTGAGTTCTTGGTCGCCAGCGATGGGATCATAAGCGCTCGGTCGCTGCGGGAGCCCCGCTAAGATAGCTGCTTCTTGATAGTTCACTTCTGACACCGGCTTATTGAAGTACGTCTTCGAGGCCGCTTGCACACCCCACGCCCCTGAACCGTAGTAGTTCTTGTTCAAGTACATCTCGAGAATCTGTTCTTTCGTGTACTCGCGCTCGAGTTTCACGGCGAGCCACTGCTCTTGTAATTTACGTTTTAATTTCTTGTCGGTCGACAAGAACGA
Organism: Exiguobacterium sp. SH0S1; assembly: GCF_004337165.1. Lineage (NCBI taxonomy): Bacteria > Bacillati > Bacillota > Bacilli > Caryophanales > Exiguobacterium > Exiguobacterium sp. SH0S1. Next base: position 515,826 of record NZ_SJVC01000001.1, on the reverse strand, counting down.
CTGTTTGACGAGCTGTTGCGTGATCGTTGAACCACCTTCAGACCCGAAACCGTCGGTCACGTTCGCGAGCACGGCACCGCCGATGCGGCGCAAGTCGATCCCGTTATGCTCATAGAAGCGACGGTCCTCGATCGAGATGACCGCTTGCTGCATCACTTCTGAAATATCATCGATTGACACGTACTCACGGATCTGACCGCTTTCTTCAAGCGGTTCACCTTCAGCCGACAGTAGCTGAATCGGGTACGTATCGACTAATTTCTCCTCATCGAGCGGCGGTGCGGTCGCAATCGCGTAGGCTGTATAAGCTCCTCCGACGACCACTCCGACGATCAACAACAATCCTATAATAAGTAGGATGCGTCTCCACATCGGTTTCTTTGTTTGTTGTTTTGATTTTTTCGTTTGTTGCTTTGGCTTTTTCGTCGTATCTTGTCGACGCGCCATCCGACTTCGTTCCATTCACGCTTCACTCCTTCTATTCAATCGAGCCACGCTTCAATCGCCGTCAAATAATCGATGGCTGGAAGGGCTCGTGTTGGAACTTCGATTGCCTCTTGTTCAATATATGCGAGTGGGATCGACTTACGTCCCGTCTCTCGCTGCTCCCACCAATGTAATAATTGCTCCGTTGATAACACATATTGCGTATTATAGCGGCTAAACCGGATGATGACAAAACAAATCCCTCCGTGATGCTCACACTCGCGCATGTGATTGATTTGATGATCATGAAAGTTTCCGAGCGGGAACGACGTTTTATTGTTCGTCTCTTTCGCTTCAAAATCAATGTATTTCCCGCGATAGACCCCGTTGTAGTCGGTCGTCGAGGCTTGCTTAAAATACGCCTCGGTCACTTTGGCCGCGCTCCGTTTCGGGTAATCGACTTTGACGATTTGAAGCGGGGTCGGTTTTTTATGGATGACCGCTTTTCCGTGGAGTCGATAAAACTCGTTCGTATCGTTCAGAAGCGTCTCTAAATTCATGCCTCGATTCGCATACGTTGGTGGACTGGACTTTGCCGGTATCTCGGCCGCTCTCGGTTTCTTCCCGTTTGGATAATGGAACAATGTCGTCACCCCTAATTACTAGTTTAACAGGTTGATCCACTCGTTCCTTCCGTCTGAAGTCTGATTGTCGAGTTATGTCGCTCGACTCCTCCGTGGATTTTCCGCAATCCATATCGTACCAAACTCCCGTATGTTAAACTAGTGTGTAGTACATTGTGTATTCAAATTGACACGACCTTGTTACGGTGTCACTGAATACTTTTCTACAATAAGTCCTCTACTTATTAACCGAAATGTGAACAGGCTAAACGCTGATTGACGAGACTTTAAAAAAGTAAGCGATCGAGAGCGTTTCGCGAGGACTGGAAATAAACTAGGCGGCTTGGAATCCATATCCCTAAGCCCTGTTGGAGGAGTAAGATGGAGACACAAAAGAAGTATGTCATGTTCGTCGACGAGACAGGTACACCAAAAGGCAACACTCAGTTCAACTTGACCGGGGTACTGATGGAATACAAGTATGCGATTGACGCCGATGAGGCCGGAATGCCGTGCGAATTGAAGCGACGCTTACAAGCGTTCAAACGAGATGTCTTCAAAACGGAAAATATCCCACTGCATTTAAAAGAAATTTTAAAGGCCGAGCATCCATATGGAAAAGACGATGGGATTACAATCGATATGCTCCGTGATTTTTGGAACAAACTCCCAGACTTCTTGCGCGATATCAATTGCACGATCGTCAGTGTCGAGGTCGATAAACAGAAGCTTCACGATTTCTACTCGACGCCGAAAGACCCTTATGTCGTCGCTTTCGCCCATTTGATGAAATCGTTTTATGCATTTTTGGAAGAGACGGAAGCTGTCAGCGCCCGTGTCGTCCTCGAGTCGCGCGACGATTATCAGAACCTGCTCATTCAAAAAGCATTTTTCGATATCTTCAATTCCGGGACGGTCCATCTCGACGTCGAGAAGAGCCGACAAAAAATCAAAGGGTTCATCTTCTCAGAGAAACAAAGCACGATCTATCAATCTGGTCTTGAAATCGCTGACCTCGTCTGCCTGCCGCTCTCGCGCGTGCGCCGCGGCGTGATCGAAGTGAAACCACGGTTCGTCCATTATGGGGATGAAAACCGAATCTTCAAAGCCATCAAGGACAAGATTTACATTCGTAAAGACAGTCCAGACCAAGATTTCCGCAACTGGGGCTTCAAAAAAGTCCCAATCACGAAAAAACGTCGCGAATGGAGCGACCATCCCTGGAACCATTAAAAATCGCCTCGTAGCCATCTACGAGGCGATTTTTTTATGAATTCGTCGCTTGTTGCGACTTCATCCGCTTCTTGCCTTCGCGGCACATATGCAAGAGCGGGCACGTCTCGCAGCCGGGCCGTTGTGCCTTGCAGTGATACCGTCCGAAAAAGATAAACTGGTGGTGGAGCTGCGACCAGTCTTCACGGGGAAACTTCTTCATGAGCGTGTCTTCGACTTGACGGACGTTGTCTTTCCAACGGCAGATGCCGAGCCGTTTGGACACACGCTCGACGTGGGTATCGACCGCGAACGCCGGTTCATGAAAGGCGACCGACAACACGACGTTCGCCGTCTTACGCCCGACTCCAGGCAGCGCCTCGAGTGATTCCCGGTCGTCCGGGACGATCCCTCCGTGCAGATCAAGAATTCGCATCGATAGCGCTTTGACGTTTTTGGCCTTGTTTCGAAACAGACCGATTCGTTTAATGAGCGACTCGATTTCCGCTACGTCAGCCGCAGCCATCGCCTCGACCGTCGGGAACGCCTCGAACAGTCCAGGCGTCACTTGGTTGACGAGCGCGTCCGTCGCCTGCGCGGACAGCGCCACGGCGACGACGAGTTCGAACGGGTTGCGGTGGGTCAGCTCACAATGGGCGTCCGGGAACATTTGCCGCATCGTCTCCGAGATTTCGTTCAATTGAGCTCTCGTCAACATCACTTTTTCCTCCGTTGATACTCGACCAAGTCTTCAAGTGACTCGACTTTATGGTCTTGCCAAACGCTCAAGATTTTATCCATGTACTTGAAGTTGCGGACGTTACGCAGTTTCGCCTCGCGGAGCGCGGCCAAGATGAGTTCTTCACTGAAACCGTCTTCGGTCAACCAGCCGACGATTTGCTCGATCTCAAACGGCGTGATCGTCCCGAACTCCCGCTCGAACGTATGGATAAGGTTCTCGTTTAGCGACTGCGTATTTTTTTCAGGGGCGCCGTCTTCTTCGAGTGCTTGGAAAAGAGGGAGCAGACTGTATCGCTCCACTTCCGCCGACGCATCGATGGCGACGAGCTCTTTTTGTAGCAGCCCGAGCAGAACAGAGCGTGCCTCGCTCTCGGGAACGTTCATCCGGTCGCCGAGCTCGCTCGGAAGCGGCATCTCGATGCCTTCTCCCGTCAACTCCAACAAGTGGACGACGAGACAAAACTCGACCGGGTTGAGATTGAGACGACGTGCATCGGTGAACAGCTTCCTCGGAACGACGACCGGACTTTGTTCAAACAGCTTGATCAGATTATGTGCATCCATGTCGCACATCCTTTCTAGACAAATCAATCGGGGAAGACAATTAGTCATCCCCGATTGGCGATTATGGGTGAATTCGGTTCAATAGACGTGGGAACGGAATCGCTTCACGGATGTGTTCGATTCCGCTGATCCAAGCGACGGTCCGCTCAAGACCGAGCCCGAAGCCCGAGTGTGGGACCGAGCCGTACTTACGCAACTCAAGATACCAGTCATACGCATCGGTCTCATCCAGTCCTTCTTTGACGATCTCTTCTTTCAAGCGGTCGTAGTCGTCTTCACGCTGCGAACCGCCGATGATCTCGCCGTAACCTTCAGGTGCGATCAAATCGGCACAAAGGACGAGTTCAGGGTTCTCTGGATCGACTTTCATGTAGAACGGCTTGATTTCTTTCGGCCAATGGGTGATGAACACCGGCAAATCATGCGCGTTGGCGATCGCCGTCTCGTGCGGCGCCCCGAAGTCATCCCCGTACTCGATGTCATCGAAGCCTTCTTCTTTCAAGAACTTGATCGCGTCCGTATAACGAATACGTGGGAACGGCGCTTGAACTTTTTCAAGTTTCTCCAAGTCGCGTCCGAGCAACTCAAGCTCGTTCCGGCAATGGTCAAGCGCTGACTTCGCGATGTATGATACATAACGCTCTTGCAGATCAAGACTCATATCATGGTCGAAGAATGCCATCTCCGGCTCGATCATCCAAAACTCGATCAAGTGGCGACGTGTCTTCGATTTTTCAGCGCGGAACGTCGGACCGAACGAGAACACTTTGCCGAGCGCCATCGCTGCGGCTTCCATATATAACTGACCTGTTTGCGACAAGTAGGCCGGTTGACCGAAGTAGTCCGTCTCGAACAACTCCGTCGTTCCTTCCGGCGCGCTCGACGTGATGATCGGCGGATCGATCTTGACGAATCCTTCTTGGTTATAGAACTCGTATGTGGCCCGGATCAATTCGTTCCGGACTTTCATGATCGCGTGCTGGCGACGCGACCGGAGCCAGAGGTGACGGTTGTCCATCAAGAACTCCGTCCCGTGTTCTTTCGGCGTGATCGGATAGTCGATCGATTCCGAGATGACTTCCATCGCTGTCACTTCGAGTTCGAAGCCGAGCGGCGTCCGGCCGCCGTCCGATTTGACGTTACCCGTCACCCAGACTGACGTCTCTTGCGTCACGCCTTTTGCGAGGGCGAACAGTTCTTCCGCGACTTCTGCTTTGACGACGACGGCTTGGGCGAACCCGCTCCCGTCCCGGAGTTGAAGGAAGGCGATTTTACCACTCGAACGTTTGTTGGCGATCCAGGCACCGACCCGGACCGATTGTCCTTCATAATCTTTAAATTGGCTAATTGAAATAGTTGTCATGTTCATATCCATCCTTTCGCTTATCGAGCGCTACTCTTGATAAAGTTTTCCACTCGATCGAGCGCTTCTAGTACTCGCTTCAATTCTGTTGCATAAGACAAGCGGACGTAATCATCCTGCCCAAAGCCCGATCCCGGCACGAGCGCGACGAATGCTTCACCGAGCACTGCTTCGCACCATGCGTCGACCGAGTCGTAGCCGCTCATCGACGCGGCTTGTTTGGCGTTGGCGTATAAGTAGAATGCCCCTTGCGGTTTCAGGCACGTGATGCCTGGTATGTTGATCAATCGCTCATAGACGATCTCAAGGCGCTCTTCAAATGAGACCCGCATCATCTCGACATCATCTTGCGAGCCGTTGTACGCCTCGACGGCCGCCGCTTGGGCGATCGACGTCGGATTCGACGTCGAGTGCGATGCGAGGTTCGTCATCGCTTCGATGATCGTCTTGTCTCCGATCGCGTACCCGATGCGCCACCCGGTCATCGCATGTGACTTCGAGACCCCGTTGATGATGATCGTCCGCTCACGCATGTCAGGAAGCGTGGCGATCGAGACGAACTCGCTATCGCCATAGACGAGCTTCTCATAGATCTCGTCACTGACGACGAGCAGGTCGTGCCGTTTGACGACTTGGGCGAGCGCGACCAATTCTGACTCCGTATAGATCATACCGGTCGGGTTGGACGGGCTGTTCAAGATGACCGCTTTCGTCCGGTCTGTGATGGCGGCTTCAAGTGACTCTGGCGTCAGTTTGAACGTCGTCGCCTCTGTCGTCTCCACATAGACCGGGACACCGTCGGCAAGTTTCACTTGTTCCGGATAACTCACCCAATACGGGACCGGGATGATGACTTCATCACCTTCGTCGAGAATCGCTTGGAACAAGGCGTATAACGCATGTTTCGCCCCTGAGGCGACCATGACCTCGTTACGCTCGAACGTGAGGTCGCTGTCGCGTTTCGTCTTCTCGATGATGGCATCTTTTAAAGCGACCGTTCCGCCTGAAGGCGTATACTTCGTATCGCCGTCACGTGCAGCCTTGCATGCGGCCTCAATAATTCGTTCAGGCGTATTGAAGTCCGGCTCACCGGCCCCGAGTCCGATGACGTCTTGTCCCGAAGCTTTCAATGCTTTCGCTTTCGCCGTGATCGCGAGCGTCGTCGAAGGTGTTAACTGTTTTACACGTCTTGCCAATAGATGTTCCATCGATATCCTCCTCTAATCTCGTTCAGTTCGAATCCGCCAGTTGGACCCGTCTTATAAAGTCTCCGGTTTGAAGCGTGTAATAGGAATACGTATACGTCGCCCCTGATTTCGTCACGACTTCGATGAGCGCCCGCTCGTCAAACCCGTACTTACAACTGACGAGCGTACCACCGGTCTCCTCGAGCGAATCGGCACAGACTTTATCTAAGTCGACCGACTCGATCTCACGTGTCTCGATCGGTTGCTTACTGTCGACCGGCACGAACAGGACGCGGTCCGTCTCCTCGAAGACGACGTACGGTTCCGTCCCGTTAAAGAGCTCAGCCCGTTCGATCCGGACCGTCGGCTGTTCGGCCTCAAGACGATCGCGCGCTTCCGCGATCATGTTTTGTTTTGTCCGTTCCGTATGACCGACCGTGAACCAATAAATCCCACTAAACACGATGACGACACCGATGAGTGCCGTCATAAGAGCAACCACTACTTTTGTCTTCCGCGTCATTCTGTCCGATAGATGGTGAACACCATCTCTTCTTTCTTCGGATCATTCACTTTTTTCTCTAGTGCAAGACCGAACATCAAATCTTGGCTCTTCAGTGTACGATTCAATAGGTCGACGATTTTGTACACGTCTGCCGTCGGCTCGATCCGAACGGTCGCGAGCGTCTCAATATTCGAATTCATGTTTACTCCTCCTTCAAAACACTATACCCATCATTATAAAGCGATAATTTCACGCTGCCTAGCGTTATCTCTGATTTCCTAGAGTCGTCTCTTCTTTCTCATCTAAAAACAGTTCGAGCTCGGCCAGTGACGTCTCAAGCGATCCTTCGATCCGGTCGACGGCCGGGAGACTATTGAGAAACTGTTTCCCGTAACGCGTCGTCTCGACGCGGCGGTCGAAGACGAAGATGGCGCCGTAATCCTCTTTCGAGCGAATGAGGCGACCGACGCCTTGTTTAAAGCGGATGACCGCTTGCGGAAGTGACAGTTCGAAAAACGACGACTTCCCGGTCGCTTCAATTTTTTCAGACCGCGCCTGAATGACTGGTTGGTCGGGCGGGGCGAACGGGAGACGCACGATGACGAGGCAGGTGAGCGCTTCTCCCGGGATATCGACCCCTTCCCAAAAGCTGGCCGTCCCGAACAAAATCGACTGATCGATTCGTTTGAACTGCTTCGTCAAACGGCTGCGCGAGCCGCCGCTGACGCCTTGGGCAAGCAACGTATACGCGTCGTCTAGCTGATGTCTCACCGCCTCGTGCGTCAAACGTAACAGTTCGTTCGACGTGAACAAGACGAGCATGCGTCCTTTCGTCACGTTAGCAATCCGGGCAATCGAAGCGGCGATTTGATCGACGAAATGCGGTAACGGCACTTCGTTGATCAACGGGATGTCTGACGGGACGAACAATTTCGCCTGTTTCTTGAAGTCAAACGGCGAAGCGAGGACGACCCGTCTCACATCCTGACCGTCGAGACCGAGCCTGCGCTCGATAAAACCGAAGCGACCGGACACGGTCATCGTCGCCGACGTCAAAATCGTCGGCCGTTTCGCAAACAAGCGCTCATGGAGCAACGGTCCGATTTCGACCGGTTGCGTATAGACCGAGGTCAATTTGCGGTTGGCCAAATTCAACTCGACCCAACTGACAGCGTCGTCGTCGCGGGTGAGCATCGTTTCATACAGCACGCTCTCAATCTCCCGCACGTCCCCGATGAACGCCTTCAAGTCACCGATCACGGCGCGTTGCTTGAACGTCATATGCTCTTTATGCTCATCGAGAAGACGAAGCATCTGCCGGAGCGACATCCGAAGCGTCCGTAAACGGTTCTCAAGCCGCTTCGCCACTTCACGGATCGGTCGGAACACGTCACCTTCCCGTTCGAAGCGAACGGTTTGCCGTTGATCTTTTTTCTTGCCGAGCGACTGGAGTGCCGTCAACAGGTCGTCTAGTTCGACATCGACTTGGGCTAACGCCTGGTCGGTCTCTTTACTGAACGCTTCCGTCTCTTCGGACACGGACGTCAAGTCGGCAAGTTGCAGCAGCCGGGAGTGGAACTTCCCGTCGGCCCCGTAGCCGAACCATTTGAATAAGCGATCGAACTGGATCGCGTCGAACGTGACACCGAAATGATGTGAGGCGACCTCTTCGACTTGATGCGCCTCGTCCAAGATGAGCGGCGTGTCGGTCGGAAGAATCCCGGCCTGATGCTGCAAATCCGAGAAGAGCAACGCGTGATTCGTGACGATGATGTCCGCCTCTTTCGAACGCAGGACGGCCCGCGTGAAGAAGTCACGGCTATACCAAGGATCGAAGCGGCCGAAATCCGTTGCCGCGTCGGCTTGAATGAGCCGTTTGAACGAAGCCGGTCCTTGTGTCGCCGCTCCAGGGAGTGACAACTCTTCCAAGTCCCCTGTCTCCGTCTCGGTCAACCAGACGAGCACCATCGCCTTACACATCGCCGAGAGCATCCCGTCATTCGTCTCCTCGAGCACCATCTCAAACTTCCGAAGATCGATATAGTTGCGTCTTCCTTTCAAAAGCGTGAACTCGATTTCCGGGAAGATGGCTTTTAAGATCGGCAAGTCCCGGTTGAGCAGCTGTTCTTGTAATTGGATCGTATGCGTGCTGACGACGACCGGGCGTTTCGTCTCAAGGGCGTGATGCGCGCTCGGGATCAAGTAGGCTAACGTCTTGCCTGTGCCGGTCCCGGCCTCGATGAGAAGCGTCGCCTCATCGTCGAGCGCCTTATAGACGTGCCGCATCATCTCGAATTGACTTTGTCTCGGTTCGAATTGGTCGAACAGTGACGGAAGCGTCTCTTCGATCGTCCGATGAAGAAACGGTTCGAACGGTTCGCGCTCGACCGCCGGCTCAAACGAATCAGTCAGGCGACGGAGTGCGATTTTCCGGTGGATATCGTACGTCGTCTCGTCATCTGGTCGAATACCAATCTCGACGATGAGATCATCGAGCAACGGCTCGATGTTGCTCGTCCACGACTCGGACAGACGGCGCAACTGTTTTAGCGTCACGACCGGTAGCGTCTGCAGACGATCGAGTTGTTGAATAAACAACTCCGCGGTCGCCTCAGCGTCGCTGAGGGCGCGGTGCGCGTCCGTGTGCACCAAGTCGAACGTGTCGGCGAGTGACTCGAGCGCGTGGCTTTCAAGTGTCGGATACAAGATGCGCGCGAGTTCGACCGTATCGATGGCCCGCCCTTGGAAAGGTAAATATCCTGCCAGTTCTAAACTCTCATTTAAAAAATTCAAATCAAACGAAACGTTGTGGGCAACGAACACTCGCCCATCTAACATCTTCCAAATATCAGGGATAACGTCTTCAAACGTCGGAGCAGACGCCACATCCTGATCTGTTATCGTCGTCAACTGCGTGATAAAAGGAGGGATTGGACGACTCGGTCGAATCAACGTACTGTAGCGCTCAATCACTTCACTACCTTGTACGACCACCGCCGCGAATTCAATCAGTTCATCGCCGGATTTGACGGAATGACCGGTCGTCTCTAAATCCACTATCACATAAGTGTCCATAACATCCATCCCATCTTCGGCACGCTCGTGCTTTCTGTCTCTTTCTGTCTGTCTCATCTTACCATAGAACGATGCACGAAAAAACGGGGTTGCCTCTAAGGGCATCCCCGCTCTGTTCATAGAATCGTATGTGCGATTTCTTCGTACAACAGTTGATCGACTTCATTGCGATCGTTCAACACCGCAACTTTCGGACGATGCGATCTCGCCTCTTCAGCCGTCATCTGACCGTAGGCCATGATGATGACGACATCGCCGACTTGGAAATGGCGGGCCGCTGCCCCGTTTAGGCAGATAACGCCTGAACCGCGCTCACCCTTGATGACGTATGTCTCAATGCGGGCGCCGTTATGGTTGTTCGTGATGTGGACGTGCTCATTTTCCATAATCCCGACCGCGTCCATCAAATCCTCATCGATCGTAATCGAGCCGACGTAGTGTAAATTCGCCTCGGTCACGGTCGCCTTGTGTAGCTTGGCGTGCATAAATGTTCGAATCATTTGATTCACCCTCTCTTCCAAATCGTATTATCAATCAAGCGGGCGCGTTCAAACTGCACCGCCACTGCAATCAACAGTTCTGTCGACGAGTCTGTCACTTGCGAAAGCGTCGGATAGTCTACCAGTTCGACATAGTCGATCGTACTGTTCGGGATGGCCGACAGCCGTTCGACGAGTCGTTCTTGTACCGACGTGATCGCGTCCCCTTCAGTCAACGCGTCACGCGCCTCGATGAGTGCTCGATTGATGTCGCTCGCGTCAATCCGTTCCGTTTCAGACAAGTAGACGTTACGCGACGACTTGGCGAGTCCCGAGTCCTCACGAATGATCGGACAGCGGATAATCTCGACCGGCACGAAATAGTCCCGGACGTATCCCTCGATCAGTGCGACTTGTTGGGCGTCCTTCAAGCCGAAGTAAGCACGCGTCGGCCGCACCAAGTTGAACAGTTTTGAGACGACCGTCAATACACCGTCAAAATGACCGGGCCGGCTGGCGCCGCATAAGACGTCGGCTCCGGTACGCACCGTCACGCGCGCCATATCGAGCGGATACATCGTCGCGGTATCCGGATAAAATAGTACGTCTACCCCCGCTTCTCGCGCCAACTGTTCGTCCCGTTCAAAATCTCTCGGATAACGATCGAGGTCTTCATTCGGCCCAAATTGGGTCGGATTGACGAAGATGCTCATGACGACGCGATCATTCTCGCGTTTGGCCGCCTCGACGAGACTCAAGTGTCCTTCATGCAGGTAACCCATCGTCGGCACAAAGCCGACGGTCAACCCGTCGGACAGAGTTTCACGTAACGACATCGGATCGGTGACGATCCTCATGCTTTGCCACCGTACAACGTGTCGAGCAGCGTCTCGTCCATCGTGAACGTGTGGCGTTCGAGCGGGAACGAGCCGTCTTTCGTCGCTTGGACGTAAGAGCCGATGGCACTCGTCGCGACCGCGTTCACGTCGGCGTACGCCTCGACAAATTTCGGGAGACGGTCGACCCCATACTTCAAGACGTCATGATAGACGAGCACTTGGCCGTCGACGTCGGCACCGGCACCAATCCCGATGACCGGGATGTGAAGCGCTTCGGCGATTTTTTTAGCGAGTTGATGCGGCACACACTCGAGAACGAGCATTTTCGCCCCGACCCGTTCGGCCTCGAGGCTGTCGTTGATCAGTTGCTCGGCATCCTCAAGCGACTTCCCTTGGACTTTATAGCCTTCGAGCACGCCGACCGATTGTGGCGTGAGCCCTAGATGGGCGACACACGGCATGCCGACTTTCGTCAATCGTTCGATCGTCTCGAGCACTTCGCCCGCCCCTTCAAGTTTGATGGCGTCGGCATGTCCGTCTTGGAACAATGTCGCCGCCGCTTGAAGCGTTCGGTCGAAATCACCGTGATACGTCGCGAACGGCATATCGACGACGACGAACGTGTCCTTCGCCCCGCGGCGCACCGCTTTGGCATGGTGGACCATATCATGAATCGTCACCGGGATCGTCGAGTCGTAACCGAGCACGACCATTCCTAGTGAGTCTCCGACAAGAATGATGTCCACTCCCGCCGCTTCGGCCAGTTTCGCCGACGGATAATCGTAAGCGGTCAACATGACCAACTTCTCTTCTTGCTTCATCTTTTTCAATAATGAAGTCATCGTATGCATATGCTCTCCTCCTAAATGTGGAGACAGGAAAGGAAAAACGCCTTCTTACACGATTGGCAAGAAGGCGCACGAAAACGAACTCAAGGTTGAGTGTCCTTCTGTCCCTGTCAAAATGATCAAGGCAGACAATTAACTAAAACGACGGTCTGCAATTCCGGTACACTTCTTGCGATAGCGTCCGACACGTTCATTATAGACCACGAATACGTTTCCATCAATCATTCCAGACTGCGATTTCAGCGGAATAGATGGCTTCGACGGCACCATGACGCTCAAGCAGGAGCGCCCCCTGTTCTGAGATGCCGCGCATGATACCGCGTTTAGACTCCCCCGAGGCGGTCAACGTCACTTCTTCATTCAAATAAGCGGCGTGCTCTAGCCAGTTGTCGCGGACCGGGCCGAACCCGGATTCGAGCAACGCGTCATATTCGGTCTCGAGCTCGGCCAATAGATCGGCGAGCACTTCACTGCGTCGTAACGCGACGCCCGTCTCCAATTTGATCGACGTCGCCCGGTGAACCAGGTCAGTCGGGATCGACTCCGTATTGACGTTCAATCCGAAGCCGAGGATGACGGCTTGGATGCGGTCGCCTTCAGTTTGCATCTCGGTCAAAATCCCGCCGATCTTCTTCCCGTTCACGAGAAGGTCGTTCGGCCATTTGATAAATGCCGGGACGCCTTGTTGCCTTAGCGACCGGGCGAAAGCGCTCGCCGCCATGAGCGTCAGCTTCGACGCTTCCCGAATCGGCAGCGCCGGACGAAGGATGATACTAGCCGCGATATTGACGTGGCTCGGGTTGTGCCAACTGCGCCCAAGTTGGCCGCGCCCTGCCGTCTGTTCTTCGCTGATGACGAGCGTCCCCTCAAGCGCCCCTTTTTGGGCGAGTTCGTGGGCGATGCGCTGCGTCGTGTCGACTTGGTCGTAGGCGTAGACGTGTTGCCCGAACCGGCCGTGCCGGAACGAGACGAACGCCGGTTCATCGAGCCGGTCCGTCCGTCCGAACAGTTGATACCCTTTACGCGGGATCGTTTCGATGTCGTAACCGTCTTGTTTTAACGTCTCGATGTGTTTCCAAATGGCGGTACGTGAAATATTTAATTGGCGGGCCAATTCCTGTCCGCTCCACACCGCCCCGTCTTGGAGCAAGTTTAAGACCTTTCCTCTCGTTGAAGCCACATGACCGCCTCCTCTCGTAACGTTTGTTCCTCGTTAGCTAACTCGCCGAGGACGACGCGCCGTTCGAGGTCGGCGAGCAAGTGCTTGATCCGTGCGCCGCTCGCCCCGACCTGAAGCGCATCGCGACCGTCGAACCGGAGCTCCCGCCGTGACTGGATCGGGAGCACACGTTTCAAGGCGTCGGACGATTCCGTGCTCCCGGTCATCCGCAAATACGTCTCGAGCGTCGCTTGAGACGTCTCATATACGGTGAACGTATCGAGCCCGGAGTCGAACAGGTTGGCCAATACGCCCGCTTCCCGCTTCAAGGCGTTCGAACGCTTCCATGGCGAGAGCCAACGGATGTCTCCGGCGTGATAGACGAATAGCGCCCAGCCTCCGACCGCGTTGATTGGTGCCCGTCTGTCAGCGATAACACGATGGACGAGCTGTTTGGACACGTCCGGTAAGTACTGATGGATGCCGAGCTCGACAAGGTCGGTCAGCGCCCGGCGGTAAGCAGGTCCCGTCATCAACTTCTCGAACTCGATGGCGATGCGTTCCATCGCGATGTCTTGCAATTTGTGGCCGAGCGTCCGCGCCGCGTTCCGCACATCATCAGCGAGCGTGAAGTCGAGCTGGGACATGAACCGAAACGCACGCATGATCCGGAGCGCGTCTTCCCCGAACCGTTCGTACGGGCTCCCGACGGTCCGGATAATCCGCGCCTCGAGGTCAAGCCGGCCGCCGAACAAGTCGACGACGTTGCCGTCATGGAACGCCATCGCGTTCATCGTGAAGTCGCGGCGCAACATGTCCTCTTCGAGCGTGACGCCGAGCGAGACGTGGTCGGGGCGTCGCGAGTCCGAATACGTCCCTTCCGAACGGAACGTCGTCACCTCGAACGGATGATGATCGAGGATGACCGTGACCGTCCCGTGATCGATTCCGGTCGGGACCGATTTCGGGAACAGTTTCATGACGTCTTCCGGGAACAACGACGTCGCGATATCGATGTCGTCGGGAAGCGTGCCGCGCACGTAGTCACGAACGGCACCGCCGACGATGTACGCCTCGCCCCCGTGGTCGTTGATTTTTTTTATGATTTGTTTCGCATACTCCCATTCTGTCATCGGCGCACCACCTGTTCGTATAGTCGTTCATATTGCGTGACGATGTCTTTAGACGCGAACTGTCTCGCTTTCACGAGACCGCCGGCACGCAGTTTCGCATGGAGCGCATCGTCGAGCAAGATCGCTTCGAGCGCGGTCGTGGCCGCTGTGACGTCGCCGCGCGCGACGACAAAACCGTCCACTCCGTCCGTGATCACTTCCGGCAAGCCCCCGGCATCGCTGACGACCGATGGGACGCCTGTCGCTAACGCCTCGAGAGCGACGAGACCGAACGCCTCTTTGTCCGACAACAGAAGATGGACGTCGCTGATCGACAACAACGCCGCGACTTGCTCTTGTTTCCCGGCGAAGATGACACTGTCTTCGAGCGCCATCTCGCTCACGAGTCGACGCATCGCCCCCATGAGCGGTCCGTCACCGACGAGGAGCAACTTCTTGCCCGGGACGCTCATCCGCTGGAACGCCTCGAGCACGAGGTCGATCCGCTTCACTTGTCGGAAGTTCGAGATATGGATGACGACGCGGTCGGCTGCTGACAAGCCGTAACGTTCACGGAGCGACGGCTCGGCTTGCGGCTGATAAACCGATTCGTCGATAAAGTTATGGATGACATCGATCTCAAGGCCTGCATCGATCCGCTCAAGCGTCTCGCGCTTCAAACTGTCGGACACGGCCGTGATCGCGTCCGACTGACGTAAACCGTACAGGATCGCCGGTTTCAACTCTTCATCTTCCCCGAGCACCGTAATATCGGTGCCGTGGAGCGTCGAGACGATCGGCGTCTTACTCTCGGCCATCTCGCGTCCGAGCGCGGCACAAACCGCATGGGGCACCGCATAGTGCGCGTGGATGACGTCGAGGCCGAACGCACGGATGACGCTCGCGATCTTCGAGGCGAGCGTGATATCGTACGGAGGATAGCGGAACACCGAGTACTGGTTGATCTCGACTTGGTGGAACGTGATGTTCGGATGATACGCATTCAACCGGAACGGGATGCTCGACGTGATGAAATGGACGTCGTGCCCCCGGTCGGCGAGTTTCATCCCGAGCTCGGTCGCGAGGATGCCTGAACCTCCGACCGACGGATAACAGAGGACTCCGATACGTAGCTTCATGCGAGCTCACCCGCCTGCGTGACGACGTATGGTTTGACGGTCATGAGCCCTTCGGCGTAGTCCGTGCCGATCAAGCTACCGAAGTGACGGTCGCGCGCGACGACGCGGTCGACGTACGCATCGGTCAATGGTGTGTCGACGCCGTCAACTGGTGTGAATTGACTTGCGTATGACGTCAACGCGTCCACTTTTTTATCGAGCGTCGCCGTGATGTCGATGCAGACGTCCGGTCGCACGTGGGCGTTGATCATGTATTGATAGACGCTGTCCGGACGGTAAGCCGGGACGTCGGACATATATTTGCGAATCCCGGCGTTGAACAGCGCCTCTTCGACGAGACGGGCGCACGCCCCGTGGTCGGGATGGCGGTCGACGCCGTACGGATAGAGCAGATGCGTCGGTCGCTCGGTCCGGATCAAGCGGACGAGCGTTTCAATTTGGTCGGCTGTCCCGAGCAGGCCACGGTCAGGGAAACCGAGATTGATGCGACGGACGCCGAGAATTCTATCGGCTGTTGCCGCTTCCTGTGCCCGCGTGACGACATCGCCGTTCGACGACAGTTCGGCCCGCGTCAAATCGACGTACAGGACTGGGATGCGATCACCCGTCCACTGGGCCGTCATGCCGGCGATGCCGATTTCGATATCGTCCGGATGGGCCCCGATTGCTACTATTTTCATAAAAAATCACCTCTTCTGTGAAAAGTATATCGGACTCACTGTCGAATGTCATATGTTCAGGGTAGGCAATCCACAGGTTTTTCGAGTACGCTTATGGATGGGAGGTAAACCACATGACGGTACAATTACCGATTCGGTTTCGCAATATATTCTTTATTCTCATCGGTTCATTCATTTTTGCATTCGGCGTGTTTCATTTTAACGTCCAAAACAACTTGGCCGAAGGCGGTTTCACCGGGATCACGTTGATTCTGCGCGGCTTGTTCGGTTGGTCGCCATCGATCACGAACTTGGCGCTCAATCTGCCGCTCTTCTTCGTCAGCTACAAGCTGCTCGGGCGGACGACGTTCATCTATACGCTCGTCGGGACGTTCAGCTTTTCGCTCTGGTATGGGCTGATCGCTAAGTACTCGAACCTCGTCATCGATTTGACCGATGACATGGTGCTCGCGAGTTTATTCGCCGGTCTGTTCATCGGCGTCGGTCTCGGCATCATTTTCAACAACGGCGGGACGACCGGGGGCATCGATATTATCGCTCGCCTCGTCCAACGTTACGTCGGTTGGTCGATCGGCAAGACGTTCCTCGTGTTCGACTTTTTCGTCATCGTCCTCAGTTTGACGTATCTCGACATCCGCGAGGCGATGTATACGCTCCTTGCCGTCTATATCGGCGCCCGCGTCATCGATTCGATGCAGGAAGGCACATATGCCGGTAAGGCCGCGATGATTATCAGCGACCACCGGACCGCCATCGCCGACGGCATCCACGCGACGATGAACCGCGGGACGACCCGTCTGCTCGCGAAAGGCGGCTATTCGAATAAAGAGCTCGAAGTGATTTACGTCGTCGTCGGACGCAACGAGGTCAACCGCCTCAAGACGATCGTCAAACAGATCGACCCGCACGCTTTCGTCACGTTCCATCACGTATACGAAGTCGGCGGCGAAGGGTTCACGTTCGACGAGAATCGAGTTCCTTTGAAATAAATCACACCAAATTTGAAGCTAAGTTGTGTTTCTCTTCTCCTTATTGGACGAGATATAGTTCATCCATAGTTCTCCATATAGCGCACACCAATTGCTGCGCGGTAGGATAGTATGGTGGTCTACACATTTCAGAGGGAGGTTATATTTTGAAAAGACACGCTCGTTGTATGAAGTTGTATGTTTCTAATATGATCTTTGGTAATCCAGTATGATGAAAAAAGCGATCTTTATCTCCTCACTATTTGTAATATTGGTCTTAGTGTTTACGACTTATGTATTTATGGATAGCTCGGTGATCTCCGTGACTGAGAAAGTAAAGGTTACTACGAAAGACCAGTCTGAGACAGAGCAATGGATCATACTCGCAAACGAGAAGAAAGTTTACATTGCTGACGTTAGTATATGGGCTTTACTGAACGAAAATGAAGAGTATATTATCTCTTACGAGTCTAAGAAAAACTCAGATAAGAAAATATTAACCTCAGTTGTTCCACGCGACTTCAATGGACAATTTTAGTTTTCGAAGACATGTTAAACTCACCACGACTTGAAATAAGATTGAGTCATCACCTAATAAATTGATAAGAAAGAGGCCACCTAGAGCGACTTGTTTGCTCCAGGTGGCCTCTTCTCATTGGAAAAAAACCGGCTCGTTCTGTCTCCACTTCGTTTTATCATCGTTCGATCCGTTTAATTTCAAAGTAAAGGGCACCGCCCGGCGAATCGATACTAGCGGTCTCCCCGACTCGTTTTCCGATCAAGCCGCTTCCGAGCGGGGACGAGACCGAGATCGTCCCGTTCGCCAAATCAGCCTCGAGCTCACCGACGATCCGATACGTCTCGTCCTCACCGTCCGGCAGTTCCCTGATCCATACCTCCACTCCGAAACCGACGCGATCCGTTGGCGCATCATCCTCGATCATCGCGTCGGCAAGCACGCGCTCGAGTTCAACAATTTTCGCCTCGATGCGCTCTTGTTCCCGGACCGCCTCAAAGTACGTCACGTCTTCTCTAAAGTCACAAAATTTGCGCGCCATCTTCACTCGTTCGAGCGCCTCGCTCCGGCCGCTTCCGCGGAGCGACTCGAGCTGTTCGATGAGACGAAGACGGCCTGACTTCGTCAACTGTGGTTTTGCCATACAATTCCCCTCCTCATACAAAAAAATCCCGTCAGTCGACGGGATCGATTCTATTCATCGCGTGGCATAAAGACGATCAGTGCGAGACGGATCAGTTCGGCAACCGCGACAAGTGTCGCTGCGACATAAGTCCAAGCAGCCGCGTTCAACACTTTACGGGCACCTGACTCTTCCGTCGCGGTCACGATCCCGTGGCTCGTCAGTTCGGCCATGGCGCGTTTCGAGGCGTCAAATTCGACCGGGAGCGTGACGAGTTGGAACAAGACCGCCCCGAGCATCATGACGACACCGAGCTGGGCAAGTCCCATCGCACCTAAGAGGAAACCTCCTATGAGCAGCGGGAACGACAAGTTTGACGTGATGTTCACGACCGGCACGAGCCGATGGCGGACACGCATCATCTTATAGTCCGTCGCGTCTTGGACGACGTGACCGATCTCATGGGCCGCGATCGCTGCCGACGAGATCGTTGATCCTTGATACACTTCGCGCGACAAGCGGACGACTTTATGCGTCGGGTCGTAATGGTCACTCATCAAACCGTCGACCATCTCGATGCGGACATCGTGCACACCGTTTTGTTTCATGATGAAGTCAGCGACTTGAGCGCCGGTGACACCGCTTTGAAGTGGTTGTTGTAAAAACTTTTTGTACGTACTTTTCACTCGCATCTGGGCCCATAACGGGATGAGCATGATCAGCGCGAGATAGAAAATATAGCCACCTAATGACATTTTCTATATCACCTCTGCGTATATTTGATATCTCGATTTTACATTCTTATGAACTTATTATCAAGCGAAGCGCGCAGGATGAGTCGGTATCCCACAAAAAAACATATTCCCGTCAACCAGAACGACCCGTAGCCGATCCACATAATATGCTCGGCGAGCGACGGATAACGCGGCCATTGTCCGAGCACGTAGTCGACGACGTCGTTATGGATGACCCAGATGAGCGTCAAGACGAACGACGACACGGTCCAACGCATGAACGGGGCGTATAGAAACGCCTGGACCGCCATCGCACCGTGAGACAGCATGAGTATGACGGCCATGAGCACGATGAACGTATCCGCGTCGTCTCCTAGCTTCATGAGGAACATGACGTTCATGACGACGGCCCAGACCCCGTATTTGACGAGTGTGATGAAGGCGAGTGTCTCGATGAGCGGTGAGCTTTTCTTGAGCAGCCACAGCGCCAGGACGATTGTGAAAAATAGTGACGCCGTCGGGCTGTCCGGTACGAACGGCCAATAGATGAGCGGCGTGTCGCGAAGCTGTGGTTCATACCAGACGTATCCGTAAATCGTGCCGAGCAGATTGACGATGAAGAGGAATGTTAAAACGGCTTTATGTTTTAGAAAGGGAAGCCACATCGTATAGTTCATGAAATCATTCCGTCCTTTTTTTCTTTATTGTAGCTTGCGTGACCGATAAGTAAAAGAGTGTAGCCCATAGGGGACTACACTCGATTGCTTACTGGTTATTTTCGCCGCCTTCACCGTATGAGGCGAGGAACTCGGACATGGCTTGGAGGTCTTCATCCGAACCGTCCCACTGACCGGCCGGCATCGTGCCGACACCGTTGACCGCGATCTCCGCGATCTCTTCAGCCGTGTAGGCCGTTCCGATGAGTCCTGGAGCTGCCGCCCCGCCCTCGAGGTTTTGACCGTGACAGTTCACACAAGACTGGGCTGCATAAATCTCATAGCCAGGTGCGGCTGTGTCGATTTCCGGACCTTCACCCGGTACGACTAAGATTCCTTGCTCATGAACTTGATCCCAATGCGTCGTTTGAACAGATTCCCACGTCAAGTACATGATCGAGAGAATCCCGAGCAGCATGAAGCTGATCGCGACCGGTCGTTTGGCCGGCCTGCGCTCGATTCCTTGGTCGAGCCACGGTGCGATCAAGAGCGCCGTGAACGCGACCCCAGGCAAGATGACCGTTCCAAGAAGGATCCAGTCCCCCGCCGCGAATTGATACTTGAGCAATTGATACAAGAACAAGAAATACCAGTCCGGTAACGGAATGTATGACGTGTTCGTTGGATCGGCGATGTTTTGGAGCGGTGCTGCCTCGACGATCGTCAAGGCGATGAATCCGATCAAGAAGACCGAACCGACCATCCACTCTTTAAGCAAGAAGTTCGGCCAGAACGCTTCTGTGCGTCCTGGATATTCAGAATAGTCTTTTGCAATATTTTGTTTCCGATTCCCGATTCCTACTCGAGAGTCGGTTACAAATTTCATCCCTTTACCGCGATGCATATCGTTTCTCCTCCTTTTTGTCTTCGAATCGGCTTATAGCGGTCCAGATATTCCTTGTTTACGAATCATCAGGAAGTGGGCTCCGAGGAGTCCGAACAAGGCCGCCGGTAAGAAGAAGACGTGAATGGCGAAGAAGTTCGTGAGCGTCCGTGCCCCGACGATCTCACCACCGGCGAGAAGGGTCTTGGCGATTCCACCAATGACAGGAACACTTTCGGCAATTTGAAGCGTAACTTTCGTTGCGAACAACGCTTTCATATCCCAAGGTAACAAGTAACCTGTAAGACCGAGCGCCAAGACGACGAAGAACAAGAGGACTCCGACGACCCAGTTGAGTTCGCGTGGTTTCTTATACGATCCGGTGAAGAACACACGGAGCGTGTGTAAGAACAACATGACGATCGCGACCGATGCGCCCCAATGGTGCATCCCACGAACGATTTGTCCGTGTGCGATTTCGTTCTGTAAGTAATACACCGATGCGTGGGCATTGATGATATCTGGAACGTAGTACATCGTCAAGAACATCCCTGACAGAATTTGAATCACGACCGTGAAAAATGTCAGACCGCCGAAGCAATAAACAAATGCTGAAAAGTGATGGGCAGGGTTGACGTGTTCCGGTACTTCATGGTCAGCGATGTCGCGCCATAACGGCGTGATGTCGACGCGTTCATCGACCCAATCATAAATTTTTTGTAACATCGACTATTTCCCCCTCTCACAACTGTGCGACTGGACTGCCCAAGTATAGGAAGCCGTCTTTTTCTTCTTTTTCATAGCGTGCCAGCGGTGATGTCGGAGGTGTACCCGGAATGTTCGTTCCGTCTTTTTCGTAACGCCCGAAGTGACACGGACAGAAAAATTCTGACGGTCTTGTCGGATCTCCACCATAACCTACTTGACAGCCAAGATGCGTACAGATAGGAGAGAGTGCGATTACTTCACCGTTCTCGTCTTTGAACACCCATGCTGAAAGTGTTTCTTCAAATTCATACCAAGCGTCTTGCGTTTGTTTTTTAAAGTCGACACGTTGCGGCTCAGTCGTGATGTCGTCAAGACTCATGACCTTCACTTTGTCGCCCGCACCCGATTTTTTCAAGACCGGATCGATCGCAAAGTTGACCATCGGACTGATCAATGTTGCCGCCATAAAGCCACCTACACCAGTTAACGTATACGTTAAGAACTGACGGCGCGTGACTTTTGACCCATTTTGAGCCATTTGGTTCCCCCCTCATTCGTGTGCATAACCCCATAATTCTTTATGCATTCTTCACAAAAATTTCTCACTCACCAAAATAGTATATCAATAAAACCTCTACGTCAACCGCTTCATGTCGCCATCCAACGGCCCGAAAGCTCTGTAATGACTTGCGTCGCAAAATTTTGGACCATCGTGTGCGACTGCTCCCCCGACATGCCTTTCAAGGCAAGCGGCGGAACGAATATGACCGGTAACTCGAACGCTTTGAAGCGAACGTCTGAAGAGATGAACAACACGTGGGCAAACCCGGCCGTCGTTGCTTTTGTCATGACTGCGCATGCAAATTCGTACCCGGCCTCGACATCGAGATAGCTAAGCGTCGGATTCAGCATCGTCCGTCCAGACAGCTGTCGTTCGGTTTCAAGCGCCACCGCTTGGACGACCTCGTAGCTTTCGGCTTTACGCACCATCTCCTCATCAAACGCCAGTTCGACGAGTGGGACGATGAGCGTATCGACGTATTGGCGTTCGGTCAGCGATTTCAACGCATCCATGCCATCGAACCTCATCTTCCTCCTCCTCTCTTTAGAAGACATACATCATCATGTCCATTGTAGCGTACCTACATTCGCTTCCTCTCGAAAGTTATGAACGAAATGTGAAATTATTGTGTATTCCTACGTCATTAATATACCAAAAAACAAGCGCTTTCCATAACGGAAGCGCTTGTTTTTCCTAAAATAATTTCGATGCTCTCACTTGATGAAGTTTGCTCGTCAAATTACGAAACAGCTTCTCGTCCCGGCGATCAAGCGCCTCGTCGATCTCGACGAGCAGACGCTCTTCCTCGAACTGGGCGACCGATGCTCGAATGACCGTCTGGGCCGAGTTCGTCACTTCGTCTTTAATCTCGGCGACAGGCTCAAACGGATTGAGCTCGACGATGTCGATCCAACTCTCATCAATCATCATCCCTTGAAAGTTTAGTTCGACATAAATCGTCCCGTCGTGGAGCCGAATGTCATGGTACGCCTTTTCCGGATTGACCGTGATGAGGTCACCTCGTCGGTAACGGAACGGTTCCCCTTCGAAGCCGTACGCCGTCATGACGAGGCTGCGCGGTGAAACCGAGGCGTTCGTCACGAAATGAACGTTCCCAAGTTTTTCAGGATGTCTAAGCCAATAATCAATGATCCATTTGGCCTCTCGCTTACGAAGCGTATGATGAGCGAGGAATCGCTTTAAAAAATTCTTTTTCCGCTCGACCATATGACCCCATCTCCTTTATATTGATTAATCGCGATCCGTCAACAAGTCGATCCGCTCTTCGAGAATTTGGCGGTCGATCATATCCACGGTGAGCGCAAGCGTTTGCTCGAGCACACGCTGCGCCTTGTCACGCTGTCCTTCTTCTACCAATAGTGTAGCCCATTCAGTCGAAAATGACACGTCCTCTTTATAAACTTGTTCGATCGATGTGTATAGATTGACGGCCTGCTCATAGTCCTCGAGTTCATAGGCGGCTTTCGCCTTGTACCACGTCATGAGCGTCGACGTCGAGTGCTCCTCGAGCGCATCGATCGTCTCGAGCACGGCTTCCATGTCTCCCGCTTCGAACAAGATTGACAACAGCAGTTCGGTCGCTTGAAGCGATTCCGGGTTCAAGGCGAGCGCTTCGCGGAGTTCATTGACCGCTTCGTCTGTGCGGCCTTGCTTCAAGAACAGCTTCGCTTTGACAGTGCGCAGCTCATCGTTATAGTCGTCACGGTCGATCCCTTGATCGATCACTTCGAGCGCTTCATCGATGCGACCGAGTTCCTCGAGTGCTTCCGTATACGGCAAGTAAAGCGATGTGAAGTCAGGGTCCATCAAGCGGAGCTCTTCGAACTGTTTGATGGCGACCTCATCACGTCCGATGCGGTGGGCCGTCATCGCATGTCCGAACACGGTGTTCAGATTGCGGTTCTCTGTCTTCTCGAATTCATCGAGCGCTTCTTCAAACGAGCCGATCATCGTCAGTGCTTCAGCGTAATCGGCTTGATAATCGAGTTCTTCGGGTAATCGCAAGTGCGGTAAGCGAGCATAGAGCGGTACCGCCTGTTCAAACGAACCGATCGAGGCGTATAGTTCGGCCAGCCCATAGACGAGCAGCGGCTCGTCCGGATTCGCCTGTAACGCTTCCATCAATTTCTTGACCGCGACTTCGTCAAGTCCTTGCGATTGATACAAATCAGCTAATAAGACGAGACTTCTCATGTGCGCCTCTTTGTCGCTCGCATCGATCGTTTCAAGGACGGCGATCGCTTCTTCTTCCCGGTCGCTGTCGAGATACGCTTCAGCGAGCGACAGCGCCACGTGCGGGTTGCCCGCGTAGTCGACATACAGTGCTGCTAGTAAATTCACAGCCCGGTCGGCGAGGCCCAGTTCGAGATATAGGTCGGCAATCGCCAACCGATCTTCGTCCGAACCTTCTGTCTCAAGCGCTTCAAGGTGCGCCAAGGCGTGCTCGGTCTCACCTTTTTCGAGCATCTCGATTATATGGTTTAATACTGATTCGTCTAACATAATTAATTTCCTCCTACCACTTTCAGGTATTGCCGTTATTCTATCTCACGACCGAGCCGTTGTAAATCGTCACGAAAATGAGGGTAACTGATTTCAGAGGCTTCGATCCCGTCGATGACGACGGGTTCGTCGATCAGTAAAGCTGCCACTTGTAGCATCATCGATAGACGATGGTCCGCATGCGAGGACACATGACCAGCCTGAAGCCGGCTCGGGAAAACGCTGAACCCGTCTTCGGTCTCGCGGATATCGACACCGAGCGCCGCGAGCTCGCTCGCGACCGTCTTGATCCGATCGGTCTCTTTCACACGCAGTTCACCCGCATCCTTTACGACTGACGGGCTCGACGCCTGCGACGCGACGAGAGCGAAGAGTGGGAGTTCATCGATTTGTCGTGGGATGGCCTCGCCTTCGAGCGTCACCCCTTGAAGTTCGCTCGTCGTCACCGTCACATCTCCGACCGTCTCTTCCCCGAGTGGTCGCAGCCGAGTGATCTCGACGTTCGCTCCCATACGCTCAAGTGTTCGTAAAAAGCCGATTCTCGTCTCGTTCAAACAGACGTCGGTCGTCGTCACGCGGCTGTTTGGGACGATGGCGGCCCCGGCCCAGAAGAAAGCAGCCGACGACGGGTCGGCTGGCACGTCGACTGTCGCCCCGTCGAGGTGACTTGACGATAGCCGGATCGTCCGCACGCCATCTTCGTTCGTGATCTCGACTCGTCCACCAAACAGCGGCAGCATCCGTTCCGTATGGTCGCGTGACAGCATCGGTTCCCGGACAATCGTCGTCCCGTCAGCGCGAAGACCGGCCAATAGGATAGCCGACTTCACTTGCGCGCTCGCGACCGGTAACGTGTAATCGATCCCGCTCAAGCGCCGCCCCTTGATCCGAACAGGGGCGAATTCGCCGTCGATGTCGGCCCCCATCTGTCGAAGCGGTTCGGTGATGCGACGCATCGGCCGTTTCGAGAGCGAGTCGTCTCCGACGAGCGTGAACTCACCCGAATATCCGGAGACGAGACCCGAGAGCAGGCGCATCGTCGTCCCCGAATTCCCGCAGTCAAGCGTGGCCGGAACGACTGACGCGACACCTTCGATCCGGAGCCGCTCGTCGAGTTCTTCGACGCTTGCCCCGAGACTACGGACCGCATCGATCGTCGAACGGCAATCTGCCCCAAGGAGCGGATTCATGACGACCGTCTCCCCGCTCGCTATCGCACCGAATAAGATCGCGCGGTGCGTGATCGACTTATCACTCGGTACGCGAATCAATCCATTCAACCCCATCAGAACCACCCTTTCAACTGTATGTATGCTTCAGCAAGCCGCTCGGACGGCACCGCCTCAACGGTAGCCGCTTCACCGAGCAACACGAAACGGACTTGTCCATCCCGATTTTTCTTATCGAGCCCCATCACCGTCAAATACGTCTTGAACGGTTTCCATTCAACCGGGCTGACGCGGCGCGCCCGCATCCAAGCGGCGAGCTTACTGGCCCGATCCGTGTCTCCTCCGACGAGAAAGGCGTATACCATGCCGTACAGCACCGCCTCCCCGTGTGACAGTCGATACCGTTCGACCGACTCTAAAGCGTGCCCGAACGTATGACCAAAATTGAGCCACGCCCGGACACCGTGTTCCCGTTCGTCTGCCTCGACGACGACACGTTTCACTTCAATCCCGCGCGCAAGCCACATTTCCCAGTCTAGCGTACCAACTGACAACGCCTGAAACAGTTCGTCCTCGAATGAAGTAGCGAGGACGTAACGTGACAAGTAAGCATGTTTAATCAACTCACCGAGCCCGCTCAAGACGTCACGATTGCTCAGCGTCTCGAGACGGGACACGTTATAATGCACACCGATCGGTTGATAAAACGCACCGATCGCATTTTTAGACAGCGGGTGGTTGACGGCGACTTTGCCACCGATCGCTGAATCATGGGCGAGCACCGTCGTCGGTACTTGGATGTAACGGACCCCTCGCATATACACACTCGCAAGAAAACCGGCCAAGTCCCCGATCATGCCCCCGCCAAAAGCGACGATGAGCGTGTCGCGGTCACAACGTGCGGTCAACCCATCTGTCACGAGTTTTTCAACGGTCTCGAGTGATTTCGAGCCGTCACCCGGCGTGACGACCGACCAAACGATCTGCGGATGGATGCCGGCTAAACGTTGTTTGAACACCTTACCGTGTAGCGCATCCACCGTCCGGTCTGTAATGACCCATACCGTCGAGCAGGCCGGGAAATAATCCACGCGGTCCAACCAGGCGTCGCTGTGTTCAATCGACACGTCATAAGGGACTGATGCGTCAACATGAATCGTCACCACGACCGGATTTCCTCACGATACGACTCGACCCGCGACTGAATTCGTTTGACGGTGTCGTGTCCGAACGTCTCACACAACTCACGCGCGAGTTCGAACGCGACGACCGCCTCGACGACAAGTGACGCAGCCGGGACAGCACAAGCGTCACTTCGTTCGATTTGAGCGAGGAACGGCTGTTTCGTATCGATATCGACCGATTGCAACGGTTTGTAGAGCGTCGGAATCGGCTTCATCACGGCACTGCAGACGATCGGCATCCCGGTCGTCATCCCTCCTTCAAAACCGCCTAGATGGTTGCTCAGTCTCGTATACCCGGACTCGTCATAGGCGATCGGGTCCATCACTTCCGATCCTGGACGGTACGCCATGTCAAATCCATCGCCAAAGGCAACCCCTTTGATGGCGTTGACGCTCATGACGGCGCGAGCGATGGCCGCATCGAGCTTGCGATCATATTGGACGTAAGAACCCAACCCTGGGATGACGCCATGCACTTCGGTGCAGACGACGCCGCCAAGTGAATCTCCGGCCGCTTTCGCTTCATCAATCAAACGCATCATCGCTTCACCGGACGTTTCGTCAGTCGTGCGTACGGGTGACGCCTCGATGACGGTCCGTAGTTCTTCGAGTGCTGCGTAGTGCTTCGGCGCGGACTCGATGCCGCCGATCACTTTCACATAGCTGACGAGCGACATGCCGACTGCGTCGAGCAACTGTTTGCTGAGCGCACCGACAGCGACGCGGGCCGCCGTCTCGCGGGCACTCGAACGTTCGAGCACGTCCCGAAGGTCTCGGTGGTCATACTTAAGACCGCCGACAAGGTCAGCATGTCCCGGACGAGGCCGAACGACCCGGCGCTTGATTTCAAACTCGTCGTCGACCGGCTCTGCCTGCATGACGTTCCGCCAATGCGCATGGTCTTTGTTTTCAATCCAAAACGAAACAGGGGCTCCGGTCGTCATCCCATGACGAACCCCAGCCCTCACCTCGATTTTGTCTGATTCAATTTGCATTCGGCGTCCACGGCCATAGCCCGACTGACGTTTCGCCAACTCGCCGTTGATTGCCTCGACGTCGACGCTTAAGCCGGCCGGGACTCCTTCGATGATGACGGTCAATCCCGGTCCGTGTGACTCTCCCGCTGTCAAATAACGCATATGCGCCACCTCACTCCTCAAATTTTTCGTAGAAGAAACTTTGTTTCATCTTGTATCCGTAACGCTTCGGCTGGAAGATTTGTTCAGTCCCTCCGACGAAGAGGACCCCGCCCGGACGAAGCGAGCGGTGGAACGACTTGTACACTTTCTCTTTCGCCTCTTCCGTAAAGTAAATCAAAACGTTTCTACAGACGATCAAGTCAAAGTTACGTTCGTAGACGTCAGCGAGCAAGTTGTGCTTTTTGAACGTCACGAGTTTTTTAATCTCGTCCGAGACAAAATAGTCGTCATCTCGACGGGTGAAATAACGATCTCGAAACTCAGGCGGCAAATCGACGAGCGCCCGTTCATGATACTTCCCTTGTTTCGCTTTTTCGATCACCAAGTCATCTAGGTCAGTCGCTGTGATCGTGAACTGGGCGGGTGACAAATGCTTCGACAATAACATCGCAAGTGAATACGGTTCTTCTCCCGTCGAACAAGCCGCGCTCCAGACCCGGAGTTTCCCTTGGCTTCTACGAATGAGCTCAGGCAACACGTCCGTCTCGAGCTGTTGCCAGCGGACCGGGTTTCGATAAAACTCACTGACGTTGATCGTCATCCGGTCTAAAAATTCGTCGTACAAACCTCGGTCTGACTCCATCGCTTTAAAATACTCGATAAATGTGGCGTAGCCCTTCTTCTCGCGGAGCGCGACCATTCGTCTTTTCATTTGTGCTTCTTTGTATAAATTCAAGTCGATTCCAGACTTTAAATAAAACTTTTTTACGAAGATCGCATAATCATTTATCACCAGTTCTAACCTCAATTCTTTCTCTTATCCTAGATCATGTCGTGTCCGAACATACGAAAGCGCTTTAATGCAAATAGAAAAAGGGACAGGAGGCCCCGTCCCTTTTATCGTCATCAAACGTGTGATGTTTCAGTGGCGAACCAGAGCGATAATTCTCTCTCGGCACTTTCCACGCTGTCTGAACCATGGATGACGTTTTGTGACATTGTCGAGGCCAAGTCGCCACGAATCGTTCCCGGCTGCGCGTCGAGTGGGTTCGTCTTGCCAATCATCAACCGAGACACGGCGACGACGTTCTCGCCTTCCCACTCCATCGCGACGACCGGACCTGACGTCAAGAATGCGACGAGTTCTCCAAAGAACGGTTTTTCCTTATGTTCCGCATAGTGCGATTTTGCAACCTCAACTGACGGCGTCAGCATTTCGAGACGGTTCAACGTGTACCCTTTGTTCTCGAAACGTGTGATGATTTCCCCAATCAAACCACGCTTCACCCCGTCAGGTTTTACCATTAAAAATGTCTTTTCCATACCCCTAGTCCCCCTAAATCAATATGTGTACCATGTACTTTATCAGTTTACACGGTCATCTTCATTTTTGAAAGGGTTTACAAGGTGTGAACTACCATTTTCGTTTGCCGATATATTCGGCAATCTCAATCAACGACCGTTTGTCTTGAATATCCGGCAGTGAATCGAGTCGCTGAATCGCCCGACTCACGTAACGGTCGATCGTGCGTTGACTTCGTTCAAGCGTTCCGTTCCGTTGCACTTCGCGGACGAGCGTCCGGGTCATCTCATCGTTCGAGGCGTTCGTGACTTGCTGCAACCGCTCATAAAACACAGGATCTTCTGATGAATAGAAGAGCGGCAATGTTTTATGCCCATGCTTCAAATCTTCACCGACGGGCTTACCGAGTTGAAAACTCTTCGCCGTGAAATCGAGCAAATCATCCGTCATCTGAAACGCCATCCCGATATCGTAGCCGAACAACCGAAGTTGTTTGACGACGTCAGGTGACGCCCCGGAGACGACGGCCCCGGCCGCGCAACTCGTCTCGATCAAGAGTGCCGTCTTCCGGGCGATCCGGTCCAAGTACCGCTTCGGGGATTGCGCCCAGTCATATTGGTCTTGAATTTGATTGATCTCGCCGATACAGATCAGTTCCATCGTCTCCGCCATGATTTGCATCACTTCCGGGGAATCGACTTCGGACACGAGCCGAATCGCTTCCCCGAACAACGTATTACCGGTATACATGGCGACGCTCTCGTCATATCGTTCCATCACGGTCGGTTTTCCGCGGCGCAGTGTCGCGTCATCGATCACATCATCGTGAACGAGTGACGCCATATGAATCAGCTCGAGGCTCGCCGCAACTTTCGTCAGACGAATATCATTCCCAGTCCCAAATCCGGCACTGAGCAATACGAACGCCGGACGGATCCGCTTCCCCCCGGCATCTAGCAATTGTTTCGATGCGGCTTCGATCACCGGATGTTCCGTGTGGACCCGCGTCGACAAAAACCGATCAATCTGTTCGATTTCTCGGTTCATGTGGCGATAAAGTCGCTTTAAAGACATCGTTCACCACTTCTTTCCTAGGTGCATGGCGCACGCACCACCGGAAAACGCCTTGACTTCGACTTGCTCGAACCCGGCTTCTTCAAACATGCGCTTTAACGTCAACCGGTCAGGGAACTGATCCGTCGATTCTTGCAGCCACTTGTATTGATCATACGACCCGGCAAACACTTTGCCGAATAGCGGCATGACTGATCCAAAGTAAAATTTATAGAGCCCGCTGAATAGTGGTGCCGTCGGTTGGCTCGTCTCGAGACAGACCACGGTCCCGCCCGGTTTTAAGACGCGGTGCATCTCCCGGAGGACCGTCATATAATCCGGTACGTTCCGAAGGCCAAATCCGATCGTCACATAGTCGAATGAATGATCTCCGAACGGCAACTCCATCGCGTTCCCGTGAATGAGTTCGATCATCGGATAATCAGCCACTTTCTCGTGTCCGACAGCGAGCATATTTTCAGAAAAATCGAGTCCTTTGACGACCCCGGTGTTTCCGGCCGCCTCGGCGAGTTGAATCGTCCAATCGGCCGTCCCGCAGCAAACGTCCAAACATTTTGCGCCGGGGAACACTTGCATGCGCCGCATTGTCGCTCTGCGCCACCATTTATGCAGACGGAAACTGATGATCGAGTTCATCGTATCGTAGCTTGGCGAGATCGTTTGAAATACTTCATATACTTTTTGCTCTTTCTCTTTCGGTTGCAACACGTAACACCCTTTCCGTTCTAAGCGACAGCATGCGCGAGTAGTGTCGATAGCTGTTCTCTTTTTTCTTGGCGCAGTTCTGTTGCCTTCTGTTCGATGATTTCTTTCCCGTACGATGTCAAATAAGATTGACCTAGCAGTTCGGAAAACGTTTTGATTAATCCGAAGTTCGCTTCCATCCACGTCACAACAGCGACGTCCGTCCCCAAGGCGAGTGTGCACTTCGCGCCGTTCACAAGCTGCACGGTTCGACCGAAACGGTTGCTATAGTCCGCTGGAAACATCGCCAATATTTTATAAAATTGAGCCGAGGCGTAATCTCCGGCGAGCACTTTAAGTTGCCGTTCAAGGGACCCGTTCGGGCACTCCTTCACTTGATCGTGCAGCTCGAGTGCTTGATGGGCAAAATAAGTCGCGAGCACGAGCTGTCGATGTTGATGCGATTCGAGTTCAATCATGTCGATCATCCAACGAAGTAAAGGCATGTCGACTGCGGGTACAATCTCGTGTCTCGTCAAATACGGATGAGTCATACGTTGTTCGATTTGACGAGCAAGGTCGGTGACAACGCTTTCGTTTGTCAACTGTTCCATGCTATCCCCCCTCGTCCTCTTCGTTGTCATTCTGACATAGTATAGCACATTTTTGTCACATTCACGCCATGTGAACTTGCTTTCAACTACAAAAAAAGCCGCCTCTCGGCGACTTATGTATTGCTCATTATTTGACCGCATCTTTAAGCGCTTTACCTGCTTTGAAGGCAGGAACTTTGCTTGCAGGGATTTCGATATCTTCTTTCGTACGTGGGTTGCGACCTTTACGGGCAGCACGTTCACGAACTTCAAAAGTACCAAAACCGATCAATTGAATTTTCTCACCGCTTTGGAGTGCTTCAGTGATTGATTCAAACGTTGCTTCTACGATTTTCGTTGCGTCTTTTTTAGACACATCTGCTTTCTCGACAACTGCGTTGATCAATTCAGTTTTGTTCATCACGATTCACCTCCTCTCACAGAGAGTTTACGGGATTAATCATATCGTACAAACGTTGATATGACAACATTTTTTAAGCGAAAAGGTCATAAGCGGACACCTTGCTCGACTCAATTGTTTAAAAACTCGACCTCACCTTGGTCATTAATCGTATACCCTTGCGAATAAGCCGGAGCGAACGGTGCGTCATCGTAGAGCAAATAACGAATATCCTCTCCTACTTTCGGCTCGGCATCCGTGTTCTCGAGCACGGCTTCGATGTCAGCCCGGTAATCGACGAACAATTGACCAGTCCCATCCACATAGATCGGCAACTCGTTTTCCGTGTATGGGCTCGGGATGAACGGTTCTTCGGAGACGAAAACGAGGTCGTAATCGATCGTAAACTGATTCTTGCCGAGCGAACCTTTGAACGGATATTTCCCTTCTTTGACTCGGAACGAGTTGATATTCGTCTGCAGTTGTTGGAGGCGCTCGGTCACCCGCAAGTCAATCAGTTTGACCGTCGGCTCTGTCTCGGCGTCGACAAGGACGTATAAGAACAAGCCGCCCCCTTCGAAACTGTTTGCCGGCGGATCTGCCAAATAACCAGGGACGAGGCGGCTAAACTCGATCGGGTAACGTTCCATCAGCGGCGTCTCGGCCGGCTTTGTTTTGATCGGTAAGACACCGGTCGTCTCTTTGAACGAGTCGACCGCCGTCTGGACCGATTGCAACTGGTCCTCATAAGGCACGTTGTCGACCCGATTTGTTTCCGGGAACATACATCCGGCGAGCAGCGTCGCCGTCGCCAAACTGACGGCTAATAACATTCGTTTCACGGTTTACCCTCCTGTCGGTCCAGAAGCGACCACATAAATCATAATGATCGTTCCGAATAGAAAAATCACGAATGCGACGACTCGAATGAGCACCGCAAACCAGCCTGAAAGTTTCGTGTGGCTGACTGCCACCATGAGCGCAGCGACGGCAAACGCCCCAATCCCCGCAAATGAAATCCACATCTTGATGAGTGACGGTGTCACGTCTATCCCCTCGACTTTCTCTATAAATCTTACTCCGTAATTTAGTGTAGCAAAAAAAACAAAGGAACTGAACGAAAACGTCAGTTCCTTTGCTGTTATTCGCCCTCGAAATGGAAAACTTCTTCCATTTCATGTTTTTGCGGGCGTCTCATCAACTTTTTCACTTCATCATGCGGACTTTTTCCTTCGAACAGCACGTTGTAGAGCGCTTCCGTGATCGGCATGTCGACGCCGGCTTCGCGGGCAAGTGTATGCGCTGCTTCACAGGCACGCACACCTTCGACGACCATACCCATCTGATCGAGTACGTCTTCAAGCTTCTCCCCACGTCCGATGGCGTTACCAGCTCGCCAGTTTCGGCTGTGCTGTGACGTCGCGGTCACGATCAAATCACCGATCCCGGTCAAGCCCGAGAACGAGGCCGGGTTGGCGCCGAGTTTGACACCGAGCCGAGCGATCTCGACGATGCCGCGCGTCATGAGGGCAGCTTTCGCATTGTCGCCGTATCCGAGCCCGTCGGTCATCCCGGCGGCAAGGGCGATAATGTTTTTAAGCGCGCCCCCGTATTCCGCTCCGATGACGTCAGAGTTCAAATAGACTCGGAACTGATCGTTTGTGAGCAGTTCTTGAATCTCATCAGCGACAAATAAATCCTCACACGCGATGGTGATCGTCGTCGGTTTGCGGACGGCCACTTCCTCGGCGTGGGTCGGACCCGTCAATACACCGATGGCTCGACGTTTTGACGGATCGATCTCTTCAGCGATGATCTCAGACAACCGCTTATGCGTCTTCGGTTCGATCCCTTTTGCGGCATGAACGATCGTGACCGGTTCCGTGAGCAGATCGTTCACTTCACGGGAAACCGGACGAATCGCCGAGCTCGGGACGACGAGGAAAATGATCGAGCAATTTAGAACCGCCTCTTTCAAATCGGTCGTTGCCCGGATCGACGCCGGAAGCGGCACATCTTTCAAGTAAGTCGAATTCGTATGCGACGTGTTGATCTCATGGACGTGATCTTCCTCACGTCCGTAGAGCACGACGTCGTGTCCATTGTCAGCGAGGACGAGCGATAATGCCGTTCCCCAGCTTCCTGCACCAATGACAGCTACTTTTGCCATGTGAGGCACCCCCATTACTAGTTTTTCTGACGAGCCACGATGTGAATCGGTGTACCAGTAAAGTCAAACGCGCGGCGAATCTGGTTATCTAGATAACGTTTGTACGAGAAGTGAAGCAACTCGGGATCGTTGACGAACAACACGAACGTCGGTGGCTCGATCGCCACTTGCGTCGCATAGTTGATCTTGAGTCGTTGTCCTTTGTCCGTTGGTGTCGGGTTCATCGCGACCGCGTCGACGATGACATCGTTCAACACGCTCGTCGAAATACGCTGACGGTGTGATTCGGCAACTTGATTGATGACAGGAAGAAGCGTTTGCAACCGCTTCGACGTGAGTGCCGATAAGAATACGATTGGCGCGTAGTCGAGGAATAGGAATTCCTTGCGGATCTTCTCTTCCATCTTCTTCATCGTCTTGTCGTCTTTCTCGACAGCGTCCCATTTGTTGACGACGAGCACGATCGCTTTCCCTGCTTCGTGGGCAAGTCCTGCGACGCGTTTGTCTTGCTCGATGATGCCTTCTTCACCGTCGATGACGACGAGGACGACGTTCGAGCGTTCAATCGCCTTTTGGGCACGCATGACACTATAACGTTCCGTCGATTCGTACACTTTGCCGCGCTTACGCATACCGGCCGTATCGATGATGACGTACTCTTGTCCATCACGAGTGAACGGTGTATCGATCGCATCGCGCGTCGTTCCGGCGATCGCCGAGACGATAACACGTTCTTCACCGAGAATCGCGTTCGTCAAACTCGATTTCCCGACGTTCGGGCGTCCGATGAGCGAGAACTGAATGACATCTTCGTTGTATTCGTAATCGTCTTTGTCCGGCGCGAGTTCGAGGACACGATCTAACAGATCACCAAGACCGAGTCCGTGTGTTCCCGAGATCGGGAACGGGTCGCCAAACCCGAGCGAGTAGAACTCATACATGAGTTCACGCATCTCGAAGTTATCGACTTTGTTGACGGCAAGCACGATCGGCTTGTTCGAACGGAACAACAAGTTCGCGACTTCTTCATCCGCTGCCGTGATCCCTTCGCGACCGTTTACCATGAAGACGATGACGTCCGCCTCATCGATCGCGAGTTCGGCTTGATGACGCATCTGAACGAGAAGCGGCTCATCGCCGACCTCGATCCCGCCTGTGTCGATCAAATGAAACTTTCGGTTCAACCACTCACCCGTACCGTAAATACGGTCGCGTGTAACTCCCGGTTTGTCATCGACGATCGATACGCGATCACCGATGATCCGGTTGAAAATCGTGGATTTCCCAATATTCGGGCGGCCTACGATGGCCACTGCTGGAATTCCCATATAAACACCTCTTTAACTTTCATTCAAAAAATTATCGTTCTTATTTGCAACTGTACAATTATAGCACAGTCGAATATTAGTGACCATACAAAAAGAAGCGGGAGTATGACTCCCGCTTGAACGACCGTCTTATTTAGAATCGTCCGAGGCGTTCTCACCTGTCAGTTCAGATACAGAGAATCCGCCTTGATCGCTATATTCGTCAAGCAGCGACTGCTCTTCATCATCGCGTGAACCGTCTTCTGATTCGAGTGCACGCATCGACAATGAGATTTTCTTCTCATCGAGATGGACGTCGAGCACTTTCACTTTCACTTCTTGTCCTTCAGACAAGACTTCAGATGGCGTCGCGATGTGTCGGTTCGCAATCTGAGAAATGTGGAGCAACCCTTCGACTTGCGGCGCGACTTCGACGAACGCACCAAACGTGACGATACGTTTGACTTTCCCCGCGATCACGTCCCCAGGTTGAATCTTGCCTTCAACCGATTCCCACGGTCCCGGTTGCGTCTCTTTGATCGACAATTTCACTTTTTCATTGTCGAGGTCAAGACCAAGTACTTTCACTTTCACTTTGTCACCTTCTGTGACGACATCACTCGGTTTTTCAACACGACTATGAGCCATCTCAGAAATATGGACGAGACCGTCGACGCCGCCGATATCGACGAACGCACCAAAGTCAGTCAGACGTTGGACGGTTCCTTCGATAATTTGACCGACCTCGAGCGATTCAAGCGTTTCCGCCTTCTTCGCACTCATCTCTGCCTCTGCCACCGCTTTATGCGACAAGATGACGCGATTTTTTTCGCGGTCCATCTCGACGACTTTAACCGTAATCGGCTTATGCAAGTATGATGAGAAATCTTCGACGAAGTGGTTTTCTACGAGTGAAGCCGGGATAAAGCCGCGGATGCCGATATCGACAACAAGACCGCCTTTGACCTTATCTTTCACCATGACTTCAAATACTTCGCCCGATTCGAATTTTTCAACGATTTGATCCCAAGCTGCCTCGGCATCTACGTCTTTCTTCGATACGACAACCTCTTCATCCGTGACCTTTTTCACTTTGACACGGATTTCGTCGTTGACATGGAGTGATTCGTTTAAATCGTCTAAATGCATGCTTGATACTTCGCTGATTGGCAAAATCGCCTCGGTTTTGTAACCGATATCAATTAACGCTTGCTTGTCCTCGATTTTGACGACGATACCGGTCACGATTTGACCTCGATTAATTTCAAAATCAGGCATATCTTTCATTTCTTCGACCATTCCAACACTACCCCCTCACGATGAGTACAAAAAGGAGCGCCCTAAGGCGCTTAACACCTAGTATAAACTTCTTATAATTCGACAGATTTGTCAAGGTGTTATCAGGTTTGTTCCTCTGATTGCAACAGATTAAACCTGAAATTAGCGAACGTTCTGTGAATGGGTCATGTACAGTTCGGCGATTGTCGCCATGATCAAATCGGCGGCGTCTTGGGCACTCGCTTTGTCCGCTTTCAGTTGCGAGAAGTCGATCGGCTCGCCGATGACGACCTTCAACTTCGAACGGAACTTGTATTTACCGATGATCGCGATCGGAAGGACGGCAGCGTTTGAACGGAGGGCAAAAAAACCGACACCCGCCTGCGCCTTACCGAGCGATCCGTCTTTCGAACGGGTCCCTTCCGGAAAGATCGAGATGACCTCGTCCTCTTTCAACTTCTGAAGAACAGTACGTAGCGCTTGACGGTCCCCTTCCCCGCGTGACACCGGGATTTGCCCGGAGCGTGTCAAAATCCGTTTTAAAACCGGGACATCGAACAGCTCTTTTTTTGCAAAAAAACGAATTGGCCGTTGCTTCGGCATGGCACTGGCCAACAAGACCGGGTCCCAGTTCGACTGGTGGTTCGAACAGACGATGATCGAGCCGTCCTCAGGTACATTCTCACGACCGACATACTCGACGCGGAAGCTGAGCAGACGCATGATTCGAACGACGCCGACCGTTAACCGATACATCCCGAACGGGCCGTTGTTGAGCGGCTTCATCGTCCGACCACCTGTTCCATGAGCTGTTCAACAGCCGTGACGACACCATCGATCGACAAATGGGTCGTGTCGAGGAAGTGGGCGTCATCCGCTTGACGGAGTGGAGCGACGACGCGCTCCGAGTCCCGTTTATCACGCAAGGCGATCTCTTGTTTCAATTGTTCGAAATCGCTCGGGAGACCCTTTGACACGTTCTCCTCGTGGCGACGACGGGCACGTTCCTCGACGGTCGCGGTCATGAACACTTTCAAGTCTGCCTCAGGCAATACGTGCGTCCCGATGTCACGACCGTCCATGACGATGCCGCCGTCCCGAGCCAAGTCCCGTTGTAAATCCATAAGTGCGTCCCGGACCTCAGGCTGTCTTGCGACAAAACTGACGTTGTTCGTCACTTCACTCGTCCGAATGACTTCGGTCACTTCCTCGTCACCGTCAAACACGCGTTGCCCGCTCTCGCTCGGGACGAGACGTAACTCCATCTTGCCGATCATCTCAGCGAGGGCGGGGCCGTCTTCTAATCCGACGTGTTGCTCGAGCGCGCGATATGTGACAGCCCGGTAGATTGCCCCGGTATCGATGTACACGTAACCTAACTTTTTAGCGAGCGTTTTAGCGATCGTGCTCTTGCCGGCTCCTGCCGGCCCATCTAATGCGATTTGTAGCGGTTTAGTCATAAAAATTGGGTATCGGCTCATTCCGATACCCACCTCCTCTCGGTCGTTTGTTCCGAGAACATCATACCAGTTTTTTAACGTGAAGAAAATACGGAGCCGGTCCGTTTTCTGGCTTCGAGCTGGGCCCGGAAACAATAACGTAAAATCGTCTCCTGATCACGAGGCGTCAAATCCTCAAAACAAAGTGACAGCTCGTGCTTTACGGCCTGCTCTTGAACCCGGACGAGACGGCTCTTGACGCGGAACGTCTGGGGTATCCCTCGCTCGTCCTCGATCCGGAATACGACGATGACCGACTCATCGACGTCGACCGGCGAACGGTTCGCCACGACACGCATCCCGCCGGCCGACACGTCTAGTGACGTCGTCTCGAATGACGGAAACGCTTCGCCGTCTGCCGCGAGCACCGTCACGTTGATCATCTCCGGCACGCGCAAGTACTCGCGACGTTGGACGCGCTTGATTTTTTTCTCATCCGGCAAGTTAAACGCATAGCGAAGCGTCAGCTGGGCGTCACTGATCCGTTTCGTGACGACTGAATCGAAAGCGTACAGTTGATCTTCGCCTTTGAAAAAGTACAAACGCATCGGTTCATCCTCATGCAAAAAAAACGTCTTTAGCGTCGCAATCTCGCTCGGAGATTCGATCCAGACGACACCGCCGTTAATGGCAGCGATTTTCGTCTTCCCTTCGTTTCTCCCTTCAACTTCAACTCGTAACTCTTGACCAACTTTTAACATGAACCCGTTCCCCTTTTATCTATTTGTATTGACGACGATTTGATCGATTTGCAGTGCGGACGAGCAAGAGCGCGACCATCCATAAAATGACGATATAGAGCACGGCCGGCACCTTGTTCGTCGATTCAACGAGTAAGATATAGTCAAACATTCCGTGTAGCAACGTTGCCGACATGACAGCGGTGAACAGCCAAAACCGTTCATGCGCGGAGTGTTTGGCCCGACCGAGACAAAAGCCCATTGCCACGGCGAAGAGCGCATGGCCGCTCACCGGTAAGACGGCTCGCCAAATCGCAATCTCGAGCGAGTCATAAACCCACAAGTATAGAAAATTCTCCAACGTGGCAAAGCCGAGTGAACAGGCGACCGCATAGAGAATCCCGTCGTAGTAATCATCAAAAACTTTATGTATGTATATTGTATAATAGATCATGAACCATTTAAAAAATTCTTCTAATAGAGCGGTGGCGACGAACGCTTGCCAAAACGGGCCGACAAGGACCCCTTCTTCCACAAACGCATATTGGACGAACATGATCGGAAAGACAAGAATGGCACCGGCGACAAACGAACGAATCACATAGCCGAGCGGTTCCGCTTCCAACTCATGCCGTAAATAGAAGTAGGAAAGAAGGGCGAATCCTGGCGCAACCGCAGACAAGGCGATTGCAATCATGATGCATCTCTCCTTTCTATCGTTAAGCATACACTGAATAAGCCGAAAGAAAAAGTAGCTAACGCCTAGAAAATGGAAGAAAAGGACAAAAAAAGTTGGAGGTCGACTATGAATCATCTATTACTCATCCATACCGGCGGCACGATCGCGATGTCGCAGACCGGTTCGGGCCACGTCTCACCAAGTGAGGTCAATCCGATTGACGCGACGTTGCCGAAAGCGACCGACATCGCAAAAATTACGACGAAGCACTTCTCAAACATTCCGTCTCCTCATATGACGCCCGAGAAGATGCTCGAGCTCGCCCAGTTCATCGCGCAGCAGTTGACGCAAGACACGTACGACGGCGTCGTCATCACCCACGGGACCGACACGCTCGAGGAGACGGCGTACTTCCTGCAGATCACGCTCGGTGCCCCCGTGCCGATCGTCTTGACAGGGGCGATGCGCTCGTCGAACGAGATCGGGTCGGACGGCGAGTTTAATCTCATCACGGCGCTCCGGGTCGCAAGGAGCGAAGCCGCACGTGGCAAAGGGGTGCTCGTCGTCTTCAACGGCGAGATCCACTCGGCGTTCAACGTCACGAAGACGCACACCTCTTCCGTCGACACGTTCAAATCGGTCCACTTCGGAAACGTCGGGATGGTGACGAAGGACCACGTCCTCATCTACAGCCAACCGACAA
Source organism: Exiguobacterium sp. SH0S1 (assembly GCF_004337165.1). Classification (NCBI taxonomy): domain Bacteria; kingdom Bacillati; phylum Bacillota; class Bacilli; order Caryophanales; genus Exiguobacterium; species Exiguobacterium sp. SH0S1. The sequence goes on along the minus strand of NZ_SJVC01000001.1, from coordinate 475,839 downwards.
CGAGACAGCCGAAGATGATTCCAGCGATCACGAAACGGGTCGCCGTGTTGAAAGTTGTCGCCGGCATGGAGCCTGACTTGCTAGAAGCCGTGCTCGACCTCGGCTACGACGGGCTCGTCCTTGAAGTGCTCGGTCAAGGAAACGTTCCACCATCGATCGTCCCGGCACTCGAACGACTCGTCGACCACATCCCGGTCGTCATCGTCAGCCGCTGTTTTAACGGTATCGTTCAAGACGTGTACGGGTATGAGGGTGGCGGTAAACAACTGAAAGAGATGGGCATCATCTTCTCGAACGGTCTCAATTCGCAAAAAGCACGGCTCCGTCTTCTCGTCGAGCTCGAATCAGGCTCATCGCAACCGGTCATGGAACACAGCTTCAGCTTCCAGCAGTGACTTGCCATCTCAGCTTTCGTTCCATACAATGAGGGATGAGGTGATTTCATTGGACAAACACGCGATCATTGTCGGCGCCGGCCCGTGCGGCCTGTCGGCGGCAATCGAATTAGAACGGATCGGTATCTCGTGCACGATCATCGAACGAGGCAACATCGTCGATGCGATTTACCGCTATCCGACCCATCAGACGTTTTTCTCATCAGCCACTTTGCTTGAAATCGGGGATATCCCGTTCATCTGTAAAGACTTAAAACCACATCGCCAAGACGCGCTCGTCTATTATCGTGAAGTCGTGAGCCGGACCGGGCTTGTCGTCAAACCGTTCGAGACGGTCGAATCGGTCGACCGTCGTGCCGACAAATTCATCGTCCGGTCCCGTCACGACCGCCACGGCGTCACAGAACACCTTGCCGACTTCGTCGTTCTCGCGACCGGGTACTACGGACGGCCCCGCAAGTTAGACGTCCCGGGAGAAGAACTCCCGCACGTGACCCATTATTTCAAAGAAGCACATCCGTTTTATCGGCAACACGTCACCGTCATCGGCGGAAAGAACTCGGCGGTCGATGCGGCCATCGAACTCGAGAAAGCCGGGGCATACGTCACGGTGCTCTACCGCGGTGACGGCTATAGCCCATCGGTCAAACCATGGGTACTACCCGCTTTTGACTCCCTCGTTCGTCATGAAAAAGTACGTCTTGAGCTCGAGGCCGAGATCATTCGCATCGAACAGGACCATGTCGTCTATCGACAACATGGCGAAGAGAAACGGGTCGCAACGGACCACGTCCTCGCCATGACCGGTTACTTGCCTGACCACGGGCTGTTCTCGGCAGCCGGTGTGCTCGTCGACGACGAGACCGGCATCCCGCAGTTTGATGAGGCGACGTATGAGACAAACGTCGATAACCTGTTCATCGCCGGCGTCGTCGCGGCCGGGAACGATGCCAACAAAATCTTCATCGAAAACGGCCGTTTTCACGGCCAAGCGATCGCCGAAGCGCTTCGGGAGCGCATCGGTGTGACATCGTCATAAACTTGTTCAACTAAAATGAGGAAGGACCCGACTGCGGGTCCTTCCTCATTTTGCGATGTTCATCGGCAAGTCGCCATCACACCCAGCCACGGAAGCGTGAGGCCTCCGCCATTTTACGGACACCGACCATATAGGCAGCGAGACGCATGTCGACTTTCCGGGCTGATGATGTGTTGTATACCGTATTGAACGAATGGACGAGCACTTTTTCAAGCTTCGTTTCGACTTCTTCTTCCGTCCAGTAATAACCTTGATTGTTTTGGACCCATTCGAAGTAAGAGACTGTCACGCCACCGCTTGAAGCGAGGACGTCAGGGACGAGCAAGATGCCGCGTTCTGTCAAAATACGCGTCGCTTCGTTCGTCGTCGGTCCGTTCGCCGCCTCGACGATGATCGACGCTTTGATGTTATCGGCGTTATCTTCAGTGATCTGGTTCTCGATCGCGGCCGGGACTAAAATGTCACAGTCGAGCTCGAGCATCTCTTTGTTCGAAATCGTGTTTTTGAACAGTGTCGAGATCGTCCCGAACGAGTCGCGTCGATCGAGCAAATACGGGATGTCAAGTCCGTTCTCATCATAGATCGCGCCATACGCGTCACTGACAGCGATGACTTTCGCTCCCACGTCGTGCATGAACTTCGATAAGAAGCTTCCGGCGTTACCAAATCCTTGGACGACGACGCGCGCGCCTTTCAACTCGATCCCACGGCGAAGCGACGCCTCCCGGATCATGATGGCGACACCTTTTGCCGTCGCCGTCTCGCGACCGTGTGAACCACCGAGCACGAGCGGCTTACCGGTGATGAAGCCCGGTGAGTTGAATTCATCGATACGGCTGTACTCATCCATCATCCATGCCATGATCTGCGAGTTCGTAAACACATCAGGCGCCGGGATATCTTTGGTCGGACCTACGATTTGGCTGATCGCTCGAACGTAGCCGCGGCTCAACCGTTCGATTTCACGGAAACTCATCTCACGCGGATCGCAAACGATGCCCCCTTTACCGCCACCGTAAGGAAGGTCGACGATACCGGCCTTCAGGCTCATCCATATCGACAGCGCCTTGACTTCTACTTCCGTCACGCTCGGGTGGAAGCGAATCCCACCTTTCGTCGGGCCGACAGCATCGTTATGTTGCGCCCGATAGCCAGTGAAGATCTTCGTCGAACCGTCGTCCATGCGGACAGGGATACGCACGGTCAACATCCGAAGCGGCTCTTTCAACAGCTCGTACATCTCTTCTGGATAACCGAGTTTCTCGAGCGCCTCGTGGACAACTTCCTGTGTCGATTCAAGGATGTTTTTTCGTTTTTGATGACCTTTTTCTTGATCCGTAATCATGAAGGTTTCCTCCCCTAAATTGTCAATTCTCCCCCAAGAATCAACCTCGTATTCGTTTAAAAGTATAGCCGATAAGCAAGCATTTTGAAAGGGTTTTACAAAAATAATGAAAGCGTTCTCTAAAAAGCGGAGAAGGGGAATCCCTTCTTATTTTTCTAAGGCGAGCGCGATGAAACGCTCTAGCAATTCACCGTAAGAAATACCGGCGACGTTCGCACTGTCCGGGAACAAACTGAGCGGCGTCATCCCCGGGAGCGTGTTCGTCTCGAGGATGTAGGCCAATCCTTGCTCCGACACTAAGAAATCAGAACGTGAATAGCCGCTGCAGCCGAGGGCACGGTGCGCCTCAATCGCGGCCGCTTGCACTTCTTTCGTCAACACCTCCGGCAACTCCGCCGGACAGACGTGAATCGACCCGCCTTCCGAATACTTAGACTCGTAGTCGTAAAATTCATTCTTCGGGATGATCTCGATGACCGGGAGGGCGTGCTCGTTCCCACGGTTGCCGAGCACCGGAACGGTCAGCTCACGACCTTTGATGTACTGTTCGACCAACACGGCCGTATCACATTGGAACGCCTTGGCGATGCCCGCGCGTAGCATCGACTCGTCGGTCGCGATCGTCAGTCCGTTCGAAGAGCCTTCTTGCGCCGGTTTGACGACACAAGGAAACTCACCGCCCCATTCGGCCACCTTCAAATCGAGGTCATCCCCTGCTTGGACGAGGACGTCACGGGCGACACGAATACCTGAAGCGGCGAAAATGATTTTCGCGCGTGCCTTGTCCATCGCGAGAGCCGAAGCCAAGACGCCCGACCCTGTATAAGGGAGCTGCGCCATCTCGAGGAGCGACTGGACGCGACCGTCTTCTCCATACTTGCCGTGCAGGGCACTGACGACGACGTCTGCTTGAAGCGTCAATAACTCTTCAGCCCGATCCGGGTGAAAATCAATGGCCACGACTTCATGACCCCGTGCCTCTAACGCTTCGATCATACCTTTACCACTCGTAAGCGACACTTCACGCTCACCCGATACTCCACCATATAAAACAGCGACTTTCATCATATCTCTCCTTCAGCTAACTTCTCAAAAATTCAAGTTTTATCATACCATGTGTCAGCTGAAAACAATAGAAACAGAATAGTAAAAAAGCCGTACTTACGCGAACGTATCGTACAGCTGTTTCACTGCTTGTTCAGTTTGGATGGTCTTCCCGTACTCCATCATGAGATACGGGCTGACGGTCGTCGTCTTGCCATATTCAGACAGGATGGCGGCGAGCCGTTCCTCGACTTGCGGTTTGAGAACTTCTACAAAATGTAAGTAGTAGCGGCCGTCATAATGATAGAGTGCCCCACCTTGGTCGGTATCTTGCATATGCGGAAACGCACAAATCGACGCATTGATCACGTCTTCAATATCGTCAAACTGATAAATCAAATGGTGGATCACATCGATCGTCAAGCGAATCTCGACTTGTTCTTGGTCCGACTCCGCGACGACCGTATCGACTTTTTGAACATCGATGACGAGTCCATCGCGTGGAAACATCGTCACATTCAAGTCGACAGCACCTTGCGGCATGAACCCATATTCGGCCTCGGCCGTTTCAAGCAATTCCCGCCATAGTTCTTGACCGCTCTCTCCGACAATCGTATCGATGGCGATCCCTCGAATCGATAAGTCGCTCGCAGTCAAGTATACCCTCAAATGTTCTTTTGTCTGTTTTTCAAATCTCAAACGAAAACCTCCAAAGAAAAATCATTCTACTTAATAAGCTACTCCCGTTTTGTCGACCTGTCAAATGGTTGACAACCACTCGTTCCAAGCTTCGGGCGTATCTCCTAGAAACGCTCCTTCAAATTGCGACGCTTGTTGACTGACGGCGTATCCACCCGCACCGATGACGAGGTCTGGATGCTCCGCTTGAATGTAACGCATCGCTTCTTGAAGATTGGCAATGTGCTCAGTCAACGTACATGAAAAGATTAAACATTTCGCGTCGATATCATGGAGCGCCATGCTCAAATCCTCTTTCGGGAACCCCGATCCGAGGAAAATGACGTCAAAGCCGTATTGTCTTAAATAGAGTGTCACGAACAAAAGGCCGATTTCATGCATCTCACCCGGGGCGCAGACGCAAATGATCCGGGGCAAAAATGGATTCATCGGCATTTGAAGAGACAACGTCGACAAGCGGGCTCGGAAAAAGGACGTCGCAAAGTGTTCGTGCGCGATCGTGACCTCCCCATTTTCCCAGCGTGTGCCGATATCCATCAGCAACGGGCTAATGATATCTTTCGTCACTTTTTCAAAACTGAACGTGTTGAAGGCACGGTTCATCAAATCGTGCGCTTTCCGTTCATCAAATTTGAGCAGCGCGTCCATTAATCCATCCTTCAATTCTTCGTCGTAGAGACGAGCGGGTTTCGGCTTCGGTGCCTCGTGAAGTTGCTGAATCGCTTGCGAGACGGTCAACCCTTCCCGTTGTTTTTCAACGACCCATTTGATTTTTTCGACGTCTTTGTCGGAATACAACCGGTGACCCGAATCGGTCCGACTCGGCTCGATAAACTGATAACGACGCTCCCAAGCCCGAATCGTCGTCGGGTTCACACCGGTCAGTGACGCGACCGTCTTGATGGAGTACTTCGGCATAGCAGCCCTCCTCTCCTACAGGTTCTTCTCTTTAAGTATAGACCCATCATTTCAGCTTTACCTGTTTTATTGTGCAAATTTGTGAGAAACAGGTGTGACTTTTCCAATTCAAGTAAACATCTCAAGGATGTTGAAACAAAATAAAAAAATACGGCGTCTCCACCGTATCATCAGAAAAATAATGTATGACGTCCTATATATAAAAATGCGAGGATAATCGCAAACATCGTCAAAGTCAGCATCATAGCCAGCGGTCGTTTCAACCAATTATCATTCAATTTTTCTTTCCGCTCGTGCTCTTGCCGTTCCGACCGAGACGGCAACGTGTCCACGACTTTTTCACGAAGAGAATCTGCTTGGTTTCGATGTCGCAACGTGTGCCCTCCTTTACCTTTTTTATCATTTTACTATGATATCAATCAAAGGAAAAGATGCGCGCCAACCGATGTTTCCAATCTGTCACATTTTTAGACACAACTTGAACCGACGGCGGGAATGAAATCTCACCACAGACGTCACAGCAATCGGCTTGTTTGACCGGTTGCTCTGAAAAGTAATTCAGCAAGTAGTCGCGCCGGCACTTCTTGATAAGCGCGTAGTCGATCATTTGACCGAGCTGGCGGTACCGGGCCCGCTTTCTCTCTTTTACCCAATCGACCGCATCGGCAAGCGTGCGTTCGGCGAGCATTTGGTTTAGCAAGCCCCATACCGGATCTTCCTCGTTCATCTTCAACAGCCGCGGTAATTGCGACAAGCTCGTGCCGTTGTCCCGTTCTAGATAAGCTATGCGGATGTCTTTATCTTTCGGGTACTGTTGATCGATTAAAAACTGTTGGATCCGTTCATCCCCTTCGGCATACAGTAAGACGGCAAACGCCGGTTCGCCGTCCCGGCCGGCCCGGCCGATCTCTTGCATATACGCCTCGAGCGTCGCCGGCAGTTGGAAATGGATGACAGAGCGCACGTTATCTTTGTTGACGCCCATCCCGAACGCACTCGTACATACCATGATCGCGACTTCGTCGCGTAAAAACTGCGATTGAACGAGGCGCCGATCCTCGGTCGACATCCCGCCGTGATAAAACAAGGCGTCATCGAGTTGAAGCGCGAGCGCTTCAGCTTCCCGTCGTGTCGCCGTATAGATGACGGCCGGTGTCGGCACTTCTCGAACGAGTTCGATCAGTCGCGGCATCTTTCGTTCCGTCTCGAGCCGTTCGACGATGAGACGGATCTCAGGTCGATTGGCCGAATGGACGAACTGGGACGGCGAGAATAAAGCTAATTTTTCAATAATGTCCCGTTTCACGTTTTCCGGGGCCGTCGCCGTGACGGCCATGCATTGCGGGCTTCCGAGTTGTTTGCGGAGCTCCCCGAGCCGTGCGTATTCTGGCCTGAACTCGTGACCCCATTGCGAGATACAGTGCGCTTCATCGATGACGAGCATTTGAATCGGAGTCCTTGCGAGCGCCCGGGTCACGTGCGGCACGGCAAGCTGTTCGGGAGATAGGTATAAGAACCGATAGCGCTTCAAATGATTCAGTATGTCTTGTTTCTCTTCTAACGTCTCCATCGACGTCAGCCTCGCCACGCCACGCTCGCCGCGCTCCCGGATATGGAGCATTTGGTCTTCGATCAACGACAAGAGCGGCGAGACGATAATCGTCAAGCCTTCGTTCTTTAAATACGACGGGAGTTGGAACGTTAATGATTTCCCGGCACCCGTCGGCATGATCGCCAACACGTCCTGCCCTTCGGCGACCGCTTCGATGACGTCACGCTGTCCGGGACGAAACGTCTCGTGACCGAACACACGCTTCAACGTTTTTTCATACAAATGTCTCACCTCGTTTCAATCTCGCGAACACTAACCGAATTTGGAAGTAACTGAGATTGTCGGTTTTCTCGAAGATCGGCTTTAGCGCCCAGCTGTCTTCTTCCCGTAACCGTTCGACTTCGGCAATCGCGTCGGCTGGCACGAATTGATCGAGCGGGAAGTCGTCCAAATACATCGCCATCTCGACGACGTGGTCTTCGATTGTGCTCGTGCGCAGGCGCCTGATCGATTGTACTTGCGCGAACGTGCGGCCGGCCGAAAACAAATCGAACGATTCGCGCGCCGATAACGTCATCCGCTCATCCGACAACCCGTGGGCAAACCCTAGTATTTTGGCGTCTCGCGGCACAGTCCGTAACAGCGCGTTCCATCCGGCCAAGAAGTAAAGCCGTGCCGTCCGAGCATCGACGTCAAGGAGCGTCGCGATCTGTTCATACGTGTATCCCGTCTCGAACGCTCCGGTGAAGCGATAGACGACTGCCGTCGCATATGGATCACCGACCGTCTCAAGCGCTGTTTCGAGTTCTTGATGAAACGAGGCGATCAGTTCTTTCCACTCTCGTTCCGTTCGCACGATTTGCTTGACCCACCGCTCGGCCATCCGATCGGCTTGGACCGGATAAAACGTGCGCTCGTGTTCGAGTGACATGAACGTCTGGATAAATAAACTGAGACGTTTCCATGTCATCGTCGTATAGTCCCGGTACTCGCCACCGAGCCGGTCAAACAACTGGCTGACCGCGTCCGGACTAGCGAGCATACTTCCGGCTTCAGTTAACGTGAACGTCGCCCGATTGAGCCAGCCTCTTTTCTCAAACGAGACTAACAGCTTCTCATAATCATATTTCGTATAAGGGAACAGTCCGAAAATCGGTTCAAGGTCATAAAAAAAAGCATCTTGGAGCGTCGTCGCCGAACGTTTTCCGTTTAAAACGTGAAACAGGCTGCGTTCGCTGCGCTCCCCTTTTAAGCGTTGAATCGATAGGAGCAACACTCCGTCGGCTAAATGAACCATCCTTCCACCCTCTCTCATTATTACTATCTCTCCAAAACGTTATTCGTTTCCTCATTGAAATATTAGGGTATGTAGACTACAATTACTCATAGTCAGTAGAAAGTCATTTCTATGCAGAGAGACGAAACGTTTGGAGGGTTACAAATGGCAAAATTTACTATCGTTGACAAAGATACATGTATCGCATGTGGTGCTTGTGGAGCAGCTGCTCCCGACATCTTCGACTATGATGACGAAGGTCTCGCCTTCAACTTGATGGACGACAACACAGGCACAGTCGAAGTACCTGACGAACTGTCGGAAGATTTGATGGATGCGTTCGAAGGATGTCCGACCGACTCAATCAAAGTCGCTGACGAATCGTTCGATGGCGACGCACTCAAATACGAATAAGAGAGACATGTGTGTCAAGTTGACACACATGTCTTTTTTTTAACGGGCCGCTCTTCTAAACCCTGCCGCCTCGGCCTCTCCTTCCGTACAGAACATTTCCTCCGGGTTCGTGCGTTCATAGCTCGCACCGCCCGGCACGTGATAAATTTTCTCGCCTTCCCGATTAATGTTCCCTTTAATGTCACACGCTTCGCTCGGCTCCGATCGAGGTTTCGCCGGTCGCGCCGCTTCATGGTCGAAACCGTTGCCCGTCACGTAGTCCTCGATGCTCCAAATCCCGAGCAGCTCGCGCCGGGCCGCGCGTTCGACATCGCGGAACGCATCGACGTGCTGGGTGTTCGGGGCGTAAACGTACGCGACACGTGCGAGACCGCGACGCAGCAGCTCTTCATTGAGCATCGCATCATCATACCATACGTAAGCGAGCGTCCGCTGATAGCGGTCGTACCGCCCGACGTCGTACTCGAGGACGATCGTCTCACCTTCCGGTAACCAACGCGCGACGAACGCCTTCGCGTCCTCACCGAACGGTTGGACCGGCAACGTCGGATGACTCGTCTCAGGCGTGTCGACGAGCAGGAGTCGAATCGACTCGGTCGCACCGCTCTCAAACTCGACTTTAAGCGTATCGCCATCGATGACGCGGTCTAACGTGACCGTCTCCGTCTTGCCGATCGGCGCTCGGACTTTTGTCCCGGCGTCCGCTGCCGGGTAATCCGCCTCGAGTTCGACGAGCGATTCCGGCGGCTCGACTTGCTCGGCGAACCAGTCATCGACCGAGCAACCTGCTAACGAAACGCTCAGCACGAGAACGAGCAGTAGTTGCCACCATTGTTTCAATTGTCTCACCTCTACACCAGTATAACAAAAAAGGTTGTTTGACTTAAGCGTCAAACAACCTTGGCAAAACGAGACATATGTCCTTTCCCTCGTCAGCGCTTCCCTTTAATATACGGGATACCAACTGATTTCGGAGCGTCCGCTCGTCCGACGACACCTGCTAGGGCGAGGATCGTCAACGCGTACGGCGCGATCAAGAGCAATACTTGCGGTACGTTATTGATGACCGGCAAGTTACTGCCGATGATCGACAGCGCTTGGGCGAACCCGAAGAATAAACCAGCGCCTAGGGCACCGAGCGGGTTCCATTTCCCGAAGATCATCGCGGCAATGGCGAGGAAGCCTTGTCCGACGATCGTCGTCCCACTGAAGTTGGTCGTAACCGTGACGGCATAGACCGCACCAGCCAAACCACCGAACGCACCTGAGAGCATGACGCCCATGAAGCGCATCTTCGTGACGTTGATTCCCATCGTGTCCGCCGCCATCGGATGTTCACCGACTGAACGAAGGCGAAGACCGAACGGCGTCTTGAAGATGACGAACCAGACGACGAACGCGAGGATGATCGCGATGAACGACGTGTATTGGACGTTGATAAAGAACATGCGGAGCACCGGGATGTCCGACAGAATCGGCACGTTCTCTTTGGCGATCCGATATTCGATGAAATCGGTCTGTCCTTTATTGTAAAGAACCCGAACGACGAAGATGGCGAGCCCGACGGCGAGCATGTTGATCGCGACACCGAGAACGGTTTGGTCAGCCCGCCAGAGGATGGCAGGAACGGCCAAGAATAGCGAGAACAGCGCGCCGACGACCATGGCGATCAACAGTGAGAGCCACGGGCTGAGCCCGCCAAATCCCATATCGGTCAATGTGAGCGTGACGATGATTCCCGTCGCCGCCCCGATGACCATGATGCCTTCTAGAGCGATGTTGACGACACCCGAACGTTCACTGAAAATGCCGCCGAGCGCCGCGATGATGAGTGGAGTCGCATAGGCTAACGCAACCGGAACGACGATGTAGAGTACTTCTAAGAAGCTCATTTTTTCTCCACTCCTTTCTTACGGTTTCCTTTAAGTTTTTCAATCACATAGTTCAAGGCGTATCCTGACGCCACGAAGATGACGATGGCGGCAATGATGACTTTGACGAGCTCAGACGGGATGTTGGCCCCGAGTTGCATCGCAAGTCCGCCGATGTTGAGACCGGCGAACAAAATTGCTGCCAGGAAGACACCGACCGCCGTGTTCGCACCGAGCAGGGCGACAGCGATCCCGTCGAATCCGACGCCGGTGAACGACGCGCTAAGCGTCATTCCGTTGAACGTCCCGAGACCTTCCATCGCGCCGGCAAGTCCGGCGAACATTCCAGAGATGACGAACGAGAGAATGATGTTCCGGTTAACGCTCATCCCCGCATACTGCGAGGCGTGTTTGTTAAATCCGACGGCACGAAGCTCATACCCGAGCGTCGTCCGTTGTAAGATGTAGTAATAGACGATCGCTGCGAGCACGGCGATGAGAATACCCCAGTGCAGACGCGAGAACGTCGTCAATTCTTGTAGCAACGGTGAGGCGAGCGAGGCCGAGTCTTTAATATCTTCGGTCCGTTCGTTCGTCACACCGATGACGCTACGCAAAATCGCGTTCGTCGTGTAGAGGGCGATATAGTTCATCATGATTGACGTGATAACTTCATGGACGTGGAACTTGGCTTTCAAGAAACCAGGAACGAACGCCCATAGCGCTGCCGCGAACATGGACGCGAGAAGCGCGAGCGGCAAGTGAATGAACATCGGCAAGTCAAAGTTGATCCCGACATAAACCGCTGCCACCCACCCGATCAAGACTTGACCTTCGACCCCGATGTTGAACAGTCCGGTCCGGAACGCGAACGCGACGGCCAAACCTGAGAAAATGAGCGGTGCTGCCGCACGGAGCGTCTCACCGATCGCATACGGGCTGCCGACCATGCCGCTGAAAAGTGATGAGAACCCTTGGACCGGGTTGTAACCACCGATGAGCATGACGATCGCACCGACAAGTAGTCCCATCAAGATCGACAAAAGCGGGATGAGAAGTCGATTATATGCTAGCTTGTTCATACTGTTTCTTCCCCTCTCTTACCGCCGGCCATCAAGAAGCCAAGCTCTTGCTCGGTCGTTTCTTTCGGATCGCGAATCCCGACGATCTTTCCTTCGTATAAGACGGCGATCCGGTCGGAGACGTGAAGGATTTCTTCAAGCTCGAACGAGATGAGCAGGACGGCGCGTCCTTTCTCCCGTTCTTTAATGAGTTGCTCGTGAATGAATTCGATGGCTCCGACATCGAGCCCCCGCGTCGGTTGCGCGGCGATCAACAAGTCTGGTGACCGGTCGACTTCCCGGGCGATGATCGCTTTCTGTTGGTTACCGCCAGATAGAGCACGGGCTGGCACGTCGATCGACGGAGTTCGGACGTCAAACTTCTCAATTAACGCTTTCGCTTTCTCAGCGACGGCTTTATAGTTCATCAAACCACGCTTTGAGAACGGCTCTTTATAGTACGTTTGGAGCACCATATTGTCACGGATCGAGTAGTCGAGGACGAGTCCGTGCTTGTGACGGTCTTGTGGGATGTGCCCGACACCGGACTCTGTCACTTTACGCGGCGTGAATCCGGTCACGTCTTTCCCGTTCAATAAGATTTTACCTGCTTCAGGCTTTTTCAGACCTGAAAGCGCTTCAATTAATTCGGTCTGACCGTTCCCGTCGATCCCGGCGATACCGAGAATCTCTCCAGAACGAATTTGTAAATCCAAGCCCTCGACGACTTTCAGTCCGCGGCTGTCTTTGACGACGAGCTGTTGAACGTCGAGTACGACTTGCTGTGGATCTGCCTTGGAATATTCCGCATCAAAGTTTACCTCACGCCCGACCATCATCTCGGCTAAGCTATCTTCATTCACGGTCTCGTCGACTTCGACGGTACCGATATAGCGTCCGCGACGAATGACCGTACAACGGTCGGCGACTTGCATGATTTCTTTTAATTTATGCGTGATCAAGATGATCGATTTGCCTTCTTCAATGAGACGCTTCATGATTTGAATGAGTTCTTGGATTTCTTGCGGCGTCAAAACAGCGGTCGGCTCATCAAAAATCAAGATTTCAGCCCCGCGGTAAAGCGTTTTTAAAATTTCGACACGTTGTTGCATCCCGACCGAAATATCCTCGATTTTGGCATCAGGATCGATGCGAAGACCGTATTGTTCCGAAATGTCCATTACCTTTTTACGAGCCGTCGCCCGGTCGACCGTCAATCCACTTCTCGGTTCAGACCCGAGAATGATGTTCTCGGTCACCGTGAACTTCTCGACGAGCATGAAGTGTTGGTGTACCATGCCGATCCCGAGATCATTGGCGATGTTCGGATTTTCAATATTCACTTTCTCCCCGCGCACTCGAATCTCTCCACCTTCTGGCTGGTAGAGACCGAACAAGACGTTCATTAGCGTTGATTTCCCGGCACCGTTCTCGCCGAGCAGCGCATGAATCTCGCCTTTGCGAAGTTGGAGGGTGATGTTGTCGTTGGCTACGAACGTTCCGAACTCTTTGCGAATATTGAGCATTTCAATTACATATTCCAAGAAAGTCCACCCCTAACTTTAAGTAAAGGGAGACCGCATGGGTCCCCCCTAACTTAATGAATTATTTTACTGTTTTCATGAACTCTTCGAACTCAGCGTCAGTAGCTGGAGCCGTGATGTCGCCGTCGATCAACTGCGTGCGGTATTCCTCAACTTTTGTGAGGACGTCAGCTGCAACGTTTTCGCTTGATGTTTCAGCGATACCTACACCATCATCTTTCAATGAGAACTCAACGATTTCGCCTGCTGGGAACTTATCTTCCATTGCGAGTTTCGATACTTCGTAAGTTGCCGTATCAACACGTTTGACCATTGAAGTAAGGGTTACGTTTTCAGGAAGTCCTTCTTCGTACTGGTCACGGTCAACGCCGATGACCCATACGTCTTCGCCGTTCTTCTTACGGTTTTTCGCTTCTGTGAAGACACCTACACCCGTTCCGCCTGCTGCGTGATAGATGATGTCAGAGCCTGCTCCATACATCCCTGAAGAGATTGCCGTTCCTTTTTCAGCCGAGTTGAAGTCTTCAGCGTACTTGACGTCAATTGTCGCGTCTGGGTTGACGGCCATGACGCCCGCTTTATATCCATTTTCGAACTTTTTGATCAAGTCTGACTCGACGCCGCCGATGAAACCGACTTTGTCCGTTTTCGTTGTGAGACCTGCGACGACACCGACGAGGAACGAACCTTCTTGTTCTTTAAACGTGATCGACGCGACGTTCGGTGCGTCAACGACCATGTCGACGAGCGCGAAGTTGTTGTCTGGGAACTGCTCGGCAACTTTCTGGATATCTTCACCCATCAAGAAACCGATACCGTAGATCAAGTTGAAGTTATCGCGTGCCAATTGTTGCAAGTTTGGCTGATAGTCCGCTTGTTTTGAAGATTGAAGATATTTGAAGCCTTCGTTTTCAGTCAAGTTGTTGTCTGCTCCGAACTTCTGAAGACCTTCCCAAGCTGATTGGTTGAACGATTTGTCGTCAACGCCGCCTGTATCAGTTACCATCGCGACTTTGAAGTCGCTGCCTTCTCCGCCTTCGCCATTTGAAGAAGTACCTTCGTTGTCATCCCCACCGCATGCTGCAAGTACTGTTGAGAGCGTGAGACCTGCTGCTAAAGCTGAAAGAATCGTTTTTTTCTTGTTCATCATCGTCGTGTTTCCCCTTTCGGATCATAACAATTAAGGTTGTCATGTCATCAGTCGTCTTTACACCGGTATAAGAAAGCGCTTTCACGCAATTACCCAAAAATAACTATTTCCGCTTTACAAGAACTTGCTTAGACGCGTTTACGAACGACGTGGAAGTCGAAGCGGTCCGCTCGGAAAAAGTTTGCCGAATCGAGCAACGGTAAATCGCTCTCATCGTAATGCAGTTGTTTTAAAGCGAGTAACGGTTGGTCCGTTTGAAGTTGGGTCGAGATCTCTGAACTCACACTCGGTTCGATGTGCGTGATCGCGTATGCGACCCGACGTCCTACCTCTTTTTCAAGCGCATCGAATAACGACTTTCCTTCTGTCAACGCTTCAGGATTAGAGACGAGATGGGCTGGAATTTTATCCACACAGTAAACGACCGGTGTTTCATCTGCATAACGAATCCGGACAATCCGATAAATCGGTGAGTTCGGTTCAATTTTCAGACGCTCGGCTTCTCTCTCTGTCGCTAACACTTTTTCGGCCACCAATACTTTTGTTCCTGGTGTCATCTTGGCGCGCATGATCATGTCCGTGACACTGAACAGTTCCTCGATCCCAGAAGTGAATGGGGGTTTTGAACTGATGAATGTCCCGACACCATGTTTCCGCACGACAAATTTCTCGTCTTCGAGAATACGAAGCGCTTCTCGGAGCGTCGCTCGACTGACTCCTAGTTGCTTCGACAACTCGAATTCTGAAGGAAGTTTCTCTCCTTCACGATAGACACCATCGTCGATATCCTGCTTGATTTTCTCAATCACGCGAAGATAGAGCAAGCGATGATCGAGCTTGATCGACATGGGCCTCACCACCTTTACCTATTTCTTACCAGTGCTCAGACATCTGACGTATGAATGTCCTTGCCAATTCTAAGTATAGGGATTCCGTAAAAAGAACGCAATACTTTTTTGTTCGGAATCAAGGAAATGTTTTAAAGCCAAGGGATTATGTATACCACTTAGTCTATATTACCTGTTCTACGAGTGTTTGAAAAGAAATCGTAAAATGAAAACGGTATTAAAAAATGAAAGCGTTTCAACGTTTTCAGTAGTATGTCTCAATAGGTCATATAGTCCAGATGTGCTATATAACTTCTACTGTACATGTTTATCCGACGCGAGGTAACTGAATTGACGATACTTTTAAAAATAAACAAAAAACGAACTATTTCGAACGCATCCGTCCTTATAGTTCGTTTTTCGTATTATGCATCTTGTTGGTTAATGAGTACTTTCCGTGGCTTCGATCCTTCCGAAGGACCGACGTACCCTGCTTGTTCGAGCGAATCAATCAAGCGGGCCGCCCGGTTATAACCGATTCGGAATCTTCGTTGAATCATCGAAGTCGACGCCGTTTCTTGCGTCAAGATGAATTGGACGACTTCTTCGAATAACGAGTCGTCCGAGTCGATCGTCGTCACTTCTTCTTCTTTTGGCATCATCGCCTCGACGTACTGGGCCCGCTGCTGGGCGATGACATGGTTGACGACCGTCTCGACTTCCTGATCGGATACGAACGCCCCTTGGACGCGTACCGGCTTGTTCATTCCGTTCGCAAGCATGAGCATATCACCTCGACCGAGCAGCTTCTCAGCCCCCCCGCCGTCGAGGATCGTTCTTGAATCGGTCGCTGACGAGACCGCGAACGCGATCCGTGATGGGATGTTCGCTTTAATGACACCCGTGATGACGTCGACGGATGGACGTTGCGTGGCGAGCACCATATGGATACCGGCCGCTCGTGCCATCTGGGCGAGCCGCATAATCGCGTCCTCGACGTCGTTTGAGGCGACCATCATCAAGTCGGCCAACTCATCCACGATGACGACGATGAACGGGAGCCGTTTAGCGTCTTCGTCCTCTGACTTGTCGACGAGGTCGTTGTAGCCCTCGATGTTACGGACACCGTAGCGGCTAAACAGCTCGTAGCGGCGCTCCATCTCGGCAACGACTTGCTTGAGCGCTTGAGCCGCTTTTTTCGGATCCGTCACGACCGGCGTCAATAAATGCGGGACGCCGTTGTAGACGTTCAACTCGACCATCTTCGGGTCGATCATCATGAGGCGGACTTGATCTGGCCGCGTCCGCATCAAAATAGACACGATCATCCCATTGATACAGACCGACTTCCCGGAGCCGGTCGACCCTGCGACGAGTAGATGAGGCATCTTGTTCAACGCGATCGTGACCGTCTCACCGCTAATACTGCGACCGAGCGCGACGAGGAGCGGTGCCTCATCGCGTTTGACAGGCTCCGCTTCTAACACCTCACGCAGACAGACCGGCGCGACTTCTTGGTTCGGGACTTCGATGCCGATGGCCGCCTTCCCTGGGATCGGTGCTTCGATACGAATGTCTTTGGCGGCAAGTGCGAGTGCGAGATCATCACTCAATGAGGTGATCCGGCTCACTTTGACGCCGATGTCCGGTTGCAGCTCGTACTTCGTGACAGTCGGACCGAGATGGATTTTGAGCACTTTCACCCCGACGCCGAACGACTTGAGCGTTTGGACGAGTTTCGTTGCGTTCGCCTTCAATCGTGCGTTCTCTCCTGACAAGTCGGTCACGACCGGTTCACTTAAAATCGTGAACTTCGGCAATTCGTATGTCGCAGACACGTCCTGAGCCGCTGTCATCATCATGTCCTCGGTCGGGATATCTGATACGACCTCGCTCTTCACGGTCTCGTCAGACACTTTCTGACGCTTCTCGGCGTCGATGGTCTCACTAAACCCGACAATCGGAATATCATGCATGACGACGGCGTCCGCCTCGGCCTCCACTTCTTGAGGCTTGGGTGTTGATTCGGACGCGCGTGCGTCGACCCGCTTCTTCTCAGTCGGTTTCGGTTTGGCGGGTGTACGTTCTCGGTCACGCCATTCTTGTTTAATCGCAACGAAACTTTCGAGCAACCGGTTCCCGATTGTCCGCCAAATCGCCGGAGACAGAAGCGAGACACCGACGACGACGCTGATGATGCCAAGGAAGATAATCCCGAAGTCCGATAGCAAGTATTGGTTCAATCCGTAGAGCGCCCCGTTCACCACTCCCCGTTCCGTTCCCCACACCATGTCCCCGAACAATAGGAAGGACACGAACAGCAGGAAGATACCGGCTCGTTGGATCGGACGGAAATCGTTCAAGAATACGAGCAAAATGAATGCGACGATCAAATATGTGAGTGCACCCCAGCCCCCAAACAGCGTCGTCGCAAACGTCGCTGTCTGAGTCCCGACCCAGCCGAACTCGAACAACGAAAAGATGAACGCGATCATCGACAAGATAAAGCTGGCCCAACCATATGTACGAAGTGGGATTGGCTGTTTCCGCTTACGATTCCTCGTCGTCGGTCGCGGCTTACGCTTCACCGGGGTCTTTCTCGTTTTTTGTGCCAACTTCTATTCCTCCTAAAAAAAGAGGCAAAAGTCAGATGACTTTTGCCTCGATCTCAATTCTTTAAATTTCCATGATGATCGGCAAGATCATCGGACGACGTTTCGTCTGTTCAAACAAGAAGACGCTGAGCCGCTCGCGGATATTTGATTTCAATTCGGTCCAATCACTTCCAGCTTCGAGACTCTTCTCAATCTGTTTCGTGACAATCCGGTTCGCTTCTGAGATCATCACTTCTGATTCGCGCATATAGACAAATCCACGCGAGATGAGTTCAGGGCCTGAAATCAACTTCTTCTGTTTACGGTTCAACGTGACGACACAGAGGACGACACCGTCTTGCGACAAGAGGCGACGGTCGCGGAGAACGATATTCCCGACGTCCCCGACACCGATTCCATCGATCAAGACGTTGCCGGCAGGAACTTTACGGCTCATCCGGGCTTTACGGCCCGTGAACTCGACGACGTCACCTTTCTCGACGATAAAGATGTTACTTGAATTGATCCCGACCTGTTGGGCGAGTTTCGAGTGGGCCATCTGCATCCGGTACTCCCCGTGAATCGGGAGGAAGTATTTCGGCTTGACGAGGTTGAGCATGAGCTTGAGCTCTTCAGCCGAACCGTGACCGGATACGTGCACTTTACGTTGGTTATAGATGACGTTCGCACCAGAACGGAATAAGAGATCGATCGTTTTCGAGACCGATTTTTCGTTACCCGGAATTGGCGTCGCCGCGATCACCACGGTATCATTCAAGCGAATATTCACTTGTTTGTGGGCGTTACGCGCCATGCGCGTCAAAGCCGCCATCGGCTCACCTTGTGAACCGGTCGTCAAGATGACGACTTTATCGTCCGGCAAACGGTTCACTTGCGAGAGCTCGACGAGCGTCTTCGGCTTGAAACGAAGGTAGTTCAATTTTTGCGCGACTTCGACGATGTTGACCATGCTGCGTCCAACGACTGCGACTTTACGGTCGTTCGCCTCGGCTGCAGCAAATACTTGTTGCAAACGATGGACGTTCGAAGCGAACGACGCGACGATCACACGCCCCTCGGCTTGATAGATCACATCGTTTAATTCAGCACCGACTAACGATTCAGACCCTGTTTGGCCTGGTCGTTCCGCGTTTGTTGAATCTGACAATAAACAGAGCACACCGCGCTGACCGATGGCTGCTAACTTGTTAAAGTCAGACTGCTTCCCATCGACCGGCGTGTAGTCGAATTTAAAGTCGCCGGTATGAACGATCGCGCCTTGTGACGTTTGAATGCAGACACCGACACAGTCAGGGATTGAATGGTTGACGCGGAAGAAAGTGATGAAATGATCAGCGATAGTCAATTTCGTTTTAGCGTCAATCAATCTAAGGTCGACTTCTTTCAGTAAGCCCGCCTCTTTTAACTTGAGCTCGATTAAACCGAGCGTCAATTTCGTCCCGTAGACCGGGACATGCTTCAAGTCACGGAGTACGTAGCTGAGTCCACCGATATGGTCTTCGTGACCATGGGTGATGAAAATAGCGCGTACCCGATCTTTGTTTTCTTTTAAATACGTAATGTCCGGGATGACGATATCAATCCCGAGCATCTCATCGCCTGGAAACATAAGGCCGGCATCGATGACGAAGATGTCGTCGTCTAGTTCCACGACGTACATGTTCTTCCCGATTTCGCCTACGCCACCAAGCGCAAAGACGCTAACGTTCTCAGTCTTCTTCTTTGACACTAACAAAAACCTCCTAGATGATTCATATTCTGTTTCGTCCACTTATCGCTACTGAATATTGTATCGGAAAAAACGCTTATATGCCACCATTTCCGTTCAATCGACTAGAGGTTTCATCACATCCGCGAGCGGCATCGTCGCTTTAGTGTCCGGCCGCTTGCCAGCTGCGAGCTGTCGAACCGATAAGCCGAAGTCCATCTGCAAGTGAGGATAGTCCGGAAAACTTCTCCAATCCCCACCCCATTCGAAGCCGAGTGCTTTTCCGAGTTCACCGAGTTCTTGCCAATCGGGTTCCCCCGACTTATTGTGATCTGCTTTCAAATCGTAGTCGGCCCGGTTATCGTGGATGATGACAAAATCGACCGCGAGTCCATAGTTATGATAACTTTGTCCCGCCTTGGCGTTCGTCACGACTTGCCCTGGTTTTGAGCGTCCTTGCGCGTAGAGCGCATTCTGTTCATCGGCCGAACGATAGCCTGACGTCAAGCGGACTTCAAGCCCGAGACATGAATACGCCAGTCTTACGAACGATTCGCCACGATCTCGCACATGAGGATGCAAGTTGGCAAACGCCTTGTCACTACGGTCGACAATCGTCTGTTCCGAGCGCGGGCTCCGTTCGCACATCCCGGCTTCGAACGTCGGTTCATCGACCCAAGGCATTGGTCCGGGCCGCGAGAACGTATACGCCAAGAAGATCCCAATCAAAAACGCCGTCATCGCAAACGTCAAAACGCCTGACCATTTCATCTTCTTAACCGTTTACGGAGTCCTTTGACGAGCGGTAATCCTGTCTCGAGGGCAAAGTAGAGCGGGCGGTTCAAGACGAGGTCGAACTCGCCGACTTTCTCGATTTGATCGCTGCCCCAGCCCGATTTAAACGCATACAGGCCCGCATATTCATCGTCCGGCTCCGTACTGCCCGATACACCACCGAAATCATAGCGCTCGGCACCACTTGCCTTGGCAGATTGCATCATCGTCCATTGCATCAGGTGGTTCGGCATGAACTCCCGAAACTCGTTCGAGGAAGCACCGTATAAGTAATACGAGCGGCGGCCGGCGAGCGTCAACAAGCCGCCCGATAACACGAGACCGTCCGGATAGCTGGCATGAAGCTGTTCGAGTTCCGGCAAGGCCGCTTCAGCTTTCACGAGTTGATCGCGCGTCTGTTTCTGACGATTCGACAAACTGATCCGTTTTTTCTCGACCGTTTCTTTTTCCAAAGACCGTTCGATCTTGTCAAGATCCCGTTTTGCTTTGTCGAGCGTCGCCATTTGTTGATCGAGCGCGAGTTTCGGTTCAAGTTTCGTCAAAAATAAACGAGCGTCATTCGGCTGCAGGCAATCGTATAAGTTCTCGAAGTAATCGAGCCCGCGAATGGCGAAGCCGTCACGCTCACCCGTGACTTTCATCAGTTCGGCGAACGTTTTCAAGCCGTCCCGACCGACTTCAGTACAGACAATCCCTTTACGCTCGGCAAGACGGACGTTATAGCGAAACTTATGATGGAACTTGGCGAAAATATCTTTCTCGCTCGGACGGAGGTCCGTCTCCATCGTGAAACGGGGTTGGGCATAGTCAAAGCCGCCGCCGTACCCTTTATGTGTAAAACCGAGGCTAGACATTTCCGTAAGTAAGCCCGGTACTTCGTCCCGGTCGATGTTCGGATCGATTTTGATGACGATCGCCTTTTTCAGTTTGGCGACGCGTTTCGCTTCCTCGGTCAAGGCACGCAATGATGCCACGTCATCGTAATCGACGACGAAACCGCGCGGTGCGTAACAAAGCGTGAACGGTAGCTTTGGCACTTGTTTGAATAAAAGAAGCGCCACTCCTGTCGTCTCACTATTTGTAGCGACGGCAATCCGCTCAGCGGACCAACCATTTTGTTTTTTGACGTCTGCCCAACTCGAAAGTTGGAGCAAGTCGCCGCGGTCGTGTGCTTTGACGAAATCGTCATGCTCTGTCTCTGTCAAGGTAATCGGTTGTACTGCCATAAATCAAGATTCCTCCGTATTTAAAATTGTCGCCCGGACGATCGCTTCCTCATCGAGCGGGATTTTCTCGTTACCGATGATTTGGTACTTCTCATGTCCTTTACCGGCCAACACGACGATATTATCCGCTTTGGCTAGACGTGCGGCGTAAGACACCGCTTCTTCACGGTCGCCGATTTCAACAAAGTTGTCATGGGTCATCCCGGCGGCAATGCCGCTCGTGATCGAATCATACGCCTCAAAACGTGGATCATCCGTCGTGATGATGACGGTACCGGCATATTTTGAGGCCATCTCGCCCATTGTCGGGCGTTTCGTCACATCGCGATTCCCGCCTGTTCCAATCAAGAAGACGATGTTCTCTTTAGGGACACCGACAAGCGACTTCAAGCATTGCTCAATCCCGTCCGGTGTATGGGCATAGTCCGCATAGACGTTATACCCAGGCACGTCGAGTCGTTGCATCCGTCCCTTGGCCGGATGAATCGATTCGAGCGCTTGGATGATCTCAGGTAAACTGTACCCAGCCGCGAGCAGGCAACCCGTCGCAAGCAACAGGTTGTATACGTTGAAACGTCCGATGAACTGGACCGTCACCGGCAGACTGACTCCTTGATAGTTGAGACGGAAACTCGTGTCTGACAGTGTCTGAACGATGTCTGACGCTGTCACATCCGCCATTTCGTCGATGGCGTATGTGATGACACGAGCACCCGTCATCGTCTCGTAAAGCTTGCTGTACGGATCGTCCGCATTCAAGACGGCAACTTTGTCGCGCGACGCCATCTGTCCGAGTTGGGCGAACAGCAAACCTTTGGCCCGCGCATAGTTTTCAAACGTCCCGTGAAAATCGAGATGGTCGTGCGTCAAGTTCGTGAAACCGACGATGTCGAAGTCCGTTCCGATGACACGACCTAGTTCAAGTCCGTGTGATGACACTTCCATCATCACATCGGTCACCCCTTCACCGCGCATGCGAGCGAGCAGCTGCTGAAGCTCAGAACTTTGCGGCGTCGTGTTCTTGCTCGGGACGACCGTATCGTTAATCCGGACCTCGACCGTACCGATCAATCCGGTGCTATGTCCAAGCTTTGATAAAACGTCACGTAAAATCGTCGTCGTCGTCGTTTTTCCGTTCGTCCCCGTGATGCCGAACAGACGCATCTGTTCAGACGGATAGTTATAAAATGCCGACGCTAATAAGCCGACCGTACGCGAACTATCGCGCACGAGCAGGTTTGGGACGCTGATGTCGAGCGGACGCTCACTGACGACCGCGACCGCTCCTTTACTCACCGCTAAATCAGCATAGTCGTGACCGTCGACGGTGTAGCCTTTAATCGCGACAAACAGCGTTCCGGGTACGACTTCCCGTGAATCGGTCGTGACATGGGTCACGTTAATGCCCTCTATAGTTGGTTGATTAATCAATTGTATCTTGGTTACTAAATCCGTTAAGTTCAAGTCTTTCCCTTCTTTCACCTGTATCCTGTCCAATGTAAAGAATACCTCTTAATCAGTGTAGAGAACTTACAATCTGGTTTCAAGTCAGTCTTCGGACGGAAGAACATATGATTTTGCCGGGACGTGCCCGAGCAGCTCCCGAATCAAGGCGTTGACTTCATCGGTTTCGATGCGGTCGATTTTATTGAGGACTTCGTCCAAATCCTCGACTTCGTCGAGTAAGACGAGGTTACGCCCGTTCCGGTTCATTCGGGCGCTCGTGCTCTCGTTGCCGAGGACGAGTGAACCTTTCAACTGGCGTTTGCCTTTAGCGACTTCTTCTTCCGTTAACCCCTGCGCTTTGAGCGCTTCAAGTTCACGCTCCATGATCGTCTCGACTTGAGTGAGTGTTTCCGGTGACGTCCCGATATAAATCGTGAACGTGCCATGGTCAACGAACGTCGTATAGTACGAATAGATCGAGTAAGCTAACCCTTGCTCTTCACGAATCGATTGAAACAGCCGCGACGACATCGTCGCACCGATCGCGTTGTTTGCCAGCGCGAGGTGCGGGAGCCGGTCGTTCGTTGCCGAAATCGCCTCGAAATTCCAACAAAGGTGCGCCTGCTCCGTCTCTTTATGCTTTTTCAACACATCGCTGTATAGAACCGGAATCGTCGATTCTTTCGGTGATTCCCCTGATGGGAGTTCCGCAAACCTCGACGTGACCGCTTCGACCAGCTCGTCGGTCACGTGACCGGCGATTGAGACGACGACACGGTTGCCTGTATACATTGATTCGACATAACGCAGCAATTGATCGCGAGAGAAGCTGAGCACGCTAGCTTCCGTCCCGAGAATCGGCTTCGCTAATATATCGTCACGGTAGACGGCATAGGCGAGCAACTCATGCACGAGGTCTTCCGGCGTGTCTTCGTACATTTTAATCTCTTCTAACACGACCCGTTTCTCTTTTTCAAGCTCAGTCTCATCAAAGACTGAATGGAACAACATGTCGGCCAGTGCGTCGAAGGCGATGACAGCATGTTCATCGAGCGTCTTAACGTAGTAGCATGTATGGTCTTTTGAAGTGAAGGCGTTCACACTGCCGCCAAGCTCATCAAAAAATGAAGCGATTTCTTTCGCCGTTTTTGTTGTTGTGCCCTTGAACAACATATGTTCGATCAAGTGGCTGATCCCGATCTCATTGTCTTCCTCGGTCCGTGTCCCGGCTTTGATGAATACACCGGTCGATGTACTGCGGACGTCTGCCATCGGTTCGACCACGATGCGGACGCCATTCTTTAAGGTAATCCATTCCATTTTATCACTCCTATGAAAAAGGCCATCGCACCAGACGATGGCCAAAATAATTAGTTTGTTGGTCTTGACGGACGACGGTCTCCGTCACGACGCGGAGGACGGCTGTCACGTGGCGGACGGCTCTCGCGTTGTGCTTTACGTTTCGCTTCATACGCTTCTCGCTCTTCCGGAGAAAGCCCTTCGACGATCAACGTTTTATGCGAGGCGTTGACGCGGCCTTTGTCGTCAATTTCTGTGACTTTGACTTTGATCGTGTCACCGAGCTTGACGACGTCTTCCACGTTGGCGACGCGGTCGAGGCTGAACTCAGAGACGTGGACGAGCGCGTCTTTGCCTTTGAACAACTCGACGAACGCGCCGAACTTCTCGATCCGACGCACTGTCGCGTCGAACACTTCGCCGACTTCGACTTCACGGACGATATCACTGATGAGTGCCATCGCCATATCGATGCCATCTTGATCGGTCGAGGCGATGAACACCGTACCGTCTTGCTCGATATCAACCTTGACACCGGTTTGGTCGATGATGCTGTTGATCATCTTACCACCAGGCCCGATGACGTCGCGAATCTTATCTGGATTGATTTTCATCGTGACGATCTTCGGCGCATACTTCGACAACTGTGGACGCGATGAGTCAAGCGTTTCGAGCATATGGTTGAGAATGTGGAGGCGGCCTGAACGAGCTTGTTCGAGCGCTTCTTCCAAAATCTCACGCGTGATGCCGGCGATTTTAATGTCCATCTGCAATGCTGTGATCCCGTCTTTCGTTCCAGCGACTTTGAAGTCCATGTCGCCGAGATGATCTTCGAGACCTTGGATGTCAGTGAGTACTGTATAGTGTTCGCCTTCCATGATGAGACCCATCGCGATTCCCGCGACTGGTGCCTTGATCGGAACTCCGGCGTCCATGAGGGCGAGTGTCGAGCCACAGATTGAAGCCTGTGAACTCGAACCGTTCGACTCGAGCACTTCTGAGACGAGACGGATCGTATACGGGAAGTCTGCTTCTTTCGGGATGACCGGGAGAAGCGCACGTTCACCGAGCGCACCGTGACCGATCTCGCGGCGGCCTGGCGCGCGAACCGGACGAGCTTCACCGACCGAGAACGGCGGGAAGTTGTAATGGTGCATGAAACGTTTATTCTCTTCTAAGCCGATGCCGTCGATGATTTGAGCGTCACCGATGACGCCGAGTGTCGCGATTGACATGACTTGCGTCTGCCCCCGTGTGAACAAACCGACACCGTGCGCACGCGGTAACACGCCGACTTCTGACGCGAGTGGACGGATGACTTCCGGGCGACGGCCGTCTGGACGTACTTTATCGACCGTGATTAAACGGCGGACCTCGTCTTTGACGAACTTGTTCAAAATACCAGATACTTCTTTCAACTTGGCCGGCTCGTCAGCGAGACGCGCTTCGTACGACGCGACATACTTCGCGATGACTTCGTTGATCGCTTCGTCACGCGCGTGTTTCTCTTCGACTTGGACGGCAGCGTTAATTTCTGGACGAGCCGCTTCAAGCTCTTGTGACAACGCGTCGTCAAATTTAGAGACCGTGTATTCAAACTTCGGTTTCCCGACCGCTTCGACGATTTCCGTTTGGAACGCGACGAGCTTTTTGATTTCTTCATGACCGAACAAGATCGACTCGAGCATGACGTCTTCCGGTACTTCGTTCGCGCCTGCTTCGACCATGTTGATCGCAGTTGCCGTTCCGGCGACTTGAAGTTCAAGATCTGTCTTCTCGAGTTGTGCGACTGTCGGGTTGACGACGAACTGTCCGTCCACACGTCCGACCGTCGCTCCAGCGATCGGTCCGTCAAATGGGATGTCCGAGATCGACAAGGCGATCGACGTTCCGAGCATACCGGCCATCTCAGCCGAGCAGTCCGGATCGTTCGACATGACGTAAATCATGACTTGGATGTCGTGACGGAATCCGTCTGGGAATAATGGACGGATTGGACGGTCGATGAGACGTGACGTTAAAATCGCATTCTCACCAGGACGACCTTCCCGACGTAGGAAACCTCCTGGGATTTTACCGACCGAGTATAATTTTTCTTCATAGTTGACCGTAAGCGGGAAGAAATCTAAATCCTTTGGTCCTTTTGAAGCTGTGACCGCGGCGAGCACGACCGTGTCCCCGTACCGGACGAGTGCAGAACCGTTCGCTTGCTTCGCGAGTTGACCTACTTCTACAGACAGCGGACGACCGCCCCATTCTGTAGAAAAAACTTGTTTCGTACCTAACATGTACATTCTCCTCTCAAACCTTATCTAGTTTATTATGTAACTCATTCATATGTTTGTCTAATGATTTTCCTCCAAAAAAAGAAGAAACGGACTAGGAACGAATGTCCCAGTCCGTCATTTGGCCCGTTCGGATTAACGACGGAGACCAAGGCGTTGAATCAATTCACGGTAACGTGTTACGTCCTTGTTACGAAGGTACGTGAGCAAGTTACGGCGACGTCCAACCATTTTCAAAAGACCGCGACGTGAGTGGTGGTCTTTCTTATGTGTGCGAAGATGATCGTTCAAAGTGTTGATTTGTTCAGTCAAAACAGCAACTTGAACTTCCGGTGAACCAGTGTCACCTTGTTTTGTCGCGTATTCCGCGATGATTTCGTTTTTACGTTCTTTTGAGAGTGCCATTGCCTCTCCACCTCCATTTAATAGAAAATTGCCGCGTTGCCGAGCCGTCGTTGGTGAATCGTCCAGCCAAGCGAAGCGGTGTACTTTGCGTACCAAATTAGAATACATGACCCCTGCTCCAAAGTCAAGATAGGATTGCCCGAGCCGCCGTCTCGTCTCGTTTCAACTGCGCGATCAGCGAATCGAGTCCGTCGAACGCCCGTTCATCGCGCAAATAGTGAACCCATTCGATTTCGAGCAACTGTCCGTACAAGTCCTCCGTAAAATCAAATAAATGACTTTCAATCGAGACGTCTCCGGTGTCATAAAACGTCGGCCGACGACCGACGTTCGTCATCGCATCAAACGTCCGGCCGTCTTCTAGGCGGACGCGGGTCGCATAAACGCCGAGCCGTGGCATGACATAAGACGCATCCATCACCATGTTCGCGGTCGGATAGCCGATCGTCCGCCCTCTGGCGTCACCATGGATGACTTCGCCACAGATGACGTAAGGCGCACCTAACAGCTCACTCGCCAGGTCGACACTGCCTGCGCCAAGAAGTTTGCGGATCCGGGTCGAAGAGACTTTGTCACCGTCACTCGTCTGTTCGGCGACGACGGACGTCGTGAAGCGTCCTCGGGCGTGGTAGGGCATCGTCTCCATCGTCCCTTCCCCGAACTTCCCGTACGAATAGTCAAATCCGGCCGTCACGTGCACGGCGCCCGCGCCGATCAAATAATCGTCGACGAACTGTTGCGGTGACAGTGATGCCAATTGCTTTGTGAACGTCAAGACGAGACAACGTTCGACACCGAGCGCGGCGATCCGCTGTAATTTTCGTTTGAGCGGCGTGATATAACGGACAGCATCCGCATTGTTCGACAGCACTTGTTTCGGGTGCGGATCGAACGTGACGACGGTCACGGGCACGTCAAGCTGCTCCGCGCGCTGTTTGGCGTGCTCGATCACGGCTTGATGGCCGATGTGAACGCCGTCGAAGAATCCGAGTACCATGACCGAAGGGACAAACTCTGGCGTCTCGGGATGTGTGAGATGTATCGTTTCCATACTTCAAATTCCCCCTTAGTCGATTGTCAACATGACCTCGACTGTTGCGTCTGTCGTTCCGTCAAGCCGTCTATAGAGGGCGAGCGGAATTCCTTCTTCATTATAGACAGTAAACAGTTCAAATTCGAGTGAGACGTCGTTTAAGCGCCCACCGTTGCGAATATACCGTTCCCGGTTGGCTGGAATGGTGATGGAAGGCCAACGTTTGATCACGTCCTCGAGCGGGATGAGCCGTTCAGCGCGTTCCTCGACCGTCTCTAACGCCGCGAGCTCCGCGAGCGTCACGGCGTCCCTTTCATCGAACGTGCCTGACCGTGTGCGACGCAGGTCGCTCATATGGGCCGGGTAACCGAGCCCTTCCCCGATTTGGACGGCAAGTGTCCGAATAAACGTGCCTTTTCCGCACTCGACATCAATGCGAAACCGGCAGACGCCGTCCTCGAAGACAGGTTCGTTCGTCCGTTCTAACCGGTGAATCTCGACGATGCGGCGCGGCCGTTCGACCGTCTGTCCTTTGCGGGCGTATTCGTATAGCTTCTTCCCGTTCACTTTGACGGCCGAGAAGTAAGGAGGCACCTGCTCGATGCTTCCGGTCAACGTGCCGAGAACGCGGTCGACGTCTTCACCCGTGAACGCATCCGGCGCGACATCTGTTTGCGCGACGACTTCGCCGTGTGCGTCTTCCGTCATCGTCGCCGTCCCGATCGTGACTTCGGCGACGTAGCGCTTGCCCTCATCGGTCAAAAACCGAGACAGTTTCGTCGCACGGCCGAAACAGATTGGCAACACGCCGGTCACTTCCGGGTCGAGCGTGCCGGTATGGCCAACTTTTTTCGTTTGAAACAGTTTGCGCAGCTTGAAGACGCAATCGTGGCTCGTCATCCCGCTGTCTTTGTCTAGTATTAAAATCCCTGTCGGTTCCACGTTCATTCCTCCATATCAAAAAAGGGGAGACACAAGTCCCCCCTTCAATTTATTAGTCTTTATTCAAATCACGGATCAACGAATCGATATGGCTACCATATGCGACCGAAGAATCGTATTCGAACGACAATTCCGGCGTCTTGCGGAGACGGATCCGGCTACCGATTTCACGGCGGATGAAGGCGCTCGCCTTATCAAGACCTGCCTGCGTCTCAGCCTTCACGTCGGCGTCGTCTCCGAGCACCGTGTAATAGGCCGTCGCTTGTTGCAAATCTCCCGTCACGTCTACACTCGTGATGGTCGCGTTCTTTGTACGTGGGTCGTTGACTTCGCGTAAAAGGATATCTGTGATCTCTTTACGCATCTGTTCAGCAACACGTTGGGCACGAATGTTCATACGTGTTCCCTCCTCACTTTATTTACGTTCGACTTCTTTCATGACGAACGCTTCGATGACGTCCTCCACTTTGATGTCGTCGTACTTCTCTACTTTGATCCCACACTCGTAGCCTGTCGCAACTTCTTTGACATCGTCTTTGAAGCGGCGGAGCGTATCGAGTTTACCTTCGTACACGACGATCCCGTTACGGATGACGCGTACGCCGGCATCACGTGAGATTTTACCTTCAGTGACGTAACAGCCGGCAATCGCACCGACTTTTGAAACTTTGAAGACGTCACGGACTTCGACTTGTCCGATCACTTCTTCAACGAACTCAGGGTCAAGCATCCCTTTCATCGCGCTTTCGATTTCATCGATCGCGTTATAGATGATCCGGTGCAGACGCATTTCAACGTGTTCTTGTTCGGCCATTGATCGGGCGTTACCGTCTGGACGGACGTTGAATCCGATGATGATCGCGTTCGCTGCTGAAGCGAGGATGACGTCACCTTCTGTGATCGCACCGACACCTTGATGCACGATGTTGATCTTGACGCCTGCGACGTCGATTTTGCGGAGTGATCCAGCGAGCGCTTCAGCCGATCCTTGAACGTCTGCTTTGATGATGACGTTCAAGTCTTTGACTTCGCCTTCTTGAATCCGGCTGAACAAGTCTTCAAGACTGACTTTAGCCGATTCACGGCGCTGCGACTCGAGGTAACGTTGGTAACGTTTCTCTCCGATTGCACGTGCCTTTTTCTCGTCTTCGAAGACGATGAACTGGTCACCAGCTTGTGGGACATCGTTCAATCCTGTAATTTCGATTGGCGTCGATGGGCCAACTTCTTTCACACGACGACCGATATCGTTGACCATGGCCCGGACGCGTCCGAACGTGCTGCCGACGACGATCGAGTCACCGATACGAAGTGTCCCGTGTTGGACGAGAAGCGTGGCGACAGGACCGCGACCTTTATCGAGCTTCGCTTCGATGACCGAACCGCGAGCTGGCATTTCAGGCGTCGACTTGTACTCTTCGACTTCTGAAACGAGCAAGATCATCTCGAGCAACTCATCGATTCCCTCATCTTTCAAAGCAGAGATCGGTACGAAAATTGTTTCGCCGCCCCACTCTTCCGGTACGAGTCCGAATTCAGTCAACTCTTGTTTGACGCGGTCAGGGTTAGCCCCTTCTTTGTCCATTTTGTTGACGGCAACGATGATTGGGACGTTTGCCGCCTTCGCGTGAGAAATCGCTTCTTCTGTCTGTGGCATGACACCATCATCTGCTGCGACAACGATAATCGCGATATCCGTCACTTCAGCTCCACGGGCACGCATCGTCGTAAAGGCGGCGTGACCTGGTGTGTCGAGGAATGTGATTTTTTTACCGTTGATATCAACTTGGTACGCACCGATATGCTGCGTGATCCCACCAGCTTCGCCAGCGACGACTTTCGTGTTCCGGATCGAGTCAAGCAACGTCGTTTTACCATGGTCGACGTGACCCATGATCGTGACGACGGCAGGACGCTCAATGAGGTCGTACTCAGAGAAGTCGATTTCTACTTCTTCGAAGTCCGTCTCATCGATGATGACTTCTTTTTCGACTTCGAAACCGAATTCAGTTGCGAGCAATTCGATCGTCTCGTCATCGAGTGTTTGGTTGATCGTCGCCATGACGCCAAGACCCATCAATTTCATGATGATCTCGTTTGGCTTTTTATCCATCTTCGCCGCGAGATCCGATACGCTGAGGACATCCTCGTACTTGATGACGTTGCCCATTTCAGACTCTTGCGCTAAACGAGATGCTTTACGCTGGCTCGTTTTCGAATTAGGATCTGCTTCTAACGGGATTGCCGCTTTTGCAGGCTTCCCTTTAAATTTACCGCCGCGCTTTTTGTTGCGGTTATCGTTACGGTTGTTGCCGAAACGGTTGCCACCACGGTTGCCCGCTTGATTGCTCGGGGCGCTAGAAGTTTGTGGACGGGCTTTCGGTGCTTCTTTTTTCTCTGCTTCTTGTTTCGCAGCAGGCTTCGCTTCAGCCGGCTTCGACTCAGCAGGTTTTTCTTGCTTCTCAGCCGAACGATATTTCTCAGGGTTGAAGACACGGTCGAGTTGCTTGACCGACTCATCATCCAATACAGCCATGTGATTTTTCACTGACTTGTTCATCTTCTCGAGCTGAGTAATGACTTGTTTACTTGTTACATTCTGTTCTTTTGCAAATTCATAGACGCGTTTTCCCAAAGCATCCACCTCCGTTAATAGTTAAGAGAGAAGTTGCTTAAGCTTGTTCGCAAATCCGGATTCTGTCACAGACACGACGACTCGCATGTCTTTACCTAAAGCAGCTCCGATTGTATGTCGGTCGCTCACTTCGATTAATGGAACACCATACGATGTACATTTGTCGGTAATCCGTTTTCTCGTCGACGCTCCCGCGTCTCCGGCAAGAATGACGAGCTTGGCTCGGCCAGCCCGTACATCCTTCAAGACAAACTCTTCTCCCATCGTTACCTTCCTCGCACGTGAGGCGAGGCCTAACAATGATTCCCACTGACTCATGATTCGGCACCTGTGACAGCTTGTTCTAGCTGTTCATAAAGTGTCTCGCTCGTCTTTACTTTCAGATGATGATCAAGCGTTCGTTTTTTCTCTGCTAAACGAATCACATCGACATCTCTTGACAAATACGCGCCACGACCGTTCAGTTTGCCGGTCGTGTCGATGACGACGTCGCCTTCCGGCGTCCGTACGACACGAATCAAATCGTTCTTTGGTAACATCTCTTGAGTGATCACACATTTACGCAAAGGAAGTTTCTTTTGCTTCATGGTCATTCCTCTTCTTTTACCGCGGTTGGTTCGAGCGTCACATCAACCGAGTCAGTCTGTTCAACTTCATTGTGAACAATTTCTGGCGTTGATTCAACTTTTTCGGCATACGTATCGAACAAGTTCATGCTCTCTGCATCCGTCTCACTCTTAATATCAATTTTCCAACCTGTCAACTTGGCGGCGAGGCGCGCGTTTTGACCGCGTTTCCCGATCGCGAGCGACAATTGATAGTCCGGCACGACGACTGTCGTCGACTTGTTCGGTTCATTGACATATACGTCAACGACTTGAGCCGGGCTGAGTGCGTTTTTAACGAACTCTTTTGGATCGTTCGACCAACGGACGATGTCGATCTTCTCACCGTTCAATTCATCGACGATCGTCTGGACACGTTGCCCTTTTGGACCGACACATGCGCCGACCGGATCGACGATGTCTGAATGGACCGCGATTTTCGAACGGTCTCCCGCTTCACGCGACACCGACATGACGTCGACCGTCCCGCTCGCGATTTCTGGAACTTCGAGTTCGAACAAACGACGAAGTAGGCCAGGATGTGTCCGCGACACTTGAATCGCCGCGCCAGAACCTTTCGTCGTCGAGTCAACTTTCGTCACGTATACTTTGATGCGTTCATGAATCTTATACGACTCGTTCGGCATCTGTTCGTTCGGCGTCAACACTGCCTCGATGTTGTTCTCTAAACCGATGTACAAGTTGCGCGGGTCAAACCGCTCGACGATCCCTGTCATGATCTCGTCTTCTTTATCGACGAAGTGGTTGTAGATGCGTTCGCGCTCGGCTTCACGCATCTTTTGCGTGACGACTTGTTTGGCCGTCATCGCTGCGACACGACCGAAGTCGCTCGGTGTCACTTCTTCTTTATGGAAGTCCCCTAACTCAAAGTTCGGGTCGATTTCGTGCGCTTCTTCAAGCGAAAGCTGTTGGTCCGGATGCGTCAGGCGTTCAACGACTTCGAGAAGCGCGAACACGCGAATGTCACCTGTCACTTGGTCAAACTCAACTTTGACGTGCTCGTTCGGGTTGGCGACGTTTCGGCGATATGCCGAAATGAGCGCCTGTTCAAGCGCGTCGATGATGATTTCTTTCTCGATCCCTTTTTCTTGTGCAATCTGTTCGATTGTTGTGAGTAATTGTGGCCCCATCTTTACCTCTCCTTAACTAAACGTGACCGCTAGGCGGGCTTGTGCAATTTTATCAACCGGTAGCGATATCGCTTTTTTTCTAGTCTTGATGCGCGTTTCGACAACTGCGGTCTCGCCGTCGTACTCCGTCAAAATGCCCTCGAACTCTTTGGCACCTTCAATCGGGGCAAACGTTTTAATGTAGACGTTTTTCCCAATCGCCCGCTCAAAGTCAGTCGGCTTTTTAAGTGGTCGTTCGGCACCGGGACTCGAGACGTCAAGATAATAGGCTTGTTCGATTGGGTCGGTAGCGTTTAATTTCTCCGAGAGTTGCTCGTTGATGTTGACGCAATCATCTAAATCGACGCCCCCCGGTTTATCGATATAGACGCGCAAGAACCAGTCTGGCCCTTCTTTCACGAATTCAACATCGACCAATTCCATGTTCGCTTGCTCGACAATCGGCAACGCGATTGTTTCGACGACTTCTGTTATTTTGGACACTCTCATCCCTCCTTCTGGCTTTTACATACAAGAAAGGAGTAGGGTTCCCTACTCCTTTCCGTCGTAGTATCCAACATTGTTCGATACCAATATATCATATTTTCCCGCTTTTTCGCAACTTACACCCCAAAATCAAAGAACGAAAGTTGGTTCTCGTCAGGCAGGCCTTCGAGACATTTCATCGTATCGAGCGTCTCGATAATCGTCTTCGACAATTTCGCCCGTTTCCGGAGATCCTCTTTTGACAAGAACTGACCTTCGGCACGCGCCTCGACAATCGCTTTCGCCGCGTTCGTCCCGAGTCCATCGACAGCGTTGAACGGTGGAATGAGCGTGTTGCCTTCAATCAAGAACTCGGTCGCATTCGAACGGTAAAGATCGATGTTTTGGAATTTCATGCCGCGTTCGAGCATCTCAAGTGCGAGTTCGAGCACGGTGTGAAGCCCTTTATCTTTCGCCGTGGCGTCGAAGCCTTTCTCCCGGATATCAGACATCGCCTTGCGGACGGCCTGAGACCCTTTGATCATCGCCGACAAATCAAAATCGCCGGCGCGGACCGTAAAGTATGTCGCGTAATACAGAATCGGGTGGTGCACTTTGAAGTAAGCGATCCGGACGGCCATGAGCACGTACGCGGTCGCGTGTGCTTTCGGGAACATGTATTTGATCTTCTTACAAGAAGAGATATACCATTCCGGGACGCTGTTCTCCCGCATCTCTGACTCCATGTCGTCAGACAAACCTTTCCCTTTACGGACCGACTCCATGATCTTAAAGGCGAACGATGGCTCAAGTCCGGCGTAGATCAAGTAGACCATAATGTCGTCACGACACCCGATGACGTCTTTCAGTTCACACGTCCCGTTATAGATCAACTCGTTCGCATTCCCGATCCAAACGTCCGTCCCGTGAGACAGACCTGAAATTTGGACGAGCTCTGAGAACGTGGACGGTTTCGTCTCTTCAAGCATTTGGCGGACGAACTTCGTCCCAAACTCAGGAATACCGAGCGTCCCTGTTTTTGACTCGATTTGCTCAGGTGTGACACCGAGCACTTCCGGTGACGAAAAGATTTTCATGACGGTCGGATCATCCGTCGGAATCGTCAACGGGTCGATGCCTGATAAGTCTTGGAGCATCCGGATGACGGTCGGATCATCGTGTCCGAGAATGTCGAGTTTGAGCAAGTTGTCGTGAATCGAATGGAAGTCGAAGTGTGTCGTCTTCCACTCGGACGTTCGATCGTCGGCTGGATACTGGATCGGCGAGATTTCGGAGATGTCCATGTAGTCCGGGACGACGATAATCCCACCTGGATGCTGCCCGGTCGTCCGTTTGACACCGGTGACACCCGAGACGAGACGATCGACTTCGGCGTTCCGGTAAATCTTGTCGTTTTCGGTCGCATAGCCTTTCACATATCCGTACGCCGTCTTGTCGGCAATCGTCCCGATCGTCCCGGCACGATAGACGTACTCTTCTCCGAACAACACTTTCGTGTACGCGTGAGCGTGAGGCTGGTACTCACCCGAGAAGTTCAAATCGATATCTGGTACTTTGTCCCCTTTAAAGCCAAGGAACGTCTCGAACGGGATATCGTGTCCATCTTTCGTATACCACGTCCCACACTCCGGACATTGCTTGTCCGGAAGATCGTAACCGGAACCGATCGACCCGTCATTAAAGAAGTGAGAGTGTTGACACTTCGGACAGACATAATGCGGTGGTAGTGGATTGACCTCGGTGATCTCGGTCATCGTCGCGACGAGACTCGACCCGACCGATCCCCGTGAACCGACGAGGTAACCGTCGTCGAGTGACTTCTTGACGAGTTTATGTGAGATCAAATAAATGACGGCGAAACCGTGGCCGATGATTGATTTCAGTTCCTTCTCGAGCCGGGCCTCGACGATCTCCGGAAGCTCGTCCCCGTAAATCGAGCGGGCCATGTCATAACTCATATTGCGGACCTCGTCATCCGCCCCTTCGATTTTCGGCGTATACAGTTCATCCGGGATAATTTGAATCGCTTCAATCTGATCGGCGATTGCGTTCGGATTCGTGATGACAATCTCCCGTGCGAGCTCGTCACCTAAAAATTTAAACTCTTCCATCATTTCTTTCGTCGTCCGGAAATGGGCATGAGGCAACTCTTTTCTCGTGTTAATGAAGTTGGCCCCACCTTGCGTCCGGATCAGGATTTCGCGATACGACCGATCCGTCCGGTCCAAGTAATGGACGTTCCCGGTCGCACAGACCGGAAGTCCCGCTTGACCTGCCACGCGAATGATCCGTTTGATAATATCACGAAGTTCAAGCTCGTTCGCGACGATCTCTTTATCGATCAGATGCATATAAAGTGCCGGCGGATGAATCTCGATGAAGTCATAAAATGCCATCATCTTCTCGAGCTCTTCGTCCGACTTGTTCAAGGCGGCGTCAAAGATCTCGCCGTTGTCGCACGCCGAGCCGATGAGCAGCCCTTCTCGGCGCTTCTCGATCTCTGAGCGCGGCATTCGAGCCATCCGGAACAAATAGTCGATGTGCGACAACGAGATCAACTCATACAAGTGGCGCAATCCTGGCTTTTTCGTCTTCGCGTAAACCGTCGCATGAAACGGACGGATTTTCGAGACGTCACTGCCGACTTTCGCGTTCAGTGACCGATGCGTCTGCATCTCGAACATCTGTTTCGCCAAATCGAGCAACTTCATGAGCAGGTACGCCGTCGCCTCGGCATCATAGATAGCCCGGTGATGCTGCGTCAATTCGATATCAAACCGCTTGGCGAGCGTGTTGAGACGGTGGTTTTTGAGCGTCGGTAAAATCGTCCGGGCCAGTTCAAGCGTATCGATGACCGGATAATCGTCCGGCTCATGTCCTCCGCTTCGGAGCGTCGCCTCGAGAAAGCCCATATCGAACGAGGCGTTATGAGCGACGAGAATCCCGTCGCCGCACCAGTCGACGAACTGTTTCGCGATCACTTCCGGGTCGGGCTGTCCGTGGACCATGTCATCGGTGATCCCGGTCAGTTCAATCGTCGTCGCCGAGAGTTGATGCTTCGGGTCGGCGAACGCTTCGAACCGGTCGATGATCTCACCATCTTTAATCTTGACGCCGGCGAGTTCGATGATTTTGTTGTAGACGGCCGACAGACCGGTCGTCTCGACGTCGAACACGACGTACGTCGCCTCGTCGAGCGAGACGTCGGTCGGATGATACGCGACAGGCACGCCGTCATTGACGACGTTCGCCTCGACACCGTACAAGATTTTAATGTCGTTCTTTTTCCCGGCATAATAGGCTTCCGGGAACGATTGCACACCGGCATGGTCGGTGATGGCGATGGCGCGATGACCCCACTTGGCAGCCCGGGCGACGAGCGCCGACACGTTCGTGACCGCATCCATTTGGCTCATCTGCGTATGGGCGTGCAGTTCGACACGTTTCTCCCCGGCCCATTCGTCACGCTTCGGTTCGACTTTCACTTCTTGGAGCTGCGACGCCATCATGCACAGTTCGCGCATGAAGCTATCGTCTTCGACCCGTCCGGCCGCTTGGATCCACATGCCTTTTTTGACGGCACTGAGCATACGGTCGTCATCATCGTCACGTGCGAACACTTTGACGATGAGCGAATCGGTATAATCGGTCATCTTGATCGTGAATAGCTTCTTCCCGCTCTTCAACTCTTTCCGTTCGGCTGAAAACACGAGTCCACGGATGGCGACACGGCGTTCTTCTTCGATGATCGTCTTGATCGGGACGATCTCGTCTTTGATCAAGGCGCCCATCCGCACTTCCGTGATCGGCTCATCGTTCGTCTCAGTCGCTTTGGCGAACTGGGCCGCGAGTGCGAGTTTCGCCTGTTCGATATCTTCTTGGACGACTTGTTCACGCAACGCCTGATTCGCTTCCGCGTCTTCTGAGAAACTCGCTTGGCACGGCTTTTTCATAAACCCGTAAGCACTGTAGAGCGCTTGAACTTCTTGGCACAGCTCTTTATCGACATAGCTCGCCTCAGGTGCGGAGCGGACGGGAATGAGCAACTTGTTTTGCTCGAAGCGCGGTTTGACAGTTGCGAAATAGCTTCGCATCGCCCCCGACACTTGACTGAGCTCACTGACGATGCGCGGCCAGTAGTCGATATAATCCTGCTCGCTTCCACCCGTCTCTGTCGTAAAACGAGCGTACACTTCATCGGCAAACGTCGCGTACCGATTCTCGACCCGACTCATGAACAATTGATAAACCTCATATGGTAACACTTGGCGGATCTTGAAGTAAAACGTCCACGTCCGTCGTTGCTTATTGACGACAAGACGCGATAGTTCCGCTCCGTCGAACTGATCACTCTCTGTCGTAATCCCGAGATCCGTCAACAGTAATTGCATCTTTTGATTTGCTTCCACGGGTAAGTCGTCCCCCCCTTTTATATGACAATGTCGAAAAATGAAGGTGACGGCAAGAAACCGTCACCTTCATCGATCAATGCGTCTCGTTGAGCTGCGCGACAATTACTTGCGGCAACTCTTCTACCGTCGTTTCAATCACTTCGCCCGTAGCACGGACTTTCACTTCGACGATGCCTTCACCGGCTTTCTTCCCGACGTTGATACGAATCGGCAAGCCGATCAAGTCAGCGTCGGCAAATTTAACGCCGGCCCGTTCTTTGCGGTCGTCGTACAATACATCATACTTCGACGATAGTTCATCGTAAAGTCGATTCGAAAGTTCGAGTTGCGTCTCGTCTTTCGCGTTGATCGCGATCAAGTGCAGATCAAACGGTGCGACACTCTTCGGCCAAACGATGCCGCGGTCGTCGTGGTGCTGTTCGACGATCGCCGAAAGCGTCCGCGAGACACCGATGCCGTAACAACCCATGATGAGTGGTTCCGCCCGGCCTTCTTCGTTCAAGAACGTCGCGCCCATCGCTTCTGAGTAACGCGTGCCGAGTTTGAACACTTGACCGACCTCGATCCCACGTGCGAACCGGACTGGACCAGATTCGTCTGGTGCCAAGTCGCCTTCGACGACGAAGCGGAGGTCATGATACGTCAAGTGCGACAAGTCGCGTTCTGCATTGACGTGCATGAAGTGCGTGTTCGCAACGTTGGCGCCACATACCGCATCGACTAAATATTTAACGGCGTAATCGGCGACGACTTTGACCGGTGCGTTGATCGGTCCGAGCGTCCCTGGTTCACAGCCGAACAATTCAATGATCTTCGACTCGTCTTCCATTTGGATATCGAGTCCGCCAAGGGCGTTCTTCACTTTGACATCGTTCGCTTCGTGATCGCCGCGAACGATCGCCATGACCGTCTCGCCGTCGACGTTGAACAACACCGACTTGATCGTCGTGTTCGTCTCCACGCCCAAGAAACGCGCCACGTCTTCGATCGTCTTATGCTCTTTCGTATCGACTTTATCGAGCTCGAGCACAACACCGGCTTGCATGTCGTAACGGTCAAGCGTTTCCGCCATCTCGATGTTCGCCGCGTATGACGACGAATCCGTATAGACGATCGTATCCTCACCGATTTCGGCGAGCGCCTGGAATTCGTGCGTGTCTTTCCCGCCAATCGCGCCTGAATCGGCCACGACCGGACGATACTTCAAACCGGTGCGGTCAAAGATGCGCGAATAAGCGTTATACATGTTGTCGTACTCTTCGTCCAAATCAGCCTGTGTGGCGTGGAACGAGTAGGCATCTTTCATCAAAAACTCACGTCCGCGTAATAATCCGAACCGCGGACGACGCTCATCGCGATACTTCGTCTGAATCTGGTACAAGTTGACCGGTAACTTCTTATACGAGTTCAACTCGTCACGGACGATCGACGTGATCAACTCTTCGTGAGTCGCTCCAAGTGCGAAACGGCGGTCATGACGGTCCGTCAAACGCATCAGTTCAGGTCCGTAGATGTCCCAACGTCCCGTCTCTTCCCATAGCTCCGCTGGTTGGATCGCCGGCATGAGCAGTTCTTGCGCCCCGGCCCGGTTCATCTCTTCACGGATGATCGTTTGAATATTTTGTAACACACGATGACCGAGTGGTAAATAAGAGTAGATCCCCGCTGCATTTTGTCGAATAAATCCACCGCGCACGAGAAGTTGATGGCTGACAGCTTCAGCGTCAGCAGGAACCTCTCTCAAAGTAGGCATAAGCAATCTCGATTGTTTCATAAATATCAACGTTTCCCTTCTCTAACACAGTCTATTTGAAAAATGATTGGATATCGTTCCAAGTGACGATGAGCATGAGCAGCATAAGCAGGGCAAATCCGATAAAGTGGACGAACCCTTCTTTTTTTGGATCGATCGGTCGACC
This sequence comes from Exiguobacterium sp. SH0S1, assembly GCF_004337165.1. Taxonomy (NCBI): domain Bacteria; kingdom Bacillati; phylum Bacillota; class Bacilli; order Caryophanales; genus Exiguobacterium; species Exiguobacterium sp. SH0S1. Next base: position 435,742 of record NZ_SJVC01000001.1, on the reverse strand, counting down.
ACGCACTGCCTCGAACAACAAGAAGATGAGTCGTCCCCCGTCAAGCGCCGGAAGCGGCAACAAGTTGAAGATCGCCAAGTTGACGGATAAAAGTGCCGTCCAGTTGAGCAACATGATGAAACCGCTCGCCGCCACTTCGTCGGTCATGCGGACAATCCCGACCGGACCTGCGAGTTGATCGACTCCGACTTGGCCGGTCACTAAATCACCGACCGCAGAGAAAATCAATGTCGACATCGTCCACGTCGTCTCAGCTCCTGTTGTGAACGCTTTTGTCGGTGATCGCTCGAGCGCATTTGTCACGCCAAGGATACCGACCGTCTCACCATTTTGTTCGACTGCTTGAGGTGTGAGCGTTACCGTTTGTTCCTCACCCGCCCGAATATAGGTCACCTCGGTCGGTGTATCGGCACGATCGGCCAAAACCGTTCTCAGGTCGAGCCAGTTATCAATCGTCTCACCCTCGATCGAGACGATTTCGTCTCCGGTGACGAGCCCGGCTTGATCAGCCGCTGAATCCGGTTGTACCGTCCCGATTTGACCGTCGTCTGTCGGTGTGCCTTGCACGAGACCGACAATGACGAGCAAGACGAAAGCAAGGACGAAGTTCATGGCCGGGCCGGCTGCGATCGCGAGCACTCGCTTCCAAACTGATTGCGCTCCGAATGTGCGGTCGTACGGTGCGATTTGAATCTCCATACCTTGATCGACGAGAAGTGTGTCGCGCTCGAGTGTGTACACCCGCACTTCTTCGTCGACGAGCAATTGAATCTTCAATTCACGGATTGAATCGAACTTGTCGACCGTGCCGACGACGTGTACATCCGTCGCTTGGTCCGGTTGGAAATAGACGCGGTCGACTGTGCCAGCGCTCGTTAACCGGAGCCCGACTTGTTGACCGGCCTTCACTTCGATCGGCTCGAAATCCTCACCCGCCATCTTGACGTAACCACCGATCGGCAATAAGCGAATCGTATAGAGCGTCTCATTCTTTCTGAACGAAAAGATTTTCGGCCCAAACCCGATTGCAAATTCATGACAGAGAATCCCTGCCCGTTTCGCCATGACGAGGTGTCCCCATTCATGAACTGAAATGAGCACCCCAAACATCAAAACGATGGCGATAAAAGTTTGCATGATCTATTTCCCACCTTCACTTTCGTTGCTGAATTTGTTCACGAACCGATTGATCGACTTGAAGGATCTGCTCAAGCGTCGGTTCTACAATGACTGTATGTGCATCCATCGCTTGCGCGACGATCGATTCAATCTCGACGAACGCAATCTTTCCGTTCAAGAACAAATCGACAGCCGTTTCGTTAGCCGCATTCAACACGGTCGGCATTGAACCACCTTGACGACCTGCTTCATACGCTAGTCGAAGAGCCGGATAGCGATCTAAATCGGCTTCCGCAAAATGGAGCGTCCCGATTTCTCTCAAGTTTAACCGCTTGTTCCCTTCGATTTCAAGCCGTTTCGGGGTAGAGAGCGCATAGAGGATCGGTCCCCGCATATCGGGGTTTCCGAGTTGCGCCATGACTGCGGCGTCTTTAAACTCGACCATCGAGTGAATGATCGACTCCCGATGGAGCACCACTTCAATATCATTATAATCGATATCGAACAACCAGTGCGCTTCGATGACTTCGAGCCCTTTGTTGAACATCGTCGCCGAATCGATTGTGATTTTTGCACCCATCGACCAGTTCGGATGATTGAGCGCTTCTTCGACGGTCACGCTCGCTAATTCAGCGCGTGTCTGATCACGGAAACTTCCGCCCGAGGCCGTCAAAATGATTTTTGAAACGTCCTCGCGACGTTCTCCGTTCAGGCATTGATAGATGGCCGAGTGTTCACTGTCGACCGGAAGCAAACTGACGCCGTGCTCTTTGACGGCGGCCATGACGAGATGTCCGGCTGTGACGAGCGTTTCTTTGTTCGCCAAGGCGATATCTTTACCGGCTTTAATGGCGGCAAGCGTCGGCTCTAAGCCGACTGCCCCGACGACGGCCGTGACGACCACATCGGCCCGCTCAGCGGTCGCACATTCGATCAACCCTTCGAGTCCGATAAAAAAGAGTGGTTCGTATGTAAGGCGTGGCTTGAGCTGTTCGAGTACCTCGATCGTTTTGGCTGATACGTATTTCGGGCGAAGGCGATTGATCCATTCCTCGGCTACCTCGACGTTCGTTCCGAACGCGTACGCCTCAAGTTCAAACAAGTCGGGGTGCTGCTCGATCACGTCGCACGTCTGTACGCCGATCGAACCAGTCGCCCCGATTAAGCTGATTCGCTTCATCTTGACACTCCTTTTACAACAAATTGAAAATCCAAATGACGGTGAATACCGCGATCATACTATCAAATCGGTCTAAAATGCCACCATGTCCCGGTAATAGATGTCCAGAATCTTTTACGCCAAACTGACGTTTGTACGCTGATTGTACCAAATCACCGAGCTGGCCGACGACAGAAACGACAACCGCTAAGACGAGCACTTCGACGAGCGGTAGGACCGGTTCAATCAAGACATAGACGACACCGACGACCACAGCTGAAACAATACCGCCGACAGCTCCTTCGATCGTCTTGTTCGGGCTGATCGAGGGCCACAGTTTCGTCTTGCCGATTGCTTTCCCCGTGAAATACGCACCCGAGTCGGTCGCCCAAATGATAAATAAGACGAGCAATACTTTCGCCAGCCCGTCTTCAGACAGACGGACGAGGGCAAAGCTTGAAAACCCGATGACGAGATAAACAGCCGAGACGAAATAAAAACTCGCATCTTCATATGTGAAACGGTTTTTCGTGACGACCGTCCAAAAGAGAAGCAGCATTAACCCGAGCACCATCCATTGACTCGTCGAAATCGGAAGTTCACTCGTCAACAACTGCCGTTCTAAGAGCATCATGACGAACGGGAACGCTACGAGCAACGATGTCACGAGGAACGGGAACGCTGTCAGCTTATGTTCACGCATCATCGTAAACTCGCTCAAACCGATCAAAGCGAGCACGCCCATCAAGATGACGAACGGGCTGCCGCCAAGGGCGATCAAGCTGACAAAGATGGCGCCGGCCCAAAGTCCGGTAATAATTCGTGTTTTCATATTACACTCCACCAAACCGACGCGTACGTGTATTGTACGCTTCGATTGCTTCGACGAAGTGCTCACGTTTGAACTCGGGCCACAATACGTCTGTGAAGTGGAGTTCGGCATACGCCCCTTGCCAGAGCAGGAAGTTCGATAACCGTTGTTCACCGCTCGTCCGAATGATCAAATCGACATCTTGCATATTCGTCATGAGCCGCTCTCCGATCATCGACTCGTCGATCTCATCTGGATTGATTTGTCCGGCCGACACGTCGCGCGCAATGTCACGCATTGCTTGGATGAGTTCGTCACGGCCGCCATAGTTCAACGCGAAGACGAGGTCTAACCCCGTGTTCGTCGCGGTACGCGTGCGCGCTTCCTCGACCGCCTCGCGTGTTCCACGCGGTAGTTTCGACACGTCACCGGCAACGAGCACTCTGACGTTTTGTTCGTCGAGTTCTTTTAAGTCGGTCTCTAAAAATTGCTTCGGCAACTTCATCAAAAAATTGACTTCTTCTTCTGGACGCGTCCAGTTTTCAGTCGAGAACGCGTAAAGCGTCAGCGACTTGATGCCGAGCTCTTGAGCCGTCCGGACTGATTCACGGACCGATTTCATCCCTTCCCGGTGACCCATGATGCGCGGGAGCCCGCGTTTCTTCGCCCAACGGCCGTTTCCGTCCATGATGATGGCGACATGTTCGGGGATGCTCAATTCCGCCTCAGTCTTCGTTTTAGGATTCACCCATTTAAACATAGTCTATCCTCCTGATTATATGAAAGAGGGACCCTTTCAGTAAAAGGGTCCCCACACAGCTTTTTGGTATACCACTTCCGTGATTATACTTCCATGATCTCTTTTTCTTTGACCGCTGCAGACTCATCAATCTTTTTGATGTAAGAATCCGTTAACGTTTGAACGTCGTCCGCGTAACCGCGGAGGTCGTCTTCTGTCAAATCACCATCTTTTTCAAGCTTCTTCAAGTTCTCGTTCGCGTCACGACGAACGTTACGAACCGCAACTTTCGCTTCTTCCGCATACTTCTTCGTGATTTTAACGAGTTCTTTCCGGCGCTCTTCCGTCAAGGCAGGGATTGCTAAACGGATGACTGTCCCGTCCGAAGATGGCGACAGACCGAGATCCGCTCTTTGAATCGCTTTCTCGACTTCCGTTACGAGCGACTTGTCCCAAGGTTGGATCAACAAAAGACGAGCTTCCGGCGTGTTGATGTTCGCTACTTGGTTGAGCGGCGTTGGCACACCGTAGTAGTCGACTTGGACCGGGTCCAAAATCGATGCACTGGCGCGTCCGGTGCGGAGCGTCCCAAAATCACGTTTTAATGATGTATGGGCTTTAACCATCTTTTCTTCAGCCGTTTTCATAACTTCGTTTGCACTCATGAATTGATTCCTCCCACTACCGTCCCGATATGTTCCCCGAGAACGACACGTTTGATATTTCCTTCTTCAAGCAATGAGAATACAATCAGCGGAATATGGTTGTCCATGCATAGTGACGTCGCTGTCGAGTCCATGACTTGGAGACCGTCTTTTAAGACGTCCAAGTATGTGAGTGACTCGTATTTGACCGCATCCGGGACAAGTTTCGGGTCTGCCGAGTAAACGCCGTCAACGTTGTTTTTCCCCATTAAGATGACGTCAGCTTCAATCTCGGCTGCCCGGAGCGCTGCTGTCGTATCTGTCGAGAAGTACGGGTTACCCGTCCCTGCTGCAAAGATGACGACCCGGCCTTTTTCAAGGTGGCGCATCGCCCGGCGGCGGATATACGGCTCAGCAACTTGACGCATTTCGATTGATGTTTGGACGCGGGTTTGGACACCGTGTGTTTCGAGGCTGTCTTGAAGTGCAAGCGAGTTAAGTACAGTTGCGAGCATGCCCATGTAATCGGCATTGGCCCGGTCCATACCGAGTTCGCTTCCCGTCTTTCCGCGCCAGATATTTCCGGCACCTACGACGACCGCTACTTCGACGCCCATGGCGACTAACTCTTTAATCTGTCCAGAAATCGAGTTGACGATTGCCGGATCGATTCCGTATCCTTGATCTCCTGCGAGCGCTTCTCCACTCAATTTTAACACAATTCTCTTATATTTCGGTTCCATACTTTGCCTCCTCATGCTTGAAAAAAGGGAACACGCTCCCTTAACGAACTAACTCAAGGTTATACAGACGTGTTCCCAATTTTAATTGCATCATCATACATGACGCAGATTATTTTTTAAGTTGGTTCATTACTTCTTCAGCAAAGTTTTCTTCGCGTTTTTCCATACCTTCTCCAACTTCGAAACGTACGAACGAGTTGATACGGCCGCCTTTAGACTCTACGTATTTTCCAACTTTGAAGTCAGCGTCTTTGACGAACGTTTGGTCGACGAGGCAGATTTCTTCGAAGTACTTGTTCATGCGTCCCGCGATCATCTTCTCGACGATGTTAGCAGGTTTGCCTTCGTTGATTGCTTGTTCAGTCAAGACTTTCTTCTCGCGCTCTGCTTCTTCAGCCGAGACTTCGTCACGTGTCGCGTAAAGTGGGTTAGCTGCTGCTACGTGCATAGCTACATCTTTCGCTACTGACTCATCTGTCGTGCCGTCGATGACGACGACCGAACCGATGCGTCCGCCCATGTGAAGGTAAGTGCCGAATACAGCGTCGTCCGCTTTTTCAAGAACAGCGATGCGACGGAGCGAGATTTTCTCTCCGATTGTCGATGCTTCTTCTTGAATGTGAATCTCAAGCGTTTTACCAGCCACGAATTCAGCAGAAAGTGCTGCTTCAACTGTTGTCGCACCTGAAGCGAGAACCGCTTTCGCCACATCGCTTACGAGTGTTTGGAACTTCTCGTTTTTAGAAACGAAGTCCGTCTCTGAGTTGACTTCGACGAGAGCAGCTTTGTTGCCTTCAACCGCTACTGCTGTCAAGCCTTCAGCTGCGATACGATCGCCTTTAGCTGCTGCTTTAGCAATCCCTTTTTCACGAAGGAAGTCGATTGCCGCTTGCATGTCACCGTCTGTTTCCACGAGTGCTTTTTTGCAATCGAGCATACCTGCTCCTGTTTTTTCACGAAGTTCTTTTACCATTGCTGCTGTAACTGCCATCGGAAATTCCTCCTTGTAAAACTTACATTTTTTTAAAATAAAAGCACTAGGCTTCGAATAGACTATTTCCTAAAAAAAGGTGATAAAAGGCTTTCCCTTTATCACCTGTTGTCTAACTGATTACTCAGCTTCTGTAGCTTCAGCTTCTGGAGCTACAGCTTCTTCAGCAACTTCTTCTTCGCCTTGCTTCGCTTCGATGATCGCATCAGCCATCTTAGAAGTGAGCAATTTAACCGCACGAATTGCATCGTCGTTCGCTGGGATAACGTAGTCGATTTCATCTGGGTCACAGTTTGTATCGACAATCGCAACGATTGGGATGTTCAATTTGTGAGCTTCTGCAATCGCGATCCGCTCTTTGCGTGGGTCAACGATGAAGAGAGCGTCAGGAACGCCTGGCATATCTTTGATTCCGCCGAGGAACTTCTCAAGACGTGTCATTTCTTTTTTCAAGATGATGACTTCTTTTTTAGGAAGTACTTCGAACGTGCCGTCAGCTTCCATTTTCTCAAGTTGCTTCAAGCGGTTAATACGCTTTTTGATTGTTGAGAAGTTTGTGAGTGTTCCACCCAACCAACGCTCATTGATGAAGTACATACCTGAACGGAGTGCTTCTTCTTTGATTGTATCTTGAGCTTGTTTTTTCGTACCTACGAAGAGGACGTTTCCGCCTTCTGCCGCGAGTTCACGAACGAAGTTGTAAGCTTCGTCTACTTTTTTAACCGTCTTTTGAAGGTCGATGATGTAGATTCCGTTACGCTCCGTGAAGATGTATTTCGCCATTTTTGGGTTCCAACGACGTGTCTGGTGACCGAAGTGTACACCAGCTTCGAGCAATTGCTTCATTGAGATTACTGCCATGATAAATTTCCTCCTTGTGGTTTAAAAAAGTCCTCCGCCTCGTTCATCGTTGTACTCCGACCTTTCGGCACCGAGGAATACCATCCCGAGACGTGTGTGATGTGTTTAACACCGAAAATTACTATAGCACATGTCGCCGAATCCGGCAACTCTCACTTTTGTCGAAGTTTCGCATAAAGCGCCACTTCGCCTTCCCCTTTTCCGAGGAGACGTGCCGTGTCGCGGACTGAATGACGGAGCAACACCTCTTCGACGCTCGGGTTAACCGCGCCGTCTTCAGACGTTTCAGTTTCTGTCTCGGCGATTTCGACCGAGGTCGGTTTTGACGATTCAGGCGCGTCGTTTTTCACAACATCGCTCATCGATTCCATGAATGACAAGAGCAACGCCTCTGTCTCGCGTTTCTCGCTTTCGAGCCGATTGACGCGTTCGTTCAATGTTTGGATCTGCCGGAACCCGATCAATAGACCATAGGCAATCACGATCCCCGCGATCATCAACACAAAAGTCATCCCTTCACCTCCTCACGATGTCTTCTCTTCTAGATACGAGCGGCCTAGCGCCTGTTTGAGTGTCTTTAACGCCTTCGAATGAATCTGTGAGATGCGGGAAGTCGATAATTCTAACACTTCCCCAATCTCCGTCAATGTCAACTCGTCAAAATAAAATAACGAGACGACAAGACGTTCTTTTTCAGACAGATGATCAATCTCGGTCGTCAGCACGTCGACTAACTCGCGTTGCAACAACGTGTCTTCCGGTTTTTCCGAATCGGGGTCAAAGTACGTGACCGACATGACTTTTCCTTCTTCTTGGAGCGTCACCGCCTCGTCAATCGACAACATGTTCGCGAAATACCCTTCCGCCATCGCCTTTTCGATATCAGCGATCGGAAGCGCGCACGCGTCGGCCAATTCTTCTTTCGTCGGGGCACGGTGCAGCTTTTGCTCGAGTTGTTCGGCGACATGGTCAATCTTCTTCACGCGCTCTCGTACCGAGCGCGGCAGCCAATCGATTTTTCGAAGTCCGTCGATAATGGCACCCCGAATCCGAAAAGCTGCATACGTATCGAATTTATTATTATGTTCCGGATCATATTTCATGAGGGCATCGTACAATCCCATGTAACCCAAACTTTTCAATTCGTCGCGTTCGACGCTCTTTGGGAGCGTCACGATCATTCGTTGCACGTGATAATGGATCAGAAATTCATAATGTGATAATAATTCATTTGCCGTATCCATATCGCGGTCAGTATTCCAACGATCCCACAACTGGGTAAGCTGAGTCGTCATGTCGATCCCCCCTTATAGTTCTTTTGTTCCGATACTCACTGTCCGAATCGATAAGACGCATGTTGCCACGTCAAATTCAATCGTTCGTCCGTTATGCCCACCACAATCCTCGGCGATTAGCGGGATGTGATGTGCTTTTAAAGCGATGCGGATTGCTTCGGCATTTCGTTCCCCGATTCGCATCGCCGCGTTCTCATATTTGAATTGAAACATTTGGGCCCCACCGGCCATCTTGGCTTGCAGGCGTCCTGCCCCGGCCCGTTTGAGTGACTCGACAAGAGCATCGATGGCCGTATCCGCATATTTCCCGACTTCGATCGTCTGGTGTTTCCTTGCGATCGCCGAATCTGGAAGCATGACGTGTGCCATCGCCGCCACTTGCATCCGGGCATCATACAAGATGACACCGACGCATGAGCCGAGTCCCGCCGTGCGGAGCCGGTTCGGTGCTGTCGTTTGCTTCCACTCGGCAATTCCGATTTTAAGAACTTCAGCCATGGCCAAGCAACCTTCGTTGAATCCGATCTAGCGAGCCGTGCGTCGGTAAGAAGAGCACATGCCCGGCACTCACCTTCTCGTCAATCATGAACGTCGTGTCGATATAGAGCGCGGCATCTTCTTCCGGTTGAACGGACGTGACGACAAACTCGACGATCGATCCGGCCATATCAATCGCGGTCGCCGGCACTTGAATCATAATCGGCGTATTGAGCCAGTCGCCTAACGCTCGCGCGTAAGCCCCGCTCATAATGTTACCGATCTCTTCCCACGCCGATTTACCGAGCTCGTTGTTCGATTGGAACGTGAACGGTGAGCCGATCAGCGAAGCCACCATACTCTCCGCATCATCCACCGGGAACATGATCAGGATCATGCCACTGATCTCGCCCCCAAGCTCTAACAGGACAGAGGCCACATGGCGCTCGGGACCACCGACGCGGTCCGGTAAATATGTGATCGGTTCCATTTCAGCAGACGATACCGTGATGTTGACCGGCTTGGCGAGCAGTGTCGAGAGCGCGGTCGCCGCATGTCCAGAACCGATGTTCCCAAGTTCTTTTAACAAATCTTGTTCAAATTCACTCAGCATGTTGGTCCTCGAACAACGCGTTCGCATCGAGAAGCGAGAACAGCTTGTCCTCACCTTTAGCGATCGCCGTCAAGTGTGCCGAGTGCATCTCGTGGCTCGAATCCGGAATCGGTTCGATCCGGACTTCATCGCTCTCGACGACTTCGTTGGCACGATCGACGATAAAACCAGCATCGCCTTGATTCAAAGAAGCGATCAAAATCCGTGTCTCGTCTGTCGGTGCGATTTCTTCATAACCGAGGCGAAGCCTGAGGTCGATGACCGGTGTGACCACACCACGGAGGTTGATGACACCCTTCACGTGTGTTGGTGCGTTCGGCACCCGGGTGACAGGTTGTAACCGTTCAATCGAACGGACTGATTGGACATCGATTCCGTACGTGTTCGATGCGAGTGAAAACACTACCCATTTTTGTTCCATCTTTCTTCCTCCTTAAAAGAGATCGTTGCTGTCTACGATGAGAGCGACCCGTCCATCTCCGAGAATCGTTGCCCCCGAAATAGCCGGAATGCCTTCGAGATACGTCCCGAGCGGCTTCATGACAATCTCTTGTTGACCAATCAAGTCGTTTACGACGACTCCGACGAGTTTATTGCCTTTACGCACGACGACGACCGGGAACTGTGATTTTGTTTCCGAATCGATTCCGAAAATTTCTTTTAAATAAACGAGCGGGACGAGTTGTCCGCGGAAATCGAAGACACGTTCGCGATGGGCCGTCAGGATGTTGGCTTCATCGAGCAATGTCGTCTCGAGAATCGATGACAATGGGATGGCATACGTCTCGTCACCCGCTTGGACGAGCATCGCCGAGATGATTGATAACGTGAGCGGTAGACTGACTTGGAACTTGGTCCCTTGTCCGACCACGGTCTCGAGCGTGACCACGCCACCGAGCGACTCGATTTTATTTTTGACGACGTCGAGTCCGACGCCACGACCTGACAAGTCTGTGACAACGTCTGCCGTTGAGAAGCCCGGTGCAAAGATGAGCATCGCGAGCTCGTTGTCTGTCATCGTCGCCGCTTCTTCAGTCGTGATGACACCACGTTCGAGCGCTTTCGACCGGACTTTATCGACATTGATTCCCGCTCCATCATCTTCGATCTCGATGAAGACACGGTTACCGCCATGGTAAGCACGGAGGGCGAGTCGCCCTTGTTGCGGTTTTCCGGCTTGGACGCGTTTGTCAGGAAGCTCGATGCCATGATCGATCGCGTTGCGAATCAAGTGGACGAGCGGATCACCGATCTCATCGATTACGGTCCGGTCGAGTTCCGTGTCAGCTCCTGAGATATCGAGTTGAACTTTTTTATGAATGTCTTTCGCGACCGAGCGGACCATCCGTGGGAACCGGTTGAACACTTGCTCGATTGGCATCATCCGTAGCGTCAACACGAGTGATTGCAGTTCGTTCGTGCCACGTTTGATTTTCTCGACCGTCTCGTTTAGTTCGGGTTGTCCGACCTCGTCGGCAAGGCGTTCGAGTCGACCGCGGTCGATGATGAATTCTTCAAACAAGTTCATGAGACGATCGATCCGTTCTAAATTGACACGAATCGTCTTCGCTTGAGCGACAGCTTGTTCTTTCGGTTCTTCTGCTTCTTGCGCTTTCGGTTTTATTTCTTGCACCGCTACCGCTTCTGCACTCACAGCAATTTCCGGCTCGCTCTCGCTCACGCTCGTAAATACCGAGACGTGGACTGTTTCAACTTCTGACACTTGCGAGACGGCGTGTTCGATGACTGCAGCCGTCTCTTGTGACAAGAACAAGACATCAAACGACAAGTCGAACTGTTCTTGCTCAATCGCTTCCGTCTCAGGGTGGGTCCGGACGACTTCACCGAGCTCTTGGAGCCGATCAAACACCATGTAAGCCCGGGCTGCTTTTAAGACGACGGCATCCGATAACTTAACATGAAGTTGGAACGCCTCAAAACCGGTCTGTTTCGCTTGTTCAATGACCGAATCCGCATACAAGTCGACAGTAAACACCGACGACTCTTCCGCCGTAGCGATTTTTTGTTCCTTACCTCCGATAAACGACTGGAATGCCGAAACCGTCGCTTTGACGTCGACGTTCGTACCGGTTCCACCCGTCTCGATGTCGGCAATCATCGCTTCAATCTGTTCCATCGCGATAAACATCGTATCAAGCAACAATTGGTTGCTCTCTTTTTTGCCTGACCGGACAAGGTCAAGGGCACTCTCCATCTCGTGTGTCAAATTGGCCACGCTTTCGTAACCCATCGTCGCCGACATCCCTTTGAGCGTGTGGGCCGAACGGAAAATCTCTTGAACCGCTTCAGCGCTAGCCGTCTGCTCAAATTTCATTAACTGTGTGTTGACCGATTGGATATGCTCTTGTGACTCATCCAAAAACAACCCTAAGTATTCGTTCACGTCCATCTATATTACCTCCCTGTCGTTAGACTCGCTTCCACTGTTGCCGCAAATTCCCAATCAACCGATCCATGAAGTGCCGTGGCTTCGGTGGTGTTCCGGTAAGCGTTGTCAAAATACGCTCGAGTCGCCAGCTAATATCACTCTTTCGGTCAAATTGGTAAAACGGGACTTGGGCGATGACCGCTTTCCTTACAGAAGCGTCATCTGGTAAAAAACCAAGGAACCGAATCGGTTTATTCAAAAACTGTCGGCATGCGACTTCCATCCGTTCGTAACACTGAAGTGCTTCTTCCCCCGACTGCGCCCGATTGACAATGACCCCGATCGGTAAATCCGGACTTTGACGATGCACGAGTTTCGTATACGCGTAACCATCCATCAGCGATGTCGGTTCTGGGGTCAGGATGAGAAACATCTCGTCACATCCTTCAATGAATCGTAACGATGTGTCCGTTGCTCCTGCTCCCATGTCAAACAGTACGTAATCATAAGTCGTCAGCACTTCAAGTTCACGCATTAAAAATTGCATGTCTGCTTCTGAGAATTGAACTAATGTGTCAAGTCCACTTCCTCCATGTAATATATCGACACCGTGCACGTCTTTCTGAACCGAAGACGCAAGCGGAGTCCGAGTTTTCACAGAATCGACCATCGTTTTAGACTGCGCCGCATTCAAAAGAATGTGCACGTTCGCCATCCCGATGTCGAGATCGACGATCAAGACACGCTTTCCGAGTTCGACGAGCCCGATTGCGGTGTTCACGCAGACGTTCGTCTTGCCGACGCCGCCTTTTCCGCTCGCGAACGCGATTGTCGTTGGTGCGACATCCGTCTTCGCTCTTAAACGCCTTGCTTGGTCCATCGTGTCCACCCTTCCTTCTCAAGCATCTTTTGCGTCAAGATGTCTGGGTCGCCGGCGACCATATCGTCCGGCACTTCCTGGCCGTCTGTCAGCCAAGCGACGGGGAGTCCGCTCTCGCGCACCATCCGATACATCGCGTGGATATCACTCGTCTCATCCGCTTTCGTGAAGATGAGCGACCGGAGCGGCAATTTTTCAAACTGTCGGTAAATCAAATCCATGTCTTTCATTTTCGACGTCAGACTGAGCACAAGTGACAAGCTCGTCTCCGAGAAGTCGTGATGGTTATGAAACTGTTCGACGTACGCCTCATCGCGGAAATTGCGTCCGGCCGTATCGATCAAGACGATATCTTTTCTTGCAAACAGTTGTTTCGCCCGTTTAAAGTCGTCAAAGTCATAGGCGACCTCGACGGGGATATTTAAAATCTCGGCGTACGTCTTCAGCTGTTCGATCGCCGCGATCCGGTACGTGTCGGTCGTAATCAAACCGACCGACATCCCTTGGTCGAGCTTATAGTGGGCGGCAAGCTTCGCGAGCGTCGTCGTCTTGCCGACACCGGTCGGACCGACGAGCATGACGTAGCGCAACGCATCCGGGACCGTTAAAAAGGAACTGCGGATCTGGTCATAGACGTATTGCTCGACGACCTCTAGCGATTTAGTCGTATAGTACAGTTCGTTGATTCGCTCTTCCCACGATTCATTTGTGAACGACTCAGACGCTAAGAGCGACTCGATATGGGTCAGACCCGCTGGCAAACGCCTCTTTTCAGGAACAGGCGTCACCGGTTGTGGAGTGGGTGTAGGTGCAGGTGCAGGAATCGGCTTCGCCTTTGCTTGTTTCGGCTGCAGTTTCGGCTCGGTTCGAGGCTTGACCGTTAGCGGCGCTTTCTCGAGTGCGGCAATCACTTCAACTTCTTGTGAAGCGAACAACCCGAACCATCCTTTCTTGACTTGGCGAGAATTTAAGATGACAGCCTCGTCGCCGAGATCTTGTTTCACTTTCGCCATCACTTCGGACATCGTCTTGCCTGTATATTTTTTAATTTGCATATTAAATCACCCCAATACTTTTCACTTCGAGCGAGCTGAGCAATTCGTTATACGCAAGGACCGGAACGTCAGGATAGTACCGTTCGAGCAGCTGTCTCACGAATATCCGAATCGTCGGCGAGCAAAGAATGACGGCCGAAGCCCCGTAGCGTTCAAACATCGACAGTTGTTCGCCAGAGCGCTCGATGATTTCGCGCGCTTGCTCCGGATCGAGCGCCAAATAGTTGCCGAACTCGGTTTTTTGGACAGCGTCTTGAATAAGTTGCTCGGTCTGTCCACCGAGTGTGACGACGTAGAGTGGACCGTCCGGCGGGCTGACTTGGTCAGTCAACTGGCGGGCGAGTCCTTGACGACAGTATTCGCCTAATATATCAGCGTCTTTCGTCACTTTTCCATAATCGGCCATCGTCTCAAACAAGAGCGGCAAGTTGCGAATCGAGACGTGCTCTTTCAATAGATGACGAAGTACTTTTTGGATATCTCCAATCGAGAGCACGGATGGGGTCACATCTTCGACGAGCACCGGGTGTGTCTCTTTCAAATGCTCGACGAGTTGCTTCGTCTCTTCCCGTCCGAGTAGGTCGGACGCATGTTTCTTGAGCGTCTCCGTTAAATGCGTGGCGACGACTGAAGGTGGGTCGACGACGGTGTAACCGCTCATCTCGGCCCGCGTCCGCGTCTCTTCATCGATCCAGAGAGCGGGCAATCCGAAAGCCGGTTCCGTCGTTTCGATCCCGTACACTTCAGGGTCTTCAATTCCAGGGCTCATCGCCAAGTAGTGATCGAGTAATAACTCACCTTCTGCGACGACATTGCCTTTCACTTTGATCCGGTAAGCGTTCGGTGACAGTTGCAGGTGGTCACGGATCCGGACCGTCGGTAAGATGAACCCGAGTTCGAGTGCGAGTTGACGGCGGATCATGACGACACGGTCGAGCAGGTCGCCGCCTTGCGATTCATCCGCGAGCGGGATCAGCCCGTAGCCGAACTCGAACTCGATCGCATCGATTTGCAGGAGCGAGACGACGGTCTCGGTCGGTGCCGCTGGTTCCTCATCCGGTAGCGGTTCAGCAATCGCTTGCTTCAGGCTGCGGCGCATCGAGTACGCCCCGAAGAATGTCGCACCCGCGATCAGCGTCGTCACCGGAAGTAAACTTGGTGACACGAAACCGAGCAAGAAGATGACCGTGCCCGCGATATAGAGCAACGTCGGATTTTGACCGAGCTGGTCGACCACGTCTTCCCCGAGATTGCCGTCCGAGACGGCACGGGTGACGATGATCCCGGTCGCCGTCGAAATGAGGAGGGCCGGAATCTGACTGACGAGCCCATCCCCGATTGTCATAAGCGAGAACGTCGTAAACGACTCACCGACAGGTAATCCCATTTGGACAACGCCGATGATGATACCGAAAATCAAGTTGATGACGACGATAATGATTCCGGCAATGGCGTCACCTTTTACGAATTTCGAGGCCCCGTCCATCGAACCATAAAAATCAGCCTCGCTTTGAATCTTTTTACGGCGGATTTGGGCGTCTTTGTCATCGATCAACCCAGAGTTCAGATCGGCATCGATTGCCATTTGTTTCCCTGGCATCGCGTCGAGTGTGAATCGAGCCGAGACTTCCGATACTCGTTCGGCACCTTTCGTGATGACGACGAATTGGATGATGACGAGAATGAGGAATACGACAAATCCGACGAGAACGTTTCCGCCGATGACGAAGTTCCCGAACGTCGCAATGACTTCCCCACCATATCCGGTCGAGAGGATCGAGCGGGTCGTCGACACGTTCAGCCCGAGACGGAACAGCGTGACGATCAGCAAGAGAGATGGGAAGACAGAGAAATCAAGCGCTTCCCGGGCGTTCATCGCCACGAGTAAAATCATGAGGGCGATCAATATATTTATAATGATAAGAAAATCTAGTAAGAACCCCGGTAACGGGATGACCAGCATGACGACGATCATAAGAACGCCAATCAATACTGCGAAATCTTTAGCTTTTACAGCCAACGCATACTCCTCCTCAAGACGGTTGTTTCAGTTGATAGACGAACGCCAGCACTTCGGCGATCGCCTGATAAAACGACTCGTCGACGACTTCTCCGATGTCTAGCTGCGCATAGAGCGCACGGGCCAGTGGTTTATTTTCCACGATCGGGATATCGTGCTCTTTTGCGACGTCACGAATATTGAAAGCGACTTGGTCGACCCCTTTGGCGACGACGAGCGGCGCAAAGTCTTTCGTATCGTCATAACGGATGACGACAGCGAAATGGGTCGGGTTGGTGATAACGACGTCCGCGTTCGGAATCTCTTGCATCATACGCCGCATCGCCATCTCCCGTTGTTGTTGTTTGATTTTCGACTTGATGAGCGGGTCGCCTTCACTGTTCTTATACTCGTCTTTAATGTCTTGTTTCGACATGCGGATCGATTTTTCAAAATCGAACCGTTGATAAAAGAAGTCGAGCAATGCGAGCGCGAGCAATGCGACACTGACCCACAGCCCGAGTTCGATCGTGATCGCAGCGAGTGCGACGACCGATTCACGAACATGTTCGACGGCCATGCGTGACAATTCTTTTTGGTTTTGCCAAAGTATAGCGACCGCAGTCGTCAGGATAATCAATAATTTGAATAAGGACTTTAAAAATTCGACGACTGCTTTCATGCTGATGATGCGCTTGACCCCTTTGAGCGGGTCAATCCGCTCTAACTTTGGTTGAATCGCCTCTGTTGAGAACAGTGAACCGATTTGGAAATAGTTGATTAAAATACCGAACACGACCGCAACGATCAAGAACGGTGCTAAAATGATCCCGGCGCGAATGACCAAATCAATCATCATCCCGGACATGCCTTCTGATAAGTCGTACAGCAAATATGTTGGACCAAGTAGCTCTTTCGTCAGGCCAAACAACTGCTGACCGACAAAAGGTCCGAGAAAAGATAACATGAGGAACATCGCGAACAAGGCGAACGCTCCGGTCAGATCGGCTGATTTCGCAACTTGTCCTTTTTTACGCGAGTCTTCTCGTTTTCGAGGTGTTGCTTTTTCCGTTTTTTCTCCTGCAAAAAACTGAAGATCGACCGATAAAGAGTATAGAGGCTTCATTGAGCGTCTCCTAACAACGTCATAAAATCACGTAATATCTCTTGCAACACCGGGATGAATTGGCTGATCCCATTCAGCGTCAATCCCATCATCATTACCATCACGGAAAACCCGGCGATCAATTTGAACGAGAACCCGATGGCAAAAATGTTGAACTGCGGGGCCGATTTTGCTAAGAAGCCAAGCGCCAAGTCGACGAGAAGCAGCGATGCCATGAGCGGGAACGCGAGTTGCAATGCGACCATCATCGTCATCGTGACGACCTTCACGGCCATCATGAGCGATCCTTCGCTAAAGTTGATCATCGGCTGACCAGGCGGATAAATTTGAAAGCTGTAATAGATACCGTCGATCAACAGTAAGTGCAAATTACTTGATAGCATGATGAACAGCGTAAAGATGTAATAAAATCGTCCGATCAACGGCGACTGTCCGCCAAACATCGGGTCATACGCTGACGCCATCGCCAGACCGAGCTGCAAATCGATGATTCCCCCGGCAATCTGCGGGGCAAAAAATAAGATATTGATCAAAATGCCGAGCAGAAGTCCAATCAGCACTTCGTACAGCACTTGAACGATGAAGGCTTGCCCAAGTTCGAGCGGCTCTGTTACCGTGAACATCGCATAATAAGCTAAAAAAGCACTAAACGCGACACGGTGCATGACCGGGAGCTGCCTTGAAGAAAATAAAGGCACACTTACGAAAAATCCGGATAGACGAGCAAACGTCAATCCATATAAACTAATGAAATCGACCGCATTCATTTCGAGGCGACCTCGACCATCAGTTCAAAGATCATCCGCGTAAATCCTTCCATCTGTTGCAGCATCCACGGCGCGAAAACGACGAGCCCGATAAAGACCGCGACTAGCTTTGGAACGAACGATAGCGTCTGTTCTTGAATTTGAGTCGTCGCCTGTAAAATCGAGATGACGAGTCCGACGACGAGGGCGATCAAAAGAAGTGGCATCGAAATTTTTAATAATGTCCATACACTCTCTGTCGCCAAATAGATGACCATTTCATGCGTCATAATCGTTCCTCCTACATACTTCTAAGCAATGATTCCACGATTAAGTGCCATCCATCCACTAATACAAACAACAACAATTTGAACGGCAGAGCGATCATGACCGGTGGAAGCATCATCATCCCCATCGACATGAGCACACTCGCCACGACCATATCAATGATCAAAAAAGGCAAGAAAATCATAAAGCCGATTTGAAACGCCGTCTTGAGCTCACTGATGGCGTAAGCTGGTACCATCGCGAGCAAAGGAACGTCTTCGACCGACTCCGGTTGCTCATAATTCCCGTATTTGATAAACAGTTGCAAATCTTCCTGTCGCGTATACTTTGCCATGAATCGTTTCATCGTGTTACCGGCTTCCTCGAACGCCTCATCTTGACTGATCTCGTCGTCCATATATGGAGACAACGCCTTGTCGTTTAAATCAGATAAGACCGGAGACATGACGAACAGCGTGATGAACAAGGCGAGCCCGATGATCAATTGGTTCGGTGGGGTCTGTTGTGTCCCTAAGGCTGGCCGAATGAATGAAAGAACGACGACGACACGTGTAAAACAAGTCATCAAAATCAAGAATGACGGCGCCAGCGTGAGCAGTGTCAATACGACCAATAATTTAATCGAAGTCGACGTGCTGTCCGGCGTTTCTAAATTGATCAGTTGTTCAATCGTCGTCATTGCTTCTTCCTCACTTCTTCAATCTGTGACAGTTGCTGTTTGAACGTATCTAAGAACGTTGATGTGTTCGAAGTGTTCAGTGAAGGCGCGTCATACGCTGCTTCATCAATCGATTCCGCGTCGATTCGATCAATCAATTGAATCGATTCACCGACACCGAGCACGTATACTTGCTCCCCTAACTTGACGAGCTGCACCGAGCGGTCCTTCCCAAGCGGTACCCCGCCGAGATGTTTCATATGTTGCGCCGTCTTCACACCTTGCGTCCGTGCGTTTAACCAACGCATCAAGACGAGGAATCCTCCAATTACGACAACTAAACTCAAAACGACCTTGACCAACGTCCCGACCGTCGAGACGGTCGTAGGGACAGATTGATCTTTGGCTTCAGGCTGCTGTTGTTCGAACTGTTTATCCACGGTGGCGGCCTCGACCGTGGCCGGCACAGACAGCCCGACCACGAGCAGGAAAATCAACCACCACTTGTTCATTGTGCGACCGTTTTCGAAACTGCCTCGACGACACGTTCCGCGTTGAACGGTTTCACGATGAAGTCTTTCGCTCCCGCTTGGATCGCATCGATGACCATCGCCTGTTGTCCCATCGCCGAACACATGATGACTTTGGCGTTCGAATCGAACCCGCGAATTTCTTTCAATGCCGCCAGGCCGTCCATTTCTGGCATCGTGATGTCGAGAGTGACGAGATCTGGCGTGAGTTCACGGTATTTTGCGACCGCGTCAATACCGTTCTCTGCCTCGCCGACCACTTCAAACCCGTTCTTCGTTAAAATGTCTTTAATCATCATGCGCATGAACGCCGCATCATCTACCACCAAAATTTTTGCACTCATTATTCTTCCTCCTTAAACGATTCCAATCCGCTCATGCGGTTGGATGATTTCTGTCACACGTACCCCGAAGTTCTCTTCGATGACGACGACTTCGCCGCGGGCAATGCGTTGTTGGTTCACATAAATATCGACAGGTTCCCCCGCCAATTTATCAAGTTCAATGATCGACCCTTGCGACAGTTCGAGCACTTCTCGCACTGACCGTTTCGTCCGGCCGAGTTCGACCGTCACGTTGAGCGGCACATCATACAGCAAGCCTAGGTTTGCCGGCACCGAATCGTTTGACGTCGGGGCGTGGAGTGGCATGAACTCGGCTTGGCTGACCGCCACTTCTGGGGCTGACGTTTTTTCAGTGCGTACCGGAGCAGGTGCCGAAGCTTTCGCTGGTGTGACCGCCGCTTGAACTTTCGGCTGCTCTTGTTTAGGCGCGGCCGGGGCTGACGTCGTAGCTGCAATCAGTTCGTTGACGAGTTGCTTCCCGAATTGAATCGGGGCAATTTGGACAATTTTTGAATCAATCAACGTGCCGACTTTCAAATTGAACTCGATCAGCACCATCGTTTCCCAAAGCTCAAGCCGGTCAATGATCGTTTGATTTTTCGTCGCATCGAACACTTCGACGAGCGGCGGCGAAATATCAATCTTTTTAGAGAACACGGTCGAGAGCGATGTGGCCGCAGCCCCCATCATTTGGTTCATCGCTTCTTGAACGGCCGATAACCGAATCTCATCGAGCCCGTCCGGATCGACGCCGATCCCGGTCCCACCGAGCATCAAATCAGAAATGATGGCCGCGTCTTCGCGGGTCAAGACGAGGACGTTCTCCCCTTTCAACCCTTCGGTGTAACCGACCCGAAGCGCCACGTGAGGTGTCGGATAACGCTCTCTGAGCTCATCGATCGTCACTTCACTGACGACCGGGGTCGTGATTTCTACTTTTTGTTGCAGTAACGTCGACAGCGCCGTCGCGGAATTTCCGAACGAGATATTTCCAATCTCTCCGAGGGCGTCGCTTTCCATCGAGTCGAGATGTTCTTCGCTCTCGTCTACCGGCTTTGGCGAACTGTCGTTCGTTCCTCGTAATAACGCGTCAATTTCATCTTGTGACAACATCTCACTCATTGCTCTTCCTCCTTCACCCGGTGAAGCACTTGGACCGCCATCCGCTTCCCACTCACACCGACTTGCCCTCTGAACACTTTATTTTCCCCTACTAGGACGGATAGCGGGTCTTTCACTAGTTGATCGAGCGTCAAACAGTCACCGATTTCTAAATGCAACAAGTCACCGAACGTGATTGTCGTCTCCCCGAGCAGGGACACGACTTCTACCGTCGAGTTCATCAATTGGGCTTTGAGCGGTTCTTGACTGTTCCCGCTCGCATTGCGGCGGTTCGCCTCCTGCATCCAGTAATGACTCGATAGTTTCGATAGCACCGGCTCGATCGTCACGAACGGCAAGCAGACGTTAATCGTCCCGCTCACTTCTCCGATAGTGACCCCGATCGAAATGAGCACGACCGTCTCGTTTGGTGACACGAGTTGAAGGAACTGTGGGTTCACTTCAACGGCCGTCATTTCGGACTTGATTTCGGCAATCGACTCCCACGCTTCCCCGTAACCGGCAAAAGCTCGTTTATATAGCTGGGTCAAGATTCGCATCTCGATTTCAGTGAAGCTTTCGACTTTTTCAATCTCGACGCCAGGTCCCCCGAGCAGTCGATCCAACATCGCGTAAGAGATGTTCGGATTGACTTCGATAATGAACCGGCCGTTAAGCGGGGGCGCCTCGATCAAGTTGATCATCGTCATACTCGGAATCGAATGAATGAACTCATCGTATGGAAGCTGTTCGACTGAATTGACCGTGAACTGGACATACGTCCGAAGTTGGGCCGAGAAAAATGTCGTCAGCATCCGTGTGAAGTGTTCATGAATCCGGGTCAAGCTACGAATTTGATCTTTAGAGAAACGGACGGCCCGTTTGAAGTCATACTGCCGTACTTTTCGTTCTTCTTCTTGATTCAAAAAGGAATCGGCTTCGACATCTCCACTGCTTAGCGCTGATAACAGGGCATCAATTTCTTGTTGAGACAGTACTTCTCCCATGATGCCACCTCACTGTATAATTTTCTTCGTCATATAGACGCGCTGGACCTCACCTTTTTCCAGCAGTCCGTTTAATTGCTCGCGAAGGGATTGCTCGAACTTCTGCATATCTTCCTTCGTCGTGAGCTGTGCCTTCGTCATCCCGGCCAAATCACCAAGGATGACGTTATGGACTTGGAACTTACGAAGTTCAAGATCTTCTTTCGTCTCAGCCGCATCGGTCACAATCGTGAATTGGACGTTGATGAACCGTTCGTCTTGAATGTTCGTCGTCATATCCTCGGTCGTGAAGCTGCGCTCGGCGAGTTCTTCTGCCGTCACAGGTTTCGTTTTAGCCGTCACGTTGTCGCCGAATACATATTTATAAGTCATAAACCCAGCGCCCCCCATGACGAGCAGGACGACGAGCAGGATGAGCACCATTTTCATGGCGCCTCCTTTTTGTTTTTCTTCACTCATCTTCTTCACCTCTTGTGACTGTCGTTCCCATCAACCCGATCGAGCCGTAAAATGCCGTCGTCCGCTCGATGATTTGATCTTTCGTCTCTGTGACGATATAAGTTTTGCCGTTATACAAATGAATGATCGTGTCAGGTTCGGCCTTGACCGTCTCGATGAACAAGGCGTTCAAGACAAATTCCTCACCCCGCAATGTCGTGACGCGTATCATCAGCGTTTCAAGTTGACGAGTTCTTGTAAAATCTCGTCTGACGTTGTGATGATTCGTGTGTTCGCCTGGAATCCACGCTGGGCGACGATCATTTCCGTGAACTCTTCTGATAAGTCAACGTTCGACATCTCGAGGGCGCCCGAGACAAGTTCACCACGGCCTCCCGAACCTGGAACTCCAAATTGAGGTGCTCCTGAGTTTTGAGATTGAACGAAATTGTTGGCACCGACTTTTGATAGACCTGCGTTGTTCGAGAAGTTTGATGTCACGATATAACCCGCAACTCGTAATTCTCCATCTGCTCCTACGAAACTAACTTGACCATCTTTTCCTATTGAGAGCGAACGGGCGTCTGTCGGGATTTTAATACGTCCGTATTTATCTGTTTGTGCTCCAACTGCAGTTTGTAAATATGGGACGTCAAGATCACTTGCCATTTGTAAAGCAGTTGGTGTTGCAGCAACTCCAGGAGTCCCAGAAGGTGGAAGGTCATTTGTTTGAGAACCAATAAGATATGTCCCGTCCCCGGTTACTAAATTTCCTTGGTTGTCCGTATAAAAGTTACCGGCGCGTGTGTATTGGAGTTGCCCATTTACCATCGTCGCATAAAACCCTTCACCCGAGATTCCGACGTCGAGCGCCCGGCCTGAGTTTTGCATCGCGCCTTGGTTATAGACGTTGTCGACCGTCGCCATCGTACCCCCGAGACCGACTTCTTTCGGGTTAATCCCACCAGTCGTTGCATTCCCTGCAGAAGCACTACCGACTTGCTGGCTGACGAGGTCTTTGAACGTGACGCGGCCTTTTTTATACCCGAACGTGTTGACGTTGGCGATGTTGTTACCGACGACATCAAGCTTTGACTGGAAGTTCTTTAATCCGCTGATTCCTGAGTACATTGCTCTTAACATGATGAATCCCCCTTATGCTTGTTTGATGGACGTAATATTGTAGACGCTTACCGAGCTGCCGTCTTCGAGATCGGCCATGTATCCTGACTCATCCGTTCTTGAAATCGAGACGACACGTCCCGATCCTTTGATCGTCTCCGTCTCCGTCTCCGTTTTATGGTCGACCGTCTTGCCGATCATATTGCTGAACTCGGAGATCGAGGCCATGTGGCGATCGACGAGTACTGAATCAAGTTGCTTCGAAATCGTCTGCATTTGTTCGAGTGATGAAAATTGAGCCATTTGTGAGATGAACTCGCGGTCTTCCATCGGTGACATCGGATCTTGGTTGCCGAGCTGGGCCATCAATAGCTTTAAGAACATGTCCTTATCGTATTGGTTCGTCGCTTTAGGCAGCGATTGATCGGGTAACGTATAATCATTCGTCTTCGGTTGGATGGTCGTCATCGTCGGGTTCCCCTTTCGGTTGTTCCTGTTGTTCTGGTTCAGATTGGTCTGACCCGCTAAACGTCGATGATTTTGCTTCGAGCGCTTGTTGCGTCAAACTCACTTCGACCCGGATATGCTGCGACAGCGGTTGGAGCGTCTGTTGCAGTTGTTGCATTTGCGACTGGAGCAACTGTTTTGCTTCTTGGTTGCTCGCGAACAGCTTGACGACGAGTTCACCGTTATGGCGCTCGAGTTTGACGACGAGTTCACCTAGCTGTTCCGGATATAGGCGAACGGTGAACACTTTCGATCCATCGGCCCCGCTTCGGAACGGTGCTCTTTGAAGAGCAGCCTCGATCCGGGCTTGGAGGTTCTCCGGAAGCGACCCTTTAGACGCGTACATGACCGTTTCCGAGTCGATCTGTGGTCGTGACCACGTCATGCCTTTCGGCAACCAGTCGACGCTTTCTTTTCCAGCTTGCGGTAATACATTCGCCGGCGTTTCATTTTGATAAGGGAGGGGAATATGTTTTGTGGTCTGGGTTAAACTCCCTTTAAATTGCGAAACGATTTGCTGGATGACTTGGACGTTCTCGTTTACGGTTGGCTGGCTTTGCTTTCCACCCAACGCCTCGCGTTCCGTCTTTCCTAACATCATCGCGCCCGGTAAAATCGTTTGGGCGGCAGCTAACGTGGTCATAACGTCTGACGAGACCGTTTCTTCTGTCGTTCCTGTGGCTGCACCTGCTTGGGCGATGATGCCGATATAGGCGTCCATGAACTTACGATAGGCGTCTTGTGGCAAAGACTTTAACCACTGTAAGCTATCGGGTTGTTGCAACCATTGTTCAAGCTGGCTCGACAACTTCTCGAGCGGAAGGGCGCTATTTGCCACAAGGGGCGAATTCGGTGCGAGTGTCGTTCCCGCGTTCGGTGCGAGTGTCGTCGGAGCAGCTTCTAACTCAGCCAACGTTTCCGTCGAGGCACCGAGCATCGATGATAGCAGCTCCAAAAACTGTCCGGTCGGGGTAGATCCTGTCTCCCCTCCCTTTGACGTCGTTCCTTGGACCGCTTGAGCGAGTAAGGCGATATTCATCATCTCTTCCTCCTTTCACGTTTCATTGGAGCAATTGCGTGACGACGGCTGCCTGCTGTGCGTCCATTCGTCCTAATATGTCAGCCTGTTGTTTCGGCGACAGTTCTTTTAAAATCGTCGCTACTTGCGGGCTTTCGAGTTCGTTCATGATTGCGGCCGCTTGTTTGGCGGACATTTCTTCATAGACGCGAGACACGTTCGACGTGTCTTCTTCAACTTCCGCTTCCGTAGTGGCTCCGAGTTCAGACACGAGGCGGTCCCGCTCTTTGATCAAGTCCGATACTTCTTTTTGTCTCGCTTTTACTTCATTCGTCAATTCGACGTTTTCCGTGCGAAGTTTTTCAATCTCAGCGTTCGCGACTTTTAAACGATTCGTCGTGTCCGCGTCAATGCCGGTAACATTGACTTTTGTTTCAACCGTCTCATCTTTGTCTGCCTGTTCGCTTGTTTCTATAAATGGCACCGATAATAGCGGCCGGTCCATCGCATAGTTCATGACGACGATTCCGCCGACGAGTAAAAAGATTGCCGGGACGAGGACAAGAGCGACCAAGAGCTGTATGCCTCGCTTATTGTTCTCTTTTTCCATCCGCTTACTTCCCTTTCCCGTGATGAATCACTGCCAACTCATCGATAAAATGTTGTTCGGTGAGTTTCGAGACGGCCACTTCATTTTGACTGACCTTCTCATGCAACGTTACATATTTTTTCTCTTCGACAACTTTTCCGAGCAAACGCTCTTGAGCCAGATTGTAACGGTTCCGCGACTGTTGCACGACGAGTTGTTGCGTCTCAATTTGACGCTTTAACTGTTCCCTCGCCTTTTCACGATATTGGAACATGAGCAGATCAATCACACCAGATTGTTCATCTTGACTCTTCATGAGCGTCTCATACGTCACGACTAATCGATACAGCGTCTCCATCTCAGCTTCGAATCGCGCCTTATGACCTCTCATCTCTGTCGCCGATTCTTCTTTTGCATGCTCGGCAATCGGCATGATGCGTTCTAACAACAGCTTGTTCATGATTCACCTCTCGCAATTCCGACAAGACGATCGAGCGTCTGCTCGAGCGATGCCTCTTCTTCAATCGACTGTTTTAAAAATGTGAGCAGTCCCGGATATTCATCGATTGCTGTATCGATCGCAGGATTCGTGCCCTTTTTATATGCTCCGATGTTAATCAAGTCTTCCGCGTCTAGATAAGTGGCGAGCCAACTCCGAAACGTCTGCGCGGCATCGCGATGTACAGGTGAAGCAATCTGGTTCATGACCCGACTGATCGATTTTAAGACATGGATCGCCGGAAACTGCCCTCGGTTGGCGAGCGAACGGTCCATCACGAAGTGACCGTCTAAAATCCCACGGACGGCATCCGCGATTGGTTCGTTCATATCGTCCCCGTCAACGAGGACGGTATAAAACGCCGTGATCGAACCGGTGACGGACGTCCCGCTCCGCTCTAGCAGTTGCGGAAGCATCGCGAACACGGAAGGCGTATATCCTTTCGATGTCGGTGGTTCTCCGGTCGCTAGCCCGATCTCTCGTTGGGCCATCGCGAATCGGGTCACTGAGTCCATCATAAGGACGACCTCTTTGCCTTGGTCCCGGAAGTACTCTGCGATCGCCGTCGCCGTGTAAGCGCCCTTCAAACGCACGAGCGGGGGTTGATCGCTCGTCGCTACGATGACGACCGATCGAGCCATGCCTTCAGGACCAAGTTCTTTTTCGATGAACTCTTTTACTTCTCGTCCCCGTTCGCCGATCAATGCGATCACGTTTATATCTGCCGATGAGCGTTTAGCGATCATGCCAAGCAATGTCGATTTCCCGACGCCTGATCCCGCAAACAAACCGACACGTTGGCCTTTCCCGACCGTCAATAACCCGTCGATGATCCGGACCCCGGTCGACAAAACGTCTAAAATGCGTGGACGTTCTAACGGGTTCGGCGGTTTCCGAAGAACATCGTAGCGTTTCCCAGTCGGCATCGCTTCACCCGATAAAGGGCGCCCGAGCCCGTCAAGCACTTGACCGATCAGTTCGAACCCGACCGGTACTTGGAGCATGTGCCCCGTCCCTTTGACGATACAACCTGGGGCGATCTGTGTCGTTTCTCCGTAAGGCATGAGCAAGACGCGCTCTTCATTGAAGCCGACGACCTCGGTTTCAACCGTTTGGCCGGACGGTAACTCGATCAGGCAGCGCTCACCGATAAACGCGCTCGGACCGTTCGATTCGATCATCAGCCCGACGACGCGGCAGACACGACCGACTTTACGCACATACTCATCTTCTGGAGCAGCGGTGATTGTGTCGAATACGCGGTCAATAAGCGCCATCGGATAGAACCTCCTCAATCTTGGAACGGATTCGTTCAAAACTGTACGATACGTCGAGCTCGTTGCCATGATGTGGCGTCTCGATCCGCACGCTCGTCTCTGTCAACGAGACATCGGCCCGATATTTCAACGGCGGCATCTGTTCGGATTGCCACATCGACTCGAAACGTTGGATTGACGCAAGTCGCGTCGGGTGGACGAAGACGGTCAACGCTTCGGCATCGATCTGGCGAAGCAGTTGTTCGCGGATCATGTCGGCGAACAACGCCTCCTCGTTTCGGACGAGCTCGGTCGTGACACGTGCACTGACCTCGACGGCCAAATCAACTAACTTCGTTTCGGCATCTCGCCATTTCTGTTCAAACAAGTTCTCAAGTTCGGCGCTGACCATGTTCAATCGGGCCGTCAGCTCATCGAACTCTGACTTTCCTTCTTGACGTCCTAGGTCAAAACCTGACCCGTACCCTTCCTGATAAGCAGCCTCAAGCGTTTGTTCTCGTAACTGTTCAAGCCCATGTTCCACTGTTTCACGGTGTAACTTGATCGCTTCTTCCTCTTGGCGGAGGGAAGCATACCTCGCTTCTAACTCTTGTTCATGATTACGTCCGACCATAACCTCTGAAACCGGTTCAAGGAATGGCCGCGAATCGATTCGTTGTGGTTCGAGCTTCATCGCTCGTTGACGTTTGATTACGTTAGACAACGATGTCATCTCCTCCACCACGGCTAATCACGATTTCTCCGACATCTTCTAGGCGGCGGATGATTCCGACGATGCGGCTTTGTGCTTCTTCGACGTCACGCAGTCTGACCGGTCCCATGAACTCCATATCTTCCTTGAACGTATCGACCATTCGTTGCGACATGTTTTTGAAGATGATCTGTTTGACCTCTTCGGAAGATACTTTGAGCGCGAGCAGAAGGTCGTCGTTGGCGACTTCGCGAATAATCCGTTGAATCGCACGCGAGTCGAGCGTGACGATATCTTCGAAGACGAACATCCGCTTTTTGATTTCTTCCGCGAGTTCCGGGTCTTCGATCTCGAGCGCGTCAAGAATCGTCCGCTCCGTCGTCCGGTCGACACCGTTAAGCACTTCGACGACTGCCTCGATCCCACCGGATTGGGCGTAATCTTGCATATCGGTTTGTGATAAGTTCTTTTCAAGAATCTGTTCGATCTCATGAATGACGTCCGGGTTGAGGCGATCCATCGTCGCGATTCGTTTCGCGACCTCCGACTGAATCTCTGGCGGAAGTTCCGACAAGATTTGCCCGGACTTGACCGGTTCAAGATGAGCCAAGATTAAGGCGATCGTCTGCGGGTGCTCGTTTTGAATAAAGTTGAGCAACTGCTTCGGATCGGCTTTTCGGGCAAATTCAAACGGCCGGACTTGCAGCGTCGAAGTGAGACGATGAATCAACGCCATCGCCTTCTCTTCTCCGACCGCTTTCTCTAAAACCGTTTTCGCAAACCCGATGCCACCTTGGGTGATATAACTCTGTGCCATCGCCAGGTCATGAAATTCTCCTAAAATGGCTTCCTTTTGTTCAGACGACACTTTTCGGAGTGCCGATATTTGTAGCGTCAACTGCTCCATCTCTTCTTCGGACAGGTGTTTATATACACTTGCCGCCACTTCAGGTCCAAGCGAGATCATGAGCATGGCCGCTTTTTCTCGGTTCGGTTGTTTTGCGTAGTTCACAGTACTCACTCCTCAGACATCCAAGTACGAAGAAGCTTGGCGAACTCTTCTGGATTACTCTCTGCCAATTTCTCCAACTGTTTCTTCTTGACGGCACCTTCGCCTCGCTCTTCCAAGTCGAGATCAGGTACTTCGTCTTCATACGGTACTTCCCATTCATTCGTTTCCGGAACCGGTTGCTGATTCCGTTTTCGCATGGCGAAGAATAGAAGTGCGAGCAAGACGACAGCGCCAGCTGCGGCTGCATACATCCACCACGCTGTCGGCTGTTCTGCCACTACCGTTTCTTCCGTTTCAGCGAACGGTCGTGACACGACGACGACTTTCTGTTCGAGTTCCGCTTCTGTCAACGCCTCGCCCGTTTTAGCGAGCGACGTCCGGATGATTGAATACATCATCGTCTCAAGGTCGCCCTCAAGTTGCGGGTCGATCGCTTGAGCGCCGTCTGGCGGCTCGACGATCAATTGAACACCGAGGTCACGGATTGTGTAGGGGGCGTTCTGAATTTGTTTCGTGATGCGATTGACCTCATAGTTGATGATTTCATGGTTCTTTTCGCTTTCTTCTTCCCCGGTTCCCGTAGCGGCTGGGAAGTTGACGGTATCATTTTCACCAGCTCCTGCTGCTGCCGCTGCTCCCGTACCACCTGTGTACGCTTCGGCGATCCGTTCAGCAGACGTCACAATCCCTTCCATCGTATCCTCGTTGACCGGGGTTACCAGGTTTTGCTCTTCCGCCGATTGGGTCGTGTCGATGTCGGCCGTGACCGAGACGAGCACGCTGCGTTCTCCGAGTAAGACCGAGAGCATTTGTTGAATTTGTTGACGTACGTCTTTCTCGACTTGGCGCTTCAATGCTAACGGGTCGGTCGAAGCTCCACCGGCCATCGTCGATTGATCCAAATCGTAATACGTGAAATATTGGTCCATGATCGAGATGTTCTCCGGTTTTAAGTTCGGGACACTCTTACTGATCAAATGATAAAGTCCTTTAACCGTCGCCGGCTCAAGATTCGTACCTGCTCCTAAATTCAGGACGATTGAAGCCGTCGGCTCCCCTTGGTCTTCGGCCAAGAACACCGATTTCTCCGGAAGCGAGATAATGACTTTTGCTTGGTTGATACCTTCGATTTGTGTAATCAAACGTTCGAGTTCGGTTTGCATCGCGCTTCGTTCGATGACTGCCATTTCTCGATCCGTCGTTCCAAATCCGGCGTTTTCACTGAAGAAGCTGTAATCGATCGCGCCTGACTTTGGAATCCCGGCGGCTGCCAAGTTAACTTTCAATTGGTCGACTTGCTCGCTCGGCACGTAGACGCTGACACCGTTCGATGTCGCTTTGATTTCTGACTTCACCCCATCAGCCGTCAGCTTTTCTGTCACTTCTCCGGCCTCTTGGGCCGAGAGGTTCGTGTAGAGAGGAGCCATGTTCGGGCGCGAGAGCCAAACCGTCAAGAGCACCGCGACGACAAGTATGCCGACGATGACGATGCCCCAAATGATTTTACGTTTTGTTTGCATCGCCTTCAGTGGGCCGGCCAGTGAGCTGAATTGTTCTTTTAACTTATCATTCATCGCAACTCGTCATCCTCTTCATTAAACTTGCATTCGCATCATTTCTTGATAGGCCTCAACCGCTTTATTTCGCACCTCAATGGCGAGTTGCATCGCAATCGACGACTCTTCGCTTTGGATCATGACTTGGTGAAGATCGGCTTTACCGACGGCGAGGTCTTTCCGTGCCGTACTCGTTGCCTGTTGAACTTCATTGAGCGACTGCATCGCTTCATTCAAATATGACCCAAACTGAGACGGTGTCTCTTTTACTGTCGGCAGAGCCGCGGTCTGGTTACCGATTAATTGAATCGGGTTAATTTGCATAGTCTGTCACTCCTTATCCTTTACCGATTTCGAGCGCTTTGACGAGCATCGCTTTTGACGCATTCATCGCTGCAATGTTCGCTTCATATGATCTTGTCGCACCTGTCAAATCAACCATTTCTTTTAACAGGTCGACGTTTGGCATCTGAACGTATCCCCGTTCATCCGCATCCGGGTGACTCGGGTCATATGTGAGTTTGTAAGGACTTTCGTCTTCGACGATGCCTGAAACTTTGACGCCTCCGCTCACCGCCGACAGCTGTTGACGAAACGGCGCTTCTTGGAGCACCGTCATTTTCCGTGTATACGGCTGCCATTCCCCATCGACAAGTTTGCCGCGAGTTGTCTGGGCGTTCGCGATGTTCGCCGACACCGTATCCATCCGAAGGCGCTGAGACATGAGTGCCGAAGCGGATATGTGAAAACTGTCGAACATACCCATAATTAACGTCCTCCTCTAATAACGGTTTTAAGTCCACCGAGTCGACGGTTCAATTGTTCCATCATCGCCTCATACTGCAGTTGGTTACGGGCCAGTTCACTCATCTCATAATCGAGATCGACACTGTTCCCGTCACTTCGCATCGCCCCTCCGGCCCGGTCAACGATTTTCGTTGCACCACCGCGGTCACTCGGACGGCCACCGGCTAACTTTAGGCGCATCTCGTTGCTTAACGTCTGTTCGAACACAGCCTGTTTCGCTTTAAAGTTCGGCGTATCGATGTTCGACAAGTTATGACTGATCACTTTTTGATTCATGACCGAATGATTGATCGCTTGCTTCATTAATTGATAATCTGTGCCGATCCAATTCATGCGTCTCACTCACTTTCACTTAAAAGAATGCATGTATATACCTTATTTGGAAATTCTACTACTTCATTGAAACAAATCTGTAACAGTTCTGAAAGATATTTTTATTAAAACAGGTAAATGGTATCGTCTGTTTTTGTCGAATTCACGACATATTCTGAAAATAATTACTTTTGCACTAAAAAAAGACGCCCTTTTTCACAAAGGGACGCCTTTTTGCAACTAAAGTCCTAATTGATAGGACTTTTAGCTATAATCTAACGGATATTCGCTCGATTTTAATTTGATTTCAGCTTCTGCAATTCAAACAAGAAGTTATCATTTAATATCTTGATATACGTTCCTTTCATTCCGAGCGAACGTGACTCGATGACGCCAGCGCTTTCAAGCTTGCGCAACGCGTTGACGATCACAGAGCGAGTAATTCCCACTCTATCGGCAATTTTGGAAGCAACTAACAGGCCTTCATTACCCCCAAGTTCTTCAAATATATGCTCGATCGCTTCAAGCTCTGAATAAGACAACGAATTGATCGCCATTTGGACAACGGCTTTCTTGCGCGCCGACGCCTCTGCTTCCGCTGCTTTCTCACGGAGGATCTCCATTCCGACCACTGTCGCGCTATATTCTGCGAGGACGAGGTCGTCTTCAGTGAACTCGTTGTTCAGTCTGCCGAGAACGAGTGTACCGAGTCGTTCCCCGCCACCGATGATCGGGACGATCGTCGTCATTGAATCAAGGAACAGCTCACGGTTCTCGACCGGGAACGCCGTATACTCGCTATCGATGCCGATATTTTCCGTCGTCTCTTTCACGTTGAACAAGTTCGATGCGTACGGTTCAGGGAACTGACGATCGACTAGGAACGCCTTCATCCGCTCGTTCTCAATCTGTTGTTTAATGGCGAAACCGAGCAAGCGACCGCGACGGCTCACGATGAACGTGTTCGCTTCGAGTACTTCACGCATCTTATCTGCCATCTCTTTAAAGTCGACGTGCGCGCTCGCCTCTTGCTGAAGCATCGTGTTCAATTGACGTGTTTTATCTAGTAAGTTCATAATTCTAATTTTCCTCCCTGTATGTGCATACAGAATTCTTATAAAATAAATTGACTAAGGTCTCGATCTTCCGCGATCGAGCCGACTTTTTCTTTCACATACGCCGGTGTGATCTCGACGTGTGTTTGTGGCATGTCGGCCGCCTCAAACGATAAGTCCTCGAGCACGCGCTCCATGATCGTATAGAGACGGCGCGCTCCGATATCATCAGTTTCTCGGTTGACGTGCGTTGCGATCTTAGCGATCTCTTCAATGGCCGAGTGGGTAAATTCGACGCTGATCTCCTCTGACTCGAGAAGGGCCTTGTACTGCTTGATGAGCGCTTGTGACGGCTCCGTCAGAATTTTGACGAAATCTTCCTCGGTCAGGCTACTCAACTCGACACGGATCGGGAAACGACCTTGCAGTTCAGGAATCAGATCTGACGGCTTCGCCATATGGAAAGCACCTGCCGCGATGAATAACACGTGATCCGTTTTGACGGGACCATATTTTGTGACGACGGTCGAGCCTTCGACAATCGGCAAGATGTCTCGCTGCACACCTTCACGAGAGACGCCAGCATGGTCTTGTGACTTCGTCGCGATTTTATCGATCTCATCGACGAAGATGATGCCCATCTGTTCGCTGCGTCGTACCGCCTCGTCATGTACTTCATTCATGTCGAGCAAACTTTCCGCCTCTTCGGCAACGATGAGCGGGCGAGCCTCTCGAACCGGGAGCTTCCGCTTCTTCCGCTTTTTCGGGACGATTTGGCCGAGCATGTCTTGAAGATTCGATAAGCCTTCCATCCCTTGTCCTTGAAACAAATCAACTGTCTGTTTCTCTTCAAGGTTGACTTCGATCAATCGCTCTTCGAGTTCGCCGAGTTCAAGCAACTTACGTAATTGAGACCGATCAGTCGATTGATCGTCCGTCGGTTCTTGCGTCTTCTGTCCTTGACCGCCAAACAGCGCTTCGAACGGGTTTGCGGCTGTCGGCTCAACTTTAGCCTTACCTTGCAGTGCATCGAGAATACGTTCGGTCGCAGCGGCTTCCGCTGGTTCCTTCACGTCTTCTTTCTTTTCTTCCTTCACGAGGCGCACCGAGTCTTCAACAAGGTCTCGGACCATCGATTCGACGTCCCGTCCGACGTATCCGACTTCAGTGAATTTTGTCGCTTCGACTTTCACGAACGGGGCACCGACGAGCTTGGCAAGACGTCTCGCGATCTCCGTCTTCCCGACACCGGTCGGACCGATCATTAAAATGTTCTTCGGTGTGACTTCGTCGCGTAAGTCAGCACTTAGCTTCTGGCGACGGTAACGGTTGCGCAGTGCAATCGCGACCGCACGTTTGGCATCTTTTTGCCCGATGACGAACCGGTCTAGCTCAGCTACGATTTGACGTGGTGTCAATTCACGTTTCATTCTGTATCGCCTCCGATCGTTTCTACGATAACTTGGTCGTTCGTATAGACGCATAATTCACCGGCAATCTCTAGGGCGGCGCGAGCAATCTGTTCGGCTGTTTTCTCCGGTGAGTGACGTACGAGAGCGCGTCCCGCTGCTAGCGCATAATTCCCACCTGAACCGATCGCAAGGATGCCATCGTCCGGTTCGATCACTTCGCCGCTCCCGGACACGAGTAAGAGATGTCCTGCGTCCATGACGATGAGAAGCGCCTCGAGCTGACGAAGCATCTTGTCGCCGCGCCACTCTTTGGCGAGTTCGACTGCCGCTCGCGGTAAGTTCCCGTTATACATCTCGAGTTTTGATTCAAACTTTTCAAATAACGTGAACGCATCGGCCACGCTACCGGCAAAACCGGCCACGACTTTCCCGCCGTATAACCGTCTCACTTTTTTAGCCTTGTTTTTCATGATGACGGCGTTGCCAAACGTGACTTGCCCATCTCCGCTCATCGCACATTTTCCGTCGTGCCGGACTGCGAAAATAGTTGTTGCATGAAACATAGAATGACCCCCTACTTTCTCGGATGTGTGGCTTGATAGACCGCTCGCAGGCGTTCAGTCGATACGTGTGTGTAACGACCGGTCGTCGATAGTGACTCATGTCCGAGCAACTCTTGGACGGCACGTAAATCGGCCCCGCGTTCGAGCAGGTCGGTCGCAAAACTATGACGTAACGAATGAGGTGTTAACGGTTTTTGAAGTCCACCGAGTTTCCGGAGTCGCTTCATCACGTAACGAATTTGGTCTGTTGTCACTCGATTCCCTTTTTGACTAACGAATAATGCCGTTTCGTGTGCCGCGGCGCAGTTTTGCCTTACCTCAAGGTAATGCTCCAACGCTTCGACGGCAAATTGCCCGAGCGGGATGTAACGTTCTTTCTTGCCTTTCCCGATGACATGAACGAATGAGAGCGCCGCATCATATGACGATATGTCCATGCCACAAAGTTCGGCGACACGCATCCCGGTCCCGTACAACACTTCGACAAGCGCGACATCACGTGCCCGCAAGAACGGGTCGTCTTGGCCGTTTGCCGTCATGAGCAGGTGTTCGACCTCGCTCGGTACGGCAAACGTCGGCAGCGTCTTGCGACGTTTCGGCGACGTCAAGTCATGAAACAGCGGTTCACTCCCGGTTTCTCGAGCCACAAATTTCCCGAACTGTTTGAGGCAGGAGATTTTTTGGGAAACGGTCGTCGTCGCCGCTTCATTCTCGTAAAGGACATATAAATAACGCCGCGCCGACTGCACATCAAATGGCTCTTGATGTGTCGATTGGCAATAAGCGGCGTACTGTTCGAGTGTTTGTTCGTAAGAGCGTTTCGTATGAGGCGACAGTCTTCGTTCGACTTGGCAATAACGTAAAAATGATTGTTGATCCTCAGCGAATCCCATCCTCTCGCCCCCTTGCTTTCAGCTTAAAAACGCATGTTCCCGTCAAATCGAAATTAGCATAGCATACAGAATCAGAGGTGACAATAGAAACCCCTTCAATAATCTGAAAATTTTCAAAGTATTGCACAAATTACACAATTGAAATTTAAATTCACAAAAAAAGGAACCAAAAATTGGCTCCTTTCCCTTAAATCTCTTTATATTGCTGAATCGTCTCAAGGGCACGATTCGCATAGCGCTCATAGCGTTCTTGCTTTTTCATCTTCTTCGGCGCATCTTCGAGCGACGGCACGAGACCGAAGTTTGCATTCATCGGTTGGAAGTGCTTCCCGTCTGTCGTCGTGATGTAATGCGCCATCGAACCGAGCATCGTCTCGCGCGGGAGGACGAGCAGCTCTTCACCGGCAACCATCTTCGCCGCGTTGATTCCGGCGAGTAGTCCTGACGCGGCTGACTCGACGTAGCCTTCGACACCGGTCATCTGACCGGCGAAAAATAGCGTATCGCGAGTACGGGCCTGATACGTCGGTTTCAACAAGCTCGGTGAATTGATGAACGTGTTCCGGTGCATGACACCGTAACGGACGATCTCCGCATTCTCGAGACCTGGGATCAATTGAATGATCCGTTTTTGCTCGCCCCACTTGAGGTGGGTTTGGAACCCGACCAAGTTATAGAGCGTTCCGGCCGAATTGTCTTGGCGGAGTTGGACGACCGCAAACGGACGTTTACCCGTTTTCGGGTCTTCGAGTCCGACCGGTTTCATCGGTCCGAACAAGAGCGTCTTCTTCCCGCGTTGAGCGATCACTTCAAACGGCATGCAGCCTTCGAAGTAAATCTCTTTCTCAAACTCTTTGAGCGGTACGACTTCGGCTTTGACGAGTTCTTCGTAAAACAGATTAAACTCTTCTTCCGTCATCGGACAGTTGAGATAAGCCGCCTCGCCTTTGTCATAACGTGACTTCAAGTAGACCTTCTCTCGGTCGATCGTCTCTCCGTCTAATATCGGAGCGGCCGCATCGTAGAAGTATAAATAATCTTCACCGGTGAAAGCTTTCAATGAAGCAGACAAGTCAGGAGACGTGAGCGGTCCCGTCGCCATGATGACGATCCCGTCCGGAATCTGTTTAATCTCTTCGTTGTGTACCGTCACGAGCGGATGATTCTTGAGCGTGTCGGTGACGAAGCCGGCGAAGTCGTGACGGTCGACGGCGAGAGCGCCACCGGCCGGAACGCTTGCCGTATCCGCCGCTTTCAAGATGAGCGAGTCGAGTGTGCGCATCTCTTCTTTTAACACACCGACCGCATTTTGAAGTCCGTTCGCCCGAAGCGAGTTCGAGCAGACCAGTTCAGCAAACTGATCCGTATGGTGCGCCGGCGTCTGTCGGACTGGTCTCATTTCATACAAATCGACTTGAATCCCGCGTTTTGCGAGTTGCCAAGCCGCCTCGGAGCCGGCGAGGCCCGCTCCGATCACAGTTACACGTTGCTGCAAGGTTAATCCTCCTCTAACTGATGTACCTCGGTATGGGTACAGTTCGTGCATTGATATTTGACGCCATCTTTAATCTTTTTCTCAACCATCAACTTACCGCATTCAGGACACGGTTTCGCGACCGGTTTGTCCCATGAGACGAACTCACAGTCTGGATAGTTCGAGCAGCCATAGAACAGGCGACCTTTCTTACTGCGGCGCTCGACGACTTGTCCGTCTTTACAGTTCGGGCACGGGACGCCGATTTCGACTTGAACCGGCTTCGTGTTCGTACAGTTCGGGAATCCAGAACAAGCCATGAACTTACCGTACCGTCCCATCTTGATGACCATCGGCGAACCGCAGATCTCACAATCGATACCGGCTGGCTCGTCTTTCACTTCGATCTTCTCAATTTCGGATTCGGCCCGTTTCAAACGTTTCTCGAATGACCGGTAAATCGGGGCAACGACTTCCGTCCACTCGACTTCTTCATTGGCGATCGAATCAAGAAGCGTCTCCATGTCGGCTGTGAACTGTACCGTGATGAAGTCGTTAAAGTACTCATCGATCATCTCGATGACAAGTTCTCCGAGCTCGGTCGGAATGAATTTTTTCTCTTCAAGCACGACGTAACCGCGCTTTTGGATCGTGTCGAGTGTCGGCGCGTAAGTCGACGGACGACCGATGCCGAGCTCTTCCATCGCTCGGACGAGTCTCGCTTCACTGTAACGCGGTGGTGGCTGGGTGAAGTGTTGCTTCGGCTCGACCGTCTCGAATGCGACCATGTCGTCGACTTCAAGCGGCGGAAGCAATCCTTCCCGCTCTAAGTTCGTGTCTTCGATATCATCGTCTTTTGACTCGATATACACTTTCATGAAACCTGGGAATTTGACGGTCGATCCGTTGGCACGGAAAATCATGCCGTTCGATTCGACGTCGATTTTCACCGTATCAAGAATTGCTGGCGCCATTTGACTCGCGACCAACCGTTCCCAGATGAGTTTATACAATCGGAGTTGATCCCGTGACAAGTACGCCTTCATCGAAGCCGGGTCACGTAACGCCGACGTCGGCCGGATTGCCTCGTGGGCATCCTGTGCGTTCGCCGCTTTTTTCTCTTTCTGCTTTTGAGAGGCGACGTACTCTGGACCAAACGTCGATTCGATATACGATTTCGCTTCGTCTTTCGCCAAGTCAGAAATTCGTGTCGAGTCGGTACGCATATACGTGATCAACCCGACAGTCCCTTCCTTCTTACCAAGGTCGATTCCTTCGTAAAGCTGCTGGGCGAGCATCATCGTCTTCTTGGCGCGGAAGTTCAGTTTCCGGGCCGCATCTTGTTGGAGTGAACTTGTCGTGAACGGTAATGATGCGTTACGCTTCCGCTCTTTCTTCGTGACATCGATGACTTTGAATGACTCATCGATCGTCTTGAGGACGGCGTCGGCATCCGCTTCCGTCTTCAACTCCATCTTTTTCCCGTCTTTTCCGTAGAACGATGTCTCAAACGTCTCACCCTCATGGTTGAGCATCAGTTTAATCGTCCAGTACTCTTCAGGGTCAAAGGCGTTGATTTCACGTTCGCGGTCGATGATCATTTTGACAGCGACGGATTGAACACGACCGGCTGACAAACCTTTTTTGACTTTCTTCCATAGCAACGGGCTCATCCCGTATCCGACAAGACGGTCGAGAATCCGTCGCGCCTGTTGGGCGTCGACGAGATCGTGATTGATCTTGCGTGGATGTTTAAATGATTCTTTAATCGCATCTTTTGTGATCTCGTTGAAGACGACACGACATTCTGTCGTTTCATCGACGCCGAGGGCACGGGCTAAGTGCCAGGCGATTGCTTCCCCTTCGCGATCCGGGTCAGCCGCGAGAAAAATTTTCGTCGCTTTTTTAGCGGCCGTCTTCAGTTCTTTTAACACTGGGCCTTTTCCACGGATCGTGATGTACTTCGGTTCAAAGTCATGTTCAACGTCGACACCGAGTTGACTTTTCGGTAAATCGATGACGTGACCCATGGACGCTTTGACCGTGTAGTTTGATCCTAAATAACGTTTAATTGTCTTTGCTTTCGCAGGTGATTCGACGATCACCAAATATTTTGCCATACATCTGCTCCCCTTTTGGAGGTCATTTAAATCCCTACCATAATATTCATGTTACCGACCGTTTGTCAACGTGCAATCATCGCACCATTCAAAATTTGGTCGGGATTCGTCAAAGGAATCGCTCCTTCTTCAATCAATTTATTCGGTCCTTCCGCTAACGGATCGAGCGGACTTCCCGGCACCGCAAACACCGTCTTGCCTTGCTCGAGCGCATGACTCACCGTATTCATCGTCCCGCTCTTTCGTCTCGCTTGGACGACGACGAGCCGGTCGCCTAATCCACTGACAATTCGATTTCGTTCTAAAAATTGAAATTTTTTGACAGGTGTTTCCGGAGTATATTCACTGAGGAGCAATCCTTGTTTCGAGATCTGGTCGAACAGTTGGTGATGAACATGTGGATACATGTGCGAAAAGCCGGAACCGAGGACCGCAATCGTCGGTCGGTTCCGCCTGACTGCCAACTCATGAACGAGTCCGTCAATACCGAGCGCACCGCCTGAAATCGATACAGTTTCTTCTATTAAAGGGTGTAAATATTCAACGAGCGGTCGACTGATCCGATTCAATTCACGACTCCCGACCAAAGCGGTCGTTTGTTCTTGTAGTACCTCTAAATCGCCCTGATAAAACAAACAGTACGGAGGGTTGGGGATATGTAATAGCATTCGTGGGAACAATTCGTCCTCCCACGTCAAAAAACGGTCATACGTGACCGTTGAACGGAACGCCCGATTCGCTTTTTTCCATACGTTCGGATGGAACGAATTCCGTTCCGTCAGCCCCGGATTTGATAAGTAATGATGGACGAACTCGACCGGCAAACGTTCTGCCGCAAAACGAGCTATTGTTTGATTCATCACAATCTCCTTTAAAAAAATGAGGGATGCGCGCACCCCTCATTCCGATTGGTCTTACGTCGTCGGTTGTCCCGTGACACAAGCATCATACAGACCTTCATTTTTAAGCACACGGATGAGTGTCTCACCGATGACAGCAGGTGTCTCGGCGACTTCGATCCCGTTTGCGTTTAACGTCTTGATTTTTTCAGCGGCCGTTCCTTTTCCGCCTGAGATGATCGCTCCAGCGTGGCCCATCCGTTTGCCTTCAGGAGCCGTCTGACCACCGATGAAACCGATGACCGGTTTCGTCATGTTCGCCTTGACCCATTCAGCGGCTTCTTCTTCAGCCGTCCCACCGATCTCGCCGATCATGATGACCGCAAGCGTGTCTTCATCTTCGTTGAACGCTTGGAGCGTGTCGATGAAGTTCGTCCCGTTGACCGGGTCCCCACCGATCCCGACCGCAGTCGATTGGCCGATTCCGGCCGTCGTCAACTGATGGACCGCTTCATACGTGAGCGTCCCTGAACGTGAGACGATGCCGACATGGCCTTTCGTGTGGATGTAGCCTGGCATGATACCAAGTTTCGCCTCACCCGGCGTGATGATCCCTGGGCAGTTCGGTCCGATCAAACGGGCCGGTTTGTCTTCGAGATAGCGGCTCACTTGGATCATGTCGATGACAGGAATCCCTTCCGTGATGCAGATGATGAGTTCAATGCCGCTATCAGCCGCTTCCATGATCGAGTCGGCCGCGAAAGCTGGTGGCACGTAGATAATCGATGCGTTCGCACCGGTCGCCTCGACCGCGTCAGAGACAGTGTTAAACACAGGTACGTTGTCGAGTACGGTCGTACCACCTTTACCAGGTGTGACCCCGCCGACCAGTTTCGTGTTATACGCTAGCATCTGTTCGCCGTGGAACATACCTTGTTTCCCCGTGATCCCTTGAATGATCACTTTTGTATCTTGATTCACCCAAATACTCATGTCGTTTCCCCCTTATCGAACGAGTGCCGCGATTTTTTCTGCCCCATCATCCATCGAGGTCGCAGAAGTGATCGCAAGTCCAGATTCATCGAGAATGCGTCTTCCCGCATCCACGTTTGTTCCTTCTAAGCGGACGACGAGTGGCAAGTCGAGTCCGATTTCTTTTGTCGCCGCGACGATTCCTTCGGCGATGATGTCACACTTCATGATGCCACCGAAGATGTTGACGAAGATTCCTTTGACTTGGTCATCCGACAAAATCAATTTGAACGCTTCTGTGACTTTTTCTTTTGTCGCACCGCCGCCTACATCGAGGAAGTTAGCGGGTTCGGCGCCGTAGTGCTTGATGATATCCATCGTCGCCATGGCGAGGCCGGCACCGTTTACGAGACAGCCGATATTGCCGTCAAGGGCGATATAGCTAAGGTCGTGTTTCGACGCCTCGACTTCACGCGGATCTTCTTCCGTCGTGTCACGAAGATCGACGATGTCGGTATGACGATAAAGCGCGTTGCTGTCAAAGTTCAATTTCGCATCGAGCGCGACGACGTTACCGTCTTTCGTCGTGACGAGCGGGTTGATCTCCGCAATCGTGCAGTCCGTCTCGACGTACACTTTATAAAGCTTCATGACCATGTCGCTAAACTTGTTGACGAGTTTAGTCGGCACTTCCATCTTGAAAGCAAGACGGCGCGCCTGGAACGGACGGAGTCCGACGACCGGGTCGACGATTTCTTTATGAATCTTTTCAGGAGTATGTTCAGCGACTTCTTCGATGTCCATACCGCCTTCAGATGAACCCATGATGACAATTCGGCCGATCGAACGGTCAAGCACAAGTCCTAAGTAAAATTCTTGATCGATGGCAGAACCTTCTTCGATATAGAGGCGCTGCACGACTTTTCCTTCAGGTCCAGTCTGGTGCGTGACGAGCGTCTTACCGAGAATCTCTGTCGCGTACTGCTTTACTTCTTCATCCGTTCTGGCAAGTTTGACGCCACCGGCTTTCCCGCGGCCACCTGCGTGGATCTGTGCTTTGACTACTTTCAATTCACCGTCTAGCTTGGCGGCTGCTGCAACTGCTTCTTCTACCGTGAAAGCCGGATAGCCCGTAGGTACGGCCACTCCAAACGTTCTAAGCAATTCTTTCGCCTGATACTCATGGATATTCATTTAGTTTCCCCCTTAGTCCCCTTTAATATCGGCATATCTATTGTAACGAAAAACTGAAAGCGCTGTCTATCGTTCTTGCTTTAAGTTTTCATCTTTTTTTCACATCTACCCCTAGACATTTTCGATTTTACCTTGTTCCATCTGATAGAGAAACACAAAAAGCTCGGCGATCACTTGATACAGGTCGTCCGGAATATGCTCTTCGATCTGTAACGCCGACAGGAGTGACAACAGCGCCGGGTCTTCATGGATCGGGATACCGTTCTCTTGTGCGAGAGCGAGCATCCGTTCGGCTACGAGACCGCCGCCCTTCGCGACGACGCGCGGAGATTCCATCGATTGTTCGTAAGACAAGGCGATTGCTTTTTTACGGTCCATCATACATGAAAATCCACCTTTCCTAACGGGGCGAACGTCTCGGGGAGCGATTCTTGTCTCACTTCGAACGAGAATCGGGACAGTTCATAGCCGTTCGCTTTGAGCGCACTGCCGAGCAGCAGCTCGTACGCTTTGATGAACGGGGACAAGTCGTGTTGTTCGTTGAATACTTTCACGGTGACGTGCCGCTTTTGAACGAGCAGGTCGATGCCCGTCTCGCCGAAGCGAGGCGTTTCTAGAAATAAGACGATACGGGCATGGTCTGCGTCGATCATCTCGCTTTTCGGGGCTTCAAGCCGGAACCTGACTTGTTCGAACGGTCCTAATTGCGGTATGTGAAATGCTTGGACGACGAACGGCGGCGTCTGGACCGCGTTGAACGTCTCTTGGGCCCGCACGAACTGTTCAAACTTCGGGTCGCCTTTCGCCTTGAACAGTTCCCCGACGAGCTGTTTGACGTCACTTCCGGCCCCGCTCTCGAGCAGTTGCCGTCCCATCGCTTTGACGGATTCCGGTGTCTGGATGGCCTCTTTTGAGAAGCGGCCGAGTTGTTCTAAGAGTAACGTCACCGGTGTCTTCCCGGCCTGGGCCGGTTCCGCCGTAGGCGGCATCACTTTCAGGACGAGTTTCGGCTCGAGCTCGGTGACGACCATCTTGTACGTGACGTTCTCTTTAACGTCTGCGTTCACCCCGACCCGGAACAGTCCTTGCGGCAGTTGCATGACCGCTTCGTTCCCGGGCAAGAGCTGGAGTACCCTGCCGACGACCGTGTTGCCGACGAGCAGCTGACGCGACGTCTGTTCAGTGACTTTGAACGGCAGGACGCCTTGGTGATCGATCCGCATCGGGCTCCCCCTTTCATATCATATGTTTAATCGGTGCGAACGACTTGCGATGAATCGGTGTGATGCCGCGCTCGTTCAACGCGTTCAAATGAAGTTCCGTCCCGTAGCCGGCGTTGCGTTCGAAACCGTATCC
Organism: Exiguobacterium sp. SH0S1; assembly: GCF_004337165.1. Classification (NCBI taxonomy): domain Bacteria; kingdom Bacillati; phylum Bacillota; class Bacilli; order Caryophanales; genus Exiguobacterium; species Exiguobacterium sp. SH0S1. The sequence goes on along the minus strand of NZ_SJVC01000001.1, from coordinate 392,461 downwards.
CGGATACGTCGCGGCGAACTCTTCCATCATCTTGTCGCGGACGACTTTGGCGACGACGCTCGCCGCCGCGATCGAGACGCTCAACTCGTCCCCTTTGATGAGCGACGTCTGCGGCAAATCGAGCTCGAGTGTCATCGCGTCAATCAAGAGCGCGTCGGCCCCGTCAAGCTGTCGGACCGCCTCGGTCATCGCGAGCTTCGTCGCTTCATAAATATTGATTTGATCGATCACTTCCGCGTCGACGATTCCGACCCCGACGAATGCCTCGTCGAGAATCGTTGCATATGCTCGTTCCCGTGCCGCTTTCGTCATCTTCTTTGAATCGTTCAGTCCCGGGCTGTAAAAATCGTCCGGCAAGACGACGGCCGCCGCGACGACAGGACCCGCGAGCGGTCCCCGCCCGACCTCGTCGATGCCAGCGACCAACTTGAAGCCTTGCTGTTTCAGCTCGGCCTCATACTGCAGGCGGCGTGTATAATCGTCCCGCTCGTCCCGCTCTGCGTCAAACCGTCTCTGACGTTGCTCCAGGAGCGCCTGGACGCCCGCGCGCGGGTCATCCTTCAGTTCGGCCCGGACATCGTCCCACTCTTCATATCGGACGGTTTTTAGCCGTTGTTTAATCTCTTGAATCGTCACGATCTGCCTCCTATCCAAAAAAGCCCTGTTTTCACAGGACTTCACGCCATATTATGATCTGCCGGCGTCTCAAGCGAGACACGTCCGATCTTCTCATGACGAAGCTCATTCAATAATAGTTCGCTCGCTTTTTCGAAATCGACATAGCCGCCGCTGAGAAGGCCACGTTTTTTCCCGATCAACTCGAGCAGTTCGACCGCGTCTTCCGGCAAGTCGTCGAGTTTAAACCGCTCTTTCAACTGTTCCGGGTAACGGGCGCGCAGTTCACGCGCTGCATACATCGCGATGTCATCAAGGTTTAAAATGTCGTCCTTGATCGCACCCGTAGCAGCTAAGCGATATCCGACCATCTGGTCCTCGAACTTCGGCCACAGAATACCAGGCGTGTCGAGCAGTTCCATCTCGCCTCCTTTCATCTTGATCCATTGCTGCCGTTTCGTCACACCAGGACGGTCCCCGGTGATGGCGATGTTGCGTCCGGCGAGCCGGTTGATCAGTGTCGACTTCCCGACGTTCGGGATGCCGATGATGAGGGCACGGATCGGGCCAGGATTACGGCCTTTCTCACGCATGCGGTCGTGCTTGTCTTTCATGAGCTTCTCTGCGCCCGTCATGAGCTGCTTTAAGCCTTTGCTATGCTTCGCATCGACGGCGACGACTTCGATGTCGTCACGCTTCAGGGCGCGCATCCAGGCGTCGGTGACGGCTTGATCGGCCATGTCAGCCTTGTTCAACACGATCAGCCGCGGTTTACCCGCCGTGATCTCATCGACCATCGGATTTCGGCTCGATTGCGGAACACGTGCATCGACGAGTTCGATGACGACGTCAATCAGTTTTAACTTTTCTGTTACTTGTCTTCGCGCCTTGGCCATGTGGCCAGGGAACCATTGAATTGCCAAAAAAACACCACCCTATTCTTCTACCGTCCCGAAGTCACCCATCGGCCAGAACACAAAGTTCGTTTTGCCGACGACGCTTTCTTTCGAGACAAAGCCGATTTCACGGCTGTCTTTCGAGTTTTGTCGGTTATCTCCCATAACGAAGTATGAGCCTTCCGGTACGACCGCTTCACCTGTCACTTGTTCGAGCGTAAAGTTCTCGGTTAGAGGAAAGCCGTTCATTTGGGCTTGAAAATCCTCTAAATACGGTTCTTCGACTGCTTCTCCGTTCAAGTAGAGCGTATCGTCCCGATATTCAAGCGTATCGCCAGGAATGGCGATGACGCGTTTAATATAGTCCTTTGATTCAGTCGCATGAAAGACGATAATATCGCCCCGGTCGAGTTCACCGACGTAGTTAGAGATTTTGCTGACGATCATTCGATCGGCGTTTTGGAGCGTCGGCATCATCGACTCACCTTCGACGATGACAGGTACAAAGATGAACGTCCGGATCACGAACGCGATGACGAGCGCCACTACGATTGCTTTAAGCCAACTGAACACTTCTTTCAAATTGCCTCACTCCTCTGTCCGTTTGAACTTATTGTACTAGAAAAAAAGAAGCTTGTCGCAAGCGACAAGCTTTCCCCATCTTAACGACGGATTTCTTTAATACGTGCTGCTTTACCGCGAAGGTTGCGGAGGTAGTAAAGTTTCGCACGGCGAACTTTACCGTAACGAACGACTTCGATTTGCGCGACACGCGGTGAGTGAAGCGGGAATGCACGCTCAACACCTACGCCGTAAGAAATCTTACGGACTGTGAATGTTTCGCTGATGCCGCCACCTTTACGCTTGATGACTACGCCTTCGAAAATCTGGATACGCTCACGCGTTCCCTCTACGACTTTAACGTGGACACGGACTGTGTCACCAGGACGGAAAGCAGGGACGTCCGATTTGAATTGTTCTTCTGTGATTTCACGGAACAGTTTTTGTGCGTTCATGAATTGATCTCCTTTTTCTTCAATGTTCATATCTTCGTTTGCCTCGGCATCCAATAGCGGAACATCGGTAATCGGTGGGGCTAACCCACATGCTCAAACATAGCATAATTTTATGAATCGCGCAACGATTCGATGAAGTTTTTATCGGCCGGCGACAGATCGATTTGGTCTAACAGTTCCGGTCGACGCCTGAACGTTCGTTCGAGCGAACGCTCGCGGCGCCACGACTCGATTTTGGCGTGATTGCCCGACAACAGGACGTCCGGAACTTTGAGGCCGCGGAAGTCAGCCGGTCTCGTATAATGCGGATACTCGAGCAGCCCGGTCGAAAACGAGTCGTCCTCGTGGCTCGCTTGATCGCCGAGCACTTCCGGGATGAGGCGGACCGTCGCGTCGATCATGACCATCGCCGCGAGTTCCCCACCCGTCATCACGAAGTCTCCGATCGACACTTCGTCTGTCGCGAGTTCGTCGTGGATCCGTTGGTCGAATCCTTCGTAATGGCCGCATAAGAAAATCAAGTGCTCTTCGTTCGCCCACTCTTCGGCGACACGTTGAGTGAACGGTCGCCCCGTCGGCGTCGTCACGATGACGCGCGGCTTCGATTTTGCGAGCGAATCGAACGCATCAAATAGCGGCTGCGGCGTGAGTAGCATCCCGGCGCCGCCTCCATACGGAGCATCATCGACTTTATGATGTTTGTTCGTCGAGAAGTCACGGAAGTTCGTGAACTTCACTTCGACTTGGCCGAGTGTCCGGGCACGCCCGACGATCGAATGATCGAGCGGGGCGAACATTTCCGGGAACAAGGTCAAGACATCAATTTTCATCGTCGATCATTCCAGGGATCGGCGTGATGATGACACGTTTCGCTTCGACGTCGATGTCTTTGACGACCGACTCAATGTACGGGATGAGCGCATCCGTCTTGCCGGGGCGCTTGATGACCCAGACGTCGTTCGCGCCATTGGTCTCAAAGATGTCCTCGACGACACCGATCACTTCTCCGTCGACGACGGCCTCGCATCCGATGATCTCGTGGTAGTAAAATTCATGCTCCGGAAGCTCGTGGACGTTTCCGGCATGGACGTAGAGCGACATCCCTTTGTACTTCTCGACGAGATTGATGTTGTCTAGCCCTTTGAACGTGACGAGATGGAACTGTTTGTGCGGACGATACGTCGTCACTTCGAGCGGCATCTTCTTCCCGTCGACGTCAAGGTAGAGCGTTTCACCAATTTTAAAGCGTTCTTCTGGAAAATCAGTCGCGGCGAGCAACTTCAATTCCCCTTTTAAACCGTGCGTGTTGGCGATTTTGCCTACGTTTAACCAATCCATCATAAAACCTCCTCAAAAAAATAGGCCGACCTCATAAAAGGTCGGCCACAGGGTTACTTCGCGTTTTTCGCGTTGTGGAATTTCTCCATGATCCCTGCTTTAGAGAACAAGTTGCGGACTGTGTCAGATGGCTTCGCGCCGTCTGCCAACCATTTGAGCGCGAGTTCTTCGTTGATGCGAACTTCTGCTTCTGGTTTTGCAACCGGGTTGTAGTGACCGAGTTGTTCGATGAAACGGCCATCACGTGGTGAACGTGAATCTGCTACAACGATCCGGTAAAAAGGTGATTTATTTGCGCCCATGCGCTTGAGACGAATTTTAACTGCCATGGTAATATACCTCCATTATGTGTTTAAGAATTGACAACTTTAATAGTATACTGCTTTTTTGCCTGACTGACAAAAGTTTTCTTAGAAGAATGGAAGGCCGAGACCTTTTTTCTTCCCTTTCATTTGTCCTGACATCTGCTTCATGAGCTTCTTCATGTCATCGAACTGTTTGATGAGACGGTTCACTTCCTGGATGGAACGACCGCTCCCTTTTGCGATCCGCTTGCGACGACTGGCGTTGAGCACTTCAGGATTCGTGCGCTCATGCTTCGTCATCGACCGGATGATTGCCTCGACATGATCGAGTTGCTTCTCGTCGATTTGGACGTTCTTCAACCCTTTCATCTTACCTGCACCAGGTAACATCGAGAGTAATTCATCAATTGGGCCCATGTTTTTCACTTGACCCAATTGCTCGATAAAATCATCGAACGTGAACGATGCATCACGAATTTTGCTTTCAAGCTCTTTCGCGGCATCTTGGTCCATTTGTGACTCCGCTTTTTCGATAAGCGTGAGCACGTCACCCATTCCAAGGATCCGTGACGCCATGCGCTCCGGATAGAAAGGTTCGAGGGCATCCAACTTTTCACCGAGACCGACGAACTTAATCGGCGCTCCCGTGACTGCCTTGATTGAAAGGGCTGCCCCACCACGTGTATCACCGTCGAGTTTTGTCAACACGACGCCGGTAATTCCGAGCAAATCATTAAAGCGATCGGCCACGTTGACCGCATCTTGACCCGTCATCGCATCGACGACGAGGAAGATTTCATTCGGTTTGGCGATCGTTTTCACATTTTCGAGTTCGCCCATGAGCGTCTCGTCGATATGAAGACGACCGGCCGTATCTATCAACACGAAATCGTGATGATTAACTTTGGCGTGCTCGAGCGCTTTTGTGACGATTTCTTCCGGCGTCACTTGATCGCCAAGTGAGAACACCGGTAAATCGAGTTGCTTGCCGAGAGTCTCGAGCTGTTTGATGGCCGCCGGCCGATAAATATCAGCAGCGACGAGAAGCGGACTCCGGTTATGCTTTTTGCGAATCAAGTTCGCGAGCTTTCCGGTCGTCGTCGTCTTACCCGCACCTTGTAATCCGACCATCATGACGACTGTCGGTGGTTTTGAACTAAAGGTGATCGGGACGACGTCACTTCCCATCAAGGTCGTTAATTCTTCATGAACGATCTTGACGACTTGTTGTCCAGGTGTCAACGATTTCATGACGTCTTGGCCGATTGACCGTTCTTTCACGTCGTTGACGAACTGTTTGACCACTTTGAAGTTAACGTCGGCCTCAAGGAGCGCGAGACGAACTTCTCTCATCATCTCTTTGACGTCTGCTTCGGAAATCTTACCTTTCCCCCGCATTTTCGCCAATGTCGATTGCAACCGTTCTGATAATCCTTCAAATGCCATGCTTCAGCCCCCTACTCTAAATTCTCAAGCGCCGAAACCGTCTCCGTCACGTCGGGCATTTGCTCGACTTGACGTCTGAGCGTTTGGAGAAGCAGTTGCCGTTGCTCGAATTTCTCGAACAGCTCCAGCTTTTCTTCATACTGCTCAAGCATTGCTTCGGTACGCTTTATGTTATCGTAGACCGCTTGACGGCTGACTTCAAACTCTTCCGCAATCTCTCCGAGCGAGTAGTCATCTAGGTAATAAAGAGACATGTAGTTGCGCTGTTTCGGCGTGAGAAGCGCTTGATAAAAATCGAATAAGTAGTTCATTCGATTCGTCTTTTCGAGCGACATACCTCTCACCTCCACATGTTAAGTGAAATCCCTTTACAACTAACAATAGTACAGCCGTCCTAACGTCTTGTCAAGTTTTTTTCTTAACAGTGAAAGTTAGGCGAGGTCATCGTTTGTCTGGTTTTTTTCTTCAAATACGTCACCGAATAGTCCGAGGACGAACTGCTCTGGGTCGAACGCCTGTAAATCATCAATTTTTTCACCGAGACCGACGTATTTGACCGGAATATCGAGCTCGTTTCTGATCGCGAGGACGATGCCGCCTTTGGCCGTCCCGTCTAACTTCGTAAGCACGATCCCGCTCACGTTCGTCGCTTCCTGAAACGCCTTCGCTTGAAGCATCGCGTTCTGTCCCGTCGTCGCGTCTAACGCGAGCAAGACTTCGTGCGGACCGTTTGGCACTTCGCGTTCGATGACCCGTTTCACTTTCTCGAGCTCTTTCATCAAGTTGACCTTGTTTTGGAGTCGTCCTGCCGTATCGCAAATCAAGACGTCGACACCGCGTGACTTCGCGGCTTGGACAGCATCAAACACGACCGCGGCCGGATCTGACCCTTCCGCTTGGCGAATGACGGGGACACCGGCACGTTCACCCCATACTTGCAGCTGGTCGATCGCGCCGGCCCGGAACGTATCTCCCGCCGCAAGCATGACCGAACGACCTTCTGCTTTCAACTGATGGGCGAGTTTTCCGATTGTCGTCGTCTTGCCGACACCGTTCACACCGACGAACAAGATGACCGTCAACCCGTCCTGCATGTTCAACTCGCGGTCTGACTCGTCTTCTTGTAGACGTTTCGCCACGACTTCGACGAGGGCGTCGCGGACGGCGGCCGGGTCTTTCAAATTGCGACGCTTCACTTCTTCTTTTAAATCTTCGACGAGGTCCATCGTCGTCGTGACGCCGACGTCCGCCTGGATGAGCAAATCTTCAAGTTCATCGAAGAAGTCCTCATCGACTTCACGGAACCGATAGACGAGGTCGTTGACGGCGCTCGCGAACCCGTCACGTGTTTTCGTCAACCCGTCTGTAAACTTTTGCGACACCTCTTGTGTCGAGGTCGTCAATTTATCTTTTAATTTTTTAAAAAAACTCAAGTCAATTCCTCCATCTCTTCATCTGTCTCGACGACACGTTTCGCTTCTGATAATTCGACCGAAAGTACCTCCGAGACACCGTTTTGTTGCATCGTCACGCCATAGAGCGTGTCGGCCGCCTCCATCGTCCCTTTACGGTGGGTGATGATGACGAACTGTGTATCGATCGACAACGTGCGGACGTATTCACCGAACCGGTGGACGTTCGCCTCGTCGAGCGCTGCTTCGACCTCGTCGAGCACGCAGAACGGGACAGGGCGCGTCTTTAAAATCGCAAATAAGAGCGCGATCGCGGTCAGTGCCCGTTCGCCACCAGACAACAGACTTAACGTCTGTAACTTTTTGCCGGGCGGTTTGGCGACGATGTCGATCCCTGTGTTTAATAAATCGGTCGCATCGACGAGTTTAAGGTCGGCCTCGCCGCCTCCGAACAGTTCTTTGAACGTCTGTTTGAAATGCGTGCGGACGGTCGCATACGTCTCGTTGAACAACCGTGTCACTTCTCGGTCCATTTCGGAGATGACGTCGTACAGGTCCTGTTTCGCATTGACGAGATCGTCTCGCTGTTCAGACAAGAACGTGAACCGTTCATTGACGAGTTCAAACTCTTCGATCGCACTCAAGTTGACAGGTCCGATCTCCTCGATTTGACGGACGAGCAACTTGAACTCTTCTTTCGCCTCGTCGAGCGGGATCGATAATACCGGGAGCAGGTCGTAGACGAGTCCACGTTCTTCGAGGGCGTCTAGTTTCCACTGCTGTTTCAACTCGAGTTCATTCGCCTCAGTTTCAAGCTTACGGACGTCGGCCTCGAATTGGCGGCGAACGTCCGTCGCCTGCTGTTCACGCTGCCTGAGGATACGGTGTGACTCTTCCTCTGTTTTCAGCGTTTGCGACTGCGCTTCAATTCGCCCTTTCAACACTTTCATCCGCTCCGTCGCCTCGTCATGCTCGATTCGAAGTTCCGCGGATGAGAAGATTCGTCCGTTTTCGAGCCGCTCGAGTTCGTGTTTGATTTGATCGAGTCGGGTCGTCTGTTTGTCGACTTCGGCAACGAGCCGTTCGACTTCCGTATTCACCCGATCCAGGTCAAGCGTATGACGTTGCAGGTCGAGCTCGTTTAGACGGATTGCCTCTTGCAATTGCCCCGTCGTCTCCGCGCCTTTCGCCTGCTCCGCACGCAACTGCTCGAGCTCTGTCCGCAGCGACGTCTGCAACACTTCCGTCGCCTCGAGTTCACTTGCGAGGCGCGTCAATTCTGCCGAAGATGTTTCAATCGTATGCGTATAGCGATTCATCTCGTGATCGAACAGTTCGAGTTGTGCTTTCGCGTCCTGGGTCGTCCGCTCTAATTCCCGGAACGAGGTCTCTAACGCCCGGAGCGTCTCTTCCTCTTGCCGTTTCCGTGTTCTGAGCGTGTGGAGCGACTGTTTGAGACGACTCGTCTCCGCTTCATACTCCGTCACACGAAGCTGCTGTTCGTGCAGCATGGCCAACCCTTGCGTCAATCCTTGTTTCAAATCATCAAGCTCTCTTGACTGGGTGAACAGGGCGACGCCTTGTTTCCGGCTCCCCCCCGTCATCGAACCACCGACGTTGACGATATCGCCGTCGAGCGTGACGATCCGGTAGCGATAGCCCGTCGTCTGAGCGATTCGGTTCGCGACCTCGAGCGTCTTGGCCACGATGACGGCCCCGAGCAAGGACCGTTTCAATTTGTCAAACAAAGGTTCCGTCGTCACGAGATCGGATGCGATGCCGACGAAGCCATCCATCGCCTCGAGACGATGGGCGACCTCGCTCGGGATAAAGCGCTCTTTCACCGTCGTCATCGGGACGAACGTAGCCCGCCCGGCATTAGCCCGGCGCAACTTGTCGATCTCACGGCGGCCGACCGCTTCATCTTCGACGACGACGTGTTGTTGCGTTTGACCGAGTGCCGTCTCGATGGCGGCCTCATATGATGGGAGCACTTGAATCAGCTCTGCAACCGCTCCGAGCACGCCGCTCGCACGGTCTTTCAATACGAATTTGACGGCATGGAAATACCCTTCGTATGATTGCTTCATCCGCTCTAACATGTCGATCCGGTCTTCGGTCTTTTGACGGCGCCGGTCGAGGTCATGATACGATTGTTCGGCTCGCGACAACTTTTCTCGGAGCGCGACTTCCTTAGCGACCAATGCCTCTTCTTCGGCCAGCAGTTCCTGCCAAGCCGTACGTACCGCTTCAAGACGATCTCGGTTTGCATCGAGCGAGGCGGTCTGTTCGGTTCGAACATCAAGCCGGTCCTTGTTCTCACGCAGGAGACGTGCTTTCGCTTCCTCTGCCTGTTCGATGTCACGTCGTTCCCGTTTTTGTTGGTTGCTGAGCGTGGCTCGTGTCGTTGCCAGTTCGAACGCTTCACTTTGAAGCTGTTCGATCTCCGCGTTGAAATCGCGAGTCGCCGCCGTAAGCTTCCGCGCGAGCTCGTCACGTGTCACCTCAACGGTCTGCAACGCTTCTGACTTCAAGGCTTTGTCCGTTTGAGCGACCGACAATCGCGACTGCAATTGCTCTGTCTCTTCGACCAACTCCGCGCGTTGGCGCTCGAGTCGTTCTTTCGTCTCTGCCCCGTGTTCTTCTCGCGCTTTGGCGAGTTTAATATCTCCTGAGAGCCGTTCGAGCTCAGTCGCTTGAAGACGCTCATCCTGATGGAGCGTCTCGAGGACGGCACGATGCTCGGTCAATGTTTCCTCGAGCGCGGCCCGTTCGGTGACGAGCGCGTTCAGCGCCGCTTCTTGGTTGCGTAACTGTTCTTCTGCTGCCGTCTGTTGTGTTGTGGCGAAAGTGATTTTCGCCTTGAGCTCGGTGATCTCGGCACCGAGAATCCCGGTCTCGAGGTCGTCATGCCGCGCCTTGGCGACTTGGAACTCTCGAGCGAGTGCCGCTTGTTCACGAAGCGGTTCGACCCGGTCGGCAAGTTCATATAAGATATCGTCGACGCGCGACAAGTTCAGCTCGGTGTCTTGCAACTTTCGTTCCGCTTGTTTTTTGCGTTGGCGGTACTTCAGCACGCCGGCCGCTTCTTCAATGACGGCGCGACGATCTTCCGGTTTACCCGAGATGACTTGTTCGACCCGTCCTTGCCCGATGATCGCAAACGCGTCACGGGACAAACCCGTATCCATGAACAAGTCGATGACGTCTTTCAGGCGGCACGGCTTTTTATTCATGAAATAGTCGCTGTCGCCACTGCGCGTCACGCGTCTCGTCACGCTCACTTCTTCATACGGCAGGCGCAAGTGCGCATCGCTATTATCTAAAACGAGCGTCACTTCGGCGACGTTGCGGTGGTTCTCGCCTTCGCTACCGGCAAAGATGACATCTTCCATTTTCGCCCCACGGAGCGATTTGGCCGACTGTTCGCCGAGTACCCAGCGAACAGCGTCCGATATATTTGATTTCCCGCTCCCGTTCGGTCCAACCACGGCTGTCACGCCGGGACGGAAATCTAGTTCAATCCGCTTGGCAAACGATTTAAAGCCAGCGAGTTCGATTCGTTTTAAGTGCATCGTGACCATCCTATCCTAAGTAAGCATTCATTCGTTTATTTTACCACAGTTGCTAGTTCGTCAAAATGCTAGAATCATGCTATTCTAAAAAGAACTGTAGAAAGGGGTACTACACATGACGAATGAACAAATGATCGAGGAAATCCTCGATAAAATGAACATCATCAACCGCGGTGCGATCAAGGCGGAAGAATATAACAAAGCCGATGCATCGGCCGTGAAAGAGATTTACGACTACGTGATGAACCGGTCATCACTCTCGATCTCTGAAGTCGACGGTCTCGTCGAGGAACTTGGCCAATTGACGTAACCAAAAGGAGTGGACCCGCGCGGGTCCACTCCTTTTTTTATAGGCCGGCGTATCGCCGATTGAATTCGATCAACGCTTCTTTAGCCGCGATCTGCTCGGCTTCTTTCTTCGAACGACCGATCCCTTCGCCGACGATATCGTCACTGAGACGAGCGTGGGAGACGAATTCACGGCTATGGGCCGGACCGCGTTCTTCGATGATCGTATACGTGACCGGGCCGAGCCCTTCGCGCTGTACACTCTCTTGAAGTTGACTCTTATAATCGGTCTGCTCTTCAAACACACCGGCTAAGACTTTCGGAAAAACCGCTTCGGCGAGGAACTGTTCTACTGGTTCGATCCCTTGGTCAAGGTAGAGGGCGGCGATGTATGATTCGAACACATCGGCGAGTAACGCGGGACGTTTCCGTCCGCCCGTCAGCTCTTCCCCTTTTCCAAGCAAGATAAAATCAGAGAAAGCGTAGGCTTCGGCAAAGTTCACGAGCGACGGCTCACAAACGATGGCCGCCCGTAACTTCGTTAATTCCCCCTCGGAGCGCTCCGGATACGTCTCATATAAAAACCGGGACACTGTCAACTCGAGCACCGCGTCTCCTAAAAACTCTAACCGTTCATTGTCTTTTTTCAAACCGCGTTGTTCATTGACATATGATGAATGGGTGAACGCCTGCATTAACAGTTCTTGGTTCGTAAACTTCACACCAAGTCGTTCCTCGAGTGACGTGAACTTCTCCACGATACGTGCTCGCTCCACTTCATTTCGTCGGCGTCTTTGCGCCGACCCTTGACGGTCGAACCGTCGCTTATCCTTTGTCATAAGTCCCTCCGTGTATAAGCACAAGCCCACCGCTCATTATGAGCGGTGGGAGGCTTGATTACAATTTTGTTTCGATGTAAGACACGACGTCGCCCACAGTTGCAAGCTTCTCGGCATCTTCGTCTTCGATTGTGATATCGAACTTGTCTTCAAGGTCCATGACCATTTCCATCACTTCGAGCGAGTCCGCACCGAGGTCGTCTTTAAATGATTTTTCGGCTGTGATTTCAGAAACGTCTTTCCCGAGTTTCTCTGCTACTGCTGCTTGTACGTCTACTAAGATTTGTTCTTTTGTCATGATAAAATCCCTCCAAAGTAAATTATATTAAATGTACTACAATTGGTAAAGTTCTGTTTTTACGCCATCGTCATGCCGCCGTCGACGGCGATCGTCTGCCCGGTCACGTAAGCGGCCTCGCTTGACGCGAGAAACGAGACGATGCTCGCCACGTCTTCGACTTGGCCGAAGCGATTGAACGGAATTTGTCCGAGCGTCGCTTCGCGCTGCGCGTCTGTCAACGCACCGGTCATGTCGGTCTCGATAAAGCCTGGACAGACCGCGTTCACCGTCACGTGACGGGCCGCGAGCTCGCGCGCCACCGATTTTGTAAGTCCGATGAGTCCAGCTTTCGCTGCCGCATAGTTCGCTTGTCCGGCGTTCCCCGTGATTCCGACGACCGAGGCGATGTTGATGATGCGCCCTGATTTCGACTTGAGGAGCGGACGCGTCGCCGCTTGCGACGTCAAGAACGCGCCTTTCAAGTTCGTCGCGAGCACATCGTCAAAGTCGGTCTCTTTCATGCGCATGAGCAGACCGTCTCGTGTGATCCCGGCGTTGTTGACGAGGCAATCCAAACGGCCGAACGTATCGACTGCCGTCTTGACGAGTGCTTTCACATCGTCAGCGTTCGAGACGTCCGCTTTGACGGCGATCGCCTCGCTGCCCGCCGCTTCAATGGCTGCAACGACTGCTTTTGCTTGCTCGACACTACCCGAGTAATTGACGACGACTCGAAAGCCGTCTTCCCCTAAACGCTTCGCGATGGCGGCCCCGATACCCCGGGACGCACCCGTCACGATTGCTACTTGGTCATGCACGCACTTCTCCCCCTAACGCTGCAACCTCTTCTAACGTCGTCACTTGTTTAAGTGTCACGTTTTTATCGATTCGTTTGATGAGCCCGGACAACGGTGACGTCGAACCGAACTCGATAAACGTATCGACCCCCTCAGCAATCGCTTTCCGGACACAGTCCTCAAACCGGACCGAGGCGTACAGTTGCTCGGTGAGAAGAGCTTTTAGTTTCTCGGCGTCAGTATGGACCGCCGCGTCGACGTTCGAAATGATCCCAATCGTCGCATCTTTGAACGGTGACGATGCGAGCACATCTTTAAACCGTGTCGCAGCAGGCATCATATACGAGCTATGAAACGCGCCTGACACGTCTAGCGGCAACACGCGTTTCGCCCCAGCCTGTTTTAAGTCTGTCTCTGCTTGTTTGACCGCGTCGACGTGACCCGAAATGACGAACTGGCCCGGACAGTTGTAATTGGCGATTTGTACAAGGTTTCCGCTGGCACTGATCTTCTCGGTCAAGTGGAACGCTTCTGCGACATCGGTCATGCCGATGACCGCTGCCATCGTTCCATCCTTCACCTCGGACATGAGCTTACCGCGCTCACGTACGAGCACACACGCTTCTTCGAGATCGATGACGCCCGCGACGACGAGTGCCGCATACTCACCGACACTATGGCCAATCACGACGTCCGGTTTGGCACCGGTCTTCCCGTGTGCGAGCGCGAGCAGCGCCGCGTGCGCCACGATGGCAGGTTGTGCGACTTCCGTTTGTTGAAGCTCTTCTTTTGATCCGGCCGCCATGACGTCGAGCAAATCAAATCCGAGTCGACGATCGATCGCTTGCATCTGTTCAGGATCGTCTAAGAACGTTTGACCCATACCGACTGTTTGTGACCCTTGGCCGGGAAATATCCACGCTTCTCTCATGTACTCACCTTCTTTACGTTAGTCTGTTGCTTTCGCTTGTTTGATCTTCGCGACGACATCATGGTCAACCATGATTTTCGCCTGTTTGAGCGCACTCATGATTGCTAATGCGTCACTCGACCCGTGCGCTTTGATGACGGGGGCGTTGATTCCGAACAAGCCCGCACCACCTTGCTCACGATAATCTAATGTTTGTTTCAAGTTTTTCAGTTTCGGTTTTAAGACGAGAGCGGCAAGCTTCGAGACAATATCGCTCGTGAACTGTTCTTTCAACATTTTCATGAGCATTGACGAAGCACCCTCCACACCTTTCAACAAAATGTTTCCGGCAAATCCTTCTGTCACGATGACATCGACGTCACCTGACATCGCCTCGCGGGCCTCGACGTTTCCGACGAAGTGGACCGGAGCCTGTTCGAGGAGGGGGAACGCTTCTTTCGTCAGCGCGTTTCCTTTCCCAGCCTCCGTCCCAATGTTTAGGAGTGCGACACGTGGGCGCTTGATGCCGCGGACGTGCTCGGCGTATAGCGAACCCATGATCGCGTAATCAACCAAATGTTCTGCCTTAGCGTCCGGATTGGCCCCGACATCTAAGACGACGACACCGCTACCCGTATATGTAGGGAACGTTGGCGACAGTGCCGGACGTTCGATTCCAGGAATCCGACCGATGACAAAAAGCGAAACCGCCATGAGCGCCCCGGTGTTCCCGGCCGATACGAGTCCATCTGCTTTCCCGTCTTTGACGAGCTGAGCCGCTACGACGAGCGAGCTGTCTTTTTTCCGGCGAACCGCCCGGACCGGTTCATCTTCGCCTGTGATGACTTCGCTCGCAGGAACGATTGTAATCCGCGGGTCGGTCAACCCGTAGGATGCAAGCTTCACTCCATCACCGACTAGAAACAGTTCCATCTGCTCGTCCGGAAAACTTTCAGCAAATTGTTTTACGCCGTCCACGATTGCTTTTGGGGCATGATCCCCACCCATTGCATCAATTGCTAACTTCATACTTGTTCCTCCTCACCGCGACGATAAATCGTGAAGTCTCCGCTAAAGACACACTCTTCGCCGACATAACTATCCACTGAGACGTCCGTCCGTCCGTCTCGACGCAGTTTGACAACACGAGCCTTGGCAACGACTCGCTCTCCGAGATGAACTTGGCGACTAAACCGGATTTCCGCTTTAGTGGTCAACGCCAGTTCGTCGTCGATGAGCGCCACCGCTAACGAGTTGGCCTGAGCGAACAAGACGTGTCCACGGGCGATCTCATTGCGGCTAAAGACGTGTTCTCTTTCCATGTCGAGAACCGAGATGGCCGATTCGTCGAGTTTCAAGTCAATCATATCACCGATGACCTCGCTCATTGCGAGCGACTTCACTTCATCGAGGTGCTCTGAAGCAACATGCTTGATCCGTTCCCGGACTTCAGGAATTTTAAGCTCCATCCGATCGAGACGGATCGTTTGAATGCTGACGGCGAACTGCTTCGACAGTTCATCGTCTTTAATGAACGGGTTATGTTCAATCGTTTCTTGCAGTAAGCGTTGCCGCTCCTTCTTAGGTACCCGCATTCAGTTCCCTCCTAAACTCTTCCCTAAAGAACTTAATACCTGGTACTAATAGCAGTATATATTCTTTAGTTTTAATTTTCAAGTGTTATTCTAACCTTTCGCCGACAAGTAAGTCGAGTCGCTTCAAGTATTGACGCAGCGGCCTGTACGAGGACTCCTGCCAAAACGTCTCGCTGCCGAGCAAGCGGACGGCGTCTTGCATCGCCACTTCCATCACTTTGAGGTCGAGGACCGGGTCGGCGACACGGAAACTCGGCAACCCGCTTTGGGCTGTCCCAAAGAAGTCGCCGGCGCCGCGGAGTTCTAAATCTTTTTCCGCTAACACGAATCCGTCGTTCGTCTCCGTCATCGTCTTCAAGCGGAGCTTCCCGACATCAGACTTCGGGTCTCCTACTAATATACAATAAGATTGATGTGCGCCTCGACCGACGCGCCCCCGTAACTGATGGAGCTGGGCCAAACCGAACCGTTCCGCATCGTGGATCACGATGAGCGAGGCGTTCGGCACGTTCACCCCGACCTCGACGACCGTCGTCGACACGAGAATTTGCAGTGAGTTGTCAGCGAACGCCTTCATCACTTCATCTTTCTCGGCACTCGACAGTTTTCCGTGCATGAGTCCGACCGCATAGTTCGGGAATCGCTCGTTGAGTAAATGATACAACTCGGTTGCGCTCTCGACTTCGAGCGTATCGGATTCCTCGATCAATGGCGCGATGACGTACGCTTGACGTCCGAGTGACAGTTCGCGCTCGACCATCGTATGCACCCGGTCGATTTGATCCGTTTTCGCCCAATACGTCTCGATCGGCTTCCGGCCGGCCGGCATCTCATCGATCGTCGACACATCCATCTCCCCGAACGCGCTGATCGCGAGCGTCCGCGGAATCGGCGTCGCCGTCATATACAAGACGTCCGCAAGATCGGCCTTGTCTCGTAACATTTTCCGCTGCTCGACGCCGAACCGGTGTTGCTCGTCCGTGATCGCCAAGTGCAGACGCGAAAACTCAACCGGCCCTTGAATCAAGGCGTGCGTGCCGACGATGATGTCGACGTCACCGGCTTTGATCGCTTCGAGCAACGTAGCGCGCGCCTTCCCTTTGACCGAACTCGTCAATAAGGCGACACGGATCCCGTACGGCTCGAACAGTTGTTCAAGCGAAGCGACATGCTGCTCGGCCAAAATTTCGGTCGGCACCATGAGCGCGCCTTGATAACCCGCGTTCACTGTCGCATACAAGGCGATCGCGGCAACGACTGTCTTCCCGCTCCCGACATCCCCTTGCAACAGGCGATTCATGCGTTCAGGCTTCTCGATATCACTCACGATCTCACGAATGACGCGCGTCTGTGCACCCGTCAACGGGAAAGCGAGCCGCTTGACGAACTCGTTCAGTTGCGTTTTTTCGAGCGTGAGCGCCCTTCCTTTCCCGGAACGCTCCATCTTTCGAAACGCCTGAAGCTTTAATTGATAGAGCAGGCATTCTTCGTACACATAACTGCGGCGCGCTTGTTTGTACATCTCGATCGAATCAGGGAAATGCATCCCTCTGAGCATCGACGCCCGGTCCTCCAAGCGGTAACGCAAGCGGATTGATTCCGGCAGCCGGTCCTCAAACGTCGTCGTCTGATCGAAGGCGAGTTTGACGATTCGACTGAAATTCTTTTGCGTCAATCCGGCCCGAAGCGAATAGATCGGCTGTAACCCGTCCGCGAGCTCACCGAACTCGAGATCGGTCGCACTGATCGTCATCCGGTTCATATCCCATTTCCCTTTGACCGTAACCGTCGCACCAAGCGCCAATTTGTCTTTATAGAAAGCGCGGTTGAACATCGTCACATGGACGACGTAGCGCTCTTCTAACAACAGCCGGAACTGAAGTCGATTTTTGCCTTTACTATAATAGCGGACGAGCGGTTCCGCTTGAACGGTCCCACTCCATTTGACGAGGTCCCCGTGGACTGCCGTCGTCACAGTGCCGCTGTTATAATTTTCATAACGAAACGGGACGTGCTCTAGCACGTCCTCGATTCGTTCGAGACCCATCGTCTCTAATTTTTTGGCCATCTCTGGCCCGACCCCTCGGAGCGTCGTCAACGCGTCACTGTTTGGCATTTTCTTTCTCTCCAAAAATATTGCGTTCGATCCGACGTGCTGTCGGTGTGTTGGCGAGTCCGCCCCGTGCCGTCTCTTTCAAGGCGGTCGGCATCATTTGACCGATCTCGTACATCGCTGAGATGACTTCATCGCACGGGATGCGGGACGTGATGCCGGCGAGCGCCATATCAGCCGCGACGACCGCGTTCGCCCCACCCATGGCGTTCCGTTTGACGCAAGGTACTTCGACAAGACCCGCTACCGGATCGCAGACGAGCCCGAGCATGTTTTTCAAGGCGATCGCAAACGCCGTCGCCGACTGTTCCGGTGTCCCGCCGGCCGCTTCGACGATGGCTGCTGCAGCCATACCGGTCGCGGAACCGACTTCGGCCTGACAGCCTCCGGCCGCACCCGAAATCGAGGCGTTGTTCGCGACGACGAATCCGAACGCGCCCGAGGTGAACAAATACCGAATCATCGCATCGCGGTCCATCTCGAGACGGTCCTTGACCGCAAATAGCGTCCCCGGTACGACCCCGGCGCTCCCCGCCGTCGGTGTCGCGCAAATCCGTCCCATCGCCGCATTCACTTCGTTCGTGCCGATCGCTTTGGCGACGGCATCTAAAATCAAGTCACCGGCAAGTGATTTGCCCGACCGGACATAGTCTTGCATGAGCACGGCGTCATTCCCAGTCAGCCCCGTCACAGACGTCACGCCTTGCATCGCCCGCTCGACCGCTTCTTCCATCACTTCAAGGTTACGTTCCATCATCGCCATGACCTCTTCTCGTGTCGAGCGTCTGACGTGGACTTCTTGCTCGATCATCACTTCAGAGATCGGGATGTTTCGTTCCGTTGCCGTCCGTACTAATTCTTCTACTGATTTAAACATAGTCGTTTCTCCTTATTCCCCAAAGATGGCTACCCGTTCGATTTGAGGTAACCGTTCCAGTTCCGCTAATACGTCTTTTGGCATCGGTTCATCCATTTCAATCGCCATCAAGGCTTGCTTGCCTTTTTCATGACGGCTCACTTCCATATGCCCGATGTTCAGTTCGTGCTTGGCGAGTATGCCCGTCACGGCCGCGATCGCCCCGAAGCGATCGTGATGCAAGACGACGAGTGCCGGTCCACCGCCGGAAAGCTTGAGCGGGAATCCGTTCAATTCGGTGATTTCAATCGTGCCACCGCCAATCGAGATCCCAACGATCTCAAACGTCCCCTCCGCGTCCTCGAGATGAACCCGAGCCGTGTTCGGATGATCCGTGAGCGCGTCGCTCGTCTCAAAGACGACTTCGATTCCCCGCTCTTTCGCGATGTCGAGCGCTTGCGGGATGCGAAGATCGAACGTATCGAACCCCATGATGCCTCCGACGATGGCGACGTCTGTCCCGTGACCTCGATACGTGTCGGCGAACGACCCGTAAAATGTGATCCGCGCGAGGTCCGGCGTTCGGCCGAACAGTTTGCCGGCCATAAGACCGATGCGTGCGGCTCCGGCCGTATGCGAACTCGATGGTCCGACCATGACCGGTCCGATAATATCAAACACACTGCGATATTTCATCGCATTTCCCCCTTTCAAAAAAACCCTACCTTCATTATACAGAAGGCAGGGCTGAGATACAGCTTATTCCACACTAAAAATGTAGGAGTAGAGCGGTTGTTTACCGTCGTGAACTTCGATTTCAATCTCATCGTTCTTCGATTCGATGTAAGCCGAGAGTGCTGCGACGTCTTCCGCCGACGAACCTTCGCCCGTCAAAATCGTGACAATCTCATCATCCGCGTCCACAAGTGCATCTACGAGCGCTTTTGCCGCTTCTAGACTCGATTTTGATGATGCGACGATTTTCTTCTCAGCAATCGCCATATGATCATCTTTACGAATCTCGACACCGTCGATACTCGTGTCACGGACAGCGTATGTCACTTGTCCTGACTTGACCGTAGTTGCGGCCGTCTTCATGACCGACTCGTTCGTCTCGACATCCGCTTCAGGATTGAACGCGATGGCAGCCGCTAGTCCTTGTGGTACCGTCTTCGTCGGAATGACCGAGACGCCGCAAGGTGCGACCGATGCCGCTTGCTCAGCGGCCATGATGATGTTCGAGTTGTTCGGGAAGATGAAGACGTGCTCGGCGTTCGCCGCTTCAATCGCTTTGACGATGTCTTCCGTCGACGGGTTCATCGTCTGCCCGCCTTCGATGACATGTGCGGCACCGAGCGAACGGAACAGTTCACTGACACCTTCACCCATGGCGACGGTGACGATCGCGTAAGGCACTTTTGCTTTGACGGCAGTCGCTTGAACGCCGTGCTGGTTGGCACCGTGCTCTTCTTCAAGAATCGTCGAATGCTGTTGACGCATGTTCTCGATCTTGACCGCGACAAGCTCACCAAAACGTTGTCCTTTCGTGATGACGTCGCCCGGCGTCTCGACGTGAACGTGGACTTTGAGCAACTCTTCATCGGCGACGACAAGGAGCGAGTCTCCGAGTTCAGACAGCTCGTTACGGAACACGTCCTCATCGAACGGAGTCTGTTTCAACTTTTCGTCTTGGAAACGGACCATGATTTCCGTGCAATATCCAAATTCGATATCTTCCGTCGACATGAAACCTTGCGCAGCATGGTGTTCTGCCTCAACGAGGGCATCCATGACCGGTGCGTGCGGCTTCTCGAGCTCTTTCCCTTCAAGGCTCGCGAGGAACCCTTCATAGATGACGAGGAGACCTTGACCGCCTGAGTCGACGACACCGACTTCTTTTAAGACCGGCAACAAATCAGGTGTCCGCTCGAGCGACGCTTTCGCTTCCGTGATCACTTGCTCCATGAACTCATTGAAGTCGCTCGTCGACTCAGAGGCACGGAGCGCTTCGTCGGCCGCTTCACGAGCAACCGTCAAAATCGTTCCTTCAACCGGTTTCATAACCGCCTTGTATGCCGTGTCGACGCCACGTTTGAGTGCCTCGGCAAAGTCGAGTGTCGACAATTCTGTCTTTCCTTCGATCGATTTACCGAAACCACGGAATAATTGGCTCAAAATAACACCCGAATTCCCACGGGCCCCCATAAGTAGGCCGCGGGCAAACTTCGATGACACGTCAGCGATGTTCGCCGTGTCGAGTGCGGCCACTTCCTTCGCACCTGAAGTCATCGTCAAATTCATGTTCGTTCCCGTGTCGCCGTCTGGGACCGGGAAGACGTTAAGCGAATCCACGTAATCTGCATTTTGGCTCAAGTTGGCTGCACCGTTTGCGACCATTTGCGCAAACACCAATCCATCTAAACGTTTTAACCCCACACCAAATCCTCCTTCGTTCTCGTCAGTCATTCGTCAGACGAACGCCTTGTACGAATATATTTACCGACGAAACGTTTAATCCTAAAGTTTCACCGAGCGTGTATTTTACACGACTTTGCACGTTGTACGCGACTTCCGACACTTTCGTCCCGTAGCTCACGATGATGTGCATATCGATATGTACGTCTTCTCCATCTTGACGTACGACAACGCCACGCGCATAATTCTCACGTTTGAGCAGTTCTGCGATCCCGTCTTTCAGTTGAGCTTGTGACGCCATTCCTACGACGCCGAAACATTCCATCGCCGCACCGCCCGCGAGTGTCGCGACCACGTCGTTCGTGATATCAATATTGCCATATGTTGTCTTCATTTCAATTGCCATATGGAGTAGCCTCCTTTATTCGGAATGATTCCTACAGTATATTCTACAATAAGTACCTAGTTATTAAAAGGACATGCCCCTAAACTCGGTCAATTGTAACCGCAACCCTCATTCATTATTAAAATCCTCATCCGTAATGTCAAGTTTTTTTCTTGTCATCCGGTTATTTTCTAGTTGCATCGTGAAAAAACCCATGCTAATATAAACGAGTGTCTATTAGGACGAACCCACATAAAAAAGGAGGGGAAACGCATGGCACGTAAATGCTACGTAACAGGTAAGTCACCTAAGTCAGGTAACAACCGTTCGCACGCACTCAACAAGACAAAACGTACTTGGGGTGTAAACGTACAAAAAGTTCGCATTCTCGTTGACGGTAAACCTAAACGAGTTTGGGTTTCAGCTCGCGCTCTTAAATCAGGTCTCGTTGAACGCGTATAATTACCATACACGAACGAAATAAATCCCAGCGGCATGCGCCGATGGGATTTTTTTTGTTTATTTCTTTATATACATAATCAAGACGTTGCCGCTATGAACGAGCAAATCCGCCTCTTCCGCCGACCACTCGTTTGAGATCGTCAGCGCCTCATGGCTGACGACGTCATGGTTCTCGAGCGGGTACTTGACGCCACGAATCGAGACCGAGGCCCGTTTCCAAGGTACGAGCGACAAGTAATGGTCAGGACGACGCGGGAGACGATAGTCCCCTTTTCCGACGAGGCGCACTTCTTGCCCGTCTGCGAACAACCGCATCTCGGGGTACGCCTCGAGCAGACCGACGTTGCTGAGCGTCATATCGAGTCTGCCCCCGAGTGCACCGTACACGTCGATCACGTCCGCCCCTTTCCCTCGTGCCGCCTCGAGAGCGATCTCAAGGTCGGTCACGTCTTTTTCAGACGGATAACGGACAGCTTCCTCCGGCACGGTGCCTGTGAACGAATCAAAGTCACCGACGAGCAGGTCCGGCTTCATCCCACGGTCGAGCAGCGTATGATAGCCGCCGTCGACGCCGATGACGTAATCGGCGTTCCGAGGAAGCTCAGGGACCGCTTCCGGGCTCGCAGCCACAATCAAGACACGCATTATCTGATGTCCCGTGTCGCGAGCGTCGCGAAACGCGGCGCCGACGTGAACAAGAGCACGATCACGACCGCCGAGACGAGGAACGACGGCAACATATACGTCAAGTTATAGCCGAGCGAGTACAAGACGACCGGTCCTTCCGCATACTCGGCGAAGAAGACGATGCCGGAGACGACGTGCGCAACGTAGCGGAGCGCCGAGCCGATCAACGCCCCGAGAATCAAATAGAACGTGAGCGTTTTCTTGGCGCCGTCTTTTGCCGACTGTTTGACTTGCCCGGCGAAGATGCCGGCGACTCCGACGAGGCCGTAGGCGACCGTGTAGTCGAGTAAAAACTGGACCGGCGTGAAGATATAGGCCCCAAATAACAGTTGTAGCGTCCCGACGAGCGCGCCTGTCGCGAGTCCGCCTCTCAATCCATGCCGATAAGCCATCACGAGAATCGGCAGCATCGCCAAGCTGACTGCTCCGCCTTGCGGCAACCGATATGGGATGAGCATGTCAAAGATCAGTCCGAGCGAGGCGAACAGCGAGATTTCAATGAGCGCCTGTAGTTTTAAACGTTGTTTCATCTTATTCCCTCCTTGATATGAGTGAACGACAAAAAGCAGCATGACGTAAACGCCATGCTGCTATCGTGTAGCAACGTGCATTTTCGCCACATCCCTACGTCCGTGTGAACGGAACAGGTTCAAAGGGTTAGCTCATGCCTCTCAGCCACAGATGTGACACCCCTTGCGACAATATTTGTTGTTCTACAGACGATTATACACGAGACGCGTTGCGAATGCTATCGATTGCGTCTTTATAGCTCGGTTCGTTATAGATGGCTGAACCGGCAACGAGGACGTCGGCACCTGCGTCGATACAAAGTTTTGCCGTCGCAGGATTTACCCCGCCATCGATCTCGATCTCGAAGTCGAGACGACGCGCTTGGCGCATCTCGCTGAGCGCCGCAATCTTCGGGACGACCGCTTCGATGAACGCTTGGCCGCCAAAGCCAGGGTTCACGGTCATGAGCAACACCATATCGACATCACCGAGCACGTGCTCGATTGATGACAACGGCGTATGTGGGTTCAAGACGACACCACACTTGGCGCCGGCTCCTTTGATTTGTTGCAATACGCGATGCAAATGGTTTGTCGCCTCGACATGGACCGTGACGATATCGGCGCCTGCTTGAACGAAGTCCTCGACGAACCGTTCCGGTTGGTCGATCATCAAATGGACGTCTAATACCATGTCCGACTTGTCACGCAAACTTTTGAGTACCGGCAGTCCAATCGAGATGTTCGGCACGAACTGACCGTCCATGACGTCAAAATGAATGTAATCGGCCCCTGCTTCTTGGACCGCTTTGACCTCTGCCTCAAGGTTGGCAAAATCGGCCGACAGGATCGATGGTGCGATTTTAATCATGTTAGTACCTCCGTTGTCTATCTTTTAATTCCTCCATAAACGTAACATAGTTCGCATAGCGGGTGGAAGCGATTTCTCCGGCCTCGACCGCCGCTTTGACGGCACAACCTGGCTCGTTCAAATGGGCGCAACCACGGAATTTACAGTCATCGTGCCGCAAGACGAATTCAGGGAAACACCAACGCATCTCCTCGACTTCAAGTTCTTCCGGGAACTCAAGACTCGAGAATCCAGGTGTATCGGCGACGAACCCGTCCGCGAGTGTGATGAGCGTGACGTGACGCGTCGTATGCTTCCCGCGGCCAAGCGCTTTCGAAATCTTACCAGTCGCGAGTTCAAGCTCCGGTGCGACCGCGTTCAGCAACGAACTCTTCCCGACGCCGGTCTGTCCGGCGAATACGCTCGTCTTGTCTTTGAACGCGCTGCGGATGAGCTCGATCCCAGCTCCGTCTTCGGTCGACGTCTCAATGACTTGATAGCCGATCGAACGGTATAGCGCTGCCGCCGCACTAATTTTTTCCTTTTCAGCTTCTAGCAACAAGTCCATCTTCGTCAACACGATGATCGGGTGAACTTGCTTCGATTCGATCAAAATGAGAAAGCGGTCAAGCAAATGAAACGAGAATGCCGGCTCTTTCACGGAAAAGAGCAGAAACGCCTGATCGATGTTGGCGATCGGCGGGCGGACGAGATGGTTCGACCGCTCATCGACAGCCATGATGTAGCCGGTCCCGTCCCCTTGGTCTTGAATATCGACGTCGTCCCCGACGACGGGCGAAATGTTTCGGTTCCGGAAGTTTCCCCGGGCGCGACATCTGATTTCAACTTTCGTTTCGGTCATGACATCATAAAACCCACCTTGCAAGCGAATAATCGTTCCTTTCATCCTGTTTCCTCCTTAGAAAAGAGGTGACGCGCACGCCACCTCTTCATTGTGAATCTTTTGCTTGGGCGTATGTCACCGTATCGGTCCGAACGACTTCACCCTCGACTTCAATCGTCGCGGTACCGACTTCGTCCGGAGCAATGACGAGCGTATAGGAATACGTCGTCGTTTCTGTGATCATATCACGCAACACTTCGATCTCACCACGGGCATCGACGGTACGAATGACGACTTCGACCGGCTCCGCCTCTTCACCCTCTGCCGGCGGTTCGATTTCGACGTCCACTTCCCGCTCGATCGAGATGTCGGTCGGCTCGACTCCTTGTGAGACGATGACCGTCAGTTCCGTTCCCGGATCGACCGCCGTCCCTGACGTCGGCAGTTGACGAATGATTTGATTCGCTGGGATACTCGTCGAATACTCATCGCGTTTCACGATTTTCAAGTTGTTTTGCTCGGCATAAGTTGACGCCTCTTCGAACGTATAGCCCGTCAAATTAGCAAGCTCGATTTTATTGCTGCCGGTCGAGACGACGAGCGTGACCGTCTCTTCCGACGCGATGACTTCTTCACCTGGCGTGATCGATTGCGAAATCACATCTCCGCTGTCGACCGTTTCGGACGCTTCGGATTGGATTTCAATATCTGTGAAATCAAGATCTTTCAACGTTCGTTCCGCTGCTGTTTGAGACAACCCTTCGACGTCAGGCATCTCGACCGTCTCTTTCCCAGCAGACACGACGATGGTGACGACCGTTCCACGCTTCGGCTTCCGTCCAGGTTGCGGGTTTTGCGAAATCACGTCGCCTTCAGACACGTTGTCACTCACTCGGTCCGTCGTCTCAACGACGAATCCGGATGCTTCCAGTTCAGTCGTCGCATCACCGACGCTCATACCGACGACATCAGGCACGACGGCACGTGACATTTCATCTGCAACCACATACGCGGCAACCCCGCCACCAATCAATAGAAGCACGAGCACTAGCCAGAGCCACCACTTCTTTTTCTTTTGTTTCTTCGGCGTCGCTGATTCCGGCTCGACTGCAGCTGCCGGCTGCTTGACGACTTCTTTCGGTTCTTCCGGGACGACAGGCGCCATGACGAGCGTCTGATCAAACTCGTCTTGTTCTGTCGGCATCCGTTTCGGTTCGTCCGCGCGGTCTGGGCTGAGCGACGTCAAGCAGTCTTTTTTAAAAGCAGCGACCGAGGCATGTCGTGCCCCCGGCGATTTGGCGAGCGCCTGCATAATACAGTTCTCAAGCGCTTGCGGAATTTTAGGGTTCAAGTCGAGCGGTCGGATCGGATCATCTTGCAAATGTTGCAACGCGACCGCGACCGGCGTCTCACCGATGAACGGGACTCGTCCTGTCACAAGTTCGTACAGCACCGCACCGAGCGAATAAATGTCTGACTTCTCATCGGCAAACTTGCCACGCGCTTGTTCCGGAGAGAAGTAGTGGACCGACCCGAGGACTGACATCGTATGGGTCAGCGTCGCGTTCGACATGGCCACGGCAATCCCGAAATCGGTCACTTTGACGTTCCCGTTTTGGTCGATCATCATGTTTTGCGGTTTGATATCCCGATGAATGATGCGATGGGCATGGGCATGATCGATCGCATCACAGATCTGTCCCATGATCCGTAACGCTTCCTCGATTGATATGTACTCTTCCTGTAAATATTGTTTGAGCGTCATACCATCGACATGTTCCATGACGATGTAATAAATGTCTTGTTCATCTCCGACGTCATAAATGGCGACGATGTTTGGATGGTTCAGACTGGTTGCCGCATGGGCTTCTCGTTCGAACCGGCGTATAAATTGTTCGTTATGCGAGAATTCAGATCGTAACACCTTAATGGCGACGGTTCGGTTTAAAATCTCATCGTGAGCCCGGTAGACATTTGCCATGCCGCCGCTACCGATTTGTTGTTCGATCCGATAACGATCGTTGATTCGTTCTCCACTTCGCATCGGATTCATCCTCTCTTTCTATCTGTAAATTGGACGAGCGCCACAGTGATGTTATCGCTCCCACCCAATCGGTTGGCTTGATCGATCAACATGTCCGCCTTAGCATCCGCAGAGATGGGACGAGTTAAGGCGTGTTTGATGGCTTCATCTGTCAGGTGAGTCGTCAAGCCATCCGTACAGATTAAAATCGTGTCGAACTCGGGGTCGGCAAACACTTGCAGATCAGGTTCGACGTGCTCTTTTGAGCCGATCGCACGGGTGATAATATTTCGTTTCGGGTGGATCCGCATTTCTTCTTCCGTCAATTCCCCAAGTTGTTTTAGCACGTTGACGTAAGAATGGTCTTCCGTCAATTGTTGGAGTGTTCCGCCACGAAGGGCGTAGACGCGGCTATCGCCGATGTGCACGATGACAATCGTTTCGTCATGCCAACAGACGCCAGCGATGGTCGTCCCCATCATGACGAGATTAGACTGCTTCGCGAATTCAAGCACTTGCTCATTTGCCAGCTCCACGTTATCACGGAACCACGTCTCCATCGCTAACGGTGTGGCCGGAAGCGTCGGAAAGGCGCGACGAAACTGCTCGATGACGAGCCCGCTCGCGACCTCTCCTGCCTCATGCCCCCCCATGCCGTCGGCGACGAGGGCGATCCCGGCATGCTCGTCCCCTAAAATCAAGACGGCATCCTCGTTTTGAGCCCTCACCTGCCCACGGTCGGTTCGGTATGCTAATTCCATCTTCCTGATTACCTCGTTTCTTGTTCGCGCTCCTTCGCTCGAAGCTGCCCACAAGCCGCATCGATATCCGAACCTTGTTCGCGACGAATCGTCACGTTCACTTTTCGATCTTTGAGCACTTTTTCAAAGGCAAAAATTTGATTACGTGGCGTGCGCACATAGTCGCGCTCAAGCACATGGTTGACTGGAATCAAGTTGACGTGGCATTTGACGCCTTTCAACAAGTCGGCAAGCTTGTGTGCATCTTCTTCTGTATCATTGACGCCACCGAACAAACCGTATTCAAACGTGATACGACGTCCACTCTTCTCCGTGTAATAGTTGACGGCTTCCATCAACTTGTCCAAGTTGTAGGCACGGTTGATCGGCATGAGACGTGTCCGAACTTCCGTCGACGCCGCATGAAGTGAAATCGCAAAGTTAATGCGCATCCCTTCGTCGGCGAACTTGTAGATTTTCGGCACGATCCCGCTCGTTGAGACGGTGATGTGGCGTGAACCGATGTTCAAACCGTCATCGTGATTGACCGTGCGCAAGAAACGCATCAATTCGTCATAGTTGTCAAACGGTTCGCCGATTCCCATGACGACGATCGAGTCGACACGTTCACCGCTCACGTCGAGCGCCCGTTGAACATCTAATACTTGAGCCGTGATTTCTCCGGCTTCAAGGTTACGTTTCAACCCGCCGAGCGTCGATGCACAGAACGTACAGCCGATGCGGCAGCCGACTTGTGTCGTGACACAGACCGAGTTGCCGTATTCGTGGCGCATGAGTACCGTCTCGATCGAGTAACCGTCTTGGAGCTCGAACAAGAACTTGATTGTTCCGTCTTGTGATTCCTGGCGGACGAGTTCTTTTAACGTCGTCAACTGGAACGAAGCATCGAGTTTTTCACGAAGCGGTTTCGACAAGTTCGTCATATCATCGAATGACGTCACCCGTTTGACATACATCCAGTCATATAACTGTTTCGCGCGGAACGCCTTTTCTCCTGCATCGATGAGCCATTGTTCGAGTTCAGGGTATGTGAGCGAATATAAAGACGGCTTGGCGCCGACTAATGGGGTTTTTTCAACTGCTTTTGGATTCATGTTTATACCTCTTTCTTAAATGCGGCGATGTAGAAGCCGTCAGTTCCGAACGTCGTCGGAAGTAGTTTGAGTTCGGCGCGGTCCGATGACACCATCGGGCGTAACACTTCAGGAAGACGATCTCGGAGTGTTTCATCCCACGTCAATCCGTTCGACAATATATAGTCGGCCTGCCGTTCATTTTCAGACGGGTCGATTGTACATGTCGAGTACACTAGCGTACCACCTTGCTTCAGTAGTGGCAAGACAGCGTCAATAATTTCACGTTGGATGATCGGCAGTCCAGAAAGGGATTCTTTGTCCTTCGTCCATTTAATATCTGGCTTGCGGCGAATGACACCTAGACCCGAGCACGGGACATCGAGCAAGATGCGGTCAAAGCTCTCAAGTTCGAACTCATCTCCGGCGTCTCTTGCATCGAGGGCTAGTGCGGTCACTCCATCGATTTGCAATCGCTTCACTTGTCGTTCGATCAGTTTTGCCTTATGAGGGTGAAGGTCGAGCGCCACGAGCGTCCCGCCGTCCATCCGTTCGGCGGTGTGCATCGCTTTGCCGCCTGGCGCGGCACACGCGTCGAGCACGCGTTCGGTCTTCTCGGCACTGAGCGCGTCGGCGACGATCATCGAGCTCTCGTCTTGAATCGACAAAAGTCCTGCGTCGATAAACGGCGTCGTATGAACGTTTCCGGACTCGATGACGAGACCGTCTGACGATAGCTCAGAACGTGACGCTTGTACGCCTGACTCGGCGAGGCGTTCGATCATCTCCTCGACCGTGATTTGTTTGCGGTTGACGCGAACTGTCACCGGGGCCGGCTCGTTGTTCAACTTGCACATCGCCTCGGTCGCCTCAATCCCGTACGTGTTGATCCAATCCGCGACGAGCCAGTCGGGATGACTGTGCTCGATCGCGATCCGTTCGGCGTCAGGAAGCCCACTCAAATCTGGGAACCCGTCACGGGTGACGTTGCGCAACACGCCGTTGACGAACTTGCCGATGCCGGAGTGCCCACGTTTTTTGGCGATCTCGACCGCCTCGTGTAAGACGGCCCGGTCCGGCACTTTGTCTAAATAGAACAGTTGATACACGCTCATCCGCAGGAGCGGTAAGACGAAACTGTCCAGTTTTTTCGGGTTTTGGACACGCTTCTCCAATATATAATCAAGCGTCCGCTTCCGCCCGAGCGTTCCGTAGACGAGCTCTGTGTAAAGTCCCACGTCTTTTGAAGCTAGCTTTTTTTGGTTTAATAAATCGTTGACCGCGATCGTCGAATAGGCTCCGCCTTGTTCGATTTTGATCAGCGTATCAAGCGCTGCTTGTCTTACGTTCATGTCACCCTCCTAATTGGTCGCCCACTTGCAGCTTTTGTCCGGCACCGCGCATGAACGTGGCACCGTCCATCCGTTTTTTTCCGGCCGGCTGTAACTCTGTCACTTTGATGGCGACGTCATTTCCAGTCGCGACCACAAACCCATCCTCTTCAAGCCGGACGATTGTGCCCGCCTCACCGCTCCCGCTCGTCTTCTCGCTCGCGAACACTTTCACCCGCTCGCCTGCGATCAATGTATACGCCGTCGGGAACGGGTTCATGCCACGAATGTGGTTGAAGATCGATGCACCCGGCTGCGACCAGTCCAGCTGTTCGCGGTCCCGGCTAATGTTCGGTGCGAACGTGACGTCACGTTCGTCTTGCGGTACCGCTTCGATCCAGCCTTCTAAAAAGGCTGGCAACGTCTTGATCAACAGATCAGACCCTGCGACGGCAAGTTTGTCGAACAGCGTACCGACCGTGTCTGTCTCTTCGATCGGGACGATCGTGTTCGCGATCATGTCACCTGCATCCAATTTATCGACCATGTACATGATCGTGACGCCCGTTTCTGTCTCTCCGTCCAAAATCGCTTGATGGATCGGTGCGCCCCCCCGGTATTTTGGAAGGAGCGAGGCGTGCACGTTGATCGCGCCATATGTCGGCGCCTCTAACAGTTCACTCGGCACGATTTGCCCGTAAGCCGCCGTCACAATCAAATCCGGTTCAAGCGCCAAAATATCCTCGTAATCGGTGCGGACTTTGATCGGCTGCAATACCGGGATGTTATGACGGAGCGCACACTCTTTGACCGGTGTCGGTTTGAGCTCGCGCTTGCGACCGACCGGTTTGTCCGGCTGCGAGACAACACCTACGACATTGTATCCTTCTTCGAGCAAGCGCTCAAGTACGGATACGGCAAACGCCGGTGTGCCCATGAAGACGATGCGCTTGTCGGTTCCTGGCTTAGGAACGGCGAGTTTATCGGTGAACAGGACGCCGTCTAAATGGTCGATCTCGTGTTGGATGGCACGCGCGAAGAAGCCGCTTGCCTTCACTTCTTGAAAGCGCCCTTTCATGTCTTGCGTCTTGACGACGATCGACTCATGTCGTTCGACGAATCCGAACTCACCCGGGATGCTCAAGCAACCTTCTAATCCGACGGCTTTGCCTGCGGTCGAAATGATCTCTGGATTGATCAATACGAGCGGACCTGTTTCGTCGTCAGTATGGACGACGGCAAGGCGCTGGTTCAAATTGACTTGCGGCGCGGCCACACCGACGCCATCATACTCATACATCGTGTCAAACAGCCGGTCGACCGTCTGGCGCAACTTCTTGTCAAACTTTGTCACCGGGTCACAGTTGACCCGCAAAATCTCATTTGGAATTTCGACTACTTTATACATTTCGTTCCACCTCACATGAAGACGTATGGATTTACATCTATACTCAATTGATATTCTTTTTTGCTGATTGCTTTCGCCCGCGCTTGTTGCAGCATGGCGAGAACGGGATATAACGCTTCCGGTTGTTTCGTCTTGATAAACAGCTGGTAGCGATACAAGTTTTTAAGTTTCGATAACGGTGCCGGCATCGGTCCGTTCAGCCGGGACTGCTCGACGTGCGCTGCCGCGAAATCGGCGGCGAACAGGTCGGCCTCGGCTTGCGCGACGAGCGGATTTTCAGCCGCGAACGTGACGAGCGTCACGTACCAGTAAGGCGGATGGTTGCCGACTTGTCTGAGTTTCATCTCGCGCTCGAAAAACGACTCATAATCATGCC
Organism: Exiguobacterium sp. SH0S1; assembly: GCF_004337165.1. Classification (NCBI taxonomy): domain Bacteria; kingdom Bacillati; phylum Bacillota; class Bacilli; order Caryophanales; genus Exiguobacterium; species Exiguobacterium sp. SH0S1. The sequence goes on along the minus strand of NZ_SJVC01000001.1, from coordinate 361,056 downwards.
CACTCGCCGTCTCGATGACATAATGGTCCGGATTGTACGTCTGGACGTACGCCTCACCCGGTAAACTTCCACGTCCGGCTCGTCCGGCGACTTGGGTGACGAGTTGGAACGTGCGTTCGGTCGCCCGAAAGTCGGGCATGCCGAGCGTCGCATCGGCCGCGAGCACGCCGACGAGCGTGACGTTCGGAAAATCGAGCCCTTTGGCAATCATCTGGGTACCGAGCAGGATGTCGGCCTCGCCGTCCTCAAACCGTTTCAACAGCTGTTCGTGCGACCCTTTACGCGACGTCGTATCCTGGTCCATGCGGATGATCCGTGCTTCCGGGATTCGGTTCAACAGCTCGGTCTCGATCTTTTGCGTGCCGGTGCCGAACTGTTTGATTTTTTTACTGTCGCACGTCGGGCATTTCGGCGGCATTCCGATCTCATAGCCACAATAGTGGCATTTGAGCCGGTCGCCGTGCTGATGATACGTCAAGTTGACGGCGCAATGCGGGCAGGTCAGCCCTTCCCCACAATCACGGCACATGACGAACGTCGTGAACCCGCGGCGATTGAGCAAGATGACACATTGTTCTTTTTTCGCAATCCGGTCATTGATGGCCAGAAATAAATCTTCCGAGAACATCGTCGTGTTCCCTTTCGCGAGTTCGCGACGCATATCGACAATATGGACGGGCGGCATCTTGCCACCGTAGCGTTCACTCAAATGCAAATAGCGATAGACGCCTTTTTGGGCGCGGGCGAATGACTCGAGCGACGGTGTCGCGCTTCCGAGCACGACCGGACAGCCGTGATAACGGGCGCGCCAAATTGCGACGTCGCGCGCATGATAGCGCGGGTTCTCTTCTTGTTTATACGTCGTCTCATGCTCTTCGTCTAGGATGAGCAGGCCGATGTGTTCGAGCGGAGCAAAGATGGCCGATCGGGCACCGACGACGACGTCGACTTCTCGTCGCTTGATTTTCCGCCACTCATCGTACTTCTCGCCTTGCGACAAGGCGCTATGGAGTACGGCGACGCGGTCGCCAAAACGACGTTTGAACCGTTTGACCATCATCGGTGTCAAGCTGATCTCTGGGACGAGCAAGACGGCTTGCTTCCCGTCATCGACGACTTGGCCGATCGACTCGAGATACACTTCGGTCTTTCCGCTTCCGGTCACGCCGTGGAGCAACAACGTCTCACCGGCTTCGGCCTCGCGAATCGCGCGCACCGCTTCCGTTTGACTGTCATTCAGTTGGACATCATCGATCACTTGTTCGATTGAAGCGTACGGGTCTCGATTCAATTCCACTTCGGTCACTTTGACGGCACCGAGCGTCTCGAGCTTTTGCAGCTGGGGCCGCGTCAATCCGATTTGACGGAGCGACGACCAGTACATACGAGGCACGTCTTCAAGTAGACGGACCGCCTCGAGCTGTTTTTTGGCACGCGCCGGGACGACGCTCGCATCCTTCAACTCGATCAACAAGTCGGTTTTGACCGTTCGTTTCTCTTTTAGCACCGGTGAAAGCGACAAGTCCCCTTTTTTGGCCATGGCCAAAATCAACGACTGGACTTCTTTTGGGTACTCGGACAAGTGTGTGCCGGCCCGAACACCCTCAGGAAGTGACTCCCCTTTGATCGCTTTATCGTAACTGACTTTCAGCGCCGCCGGCAACATGGCGAGCAGTGCCGATGAGCGGAAGCAAAGCGTCGTCTGTTTCACGTGCGTCGACAGTTCGAGCAACTCTTCGGTCAAAGACGACTCTTCGTCAAGAAGTGCTTCGAGCGGTTTTAACCCTTCACGTGTTCCGTCCGATACCCCTGTCACGATGCCGAGTAACCGTCTCGATCCGAACGGTACCGATACGCGCATACCTGGCTCAATCAACGACTCGAACTGGACCGGGACCTCATAGTCAAACGGTCGGTCGATCGTGATGACCGGAGCATCGACGTGGACGTGGGCAATCATCGTAAACCTTCCTTAAAGTAGGCGAGTAACTCGTGGGCGAGACGTTGTTTGCTCTGCCGTGGCAGACGGACAGATGAGCCATCCGCTCGGAATAAGACGACTTCGTTGTCGTCAGACCGGAAACCGATGTCTCGCTTCGACACGTCATTCGCGACCAAGAAGTCGACGTTTTTACGCTCGAGTTTAGCCCGGGCATGGTCTTCAAGCTGCTCTGTCTCGGCAGCGAATCCGACGAGGAGCTGATGCGTCTTCTTCGTTCCGAGCTCTTTTAAAATATCGGTCGTCTCCTCGAGCTCGATCGTCAACGGGCCGTGGACTTTTTTATGTTTTTCGGTGTGGACCGTCTTCGGACGATAGTCAGCGACCGCCGCCGACTTGATGACGATGTCTTGCGTCGCAAATCGCTCGAGCACGGTCTCGAGCATCTGTTGTCCCGACTCGACCGCGATCGCGGTCACCCCGTCTGGGATCGGGACTTGGAGCGGGCCGTGGACGAGTGTCACATTCGCGCCCATATCTCGCGCCGCCTCAGCAAGGGCGACTCCCATCTTCCCGGATGAATCGTTGGATAAAAACCGGACCGGGTCGATACGTTCGACCGTCGGACCAGCCGTGATCAAGACGTGCTTTTCAAGCAAGTGTTTCGGGACGAACTGGCTCGCGATGATGCGGACGAGATCTTCCGGTTCGGGCAGACGTCCGCCGCCAATCCAGCCGCAGGCCAGATTGCCGACACCCGGCTCGATGATTTGATAGCCGTATGATTTGAGCGTCTCGATATTTCGGCGGGTCGCCGGATGTTCGAGCATATTGACGTTCATCGCCGGAGAAACGATGACGGGACATTTCGCTGCTAAGATCGAGGTCGTGATGAAGTCGTCGGCGATTCCGTTAGCAAGTTTAGCGATGATATTCGCCGTCGCCGGGGCGACGACGATTAAATCACTCGTATCAACGACATCGATGTGGGCGATCTTCGTCGGGTCGTGCTCTTCGAACACGTCCGAATAGATCGGATTGCGACTGAGTGCTTGAAACGTCGCCTTTCCGACGAACTGCTCAGCTGATGCTGTCATCGCCACGCGGACGTTCGCGCCTGCTTGAACGAGTTTTGACGTGAGTGCGCACGCCTTATATGCAGCGATACCGCCGCTCACACAAAGCAAGATGTTCCGGTCGTTCACCATTCACATTTCTCCCCTTTATAGACAATGAGACCCAAGTCGTATCCGACTTGGGTCACACTTCATCCGTTGTTCTTTTCGTTCACGATGATTGTCGTGTCACCCGAGAATATTTCTTCTAGCGCTTGACCGACCGGTTTATACGATTTTGGCGCAGCGATTTTTGGTGCTTTTCCGTCTTGGATCTGACGGGCACGCTTGGCGGCCACCGTCACGATTGTGTATTTCGACGGGATGATACGTTGTAAGGCATCAATCGAAGGGTATAACATTAAATGACCTCCATCATAGCTTTTTTATAGAGAGACGCGACACGTTCACGTTTACAATGCTCGGCCGTCACGATCGCTTTGATTCGGTCGATCGCTTTATCGACTTCGTCGTTTGTGACGACGTAATCGTAAGCATCCATCAACTCGATTTCTTCACGGGCGACGAGCAAGCGTTGCTTGATGACTTCTTCCGATTCAGTGCCTCGACCGACTAAACGGTTTCGAAGTTCTTGCAGGCTCGGCGGTGCGAGGAATAAAAAGACGGCTTCTGGGAAGCGTTCCTTTACTTGGAAAGCTCCTTGGACTTCAATCTCTAAAATGACGTCCTTGCCACTTTCAAGCGTCTCGCGCACCCATTCGACCGGTGTCCCATAATAGTTGCCGACGAATTCTGCATGCTCAAGCAGTTGATCGTGTTCAATCATGTCTTCAAATTGCTCTCTCGTCTTAAAGAAGTAATGCACTCCCTCAACTTCGCCTTCACGTGGTTTTCGAGTCGTTGCCGACACCGAATACTGAAGGTTGTTGTCCGCCTCTTCACGGAGCACTCGGCAAACAGTACCTTTGCCGACACCGCTTGGACCAGACAAGACGATTAATAATCCTCGTTCTTTAAAATTCAATGCAAGCCCTCCATCTTCTAACATCACATTACATTATAATAGCAGTCCTTTAATTGTTACGGCAAGAAGAAGTTCGGATTTCCTACTTCATCGTACCATATTTTCTGTGAATCTGATAACGTAGAGACAGAAAAAGGACAAAGGTGATGAGACTAATGGCATATGATGGATTAATGACATATCGTGTCGTAAAAGAACTACAACCGCTCGTTGGCGGTCGAATCAATAAAGTGCATCAACCGTATGCGCTCGACTTGATGATTCAAGTCAGATCGAACCGACAAAGCGTCTCGTTGCTCGTTTCAGCGAACGCGATGTATGCGCGACTTCAATTGACGGACACCCCGATCAAGAACCCGCAAGAGCCTCCGATGTTTTGTATGATGCTGCGGAAGCATATCGAGGGCGGCTTTATCACAGCGATCGAACAAGTCGGCCGCGACCGCGTCATCGTCTTCTCGGTCAGATCGCGTAACGAGCTCGGTGATGAAGAAAACAAACGCGTCTATGTCGAACTGATGGGACGTCACTCGAACGTCGTCTTGACGAACGAGGACGGCAAGATTTTAGACGCGATCAAACACCTTCCCCCGTCTCAAAACACGTATCGGACGATCATGCCAGGCAGCGAGTACATCTTGCCGCCGGCGCAACAAAAGTCCGATCCGTTGACGGAACGGGAAGCGGGATTGAAACGAATCGATTGGAACGCAGGTATGCTCGACAAGCAGCTCGTCGCTCACTTTTCCGGGATGAGCCCGCAGATCGCCCAAGAGATTATGTATCGGGCCAAGACGCCGAACCGTACGAACTTAGAGGCGGCGTTTGACAGCGTGATGGCGGATCTTGACGGCGCTTATGTATTCCAACAGCTCGCCTCCGGGAAGGAACGGTTCAGTCCGATCGCGCTCACGTCAGGCGATATCGTTTCTGAAGAACGCTACGACTCGAGCCAGGAAGTGCTCGACCGCTTTTACTATGAGAAGGCGAACCGTGACCGGGTCAAGCAGCAAGCCCATGACGTCGAGCGTCTGCTCAAGTCAGAGCTCGAGCGCAACCAATTAAAACGGAAACGCCTGCTCGAGGATATGAAAGCGACGGAACGATCGGACGAGCTCCAAAAATACGGTGAGCTGTTGACGACGTATTTGTTCCAACTCGAGAAAGGGATGAAAGTCGCCCACGTCGTCGACTATTATGATGAGGACGGCGCCATGATCGATATCCCGCTCGATCCGCTCAAAACACCGAACGAGAATGCGCAACGTTACTATAAGAAATACAACAAACTAAAAGTTGCCAAAATCGAGGTTCAAAAGCAAATTGAACTGAACGAGACCGAAATCAGCTATTTAGAGACGCTCGTTGCCCAACTCGACGTCGCCGCGCCGCGCGATATCGTCGAGATTCGCGAAGAGCTGGCCGAAGGCGGATACATCCGACAAAAACGTCAGAAGAAGAAACAAACGGCCAAAGTCGCGCTCGAAGGCTACACATCTTCGACCGGTGTCGAGTTTTACGTCGGCAAAAACAATACGCAAAACGACTACTTGACGTTCAAGTTCGCGCGTCGCGACGAAGTTTGGCTTCACGTGAAAGATATCCCCGGTTCACACGTCATCATCCGGTCAACCGAACCGGACGAGACGACGCTCCTCGAAGCAGCGACCGTCGCCGCCTACTTCTCGAAGGCACGTGCCTCGAGCGGGGTTCCGGTCGACTATACGAAAGCCCGTTACGTGAAAAAACCGAGCGGCGCCAAGCCGGGATTCGTCATCTACACCGATCAGCAGACGGTATACGTGACTCCGGACGAGCAGCTCGTCAAATCGCTTAAACAATGAACGAAGGCCACGTCATGCGACGTGGCCTTTGTTTATTTCGGATTATGTTTGAACGCCTCGAGCTGTTCATGATAGTCGAGCAGATGTCCGTGTAAAATTTCAGAAACAGATAAGTCTTCATGCTTCAATTGGAAGAGCGAGTACGGTTTGTCACACGTGTAGAGAATGTCGTGATGGTGGGCGAGCAGGAATAAAAACTCGGACTCGAACGCGTGGCGTTCGTCCTCGGTCATCATGAGTAACGCTTCCCGGTGCTCAGCGAGACTCTCGAGCAGCAAGACCAATTTATCCTCTAAATGAATCAATAACCGATATTGCTTGATCGTCAAATGCTTCAACTTAACCTTCGTCACTTGCATATCCTCTTGCAACATCATATGGAGCTCTTGATGGCCGAGGATACGGGCGCGCGTCTCGAGCAGTTCTGCCGGGGAGCCGATCAGTTCGCGCCAATGATGGAACATATACGCCGACGTCTTCCGAATCTCGCCAAGCAGACGCTCTTCATAACGCGGTGGCATGAACGCATAGTTGACGCCGAGCGAGACGAACACACCGACCGCCGTCAATAGCGAACGCGTCCACGCGTAGTGGAAAAAGTCGGTCGTCGGGTTTTCAAGCATGAGCACAATCGCGAACGCCGCATACGTCGACATGTGCGTCTTATCGAACGTCGTGTTGAGCGTGAGCGCGACGATGACGGCAAGACCGATCGAAATCGGGTTCACCCCGAACGCATAGACGATCAACAAGCCGCACATGAGGCCGACGATCGTGCCGAATATACGGCTAAAGACGATTTTCGACGACCGTTTGACGGTCGGTTGCATCGCGACGACGGCGGCGATGGCACCCATCCCCGAATAAATGCCGAAGACGTACCATGACAAGGCAATCGTGATGGCGACGGCGATCCCGGTCTTAAACGTTCGCAGTCCGACTTTAGGAATGTAGCGTTTGTTGATCATTTCAGTTCGACCTTCCCTGTCTCAGAGATCAGTTCCACGTTCGGACGATTCGAGTTCGAAAGATGGTACACACCGTTGCTGATTTCTTTAAAGCGCTCAGCCGCCGCGATGTTTCCTGTTGTCGTGACCGTCACTTGTCCGGTCGCGTTTCGCGGCTCATACATGAGCGCCCCGGCCTCTGTCTGGACGGTCAGCGCTTGGTTGACGACGACGTCACGGATTGTCGCGTCACGATACGACCGGATGTCACCCGTGACGACACGAACCGTCTCAAACGTGGCATCGCTTCTCGTCTCGACTCGAAGCCGGTCGCTTTCAAGTTTCTTCAGATTGACCGCATTGGCATCGAGAACGATGGTTTTCGCGACCAGGCCTTGTCCGGTCACTTGCTCAGCCGTCACTTCGATCGATGTCATCGAACTTGGCAACGCGACCCGGATTTTATAACGGGACGGCTCCGCGCTTGCCCGACTCCCGAACTGGCTCATCGGTCCATACCGTTCGACGACGGAAATCGTGTCCCCGACCGACTTCACTTTAATGCGACGTTCTTTCGAATTCGTCTGCAGTACTTCGATCTGAACTTTTTCATTCGTGCTCCGGATAAATTCAACATTCCCATGCGCCGTCTCAAGCCGAAGCTTTTTCATCTGATAACGGTCCTCATACTTGTCCCCTAGCGCCAACATGTGGCTGAATACGAATAAATTCACGAAAAATAATAAAGGTAACACCGTGAGGACGAGACCGAATGCGATTTTGCGATGTTTAGGGATGTTTTGAAACCGTGCTTTCAATGACTGTCCTTTAATTCTAGAATACGCCATAGTTCTCTCCTTTTTCGACTGCTTTCCCTATTCTAACACGTTCAGTATCACATGTTGCCAAATGAAAAAGAATCCGCCCGGAGGTGGATTCTTCAGCGTGTCACTTGTTTGCTCCAAACGGTTGGGCTTTCTTGCCAAGCTGTGAGCGAGATTGCTTCGTTCTCAGAAATCACGTCTTGGTTCCGAGCAACTTCAATCAGTTCAGCGAACGTCGTCAGTGACGAGGCGGTCAAGTTCGCATCGGTCAAATTCACGCTCAAGCTGTCTAGGCCGTATGAGAAAACGGCTTGAATCAGAACGACTTCGCCTCCGGCCGCTCGAATCGCCTGAGCCGCTTCAATGCTCGATTTTCCAGTCGAGAGCAGGTCTTCGATGACGACGACGCGCGCTCCTTTGTCGAATCGCCCTTCAATCTGGTTGCCTTTCCCATGCCCTTTCGCACTCGACCGGACGTAGACGAGCGGTAGACCGAGTCGGTCGGCTAAGAGCGTCGCATGGGGAATCCCTGCCGTCGCCGTTCCCGCAATGACGTCGGCGTCGAGTGGACGGACGGCGTCGACAAGTGCATCGATAATCTGTGAACGCACTTCTGGATAACTGAGCGTCAGTCGGTTATCACAATAAATCGGGCTTCTTAACCCGCTCGACCATGTGTACGGTTCATTCGGTGATAAAGTGACGGCTTCAATCGATAATAATGCCTCAGCGATTTGTCTCATACGTTTGGCTCCATTCCTTCATAAAGTATTCGTAAGCTGCGTTCGGGTCGGCTGCCCGGGTGATCGGGCGCCCGACGACGATAGCTGACACACCGGCGTCAAAAGCGGCTTGCGGTGTCGCGACCCGGACTTGATCGTCTGTCGTTTCGTTGATTCGGATGCCGGGCGTCACCGTCAAAAACTGTGAACCGAGCGCTTGTCGAATCGCGCGGGCTTCGTGAACGGACGCGACGACCCCGTCGAGTCCTGCTCGTTTGGCAAGTCCCGCTTGGCGCAAGACGGCCTGCTCGAGACTTCCGCCAATTCCGAGTTGTTCTGACAGCATCCGCTCGTCGGTCGATGTCAGTTGGGTCACCCCGATCAATGTGGTCGTGTCGTTCACATCACGCAACCCATCCAATGCGTAGCGCATCATCGTCTCACCGCCGAGCGTATGAACGTTCGTCATTTCGACGCCGAGCCGGCCGATTTGGCGGAGCGTCCGCCTTGCCGTCTCCGGGATGTCATGAACTTTGACGTCTAGAAAGACAGGATAGCCGCTCGCGACGAGTTCTTCGACGAACCGTCCACCTTCACGGTAGAACAGTTCCATGCCGACTTTGACGGCGGGACGTTGGTCAATTTTTTTTAAGAGTGAAAACGCTTCGTCACGTGTTTCGACATCAAGCGCGAGATACAACCTGTTCATACGCCTTCCCCCTAACGTCTAAAATATGATCGATGCCGAGTTCATCGAGCCGGCCTGGCAACGCCTCGATGATTTCCTGGCATACGTATGGGTTTTCAAAATTGGCAGTCCCGACCGCGACCGCCGATGCACCCGCATAGATAAATTCGAGCACGTCGTCGACCGTCCGCACACCGCCCATGCCGATAATCGGGATATTGACCGCTTGGGCGACTTCGTACACCATCCGGATGGCGACCGGCTTGATGGCCGGACCGGATAATCCGCCGATTCGGTTCGCTAAGATCGGTTGACCGGTCGCAATGTCAATCCTCATGCCGACGAGCGTATTGATCATCGTGATGCCGTCGGCGCCGGCCGCTTCGACCGCACGTGCCATCTCCGTGATTGACGTGACGTTCGGGGATAGTTTGACGTATACCGGTTTCGTCGACGCCGCCTTGACGAGGCGCGTCAGTTCGGTCGCCATCAAAGGATCGGTCCCGAACTGCATGCCGCCACACTTCACGTTCGGGCACGAGATGTTCAGCTCGAGTGCTTTCACGCACGGGTCGGCGCTCATTTTCCGCGCGACGTGGATGTATTCTTCTGGGGTCGAACCCGCCACGTTGGCAATAATTTCAGTGTCAAACTTGGCGAGGAATGCCAACTTGTCTTCAACAATCGCGTCGACACCCGGATTTTGTAATCCAATCGCATTCAACATTCCTTGCGCCGTCTCGGCGACACGCGGTGTCTCGTTCCCGAACCGCGCCTCCCCGGTCGCCGCTTTGATCATGATGCCCCCGAGGATCGACAAGTCGTACAGCTTGGCGAACTCTTCGCCGAATCCAAAACAACCGGACGCCGGCATGATCGGATTTTTTAACGATAAGCCGGGTAGTTCGATGTGTAATCTCATAACGTCACCTCTTCTGCCCGAAATACCGGTCCGTCACTGCACACTTTCACGTAACCGTCCGGCGCTTTGCACACACAGGCGAAGCACGCCCCGATGCCGCAACCCATCCGGTTCTCGATCGAGATGTAGCGTTCATTAATATGCGACGCGGCGACCGCTTTTAACATCGGTTCCGGACCACAGCTGAACAAGACGTCGGCGTCGATTCTAGCGAGCGGCCCGGTCACGAACCCCGCCTCTCCATACGTTCCGTCGACCGTCGTGATGATCGTCTCGCCGAGTTCGCGGAACTCGTCTTCATAAAATACACTCGCTTCTGAATCAAACCCGAGAATCGCCACCGTTTCAATTCCGCGCGCGGCGAGCATCCGTCGCGTGTAATAGAGTGGCGGCACCCCGATCCCCCCGCCGACTAGAACGACGCGCTTGCCGTCTTTTGCGAGCGGGAACCCGTTACCGAGCGGACCGAGGACGTCAAGTTCGTCCCCGGCTCGTCTCGTCGCGAGCTCGGCCGTCCCGGTCCCGACCACTTTGTACAGAAACGTGACGACGTCTGCTTCGACGTTTGCGACAGACAGCGGCCGGCGCAACAGTTCGGACGTCTTCACATGGAAAAACGTCCCCGGTGCGATTGTTGCATCACCGATTCGCACTTTCATTTCCATTGTCGCTTTCGCGATCTCCCGGTTCGATAAGATGGTCGCCCGTTGTCTCATACAGTCACCCCGAATTCGGTGAACGCCGGCAGGCTCGTTGTCTGGAACGATAGGCTCTCGATGACTTGCAAGAGCGCCTTCACCGTGTCGAGCGACGTCAAGCAGAGCACACCTTGCTCGGCCGCGGCCCGGCGGATAATGAATCCGTCTTTTGTCGCTAAGGCGTCGCGTGTCGTCGTATTCAAGACGATGTCGACATCGCCCCGCTCGATGACGCTCAGCATCGTCTCACCCGCTTCATGGATCTTCCCGACTTGTCGGACCGGCAACTCGGCTGCCGTAAGTGCCGTCGCCGTGCCTGACGTCGCCATCAGGCGGAAGCCGAGCCGGTTGAAGCGACGGGCGATGTCGAGCGCTTCGTCTTTGTCTTGATCGGCGACCGTCAACAAGACGTTTCCTTTCAAGGCGATCGTCATCCCGGCAGCGACGAGTCCTTTATAGAGCGCTTTTTCAAGCGTTCGGTCCGTCGCCATGACTTCCCCCGTCGATTTCATCTCTGGCCCGAGTGACGGGTCGACTTCTTTTAGTTTCGCAAAACTGAACACCGGCACTTTGACCGAGATGGCGTCAGATTCTGGGTGCAAGCCCGTTCCGAGGCCGAGCTGTTTCAACGTCGTCCCGAGAATCGTCTGCGTCGCGATGCGTGCGACCGGCAGTCCCGTCACTTTCGAGATGAACGGCACCGTCCGGCTCGCCCGTGGGTTGACTTCGATGACGTACAAGTCGTCCGCATAGACGAACTGAATGTTGAGCAACCCTTTGATGCGGAACGCTTTGGCGAGTTTGATCGTGTAATCGACGACTTTTTGTTTTAACGCCTCGCTCAGCCGTTGCGGCGGATAGACGGCGATCGAATCGCCAGAGTGGACCCCGGCCCGTTCGATATGTTCCATGATGCCCGGGATGTAGACGTCCGTCCCGTCGCAGATGGCGTCGACTTCGATTTCGATCCCGGTCAAGTAGCGGTCGATGAGGACGGGACGATCTTTCGAGGCGACGACGGCGTGGCGCATATACCGCTCGAGCTCCGAACGCTCATAGACGATCTCCATCGCCCGGCCGCCGAGGACGTACGATGGGCGGACGAGTACGGGATAGCCGAGCATGTCGGCACAAGCGACCGCTTCCTCGACCGTGACCGCGGTCTTGCCCGGTGGTTGGGCGAGCCGTTCTTTCGTGAGCGTCGCCTCGAACGCTTTCCGGTTTTCGGCCCGGTCGATGTCTTCAAGTGACGTCCCGAGAATTTGGACGCCGTTCGCTTCGAGCGAGGCCGCCAAATTGATTGCCGTCTGCCCGCCGAACTGGACGATGACCCCGAGCGGTCGTTCATTGCGAACGACTTCTAATACGTCTTCTGTCGTGAGCGGTTCAAAGTAGAGACGGTCTGAGATCGAGAAGTCGGTCGATACCGTCTCCGGGTTGTTGTTGACGATGATCGCCTCATATCCGGCGTCACGGATCGTTTGGATCGAATGGACGGTCGCGTAGTCGAACTCGACGCCTTGACCGATCCGGATCGGGCCTGAACCGAGTACGAGGATGGACGGTTTATCCGTTTTCACCGCTTCGTTCTCGACTTCGTACGTCCCGTAAAAGTACGGCGTCTCCGAGGCGAATTCGGCGGCACACGTGTCGACCATCTTATACACCGGCCGAACGTTCCACTCATCGCGTAACGACGCGATCGTCTCGACGGCTTGGTCCGTGATGCGGGCGATCATGCGATCACTGAACCCACGTTGCTTCACATCGCGCAACCGTTCCTCTGTCAACGGCTCGTCGCGCAACGCTTCTTCCTCACGCCAAATCCGATCGAGTTTTGATAAGAAGAACCGGTCGATTTTCGTCAAGCCGTGAAGCTGTTCTGTCGAGTAGCCGCGGCGAAGCGCCTCGTACAGCATCCACAACCGTTCGTCGGTCGGTGTCGTCAGTTCTCGTTCCAGTTGTTCAGCCGTCAATTCGGAAAGGCGTGGTACGTACAAGTCTTCAGTACCGAGTTCGAGCGAACGGACGGCTTTCAAGAGCGCTTCTTCTAAATTTCGACCGATGGCCATGACTTCGCCCGTCGCTTTCATTTGTGTGCCGAGACGACGGTCCGCGGTCTCGAACTTGTCGAACGGGAAGCGCGGGATTTTAGCGACGACGTAGTCGAGCGCCGGCTCGAACGAGGCGTAACTCGTCTCCGTCACCGGATTTTTTAGTTCCGACAACTTGTAGCCGACCGCGACTTTCGCGGCGAGCTTGGCGATCGGGTATCCCGTCGCTTTTGAGGCGAGAGCCGAACTCCGCGAGACGCGTGGGTTGACCTCGATCACGTAGTACGTGAAGCTGTCCGGGTCGAGCGCGAACTGGATGTTACATCCGCCTTCGATGCCGAGCGCCCGGATGATGTCGAGCGAGACGCTGCGGAGCATTTGATAATCACGGTCAGACAACGTCTGGGTCGGGGCGAACACGATCGAGTCACCGGTATGGACACCGACCGGATCGAAGTTTTCCATGGCACAGACGATGATGGCCTGGTCGCTCGAGTCGCGCATCACTTCATATTCGACTTCTTTCATGCCGGCAATCGACTCTTCAAGCAGCACTTGCGTCACCGGACTCGCCTTGAGTCCCGATTCGACGATCTGCTCGAACTGTTCCCGGTCGTGGGCGATTCCCCCACCGGTCCCGCCGAGCGTATAAGCCGGACGAATGATGATCGGATAGCCGATCCGGTCAGCGAAGCTCCAGGCGGCGTCGAGTGAATGGACGATATCGCTGTCTGGGACGCCGTGACCGAGCTTGTACATGAGATCGCGGAACTGTTCCCGGTCTTCTGCCTGCTCGATCGCCGACAGTTTCGTTCCGAGCAGTTCGACGCCGCAGTCGCGGAGCACGCCGCGCTTATCGAGCTCGACCGCCAAGTTCAGTCCGGTCTGCCCTCCGAGTGTCGCGAGAAGCGCGTCCGGACGTTCTTGACGGATGATCCGCTCCACGAACTCCGGTTCGAGTGGTTCGATATAGACGCGGTCCGCCGTCGATGGGTCAGTCATGATCGTCGCCGGGTTCGAGTTGACGAGGATGACTTCGTAGCCCTCTTCCTTTAAGGCAAGACACGCCTGGGTACCAGCATAGTCAAATTCTGCCGCTTGTCCGATGACGATCGGGCCGGATCCGATCACAAGGATTTTCTGAATATCTGGTCGTTTTGGCATGTCACATTCCTACTTTCTGTCTGTTTTCGTTGACGAGTGTCATAAAGCGGTCGAATAAGTCGTTGGCGTCATATGGTCCTGGCGCCGCTTCCGGATGATATTGCACCGAGAACGTCGGATGATGTAAATGTTTGATGCCTTCGATCGTCCCATCGTTGACGGCGCGATGCGTCACGATGAGCGGCGTCTCAAGGAGCGACGTCTCGTCGACGGCGTAGCCGTGGTTTTGTGACGTGATCGTCACAGCACCGGTCTCAAGCTCGAGGACAGGATGATTGGCACCACGATGCCCGAACGGAAGCTTGAACGTGTTGGCACCGCTCGCGAGCGCAATCAACTGATGGCCGAGACAGATCCCGAACATCGGGAGTTTTGGCATGAGTGCTTCGATCAGCGGGAGCGCCGTCGGTACGTCTTTCGGGTCGCCTGGTCCGTTCGAGAGCATGACCCCGTCCGGCTCATAGCGCATCACTTCTTCAGCCGTCACGTCGTGCGGCAAGACGACGACTTCACAGTCGCGCTTCAACAATTCGCGCATGATCCCGAGTTTGGCCCCGAAATCGATGAGGGCGATCCGGCGGCCGCTCCCGGTGCTGACGTAAGCCCGTTTTGTCGAGACACGTGCCACTTGATCGGTCGGGAAGCTCGCTTCAAAGCGCATCGAAACGTCTGCCCACGTCGACTCACCGTCGATCAACACGCCGCGCATGACGCCGCGTGAACGAAGGTGACGCGTCAACATGCGCGTATCGACACCTTCTAGACCTGGTATTCCGAAGCGTTCGAGCGTCTCCGGCAACGTCGCCGTCGAGCGGAAGTTCGACGGCAGATCACACGCTTCTTTGACGATGAGCGCTTTTGCCATCGGGACGGTCGTCTCAAAGTCTTCACGGTTGACGCCATAATTCCCGATGAGTGGATTCGTCAACACGATGAGCTGGTCACAATAAGACGGGTCCGATAAAATCTCTTGGTAGCCGGTCATTCCCGTTTGAAAGACGACTTCCCCGATCGTCTCGGCGTTCGCGCCGAACGCCTTGCCTACAAATGCTGTCCCGTCTTCAAGCCATAATGTTCGTTTCATCGAATCTCCCCTTATATACGATTTCTCCGGCCACGATCGTCACGACCGGCCAACCTGTGAGTCTTTTCCCAGCGAACGGTGTGTTCTTCCCTTTTGACGCGAACGTCCCCGGGTCGACCGGACGCACCGTCTCCGTATCGATCAGCGCGAGGTCCGCCGCCCGGCCGTCTTCAATCACGCCGTAAGGCAGACCGAACACCTCGCTCGGTCGTCTCGTCATCCAGTCGATGAGCGCCGCCTCTTCCATTTGTCCCGTCTTGACGAACGTCGTGTAAAGGAGCGGGAACGCCGTCTCGAATCCGGTGATGCCGAACGGGGCGCGCTCCATCCCTTGTGCTTTCTCTTCAGCCGTGTGCGGGGCGTGATCGGTCGCAATCAAATCGATCGTCCCGTCGAACAGCCCTTCTAAGAGCGCCGCGCGGTCGTCTTGGCTCCGCAGCGGCGGATTCATCTTGAAGTTCGGATCTAACCCCGGGATGTCGCCTTCCGATAAGACGAGGTGGTGCGGTGTCACTTCCGCCGTGACGTGGATTCCGGCCCGTTTGGCGTCACGGATGACACGGACCGATTGACGTGACGACACGTGACAGACGTGATAGTGGCAGCCCGTCTCTTCGGCAATCAACACGTCACGGGCGATATGGATGCTCTCGGCGAGACTCGGGATGCCTTGGATGCCGTGCGTCTCACTAAACTTCCCTTCATGGACCGAACCGGCCTTGAGCGTATTGTCTTCGCAATGGGCCACGACCGCTTTCCCAAGCCGTTTCGCTTCCCTCATCGCTTGACGCATCATCGCCGCCGACTGCACGCCGACCCCGTCGTCTGTGAACGCGAACGCGTCCGCAAGTGACGGCATATCGACTTGTTCGACACCGAGCTGCCGTTTCGTGATCGCCGCATACGGGAGCACGCGGACGCTGGCGTCCCGCTCGATCCGAGCGAGCAAGTCATCGAGCGTCGCCCGTTCGTCCGGGACCGGCCGTGTGTTCGGCATCGCGCAAATCGTCGTGAACCCTCCGGCCGCAGCCGCAGCCGTCCCGGTCTTGATCGTCTCTTTCGCCTCGCCACCCGGCTCGCGCAAATGGACGTGGACGTCGACGAGACCTGGGATCAACAGCTTCCCGTTTGCGTCAATCACTTCGTGTCCTTCGGTCGTCCCGTCGTAATCGACCGAACGGATCGTACCGCCTTCGATCAACAGATTGCTCGTCCGTTTCGTCTTCCCGTCATACCACGTTGCGTGTTGAATAATCATTGTTGTCCCCCTAATGCTCGATTTAAGATGGCCATCCGTGCGTAAACACCGTTCGTCATCTGTGGAAAGATGCGCGATGACGGATGTTCGATCAAACTGCCGGCGATCTCGACGTCCCGGTTGACCGGGGCCGGATGCATGATGATGGCGCCTTGTTTCATCCGCTCGACCCGCTCGACCGTCAAGCCGTAGCGCGCATGATAGTCTTCTTTAGAAAAGATGTCACCCATAATGTGGCGCTCGTGCTGAACGCGGAGCAACATGACGACGTCGCAGTCCGGTAAGATGTCATCAAGGTCGCGGTGCGAAAGCCCCATCGAACCATCCCACCACGATTCCGGGCTACAACCGACGACGTTCGCCCCGAGCCGTTTCAACACGCCTGCGTTCGAGCGGGCGACCCGGCTATGGACGAGATCGCCGCAGATAGCGATATTCAAGCCTTCGAACGTCTTGAACTCTTCATAAATCGTGACGAGGTCGAGCAGCGACTGTGACGGGTGTTCCCCGCTCCCGTCCCCGCCGTTTAAGACTGGGATCGTCAGCTTCTCGACGAGCTCATGGTAGTATCCCGCTTCAGGATGGCGGATGACGAGCGCGTCGACCCCGATCGCTTCAAGCGTCTTGCACGTGTCGTATAACGTCTCGCCTTTCGTCACCGATGACGTCGCCACGTCGAACGGGATCTCTTGGATGTTCAAGTGCCGCTCGGCCATTTGAAACGAGTTTTTCGTCCGCGTCGAATTTTCGAAGAACAAGTTCGCGACCGTCTTCCCGTCAAACAGCGGCGGCATGTCCCCTTGTTTGTAGCGGAGCGACTCTTCGATCATCCCCATGATCTCTTCGAGGGTGAGCGTATCTAAGCTGACAAAATGGTTCGGTTGTTGTTTGATCAAATTCATGTTCGTCTCCTCCTTTTGTTTGAAGGCAAAGAGAAAAGGCGTCTCTTCACCTACGTGAAGGGACGCCTTCATTTGGGTAGACTGCACCCAAATAAACGAGCCTTCACTTTGCCGACCTCACGGGATCGAATTAAAAGTTACTTGCCTGTTTCGTTTCTTCAGTTGTATCGACCGAAGCCGGTTCGACTTCTTCTTTCGGCAACACCGCGTTCAAAAGAATACCGACGACCGTCGCGAGCGCCATCCCTTGGACCGGGAAGCTGCCGAGTTGGACCATCGCCCCGCCGAGGCCGACGACGAGAATGACCGAGGCGATGATGAGGTTGCGTTTCTCGGCGAGGTCGACGTTGCTCTCGACCATCGTCCGCAGTCCGTTCGAGGCGATGACACCGAACAAGAGGATTGAGATACCGCCTTTGACCGGATTCGGGATTGTCGAGATGAACGCCTCGACGTGACCGAGGAAGCCGAAGCTGATGGCCATGAGCGCTGCTCCCGCGATGACGTAGACGCTGTACACTCTCGTGATCGCCATGACCCCGTTGTTTTCACCGTACGTCGTACACGGCGGTCCACCGAGCGCTGAGGCGACGGCTTTGCCGACGCCGTCGCCGAGGAGCGTCCGGTGCAGGCCTGGATCTTTCATCGTCTCGCGTCCGATGATTTTCGACGTGACCATTTGGTCGCCGATGTGCTCCGTCATCGTGACGAGAGCGACCGGGACGATGGCGAGGAGTGCCCCGACTTGCCACATCGGCATGTAGTCGACGAACACCATCGTGAAGTCAGGCAGTTGGAACAGGCTCGCTTGACCGATGGCCGAGTAGTCGATGATGCCGAACATGGCGGCGATGGCGTATCCGCCGACGATGCCGAACAAGATCGGAACCGCGCCCCATACTCCTTTTAACTTTGTCATCGCGAGGATCGTGATGCCGAGCGTGAGCAGGGCGACCGTGATGAACGTGCCGTTATACGCTCCGTCGCGGTTCATCGACATGTCGATGGCGACCGGTGCGAGCGATAAGCCGATGACCATGATGACCGGACCGACGACGACCGGCGGCAACAGTCGTAACAACCAACCGACGCCCGTCTTAAAGATGATGAGCGACACGACACCGTAGACCGAACCGGCGATAATACCGCCGAACAGTGCGGCTTCGACGCCCCATTGCTGGCTGACCGCGATGATCGGTGCGATGTAGGCAAAACTTGACCCGAGATACGTCGGGACTTTGAATTGGGTGATGACTAGGAATGAGAGCGTGGCCACACCGGAAGCGACGAGGGCGACGGACGTGTTCAGTCCGGTCAAAATCGGGACTAAGATCGTCGCTCCGAACATGGCGAAGACGTGTTGCAAGCTGAAGAGCAGCCATTGCGGCAAGTGAGCGGGACGCTCGTGGATGTTGAGGATGGGGGTTTTCATAAATAGTTCTCCTTCCTGGCCTCTCTGGACCACCTTAAAGGTTTTGGATTTATTGCTGTTGGATGTACACTTCGTCTGTCGTGTCGACTTCACTGAGTCGGACCACGACTTGTTCTGTTTTCGATGTCGGGACGTTTTTCCCGACAAAGTCCGGGCGAATCGGCAACTCGCGGTGCCCCCGGTCGATCAAGACGGCGAGTTGGATGTAATCGGGCCGACCGTGGTCGACGAGTGCGTCCATGGCGGCTCGGACCGTCCGTCCCGTGTACAAGACGTCATCGACGAGGACGACCGTCTTGCCATTGATATCGTGCGGGAGTTCGGTTGCTTTCACTTCTGGGTCGAGCGACTTCTTCGATAGGTCGTCCCGGTAGAGCGTGATGTCTAAGTTACCGAGCGCGATCGGTTTTCCTTCGATTTCTTCGATGCGATGGGCGAGTCGGTCGCCGAGCGTCTCACCGCGCGTTTTGATCCCGACGAGGACGACGTTGTCCGTTCCTTTGTTGCGTTCAATGATCTCATGGGCGATTCGCGTCAAGGCGCGTCGGATCGCGGCTTCGTCTAGTATGGTCGAGCGTTTCATATGATTCCTCCTCTCGTAATCTATAAAAAAAGAAGACTTCCTCATCCGGCTGGAAAGGAAGTCTTCACGAAGGCAAACGAGTGCCGTATATGATAGACGATTGTGGCCGCGGCCACGATCCTTTCACAGCCTCTCTGGACTGGGTTTAAAGGTGTTATGCTTTCTAGACTATAAATCTGAATCGGTTGAAAGTCAACGTGTTTTCTCGATTTTGTCCAATTTTGCGAGCTCTGCCTCGAAGTCGGTCGGGAGTGCCGCCTCGAACTCGAGCCATTCGTTCGTCCGCGGATGATGGAAGCCGAGCGTGGCTGCATGGAGCGCTTGCCCGTTCAAATCGATTGTCCGACGCGGTCCGTATTTCGGGTCTCCGGCAAGCGGATGGCCGATATAGCGCATATGGACACGGATTTGATGCGTCCGTCCTGTCTCGAGCTTGCATTCGACGAGCGTGAAGTCTTTATAGCGCTCGAGCAGACGGAAGTGTGTTACCGCTTCTTTCGCATTCTTGTCTGTCACCGTCATGCGCTGACGATCGTTCGTGTCGCGTCCGATCGGCGCCTCGATCGATCCGAGCTCATGGACGAGCTCGCCGTGGACGAGTGCGACGTATTCGCGTTTGATCGTTCTGTCTTTCAACTGTTGCGCGAGTGACTCGTGCGCCATATCGTTTTTCGCGACCATGAGCAGTCCCGTCGTATCTTTATCGATACGATGGACGATACCCGGACGCTTCACACCATTGATGCCTGAGAGGTCGTCACAGTGATATAACAGCGCGTTGACGAGCGTTCCAGACGTATGACCAGCCGCAGGGTGCACGACCATGCCACGTGCTTTGTTGACGACGATGACATCCTCGTCCTCGAACACGACGTCGAGCGGAATATCTTCGGGGAGGACTTGGAGTTCGACGGCTTCTGGCACCGTCACGACGACTTCGTCCCCTTCTTGCAGTTTATAGTTCGGCTTCACGAGTTGACCGTTGACGAGCAGATCCCCTGCCTTAATCCAGTCTTGGATTTGCGAACGTGACCAGTCACTTCGTTCGCTCATCCATTTATCGATCCGTGCCTTTTCTTCGGCGACAAATGTGTAAGTTTCCATTACGATTGTCCCCTTTCTTTGTTTAATTTTTCTTCGAACAAGACGCCGATGATCATAAAGATGACCCCGAACGTGAGTGCCATATCGGCGACGTTAAAGATTGGGAAGTTGTAGCCGAACGGGTACGTGTCGACGAAGTCGACGACCTCGCCCCGGAACAGACGATCGATAAAGTTGCCGATCGCTCCGGCGAGCAGTAAACCGACACTGTAGCCGAGCAGTTTGAACCCGTTCACTTCTTTATGCAAGAAGTAAATCAGACCGACGACAACGACGGCGGTGACGATGAAGAAGAACACCATCTGTCCTTCGAGCATGCCCCAGGCCGCGCCTCTGTTGCGGTACGATGTCAAATAGAGCCATCCTGGAATCAATTCGATCGATTGACCGATCGTCATCGTCTGGACGACGATCCATTTCGTCACTTGGTCGAGCAAAATGAGAACGACTGCTAATCCGTAATAACGTTTCATCAAATTCTCCTTTCAAGTCATAAGAAACCGGAGTGGACTGTGCGCCACTCCGGTCCGGCTCATGCGATGACTTCTGTACAGCGCGGGCAAAGTTCTGGATGATCTGCGTTCTGACCAAGTTCGGTCGAATACGTCCAACAGCGGGCACAAGCGGCACCGTCTGCTTTCGCGACGCTGATCTTCGCCGTCGCGTAGTCGACGTCGGCCGTATCGACGTAGTCGAGTTGTGACACTTGCAGGAGTTGACGAACGTTATCGATCGTATCGAGCAGCGCTTTCGTCTCACCCTTCGGTGCGACTTGAAGTTTTGCTTCGAGCGGTTTCCCGATCAACTTCTCGCCGCGGGCGATCTCGATCGCTTTCAAGACGTCGTCGCGGAACGTGAGGAATTTCGACCATTTCGCGAGTAATTCCGTCTCTGCTTCCGTGAGCGGCGCCACTTCTTCAAGGTCCGACAAGAAGACGCTATCCGCCGTCTTGGCCGGGATTTCTTGCCAGACTTCGTCCGCCGTATGCGGGAGGATCGGGGCAAGCAGCTTCGTCAACGTGATGACCGCATCATACATGACCGTCTGAACGGCACGGCGACGCGCATCGTTTTCACGTTCGATGTAGAGGATGTCTTTCGTGAAGTCGAGATAGAACGACGACAATTCGTTGACACAGAAGTTGTGGCTCATGTGGTAAACAGCCATAAAGTCGAACGTATCGTACGCTTTGACGACTTTCGTCTGAAGTTGTTTCAGCTTCGTCGCCATGAAGCGGTCGGCTTCCGGCATATCTTCGAACGCGACGCGCATCGACGGATCGAACCCGTTCAAGTTACCGAGCAAGAAGCGTAACGTGTTACGGATCTTCCGGTATACTTCTGACACTTGTTTAAAGTTGTCATGCGAGGCGCGGACGTCTGATTGATAGTCCACAGACGCGACCCAAAGACGTACGATTTCAGCACCGTACTGTTTCACGAGGTCGTTCGGTGCAATCGTGTTGCCGAGCGATTTCGACATCTTCCGGCCGTCGCCGTCAAGGACGAAGCCGTGACTGAGGACGTTGCGATACGGTGCTTTGCCGGTCGTCGCGACTGCAGTCGACAGTGACGAGTTGAACCAACCACGGTATTGGTCCGAACCTTCTAGGTACAGGTCGGCCGGACGGCGCAAGTTGTCGCGCTGTTCGAGCACGCCTGCGTGTGACGAACCTGAATCGAACCAGACGTCCATGATGTCGACTTCTTTACGGAACTCGCCGTTTGGACTGTTCGGATGTGTGAAGCCGGATGGCAACAAGTCTTTCGCCTCGCGCTCGTACCAGACGTTTGATCCGTGCTCATGGAACAAGTTGGCGATATGGTCGATCGTTTCGTTCGTGATGATTTCCGTTCCGTCTTCTGCGTAGAAAATCGGGATCGGCACACCCCATGCCCGCTGACGGCTGATGACCCAGTCGCCACGGTCACGGACCATGTTGAACAGGCGCGTCATGCCCCATTCCGGTACCCAGTTTACTTCTTCGATTTCACGCAACATGTCGCTGCGGAAGTCTTTGATCGAAGCGAACCATTGCGGTGTCGCCCGGAAGATGACCGGCTTTTTCGTACGCCAGTCGTGCGGGTACGAGTGCTTGATGAATTTGAGCTTCAACAAGTTGCCATTTGCTTCGAGCTTCATGCCGATCTCTTTGTTCGCATCTTCATAGAACAGTCCTTCAAAGCCTGGTGCTTCGTCCGTCATATACCCACGGTCGTCGACCGGGCACAACACGTCAAGTCCGTACGCTTGGCCGACACGGTAGTCGTCTTCCCCGTGGCCAGGTGCGATATGGACGCAGCCTGTCGCTTCAGCCGTGACGTGGTCGCCAAGGATAAGGAGTGACGTCCGGTCGTAAAGCGGGTGCTGTACTGTCATGTGTTCGAACTCGCGTCCGTTCCAAGATCCGCTCACTGAGTATTCATCCCAGCCAAGTGCTGTCGTCACTTCTTCGACGAGCGTCTCGGCAACGATATACCCTTTGCCATCGTGCTCGATCCGTGTGTATGTCAGCTCATCGCTGACAGCGATCCCGAGGTTGGCCGGAATCGTCCACGGTGTCGTCGTCCAGATGACGAAATGGTCGGTCGTCCCGAGGACGCCTTTGCCATCGACGACTTGGAACGCCACATAGATGGCTGGTGATTTTTTGTCATAGTACTCGATTTCCGCCTCAGCGAGTGCCGATTCAGAAGACGGTGACCAATAGACCGGTTTTTTCCCTTTATAGATGTATCCTTTTTCAGCCATCGTGCCGAACAGGCGGATTTGCGCCGCTTCATATTCAGGCTGGAGCGTGATGTATGGATTGTCAAAGTCAGCGAGCAGTCCGAGACGCTTGAACTGTTCACGTTGTGAGTTCACTTGCTCCATCGCGTAAGCGGCACATTTTTCGCGGAACTCGGCGACAGTCATCTCTTTACGGTTGACGCCTGCTTTTTGAAGCGCGTTCTCGATCGGAAGACCGTGTGTGTCCCAACCTGGGATCATCGGTGATTGATAGCCGTTCAACGACTTGAAACGGACGATGATGTCTTTTAACACTTTGTTGAGTGCATGGCCCATATGGATGTCACCGTTGGCGTACGGAGGTCCGTCATGTAGAATGTATTGCGGCTTTCCTGCATTCTTTTCTTGAACGCGGTTGTATAAGTCCATCTGCTCCCAAGCCTCGTGCATTGCTGGCTCGCGCTTCGGCAAATTTCCACGCATCGCGAATTCTGTATCAGGCATCAATAATGTGTCTTTGTAGTTCATTGAAACTCCTCCTGCATCTTTTTTGAAAAACAAAAAAAACCCGCCCCTAAATAGGGACGAGTTCATCGACTCGCGGTACCACCCTACTAATCTCAAGTAGACCTTGAGACCGCTCTCGGTAACCGATAACGAGGTCAAGCGGTCACGCTTACTCAGTTCAGCATGACACTCATAGGGGATACCAAATAAAGTCTTTCTCTTAGGCTTGCACCTTCCCTAAGTCGCTTCGTAGGTGTGACTTTATTGACGTGTCCTAATCAACGTATTGTTTATTATCCGTGATGTTTGTTTGGTGTGACTTCGTCGTCATTATACGCAAGTTCACTCGTATCGTCAAGAACCGTCTGGACAGGCGGCTCTCCGACAATCGTGTCCCATTCGGTACTATTTAGAAGTTCCATCTGTGCGTCGACGAGAACACGGAACCGGGTCCGGTACAGTTCGACTTTTTTCAACATTTGAATGACTTCACGCTCTGCCATCTGCTCTTTACGCGATGCTTCCTCTTCTCGGGCGAGCGCTTCGCGTTCAGCCTGCTTCAAGATGAGGCTGGCTTCTTTGGCCGCATTGGTCTTGACTTCTTCTGCTGCCTCTTGTGCGACGATAATCGATTTATTCAACGTGTCTTCCATCGAGGAGAAGTAGTCAATACGGGCTTGCATATCGTTGACGAGTTCTTCGTACCTTCTATTTTCACGAATCAATAGCTCAAACTCTTTAATGATTTGATCTAAAAATTCATTGACCTCATCGATATCGTACCCGCGAAAACGAGTCGAGAACTCTTTGTTATGAATATCAATCGGTGTCAACGCCATTCGACTTTCCTCCTAAATTCAACGTATGATGCCATACTGGATTTTTATTTTCTCACGCTTTGTCGAGCCGAGGATTGCCGTCAATTTGACACGACCGTAACCCCGGATTGAAACCAAATCGTCTGGTTCGAGTAAAAAGCTCGCGTCCGTGATCGCTTTATGATTGACTTTGCAGTCACCATGTTTGACGAGCGCCTGTGCTTTCTGGCGCGACAGACCGAGCACTTCGCTCACGACCGCATCAAAGCGGAGTGAGGAGACGATGCCAAACTCGTCGCTCCATTTGACTTCTGGGACGGTCAAAATCGATGCGGCCGGCACATCAGACAGCCGCACCCGGGCTTTGCCGACGCGATCCACGTTCATTTCGATGAATCCAGCCGCATCAGCCGTCGTCGCGAACTGAGCGATCCCGTCAGCGAGGACAACATCGCCAAACTTTTGCCGCTTCAGGCCCGCGTTAAGAAGCGTGCCTGTCACTTGGCGGTGGGTCAAGTCGACAAACTTCGTCGGATAATCGATTTGAAGAATCTTGACTTCAAAGTCGTTCACGTCGAGCTCATAGTAGTCGGGCGTCAATAAAAGCCGTTTCCGCTCAGCTCCAGGGAAACCGCCGTCCTCGTAGATGGCGAGCCGTTTGCCAACGAGTTGCCTGACGATTTGTTGCTCACGTGGGTCTAAAAAATCCGTCAATTTAAACAAGTAGTTGTCCTCGACTTGTCGCACCCAGTCGAGCACTTGCTCGACAAACGGGCGTTCATTCGGTCGATAATGATCGAAGACGCTCATTTACAGACCGAAAATCGCTCGCACTCCTGCTTGCGCCATACGAAGCACGAACAGGGCGACGATTGGAGAAATGTCGAGCATACCGCCGATTGGCGGGATGATCCGACGGAACGGGTTAAGAAACGGCTCACACAAGTATGTCAAAATCTGTCCGAATTTTGATTCTCTCGCATTCGGGAACCACGATAATAAAATATAGGCAATCAAGACCCAACTATAATATCCAAGAAGCGTAACAATCGTATTGCCTAATGCAGGGATCGCATTTTCCATTCATTTACCACCCTTTACTGTTTAGTTCGTCCTCCGAAATCAAATTCGAAATCGATCCAGTCAATTCGATATTGTTCGGAGCACATAGAATCGTGTTATGTCCAATCGACGTCATCGTTCCTTCTAGGGCGTAAACGACACCCGACAAGAAGTTTACAACTTGACGAGACTGCTCTTTCGACATGCGCTGAAGGTTGACGATGACGGCACGATTTTCTTTCAACTGGTCGCCAATATCTTGTGCCTCGGCAAAGACGCGCGGTTCGGCAAGAACGACTTTCGAACGTTCTTTCTTCTTCGTGTTTAGCGCGACGAGGTTGTTCGATGGTTTCGGACGCTCCTCGGTTTTGACGAGCGCATCAGTCGTCGGTTGAGTGTTCGTCTCTGCGACAGCATACTCTTCCCCTTCATACGCGTGATTCGGATCTTCCTCAAGTCCAAAGAAGTCTTTCATTTTGTTTTTGATTGACATAACGGATTCCTCCTTAGAATATATTATTGCACAAGTACGGTCCCAATACGAACAAACGATGCGCCTTCTTCGATTGCCAACTCGTAGTCGTTAGACATACCCATCGACAATTCGTTGCATGGTGCATGTTCGAAGCGATTTGCCGCGACGCGGTCGCGCAATTCGCGTAAAGCACGGAATGTTTCACGGATCACACCTTCATCTTCTGTGAACGGAGCCATCGTCATCAGTCCGATGACCCGAATATGGCGATACTGTCTACAGTTCTCGATGAACGGGATGACTTCCTCTTTTTCAAGCCCATGTTTTGACGTCTCGCCCGATACGTTCACTTGGACGAAACAATCGATGACACGGTCGGACCGTTTGTCAATCTCTTCGGCGAGCGATAATCGGTCGAGCGAATGGATTGCGGCAACATGATCGATGACTTGTCTCACTTTGCGCGTCTGTAGACTGCCGATAAAATGGAACTTGGCGTCCGACGGCATCGCATTGACTTTCTCGAGCAAGCCTTCCGGACGGTTCTCACCGAAATCACGGACACCTTCTGCGTAAAGCGCGTTCGCGACGTCGACACCGACCGACTTCGTGACCGCGATGAGCGTCACCGCTGTTTCCGATTGAAGGTTCTCAATATTCTGTCTCACTTGTTTGACGTTATCAGCTATGCTCACAATTTCTTCTCCTTGACGAGGACGGCGGCAAATCGACGCTTGGCGTCTCCGTTCCGATAAGAGAAAAAGTCTCGATCGGAAGCGGTCGACAAGTTCGACTGCTTGACGTCCATGTTTCTTTCGACAGCGAGTGTCTCATTGACTCGTTGCAATGACAGATTCGCATGACGTTCTGATTCGTTATACACCGAGGCCGCATATGCTTCGGGCGAGACGGCATTTACGGCATCGAGGACACGGCGGTCGACTTCATAATGCTCGGCCGTGATGGCCGGTCCGACGTACATCTCGATGTCGTGTTCCGGAACCCCGAGCCGAGCGAATGCGTCCGCCATCGAAGACACGATGTTTCCGACCGTCCCTTTCCACCCGGCATGAGCCATGCCGATGATTCCGTGATCTTTCGCACAAAAGAACAACGGGACGCAATCGGCGAACACGAGAGCGAGTGGCAAATCGGTAGCGGTCGTGACGAGTCCGTCAGTCGCTTGAATCGCCTCATCGTATCGATAGGCGCCTTTGCCCTTGTCCGCTTCGTCGACGGTCGCGACACGCGTCCCGTGCACTTGATCGGCCCAAACCGAATCGATGAGCGACAAGTTTGCTTCGGTGAAGAAACGTTCCCGGTTGGCAATGACTTGTTCCGCATCATCGCCGACGTGCAAACCGACATTGCCTTCATTGTGTCCATCCGTCCGAGTCGTCACATAAGCCAGATAGCGATACGCCTCGGTTTCCCATGTATGTATGAGTTGCATACCAGTCTCCTTTTTTTAGAAAAAGGGGGTGCCGAGAACGGCACCCCCTGTTGTTTAGTTACGGCGTTGTCTTACGAACGCTGGGATGTTGATCGTCTCGTCTGGGACGTCCCCACCATAGACTGGTCTATGGAAGTTCCCTTCTTCTTGTTGAGCAGGTTCAGTCGGTTTCGGTTGAACTTCTTTGTTCGCCTCAGGCTCCGCTTGTTTCTTCGGTTGCTGAAGGAACGGGTTCGTGCCTTGTGACTCTTCCGCAAACTCAGTCGCGATGACAGTGACGATGATCTCCTCGTTCAAGTTTTCGTTGATGACCGAACCAAAGATCAAGTTCACTTCTTCATCAGCGGCGCTTTGAACGATTTGAGCAGCCTCTGTTACTTCATACAAGCTGAGGCTGAGTCCACCTGTAATGTTCATCAAGACACCTTTCGCGCCTTCGATTGAAGACTCGAGCAGTGGAGATGAGATCGCCTTTTTCGCTGCTTCGATGGCACGGTTTTCACCAGTTGCCACACCGACACCCATGAGCGCCGATCCTTTTTCCGTCATGATCGTTTTCACGTCGGCGAAGTCAAGGTTGATCAAACCAGGGATGGCGATCAAGTCTGTGATCCCTTGGACACCTTGGCGAAGCACGTTATCCGCTTCGCGGAACGCTTCGATCATCGGCGTGTTCCGCTCGACGATTTCAAGCAACTTGTCGTTCGGGATGACGATGAGTGTATCGACTTTTTCTTTGAACGCTTGGATTCCGTGTTGCGCATGCTGCATCCGTTTGCGTCCTTCGAACATGAACGGTTTCGTGACGACACCGACTGTGAGCGCTCCGATTTCTTTTGAAATCTCAGCGATGACTGGTGCAGCGCCCGTACCTGTTCCCCCACCCATACCGGCAGTGACGAAGACCATATCGGCACCGTCAAGTGCTTCGATCAATTGCTCACGGCTTTCTTCAGCCGCTTTCTTACCGATGTCCGGGTTCGCACCGGCACCAAGGCCGCGTGTCAATTTAGCGCCAAGCTGAAGCTTGACGTCCGCTTTCGACATATTGAGTGCTTGTGCGTCTGTATTGACCGCGATGAACTCGACACCTTGCACTCCGTGCTCGATCATTCGGTTGACGGCGTTTGAACCACCACCACCGACTCCAATTACTTTAATTTTTGCTACGGCGTCAATCGCCTCATCAAAGTACATCATTTCAGGTATCCCCCTACGTAATTTCCAATTGTTAACACATCATCAGCTTACACGCCAAATAATTTTTCCATTAAACGCCCGAATCCATTTTTAGATTCGCGCTCTGTTGTTTCAGGCTCGTCATCACGATCGATGTCGCGTTCTGTCCCGCCAGTTGGTGTTGGAACAGTCACGCGCTCATCTGGCTTCTCAAGTTGCGACTTCGAGACATGATGGTCGCTCATGAGCACATACTTGAGAACACCGACAGCCGTCGCGTATTTCGGATGTCTGACACCAATCGACGAAGGTTGGTAGAGTCTTGTCTTTTGACCCATGACGCGCGTCGCCAATTCCTGGATGCCAGGCAAGGCAGCCGCTCCGCCACAGAGGAGATAACCTCCGCTGAGCGGTGGAACACCTACCTTTTGCACTCTATTCAACACGAGTGTGAACATTTCCTCTATTCGCGCCTCTAAAACGTAACTAATTTCTGTTTGTGGCTCGAATGCCACTTCCCCATTAATATTCGTAAATGAGAATCCTTCAGAAGCGTCCGCCATTTCTTCGAGCGCGAGTCCGTATTCTTCTTTCGCCACTTTTGCGTCTTGGTACTTACAGTTGAGTTTATATACCAAGTCTCGCGTCATGTGGTCCCCGCCGACTGGGAGGATATACGAGTAGACGAGATCACCGCGATAAAATACAGAGACGGTCGTCTTTTCGTGTCCGATGTCGACGAGGCCGATCCCAAGGTCGATTTCATCGACGGAAGCAGCACTCATTCCGAGCGCCAAGTTACCGAGTACAAATCCTTCTAGCGTAAGGCCTGCCCGTTCAATCGAACGACGGATGCTATGTAGGACCGTTTTTGAACCCGTTACCATTTTTCCGTGCATCTCTAACCGGTAGCCGAGCATACCACGGGGATCGACGACCCCTGTCTGTTGGTCGACTGTGAACGACGTCGGGATGACATCGATGACGCTCATCTCATCCGGCAAACGCATCACTTGCGCCGAATTGATGACTTCGATGACGTCGACGTCCGTGATCTCTTGGTCTTCTCGTTTCACCGATGCGATCCCATGACACGGGGCAATTTGGATATGTTCCCCTTCGATGGCAACATATACCGAACGAACTTGATCACCGAGCGCCGCTTCGGCATGTTCGACGGCTTGCTTAATGGCTTGAACCGTTTTATCGATGTCGACGACGGCGCCACGTTTTACTCCTGCAGACGGGGCGCACCCCTCCGCCAAAATGTTAAGCGTTCCTCCGAGCAATTCGCCCACGACGAGCTTAATTTCTGACGTTCCTATATCCAATGCGGCAACATAACCGTTCGCTTCCAAAAGGGAAACACCTCCGCGCTTAAATTTCTGTTTCTGAATTTCCGTTACATTGTTACAGATATCCAAAAATATTGATAGGTCCGGCAAGATATCTCACGTCTAAGTTTACAACAAATAACATAGTGAGAAAAGGTAGAATCCTACAAATTAAGCGGTTTTGGGGTGTCAATTCGATTACAAACCATAAAAAAACAGTCCTTACGTGTCTAAGGACTGTAAAAAATCAGATTATTCTTTCGTTTTTTCGTAAGGGACGAAATAAAAGCCTCCGTCCATGACGACGGTTCCGCGTTGACCTTTTGGGATGTTTTCAAAGATATCCCCGTATTTTGAGACGGTTTGGCTCAGTTTGAACGTCGGTGTGAGCAACGTGTTTCCATCGTTCATATAAATCTCATACCGGACTGGTTCATCCTTTTTTTTCGAAAAGACGATTTCAGACATCCGGGCCCGCATCGCGTCATCGACTTGCTCGAGTTCACTTGCCACTTTCTCGAGCTCGGCGACGTCCGTGAACTCACGTAAGAGCGGACCATCCTGCAACTTCTTCGGATCATCGATTTGTCCGGTCGGGTGAAGTGATCCGTCTGCGAGCACGACGACTTCTTCTGAGTCGTTTCGCGAGTAGGCGATCATCTTCTCTTCCTCGACGTCCACGGTGACGATGTTATACCAAGACCGATCGACTTTGACGTCCCGCACTCCCGGGAGTGCGCGAATCGTCTGCTCGATGTCGTTCGGAGAGATGCGAACAATCTTTGAAGACGTGTCGAGATCCGTTCCCTCAAGGACGTAAGCTTCAGTCAACCAGTCGAGTCCGGACACATTCACTGCCTTCACGTCAGAAACCGACGTCTGCATATAGACGACGAGTGCGATGAGCACGGCAAACAAGAGTAGAATCGTCGCCAAGCGTCGATTCGCTTTTTTGCGCCGTTGGTCCTTCATATACGGAATGCGATCTTCCAAACTGCGAACGGTATTCTGACGCGTCTCCATTAACTTCTCTCCTTTATCGGCTTACTTCTTCAACAAGATCGGCGAGTGATTCCGCGGCGTGCGGGAATCCTAATCGTTTCGACGCTGCGGCCATCTCGTCATGGTGATTCAAGACGTGACGGATTGACGCGACGAGCGTGGCGCCTGTCAACGCTTGCTCTTTAATCAGTTCAGCGGCACCGCTCTCGACGAGCGCCGACGCATTTTTCGTCTGATGATCCGCTGTCACGTAAGGGCTCGGGATTAAAATGCTCGGCAAACCGAGCGCAGTCAATTCCGAGATTGTCGAAGCACCGGCCCGTGAGACGACGAGACTCGCACAGGCGAGGAGTTCTGGCATATCGTAGACGTAAGGCAAGATTTGGACGTTATCTGAGCTCGGCGCTTTGGCGACGACATCGTCAAAATGCACTTTTCCGGTCACATATAAGACGTTCACAGGTTCAGTCGCGAGTTCCGGGATCGCCTCGATGACCGCTCGATTGATCGCTTCCGCCCCACGGCTGCCGCCATAGATGAGAACAATCGGTCGTTCGTCAATCCCGTACTCGGTGCGCAGTTTCATCTCGTCTGCCGTTGTCTTCAAGACTTCACTACCCCGTGGATTCCCGATGACTTGCACGTTCGCCCCTGGGAAATGGTGTTCAGAACCGGCGAACGACAGCGCCACACGATCCGCTTTTTTAGACAAAAACTTATTCGTCAGTCCCGGGATGCTGTTTTGTTCATGCAAAATCGTCGGAATACCGAGCAGTTGTGCGGTGAAGACGACAGGCCCGGACACGAAACCGCCCGTTCCGATGACGACGTCAGGTCGGAACGTTTTCATGTCTTTTCGCAATGCGAGAACCGATTGGACGAACCGATAACCCGTCTTGACGTTCTCAATCGAAAGCGACCGTTTCAAGCCACTGATTCGAATCGATTTGAACGGGATACCCGCTCGCGGTACGAGATCGGCTTCAAGCCCGTTCTCGGTCCCGATATAGAGCACCTCTAAATCGGTATGCCGCTCTTTCAACGTATCGAGCAGGGCGAGCGCCGGATAGATGTGACCACCCGTCCCTCCACCAGAAATGATGACTCTCATCGGTTTGCCTCCTCATATGCGTTCACGAGCTTGACGAAATGTTCGCCTCGTTCTTCAAACGTCTTATATTGATCCCAGCTCGCACAGGCCGGCGACAGCAAGATCACGTCGCCTGCAACGGACTGTTCAAACGCGAGCGGCACCGCCTCGTCGAGCGTGGCGACGGCTTGCGCCGGAATGTTTTCTGATTCACTTAACGTTTTGAACCGTTCAGCCGTCTCGCCGTAAGCGATAACAGCTTTCACCCGTTTCATCGCCGGAACGAGTGATGTCAGGTCGGCTCCACGTTCGAGCCCGCCGCATAACCAAACGATTGGTGCTTCGAAACCAGTGAGCGCCGCCTCGGCAGCGACGTTGTTCGTCGCTTTTGAATCGTTGTAGACACTTCGGCCAAGCACACGGCCGAGGCTCTCCGTCCGATGGGCGACGCCGCCGAACGTGCGCAAGACGTGCTCGATATGATCAGTCGGGATGTCAAACGGCTCGATCAACAAGAGCGCGGCCAATACGTTCTCGACGTTATGGGCGCCTCCAAGCGCAAGTTCTGACACCGGCATGATCCGTGCGCCATGCAAAGTGATCCATCCTGAATCGACATGCGCGTCACCGGCTTCATAGCCAAACGTTTGGGCTGAAAGTCCAGTCGGCACTCGCTTCATGACTTCTCGATCCTCACCTTTGACGACGACCCGGTCTGAAGGCGTCATGTTTTGGAACAGATTCGCTTTCGCGTCAGCGTATGATTCGAAGTCCCCGTGATAGTCAAGATGGGCTTCTGATAAGTTGAGCAGTGCTGCCGAGCGGGGATGGAACGCTTCCACTCCCATCAGCTGAAAACTCGATAGTTCGATCACGATCAGGTCGCCCGGCGCGGCTTGCGTCGCGACTTCGATGGCCGGAAACCCGATGTTCCCCGCCACGTGGACGGGACGTTCGCCACCTTTTAACAGCTCATGGACGAGCGTCGTCGTCGTCGTTTTACCGTTCGACCCGGTGATGGCGACAAAATCTGCCTCTGTTGCCAAATAAGCGAGCTCGACTTCCGTATAAATCGGGATGTGACGCGCAATCGCTTCTTCTAGTAACGGGATCTGATAAGGGATACCCGGATTCTTGACGATCAGTTCAGCTTCGTCTAACAGTTCAAGCGGATGCGAGCCGAAGACAGTTTTTACGTTTAGCGCTTCAATCTTTGCCCGCTCTGCTTCTGTTGGCTCACTGCCCGTATTGATCACTACGTCTGCGCCGACCGCCTTTAAATAGGCGGCAGCTGCGATACCGCTCCGAGCCGCCCCGAGTACGAGGACTCGCTTACCATTCCACTGTTGATTCATGTCTTCCACCATCCATTACATGAGAAGTAACGACAATACTGCCGTGATCAAGCTAATTCCACTGAACGTCAATACGATGCGCCATTCTGACCAGCCGACCATCTCGAAATGGTGGTGGATCGGACTCATCTTAAAGATTCGTTTCCCCGTCGTTTTAAACGAGATGACCTGCAAGATGACACTGAGCGTCTCGATGACAAAAATAATACCGACGAAGACGAGTAATAATTCAAGTTTCAACATGAGGGCGAGACCAGCGACCGCTCCGCCTAAAGCGAGCGAACCCGTGTCACCCATGAAAATTTTCGCCGGGTATTTGTTAAAGACGAGGAACCCAAGGAGTGCTCCGACCGTACTAAACGCAAACCAAGCGATGCCGACTTCATCTTGTCCTAACGCATAAATTCCAAAGAACGCAAACGTCGGGATGGCCGAGAACGAAACGAGACCGTCCAAACCGTCCGTCAAGTTGACGGCGTTCGAGAAACCGACGAGCCAGAAGATGACGATGGCGATGTAGAACCAGCCCGTATCAAACGCGATCGATGTGAACGGAATGCTGATTGTTGTGTCGAGCCCGCCGCCAAGTGATAAGAACCAAACGAACAACACCGAGACAATGATTTGGCCAATCAACTTTTGGAGCGATGTCAATCCAAGGTTGCGTTTGTTGACGACTTTAATGTAGTCGTCAAGGAATCCAATGATCCCGAACGCGAGCGTGACGAACAAGAGCGTCCCGAATCCGGCGACCGCTTCTCCAAACACGATCGAAACGAGAAAGCCGACAAGAAGTGCGAGCAGGATGACGATCCCGCCCATCGTCGGTGTCCCTGATTTCTTTTGATGCCAATCCGGACCCTCGTCCCGGATCTCCTGACCAAACTTTAAGTTACGAAGCGCCGGGATGGCCCGCGGCATGACGACCAATACGGTCAATAATGAACTGATTAAGACGATTAAACTGATTAACATATTCGTACCTCACTACTCTATTTATTGGACTAAGCGCTCAAGCGCAAGTCCTCGCGATGCTTTTAACAATATCACAGTCTGTGGCCGTTGATAACTGCTGAGGAGTGCTTTCGCTTCCTCTACCGTTGGGACCATCGTCACATTCACGCGCGGGTCATTGATTCCTTGTGCGATCCATTTCGCTTTGTCGCCGATCAGCACGCAATCGGTCACAGGCGCCGTGATGACGTGGCCGACACTCTCGTGCTGAGCCTGTTCATCTGTCCCGAGTTCGTACATATCCCCGAGGACGAGGACACGACGGCTAAAGCCTTCTAACGTTTTCACCGTCTCGATGGCGGCAATCATCGATGTCGGGCTCGCATTGTAGGCGTCATTGATCAAATGCGCGTCACCGAACATTTGCTTCTCCATCCGCATCGATGTCAATTGAACCCGATTCAGACCGCGTTGGATCGTCTCGTGATCAAGACCTAATTTGAGTCCGCACGCGATCGCATATGCCGCATTCCGGATTTGGTGGGCT
Organism: Exiguobacterium sp. SH0S1; assembly: GCF_004337165.1. NCBI lineage: Bacteria > Bacillati > Bacillota > Bacilli > Caryophanales > Exiguobacterium > Exiguobacterium sp. SH0S1. The sequence goes on along the minus strand of NZ_SJVC01000001.1, from coordinate 326,284 downwards.
CCGAGCACTTTTAACTCATAAAACTCGTTATTGTAGCGGAAAATCGAGGCGTCAAACGTCGATTCGACGACTTCAAGTTTCCCATCCGCCGTCGCGTCGTAACCGACTCGGTAACCTTCGTTGGCCAAAAGCGGCTCGTCGGCATCGACGATGAGCACCCCGTCCGGTTTGAGCCCGGCTTTAATCTCAAGTTTCGCTTTAGCGATCCCTGAGCGACCGCCGACTTGTTCGCCGTGCGACTCGCCGATGTTCGTCACGAACGCGACGTCAGGCTTGGCAAGTTTCGATAACAACTCGATTTGACCGAATCCGTTCATCCCCATCTCGAGCACCGCGACTTCCGTGTCACGAGGCATTCGCAGTACGGTCAGCGGCAAACCGACATCCGAGTTGAAGTTTCCAGCCGTCTTGTGGGTTTTGAACTTTTCCCCGAGAACGACGGCAACCATGTCTTTCGTCGACGTCTTGCCATTTGAACCGGTGATCGCGACCACGAACGGATCGATTTCAGCCAAGTATCGTGCCGCCGCTTCTTGCAGCGCCTTTAGCGGTGACTCGACAGGAATCGCCACAATCCCTTCCGGCAGCGGACGCCCCTGCTCCCAAAACGTCACGATTGCGCCTTTTTGGACGGCCGCATCGATGAAGTCGTGGCCATCGACGCGAGCCCCGATGATCGGCACGAACAATCCGTCCTCATTACCGTCCCTCGAGTCGGTCGCGACATGACGGACCTCACGTGTGTCGTCCGTCTCCATCCCAAACCAAGAAGCAAGTGTTTGTATCGTTAACTGTTCCATCCTTATTTCCTCCTGTGACAAAGGAAAAGAGAGCCGAGGCCCTCTTCATCCCTATGCGTTAGTTCGACGGTGATTGGAGCCTCACTTTGAGTGTCGCCCCATTCTTGACCGGCTTGCCTTTCCCGATTGACTGGGAAGTGACAAAGCCCGTTCCGTCTATTTCTAAATTCAATTGATAGAGCGTCGCCAATCGTTTCGCATCACGAAGCGACCAGCCTGATAGGTTCGGCATCGTGAACGAGTCCTCCGTCTTCAACAGGAGACGCTCCCCGACGACGTACGACTGCCCTTCGACCGGGCTTTGAGCGACGACACCGTCCCCGCTACCGAGTAAGATCGGTTCGAACGAAGCGGCTTTCGCCTGCTTGACCGCCTCATCACGACCAAGCTCGACGTATGTTTCCGTCGTCTTCGTCGACGCATCGATTGTTTTCGTTTGTTTTTCCGGTTCGACGCTTCGATAGCGCAACGCCACGTCCATGACATCCTTGAACAGCGGCGCCATGATGCGCGGACCCGTCGTCGACGAGTCGCCGTTTGGTCGGTCGACCGCAATATACATGACGAGTTCCGGATCATCTTTCGGTGCCATTCCGACGAACGAGTGGATGTACTGACCGCTCAAGTACTTCCCATTTTCGGCAATTTGAGCCGTCCCGGTTTTTCCGATGACGCGATAATTATCGAGCGCATACAGTTGACCGGTTCCGAGATCACTATTGACGACACCGTCGAGTGCTTCGCGTGTCAGCTTGGCCGTTTCTTCCGTGACCGGTTGACCGACAGTTTTCGGATTGGTCGTCCGAATCGTCTCGCCCGTTTCACGGTTGACGACTTTTTTAATCACGTACGGTTGTTTCATCGTCCCGTCGGTCGCGATCGCTGAAGTCGCTTGTAGGATTTGCATCGGTGTCATCGCCGTCGATTGTCCCCATGCTGTGATCAACACGTTCATCGGACTATCGAAGTCGTATTGACTGTTCACTTCTCCCGGCAAATCGACGCCCGTTCGTTGGTCGAACTTGAACGCCTTGAAGTAATCTTCGTACCGGCCGAGTCCGAGTCGTTCATTCGCTAAAATCGAGAAGGCGACGTTCGAAGAGTGCCAGACACCTTCCACCATAGGAATCGTACCCCATCCGGTGACGTTATAATCATTGAACACCGTCTTGCCATACTTGTAAGACCCGGATTTATACAACTCGTTCGGGTTGTAAACACCTTCATTGATCGCTGCGGCGAGTGTGAAGATTTTCATCGTCGAACCCGGCTCAAAGCGAGATGAGACAGAGAAGTTGCTGTAAGACGTGATCTCACGGGTATTCGGATCAAAAGACGGACGATCGGACAAGGCGATGATCTCACCGGTCTTTGGATCCATGATGATCGCCGTCGCATTTTTCGGTTTATATTCTTTATACAGTTCATCCATTTTCGTATCAAGCAGTTGTTGGATGCGATGATCGAGCGTCAACTGGACGTCCGCTCCGTCTTCCGGGTCGATTTTTAGTTGTTCATCGCTCGACACGAGCTGTCGGCCTGCTAAATCTTTCTCGAAACGATATAAACCGTACGATTCACTCAGCACGTCATTGAGCGATTTTTCGATTCCAAGTTCTCCGACGAGTTCGATGCGCCCGTTTTGATCAATCTTTTGGGCGTAGCCGACGACGGATGAAGCAAAGACTTTATTCGGGTAATAGCGTTTCGGTTCTTCGACGAACGTGATGCCCGGAATCTCAAACGCTTCGATCGCTTCTTTTTGTTCGACCGTCAAATCCCGGCCCGGTACCCCGAACTCGATTTGACCGCGATCGACATTTTGTTCGAGCCGTTTCAAAATATCGGCTTCAGTCATCGGAATGACCGTCGCAAGCTCTTTAGACGCGCCCTTAAACTCGTCAGGCAAGAGCGTCTTGTTTTCGACCCGCTCTCCCCCTAGCTTCAAGACCGCGACAATCCGGTAGGACGGGATATTGATCGCAATCGGTTGCCCGAACCGATCAAAAATCTCTCCACGCTCCGCCTTAAGTGTACTGACAGCCTTCCAACGCTCTTCTTCAGCGAAAGCGAGCATGTTCTCCCCTTTGTACGTCTGAAAGACGGACAAGTAGAGGAACCAGCCGACAAAAAATAAAAAGAGCGGTGTGAAGCAAACGATCGCCACCCACGCCACTCTTTTTTTACTCTGTTGTAGAGAATTCATCAGTCGATCACCAAAACGTTCTTTTCATTGAACTGCATGCCGAGCTTTTCAGCAATCGCATAAATTCTCTCAGGTGAGCTTAGTTGGGCAATCTCATACTTCAGTTCTTCATTCTCTTTCGAGATCGTGTTCATCTCTTGGCTGATGACAGCCGTATCTCGCATAATATTGTACGCTTCGTTATGTTTCGACACCGTGATGCCACCGAACAAGACGACCGAGAAAATCATCGTCGGGTACAGGATGGATTCGAACAAGGTCAACGTACGTCGTTTCGGAGCTGGTATTGGTCGTTCTTGCGGAATCGGATTTCGATTCGGTGAAATTTGAGGCTGCAGAGCCTTGCGGGCAGCTTCTGGCATCAGGTATCCCTCCTACGTACAATCTATTTTTGTTTTTCAGCGATCCGAAGTTTGGCCGACCGGGCCCGGCGGTTGTCTTCAAGTTCGTTATCTCCGGCAGTGATCGGCTTGCGTGTGATCAGCTTCAATTCCGGTTCGAACTCCTCTGGGATAATCGGCAATCCTTTTGGCAACTGTGGATACTGGCTCTTCTCTTTGAAAACCTGCTTACAGATGCGGTCTTCAAGTGAATGGAACGTGATCACACAAATCCGTCCACCGATGGCGAGAATGTCAATCGCGTCTTGGACGGCACGATCGAACACGTTCAATTCGTCGTTCACAGCGATGCGGATCGCTTGGAACGTCCGTTTCGCCGGATGGCCGCCTTTGCGTCGCGCCGGCGCCGGAATTGCGTCTTTAATCAATTCGACGAGTTCGAACGTCGTCTCAATCGGCTTGACGGCACGGGCTTGTTCGATTTTACGCGCAATCTGTTTCGAGAACTTCTCTTCCCCGTATGTAAAGAAAATGCGGGCGAGGTCCCCGAACGGCCATTCGTTGACGACGTGATACGCCGAAAAATCTCGTGACCGGTCCATTCGCATATCGAGCGGAGCGTCAAAATTATAGCTAAAGCCGCGTTCTGCCTCATCTAACTGTGGTGAAGAGACACCGAGGTCAAATAATACTCCATCGACTTGTGTCACACCTCGTACCGCTAACTCGTCTTTCAGATGGACGAAGTTGCTCTTTATAAACGTAACCCGGTCCTCATATGGAGCCAAACGCTCAGCAGCGTGCGTGAGTGCGACGTCGTCCTGGTCGAAGGCGTAAAGATGGCCCGTCGTCAGGCGTTTCACAATCTCTTCGCTATGACCGGCTCCCCCTAACGTACAATCGACGTAAATTCCGTCCGGTTTGATGTTCAGTCCATCAACAGACTCCATTTTTAAAACCGTTTCATGCTCAAACATACAAAAACCCTCTCAACCTACATTTTTCAACTAGTTTATTACATTTACTTTATCATAAAAATGTCAAGCTACGCATTGGTTTTTAGAGAAAATAGGAAACAAAAAGGTAACAAACAAAAAATGGTTCTCCAAACAAGTGGAGAACCTCGATCATTTACGATTTCACAATCAAATTTTGACTAAACAACGCTCCCATTCCGCCTGTTCATAGGCGGCGCGTAACCGAACGAATAAATCGTCTCCGTGACGATTCATCAGTGGGACCATCGACCAGATCCGCTCTTGCGGTGCGTCCATCGGCAGCAAGCGTGTCGACAGATGGATCCGGCGTCGATTCAAACGATACTGCTCGCGCTTCGCCTCGGCCCGCATCTCGTCAGCGAGACGGTCAAGGATATGTCGCGCGTTCGTCTCAAAGCGATGCCCGCGCTTTCCTGCCTCTTGCCCGATTGCTTCAGACAGCGTGCGGTAGGCATACAGACTTTGGTCAAACGATTCGTCATCGAACGAATGGTCCGGGAGCGGATTCGTCAAGTAATCGACGAGTGTGGTCCCTTCTTGAGCGAGTTTTTTCTCGTCGTTCGTCGACATGACGACAGCGCCAAGTCTCGGGATCAACAACGGCATCTTCCAACCGAATACATGAAACAACGGACGAAGTTGGAGCCAATAGGCGATCTCCCCCGGACCAGCGACGTATGCGAGCGTCGGGAACAAGTAATCTTGCATGAGCGGCCGTGACACGACATTATTCGAGAACCGTTCGGGATGCTCATCAATTTCTTGTAACAGTTCCGCCTCCGTGAAGCAGTGACCGCGTTTCGTCGTGAAGACATCTTGTTCTTTCGTCAACAATTCACGCGTCCCGTCATGATAAAACACGTGGGCCGCATCGCGGTTCAGTTCTACGGTCGGCATGCCGTCCTCAAATGAGTCGCGGAACACTTCGTGCAAGCGGTCGTGTTGCACGATCAACTGTTTGAACGCCTCACGTTCGAGCCGGCGTACGTCAGGCTGATGCGGGTCGAACAGGAGAAAATCGTTCCCGACGAAACGCCGCATCATCTTCCCAAAAAATTGTGCGAACGAGTGACTCGCTTGGAGTAAGACGACAAGCTCATGATAAAGCGTCGCCGTATGGACAGTCTCTGTCTCCGACACGAACAGACGTTGCAACATTTGGACGAGTTCGATTTTGAGACGGTCGAATTCGAGTTCTCCGACCGATGCTTTCCCTGCGAGCGGAACGGTCGACAACGCTTCTTTCCGCAGTTGCCGTGACAACGGCTGGGGGGCGTACACATGGTTGATCTCGGCGAAGTCATGATCCTCGGTCGCCATCCAAAAAATCGGGATGACCGGCTTACCGAGCACGGCTTCCGCCTGTTTCGCTCGTTTGAGCACGGTTAACAGCTTATACACCGCAAACAACGGGCCCCCGAAGACGCCGACTTGCTGTCCGGTCACAATCGTGAACGCCTCGCCTTTCGCGAGCGCGTCGAGTTTTGAGTCAAGCACGTCCGAGAGCGGACCGTGAACCATCTGTTGCGCCCGAAGAATCCCTGCTAACGATTCCAGATGCGGGTATGAGCGTCCTTCAAGCTCGCTCGCTCGAGCTTCGAGCTCGTCCATTCCTTTATAGTCCAGCCACTTCGTATATCCCGCTTCGATTTGAATCATCGGGGAAGATGGACTGTACATGGCGTCTAGCGACTCTATCCTCACGTATAACGACTTCCTTTCAAACGGTCAATGAATCATTTCTTTTGCGACACCGAGCGAGAACAACACGGCGTGTAACGGGACGAGTAGTAAAAATAACAATCGCCAGCCGTGTACGAACATTTTTGTATATAAGACTTCTTCGTGTCGGACTCGCTGCCAAATCGCATTTGCCGGAAAAATAGCGCAGCAGACGGCTAAGAGCAACCAAACGACGTCGTCCCCGACGAGTGTCTCTAATAGGACCGCACACGCATAAAACCAGAGGAACACTCCGGCATCGCAGACAAGTTTAAACGTATTGACCGATTTCAGCATAATTTTTCTAAGTATCATATACACCATAAACCATATGACAAGCGGAAATGAAACGATATACACTAACACGATGCGCTCGCTCCTATTATCAATTTTTGCATGAGTGGGATGACCGTCAGTTTTCGGCCTCTGTCCTCGGCCCGTTTCAAGAGCGGGGTCAAGATGGCATCGACCTCGGTCATACGTCCGGCCTCGATATCTCGAAGCATCGAAGAGCGGTTTTGAGCTGTCTTCTCGATGATCGTCTCAATATATGTATAAGGCACGAACTGATCGAACAGCGGTGTCAGCTCCTCATAGATCGTTTGCGCGACTTCGCGGCAAGGCGGTTCGGCGACGGCTCCGTTCGGGACGCGACAAAGTGCGGTGATCGGATTGATGATCGCGTTCGCAAACAACTTTTCAACGACGACTTGTTCGATATCCGCTTCCCACACGACTTGGAGCGGCGAGGCGATGAACGTGAGCGGCTGTAGGGCATCCAAGCTCCCGATCCGAACTCGGCCGAGGCCGCTATGGTTAATTCGATTTTTGTCTCGCGTCACCCCGTGCTCGATGACGCCTAAGTGGAATCCTCGTTCCCGAGCGTACTCGAGATGGGCAATCCCGTTCGAGCAGATGAACACAGGGACGCCCCCGGTAAGCCGTTCTGTCGCCGCGCGCACTTGGTGCGCTTTCGTCGTCACGAAAAAGACGTCCGCATCCGTCTCGTTGAGTGTATGTACCGGTTTGAGCGGGACAGCGACGGTCCCCTTCGTCATACCGGCTCGTTCGATCATGACGTCTTTCGTTTCTTCGCCTCGACCGTACAAGGTGACGCTATAGTCTTTCGCGAGTAACGACGCCATCAACATCCCGACAGCCCCGTTCCCGATAATCCCAATTCGTTTGATCGGCTTCATTCGCTATCCCTCCACAAACAGTGTGCACAAAGAATTTTACCACAATCTGTTTCCAGGACCACACAATTAAAAAAAGAAGCGATCTCCAAGGAGACCGCTTCTTTTCGCATTATTTGCTTGTTACTTCTTTACCGTTGTAATGTCCGCAAGATTTGCAAACACGGTGTGAAAGTTTCATGTCGCCACAGTTCGGGCACTCGTTCATACCAGGTACGTTAAGTTTGAAGTGAGTACGACGAAGACGTTTGCGAGTTTTCGACGTTCTACGGAATGGTACTGCCATCGTTGTCCACCTCCTTGAAAAGTTAGCCGTTCTCGTCCTCTTTTTTAGAGAACAAGTCAGCAAGGCCCGCGAGGCGCGGGTCGATTTTTGGTTGGTCGTCGGGCTGTTCGTCAATGAGAGACCAGCCTTCCCCTTCAACCTGAGTTTTGTCTGTTTCGTTCCCGAAAATTTGAATCGGGACTTCTAACATGATGAGCTCTTTTACGATCGGTCGCAGATCAATCGTATTTCCTTCTGGCAAATTGACATCATCGAATTGCTCCGTATAACGCCCATTCTCCAAAAAGAAAGGCTCGAGCGATTCAATATCAAATTCAAAGACGACATCCTCTAACGTACGCGCATCTGGCAACGTCAGGTCCCCTTGAACCTTCAAATTGAATGTAACTTGATTAGATGTGAACGACGCATCCCCGTGCACATGCACCGGGCGAATCGAACGGATATCCGGATGGAGCTGAGTAAGCTCTTCGAGTTCAACCATCTCATCGATGGAAAAACTGTCATCCTGGTTTCGTAGCTTAAGTAGCTGTGCAATAGACCACTTCATCCGAATCACCTCAATTGCAACAATATGAATTATAGATAGGCCAACTTGTTTTGTCAATGTTTTTTCTTTACACTAAAATCAGTTGGCGACGGCGCTTTGCCAAAGCGTACTTACCTATCTTACACCAATCCAATCGACAATGCAAAGGAGTAAATTTATGAAAAAGACGGCCATCATCGCGGAGTACAATCCGTTCCATAACGGACATCTCTATCAGGCAAAAACAGCTCGAATCGAAACGGATGCCGACGCCATGATCGCCATCATGAGTGCCCAGTTCACACAGCGCGGTGAACCGGCTGCTTTTGACAAGTGGAGCCGGGCTGCGGCGGCAGTCAAAACAGGGGCGATCGACCTTGTGATCGAACTGCCGACTTGTTACGGCGTCCAACGCGCCGACCGGTTCGCGAGCGCGGCTGTCGCCATCGCGGAACAAATCGGATGCCAGACGCTCTCGTTCGGCAGTGAGAGCGGCGACGCCGATGCGATCCGGCGCGCGGCACACGCTGGCATCGAAGCGACACCCGCCTATCATGACGCGCTCCAACACGCCTTAAAAGCAGGCAAGTCATCCGCCAAAGCATCGAGCGAGGCGTTTGCGGCACTTTATCCAACTTTTGACTTGACGCTCCCAAACAACATTCTCGCCTATCATTATGCGAAAGCCGCTCGCACCATCTCACTCCATACCGTAAAGCGTCTTGGGGCCGGCTACCACGATACAGGCGTCTCGGACGTCATGTCGGCAACGGGCGTCCGGGCCCACTATCTCGAGACCGGAAGTGTCCGGGCTGTCCCAGAAGCGACACGGGCGTTATTCCAGCAGACGTCGATGGCCCACTGGTCGCTCTATTGGCCTGTCTTGCAATTCAAGTTACGGACGATCCCAAAGTCAGAACTCGAACAACTCGTCGGCATTGACGCTTCGTTGTCCCCTCGCTTGATCGAAGCAGGTCTCGCACCGACGTTCGAACAAGCTATGAGCGGTCTGTTGACGCGACGCTATACACGCACGGCCATCCAGCGCGCTCTCGTCTCGGTCCTCATCCATTGGAAACGTGACGAACTTCCGGAACGATTTGACGAAGTCCCGTACGTCCGTCCGCTCGCATTCAATGCGATTGGCCGTAGCGTCTTAAAAGACATAAAAAAAACGGTACCGCTCGTCAGCAAGTACCAGTCCGATTTAGCGTTCGAAGCTCGTGTGACCGAGGCGTACCGGTTACCTCTCGGCAACCGGTCACTGCTCGAGCATATGCAAACCCCTCAATTCATCGACTCCAAATAATCGATGGCGTCCTCGACCGTTTCGACCGGAACGACTGCAATATCGCTCTCGAGCCGGTCGAGTGATTCCAGCGCTTCATCATAATTCGAACCGGCCGGCACGAAGAACACCGAGGCACCGGCTCGGTCAGCCGCGACGATTTTTTGCCACGCCCCACCGATCGGACCGACGTTTCCTTCTTCATCGACCGTGCCAGTACCGGCAATCGTCTCACCGCCCGCCAAGTCACCCGGCGTCAACTGATCATAAATCTCTAGCGTGAACATGAGCCCGGCCGAGGGCCCCCCAACGTTCGTCAGTTCAAACGTGACGTCCGGTTCTGTGCGTACATCTTGCACCGGCAGCGGTTCATAAATTCCGAGACCGACACGGTCCCCGCTCCGGTCGAGCGGTTGAACGAGTGTCTTCACGACACGTTCCCGTCCATCCCGTTCGAGCGTGATCGTCACTTCATCCCCCGTCTCGAACGCCGAGACGCGGTTGATGAAATCAAGACGTGACGCGAACGATTGGCCGTCAAGCGCTGTAATGACGTCACCTGGTTTAAGGACGTTCGCCGCGAGCGACCCGGTGATTGGAGCCGAGACGTACATGCCGTCAAACGTGACGGTCACGTCCTCTTCGGCTAGACCGTACGCGTATTGAATGGCCGCTTGCTGCGACGATGACATGAGCAGCTGCTGTCTTCGCTCGTAATCGTCTTCCCCTTCGCCGTCATACAAATAGCGACTAGACGGACTCGCTTCCGTGAACGGCGTGAACCAGCTCCCGACGAGCCAAAGCGGTGTCGCCCGTCGTTGCGAGATCGTGACCATCATCAGTTCACCCGCATCTTTCGTCCCGTCTTCAACCGTCATAAAGGTTTCGATGGTCGTCGCTTCGCCCGGATACGTGATGTAATAAGGTAACGGGGCAAACAGAAAGATGAGCACGGCGACGAGGATACCGAAGCCGATCTTCAGCGACTTCATTGCTGTTGACTCACTTCATATTTTTTCCGAAGTGCCTGTTCGACTTGTTCGGGAACGAGTTCAGCGACCGAGGCGCCGTATTTGGCGACTTCTTTCACGATCGACGAGCTGAGGAACGAGTATTTGCTGTTCGTCATCATAAACAGCGTCTCGACGTCCTCGTTTAACTTCTTGTTGATCGAAGCGATCTGAAGTTCGTATTCGAAGTCAGAGACAGCCCGAAGACCGCGGACGATCGTCGCTGCTTCTCGTTTAGCGGCATACTCGACGAGCAGCCCGCCAAACGCGTCCGCTGACACGTTCGGTAAATGCGATGTCACTTCCCGAATGAGCGTGAGCCGCTCTTCGACGTTGAATAACGGTGCCTTGCTCGAGTTTTCGAGCACCGCGACGATCACTTCGTCAAAGATGGCTGCCGCCCGCTCAATAATATCTAAATGTCCGTTCGTAATCGGGTCAAAGCTCCCCGGGCAAATCGCGATCCGTTTCATATGTTCACTCCTCGGTCGTTGCGTACTCGTAAAGGCTGATCGTAATGACAGACGAGTAGCGTTGAACCTTAATTTTTTCGAGCTGACCGACCCGATCCGGCAACGTCGTCTCGCTGCCATGTTCGCAGACGACGACGCCGTTGTCTGTCAACAGTCGGTTCGATTCAATGAGTTGTAAAAACGATTCATGTTCTTCCTCATGGTACGGCGGGTCCATGAAAATGAGTTTAAACGACCGCCCCGTCTCGGCGAGTTGGTCGAGGACGGCCCGCGCGTCTTGTCTTTGAACCGTCGCTTGTGCCTCGTAACGCGTCGCCCGTAGATTGTCCTGTATCGTTTGAATCGCCTTCCCATGACGATCGACGAAGACGGCACGGTCGCACCCCCGTGATAACGCCTCGATCCCGAGACCGCCACTCCCCGCGTAAAGGTCGAGGGCATCCCCCCCGGCGAAGTAAGGGCCGATGATATTAAACAATGATTCTTTTACTTTATCTGCCGTCGGTCGTGTCGTCGACCCTGGGACCGCCTTTAGGCGCGTCCCTTTTCGTTCTCCTGAAATGACTCGCATCGTTGATCCTCCATTAGAAAAGATGAAGGCGTCACCACCTTCATCTCGCCCGTTTATTTCTGCTTTGGCTCGTACGTCTCGGCAATGAAAGGCCGTTCGCTCCGAACGACCGCGTCGACGAATGGCAAGGCACTGATTTTCTCGATGATCGTCTCATGGTCTTCTAAGTCCGTATATAAAAAGGCGTACTTCTCACGCTTCGAGACGTAATATAAGTTTGCGTAGCGACGTAGCGCTTTCACTTGTTTGAGCGACTGCACGTAAACGACGAGTCCGATTCGACCTTTTAACTCGAATGATTCAGCCAGCACATCCACAACTTCCGCCTCCTCCGCCACAGCTTCCGCCACCGGAACAGCCACCCTCATCGAAGAACGGGTTGCCGGTAGGCACTTTGATTTTTGGAGATACCGAGAACGCCAACAGCTCACTCACTTCTCCGAGTAACTTATCCAAGTTACGTTCCGCCTTTTTGAAGGCGGCCACTTCCGGTTGCACGTCGAGACGACGCTTCACGAGATGCATCTCTTTTTTAATACGATCGTGATCTGGGTGATGTTTCCCGAACCGTTGCACGTACTCATAATCTTCTTTCATTCGTAAAAATTCCCGTTCGACTTCCTGGGCTTCTTTCGAGCGAGCGCGAGCTTGTTTTGTCGCGATATATGTTTGGAACGATTCGCTCGTCTCGATCAAGGCAGTCAATGCTTCTGTTTGATCGAGCAAATCAATCGTCTGTTCAGTAATAATCATGGCTTTCACCCTTTCTGACATGATTTTACCACAATTGATTCCCTCTGTGAGCAATCGGACTTATAATTGAACGTGACGTAAATGCAGAAAGGAAGTGAACCACCGCTTCGTGCGGTGTACGATGAAAAAAGTCTCGTTTAACATGATTCGCTCGGCCGGTATGAAAACCGACTATGCGAAACCAGAATATTATTATGATCAGCTCGATAAAGTCCGGGCGGCCGATCTCGTCCTCTTCCCAGAGTACTGGATGGTCAACTCGATCATTTACGGATTGAACAAACCGATCTTCCCGTCTCCGGCAACGTACCACCTCGGGCACGATAAAATCGAGATGACACGCGCTTTCACAGCGACGTTCCCGCATCGCATCCCGAAGACGTTAATTTACGGGAAGAACCCGTACACGATCGAACGCGTCCTTGAAGAGTTCGAATACCCGTTCGTCGCCAAGACCGCCAAGTCCTCGATGGGTCAAGGCGTCTGGCTCATTAAAAATGAACAAGAATGGCTCGAATACGTCGACAAACACGAGACGTTTTACGTCCAACAGTTCATCCCGAACGACCGTGACCTGCGCATCATCGTCATCGGCGAAGAAGTCGTCGGTTCTTATTGGCGCGTCAGTGAGGCCTTTTTAAACAACGTCGCCCAAGGTGCCCACTTCTCGTATGACGATATCCCAGGTCACGTCGTGGAAGAAGTGCTCTCGATCGCGAAGACGCTTCACATCAATCACGCCGCGTTCGACGTCATCGTCTCAGGGGATAATTTTTACATCTTGGAATTCAACGTCTTCTTCGGTTCAGAAGGATTGATGCCGCTCGGCGTGAGACTTATCGACAAGATTGCGGCGTATCTCGAAACGATGTCTTGACCGTTCATCTTTTTTTCACAATTTGAACACACGTTATTCCAAGAACGTTTTCGAATATGATATGATGACATATGAGGTTTATTAGGGAAAAGGGGGATTATGATGAAATTTGAGCAGTTCCACATCGAGGGAAAAGAGATCCGCTTCGGTTTGCTCGAGACGATCATGGATCATCATCATTTCATCCGTGAAGGCGCTTGGGACTATGAGCGTGCGACGTATGATATGAAGTACGAGAAGCAATCGACGGGCGAGACGTTTTACCTGCGCTTGCCGGTTTATGCGATTGAAGGCCAAATCGAGGACCGTCATGCGGTCGTTAAAATGGTGACACCGATTCTCGGGAAACATTACTACCCGCACGGCGTCGAGTACGACGAAGAGTTCCCAGAAGAAATCGTTCGCGACTGTGAGCGTCGTCTCGCGGCTCTTGCGGAAACACTGGAAGTCAAACCCCTCTAAACGAAGGGGTTTTTCTTTTGGCTGAAACGGCGATTCATCTATGTAGAGGGCGGCTGGATTCAGACCGAGGATCCCTTTACGCCGGTAAGTCCTCTGACCGGATGATGGCACACCCTTTACTCTCATAATAGTCGAGCATCCCGTCAATTTTCTTTAAATCATAACTCGTGATACAGTCCGTTAATACGCTGACCGCATAGTCTAATTTGCGTAAGTTATAGCACGTCGATTTCACGCAGGCAATCGCATCCGCGCCGGCAATATAAAAGTGGCCAATCTCATTCGCTTGAATAAACTCGCTGAACGCGTCACTCGTCAAGGCGTTGCCCTTATATTTTGTGAATACATGATCGGACACGCGTTTCAACTCCGGGGCCAGCTCAGCACCGCGCGTACCCGTTTTAAACGTCCTAGTGCCGGGCGACAGATTCTCATGGCGAATATACACGACCGGAATCCCTTGCTCGACCGCCCAATCGATTGAGCGGTTAATGTGATCGATAATCGCCTTATAATTCTTCGTGATATCATTTTGAATATCAATGATGACCAACGCGTTATTCTGCATGTTACGTCCTCCTTCATAATAAGAAACGAACTGTCGTATGACTCATCTCTCATCATACCAGAGGTTGCTTCTGGAAAATATAGACATGTCATTTCAGATAATATGATACACAAAAAGGGAGGCCCTCAATGGGTCCTCCCTTCTCTCATGTAGCAATCACATTGAGTGTCACATCGACTTGTCCGAGCAATAGATCGAACTGGTCGCGGACGTAACGGTACAACCGCTCTGCCTCGCTAAGCGAGACGGGTGCGATCAGTAGATAATCGTACCGCTCTTTCGAGAGCGACACGACTTTCACTTCACGCAATCCGAATTCGATCGCGCTACACGCAATCAAATCCTCGATCGCCCGCTCTGCAATCGTCACATCTCCGTATGAATAATCGTTTCCGATGACAGCCATCGTATCGTTCATCTTCTTCACTCCTTTTCTGCAACGAGCACTTTCACGTCCTCCATAATGGTTTCGATGTCGACTGGTTTTTCTCCTGTCGTCGCCATTTGCGCGACTGCACGAACATCATGGTGACGGTCGATGATATACATCGTCGTCGCGTGGGTGACAAGTCCACTATTCGCTTTCGAATAATAGAACTGAAGCTGACGGGTGATCCGGTCGATGTCGGCTTTGTCACCGGTCAACATCTTCCATCCAGTTGGCTCAGCTTGGAACGCCGCTCCGTAGTTCTCAAGTACCGGGATCGTATCGACTTCCGGGTCGACCGTGATGGCGACGAGTTCGACGTCAGTGCCGTACAAGTCGTTCGCCTTCAAGTCTTGCTCGAGTTTCATGAAGTCGCGTAGCGTGAGCGGACAAATATCGGGACAGTTCGTATAAAAGAACGTGACGATTTTGACTTTTCCGTTATCTGAGTCGTACGGTTGGCCATCGAGCGCGTTCGTCAACGTGAACGGGGTCGGCTCTTGGATGACCGGCAAATCATCTTCTTTGAAGAAGAGGAAATACGAGGCCGCTCCGATAGCGATCAAAATGACGACCGTCAACCCGACCGTCAAGTAACTATTCCGTTTCATGCTCATCCCCCTCTCTTCGGTCATCCTCCGATGATGGCCCGGAAGACGTTCGTCGTCTCACCCGGTTCAAACGCCACATAGAGAAGAACATAGACCATCACACCTGTAATGGCTGTGAAAAACCAGACGACTGATGCTTTCGGTCCGATTTTACGATGTTTCTCGATCTTGTTTTTATAGCCGAGATAGAGTGTGATCAATCCGAGGATACCACCTGTCGTCGCCAGGATGATGTGGAAAATCATGAAAGCGAGATAGTACGGCTTCACCGAGTCCGGACCTCCAAATGCGGTATTCCCAACAAAGATCGTCCGCGAGACGTAAAGGATAAAGAACGTCGTCGCCGCGACGGCAGCTGCTGTCATGACTTTTTTATGCTTTTCAATATTGCGGCGGTCGCGCGCGATAATCGTCCAGCCGATGGCGACCAAAATCGCACTGATTACAATGAATGTCACACTAATTAAGGCAAGATAGTTCATCGATGTTTCCCCTTTGACTTAGTTCATTTTTTCTCTTTCGGTTCGTTCGGTGTGAATGACATGCCTTCGTCAAGCGCGAGCGATTTCGTCCGGCGTACCCAACCGAAGAACGTCCAGCCGAAGAAGAAACCGTACACGACTTCCTGTCCAAGCTTCATCAATACCCCGCCGAAGCGCTGGTCTTCGAGGGCGCTGTTCGTCGCACCCATCAAGGCGTTTAAGTCGAGACCGGATACGTCTCCGTTCGGCATACAGTATCCGAGCACCGTCGCGAACGTCTCAACGTCCGTATAGGCGTCATAGAGAATTCCTTGACTGAAGATGATGAACGCACAAGCAG
Organism: Exiguobacterium sp. SH0S1; assembly: GCF_004337165.1. Lineage (NCBI taxonomy): Bacteria > Bacillati > Bacillota > Bacilli > Caryophanales > Exiguobacterium > Exiguobacterium sp. SH0S1. Next base: position 310,344 of record NZ_SJVC01000001.1, on the reverse strand, counting down.
GCGTCAATAGCACACCGTTTGCGATGATGTACACCATCCGTTTCAAATCGGACATCCCCTCTTCTTCATCCGAGAGGAACGGGGCGATTACCGGATACCACATCGTCAAACTAAAGACGACGAGAGCCCCGTGAAAGATGCGATGCACCCCGTAGTTCGTTAACACGTAATCAAAGATGAATGGCATGTGATAAAACGTAAATAACGCGTTGAACAACACGAGCGCAATCAGCGGTTTCGTCATAAACTTAAGCGTCGGCCCGATTACTTTATAACTAAATAATTTTTCAAATACCCAATACGGCAATCCGTAAATGACGAGCGCCGGCGCTAACACGTAGACGAGCACCATCTGCAACATATGCACCGAGAAGATGATGTGCGCGAGCACGTCGACTGGACTACCAAATCCGATGTAATAGAGCACGATCGCAAACAACATGCTGAACTTTTGTAGCAACGTGGTCGACTCGTACCCTCGTTTCGCCATTCTCTCTGTGACGAACGCATAGAGGACGTACAACCCTACCATCAACAATCCGAACAACGGACTCCAAAGCGTTGTCCATTCGAACTGTTTGAGTAGCTCTGATGTATTCCAGAGCATCCCTTCACCCCTTTTCTTTCTCTCCCAAACCAATGAAACCGTTCACTTCAAGATTACTATTCCTTTATTTTTGAAGTAAAGCAAAAAGGACTGAATCATCTATGTTTCCACAGATGTTCAATCCTTTGTCACATTTTTACCAAATGAGCAAACGAAGTGCCGCGACAGTGATGATGGCGACGAAAATACCAAGCCACATCATTCCGACGATCCACGTGTTGCCACGGTTGTTCATATGCATGAAGATGTACAGCTGCAAGAACACTTGGATGATGGCGAGGATGATCAAGAAGCCACCCGCCGCCCATACCGGCATGAGCTCCGCGTAGACCGCGCCGAACGCGACAAACGTGAGCAAAATCATCATCGCGAAACTGATCAACTGAAGTTGATACTCGCGTCTCGACTCTGCCTTCACTTCAAGCTCTAACTGTTTGTGTGTTTCGTTCATTGGATTTTTTTCCATGTCAGCTCACCATCCCTAAGAGATAGACGATCGAGAAAATGAAGACCCAAACAACGTCGATGAAGTGCCAATATAAACTCGACACATAGAACTTCGGTGCGTTGTAGACATCGATCGGACGGTTCCAGTTGCGGATCAACAGCGTCGTGATCCAAAGGAGACCGAACGTGACGTGAGCGCCGTGGAATCCGACGAGCGTATAGAACGCAGAACCGAACGCACTCGACGTGAACGTGTGACCGATACTGTAGTAGTGGATGAACTCGTAAATCTCAGCTCCTAAGAACCCTGCCCCGAGAAGAAGCGTCACGATCAACCAAAACTTCATTCGACCTGGATTGTTCGCTTTCATGTTCATCATCGCGAGCACGCTCGTGAGCGAGCTCGTGAGGAGGAGCATCGTCATCATGAAGACGAGCCCCATCTCAAAGATGTTGTACGAGCGAAGTTCCTCTGGCGCACCAGAATTTAGAAGCCCGACGTACGTTCCAAACAACGAGGCGAAGAGAACCGTCTCTCCTCCAAGGAAGAACCAGAAGGCCACATATTTATTTTTCCCTTCCAGCGTGGCTTTCTCTGGATTGGCCGGAATACCGGTCACTGGGTGTTTTTCAACTGCATGTGCCATTTATTGTTCTCCTTTCTCACGAATCGCTTTCAAATCCGCTTCGATTTGTGATTTTGGAATGTAGAATCCGTGGTCGTCGATCCATGAACGGAGGAACATCGACACGAACGTGATGAGTAAACCGATGACGATAAGTGACCAACCGACAACCGGGTTGTCCATTTGGAAAATCGCGCCAAGTCCAGCGATGAATAACCCGAGTGACATGAAGAACGGGATCAATGAGTTATTCGGCATGTGGATGTCTGACACTGGTTCAGCGACAGAAACCCGTTTGTTACCCGCCATCTTCTCGAGCCAGAACGTGTCCAACCCTTTGACGAGCGGTGTTTGTGCGAAGTTGTACTCTGGAGTCGGCACAGGAAGTGTCCACTCGAGCGTACGTCCGTCTTCCCAATGGTCCGGCTTGACGACGTCTTTCGACAAGAACGCCTTGACGACGGCGATGAGCAAGATGATCGTCGACACACCCATGAAGAAGGCACCGATCGTCGACAGCAAGTTCATCGTCTCAAACCCTTGATTCGGCAAGTATGTGAAGACGCGGCGTGGCATCCCGAACAATCCGAGGAAATGTTGCGGGAAGAACGTCAAGTGGAACCCGATGAAGAACAACCAGAACTGCCAGTAGCCAAGCTTCTCAGAGAGCGCTTTGCCGAACATGAGCGGGAACCAGTAGAACAGTCCTGCGAAAAGACCGAAGACGACCCCACCGACGATTACGTAGTGGAAGTGGGCGACAACGAAGTAACTATCGTGGTACTGATAGTCAGCCGGTGCGACCGAGAGCATAACCCCTGTCATCCCTCCGACGAGGAACGATGGGATGAACGCCACCGAGTAAAGCATCGGAACGTTGAACTTGATCTGCCCACCCCAAAGTGTGAACAGCCAGTTGAAGATTTTGACCCCTGTCGGAACGGCGATGGCCATCGTCGCGACGGCGAAGATCGAGTTCGCGACCGGCCCGAGACCGACGGTGAACATGTGGTGAACCCAAACCATGAAGCCAAGGAACCCGATGAGCATCGTAGCGAATACCATCGTCGTGTAACCGAACAAGCGTTTACGGGCAAACGTCGGAATGATTTCCGAGAAAATACCGAATGCCGGTAAGATCAAGATGTAAACTTCCGGGTGACCGAAGATCCAGAAGAGGTGTTCCCAAATGACGACGTTACCGCCCATTGCCGGATTGAAGTAAACGGCTCCGAACAGACGCTCGAACATCAACATGAACAAGCCGACTGTAAGCGGCGGGAACGCGAAGACGATCAACGCCGAAGCGACGAACGTCGTCCATGTGAAGAGCGGCATCCGCATGAGTTTCATGCCTGGTGCCCGCATGTTCAAAATCGTGACGAGGAAGTTAATCCCGGCCATGAGTGAACCGAACCCTGAGATTTGAAGACCGAGGGCGTAGAAGTCGACCCCTGTCGCTTCCGGTTGCGTCGAGAGCGGCGCGTAAGCCGTCCAACCCGCGTTCGGTGCAGCGCCGAAGAACCAGCTAAGGTTCAACATGAGGCCACCGAAGAAGAACAACCAAAAACCGAGCGAGTTAATGAACGGGAACGCGACGTCGCGCGCCCCGATTTGAAGCGGCACGACGGCGTTCATAAAACCGAATAGCATCGGCATCGCCGCAAGGAAGATCATCGTCGTCCCGTGCATCGTGATCAACTGGTTGAACACTTCGCCGCTGACGAAATCGTTCATCGGACGGACGAGTTGCCAACGAATAAGTAACGCTTCAATTCCACCGAGAAGGAGGAAGAAGATTCCTGAGAACAAATACAAAATACCGATTTTTTTGTGGTCAACCGTCGTAACCCAATCCATGATGCCATTGTATTTACGCGGTTGCTGCATAGCAGTGGTCTGTGCCACGTGAAATCCCCCTTTTCCCGTTAGTCAATCTTCTGATCGTACAAGAAGTCAACGAGTGCATCTAACTCTTCATCACTGATTTGGCCTTCACTGAAGCCAGGCATGAGCGCGCCTTGTTTTAATGCTTGTGGATCACGAATCCATTCTTTCAACTTTTCTTCGTTGTTTTCGAGGTAACCCGCCAACCACTCGCGGTCACCGAAGTTCGTCAAGCTCGGCGCGACTTTACCGCCACCGTGGCAGCTCAAGCAGCTTTCGACGTACACTTGCTCACCTGTCGTCAAGTTTTGATTGTCGGCGACAAGGTTTTCTGTGTTCTCGTCTTGCTTCGCTTTCATGTCTTCGAGCCACTGATCGTAATCAGCTTGCTCGAGGGCGATGACTTTGAAGTCCATGAGCGCGTGCGATGGTCCGCAAAGCTCGGCACATTTACCGTAGAACGTACCTGCTTCGTTCGCATGCAACCACATCTCGTTATCTAACCCTGGGTTCGTATCCGTCTTACCAGACAAAGCCGGTACCCAGAACGAGTGAATGACGTCTTTTGATGTCAAGTTGATACCGACCCGTTTACCGACCGGGATGACAAGTTCTTGTCCTGTGACAACACCAGCGTTCGGATATTCGAACTCCCACCAGTACAGGTTGGCTGTAACGTTAATTTCTTCTTCTTTTTTCGCTTCTTTCGCTTTCGCGAGTTCGACAGTCGTTGTGATTGTCGGAACAGCGAGAATGATGAGCAAGATGATTGGAACGACTGTCCAAATCATCTCGAGCGTGCTGCTACCTTCCACTTGCTTCGGAATCGATTCATCTTTCCGACGGAATTTCATGAGCACGTACACGTAAATGACCGTTACGATGACAAGTACAAAGAGCATGATTGCCAAACTGATGAGAATGATCCGGAGCTGAATTTCAGCGCCTTCTCCCATCGGCTTCAATGCAGACAATCCCTCTACGCCGCACCCTGACAATAGCAGCGCGAACATCATCATCGGGACGATGCCAAACAGAAGCTTCTTAAATGATTTCACAACAATCCCCACTTTCTCCCAAAATGATGTGCAATGGTTTCTATATAGTGAGTGCGATTACCAAAGTGCCGTCATGACGAAGGCAGTGCCGTCAGCATGAGTGCGACAATCCACACGACTAAATAAATTAATGAATAAAAGAACATTTTGTTAGCCCACTTGATCTCATCTTCGGCTTTAAACCCTTTCAAACCGAGATATAACCAGTAGCCCCCAAGACCGGCCGCAATGATCACGTAGACCGTACCGTAATGCATAAACAAGAGCGATGCTGGAATGAGCGTCGCAATCCACCAAATGATTTGCCGCTTGGTGATCGCGAAGCCGTTTACAACGGGCAGCATCGGAATGCCTGCCGCCCGGTATTCCTCGACGCGTCGCATCGCGAGCGCGAGGAAATGTGGCGGTTGCCACAAGAACATGACGAGGAACATGAGCCAGGCGTCGATATGAAGCGCCGGGTCAATCGCGGCCCATCCGATCAGCGGTGGAACCGCTCCGGAGATACTGCCGACGACCGTGTTCAACGTATGTGTCCGTTTTAGCCACATCGTATAAATAACGACATAAAAAAATGCCCCGATTAAACCGAAGACTGCTGCTACGTACGACACGATCAATAAAAGCAATGTCCCGACCGCAAGTTGCGTAAGTCCGAGAAGTAAAATGCGCTCCCCTGAAATTTTACCGGTGACACTCGGTCGATTGTCTGTACGTCCCATCAAGTAGTCGATATCACGGTCCACGAAGTTGTTTAGGTAACAACTCCCGGAAATGACGAGCGCGCTTCCTAACATCGTTAATAAGAGCTGTGGCCAAACTTCAAACAAATAAAGCACTGGCGTGTCACTCTGGTATGTTGTTGCCACAAAGAAACCGGCGAACACTAACAAAAGGTTAGCGCGTACAATTCCCATTTTTGCCAAAGCAACATAGTCACGGAACGAGGCGGCGGATTCTGTATAGTCTACTTCTGCCACTGTTCCCGGGTTGACTTTTGTCATGCTGACCCCCCCACATAATCACGAAATCCTCGTATTCTTTTCACAGAAAAAACACAATATGAACAAAGTACACCTAACTCATTACAAAGATACCATATTTCCAAAAAGAATACGTCGTTTATGCTTGTAAAATAGCGAGTTTTTTATGGCGAACGTGTGATAATTGTCACAGTAAAATTCCTGTGCTAATACTAGGATAACGATTTTGATAGCGATTGCAAGCTTTTCCGTTTCGTTTTTCAGGACTAAAGCCGTATAATAAGTATGGCGAAAAAAATAAAAACATACAAGGCACAATTCTAGTGATTTTTCTCAAAAAGCAGGTGGAAACGAATGCATAAAAAACTCGCACTATTCTCAAGCCTCGTCACCCTCGGTATGATGCTCGTCTTGATCATGGGCGGTACTGTTACGAAAACCGACTCAGGTGACGGTTGCGGGACGGACTGGCCGCTCTGTCACGGGAAACTGATCCCGACGAACCCGAGCGTCGAGACGATGATCGAATACAGTCACCGCGTCGTGTCAGGGATTGAGGGACTCCTCATCATCGCCTTGACGATTTGGACGTTCACGGTCGTCAAAAATCGATTCGATGTCAAAGTGTTCGCGTTCCTAGCGTTCATTTTCATGTTGATCCAATCGATCATCGGCGCCGGAGCCGTCATCTGGCAACAGTCGGACGCGATTCTCGCGCTCCATTTCGGGATCTCGCTCGTCTCGTTTGCGTCCCTGCTCATCCTGACGATTCTTTTATTCGAAGGTGAACGGGTACACAAAGCGGTATCCGAAAAACTAAAGATTCACTTGTACGGGTTGACGATTTACACGATGGTCGTCGTCTACACAGGAGCTTACGTCAGACACCTCGGTGCGACATACGCCTGTGTCGGTTGGCCGATCTGTGAGCAAAACGTGTGGACGTTCGAATCATACGTTCAAATGGGGCATCGCATCATGGCGGCACTCCTCGTCTTCTACACGCTCTACGTCCTTTATTTGGCCCGACGCGAAACGAACCGTCTCGTCGAACGGGGCATGTGGGCCTCACTATTCTTCATCATGCTTCAAGTCGGCACGGGTGCATGGATCGTCCTTGGCGGCCACGCAACATATGTACCGCTCTTGCACGCTTTCTTGATCACGTGCTACTTCGGGATCATCTCGTACTTGGCGTACCATGCGTATCGAAGCACCAATCGAGCGGTAGACGCAGCTCGAAAAGAAACGGTCTGACGAATCAAACCAAATCACGAATCACAAAAAGGAGCGGGCGACCGCTCCTTTTTGTATGCCTATCTGTCACTGTGCGTCCTTGAACCGTTCGAGCGCCCTTGCACGCGCCGCCTTATGATCGACGATCGGTTCAATATAACCGTCCCGCTCTGACGGGTCCGGGAAATGGATCGCTTTCCTGTCAACGTCGGCCAACTCGGTTACATATTTGCGGATAAACGTCCCGTCCGCGTCGAACTTCTCCGACTGGATCGTCGGATTAAAGATCCGGAAATACGGCACGGCGTCCGTTCCGACCGAAGCGGCCCATTGCCATCCGCCGATGTTCGAGGCGGCCTCGTAGTCGATCAACTTCCGTTCGAAGTAGCGCTCGCCTTTGCGCCAGTCGATCAACAGATGTTTCGTCAAAAACGAAGCGACGATCATCCGGAGCCGGTTGTGCATCCAGCCGGTCTCGTTCAATTGACGCATCGCCGCGTCGACGATCGGATACCCGGTCTCGCCACGGCACCATTTCTCAAACTGGTCGTCATTGTCTTCCCAGTCGAGATGTTTATATTTGTCGTTGAACGGCCGGTCTTTCAGTCCCGGAAACTGGACCATGATCATATAGTAGAACTCGCGCCACAATAGCTCATCGTAATACGTGTCACGTCCTGTTGACTGCCGCGCCTCGAGGACGGCTGCTGCGACCGTACGAATCGACAACACACCGGTCCGTAAATACGGTGACAGCCGGCTCGTCCCGGCGATCGCCGGGATGTCACGGTCTTCAGCGTAACTCGTCACCCGGTGTTCCACAAAATCGCGTAACCGTTTCATAGCCGCTTCCTCTCCGAGCGCTTTCCACGAACGTTCACACCGGTCAAACTGCTGTTTCAATTCATCAGGTAGTTCATGTTGCTTCGTCGCGAGTTGTTTCAATCGAGCGACGTCGACGTCGTACGGTTGTGGCGGCGTCTCAGCGTACACCGCTTTTTTGAATGGCGTATACACTTTATACGGAGTACCGTCTTTTTTCGTGAACGCGTTCGGGGCGAATAAATGACGGTCGAGTAAACGGATGACTAACACGTCTCCCCCGAGCGCTTCGATGACCGCATCGTCACGTTGTTTGAACGGCTCGACATACTCAGCGTTAAAATAAAGCGCGTCGGGTCGTCCGAGCTGCTCGACAAACGCTTCCGCTGAGTTGGCAACAATGGTGCGAAGCCCGATCTCTTGATCGGCGAGCTCCTGCATGAACTGCTTCATCGTCGCGAAAAAATAATCGTGTCTCGTCTCGAACGGCTCGCAGTATTTCGGATTGAGCCAAAAGACGAACTCGATGTCATCGTCACCTGAGGCATCTTTCAAGACCCGGTGTAACATATGATTGTCACTTAATCGAAAATCTGACCGGAACCAACATACTCGTCTCATCTTTCCCACTCCCTATCTAAAAAAGAAGCATAGCGTGGCTATGCTTCTTTTGATTATACAAATTCAATCAACAAGTCGTCACTTTGGATTGTGTCGCCTTCTTTAATATGGATCGCTTTAATCTCACCGTCTTGTGCGGCTTGGATCGTCGTCTCCATCTTCATCGCCTCAGTGACGAGAAGTTGTTCCCCACGATGGACCCGGCTTCCTGGTTCGACGAGTACTTTCAAGACCGAACCTGGCATCGAGGCCCCGACTTGTTTCGAATTCGAGCGTTCCACTTTCGGTCGGCTCGTCGTCGCCGACTTCACGTTGACGTCTTTAATCTCGATTTCACGTGGTACGCCGTTCATCTCATACGAGACGAGGCGGATTCCGTCTTCGTTCGCAGCGCTCACTTGAACGAGCTTGATGATGAGCGTCTTCCCTGTCTCGATTTCGACTTGAATCGTCTCGCCGACGTTCAATCCATAGAAGAACGTCAACGTGTCAAGCACCGAGACGTCACCGTACGTGTTCGTATGGGTCACATAGTCCTCGAACACTTTCGGATAAAGCGCGTTCGCGAGCAGTTCAAAGTCCGTCACCGGACGTTCGAGCTTCTCAAATAACTTCGTTTGAGCCGCTTCAAAGTCGTACGGCTTGATCAGTTTACCCGGACGGACCTCGAGCGGCGCCTCACCTTTGAGAATCGCTTGTTGGACGTCTTTCGGGAACCCTCCTGGAGGCGACCCGAGCTCACCGCGCATCATCTCGACAACCGAGTCTGGGAAATCGAGTTGATTTCCTCGTTCGATGACGTCCTGTTCGCTCAAGTTATGTTGGACCATGAAGAGTGCCATGTCCCCTACGACTTTAGACGACGGGGTCACTTTGACGATATCGCCGAACAACATGTTGACGCGGGCGTACATCGACTTCACTTCACTCCAGCGGTCACCGAGACCGACCGCTTTCGCTTGTTGCTGCAAGTTCGAATACTGTCCGCCCGGCATCTCATGCTCATACACCGATGGATTCGATGCACGCATGTCACTTTCGAACGGTTCATAGTTATGACGCACGTCTTGCCAGTAGTCACTGATGACTTCGTAGTGCTTCGCATCGATCTTCGGCTGGCGTTCGTGATGGTCGAGTGCGTAAATCAAACTTCCACCTGAAGGCTGCGACGTCATACCCGACATCGAGCTCGCTGCGACGTCGACGATATCGACGCCCGCATCAGTCGCCCGTGCGTAAGTGAAGATCCCATTCCCCGAAGCGTCGTGCGTGTGCAAATGAATCGGCAAGTCGACGGCGTCTTTCAGTGCCGACACGAGCGCATACGCCGATTCAGGTTTTAAGAGGCCAGCCATATCTTTGATCGCAAGAATATGAGCTCCGCTCGCTTCGAGCTGCTTGGCGAGATCGACGTAGTACGGCAAGTGATACTTCGGACGGTTTCCGTCATACAAGTCACCGGTGTAACAGATTGCCGCTTCTGCGACTTTCCCTGTCGGCAGCGTCGCGTCGATCGCGAGTTTAATCGATTCAATGTTGTTCAAGCTGTCGAAGATTCGGAAGATGTCGACGCCGGCATAAGCCGCCTCGTGGACGAACTTCTCGATGACGTTGTCAGCATAGTTTTTATACCCGACGGCGTTGGCACCGCGAAGGAGCATTTGAATCAAGACGTTCGGCATTTTCTCACGAAGGCGCATGAGACGTACCCACGGGTCTTCCGAGAGGAAACGGTAGGCGACGTCAAACGTTGCCCCGCCCCACGCCTCGACCGAGAACAGTTCTGGCATGAGTTTACTCGTCGGCTCGGCGATATTCAAGATGTCTTGCGTCCGCATCCGTGTCGCGAGGAGCGACTGGTGGGCGTCTCGCATCGTCGTATCCGTCAAGAGCAGCTCTGGTTGACGTTTGATCCAGTCAGCCAAACCGTCTGGACCGAGTTCTGTCAGGATTTGTTTCGTCCCCGGCTTCGCTTCGGCCGGAAGGTTTTGCGGGATTCGGACCGAGCGGCTGATCGGCTTATCTTTCAAGCCGACACCCGGGAATCCGTTGACGGTGACGTCCCCGATATAGTTGAGGAGTTTCGTCCCTCGGTCTTTCCGTTTCGGGAAGACGAACAGTTCGGGTGTATCATCGATGAACGACGTACTATAGTCCCCGCTAATAAAGTTTTGGTGCTTCATGACGTTGATCAAAAACGGGATGTTCGTCTTGATGCCGCGAATCCGGAACTCGTTCAAGTTACGGACCATCTTCGCTGCCGCTTGTTCGAACGTCATCCCATGCGTCGACAGCTTGACGAGGAGCGAGTCGTAGTACGGCGAGATTTCAGACCCGACATAGGCGTTCCCGCCGTCGAGACGAACCCCAAAACCGCCTGGCGAACGATACGCCATGATTTTCCCTGTGTCCGGCATGAAGTTGTTAGCCGGGTCTTCCGACGTGACACGGGATTGGATCGCATAGCCGAGCAGTTTGATATCTTCTTGCTTCGGCATGTGAATCACGTCACCGTGAAGCGACTCGCCTTGGGCGATCATGAGCTGTGTTTGGACGATATCGAACCCAGTAACCATCTCAGTGATCGTATGTTCGACTTGGATCCGTGGGTTGACCTCGATGAAGTAGAACGACTCATCCTCAGTGACGAGGAACTCGACCGTCCCTGCGTTCACATAGCCGACGTGACGCATCACTTGAACCGCCGCGTCACAGATTGCTTGACGAGACGCCTCCGACAACGTCACACACGGTGCGACTTCGACGACTTTCTGGTGACGACGTTGAACCGAGCAGTCACGCTCAAACAAATGGATGATGTTCCCGTGATCATCCCCGAGAATTTGCACCTCGATATGCTTCGGACGTTCAACTAATTTTTCTATGTACACTTCGTCTGAGCCGAACGCTTGCTTCGCCTCTGACTTGGCACGTTCAATCAAATCTTTCATCTCAGCCTCGGTCCGGATGACGCGCATACCGCGTCCGCCGCCGCCCATTGAGGCTTTGACCATGAGCGGGAAACCATGCACGTTCGCAAAGTCGAGCGCGTCTTCGTACGAAGTCAATGGACCGTTCGAGCCTGGAATGACCGGTAGCCCGGCTGCGATCGCGTTTTGACGAGCCCGAACTTTATCTCCGAACGCGTGCAGGTGCGATTCGTCCGGTCCGACGAAGATGATGCCTTCTTCGCGGCAACGACGAGCTAGTTCAATGTTTTCCGATAAGAAACCGTAACCCGGGTGAATCGCGTCACTCCCCGATTGCTTCGCGATTCGAATGACGTCTTCGATGTCGAGATAGGCGTCGATCGGTTTCTTGTTGAGACCGATCAAATACGCTTCATCGGCTTTAAAACGATGTAACGATCCACTATCCTCTTGCGAATAGATGGCGACAGTACGCATTCCTAATTCTGAGGCTGCCCTAAATACACGAATGGCAATCTCTCCACGGTTGGCTACAAGCAATTTGCTAATTGATTTCAACCTAAATCCCCCCATTTTGGAAATCGTTTACATATACATCTTTACCTTACTACATGTAGTGATGCATTTTGAACGTTTTCTTCTGATTTTTCGCGAATTTCCGCACGGCGTGTCGCCTCTCGGTGACGGTTACGCATCGAGATACTGCTGAGCACACCGAGAATTCCCATCGTCATGATCAGCGACGTGCCGCCGTAACTGACGAGCGGAAGCGTCACACCCGTACCCGGGAACCAGCCCGACATCGCCCCGATATTGATTCCGGTTTGGACCATGATTTGCGCGGCAATCCCGAACGAGACGAACATCGCAAAATGGCTGTCGGTATGGTTGGCGATATTTACTGCCCGGAACGCGATGAAAAAGAGCAACACCAAGACGACGAGGACGCCGATAAAGCCAAGTTCTTCGGCGATGATCGACATGATATAGTCCGTCTCCGGCTCCGGCAAATATCCATACTTTTGATAACTATTCCCAAGTCCGACGCCGGTCAATCCCCCATGCACGATCGAGATGATCGACATGAGAAGTTGGTGTCCGTAGCCTTCTGGGTCCATGAATGGATTGAAGACGACGTTAATCCGACTAACTTGGTTATCTGTGAAAACAAACGTATACATAGCATAAACAAAACCAATTCCAGCAATAATCACCGGGATGATGATGCGAAGCGGGGCCCCGGCAGCTAACCACATCATGAACATAATTACCCCTAAGACGAACAATCCGCCATGGTCAGGCTGTCCATTTATGACGAAGGCATACGGGAAAAAGTAGAACAAACCCGGGATGATGAAGAAAGCCCCGATTTGGGCGCGTAGCTTTTTCCGTTCGATCGCCGCACGGCCGATTCGGCCCGGCCATCCTGTCAGTTCACGATTCCATAACTGATGGTAGTAGTTGGCGAGCAATAAAATTAACACAAACTTAGCGATCTCGATTGGTTGGATCGTGAAACCGCCGATAATGAGCCAAGCCCGGGCACCGTTCAGCGGAGGCATCGCCCAAGTGACAAACAGTAGAATGACCGAGAGCGCATACAGGCTTCGCAACACGTTCTTTTTGCGGAAGTTTTCATACCGGAACATCGTCGCGATCAAATAGACGACAATCCCGAACCCTGCATAGAACAGTTGCCGATAAAACAAGCCGCTGTTCGCGTAATCCCCACGATTCCAAACACTGGCGCTGTAAATCATGATCGAGCTGATCCCAACGAGCAAGAGCACCGCAATGAACAGTGAGAAATCAAAGTACCGAAACCGAGTTTTCATGTTTTCACTTCCTTATGTACAGCAATCCGCAACCCGTTATAAAAAAATACTCAAACAGCGCCGCCTGCACAGTTTGAGTATAAGGTTCATAATTCTGAAGCTTCCGCGAGCGCGGATAACTTTTGTTCCAATGAATCGATCAGTTGCTTGCCTTCGACATCTGAAATAAGTCCAAGCCGGACCGCAAAATCGATTTGGCGCGACAGACCGAACATATGTGTATCAAGTACCTCTTCATAAAGCGGGCACTTCGGCATTTTCAAGTTTTCTAATTGTACCTCAATCAAGCAACGGATTTTTTCAGCATCTGCTTCAAGCAAGTGAAGCGCCTGTTCCCGTTGGACTGCAGCCAAATTTGTCGCCACTACGACCCCTCCTCCGTACAATGACAGACTGTTTGTCATAACTCAACTGTACATTATATTTCATCATAATTCAATGAACAGTCTAGATTCAAAGCGTGTTTCTCGCAGTTTTCCTTTTTGCACGGAAGAGCTGTATAATATACATTGTATCGCTAGTTAAGGGGGAGTATCAATGATTTTTCCGTTAGATGGAGCGGTCCGTCACGCGCTGACGATTGACCCGACTGTATGGATTTTTGACGAACGTAAACGCAAAGTCGACGAACTCGACCAGGCCGTCGAGAATGATTCAGACGCCTACTATGCCAAAATGGGGAAGGCATGGGACGACGGATTGACACTAGGGACGCGCGTCGACCACAATAAGCCGATGTCGCGGGCCGATAAAGACGCTGCGCTTCGTGACTCGTTCGCGATGCCGTTCGCACCATTTCTCCAAAACGCCGAGCCGCTCAATACGGCGACGCATGTCAGCTTTTATGGGGAGACGGTATTGACGATCCCGCTCGCCGAAGTCGGTTCGATTTATCTTCAGTTTTCACAAGATGGAAAAGTGTTGGCTGACGGACCAGTCTATGCACTCTACAACAACCAAATCATTCGTCAAGTCGACCATATCGTCGTCCGAACGGATGGCTGATGGGAAGGCGCTCGCCGTCTCAGGCTGTTGACGAACGCGGTCGCTATAAGCGATCTCGTTCGTCTTTTTTTTTGGACTTTTTACTTCACAAAGTGTAACATGTGTGATATCGAAATATACTCTATGCAGAAAGGTCGTGACGCTTACGATACCTTTATGGAAAAAGAACTTGATCATCGTTTGGATCGGCAGCTTCTTGACGGCCGCCTCGATGAGCCTCGTCTTGCCGTTCCTGCCCTTATTTATCGAAGAGCTCGGCGTGACCAACCCTGACCACGTCGTCACCTGGTCCGCCGTCGCTTTCGGCGCCACTTTCCTCGTGGCCGCCATTGTCTCCCCGCTTTGGGGCCGACTCGCTGACCAGAAAGGGCGCAAGCTCATGTTGATTCGGGCGAGCCTCGGAATGGCCGTCGTCATGTTCTTGATCGGCTTCGTGCAAGACGTTTATCAACTCGTCGGTTTACGACTCATCATGGGTGCCGTCTCCGGATTCATCTCGGCCGGCATCACTCTCGTCATCTCACAGACACCAAAAGAGAAAAGCGGCTGGGCGCTCGGCACGTTGTCGACCGGTGGTATCACCGGCGGACTCCTCGGTCCATTGATCGGCGGACTGCTCGCAGACTGGATTGGGCTTCGACCCGTTTTTCTCTTTACCGGTAGCGCACTCTTCGTCACGTTTTTAATCACACTCCTGTTCGTGAAAGAAGATTTCGTCCCGGTGGCGCGCGAGCGACTTGATTCGACAAAGTCGATCATCGCCTCGCTCCGTCATCCCCAACTCATCTTCAGCTTGTTTTTAACGACGTTTTTAATTCAGTTTTCAACGCAGTCAATCGGGCCACTGTTGACACTGTACGTCCGCGAACTGAACCCGTACACGACTTCCCTCGCATTCATCGCGGGAATCGTCGCTTCAGCGCCGGGGGTGGCCGCCCTCCTGTCCGCACAACATCTCGGACGGCTGTCAGACCGCCACGGGCCGGAACGGATTTTGTTTTGGGCGCTCATCATTTATACCGCGTTCTTGATTCCTCAGGCGTTCGTGACGTCGACGACACAGCTCGTCATGTTGCGTTTCGGCCTTGGTTTCGCGACCGCGGCACTCATGCCGTCTGTGCAGTCACTGCTAAGGAAACATACACCGAGTCACGCGACCGGACGCATTTTTTCTTACAACCAGTCGGCCCAGTTCATGGGCAACCTGCTCGGACCGTTGTTCGGATCCCAAATCGTCGCCCACTTCGGATTCTCTGCGCTCTTCATCGTGACTGGTTTGATCATGTTGACGAACGCGTTTCTTGAGAAAGCGAACGTGCAAGTTTTGCTCCACCCGAACACAAAATAGACGTCGAACTCATGCTCGGCGTCTCAGGCTGTTGACGAACCAGGTCGCTAATAGCGATCTGGTTCGTCTTTTTTATGTCCGAAGACCTCGAAGTGAACTGCCCGATATAAATCGGGCTTTTTCTTTCGACTGTCGAGGCCTCAGAAAAAGACAAATGGTCGCCAGATGGCGACCGTTTGCGTTGCTCGTCCGATGGCGCCCTGACTCTTACAGGACAGTAATCCGACGGAGACCCAGCAGCGACACAAGTCACGATGCGGCTCCGGGATTGCCTGCAGAAAGCGTGGGCGCCGGAAGACGAGCAATATTGTTCATGTTGGTCAACAAGCTGAGACGTCGAGCTTACGCTCGGCGTCTATTTCTATAGCAAATCGGCCGCCAACCGGGCGAGCGACGAGCGTTCGCCTTTGATGAGTTGGACGTGACCGAATACGTTTTGCCCTTTGAACCGCTCGACGGCGTACGAGAGCCCGTTCGAATATTCATCTAAATACGGATGATCGATCTGATACGGATCGCCGACGAGAACAATCTTCGAATTCTCCCCGACCCGGGTCAAAATCGTCTTGATCTCGTGCTTCGTCAAGTTCTGCGCTTCATCGATGATGATGAACTGATCCGGCATACTTCGCCCCCGAATATATGTGAGCGCCTCGAGCTGAATCGATTTGATGCCGGCGAGGATATTTCCGAGCTCGTCTTTCGAGTTGGCATTAAACAAGAATTCAAGATTGTCATAGATCGGCTGCATCCACGGACGAAGCTTATCTTCCATCTCACCCGGCAAGTATCCGATGTCGTTGCCCATCGGCACGACCGGACGCGCCACGACGAGCTTGTTGAAGCGACGTTCGTCCTCGACGAGGGCAAGTCCCGCCGCGAGAGCGAGGAGCGTCTTCCCGGTCCCGGCTTTCCCGAGGAGCGTCACGAACGGAATATCGTCGCGAAGCAGTAAATCGAGCGCCATTCGTTGTTGGACGTTCCGCGGATGAATGCCCCAGACGTGCTCGGCGTCGAGCGATAACGGTCGAACGATCGGTTGTAACGGATCGACGACCGCGAGTGCGCTCGCTTTCGAAACGTTACTCTTTAAGATGACAAATGAGTTCGGGTACAGTTGGTTTTTTGAAAAAGCCGACGTCGGTAGCTGGCGAACTTGATAGAATTCATCAATTATCGCCTGATCGACCTCAATCTCGCGATAGCCGGCGTACAAATTCGTCGTGTCGACGATATGGTCTGTCAAATAATCTTCGGCTTCGATGCCGATCGCATCCGCTTTGACACGGACCAGTATATCTTTTGAGACGACCACGACTTTCCGGTTGTGATCATGCTCATACTGTTTCATCAAACCGAGTGCGACCGTCAAAATCCGGTTGTCATTCGTCATGACGTCGAACGGGAAGTCGACTGTATGTTCATGACCGATCTCAACGAAGAGATGGCCGCCATTCTCGAGCGGCACCCCGTCATGAAGTTTGCCGGTCGATCGGAGCTGGTCAAGCACACGCGCCGTTTCTCGGGCGTTACGGCCAAGCTCGTCCATGTTTCGTTTTTTTCCATCGAGTTCTTCTAGGACGATGGCCGGGATGACGACGTCATGCTCATCGAATTGAAAGAGTGAGAGTGGGTCGTGTAGAAGTACGTTCGTATCGAGCACATACGTTTTTTTCATAAGCTTTGCCGCCCCTCGAAAATTGTTGGTGATCAAGAGTTCAAGCTTTCCTTCACTTCTCGGTCCAATTTTTCCGCTGCTTCGATATCGTACGTCTTGACGATGTCCGGTTGCCCGAACGTCGCCCCGTAAAAGGAGATGTTGCGGACTTCTTCGACCGAACCTTTAAAAAAACGCAGGTGCAGTCCCGGTTTTACAGCCGGTTCAAATTCATGGACGTGCGAGAGCGTCACACTGTAAGCGAGACCGTCCTCTAAAAAGATGAGCCCCGCCGTCTTTTCGCTTGTCAAAAGCGTGATGAGATGCGAGTTTTTTGTCAGGGCAAATCGGACTGTCTGTTGATCGGTCGCCTGCACCCAACTGATGGCGTGGGTGATCGGCCACCGCTTCGCTTCATCAAACGCGACGAGAAACGTCAACGGCATCTCGTTTAACGTTTCTTGTTGCGCCCGGGAAAGTTCGAACGTTGCTTTACTCGCCATGCACTCCCCTCCTTCTTAAACGGGTATATGAAATGGATTCGCCCTTAATGACTTCTTTCCCTGCTTTTCTATCTGGAAATCATGCTATAATCAACGAAGAGGAAGGTGAGACCATGCGCGTAAAGTGCTCTCTTTGTGATAAAGTCGATACGATTGATTCGTGGTCGTTCGAAGCGAAACGACTTCGCAATAAACCTGCTAAAACGTACATGTGCCAAGAATGTCATGCACGCATTACGGAACGAACGGCTGAGCGTGCGGCAACAGGCCAATTCCACCTATATCCATCGTTTCGCCAAAAGCGAAGATGGTAACAAAAATGGACGTCCCTTTAACGGGACGTCCATTTTTTAGGTTGGTTCATTGACTTGGTCTTGACGGCGGTTCCACCAGAGCCGGCCCCGATAAATGGCTAGGACGACCGCCATGACGAGCAATACTTCCGGGATTGGCCACGTGAAGAAGACGAGCGCCATCGTCCCCGCTCCGAGCGCGAGAATGATGTAGACGATGAGCGCCTTCCACCACGCGAGTTGTTTGGCAAAACCTAATTTAAAGACGAGCAACGTCAATAAGATGACCGTGATGATCAAGGCGTTAAAGCCGACCGAAAAGTCGTTCGCGTCACTGCCGACACCTAATAGCGAGGCGATCCACGGAACGTCGATTTGGGTAATATCCATCGTTTGAGAAGCTTTCAAGGCAAATAATCCCCCTTTGTTTCCTACACGTCTATTCTACACGAATCAAAATAAAAGGGAACGCCTCGGCGCTCCCTTTTCTACTTATTCTTTACCAAGTTTACGACGCTTGTCAGCTTTTTCACGTTCGTTCTTGTTCAAGACCTTTTTACGGAGTCGAATCGAGAGCGGTGTGATTTCGCAGTACTCGTCATCGTTCAAGAACGTAAGCGACTCTTCAAGCGAGAAGACGCGCGGACGTTTCAAGACTTGTGTCGAGTCTTTCGATGATGCACGCATGTTCGTCAACTGTTTCCCTTTGACGGCGTTGATCGCGAGATCGACGTCACGGTTACATTCACCGATGATCATACCTTCGTATACATCTGTACCTGGTTCGATGAAGATCGTCCCACGGTCTTCGAGTGCACCGATTGAGTAAGCCGTTGACTTACCAGCTTCGATACAAACCATGACACCGCTACGGCGACCGCCGATATCAGCAGGAATGAACGGACGATACTCTTCGAACGTATGGTTCAAGATTCCGTATCCGCGTGTCGCCGACAAGAACTCGTTACGATATCCGATGAGACCACGTGAAGGAACGATAAATTCCATACGAGTTTGACCGTTATCGTTCGTGTTCATGTTCGCGAGTTCACCTTTACGGAGACCGATCGATTCCATGACTGAACCTGTGTACTCTTCCGGTACGTCGATGATGACGCGCTCGAAAGGCTCAATTTTCGTACCGTCTTCAGCTGTACGGATGATAACTTGTGGTTTCGAAACTTGGATCTCGTACCCTTCGCGACGCATGTTCTCGATCAAGATACCGAGGTGAAGTTCACCACGTCCTGATACGACCCATTGGTCAGGCGAGTCTGTGTTTTCGACACGGAGCGAAACGTCCGTCTCAAGTTGTTTCATCAAACGCTCTTCGATTTTACGTGCTGTCACGAAATCGCCTTCGCGTCCTGCAAATGGAGAGTTGTTCGTCATGAAACGCATTTGAAGCGTTGGCTCATCGATGCGAAGAAGCGTAAGCGGCTCTTCTTTACCGACCGGTGTGACCGTTTCACCGACGTTGATGTCTTCCATCCCGGCGATGGCGATCAAGTCACCAGCTTTAGCTTCTTCGATTTCAACACGTTTGAGTCCGAAGTAACCGAATAGCTTCGTGACGCGAAGTTGTTTGATCGATCCGTCCGTTTTGCAAAGTGAGACTTGGTCTCCGACTTTGATTTTCCCACGGAAGACGCGACCGACTCCGATACGACCGAGGTAGTTATCATAGTCGAGCATCGTGACTTGGAACTGAAGCGGCTCATCCGAGTTGTCGATTGGTGCCGGTGTGTTCTCAAGAATCGTATCGAGTACGTGCGTGATTGTATCTTCTTGCTTCTCAGGATCAGGATCGAACGAACTTGAACCGCTGACTGCAGACGTATAGACGACAGGGAATTCAAGTTGATCTTCATCTGCTCCGAGATCGATCAATAAGTCTACGACTTCATCGACGACGTCGAGCGGACGGACCATCGCTTTGTCGATTTTGTTGACGACAACGATCGGGCGAAGTCCTTGGTCAAGTGCTTTCTTCAATACGAAGCGTGTTTGTGGCATACAGCCTTCACGTGCATCGACAACAAGAATAACGCCGTCAACCATACGCATGATCCGCTCAACTTCACCACCGAAGTCGGCGTGTCCTGGCGTATCTACGATGTTGATGCGAGTATCTTTATAATCGATTGCCGTGTTTTTAGCGAGGATTGTGATCCCGCGCTCACGTTCGATATCGTTCGAGTCCATGGCGCGCTCTGCTACCATTTCGTTTGTCCGGAAAGTACCAGACTGTTTCAATAGTTCATCGACTAACGTTGTTTTACCATGGTCAACGTGGGCGATGATGGCTACGTTACGGAGGTTAGTTCTTAAATTCATGTAGTTATTCCTCTCTTATTTGAAAAGTTTCAACTTTGTATTCAACTTAAAGAGTATAGCACAGGTGCTACCACCTTTGTCACGTTATATAGTCTGTTACCGTTTCCAATTGCGCTGATTTTGCTTACAATGAGATAGAGCCAAGAAAAAAAGGGGGAATTTCGATGCAACTCATGTTCGTCTTGATCGCAATCGCCGTCGTCGCCGGTTTTGTCGGTATCGGCATCGGTGTCGCCGAAGCGAGTACCGCCATCATCGTTGGCAGTCTCGCGTTGAGCGCGGTCGCTACATTCTTCGGCATCAACTTGCGCCGCCGTGTCCTAGCAGACCGACGCCCATAACGAACAGGCCCAAGGCGAGCGCCTTGGGCCTTGTTTTATAATTCTCGCGTCAAGCAGATGCGGTCTCGCAACACGAGTCCATCTTCTTCGATCGCCTCGTAGCCATGGTTCGGAAAATAATCGCGTTCGACCGAAGCAAAACGGAATCCGGCTTGTTGATAGAAGCGCAACTGGACGATGCTTGAGTTGCCCGTGCAGACGAGCAGTTCGCTCGCACTTCCGCTAGCCGCCCGACGGATGGCGTCTTGGAGCATCCGTTGCCCGATCGTCTGGTTTTGACGGTCCGGTTTGACAGCGATGTTGACGAGTTCGACCGATTCCGCACTGCGACGGACAAGCATATACGCCCCGACGAGTTCACCGCCGAGTAAAGCCTCAAACGTCGATCCCGTCTCATATTGCGCTTGCACCATCGCCTCGTTCGGATTCGCCAAGACGAGCAAATCGCGCACGCGATCGTACGTTTTGTTCGGTTCAATCACAAGGTCTGGCCTCACTTCAGGCGCCACGTTTTTGGCGATGACGTAATGCTTGATGACGTCCTTGACGAACGTCTCGCTCCCGCCGAGGACCGATGTCTTCCCTTTATAGCTGACGGGTTCACCGTATAAGGAGACGACGCGTCCCCCGACTTCTTCGACGAGAAGTTTTCCGGCCGCGTAATCCCACGGCATATTGCGCATCGTGATATAGCCGTCGACCCGTCCGGCCGCAACCCAAGCCAGTTCGAGTGAGGCGGCCCCGTGCGCTCGTGTCCCGACAGAGTCGCGGACGATCGGTGCCAACACTTCCGGCGCAATCTGTTGGTTCGGGGTCACCCACGTCGCATTCATACTCAAAAATGCGTCACGGACGTGATGTTCATGAAGCTGCGGCAACTTCCGTCCGTTGAGCGTCGCCCCATAACCACGTCGTGCCACGAACAGCTCGTCAGCCATCACATCATAGACAAATCCATACTCGACGACCTCATCGACCATAATCGCGATCGAGATGGCGAACATCCGCTTTTGATGAATAAAATTGAGCGTCCCGTCGATCGGATCGACAAACCAAACCGTCCCTGTCAACTTGTCAGGCTGTGTCGAGATGCCTTCTTCTCCGACGATCTGATGCTCCGGATACGCCGCTCGGATGCGGTCGACGATCAGTTGTTCGACCGCTCGATCGATTTCAGTGACCAAGTCCCCTTTGCCCGTCTTCCGCTCGATCCGATAACTTTCATCAATTTGAAGGCGGATATATTCCCCTGCTTGTTTGATTAGATCAATCGCAAACCATTCCAACATATTTATCACCTCTCTATGTATTATAGCAAACAAAAACCAGTATTCGCGTGGAATACTGGTTGAATGAGCGGTTGTGGGTCAGGCTTCGAGACGCAAAAGTTCTTGGCGGTATTTCTCTAACCGATGCTTGCTAGCCTGGACAGTGGCATCGTCTTGTGACGCCATTGCATCGAAGAGTGTTGCCAATTCATAATCAATCTCTAGGCGCAGCACCGGAATCCGTTTTTCTGCGTCTTTTCTTTTGAATGCCTCAATCACTTGTTTCATGAGATGCCACACTCCTTTTGTTGGGCTACAAGTTACGGTTTAGTAAGTTGAATTGAGTATATCAGATGAGATTCAAAAAAGAAAGAGAATTGTCTGACTATTTTGAATTTTTTATCTTAGTGGATATATTCCCACTTCAACCGGTCCTAAACCTTAAATAACCGTTAGTGATATGTACCCTATTTCTTAAGGTATTAACTAAAAAAAGCAGCAACCGACAGATTCGTCGGTTCCTGCAATTCATTTGTTACAACCTGATAATCTTAGTATTTGATTTCAAGGCCGCTTGGACCGTACGATAGGTAGAGTATCCGGTCTGCTCATCGTGGACAGCGCTCAGTTGCTTCTCTTCTGATTTTGATGTCACGATTTGTTTGAACGACCGATACGTTGCTAAAAATTCTTCCCGATCGACGCCGCCTTCGTTGGCGAGTGCGACTTGATTATAGAACTCGACGACTTCGATCAGTTCTTCCGTCGTCCAGTCCGGATTGATTGGATAGTTGATTTGCATATTCTTCACCTCGACAACCATTGTATCAACAAAAAAAACTATTGCAAGTTGACTTGGAAATCTCTAT
The DNA here is from genome assembly GCF_004337165.1 of Exiguobacterium sp. SH0S1. Taxonomy (NCBI): domain Bacteria; kingdom Bacillati; phylum Bacillota; class Bacilli; order Caryophanales; genus Exiguobacterium; species Exiguobacterium sp. SH0S1. The sequence goes on along the minus strand of NZ_SJVC01000001.1, from coordinate 287,671 downwards.
AGTTTTTTTGTTGCATCGTTTTTCTGCATAGCAGACCAATCATTCACCGGGTAAAGAAACTTAGTATACGTAAACGACCGATCCCATACAAACGCTGATTTCAAGGAGGGCTTACTATTGAAAATTAAAGGGTCTACACAGCTCGACACGCCGCTATTTGAGACGTTGCTCAAACACGTCAATACAAATCCGATTGCGTTCCATATTCCCGGTCATAAAGGCGGAAAAGGAATGGATCCCGAATTTCGTGACTTCATCGGCGAAAATGCTTTAAAAATCGATTTGATCAACATCGCTCCACTTGATGACTTGCATCATCCGAAAGCTTCGATTGCTGAAGCCGAGCGTCTCGCTGCTGAAGCGTTCCGTGCTGATGAGACATTTTTCTCGGTCCAAGGTACATCGAGCGCCATCATGGCAATGATCATGGGCGTCGTCGGGCCGAACGAAAAAATTATCGTCCCGCGTAACGTGCATAAATCCGTCATGTCAGCGCTCGTCTTGACCGGAGCCCATCCTGTATTCATTCATCCTGAATATGATGAGACGTACGGGATCGCCCACGGCATCACGGCAAGCGCTGTCGAGCGCGCGCTCGAGCTGCATCCTGACACGAAAGCCGTCCTCGTCATCAACCCGACGTACTTCGGTGTCGCTGGTGACCTCGAACGCATCGTCGCCGTTGCTCACGCTCAGGACGTCCCTGTACTCGTTGACGAAGCGCACGGTGTCCACTTGCCATTCCACGACGAGCTCCCTCTGTCGGCGATGCAAGCGGGCGCAGACGTCGCTGCGACGAGCGTGCATAAGCTCGGTGGCTCGATGACAGGTAGCTCGATTTTGAACGTACGCCGCGGTCTTGTCTCTCCAGAGCGGATCCACGCGATGCTCTCGATGATTACGACGACGTCGACGTCCTACCTACTTCTCGCCTCGCTCGACGCAGCCCGGCGCCAATTGGCGACAAAAGGTGAGGCCATGAACGAACGCGCCCTCACGCTCTCACGAATGGCACGCGTCGCCATCAACAACATGCCGCATTTATCGGTCTACGGCCACTCTGAGCTCCATTCTGAGTCGACGTACGCCTTAGATGAGACGAAAGTACTCGTATCGGTTCGTGAGCTTGGAATTACCGGATTTGAAATCGAGAAATATTTGCGCGAACATCACCGCATCGAAGTCGAGATGTCCGATTTGTTGAACGTCCTCTTCATCGTGACGAGTGCCGACGATGAGTCGACGATTCAAGCACTTATCGATGCGATGCACGATGTCGTATCGGTGTATAAGCAGTCTGGGAACGATTCTTTATCGATCATGCTCCCCGAGATCCCACCACTCGCGCTCAGCCCACGAGACGCGTTCTACGAAGAGACGGAAACGATTCCCCTCGAGAACGCTGTCGGACGAATTTCGGCTGAGTTCATCATGGTGTATCCACCAGGGATTCCTATCATCATTCCTGGAGAATTGATCACGGCATCGACACTCGAATACATCACGGCCAATATCGAAGCTGGTTTACCGGTTCAAGGTCTTGAAGACGAGTCGCTTCAAATGATTAAAGTCATCCAACAAACGAAAGCAATCCGCTAAACGAAAGCGAGCCGGTCAAATTGACCGGCTCGCTTTGTGTCATCAGAAGAAAAGATGCTTATGATGATCGAATTGCTTCCCCTACTACCCATTATAAGAAAACGCTTACATTTTTTCAAGAGGTGATTCTGAAGTTTTTTCATCTTTCGTCCCTTCCTCGAGACAAAGACGCAAAAATTCAGCAACATGATCGGTGTCATACAGATTGATTCCGAGCATCGGATAAAGCTGTCTCGGTTCTTCGAGCGCATGCATATCGAGAAGGGCTGACTGTCCGGTCTGCATGCAGACGACGAGTACTTTCCCCATGAACTGGTGCGTATAGACAAATCCGAAATCATAACGAGACGTCTCGGTTTCGATGCCGGTAAACCGAACGCGGCTCGTCTCGGAAACGGTATATAATAGCTCCTCATCAAACGCCATGATCATTCCCTCCTTTCTGACTTCATATGTTATTTTCCTTTATACTGAACTTGTGAAACCTAGGGAGGATGACTCATGAACATTCGAAAAGCAAGCGCGCGCGACGAAGCCGCACTATTGACGCTCATGCAAGCGCTCTGGCCCGACGCCCCGTTGATCGAGTTGACGGCCGAGCTTCGTCTCGGATTGCGTTCCGGCAAGATGCATTATTTTTTGGCGACCGACAACACGGCAGTCGGGTTTTGCCAGCTCAGTTTCAGACATGACTATGTTCCCGGCGCCGTCTCTTCTCCAACTGCGTTCTTAGAAGGGATATACGTTGACGAATCCGTACGCGGGCAGGATGTGGCGACCCGGCTCGTCGAAGCTGCCGCATCATACGCTCGGTCGAAAGGCTGTGACGAACTCGCTTCAGATACGGAGCTTGACAATGAGGGGAGCCAACGTTTTCATGCTCGAATCGGTTTCGATGAAGTCGAACGAACCGTCCACTACATCAAAAAACTCTCCCGCGAGTAGCGAGAGAGTTTTTGTATTACTTAACGACGTGGATTGGCATACCCATTGCGATTTCTGCCGCTTCCATTGCCATCTCACCGAGTGATGGGTGAGCGTGGATTGTGAGCGCGATATCTTCAGCTGTCATGCCTGCTTCGATGGCGAGACCAAGCTCGGCAATCATATCAGAAGCGCCTGTACCCGCGATTTGAGCACCGATCAAAAGACCGTCCTCTTTACGCGTGATGAGCTTCATGAAGCCGTCTGGCTCGTCGAGAGCGAGGGCACGACCGTTCGCTGCGAATGGGAATTTCGATACTGTGAAATCGAGTCCTTCTTCTTTAGCGAGCGGTTCTGTGTAACCAACTGTCGCAAGTTCAGGGTCAGTGAAGACGACCGCTGGGATTGCTGAGTAGTCGAGGTAAGCCGGCTTACCTGCAGCTGCCTCCGCTGCAACTTTTGCTTCGTAAGAAGCTTTGTGTGCGAGCGGTGGTCCTGGTACGATGTCGCCGATTGCAAAAATGTTTTCGTTCGACGTCTTGCACTGGTCGTCGATCTCGATGATGCCGCGGTCGCTGATTTTAACTTCAGCATTCTCGAGGCCGATGTCGCCAGTGTTCGGACGGCGTCCGACTGTGACGAGGACGTAGTCCGCTTCAACAGTCTGTTCTTCGCCGTTCACTTCAAACTTCACGATAACGCCGTCTTCCGTTTCCTCGACGCCTTTTGCAAGAGCGTTCGTGTGGATCGTGACGTTGCCTTTTTGTTTGAGTTTCTTTTTGACGATTTGCGTCATTTGTGGCTCGAAGCCAGACAAGATGTCGCTTGCGCCTTCAACGACTACGACTTCAGTATCGAAGTTCGCATACGCTGTCCCAAGTTCCATTCCGATGTAGCCGCCACCGATGACGACGAGCTTTTTCGGAACTTCTGGAAGAGCCAATGCGCCAGTTGAAGAAAGAACGCGTTTTGACCATTTGAACGATGGGATCTCGATTGGTGTCGAACCAGTCGCGATGATCGCTTTCTTGAACTTGTAAGGAGTTGAGCTATCTTCTGTGATGACACGAACTGTGTCTTCAGCTGCGAAGAACGCTTCACCTTGAACGATCTCGATCTTGTTGCCTTTCAAAAGACCTTTGACGCCGCCAGTCAATTTGTTGACGACCGACTGTTTCCAGTCTTGGACTTTCGTGAAGTCAACTGACACGTTGTCAGATGTGATTCCCATTGACGAGTGACCTTTAGCGTGCTGGAAGTTGTGCCCAGCCGTGATCAACGCTTTTGATGGGATACAACCGACGTTCAAGCAGACACCGCCAAAGTTGCCTTTTTCAACGATTGTAACTTTGAGTCCGAGTTGTGCGCCGCGGATTGCTGCGACGTATCCACCAGGACCTGCGCCGATGACAAGTAAATCAGTTTCTTGTGCGAATTCTCCTACTACCATGTTATTATCCCTCCATCATTAGAAGTGCTGGATCTTGAAGCAAGCGTTTGACCATGTTGAGCGCGTTTTGAGCAGTCGCACCATCGATGAGACGGTGGTCAAAGCTGAATGAAAGTGCGAGCACTGGTGCTGCGACAATCTCGCCGTCTTTGACGACAGCTTTTTCAGCAATGCGGCCGATACCGAGAATTGCAACTTCCGGGTGGTTGATGACAGGTGTGAACCATTGTCCACCAGCTGAACCGATGTTCGTGATTGTGATCGATCCGCCTTTCATGTCGTCCCCAGCAAGTTTGCCTTCACGGGCTTTGCCAGCAAGCTCATTGATGTTGTTTGCAAGTGCGTAGACTGATTTACGGTCCGCATCTTTGACGACAGGAACGACGAGGCCGTTATCCGTGTCAGCTGCGATACCGATGTTGTAGTAGTTTTTGTAGACGATTTCTTCGTTTACATCGTCGATTGACGCGTTGATCGTTGGGTAAGCTTTCGCTGCCGCTGTCAATGCTTTGACGACGAATGGCAAGTACGTGAGTTTCACGCCTTGTTCAGCCGCGACTTGTTTGAACTCTTTACGGAGTGCGACAAGTTTCGTGACATCGACTTCGTCCATGAGTGTTACGTGCGGAGCCGTATGTTTCGAGTTGACCATCGCTTTCGAGATCGCTTTACGGATACCACGGATTTTCTCGCGCGTTTCGAGTTCAGGTGTAGCTGACTCGTAAGGCTTGATTTCCGTCTTCGCAGCCGAGGCCGTCGCTACAGATTCTGTTTTCTCTGTTGTAGCTTCCGCTGTCGGTGCTTCACCGTTTGCGAACGCGTCGATGTCTTCTTTAAGAACGCGACCGTTGTCGCCAGTTCCTTTGACTTCACGGATGTCGACGCCTTTTTCACGAGCGTACTTGCGAATCGAAGGCATGGCGATGACACGCTCAGACTTGTGAAGTTGAACTTCACGTGGACCGTCTTCTTTCACGTCTTCTTGAATCTCTTCTGTCTTCTCTTCAGCTTTTGGCTGTTCAGGAGCTGCCTCTTCTTCACCGGCTGGTGCGTCACCTTCGATATCGAACGTGATGAGGACGTCGCCGACGATGGCAACTGTTCCTTCAGAGACTTTAACTTCCTTGACTGTTCCGTCGACCGGAGCAGGAATCTCAACGACGGCTTTGTCGTTTTGAACTTCGAGGAGGATGTCATCCTCTTTCACTGTATCCCCTGCTTTGACGAACCACTTGACGATCTCACCTTCGTGAATTCCTTCACCGATGTCTGGTAATTTAAATTCAAATACTGCCACTGGTTTTTCCTCCTATCGAATAATCATGTAAACACGACAAGGGAGACAATTCTCCCTTATCGTTAAATGAACACGATCAGAAGTTGATAACTTCTTTAACTTTTGCAACGACATCTTTATGGTCAGGTAACCATGCATCTTCACCTTGTGCGAAAGCGAAGACCGTGTCTGGTGCAGTTACACGAAGCACTGGTGCTTCGAGGTGAAGAATCGCGCGTTCTTGAATTTCAGTTACGACGTTCGCCGCAATCCCTGCTTGACGCTGTGCCTCTTGAACGACGATCGCGCGGCCAGTCTTTTTAACTGACTCGACGATTGTGTCGATATCAAGCGGGCTGATTGTCATGAGGTCGATTACTTCGACGTTGATGTTTTCTTTTTCGAGTTCTTCAGCTGCTTTGAGTGAAGTATGAACCATCGCACCGTATGTGATGATCGAAACGTCAGTACCTTCGCGTTTCACGTCTGCTTTTCCAAGCTCGATCGTGTAGTCGCCTTCTGGTACTTCGCCACGGAACGAACGGTAAAGTTTCATGTGCTCGAGGAATACGACTGGGTCGTTGTCACGGATTGACGCGATCAAAAGACCTTTTGCATCATACGGTGTTGACGGGATGACGACTTTAAGACCAGGTGTCTGAGCCATCAATCCTTCAAGGCTGTCCGCATGAAGTTCTGGTGTTTTAACGCCGCCACCGAAAGGTGAACGGATTGTAACCGGCTGGCTGTAAGCGCCGCCTGAACGGTAACGCATACGTGCCATTTGGGCAGCAACTGAGTCAAATACTTCGAATACGAATCCGAAGAATTGAACTTCCATGATTGGACGGAAGCCTGTGAGTGCAAGACCGATCGCGAGACCACCGATACCAGACTCAGCGAGTGGCGTATCGAAGACGCGGTCTTCGCCTAACTCGTCTTGGAGACCTTCCGTTGCACGGAAGACCCCACCGTTTTTACCAACGTCTTCTCCGAAAAGAAGTACTTTCTCGTCGCGCTTCATTTCAACGCGCATCGCATCAGTAATCGCTTGGATCATTGTCATTTGAGCCATAACTTACTTCGACTCCTTTGCTGTATATTCTTCAAGCTGCTCTTTCAAGTTTGAAGGGAGTGTTTCGAACATGTTGTTGATGAAGTCCGAAACTTTTTGTTTTGGTTCTTTGTCCGCGAGGCTGATCGCTTCTTTCACGTCTGCTTTCGCTTGTTCGATCACTTCGTTCTCCATGTCTTCGCTCCAAAGCTTTTTGCCTTCGAGGAAAAGACGGAAACGTACGAGTGGATCTTTTTCTTGGTACTCTGAATCGAGTTCTTTCGTACGGTAACGTGTTGGGTCATCCCCAGCGAGCGTATGTGGTCCGTAACGGTATGTGAGTGCTTCGATGAGCGTCGGTGTCCCATCAAGTGCGTCTTTACGCGCTTGTTGTGTTGCGGCGAAGACAGCAAGTACGTCCATACCGTCAACTTGGATTCCGTTGATGCCCGCTGCTACAGCTTTTTGCGCGATCGTTTTAGCTGCCGTCTGCTTCTCAACAGGTGTCGAGATTGCGAAGCGGTTGTTTTGAACGACGAAGATAGCTGGTGATTTGAATGCACCTGCGAAGTTCATACCTTCGTAGAAGTCACCTTGTGACGATCCGCCGTCACCCGTGTAAGTAATGGCGACGTTCGTGTTGCCGTTGCGTTTGAGACCCATGGCCACACCCGCTGTTTGAATGATTTGTGCACCGATAATGATTTGTGGCATTAAGACGTTAACGTCTTCTGGGATGCGGTTTCCTGCCACGTGACCACGTGAGAACAAGAACGCTTGATAAAGCGGAAGTCCGTGGAATACGAGTTGCGGGATATCGCGGTAACCCGGAAGAATCCAGTCTTGCTTGTCGAGCGCGTATTGCGTCCCGATCATCGTTGCTTCTTGCCCTGCCACTGGCGCGTAGAAACCTAGGCGTCCTTGACGGTTAAGCGAGATGGCACGCTGATCCCAAATTCGAGTATAGACCATGCGGCGCATAAGCTCCTGAAGTTGCTCGTCCGTTACATCTGGCATTGCGTCTTGGTTGACGACCTCGCCCTTCTCGTCGAGAATACGGAACGTTTGGAAGTTTTCTTCCACGTTTTGAAGTACCTGAACGTTGTTCATTCGTTTCACCTCATCCTTTCAACTATGAGACAATTGTCTTTTTTTGTGATCAAACACTACCTCAAATCTTAAGTGTATCTGTCCAAAAAAGCAATCTGTATTAACGTGATTCAGGAAAGTATGACTTCTCCTGCCGTTTCCTTGTCAGTATAAAACGGGTTGTTACAATAACGCAAAAAATATGCTCACTCCATAAAAACGCTTACATGAACACATTTTTCGAATGTTTTACGCTCTGTATCATTTTCATTTCACCTTCTGTACCATCTGAGCGATTCGCTCATTAAATATGATATAATTGGACATATCGCAATTGGAAAGGAAGTTTACCCATGTTAACAATGAAAGACGTGATTCGTGAAGGAGATGAGCGGCTCCGTAACCGTTCAAGTGAAGTCTCGCTTCCACCTACGGCAGAAGACCTCGCCCTGCTCGACGAGATGGAAACGTTCCTCGTCAACAGCCAAGACCCTGAGATCAGTGAGAAATATGAGCTTCGCGGCGGTGTCGGAATTGCTGCACCACAACTCGGTGTCAATCGCCGGTTCTTCACCGTCCTACTAAAAGAGGAAGAAGAGACGTTCAAGCTGTCGATCTTCAATCCGAAAATCACGAGTCACTCGCTCGAACAGACGTATTTGAACGGCGGTGAAGGCTGCTTATCTGTCGATCGCATCGTCAAAGGCAACGTACCCCGTCACCGTCGCATCACCCTCGAAGGATTTGACCGTGACGGCAATCCGATCAAGTTACGTCTTCGCGGGATGCGAGCCATCGTCTGCCAACACGAACTCGACCACTTGGACGGCGTCCTGTTTTATGACCGCATTAATACGACCAATCCGCTAGAAACATACGGTGAACCGATCTGAGGTGACGAGCGTGAAAAAAAAGACACTGTTGTTCCTATTCCCATTCTTGTTTCTTTTAATCGGTGGATGCGTCCGGATCGAATATGACGCCACCGTCCACTACGATCAGTCTGTCACGCTCGAGACGACGTATGCGTTCCGCGATCACCCGGTCATGAAGCTATTAAACTTACGGCTCGACTGGGAAACGTGGAAACAACAAGCGAACGATAACGGCTATGCGACTCGAGACTATTCGAGCGAAGACGATTACGAAGGTATGGTGTTAAAGAAGACGTTCAAAAACGTCGATGAGCTGCAAAACATTAAACAGGAATGGAAGACCGGACCGGCCGGTGTCCTCGTTCCCCCCGACGTGGAATTTGACGTTCAAAAGGAAGACGGCATTTGGTTCGATTCATACGTATTGAAGACGAACTTGGATTTACGTCTCGATCGCGTCGACTTGCCTGGTGTCAACTTGAGCGGTTCCCCGAAAGAACTCGCCGAGCGTTACATCCGCCAAGCCGACATCCGTTTCAATTTGACGGTACCGACCGGTGTGTTCGTCGAGGACGGGACCGGCCTTGACCCTCGTTCGATGAAACAAGTCGAGTGGCAAGTGTACGGCGGACGCCAAAACAATATGATGCTTGTCGCGCACGTACCGAACGTCAAAGCGTGGATCATCACGATCGTCGTTGCCCTCATTGCTAGTGTGACTGCTTTCTTCGTTTGGCGGAGATCTAGGAAAAATGTCGGAAACCCCGACCGGACATCAATCCGTTCGCGCGTGCTCGGTATGTTGATCATCCTGTTAGCGTTAGCCATCATTATCGTGACCGTACGTGAAGAGCTGACGAACGATCGAAAAGTCGAAGCCATCCGTCAAGCCGCCCAAACCGATGAGTTCATCCCGACGTTCGCCGTCCACGGCCTGCTCGGGACCGACCGGACGTTCCTCCGCTTCTCCCAATACATGGAGCAGCGCGGACTTGCCAAAGACGGTGCGCTTTGTACAGTGACAGCGAAAGGAGCGGTCGACTGCGTCATCAATGATTACAGTTCGAACCGACCGATCGTCCGGATTGAATATGAGGATGCTGAAGCGTCCTTGAACAACCAGACGAAATGGTTGAACCTCGCCATCGAAGAGTACAAAGCGGAACGAAACCGTTCATTCGACCGCATGTATGTAATTGGTCACAGTATGGGCGGTGTCGCCGCAGCCAACTACATTTTGAACCAAGACGAGTATATCGTCGATAAGCTCGTTACGTTTGATAGCCCGTTCGCCGGGACGCGCCTCGCCAACTTCGGTTTATCCGCCAGCAACTTCGGTGTGAACACGGGCAGTCCGGCCATCCGCGACTTGTCGCCGAGTTCTGATGGGCTCAAGTCGTTCCAGGCCAAGCTTGAGACGTGGCCCCGCTCCGTCCAAGTGTATTCGTTCTCAGGACGAGGCGGCGAGTTCAACTTGATCGAACCGTCGAGCTCGCTCTTGCTCGAGGAATACACGAACAATATCGGTACCGAGACCGTCCCATACGATCACTTCTCACTTCATCGGAAGACGGACGTGCTCCGTGAGACGGGCGAGTTCTTATACGAGTATTCAAATGAGTTCAATCCAGTCGAAACGCAATAAAACAAGCCCGTCCTCTGATGAGGACGGGCTTAGGCTGTTGACGAACCAATTCGCTTTTCGCGAATTGGTTCGTCTTTTTTATGTTCGATGACCTCGAGTCACTCTGCCCGGCACAAGATTGAAAAAATGGTATGTATACGGTCTCTCCAGGCCAATAAACTAGTCAGCTTCTTCATGTTTTGTGCGGTGACCGCCGCCAGATGGGACCGTGTGCGTTGCTCGTCCGATGGCGCCGCGACTCCTGCAGGATAGCAATCCAACGGAGACCCAGCAGCGACGCGAGTCGCGATGCGGCTCCGGGATTGCCTGCGGAAAGCGTGGGCGCCGAAAGGACGAGCCATAGCAATCATGTTAGTCAACAAGCTGAAGCCCGCCCTCTGACGAGGACGGGCTTGTTTTTAGGTCAGTAGGTCATCGTCCACGTCAACTTCTGTAACCAGTAGAACAAGTACTTGCCGATCGGCAAGTCGGTCTGAATCTCATCATAAGCGACGGTGTACGTCCCGTCCTCGTTGTTCCAAAGCCGTTTGAAATAGCTATCGACTTCGCGCATGAACTCAGTCTCGGTCGCAGTCGTCACTTCAACGTCCGCCTCGAGGTTATAGTCGTTCATATTCCGGGTCGTATAGTTGCCTGACCCCATCACAACGACACGCTGCTCGCCTTCGACGTAGAGCATCTTCGGATGATATTGTTCTTTCCCGACTTCGTACCAACGGACCTCGATCTGTTCCGGATTGACTTCGACGAGCTCAGCCGTGACCGGCAAGTTCGGGAGACCCGACTTATCACGCCCGAACGCGTTCGTGTTCGGGTCAAGGATGAGCTTGACGAACACGCCGCGCTCGGCGGCATCGTGGATTGCTTGGATGATGTTCCGATCGGCCAAATAGAACATGCCGATCCAAATCGTCTCGCCCGCTTCCGCCTCGTCCATCGCTTTCACGACGGCTTCTTGAATTTTCGACTCGGTGACGTAACGAACCTGCATCGGTCCGTCCGAATCCTCGTCACGTAAGGCGGCGAGCTTTTCTTCACTCGGGAAACGGCTCGCGTCCCCTTTCGAGAACCGGGCGATCGCCTCTTCCCCTTCAAGAATGTCAGCTAGGATCGGACCGTCGAGTCGGACGCCGACATTTGAATGGTAACCGGACGCGTCATGCGGATTCGCCGAGAGGACGAACCCGTCGTTCTCCGTCACCATGACTTTGCGATGGTTCGCTTTCACGTTCAGTAACCGTAAATAAGAACGAATCGTGATGTCCGGTGCCGATTTCGCCATCGGGTTCGGGAGCCAACCGTTTTGGCTGTCCCCGAACCATTGGAATCCGATGCGATACAACGTCGAGTACAAGATATTCGGGTCACGTAACGCGTCGAGGTTCGTGTAGACGATCTCCGCGCCCGCTTCCTTGAGCACGTCTAAATGGTCAGACGCGTGACCGTTATACGTCGTGTTGATCTCGTCTGTGATCAAGACGACGTTCAAGTCCGGATAGAGCTCCATCTGTTCTATGAGTGCTGACGACAGGCGGGCCGTGATGTCAGGATACGGTCGATCTTCATTTGAATATGGATTGAATAAGAAAAAGTCCATGACGATATACTCCCGGGCGTCGCGGATCGATCGCTCGACATCTTGGAAGATCTCTTGCTCATTGACTTCGGTGTCTTCTCCTTGGTATGTCAAATCAGACAAAAAATCGATTTGGTCATCCGAGATGTTTACCGGTTCGGATGCTCGAGACACCCCTTCTGGCAGCGGTTTTACTTGATGATAAATCATCGTGACTAAAAATAAGATCGCAAATGCGGCAAGTCCCCACTTGAGCCAACCTGTCTTACGCTTCTTCCGTTCCATACGCACCGCCCCTTTTTTCATTCTCTAAAAAACGGGCTGTAGTCACCTACAGCCCGTTCGTTTATACTTCCATAATGATCGGAAGAACCATTGGGTGTCTTCGTGTTTTTTGAGCCAAGTATGGCGTGAGTGTATCCGAGACAAGTTGCTTCATCTCTGACCATTTCATCTGCTTGTTCGATAAGCCTTGTTCGACCGTCTTCTTGAGCAAGCGCTCACCGTCACGAATTAGGCTGCCCGATTCACGCATGTACACGAATCCGCGCGAGATGATATCGGGTCCGGAGACGAGTTTTCGCGTCTTGCCGTCGATGCTGATGACGACGACGACAAGTCCATCTTCTGACAAGATCCGGCGATCGCGTAAGACGATATTGCCGATGTCACCGATGCCGTTTCCGTCAACATAGACGGCGTTCGCCGAAATTTTTCCTGTAATGGCAGCCGAATCGGCATCGACGGCGAGCACTTCGCCGTTGTCCATTACGAACGTGTTCTCTTTCGGGATCCCGACCGATTGCGCGAGCTCGGCATGTTTCACTAACATGCGGTACTCTCCGTGAATCGGCATGAAGAATTTCGGGTTGAGCAAGCGGATCATGAGCAGCTGCTCTTGTTGCGATCCGTGACCTGACGTATGGATGTTCGTGAGTTTACCGTAGACGACGTCAGCGCCCGCTTTGTACAGTTGGTTGATCGTTTTACCGACCGACACGGCGTTACCAGGAATCGGTGACGATGAGAAGATGACCGTGTCGCCAGGGATGATCGAAACTTGACGGTGTGTCCCGTTCGCAATCCGGCTGAGCGCAGCCATCGGTTCACCTTGTGATCCGGTACAGAGAATCGCCACTTCATGTGGTTGGAAGTTGCGCATCTGGTTCGTCTCGATAATCATTCCTTTTGGTACGTTGATAAAGCCGAGATCTTGTCCGATCGTCATGACTTTTTCCATCGAGCGACCGAAGATGAGCAAGTGGCGGCCCGTCTCAGCACAAGAGTCGATGACTTGTTGCAGACGATAGATGTTCGAGGCGAACGTCGCGAAGATGATGCGCCCTTCCGCTTTACGGAACGTCTCACTGATCGTCCCGCCGACGACTTTTTCACTCATCGTGAACCCTTCGATTTCTGCGTTCGTCGAGTCTGACAAGAGACAAAGGACGCCTTCTTTCCCGATTTCAGCCATTTTGGCGATATCAGCCGGCTCGCCGACCGGTGTGAAGTCGAACTTGAAGTCGCCGGTATGGACGATGTTGCCTTGTGGCGTCTTGACGACGACACCGAGCGAGTTCGGAATCGAGTGGGTCGTCCGGAAGAACGAGATACTCGTCTTTCTGAACTTGACGATCGTATCCTCATCGATTTCATGCAATTCGGCCTCGCGAAGCAAGCCGTGCTCCTCAAGTTTCACTTTGATCAACCCGAGGGCGAGCTTTGTCGCATAGATCGGCAGTTTGACTTGTTTCAACAAGAACGGGATTCCACCGATATGGTCTTCGTGACCGTGGGTGATGAACACCCCTTTTACTTTTTCTTTGTTTTTGATCAAGTATGAGTAATCTGGAATGACGTAGTCGATCCCAAGCAAGTCATCCTCTGGGAACATAATCCCGGCGTCGATGACAATGATCTCATCTTGAAATTGAGCGACATACGTATTCTTCCCGATTTCTCCGAGTCCGCCTAATGCGAACACAGCGGTTTGATGGTTCTTTACAAACTTCATTTAATCTCTCCTTACTTCTAGTTAGTTGATTTTCATCTATGTGATACATAAGTGATTCTCGTGATAAAGTTATGTCTCCGTAAGATTCTTTCTTCATTATAGCTCATATTGTGACAAAATTTCACTAATGACGTCAGATTGAGGGCGGTTTCTTGATTTCGTGGTATGCTTTTCTGTATAGAAATACCCTAAACAAGACAGAGAAAGCATGGTGATTCGAATGGAAGATAAAAAAGTAGTCTTTTTTGATATTGACGGCACGCTTCTCCACGAAGGGACGTATATTCCGCCTTCGACGATTGCGGCGATCGAACAACTTCGTGCGAACGGAGTCGAGACGTTCATCGCGACGGGACGAGGCCCGGCGATGCTCTCAGACATCCCGCAGCAACTTGGAATCGAGAGCATGGTGTGCTACAACGGCCAAATCGTCGTCCACCGTGGGGAAATCGTCTATCGGAACACGCTACCGACTCATGCGCTCAGCCGTTTGACGGACCATGCGGGAACGTTTGACCACACACTCGTCTATCTCGGACAAGACCATGGCGGCGCGACGAAGCCGAACGACCACGTCGTCGAACAGTCGCTCGGTGAACTCGATATGCCGATCCCGACGTACGCGCCAAACTTCCACATTGAACAGGACGTCTATCAGACGTTGCTCTACTGCACGCCTGAAGAAGAGCATCATTATCTCGACGCTTATAGCGAATTCGATTTTATCCGGTGGCACCCGCATGCGATGGACGTCATCAATCGCGGGGCGAGCAAGGCGGACGGCATTCGCCACTTCATCGAGACGAACGGCTATCGCCTCGAGAACACATACGCCTTCGGTGACGCGTTGAACGACTTGGCGATGCTCCGATACGTCGGTACAGGCATCGCGATGGGCAACGGACGAGCCGAGGCAAAAGAAGCGGCCGACTTTGTGACGAAATCGATTCTTGAAGACGGGATCGAGTACGGACTAAAAACTATGAAGCTAATCTAAAAACAACGAGAGGCGCGCGCCTCTCGTTTTTATCTTGACCGAAGCGAGCGTTCGAGCCGGTCGAGGTCAGTATCTTTTCCGATGATGATCAAGATATCTTCCGGCAGGATCATCTCGTCGGCTTGAGGGGAAATCAAGACGTCGTCACCACGACGGATGGCGACGATGTTGACTCCGTATTTGGCACGAAGGTCCAAATCGATCAGTGATTTATTCGATAGTTTATCAGAAGCCTTGATCTCGACGATCGAATGTTCATTTGAAAGTTCGAGGTAGTCCAAGATACTTTGGCTCATCAATCCGTTGGCGATCCGGACGCCCATATCGCGTTCCGGGTGGACGATGTTATCCGCACCGATTCGACGCAGGACTTTTTCGTGGTAGTCGTTCGTCGCTTTCACCGTGATGATTTGGACACCGAGCTCTTTCAAAATCAACGTCGTCAAAATCGAGGCTTGAATGTTTTCTCCGATTGCCACGATCACATGTTCGAAGTTACGAATCCCAAGACTCTTTAAGACGTTCTCATCGGTCGTGTCGGCGATGACCGCGTGCGTGGCTAGGCCCATGAACTCATTGACGCGTTCTTCATCCACGTCGATGGCGAGCACGTCATATCCGTTCGACGACAACTCCCGCACGATCGACCCACCAAACCGACCTAACCCGATGACTGCAAATTCACCTGTCATATTCAAAACATCCCTTTCCCTACAGCGGTTTCTGTTCCCGATTCTTCGTACAGTGTAACCGATTCGCCCTAAAAAAACTATACAAAAAAGACCGGGAAATCCCGGTCTTATGCTTTACCGCTTGAACGTTTTCCACGCACATAGTCATTGTCGAACAAGAACAGACGAAGCAATAAATACAACGCTGGTACGAGTAAGAGCAATCCTAGAATGAACACGATGACGAGCGCGATCGCCATCGACTCGTTGACGACGCTTCCGTTAATGTCGATATACGGATAGAGGATATACGGCAAATGCGTATAGCCATATCCGAACCACGCCATGAAGAACTGACCCATGACCATTAAGAAAGCGAGTCCGTAGTTGCGTTTCAAGTAGACGAACGATACGGCGATGATGAAGAAGACGAAACTCGCGGCGAACCACCACCAGTTACCCGCCAAAATGTTTTCATAGTGCCATGCCGCCTGTGATTTCAAGCCGAAGAAGACGAGGCCCGAAGCGAGGATCGTCGGAACACTCCAGAAGAGCGCCCATTTGCGCACGAGGCCGACTGCTTCGACATCACGTGCCTTGTCCGCATAGAACAAGAGGAACATCGCACTAATATAGAGCACCGACACGATCGCAAGGATAACGACTGTCCACGAGTAGAAGTTTGTGAACAACTTCAATCCGTCAAAGAACACACCCGACTCTGTCTCGTTAATGAATCCGCCTTGGCTGACCGTGAGCACGGTCGACATCGCCGCCGGAATCAATAAACCTGTCGCCCCGTACAAGAACACGTAAAACGTACTCTCTTTCGAACCGTAGTTCGCGAACGCATAAAAACTTCCGCGAATCGCGAGCAAGATCAACACGACAGAGGCCGGTACTAACAAGGCCGTTCCATAATAGTAAGCCGTATCCGGGAAGAACCCGACGATTCCGACGAAGAAGAAGACGAAGAAGACGTTCGTCACTTCCCATGTCGGTGACAAATACCGTTGAATCAGGCGATTGATTTTTTGGTCTCGCTTCGTGTACTTACTATAGAAAGCGAAGAAGCCGGCACCGAAATCAATCGATGCAACGATGAGATAGCCGTATAAAAACGTCCATAATACGGCAATCCCTAATTCTTGAATTTGCATGTCATATCCTCCGATCACACTTCATCCGCAAACATCGCTTCGCCGCGATGTTCCGATTGTTTTAGTTCTTTCCCGACTGGGTTGTCCTTGAACAGACGTGTCAAGACGAGCACTGTGACCACGCCAAGAACCGCATATAGGATCGCGAAGGCGATGAGCATCCAACCTACGTTAGCCGACGTCGTCGCTGCCTCACTCGTGCGCATCAAATCATAGAGCGCCCATGGCTGACGGCCAAACTCGGCGAAGAACCACCCGAACTCGATTGCCATCATGGCGAGAGGGCCTCCCGCCGCAATCGCAATCAGCATCGGTTTGCTGAATTGAGGCAATCGCTTAATGTAGCGTCCGAGGACGAACAGGAATGAGATGAGCGCAAGAAGCATCCCGATTCCGACCATCGCATCAAACAGATAGTGGATGAATAGTGGCGGTTGGTCCTCTTTCGCAAATTCATTAAGACCCGTCACTTCATAGTTTGGGACACCGCCCGCTAAGATTGACAACGCATAAGGGATTTTAATGGCCCCGCGTACTTCGTAACCACCTTCACCATCGTCTTCGAGCCATCCGCCCAAGATGAGTTCGGCTTCGGAGGAGGTGTCAAAATGCCACTCTGCCGCCGCCAACTTATCTGGCTGATACTTCGCCAAGTATTTACCTGAGAAGTCTCCGACGAGCGCAGTCGCAATCGCAAAGATGAGCGCGACGGTCATCGTTAAACGAAGACCTTTTTTGTGATACTCGATAGACAATTTGTCGAGCTGGTTACGGCGTTGGCGCAATAACTGCACGGCCGCAATCGCCGCTAAGATGAACGCCGATGTCAAAATGGCAGACGTTAATACGTGCGCCATCTTTGTCGGCATCGCCGGGCTGAACATCGCCTCGAGCGGACTCACGTTCGCAAGTTTCCCATCGACGATATCAAATCCGACAGGTTGGTTCATAAAGCTGTTGACTGTCGTAATGAAGAAGCCTGAGAACAGTGCACCAACGGCGACTGGAATCCCGATCAGCATATGGTGCCACGGGTTTTTAAACCGATCCCACGTGTACAAATAAATGCCGAGGAAGATCGCTTCAAAGAAGAACGCGAACGTTTCCATGAACAACGGCAGCGCGATCGTCTGACCGGCGACGCGCATCAAGTTTGGCCAAAGCAGTGATAACTGCAGCCCGATGGCTGTACCGGTGACGACACCGACCGCGACGGTCACGACATAGCCCCGCGACCACCGACGAGCCATCAAGGTGTATTTCGGATCTTTCTTTTTAATACCTAAAAACTCTGCCAATAAAATTAAAAGTGGAACCCCGACGCCGATTGTGGCAAAAATCACATGAAAACCTAACGTGAGTGCCGTTAGCGCCCGACTCATCAGGACCGGATCTTGAAACATCTATTGATTACCTCCTATCTCTCTCTAGCGCTTCACACCGATGCGTGAAACGAAACATCATAGATAATTTCCTTTGGATACCCCTATCATAATGATTTTATATAGCGCTGTAATGTCTCAATGCTTGAGTTCGCAAAATGTTCACATTTGAACAAGCTTAACAATATTGACGCTTTACAATCATAATAATTTCCCTTTTTCCTCACATCGGAAGCACAATTCAACACATTTCAACAAAAAAAGCGGACAGCAACGTGTCCGCTTCGTTCACTTCACAATGACCGTTCTAAAGAAATGGTCGAACAGTTCGACCGCGACATCGATCGCCCGCTCATCTGGATTGAGCGTCGCTTGATGAAGACCTGAACCCATGTCGTTCACCCCGAGCCACACCATGAACCCCGGCACTTGTTTCAACATATAGCCGAAATCCTCACCGGTCATGGCCGGAACGCACGTCTTATACGAATAGCCGACGTCTTCGACCGCTTCCTCGAACTGGAACAAATACCGTTCGTCGTTCACTACTTCATGGTACCGGTTGCCGAACTCGAGGTCGATATGGACGTTATACGTCATCTCGACACCGGCGATGACTTGACGGATCCGGCGCTCAAGGACGACCATTTCTTTATCCGACAGGGCCCGGATCGTCCCATCGAGCTTGGCCGTCTCGGCGATGATGTTCTCTTTCGTGCCGGCGGCGACTTTACCGATACTGATCACGGCGCTCCCCATCGGGTCGATGTTGCGAGAGATGATCGTCTGCAGCTGCATGATCAATGCCGCCTGAACGATGACAGCGTCAATCCCGGCATGCGGGAAAGCGCCGTGCCCACCCTTGCCGTGAATCGTGAGGTGGAGCTCACGCGCACTCGCGAACAAGACGCCCGGTCGTGAGGCAATCGTGCCGACCGGATATTCCGGCGCCACGTGGAGACCGAACATCGCGTCAGGACGGAAATGATAGAACAACTCCGACATCGCCATCGGTTCCGCACCGCCCGGCCCTTCTTCGGCCGGTTGGAAAAAGACGACGAGATGATGATCGAGCGGCTCTTCGATCGCGCGTTTGATCAAGCCGAGCGCGATCGCCATATGGACGTCATGTCCACAGGCATGCATCATGCCTTCATGGACCGAGGCGAACTCCAGTCCTGTCTCTTCCGTGATCGGCAATCCGTCCATATCGGCCCGATACCCGATCGTCTTGTCGCCGACAAGACCGTCGACACGTACGAACAGTCCGGTGCGCCAATGCGAGATGTGGACCCGTGACGAGTTAAACGAACGAATCAACTCCTCAAGCGTCGCTTGTGTTTTAAACTCTTTGTAACCCGGTTCTGGAATCAAATGTAACTGTCTTCTAGCTTCTATGGCCCAACTCATTCCACACTCTCCTTTGTCACTTCTTCAACGATTTCCCAAAACGCTTTCACTTGCGCGAGCTCGAGCATCGAGTCGGTCGACAACATCCACGTGTCACGCACGAGCGGTGTCCCGTTCGACGACGTGAGCGGGATCTTATTGATCGCCTCGACATCGCGAATCGTCGACTCCGGCAAGATGGCAAAACCAATCCCATGCAGCGCCATCTGTTTGCACGTCTCGATCTGATCGACGACGAGTGTCGTGAGCGGCGGACTCGAGAACCGCTCTTGCCACCATTCAAGGATTTCTTGATAATAGGTCGAGTCACTCTTAAACTGAATGAACGAGCGCTCGTTATTTTTCAACTGCTTTAAATCGGTCATCCGCATATCAACGAGGTGAAGCGAATCTGAGAACAGTTTCATCTTTTCTCCGCGCCAGTCCGGATTACCGCGAATGATCCCGATATGGAAACTCTCTTCGAGCATATAGCGCATCATCTCGCTCGACCAGCCCGTCACGAGTTTGACCCGGACGGACGGATACCGTTCCATGAATCGTTTCAAGACGCGGGGCAACCAATACTGTCCCATGATCGAGGCGACCGCGATTTTGAGCGTCCCATACACTTCGCCTTGCTTGGCCGTCAACTCTCCCCGAAGTTCTTGCTCTTCGCTATACATCTTTTTCGCGAAGTCGATGATTTTCTCACCGTCCGGGGTGAGGGCGAGGCCTCGCGTCGAGCGGACGAAAATCTTTTTGCCCCACTGATGCTCGATCGTGACGAGGCGTTGGCTTAAAGCCGGTTGGGAGACGAACAACCGCTCGGCGGCTTTTCTCATATTCAACTCTTCGGCGAGGACGATCAACACTTCCACTTCTGATACTTGCATGACGTCACCTATTTCTATATCGTTTCTAAGACTGTATACTAAATTCATTGTTGCTAACCTGTATCATATCATGTTCATTCGCAATTTTTGAGTCGTCAGGAGGAAATCGTATGCAACGTCATCATTTTGCCTTTATTGTCGCGACCGTCGCGACGCTTGGAAGTTTGTACTTCTCCGAAGTCATGCTTTATCTGCCCTGCAAGCTGTGCTGGTTTCAGCGCATATTCATGTACCCGCTCGCGATTTATTACTTGACTATCATGTTAACGAACCGTGAAGTCAACCGTCTCTTTATCGGACTGATGGCCGGTGCCGGCTGGCTGATCAGCCTATACCACGTCGTGCTCGAACGGATTCCGAACGGGGATGCGTTTTGCAGCAACGACTGTCTCATCCGTTGGGTGAACTACTTCGGGTTCGTCACGATCCCGCTCTTGAGCTTCATCGCGTTCACGCTGATTTTAGCTATTCAATTCGTTCCAAAACGTACTGTTCGTTGAATGGAAAGAGGAGACACGGTCGAAATTGACCGCGTCTCCTCTTTATTTAGCTTATTGCCACCACTCGTCATAGAGCGACGCCGGCATATGGTGCTTATGGCGCGACCGTTTAAAGATCGTCTCGATCCGTTCGGCGATAGCCGGGTCGACGGCTTTCCCTTCTAAATAATCGTCGAGTTGGTCATACGTCATCCCCAGTGCGACTTCATCGGGAAGACCCGGTTTGTCGTCCTCGAGGTCAGCCGTCGGCACTTTATAAATCAGACTCTCGTGCGCTTCGAGCTCATGGAGCAACGCTTTTCCTTGGCGCTTGCTCAGTCCCGTGAGTGGCGTCAAATCGGCTGCCCCGTCCCCGTGCTTTGTATAAAATCCAGTCACATACTCTGCCGCATGGTCAGTCCCGACGACAAGCGCCCCGAACGTCGCCGCGATGTCATATTGGACTTTCATCCGTTCACGCGCTTTCGTGTTCCCTTTATGGAAATCGCCGAGTTCGAGCGTCGTTGCTTGTTTGAACGCCTCGACCGAAGCATCGACGGCCGGCTTGATGTTGACGGTGAACGTCTTGTCAGGCCGGATGAAGTCAAGCGCCCGCTTGGCGTCGTCTTCGTCATGTTGTTCGCCGTATGGGAGGCGCACCGCATAAAACGTATAGTCGCCGCCGGTCTCAGCCCGCAACTCTTCCATCGCGTGTTGGCATAACTTGCCCGCGAGTGTCGAGTCTTGTCCACCTGAAATACCGAGGACGAGTCCTTTCGCCCCCACACGTTTGACGTACGTTTTTAAAAAGTCGATTCGTCGACGGACTTCTTGAACTGGATCGATGTGCGATTTCACATGAGTCGATTCGATGATGTGTTGTTGCATCTTTCGTTTCCTCCTTGTTTGTAAGTCGGTTTGCCTTATTGTCTGACAATCTGGTTTTGTCGTCAATACGTTTGGATTCCAAAAAAAAGACGGAAACGTGAGTTTCCGTCTAACGGTTATTGAACGCGGAACGATGCGACGTCTCCGCCGATCGGTGTCATCTCTAGGAAGAGCGACTGTCCTGATGTCGGTTCCTCATCTAATAACACGCCGAACGTGAAGCCGCCGGCCGTCGGTTGCGACGCCCCTTGCGCAAACACGTTATGCCCGTCCGAGACGCTCCATTCGAACTCCTCGACGTTCGTGTACCCAGCCACTTCAATCAAATTCCCGTTTCTCTTAATCGAGACATCGCTGAACGCACCGTCCGTTTGGGCCGGCTGCTCGCTCGGCTCATCCGTTGGCTCTTCAGAAGGCTCTTCAGAAGGCTCTTCTGCCGGTTCTTCCGCAGGCGGCGCCTCTACCGCTTCAACTGATAACGTTTTTTGATCGGTGGCTGCCATCTCTGGTGCGCCTTCGACTTGAGCGAGACTGACGAAATCAACCGTATACTCTCCGCTCTCGAGTGTGAGCGGGAACACTTCGTCAAACACTTTCGTCTCACCCGGTTCCCACGTCTCTTCGATAATTGATTCAGTGAACATATATTCGCTGCCGTAATCAAAAACGGTCGTTTCTCCGTTCATGACCGTCAACTGAAAACGTTGCGATGAATTGAAGGTCACCTTGACCGGTCCTTCATTCGGGTTCGTCATCGAAACCGTCGCCGATAATTGTTTTGTGTCGGCATTGTAGCTCGCGTCCGTCTCAAGCGTCAATAAAGCTGGAGCTGCCGACGAGTTCCCGTCCACATCGCTCGGAGTTGCTTCTTCTTTACCACACGCCGCTACCACGAGCATCATCGCAGCGACCACGACTAGCAACCAAGTTTTTTTCACGTATTCCACTCTCCTCAACAAAATAAAAAAACGTCTATAGCACTAGTGTATACGTTCGTGCAGACGTTTGTAATGGATTTCCCTATATTATTTACCTTTTTTAAGAAACTTGTAGGTTTTCCACGTATTGCTGCCAACCGGTCACGAACAACGAGTCAGCGACGTCGATGTCAGAACGAACTTGTGCAGAGATTGAGAACGTCTCACTATGAATCGTCTCAAAAATGACGGTGATCATGCCATCGACCACTTCTTTGTAAGCTACGAGTTCAGTTGTTTCTGCAAAAAGAATCATGAGTGTTGCTCCTTTGTCCAAATAAGATACTTTCAGTGTACCAACGTTATTCAAATAAAAACGTCCTATCGTTCGACAGTCCCGCTCCGAGCTCGACTTGTCTGTCGAATAACTGGCACCGATTGTTAACCGATTGGTTGAATTATGTAAGGACAAACGAAAAAGAGAGGCAATTCGCCAAGCGAACTCCTCTCACTTCCTATAACTGTAAATTTGAACAAACCTGACTTGTCGAATGGTTTATTTCGAACGGTTCGAGATTTGTTGCCATACCGTTCCGAGTGCCGTTTCTCCGCTCGTAATTCGCTCTTTGGCGAGACGTGCTTGGAGAGAAACCTCGAACTCACGGTCGTCCTCGGCGATTTTCAAAGCCGGTACGGCCTGCTCATCACCACAGTCGAACAAGAAGCGTGCAGCCCGCCAACGGACAAGCTTACTTTTATCTTTGAGCGCCTCGATCATCGATGGCTGAGATTTTGACAACGCCCAATCAGAGACGGTGTCCCCCGCGGTCCGTCTCACGATCGGTGACGGATCGACGAGTGCCTGCTCGATATAGGTGACGTAATCCTCCCGATTTTCTTCAAACATACCAATCATGACGACTGCTTGACGACGGATCGCCATCACCTTGTCCTCGAGTGCCCGGCGGAAGTAATTCATGTTCTCCGGTTCGATTTGCAGTTCATCCAAGAATGCCATCCGTGCTTTCCAGTCCTCCGACTGGAGTTGCGACACGTTGGCCTCGTAATCCGCCTCACGCCCGAAAGCACGGGCGACAATCCGAGCGACGCGATCTTCTGGATAGGCCGCTTCAAGCTCTTCTTGAGCGACAGCACTCACGTCTTCAAGTTCCCCGTAACGCGGAGCTTGTTCGACCCAGCGGCGATCTTGAATGACGTTTTTCACTTGCTGCTGTACCTGCATCGCTGCGTCGACAAAGCGTTTAGACAAACCGACCCGTTTCTCCTCGTCGCCTTTGACGAGTTTCAACTGCATCGGGACGTCTAATACGAACTGGACCGATACGTGGACCGGCTCATAGTCTGCCGTCAACTGGCTCGCTTCTCCTTCAGCGACGTCTTCGCCGAACGCGCGACGAATGTCGTTCATGACGTCGTGCCAATCGTGTTTCGGATGCCGTTCGACCGCTAAAAAATCAGAGACGGCGTATACCGATTTGACGCCTCGTAACGCGATGATGTCTCGGATCGTCTCCGGGACGTCCTGACTCGCCTTGTCATATGTGATCCCGCGGCCAGAAAAAGCCGGTTCGACAATGATCTTTAAATTGTTCGGACTTGGTGTTGGTTCAATTGCTACAAGTTTCATCTTCATCACCTCACACCAATCGTGACGAAAACAACAAAAAAACGCAAGCGAGTCGCTTGCGTCGTGAACATCAAAATAGGGCGATGAACTGTTGGAGGGAATAGCGCTCTCCTTCGACGTCGAACGTGTCATCTCCAGCAATCGGTTCTAGGAAGAAGCGTTTCTCCCCGTCCGCTTTCACGTAACCGAAGATGTGGTTCGTCTGATAAAATAATTCCACAATCGTGACCCGGCCGAACGTCATCCCGTCATTGATGACTGCCTGGTCCCCTAACTCGCCGCCGTTGTACAGTTCGATATACGTTTCCATGTGTTGTCGCTCCCTTTGTGTTTGTTTTCACAATTCATTTCTATCAGACAAAGGTCGTGACTTCAAGTTATTTTTTTGCGTTACGCTTCCAAAAATCAATCCAATTGTAATACTCAGATAACACTCTATCGATTTGTTGGATTGATGGTTCATGTTCAAGTCCTTTAGCACCAATCTTCTCTTTGCAATGCGTGATAAAGATTTCGTTTCCTGGTAAAACGTTTGCCCGATTTGTGGCAAATACTTGTCGGAGGTGGACTTGACACCTTACCGTCCCGAGCATGCCGGGTGAGGCGCCGGCAATCATGACCGGTTTATCACGAAGTGGCGTTCCCGGTTCGAGCGATAGCCAGTCGATCGCATTCTTTAAGACGCCGGGTATGCTGTGATTGTACTCCGGGGTAACGACGAGCAGACCGTCCGCTTCTCTGACCACTTGCTTGAACGCGACAACGACGTCCGGTTCATCCGGGTCAATCAAGTCGTCATTATAGAGCGGCAATTCGATGGATGCGACCTCCACGTCAAACCGATCACGACCGAGTTCGATGATTGAATGAAGTAGCGCCGTATTGAACGATGCTTTACGCAAACTGCCTGATACGGCGATCAGTTTGAACTTATGCACCGAGCGCACTTCCGCGTCGAGCCAAGCGTTAATGAGTTGCGCTTCGGTTTCAGGCGCCTCCATCATCCCCATATGACTGGCTTGCACCGTCTGTTTTGTATGACGCTCCGCCCCCATGAAAGCTCGTTCCGCGTCCATGTTCGGGTCTTTCGAGCCGTAAATAAACAATCCGGGCAAGTTCGTCTCGCGCACCGTTCCTGTCTCATCATTCCGGTCCCGAATCGCTTCTTGAGCTGAGATGATTCCTTCTTTCGACATGTTGAAGCCGATTCGTTTAGCACGTTCGATGAGTGTGTGATCAGAATCCGGGGCGAACACGCCTGGGATCATCTCGTCGATGAACGGATGGACACCTTCTTCGATCACTTTCTCAATCGCGGCGTTTCGTTTCGCCTTCGCTTGATCCGAATCCGCGCCGGCCGTCGAATGAATCAACCCGAAGCCAGATAATTCATCCGGATAGCGTCGAACAAGGTTCGTCGTGATGTATCCGCCGAACGAATGTCCCAGTACGACCGGACGATCGAGCTCGCGCAAACGTATCTCTCTGATCACCCAATCCGCGAATTGATCGATCGTCTCGGGACCCGATTCGGTGTCATCATGTCCTGGAAGCGTCAACGCGTACACATCCGCTTCAAGCATCGGGACGAGCTCGTCAAAATAATCCGGTGACCCACATAGGCCGTGAAGCAATACAACTTGTCTCATCGTCATCTCCCTCTCTGTGACCATTCGTCTTTTAGTAGACGGTACATCGTCAAGTCCATAAAACGGCCGTGACTGTAAGCATAGTCGTGCAGCAAGCCTTCCTCGGTGAAGCCGAGCTTTCGCACCAACCGATTTGACCCATCGTTCTCTGGTGCGACGAGCGCCGAGATCCGGTGAAACTTGAACTCGTCGAACCCGTACCCGATGACGGCTGTCGCCGCTTCATAGGCGACACCTCTGCGCCAATGACTAGGCGCGACTTCAAATCCGATTTCAGCCCTGAAATATTGGGGCGTCCAGTTATGAAAGCCGATCGTCCCGACGAGCTCATCGGTCACACGGTCACATATCGCCCATCGAATCGCTTTCCCTTGTTGAAATTGATCTTTAAAATAGGCGATGACGTTCTTCGCCTCATACACGGCAAGCAACGGATCAGATCCGTAATAGCGCATGACTTCCTCGGTCGAGAGGATCACGTAGAGTGCCCGTGCGTCCCTAGGCTCGAGTTCTCTCAGGATAAAACGATCTGTAGCGAGCTCTGGAAAACTCTTCTTCAACCCCCACATGCTGAACCCGCCTTTCTTCTACCTTTTCTCTAATTATACCTAGTTTTCCTCAAAAACCATCATCTCAATCATCTCGACCGCTCCAACATGGCACACTCGAGACGGATTTGCTAAAATCAAATTGTAGTGACTTCGAACTGAGGGGATTAATATGTCAAAACAGTTGTTCTACATTAAACAAGACCGGGAACTACAACGTTTTACCCTTCATGGGGTGACACTGACGGATGTCGTCGAAGCGTTATCACTCGCCCGACCGATGATCATCTGTCGAACAGACATTAAAGGGATGAGACAATCATCCCGGACGAGGTTTCGCTATATCGAGGCACACGAACTCTCAACGTTCTCGACGAAATACTTGAACAACCAGACGAGTTTCACCGCCATCGACTTTCCCGACTATAATTTACTCGAATCATTATCAGACCATGAGATTGCGGAAATCTTGTTTTTGAGCCACATGGAACGAGGGCTGAAAGCGCCGTTCCTCAACTCGATCCAAAATGAGATCGCTTATTTCAACGAGTCGAACGATCGTCACAGTAGCCTCTACATAAAAGACTGGTCGACGATCAATCAGTTCCTGCAAAGCGTGCTTCAAAGTAAACTCGACCGTGACATCCGTAATATCAGCTTCGTCCCGATCCCACTGCCTGTCATCGATGAAATCTTGGCTTTATCCCCACAAGGGCTGATTATCGATTTCGACCATACGAAACGCAGTCTGTTCAATCGACAAGTCGCCATCTCGTTTTACGTCGCCGGACGATACGAGGACATGTCTGTGCTTGAAGAAGACTTTGACGCCAAGAAGGAATCGATCGCCTTAAAAGGGCAATTGACCTATCGCCGCCGAGCATGGGAAATCGAACGATTTTAAGTTCATACGTGTATGAAAGTCAAAAGAGCCTGGAAAATTCAGGCTCTTTTTTGCTATCGTGCTCGTCTTTATTTCGTTCCAAATCGCTTTGTCTAACGACTTTATCGTTATTTTTAAAAATTGATAACAAATTGTCTTAATTTTTCGTTAAATTAAGTCTTTTCTTTTAACGATAGGACGGTATACTAGGAATAACCTTCTGGAGGGACGGAAGGCAATATAGAGAAAGCGAGGTGAAAATCTATTCATCTGTCGATGGATAGATCTACGAAATGGAACAACTGAAAGTACAGGGAATTTCTTCGTTCACCAAGTTTGCGACGAATGGAAACATGCTGAAATTAAAAGACGCAATTGCCGGCGAGCAGCGGATTTCGCTTCAAGAAGCGACCGATATACAAGTCTCGATGCTCGACGAGGACCATTCGCGCTTCACTATATTCGGTCAGTCGCGCCCACTCGTGGAACTGACCCTTCCTCACCATTCTTGTGAAGTGTTATATGCATGGCTGCTTCACAAATTAAAACGACAAAAAATCAAATTGGCTTCAAACGCTTAATAAAAGCGCGTCCTCATGAGGGCGCGCTTTGTTCATTCCTCCGATAGATGGTGACGCCCCCATGTTTGGCGGCGCCCACGACTTGGAACAACCACTCTTTCTCGATCAACAGTGACCGTACTGTCAAAAAGTCGTCTTTCGGTACGAGCAACTCATCGATTGAGCCGTCGAGTAACGCTTGGACCTTTTGTTCCCACTCGTTCATTTTGCTTCATTCCTTTCCTTCTGTGCTTCGTTCGCCCAGGCAAATAAGTACGCACCCGTTTGAATCGCGTCGCCCGGTACGAACAGTTCCATCGGCACGTGTGCATGCGACGGAATCTCTCGATTGATTGCGAGCACGACCGGTTCGCCGAGTGCTGCTTCGATGTAGTCGGAAGCAAACGTGATCACTTCATCCGCAGACATTGTTCCCTCGTTCGCAAGAGCCGCTGCATAGGCCGCGTCCACCTCATTATCTTTCAACAGAACACGTCCGTGCTCGAGCAGCGCGAACGGTGGCTTCGCGTCGACATGAAACACCTCGTAGGCGCGATAGCCCGTTTCATCACATGATAGGAGCGGAACGAAGCGGCGTTGTCCCGTCCATTTCTTCAATTGAAACAACGTCCGCATCGACGCAAATGACTTCGCGCCAGTCGCATCTTTTTCGACCAATATCGTCGGCGAACTCGCCGCGTCCGCTTGATCCCTTCCCATAAACAACCAACTTTCAACTTCAGACACGAGTATCAACGATTCTTCCTCCCTATAATCCATTCTGATCCGGCAATCACCGTGAACGCGACGAGCCATCCGCCCACGACGTCACTGAAATAGTGAACGTTCAAAATGACCCGGCTGAACGAGACGGCTACGAGTAGCACGACGAGCACCGCGACCCAAACGGGCGAGTACTTTCGCCGGTATAAACTAAAAGCGAGCAAACCGTACAAGGCGAGCGAACCCGAGGCGTGCCCGCTCGGAAAACTATACGTCGTCGCATCGAGAGCGGCATCGATGAGCGGCCGATCGATCCCGTACACGCGCTTCAATAGTTGAGTCAAAACTAACGTCCCGATGACGACGAGCGGTAACCGGAACGCTTCAAGTTTGTCCCCGCGCCATAACCAATAAAGCATGCCGACAAAGGAGAGGGCGATCAATACCTTCACACTGCCGAGTTCCGTCACATAGACAAACAGCGGGCCAGACAACGGCGCGACAATCCGATAGACGAACCCGTCGAGCGAAACCGCCCCACCTAAAATGACAATCACCGAGACGATGGCGAAGCCAAGCGTCCCGGCGATTGTCAGTGTTTTTGCGCGATGCATCAATATAATCCTTTGCGTTCACGCATCTCGTCTTCACCGAAATCGTTCATGTCGCGCAACCGGTGCGCGAGACGGCCCGATGCGTTAGCCGCGATCGCACCGACAAGGTCGTCCATGAACGTATGAACTTGACCATCGTCCATCTTCGTATCGAGCTGCTTGATGATCCCGATCTTCGCTTTATCTAAGTAACCGAACGTCGTGACGGCAATCGATCCGTACGTGTTGACGGCCCCGATCGCGATCGTCTCATCGACTCCGAATAGGCCTTCATCTGAAGCGACGATTGAAAGGAGCGGTTCTGACAACTGCCCTTTTTCGGCTAACATATCGAGCTCTGAGCCGACGAGAATCGCGTGTTGGAGTTCGCGTTTCTCAAGGACGGCCTCAACCGACTCGATGCAGTCTTTTAATGATAAGTGCGGTGAATAAGGCGCCTGCATTTGGTAGACGATCTCTGCGATCGATTCGATCGATACGCCCCGTTCAATCAAACGGGCCCGTGCAGCCTCTGTTACGTCTCGTGAGTGTGGTACTTGTTTCATAATTGTTGCGGGCAATTACCCGCGTCACATCCCTTCATCTCGAGAACAGCATGTCTCGAAGTACTCATTCTCTATTATACTGAAAACTTAAAAAAAAACACTAAGCCCACTTTGACTTCATTCGATAAATCGGTCATCATAAACTAGTAGACCATTCATAAAGGGGGAACTGGAATGAAGATTGGGGTAGTCTTATTTCCATCAAAACAAGTTCAAGACTTCGCCAACTCGTATCGAAAACGGTACGATACGAAGTACGCTTTGATTTCGCCACACGTGACGATCAAAGAACGTACCGAAGTCGACGAAGCCGAGTTACCAAAAGTGCTCGAGTATTTACAACAAATCGCTGAAACGACGAAGCCGATTCAGTTGAAGATCGACGGTGCCCGCTCGTTCGCGCCGACGAACAACGTCCTTTACTTAAAAGTGTTGCCGACGCGCGAACTCGCAGCGCTACAAACTCGCTTACACGAAGGTGCACTCGATCAGCCTCCGAAGTACGAGTTCCTCCCGCACATCACGATCGGACAAGATCTGACCGACGCCGAGCTGTTCGATGTGCTCGAACGGATGCGGATGGAACAAGTCCATTTTGAAGAGACGATCAACCGTATGGCCGTCATGTACGAGCTCGAAAACGAAACATGGAACGTCTATGAGACGTTCCGGTTCCGAGGTTAATATTATACGCTCCGGTCGACGAAACGACCGGGGCTTTTTTCTTGTTCAGCTTCTAACCATTCTTCTTGACGCGGAATAATCCGCTGGACCCGCTGGATGCGAGTGACCGGTTCGATGTTCGCCCGTTCTGTCGGTTGGACCTGGCGATTCCCATATTGGACGACCGTAAAATCAATCTGATAAGGACCCATGATCTTCCCTCCCTCACAAGTCCTTACCCCAAACGGTTACGCTATAATACAAAAAGAGCGCATTTACGCGCCCTTTCCCAAACTTATAAAATATGGTAGCCGCTGTCGACGTGGATGACTTCTCCCGTGATGCCGCTCCCCATGCCCGATAACAAGAATAGACCGGTCGAGGCCACTTCTTCAGCCGAGACGTTCCGGCGCAGTGGTGCCTTTTGCTCGAGCTCAGACAAGATGCTGTTAAAGTCGCCGACGCCTTTCGCCGACAACGTCCGAATCGGTCCAGCCGAGATCGCGTTGACTTGTACGCCTTGCGGGCCGTATTCGTTCGCCAAATATTTGACGCTCGAATCGAGCGCGGCCTTAGCGACACCCATCAAGTTGTAGTTCGGTACGACCCGTTCCCCTCCGAGATACGTGAGCGTGATGACCGAAGCGTTCTCTGCGAAGTAAGGTTTTGCCGCCTTGACGACCGCCGTCAAACTGTACGCCGAAATATCGAGCGCTTGTGCGAACTGACCGCGCGTCATCTCCGAGAATTCACCGCGCAACGCTTCTTTATCCGCGAAAGCGATTGAATGCGCAATCCCTTGAATCAGACCGACTTGCTCATGGATCGAACGGAACGTCGTGTCGATCGCTTCATCGTTCGTCACATCACACTCAAGCAACAGTGCTTCTTGGCTCAATTCAGCAGCGAGTGATTCGAGACCTGACTTGAAACGTTCAGACGCATAAGTGAGCACGAGCTTCGCTCCTGCCGCGTCGAGCGTTTTCGCGATCGCCCAAGCGATCGAGCGTTTATTGGCAATCCCCATGACGACGTACGTCTTGTTCGTTAACGTTGGATAAATTGACATTGTGAACTCCCCTTTTTAGTACCTGGTTATAATATCTGTTATCAGATTACAGAATGGTGTCTGTTTTGTCAACCGCCTCGTAACGTATTGCGATTTTTTATAGTTACGGTAAGATAAACTACGTATAGAAAGGGTGAGACGACTTCATCATGAACCGCATTCAATCTTATTTAAAAAGTTTAGACACGACACTTCTGACAATCGTCTTCTTCTTGATGGTCATTAGCCTAGGCGCCATTTACACGGCACAACCGATGTTGCCAACACGATTACAACATATTAACTTCGCCTTCGATCAAGGAATCCGTTACATCATCGGATTCGTCGCCATGTTTGCCATCATGACAATCGAATACGAGCAGTTGCGAAAAATTCATTGGTATCTCTACTCCTTTGGTTTATTGCTTTTAGTTGGCTTAATTCCGCTCCGGGATACCACACTCGTTCCAAATATTAATGGGGCGTATGGATGGTATAATGTGCCTGGTTTCAGTTTTCAACCAGCTGAATTTATGAAGTTGTTTTTACTTATTTCCATGGCCACAATCGTCTACGACCACAATAAACGTTACGGTTCGTCTCAACAGGATGCGTGGCTGTTAATGAAACTAGTATTACTCGCTATCCCGCCTCTTGGGCTGATTGTCACGCAACCAGACTTAGGGACCGGGCTTGTTTTAATCACGATGCTCGGTGCCATCATCATCGTGTCAGGAATCGGTTGGAAGTGGTTGCTCGGTCTATTTAGCGCTGCCGCCGTGACGATCGGTGGGTTCATGTACTTGTTTTTCTCGCATTTCGAGGTGCTTCAAAGCTTCGTTCCGGGCCACGCCTTGAATCGCTTTCAAGCATGGATTTACCCATATGAGTACTCTGACGATTTAGCGTTCCAGTTGATCAAATCGCTTCAAGCCATCGGTTCTGGTCAAATGTTCGGAACTGGCTATGGTCAAGGTTTAGTCTATCTACCAGAGTCGCAGACCGATTTTATTTTCGCCGTCATCGCTGAGCATTATGGTTTTATCGGTGCAGCAATCGTGATTATCGTCTTCTTCTTGTTCTTGTACCGGATGATTCATATCGCGCTCGAAGCGAGCAGTCCGTTCGGAAGTTACATCGTGACCGCCGTCATCGCCATGTTCACGTTCCAGATCTTCCAAAATATCGGAATGACAATCGGTGTCCTCCCGATCACCGGTTTGACCTTGCCGTTCATCAGTTACGGGGGTACCGGGATCATCATGAACATGATTGCCATCGGGCTCGTCATGAACGTCGCCTCAAAATCAAAAACGTATATGTTTGACGACGATTAAACATAGCCCCGCACTCATTTGAGCGCGGGGCTATGTTTTGTTCACTCGTGTTCGAGTTGAAAGTCTACGGGGTAAGCCGCTTCGATTACGATACTCTCCCCTGTCAACGGATGATCGAACGCGGCAGACGAGCTGTGAAGCGCGTGACGGGCGAGCACGGGACGTCCGCCATACATCGTATCCCCGAGTAACGGATGACCAATATGGCGCATGTGGACGCGTATCTGATGGGTCCGTCCGGTCTCGAGTTGGATCGTCAACGCCGCATAGTCACCGTGCGACTCGACGTGACGGACGTGTGTGACGGCTCGTTGCCCGTCGTCTGTGACGACGCGTTCCATGATCGAGTGTTCGGCCCGACCGATCGGCGCATCAATCGTCTGTCGTTCGACCAGTCCTTCGACGAGGGCGATGTACGTCCGGGACAAACCACCTCGCTTTTGAAGTTCGCTGAAACGATGGTGCACGTACGCATATTTAGCGAACAAGACGACACCAGACGTATCCCGGTCGAGCCGATTGATCACATGAATCGCCGAGTGCAATCCAATTCGTTCATAGTAACCGAGCACAGCGTTCGCAAGCGTGTCGTCAGGATGAAGCCGAGACGGGATCGTCGCGATGCCTGCCGGCTTATCGACGGCGAGCAAATAGTCGTCCTCGTAGATGACCGTGAGCGGACGCCGTGAACGGACCATCGTTTCCGCTGGCTGCTCAAGCGGAAAATGAACCGTCACTTCATCGCCGCTCGACACATCAAAGCGAACAGTCCGCGGCTCCCCGTTCACTAAGATGAGGCCACCGTGTTTGACTTGCGTCAACATCTTGCGTGAGATGCCACAATCCCCCATCAAAAAATCGCGCAGCGGGACGTTCGTCTCCGCGACACGACGTAATGTAAAACCGTACATATGTTACTTCCCTTCCTCGATGAACGATTCGCGCACCCGACGCCAAAACGGGAACGGGCGGAACCGGGCGAACGTCACTTTTTCTCTCGCGACCGCGCAACGGATCGACTGGACGTTCGACCACGACAGTGCTTCCTGATGGTCGAACGCGAGCTCAAACTCCGTTTTCGTATGCGGTTTGATTTTGACTTGGTGGTGCTTCGGCAACAACAGTGGTGAGCCGATCGTCCGGTAGACGAGATTATTGATCGACGCCATCTCGGTCACTTGGATCGCCTCGATCGATGGATGGACGATCGCACCGCCGAGCGCTTTATTATAGGCGGTCGAGCCGGAAGGTGTCGAGATGCAAAGCCCGTCTCCGCGGAACGTTTCAAAGTAATCATCACGGATCGACAAGTCACACACGAGCGTGCGCTTGTAATTTTTAATCGTACACTCGTTCATCGCCAACTGCCGCTCCGTCGTCCCGTCCTCATAGTCGATCAACACTTCGACGAGCGGATAAGATACCGGTTCAAACGACTCGCTCGTGATCATCTCTGTCAATTCATCGAGCTCGTCCGGTTGCCAGTCGGCGTAAAAACCGAGATGGCCCGTATGGATGCCGACGAGAAGGGTGTCGTCTAACCGATCGACATATTCATGGAACGCCTGTAGCATCGTCCCGTCCCCACCGACCGAAACGACGATCCGAGGTTGTTCTGAGACGGAATGTCCCGCCTCGGTCAACTTGTCTGTCAACTCACGCGCGATCTCCGCGGAACGCGCATCTCCCCTTGACACAATCGCAAACTGCATACACTCACCCCCCTAGTCTTGGTCCGTTTGGACGTTCATTTCTTTATCACGAAACACTTGCTGCGCATCTTGAATTTCGACGCGGAGCTGACTCATCTCAGCATCGAGCAGAAACGCCGCCTCCGCGGCCCGACGCAGCCGTTCTTGGACTTCTTGCGGCATGTCGCCATCGTATTTATAGTTTAACGAGTGCTCGATTGTCGCCCAAAAGTTCATCGCGAGCGTCCGAACTTGGACTTCGACGAGCGTCGGGAATTCCCCGTGGATCGTCTGGACCGGGTATTCGATGATGATGTGATACGACCGATAACCCGATTCTTTTTGATTCGTGATGTAGTTCCGTTCCTCTACGATTTTAAAGTCGGTCCGGTGGTGCAACAGCTCGAGGACCTGCACGATATCGTCCACAAATTGACACATGATTCGAAGCCCGGCGATGTCTTGCATCTCGGTCGACAAGTGATCATAGGCGATCTGTTTGCGTTTCGCTTTCTCGAGAATGCTACCGACCGGCTTGACCCTGCCGGTGACGAACTCGATCGGAGAATGGTCATTTTGCGAGTTGTATTGCTTACGGATCGCTTTAAACTTAACTTTCAGCTCATCAACCGCAATTTGATACGGCACTAAAAATTGATCCCAGTCCACTGATTGCATATGCTGTCACCACTTTCGTTCGTTTCGGAAAACCTTGCTTTTTCCGTATGTATCCGATTGTATGGTATCATAAACCAACAATTGTTCATAGAATGGAGCGATGATGAATGACCCAAGAAGTGGAAATTGAGTTTAAATCGATGCTGACGAA
Organism: Exiguobacterium sp. SH0S1; assembly: GCF_004337165.1. NCBI lineage: Bacteria > Bacillati > Bacillota > Bacilli > Caryophanales > Exiguobacterium > Exiguobacterium sp. SH0S1. The sequence goes on along the minus strand of NZ_SJVC01000001.1, from coordinate 252,652 downwards.
AGATGAGTATGAGACGTTGCTCGAATCGTATCAGTTATCCGACCAAATTAAATGGCAAGCCAACGATTATTTCGATACGCCCACGTTTGAACTGCGCAGCCAAGGCGCGGCCTTGCGCATCCGCGAGAAGAAGACCGGTCAAGTTTTGACGCTCAAACAACCGCACGATGTCGGACTGCTTGAGACGCATGCACCAATCAATGAAGAAGCGGCGGAAAATTTGTTCAAGTACGGCATCGTCCACGACGAACAGATGAAACAAGCCCTCGCCACGTTCAATTTGACCGGACCGCTCGAACATTTGGGCCGCCTCGAGACGAAGCGTGCTGAAATCGAGACGGCAGACGGTCTGCTCGTGCTCGATGAAAGTCATTATTTGGAGATTTGTGATTATGAAATAGAATTCGAAGTGACGGACGAAGCGGCAGGCCGAATCGCGTTTGAAAAGCTGCTCTCGAGCCACAATATCCCGTTACGTCCGGCCAAAAATAAAATCGTCCGATTCATGGAAGAAAAGATGGGACGGAGTGAAGGTTGAGCAGATACGTTGCCAACCTTTTTTTTTCGTTGCTACAATGAGCATACGATATATTTGATTTTGTTTACGAGAGGAGGCGACACAATGGAACTTGAACAATGTAATGAGTCATCCTGTTCACTGGAAGAATCTTCTATCCAAGTAACATATAAGCCATTAGAGTTATTCTATTTCATGGACATCTCTGATCCCGACGGTTTTCACGTGATGACACTCATTAAAAAACTCGAGCTCGAATACGGGCACTTGATTCGTTTTCGGATGGTCTCGACGGTTCCTAGTTGTGTTGGCGGATGTCAGGAAGAGGTTCGCCTTCTCACGATGATCAAGGCTATGGAATTACAAGGGAAACGCCATGCGATGCGTTTTTTGCGTCACCTTCATATTAACGACGCCTTTACGAAGGATGCTTCTAACGATGCCGACCTGTGGGAGATCGCGCGCTCTTACGCTGGATACGGACTCGATATCGATGAGTTGGCGGCAGATATGCAGTCGAATCAACTCTTGAGCGCCCTCGCTGTCGACCATCAAATATTAAAAGACTGGGAAATCGAATCACTTCCCGCCATGACGTTCGTCACCCGTGACGAGGCGCTCAAAATCGAAGGCGTCTATCCTTACGACGTGTACCAAGCCGTTATGAGTGAACTGCTCGGATACGTACCGAATCGGCAAACCGGTTGGAACGTTGAAAAAGTGTTACGTCACTACGACGCCTCGACAATCACTGAGCTCGCGTTCATCTTAGAGCTCGACAAGCCGATCATCGAGCGGGAACTGAAAAAACTGTCGCTCCAGCAACGTTGCCGCCCTGTTCCCGGCTGCAGCGGTCAAGCATGGGCCACACAAAAATAAACGGATACAAAAAGAAACCCACGGCCGGGGAGCCGTGGGTTTTTGACGTCTCAAGCGGGGACAAGAGACGCCGATCTTAACACCCGGGGAAGGTGTCAAGACGGGAGAAAGTTTACGGTCAATAAAGGGGTTTGTGATTGATTTCACACTTATAATATAACCATAGGCTCGCCTGTTGACAAGCACTTTGTTCATATTGTCACATAATGTTCACGCGCATGCACGCTTACGAAAACAGGAGTGATTCCATCTCATCGAGGACGGATTCAAACTGATCGAGCGCCGCTAACACAGGTGCTTTCGTCGTCATGTCAACGCCGGCCGCCTTCAACACCTCGATCGGGTAATCGCTCGACCCGGCTTTTAAGAACTTATCGATATAACGTTTAACGGCAGGCGCGCCTTCGTCCATGATTTGTTGCGACAACGCCGCTGACGCCGAAATTCCTGTCGCATACTGATATACATAGTAGTTGTAGTAGAAGTGCGGGATACGGGCCCACTCGAACGCGATCTCTTCGTCGATGATGATGTCGTCGCCGAAGTAACGCTTGTTCAACTCAAGATACGTCTCGTTCAAGTATTCTGGTGTGAGCGAGATGCCGTCTTGGGCCGCTTGATGGATCTTATGTTCGAACTCGGCGAACATCGTCTGACGGAACAGCGTCCCCCGGAACGTCTCGAGTTGATTGTTGAGCAAGTAAAGACGCTCGGCTTTGTCCGTCCGTGTCTTCAACAAATAGTCGTTCAAGAGCGCCTCATTCGTCGTCGAGGCGACTTCTGCCACGAAAATCGAATAGTCCCCATACGGGTACGGTTGCGTGGCACGCGTGTAGTGACTGTGTACCGAATGACCGAACTCGTGGGCGAGTGTGAACAAGTTGTTCACGTTGTCTTGCCAGTTCATCAAGATGAACGGTTGCGTGTCGTACGCGCCAGACGAATAGGCACCGCTACGTTTGCCGCGAGTCTCCCGGACGTCGACCCAACGTGAGTCGAGACCGTCTTTGACGATTTGGACGTACTCGTCTCCGAGTGGAGCCAGACCTTGGACCATGAGCTCTTTCGCTTCTTCATAAGGCACTTTCATCTCGACGTCTTTGACGAGTGGCGTGTACAGGTCATACATGTGCACCTCGTCTACACCGAGCGCTCGTTTACGAAGCGCGACATAACGGTGCAACAGATCGAGCCGTTCATTCACCGCTTCAACGAGTCCATCGTATACCGATTCAGGAATCGAGTTGTTGTGGAGTGCCGATTGACGCGCACTCTCAAACTTGCGCACCGTCGCATAAAAGTTGTCCTTCTTCACGCTCCCAGACAGAGTTGACGCGAACGTGTTCAAGTATTGTTTGTACGTCCCATACATCGCTTTAAAAGCCGTCTCACGCACGCTGCGGTCTGCCGACTCTAAAAACGTAATGTAACGTCCGTGCGTCAGTTCGACTTCTTCTCCTTGCTCATTCTTTACTTTAGGGAATTTCAAATCGGCGTTGTTGAGCATGCCGAACGTCGAGCTCGATTGCCCGAGCACGTCGCCGGCTTGGGCGAGAATCGCTTCTTCCGCTTCCGTCAAGACGTGGGGCCGCTCTTGCGCCAACTCATCGAACGCATGACGGTAAACGGTCAACCCTTCGTGGCCGCCCATGAACGCTGTGATCTCACTTTCGTCGATGGCGAGCAGTTCTGGTGTCATGAAGGCGAGTTGAGCCGAAATTTGAGCGGCGAGTGACCCGGCACGGTCGTTCAGCGCCTGATAATGGCTGTTGGCCGTATCTTCGTCATAGCGCATATGGGCGTATGTATACAGCTTATGCAGTTGACGCGAGATCTCGTCACGGAGCTGCAGCGCCGCGTAAAGTGTCTCGGCCGATTCCCCGAGTTTCCCTTTAAATTCAACGAGTTCAGGGATTCGGGCTTTGAGTGTCTCAAAGTCTTGCTCCCACGCTTTGTCGTCGGCATAGATGGTTTCTAAGTTCCACGTCTCCTCGACGGGTACTTGTTGTCGTGTTAGTACTTCTGACATATGTCCACTTCCTTTTCTCAGTTTATATACGATTTCGCCATGAATCGCTGAAACCCTTGAAACAAACGAATATCGTCACGAAGTGCTGCTTCGAGCGTGACCGGGACTTGCCAGTCGATGACATACTCTGACAAGCCGAATACGTTCAAGAGTTGTCTCCATTGTAACTGAAACGAAGAAACAAAGTCGCTTGTCGGGGTCGCGTTGAACTGGCGGCATGTCTTCTCGATGCTAAAAGCGAGCGAATCCTGAGGCGCTTCCCGTCGATTTAAATACAAGACTGTTTGAAATTCGAACGGATGAACATGAACACCCCAGAGCGCCGGGAGCGGCAAATAACAGACGGTCGGCAATAGCGACGGTAACATGCCGAGCGGATAGAGACGATTCAAGATCAGCCGTCTGAAGAGCGGCGTCGGATAAGGCGGCGTCATACGCTTACGCCGCACGAGTTGAATCCATCGGTGCGCATCAAATCGATAAAAAGGTTCAAACGGCGAGACGTCAAAAGATGTCGCCGGCACCCATGTGCCTTGTGCCCGTCTGAGCGAGATCGGACACCCGACGAACCTGTACAACGCATTCTTGACCGGAACGATCAGCGTACGCCGCCGCGCGATCTCACACCTCATCCACGGTGAGAAGGACGGCACCGGTTCAAGACGTAATCCGCTCGCGATCCAGATGACGGTAAGACCGTTTCGCTCATAGTGCCTCGTCCGTTCTACGTAAGAATCGACTGCTAACGGTGAGGCCTGTATTTCGACGACGAACGACGCCTCCGCTTTTGACGCGACCAAGTCAGCCCGTCTCCCGTTAAGATCCACTTCTTGCTCGACATCATATCCGCCCGCCTGCAGCCATTGTCTGACGCCCCATTTATCGGTTCGGTGACCAACCGACTCTCCGCTCCCACACGTTTGAACGTGAGAAAAATGGAGCCGCCGTTTCGCTCCTCGTTTTACAATGACCCGTTCTCCGCACTGCGGACATGAAAAAGGGGCAGCCGGTTCGATTTGCCTCCGACTCAACGTATGGGCATCGACGTACTCCCCTGTCTGATCGATTGCGAACCGCATCCCGCTTCCCCCTCATAATAATGGTGAAAACATTCGTGCCAAAGATTCAACGAGTTTGATGAAATAAGATCGTTCTGCGAACGCGCTCAACTCCAACTCGTGAGACCCTTCAAAATCTTTGTAGATGTCTTGCTTGAGCTGATGAACCGAGTTCGTGTTGTACAGCAGTGCGTTCACTTCAAAATTGAGATGAAAACTGCGGAAGTCCATGTTCGCCGTCCCGATCGTCGCCAGGCCGTCATCGATGACGATGACTTTCGAGTGCATGAATCCTTCCTCGTACAAATAAATCTTGACGCCAGCGCTGAGCAAATCCTCAAAATAAGATCGGCTCGCATAGAAGACGATTTTATGGTCCGGGAAGCTCGGTAAGACGATGCGGACATCGATCCCCGACAAAGAAGCTGTCTTCAACGCACTCATAATATCCTCGTCAGGAATTAAGTACGGTGACGAGATGTATACCGATTTTTTTGCGGCGTTGATGAGCGCGAAATAAATCGACTTCATCGTCTCGTACGGCTCGTCCGGTCCGCTGGCGACGATTTGAACACCGCCGCTCGCGCTCCGCACCGTCTCGAGCGGCTCTAGGTAGAACGGTGTGAACAAGCGCTCACCCGTCATATAGTACCAGTCTTGCAGGAAAATCAGCTGCAGTTCCGATACCCCTTCCCCTCTGACGTATAGATGCGTGTCACGCCAAAATCCAAACTTCGTATGCTCTCCTAAATACTCGTCCCCGACGTTCAAACCGCCCGTGAACGCTTCGGTCCCGTCGATGACGACAATCTTACGGTGGTTCCGATAATTCGTTTTGCTCGAGACGAGCGGTAAGACGACGGGAAAGAACGCCTGGACGTGAACACCAGCTTGTCGCATCTCTTCGAAAAAAGAACTGCTCGTATGGATCGATCCGACTGCATCGTACAAAAACCGGACCTCGACCCCTGACCGCGCTTTTTCAATCAAAATACGTTGAATTTCCCGAGAAATACGATCTTCCCGGAAAATGTAATACTCGAGGTGAATGTGACGCGTCGCCCCGTTCAAGGCTGGCAATAGTTTCGAAAACTTTTCTTTTCCGTTCGTGAGGATTTGTGTATACGTGTTCGACGAGACGGGTAATTGATTCAATGAAGACGTTAAGTGGAGCAACTTCTCATAATCATCGTGCGGAAACATGAGCGATGGCGAGAGTGTCATCGCTTTTTGCCGATAAGCGAGATACGTTTCTTCATCCAACATCGCCTTCTCATTGAACATGCGTCTCCGCCGATAGTTTTGACCGAAGACGAAGTATGCGAATAAACCGACGACCGGAAATCCGAGCATGACGATTGCCCAGATGAGCGTTCGTTGCGGATTACGGTTCTCGAGCAAGATGACGAGCAGGATGCTAAACGTCGTCAGAAAGACGAGGATCGTGAACAGCCCAATCACTTGCGAGCTCCAGTAATAAGATAATACGGCAATGAGCCCTGCGAGCAAAAGAAGGGATAATAGTACTTGTATGCGTCGCAACATATTATAAGCTGACCCCGTTTCTGTCATGTATTATCATTAATTATACATCGGAACGATATCTTTTTGAGGGGAGTGGAGAAAATATGGGGACTTTTCTAGTGACGGGGGCGACGAGTGGCATCGGTCGTGCGGTCGCCTTACGGTTAACGGAAGAAGGACACGACGTCTTAGGCGTCGGACGTGATGAGACGAGAGGTGCGGCACTCGAACTCGAATCGGATAACACGATCACGTTCCTGAAATGTGATTTATCTCAAGCTGATGAGGTCGAGGCGCTCATGGATCGCCTCGTGGCCGATCAAGTCGTCCTGCACGGAGTATTCAATAACGCCGCGACGTTCGGTCGTCCCGGTACGCCTGAACGGTTGCCGGCCTCTGCTTTTGACGAAGTGTTCGAACTGAACGTGTTGGCGACAAACCGCCTCATTCAACGCGCGATTCCGCTCCTCGCGACCGGTTCAAGCGTGGTCAACAACGCAGCGATCGTCGGACACGTCAAGTTTCCGCCGATGCTTGGTCCATACGCCGCTTCGAAAGCGGCCGTCATCGCGTTGACGAAGACGTTCGCCCATCGGATGAAAGGAAAGATTCGTTTCAACGCCGTCTGTTTCGGACCGGTCGATACGCCGCTCAGCCATAAGCTGTACGGCGGCGAGGCAAAATTCAAAGACGCGATGAGCCATCATTTCCGTGGGAATGCCGCTTCACCGGAAGAAGTCGCACCGGTCGTCACGTTCTTATTGAGTGATGCGTCGAGCTATATTAACGGCCAAGCCATCACCATCGACGGTGGCTACAGCCTGTCTTGAACGCAAAAAGGGGTCGTCTACGAATTAGACGGCCCCCTTTTCACTTTTGTGCGAACAGCTGTATATTATGCCTTGATCTTCCTCGCTTGCATCATCTGGGTCGTCAAGAACGCCTTTTCGCGCGGATGTAAGTCGTCCCAGTTGATCACGTCTTCAATGTAATCGACGAACTCTTCAAACGTGTCGTGATGCGTTGGATGAGCGCGCAGGCGTCCGATTCGGATCGCCTCGAAAATCGACGCCATCACGAAAATGTCATGGCTCGCGTACGTCTTGATCGGCGCCAGCGCCTCGAACAACGTCGCTTCCATCGCTTTCCGTTTGATGTGCCAATCACTCTTGCCGTTTGAGAAGACGAAATCCCCTTCCGGAAGTTCACTTAATTCCCGTAAAATGTCCCCGATATAGTGAATCGCATGAATCGCCGTATTCGGGTCATTAATTCCCGGTGACACTCCTTTAAGGGCGATCTCACTCAATTTTTCGATGACGAACGCCGGGTCTTGAATCGATGAACGGATCTCGCCGATTTGAAACACGTCTTTGTCGAGAGCGTCATCCCCTAGCCAATATCCGAGAATATCTCCTTCCGCCACAAAGTCGCCGACCGCGACGACCGATTCGAAACTGATGTCGTGATCTTCTTGTTTCTCGCTCGAGAACAGTTGAACATAGCCGGTCCGTGAGGCGTACACCGCCTGCCCTGCTTCGAACGTATGGACCGATCGCTTCAGCACGATGCTCACCTTCCCATCTTCGACCGCTTGCTTCTGTTTTTCGATGACGGATAATGCCTCTCGATGTAAGGACGATAACAGGCGTTCAGCTTGAATCGAGACGCTGATCGTCTGAATGAACTTGACGAACGCCCAGATCGAACTGACGACCAATACGACGCTGACACCTGAGGCGAGGACGGCGTCCTCTTCCGAAGTCCGAATGAGAAATAAATTCGTGATCCCGTACACGGTAGTCATGATGAAAATACCGAGCGTATGTTTCGAAGCCGAGTTTGTTAAAAAGTTGTTGATCGTACGGGGCGAGAATTGAGATGAATACGTCGTCAGCACGACTAAAATCGTCGAAAAACTGAACGTCATCATCGTCATGAGACTCGTGAACGACGACGAAAGGACGGAAGCCGCTGAATCCTGATCCAAATAAATGATTTCTGGCAACAGTTCGCGGAAAAAGCTACCGAAATACTGCGTCAGAAACGTTAATACGATACCACCTGTCCCATACAAAAACGGGACGAACCACGTACTGTCTGACAACGTCAATTGTAAACGTTTGAGCATCAAGTCACCTCTTCAATATGTATAGATTAGTAAAAAAATCGCCTGTCCGCTTGAACAGGCGATTCGAGTTTAGAAATAGTGACGTACTTTCGAGAACACGTCGCCGTCGAGAATCGGTTTACCGTACTCCTCGAGCATAGCGAGGGTTTGCGTACTGAACGACAAGTATTCGGCTAAAAGACTGAGGACGTTCTCTTCTTCTTCCGGCTCCATCTCGTCCGGGAAGTCGATCCACAAGTAGTAACGGTTTTCATAATGGAATAACTTGAGGGTGACGTTACTCAGCGTATCACCGGCCCGTTTGCTCAGAGCGATAATCGCCTCAAAGTCATCCGTATCCATAGCTAACGGAGCCCACGCCTCCGGTTCAGCTTCGACTTCATCGAGTTCACTCAACTGGTCGAGGACAGACTGTTGATCACGCGCTTCGTCGATTGCGTTGCGCAAGAGCGACCCGAGTTCTGCGTCGTCTTCTGTGTCGATCACATTTTTCGCGATCGTGACGGTCACTTCAAGTCCTTTTTCAAACGCTTGTACTTGTATCCATAGTGGACCATCGAACGAGATATCTTCCCGTTCGTGCGCTTCGTCCATCATCTGCCAGAACAGCTGCTCACCACGTTCTCGGTTGTACCAAATTTCATCCCGGGCGAATCCGCGTTTCTCGATATCGACATAAGTGATGAAAAACTTGACGGTATTGTCATTGATGCGCTCAATTTTCACGATTGTCCACTCCCTTCTGACCTCACTCCTACTTCTTAAGGAGGAGAGGGGAAATTGTCTTGTTATCATAGTACCCTTTTTTTGACCTGTCAATCTATTGATGATGGGGTATGTACCACTATTTTATCGGAAAAACGAGATAATAAAAAGCACACTGCTTAGACAGTATGCTTCCTCACTCGTTGACGAGTCGTTGCGCTTCTTGAAGTTGGAACGTACGAACTTTGCGAGGCAAGAATCGACGAATCTCATCTTCGTTATATCCGACTTGAAGGCGTTTTTCATCAATCAAAATCGGACGGCGAAGGAGGCCCGGATATTCTTGAATCAAATCGTACAACTGCTGAAGCGAAAGTGCGTCGACCGATACATCGATTTTCGAGAAAACTTTTGAGCGGGTCGAGATGATCTCATCTGTGCCGTCTTCTGTCATGCGTAAAATCTGTTTAATCTCATTGAGTGAGAGTGGTTCTGAGAATATGTTTCGTTCTGTAAATGGGATATCATGCTCTTCGAGCCAAGCCCGTGCTTTTCGGCACGATGTACAGCTCGGAGACGTATAAAGTGTGACCATTTTCGTTCCTCCCTGATCAAATGTTCGTCCATTTTTTTAGTGACTCTTCTTGTATACCCAAAATCTCGTTCACGTAATTATAATAATTCTTATTTATTGAAACTTCAATGATATTCTTTCTCATCGGGGTAAGAAAAGAGGACGCATTCAGAAGAATGCGACCTTGATCGACCGTTCTACGAAGCTGGAATCCGAGAAACCGGTTGTGACACCGTTTCTTTCCCTGGCTTCACTTGCAAGTCTTTCAATTTCTTCTTGAGCACTTCTTTTAACAGTTTCTTTTTCTGTTGCAGTACTTTGTCACGCTCTTTCATGGTCTCTCACCCCCATGGACGAAAGGAAAAAACCAACCATTACTGTATCTGAAAATCTTAAAGTTGCACTAATCTATAGTTAAATTATAGCACATTCTATTGAAAAATGTTGAACAATCTCGTAAAAAATCATGATTTCACATGTTCCAAATTTGCATTTGCTTATCCATTCCCGTATAGTTAATAGAAATAATCTTTGAAATCACCAAGGAGGAGAGCACGAATGAGAATCACGTTAGAAACGATCATGCAGCATCACGTCACCCAGAAATACTTGACACGATCTGGATTAAAACATGCCGTTGACGTCTGTGAACGCGCTCTCGAATTGGCGACACGACGAGGGCTCGACACCGATCTAGCAACGAAGGCTGCACTGCTCCACGACATCGGTCATTACGAATGGTACACCGAAGGCAAGTGGAACTACGACTTGTATCGCCAAAACGATATCCACGCCATCAAAGGCGCGGAACGAGCACATAAACTGTTGATCCGGCTCGGAGAAGATCCGGCTCGGGCCAAGGAAATTTCCGTCATGATCCTGCTTCATACGGATTCTTACCTTCCGCCTAACCGCATCCAACGGACCCCGCTCCAACAGCTCGTCCATGACGCCGATACGTTCGTCGAACAGCCGGGCGGCCTCCACCACTACGAGACGATGGAGATTGAAGACGCGCTCGCTCGCGTCCGTTTAATCGATGCCGTCGTCGAGCGTCTCTCGAACTTGCCGCGCATCTCAAACGCCTAACACCGTCCGGGTCTCCCACGGTGTTTTCGTTTGAGCAAAAAAGCCCTAAAATCCAATTGGATTTTAGGGCTTTTCGTATTAGACGAGCTGGGCTTTATACGCCTCATATTCTGCGTCTGTGAGCGAAACATAGTGACCTGGTTCGACTTCGCGAAGCGCAGGGATGCTCGAATCTTCATCCGACCGTCCGACAGCACCAAGTGAGCCAGATTCGTAGACGATCCGCTTACGTGTCCGTTCATGTTCTGGATCCGGAAGCGGGATTGCAGACAAGAGCGATTTCGTATAAGCGTGAATCGGGTTCTCGTACAGGCGCTCTGCCGGTGCAAGCTCGACGAGGTGACCTTGGTACATAACGCCGATCCGGTCCGAGATATACTTGACCATCGACAAATCGTGGGCGATGAACAAGTACGTGAGATCACGGTCACGTTGCAACTCTTTCATCAAGTTGACGACTTGAGCTTGGATCGACACGTCGAGTGCTGAGATCGGCTCATCGGCGATGATGAAGTCCGGTTCAACAGCGAGCGCACGGGCAATCCCGATCCGCTGACGCTGTCCGCCTGAGAATTCGTGCGGGTAACGGCTCGCATGCTCTTTCGTGAGGCCGACCGTCTCGAGAAGGTCGTACACACGGTTCATCCGGTCTTCTTTCGTCTTGGCAAGGCCGTGGATATCGATGCCTTCAGCGATGATATCAGCGACCGTCATCCGCGGGTTGAGCGACGCATACGGATCTTGGAAGATCATCTGCATAGCCCGGTTGAATTTTAACTTCTCAGCCTTATTCTTTTTCCCGTGGACGTTCTCACCTTTGAAAAGAACATCGCCGTCGGTTGCATCGTAAAGGCCGATGATCGTACGACCTGTCGTCGATTTACCGCAACCCGACTCTCCAACGAGACCGAGCACTTCACCTTTGTAAATATCGAACGAGATGCCGTCGACCGCTTTGACGACGCGGCCTCGGCCAATTTTAAAGTGCTGCTTCAGGTCTCGTACTTCTAATAATTTCTCACGTTCCATTATTCAGCACCACCTTTCAAAATCGATTTCGCGAACGCGCTGTCAGGACGATATTTGAGCGCGAGATCGCGGATCGCTCGCGGCGGCGTCACTTGCGGTGCTTGTGGGTGCAAGAGCCAGCTCGCTGCATAGTGTGTATCGCTAATTTGGAACATCGGCGGTTCTTTCTCGAAATCAATTTTCATCGCATACGGATTACGCGGTGCGAACGCGTCACCTTTCGGCGGGTCAAGCAAGTTAGGCGGCGTGCCCGGGATGGCCGGGAGCGCTTCGTTCGGATCATCGGTCGGACGCGGCATCGATCCGAGCAGTCCCCAAGCGTACGGGTGACGCGGCTCATAGAAGATCTCATCGACCGTTCCTCTTTCGACGATTTTACCGGCGTACATGACGGCGACACGGTCAGCCATGTTCGCGACGACACCGAGGTCGTGCGTGATGAAGATGATAGCCGTACCCGTTTTTTGCTGAATGTCTTTCAACAATTCTAAAATTTGGGCTTGGATCGTCACGTCGAGTGCCGTCGTCGGCTCATCGGCAATCAACACTTTCGGGTTACATGCGAGCGCGATCGCGATGACGATCCGTTGACGCATACCGCCTGAAAGTTGGTGCGGATATTGCTTAAGACGTGCCTCTGGGTTCGGAATCCCGACGAGTGTGAGCAATTCGAGCGTACGCTTCTTCGCATCTTCCCCCGTCAATCCTTGGTGTTGCTTCAATCCTTCGGCAATCTGTTTGAAGATTGTCATCGTCGGGTTGAGTGACGTCATTGGATCTTGGAAGATCATCGCGATGTCGCGCCCGCGGATTTTCAACATTTCTTTTTCTGACAACTTCGCCAAGTCTTTTCCTTCGAACAAAATTTCTCCGTTCGTGATCTCACCTGGCGGGTTCGGAATGAGACGCATGATCGCTTTCGATGTGACGGATTTACCAGAACCCGATTCACCAACGATTGCGAGCGTCTCGCCTTTTTTCAAATCAAACGATACGTTGCGGACGGCTTGTACCGTTCCGGCATACGTATGGAACGAGACCGCTAAGTCTCGGACAGATAAAATCGTTTCCATGCACGAGTCCCCCTCTGTTTAAATTATTTACGCATTTTCGGGTCGAACGCATCACGCAAGCCATCGGCGAGCAAGTTGAAGCTGACCATGAGCAAGACGATGATGATTGACGGAATGACGAGCAAGTACGGGAACGTCCGTAGCTCTTTGTATCCGTCGTTGATCAACGTACCAAGTGACGCTTGTGGCGGTTGAAGTCCGATCCCGATGAAGCTGAGGAACGCCTCGAAGAAGATGGCAGATGGAATCGTGAACATGAGTGTGATGATGATCGCACCGAGCGTGTTCGGGATCAAGTGTTTGAAAATCAAACGGTTACTTGAAGCACCGAGCGTACGGGCAGCCAACACAAACTCTTGGTTTTTCAGTTTCAAAATCTGACCGCGGACGAGTCGACTCATCCCGATCCAGCCGGTGATGGCCATCGCCAAGATAATGGTGAAGACACCTGGGTCAAAGATCAAGATGAACAAGATGATCAAGATCAAGTTAGGAACACCAGTCAAAATCTCGACGATCCGTTGCATGATGTTGTCAATGCGGCCACCAAAGTAAGCCGAGACGCCGCCGTAAGCGACACCGATGACCGTATCGATGATTGCGGCCATCAAACCGATGAAGAGCGAGATACGAGTCCCTTCCCAAACACGCGACCAAAGATCACGCCCGAGGTAATCGGTACCGAACCAGAAGTTCTCTTCGACGTTTTTCTGTTCATAGAAGTTGATGTCACGCCCACCGAGGTTGGCCATGCCGTCAAATCCGGCCCACTCAAGTCCTGTGACTTTAGGCGGTAGTTTCGCTTGTGAGATATTTTGTTCATAGGCGTCACGGGCTGAAAGCATCGGACCGAACAACGCGAGCAACACTAAAATTAAAATGATCGACAGCGAGAAGATGGCCGCTTTGTTTTTCTTAAGACGAAGCCATGCATCTTGCCAGAAGTTCAAACTTTTCCCGGCAATTCGTTCACCGAGCTGTTCGTTCATCTCGACACGTTGGAACATGTCTTGGTCGAACTGCTCGAAATCTTTTTTATTTTCAATCATCAGTTATCCCCCCCAAGACGAATACGTGGGTCAACGACTCCGTAGAGCAAGTCAACAAGTAAAATAATTACAATGAACAGAGCCGAGAAGAAGAGCGTCGTGCCCATGATGACCGAATAGTCATTCAACGTGATCGACGTTACAAACAATTCACCAAGTCCCGGAACGGCAAAGATTTTCTCGATAACGAACGTACCTGTGAGTAGCGCAGCCGTCATCGGTCCAAGGATTGTGATCGCTGGAATCATGGCGTTACGCACCATATGTTTCCACACGATTGCATTCCCGGTTAATCCTTTTGCTTTCGCGAGCGTGACATAGTCTTGTCCGGTCACTTCTAGCATCTCGGTCCGTACGAAACGGGCGATCGACGCGGTGACCCCGAGCGACAACGAGATGGTCGGAAGGATCGTATGCGCCGGCGAGTCCCAGAACGCGACAGGCAATACGCCCCATTTTACCCCAACGTAGTATTGAAGGAGGGCCGCAAAGACGAACGACGGGACAGAGATCCCGATTACCGACACAAACATTGAACCATAATCGATGTACGTGTTATGGCGAATCGCTGCAACGATCCCGAGCAATAGTCCTGTCAGCGTACCAAGCACTAGTGCCTGAATACCTAACTGGGCCGATGGTCCGATTCGTTCCATGATCAACTCCGTCACTGGCCGGTTGGCCGTACGGAACGATACGCCGAGGTCGCCTTGGACAAGGTTCCCTAAGTAAGTCGCATAACGAACTGGAAGCGGATCATTGAGTCCGTAACGATCGTTCAAGATCTGAATTTGCGTTTCCGTCAATTTTTCCTGGTTCTGATACGGTGAACCTGGAAGCAGGTCCATCAGGAAAAATGTGAACGTCGCAATCAAGAAGAACGTGATGAGGCCGTAAACCAGCCGCTGAAGAATATAACGTCCCATAATAAAAACCCCCTGTTTTTCTAATTGTGTCTATGCTTGCACCAACAGCGTCACTATGACATATTTCCCATTTCTTGAATTCACAAAATGAAAGGAATTTTCTGAAAGAATAGGTCAAACGTCATCTCAAGGCTCTTAGCACAGCATATGAAAATCAAAAAACCCTCAGTTTCTGAAGTATTCTGAATTTTCACTGTTACTCCATTATACTTTACCAACAAAACATTTGAATAGTATTTTCTCTCAATTCGATATTTTTTTTAGAAAAGTGGGGACATGCTTGCGCATGTCCCCTCTCCTATTTAGTTGATATCAACGTATTTGTACTGGTAATCAGCACCGAAAAGTTGACGGTTGAAGTTCTCGATGTTCGGACGAATCAAGTAAGCGACACCGGCCTGATAGATCGGCATGATTGCTTGGTCTTGTTCGATCAAGAGCGTTTCTGCTTCTTTGAATTTGTCATAACGAGCATCGATCGCTGTTTCAGCCGAAGCTTCATCGATCAACTTGTCGTATGCTGCCGACTTGTACTTGATGTCGTTTTGACCGTTGTCTGACGTGAAGATGCCAAGGTTAGTGAGCGGGTCTTGATAGTCAGGTCCCCAAAGGGCGAATGACATCTGGTAGTCCCCGTTCGCTTCGCGTTCGAGCTTGTTGTTGAACGGTTGTTGCGAGATGTTGACCGTTACGTTCGGCAAGTTCGACTCGATTTGGCCTTTCATGTACTCTGAGATTTGTTTTGAAACTTCACTGTCGAATGAAAGCAATTCGATTGTGGTCGCTTCGCCACCAGTTGCTTCTTCCCAAAGCGTTGCTGCTTCGTCAGTGTTTGTCTCGAAGTGTTGGACGCCTTCTGTGTAATCCGTTCCGTCTTCATACTTGATGAATTCTTTCGGGATGAACGAAGTCGTTGCGATTGAACCGTTGTTCAACAGTTGGTCGATGATACCGGCCGGGTCAACGGCTCGAGCGATTGCTTTACGTGCGTTCACATCAGCGAATACTTCATCTTCATGGTTGAACTTGAAGTAACCGATCGCTGAACGAAGTCCTGTGTTGTAGTCTTCGTCTTCTTGGAAAGCAGCGACTTGCTCAGACGCGAGGCCTGCGTAATCAACATCGCCTGCTTCATACAAGTTGACGACCGTTGACGTATCTTTGACAACACGAACGTCTACTTTGTTGAGAGCGACGTTGTCGGCATCCCAGTACGTATCGTTTTTCGTCAAGACATAGCCTTGTTCACGATCCCACTCTGACCATGTGAACGGACCGTTGTAGAGAAGGTTCTCTGTGTTTTTTGCGAAGTCCGCTCCTTGCTCAGTTGCGAACGCTTCATTGATCGGTGTGAACGTACCGAACGATGTGAGTGAGACGAACGATGGGTCCGGACGCTCGAGTGTAACTTCTAGCGTTTTCTCATCGATTGCTTTCACACCGAGTTCTTCTTTAGGAAGGTCACCCGTGTTGATCGCTTCGGCATTTTTTACAGTGTTCATGATATACGCATATTGCGAACCAGTTTCTGGGTCCACGGCACGTTGCCAAGCGTAAACGAAGTCATTCGCTGTGACCGGCTCACCGTTCGACCATTCGGCGTCACGAAGCGTGAACGTGTAGACGGTTTCGTCTTCGTTCAATTCCGGCTCTCCTTCAGCGATGGCTGGAACGGCTTGCCCTTCTTGATCAAGACGGTAAAGACCTTCCATTGTGTTGGCGATCAAGTTGAACGCGACTGCGTCCGTTGCGAGCGCCGGGTCGGCTGTAGTAATGTCAGACGTGTCCGTCAAACGAAGTACTTTGTCTCCGTTCGAAGACGAACCGCCGTCAGAGTCTCCGCCAGTCGAGCAAGCGGCGAGCACTGAACCGAGCGCTAAGATGAGTGTCATCATTAGCAAAATCGATTTTTTCTTCATTGCGATGTCCCCTTTCTAATCTCGTGAAGCTTAGCATTCCGTCGGACTAACATCTTACTCTTTTTCTTTAATTTTCTGAATATTACATAAAGTATCCGACGAAAGAACGTTAGGGCTATTGTAAAAAATTTTTAATCAAACTGTCAACTATGGAATAAACCGCTGTCATTTAAAAAAACTTCCTTCTCGCCATAATAGCGGGACTACGCGTATCATAGAACCATAAGCAAACGTGATAAATTGGCGTCATCACGTTGAAAGGAGTTTGTCACATTGAAAAATTTTAGAAGTATATTAATCGTTTGGGGAATTGTCACAATTGCCTATACGGTTTGGTCGTATGTGTCGTATTACCGCGCGGAATCGTTCGCGTTTCATTTGAGTGGCGGCTTGTTCGTCGCCGGCATGATCGTCTTCGCGTACGGGATGTTCTCACAGATGAGCGCTTCAGGATTGTTCGACGGGATCATGTACGGGTTTAAACGAAATCGCCGCGCCAAACTAAAGGAAATCGATTCCGATTATGAAGAAGACGAAAAAGACGACGACGAGATGAAAGAAGAACGTTCCGCCCGTAAACAGTCGGCTTGGCGTTGGGTATACGTCGGGATTGGCAGTGTCATCCTGTCATACGTCATCACCCTCGTTTGACCTTTTTGTTTTTCCACCAATATGCTAAACTAAATGCAGAACATAGGAAACACAAGGAAGAAGACAAGTACCTCGAACTCCCTCTCCCCCAGAGAGTCTACGTTGCTGCGAGTAGACGGAGAGCGTTCAAGCGAATGGACTTCAGAGTGGCTCACCTGAATGGTAGTACGGTGAGACGGTTACGCCCGTTAACGCGATCAAGTGGCATGATTTCATGCAAATTTGGGTGGCACCGCGGTTATTCGTCCCGATTTTTCGGGCGGAGAACTGCGGTTTTTTATATTTTATGGAGGTGTAGGCATGGCAACGATATTTTCAGGCATTAAACCGACCGGCGTTGTGACGCTCGGTAACTACTTAGGGGCGATGAAACAATTCGTCGATCTTCAAGAAGAACATGACGCGTACTATTGTATCGTCGATCTTCACTCGATCACGGTCCAACTTGACCGCGTCGAGCTGATGGACAACACCCGCAAGCTGGCGGCGCTCTATCTCGCCTGCGGACTTGACCCTGAGAAGGCAACGATCTTCGTCCAGTCAGAAGTAAAAGCGCACGCCCAACTCGGATGGATGTTGACGTGTATCGCTGGGATGGGCGAACTCGGTCGGATGACGCAGTACAAAGATAAATCGCAAGGTAGCGATAACGTCGGGGCCGGGCTGTTCATCTATCCGACACTCATGGCGGCGGATATTCTACTTTATGGGACAGAGCTCGTGCCGGTCGGTGACGATCAAAAACAACATATCGAACTGACGCGCGACTTGGCCGAACGGTTCAACAAACGCTATTATGAGACGTTCAAGATTCCTGAGCCGCTCATTCAAAAAGAAGGGGCTCGGATCATGAGTTTGACGAACCCCGAGAAGAAGATGTCGAAATCGGACGCGAACATTAAAGGCTTCATCTCGATGCTTGACGAACCGAACGTCATCCGTAAAAAAATCAAGAGCGCCGTCACGGACTCGAGCGGCGTCATCAGCTTCGACCGGGAGAATAAGCCGGGCATCTCGAACTTGCTCGAGATTTACTCGTTGTCGACGGGTACTTCGATAACAGATCTCGTGACTCAATACGCAGACTCGAACTACGGAACGTTCAAGCAAGACGTCGCCGAAGCGGTCGTCGCCATGCTCGAACCGATTCAAGCGCGCTATCACGAACTCGTCGACTCGTCAGAGCTTGATGCGATCCTTGATGCCGGCCGTGAGAAAGCCGAAGCGGTCGCGAACAAGAACCTCGCCAAGATCGAGAAAGCGATGGGCTTAAGCCGAAAACGTGCCAAAGTGAAAAAATAAGCCAGAGCCGCCCAACGCATGCGTTGGGCGGCTTCTTTATGGAAGAACACAAAAAAAGAAAGAAACAGGCGTCCCTGTCTCTTTCTGGTGAATGTTGCTTATTGCTCTTTGCCTTCGATGAATGCCCACTTGTACGAGTAGTCAGCGCCGAATCCGTGTTCAACGATTCCTTTAACGTACGGCTTCGTGAGACGAGCTGATCCGCGTTGGTAAACTGGCGAGATCGCGTTCTCTTCAAGAACGATTTTCTCTGCATCTTGAAGCTCTTTCCAACGTGCTTCAGCATCTGTGTTCGCTTTCGCAGATTCGATGAGTGCATCGAATTCTTCGTTCGACCACTTACCACGGTTGTATGGTCCGTCAGTTACGAAGAGGTCAACAAATGTCATTGGATCCTGGTAGTCAGGTCCCCAGCCTGCGAATGTAAGCTCAAAGTCACCTTTGTTCTCGAGGTCGAGTTTGTTGTTGAACGGTTGTTGCTTGATCGTAAGCGTCATGCCTGGAAGGTTCTTCTCAAGTTCACCTTTGATGAACTCACCGATTTGCTTCGCAGACTCTGAGTCGTAGTTGAGGAGTTCGATTTCGACAGAATCTGTCCCGAGCTCTTCAAGTCCTGCTTCCCAAAGTTTTTGTGCTTCTTCAACGTTGTAACCACCGATGTCGCCGTTAGCGTCACGGAAATCTGCACCGTCTGGGCCTGTTACGAAGTCTTTCGGCACGAGGTAGTTCGCAGGTACTGAACCGTTCGCGAGAAGCGTTTCAGAGATTGCTGCTTTATCGTAAGCACGGTCGATCGCGTTACGGATATTTTGGTTGTCGAACGCTTCAACTTCAGTGTTGAACTGGAGGTAGAAGAGTGTCGGTTCAACGACAGTCGAGAATTCTTCGCTGTCTTGGTATTGAGCAACGAGTTCAGAAGTCAAACCAGTGCGGTCAACGTCGCCGTTTTCGTACAAGTTGACGCCCGTTGAAACTTCTTTAACGACTTTAACGTCGATTTCGTCGAGTTTGACGGCTTCAGCATCCCAGTAGTCGTCGTTTTTGACCATTTTCCAGCCTTGCTCGCGCTCCCAGCTTTCGAGTTTGAACGGTCCGTTGTAGAGCGTCGTCTCTGCAGACGTACCGAAGTTCTCGCCTTGTTCTGCGTCGAACGCTTCAAGTTTAGGCATAAATACGCCGAAGCTTGTGAGACCAAGGAAGTATTCAGCTGGTGCTGTCAATTTAACTTCAAGTGTCTGATCGTCAGTTGCTGTAACGCCGACCGCGTCACGCTCGCCTTCGCCAGTGTTGTAAGCTTCAGCGCCTTCGATGACAGACATGACGTAAGCATATTGTGATCCGTTGTCCGGATTAAGTACTTCTTTCCAAGCGTATTCGAAGTCGTTTGCCGTTACAGGCTCACCGTTAGACCAAGTTGCGCCTTCACGGATTTTGAACGTGTACGTTTTACCGTCTTCAGAAACTTCGTGTGACTCAGCCATCCCTGGTGTTGGGTTGTCTTCTTCGTCCATACGGTAGAGACCTTCGTTAACGTTGTTCAAGACGTTGAACGATACTGCGTCAGTCGCGAGAGTTGGGTTAAGTGAAGGAATGTCTGCACTGTCGAGCAAGTTGAGGACTTGCGCTTCATCTGCACTACCTTCTGAACCTCCGTCTCCGTTTGTTGTCGTTGTTTCTTCTTCCCCACCCGAGCAAGCTGCTAGGAACGCGCTAGATAGAAGCGTTACCGACGTTGCTAATGCAAAACCTTTTTTCTTATTCATTACGATGACCCCCTGATTATTTTCGTTTTAACGAAATGAACGATGGTAGAAAATTCTGAAAGTTAACTTTACAAAATTTGTTACCACAATCCCGTTGATGCAATAATACAATATTCTGATAATTTTGCAAAGTATTTATTTTGATTTTTCTAAAAAATTTTTACCATAGGCTAAAAGCCCGCCTAGGGAGACGGGCTTTTAGCTCATTTTTTATAAACTTTTGAAAAAGTTAGGACGTACGAAGGACCGATGACCGGAAATCCAATTTCCGCATAGGTGGAATCGACCGCGTAAGTTCTTCCAGCTTGGTAGATTGGAATAACGACTGCCTCTTCCAACAAGCGTTTTTCGGCTTGACGATACGCTTCGTTCCGCGCCTCGAGTACCTCAGTCGAGCGTGCCTCCTCCATCAGCCGATCGAACGTCTCGTCTTTATAACCACTCGAATTCAAATAATTTCCTGTTTCAAATTGAGTCAAATAAGCACTGAACGCCGGATAATCCGGTTGCCAACCAGACAGCGACAGCGCATAGTCACCTGCGACTTCTTTCCTAACTTTGTCACCGAGCGGCAGTTCCGTGATAGAAACAGACAGCCCCGGAAGTTTTTCAAGTTCGGTTTCAATCGTCTCGGCGATTTGTCTCGCTTCTTCATCGACAAAGCTGAGTAATTCGATGTCAATCGTTTCTTCTTCGTAGCGCTCTTTGACCGACTCGAACAACGAAGACGCATCTTCTTCAAACGAGACGTCTTGCGCACTGCCGTCTGTGACGAGCAACCGGTCCGTCGTTTGTTCGGCGCGGGCGAGTGTGTCGGTGAACGACTCGCGATCGAGCGCAATCGCGAGCGACCGGCGGAAGTCAGGGTCATCGAACGGATATTCATCGACGTTCGATTTCAAATAGAAGACACCGCTCCGAGGTACATCGATGATTTCACTTTCAAGTGAATCGATCACGCTTTCTTCCGTCCCATAAGGAAGCGGGTGAATGCCCGTTGCTTCCGTCCCGAGCGCTTCGTCCGCCCACATGATGATGCGCTCGAGCGTGACATTATCAGCGTCGTGATAAGATTCGTTTTTCGTCAGCGTCACTTGGGCCGCATCGATCGATTCGATTTGAAACGGTCCGTTCGCATCGAGTTCTGGCCAAGCCCCGATGGCTGTTTGCGGAAGAAACGCCGGCATTGCCAAAATCTCCTCGAACCCTTCCATCGGTCGTTCGAGCGTCAATTCGAGTGTCTGCGCATCGACCGCTTTGATACCAAGCGTCTCCGGCTCGGCTGTTCCGAGACTGATTTCTTTTCCATTTTTAACATCTTCAAGTAAGAAACTAAACGGTGAGTTCGTATCGTCATCCGCGAGTTTTCTGAAATGGTCGACGAACGTCTCGGCGGTCACCGCCTTACCGCCCACCGTCTGACTCGGCTTTAGCGAGAACGTGTACGTCGCACCGTCCTCTGACCGGGTCAATTTCTCGACGAGACCCGGTTCAATTTCACCGTCCGCCCCGAAGCGATACAATCCCTCATAGACATGAGACAATATCGTCTGGGAACTCGGGTCGATGGCGAGTAACGTGTTCGGTTGCTCCGGTAACGTCTCCCCGTGGATCGTCACGACTTGTTCTTCTTGCGGTACTAGTTCACGTGCCTGCTCGCGTTGTCCGTTCCAAATGATCAAAAAAAGTATAAGGACTGAACCCAACAAGGCGGCACCGATGATAAAACGTTTCATTCGGCATTCTCCCTTCTGTTAGACCAACCCTTATACCCTACCCGTTTTTAACCTATTTTTCTACAATCAGTCTGTCACTTTTGCGAATGCGAGTGTCGCATTATGGCCTCCGAAGCCGAGTGAATTGCTCAGTGCGTACTGAATATCAAGTTCCCGCTTTCCTTCTCGAACATAATCAAGGTCACAGTTTTCTGCCGGTTCGTCACAGTTGATCGTCGGATGAATCTGACCCTCATGAATCGACAACGCCGTGATGACCGCTTCGACGCCGCCCGCAGCACCTAGCAAATGCCCGATCATCGATTTCGACGAGTTGACGGCGAGCTGATCAGCATGTTCCCCGAACACGTTGCGGATCGCTTTCGTTTCTAACATATCGTTTAGTGGTGTGCTCGTCCCGTGGGCGTTAATGTACTGGACGTCTTCCGGCGCGATTCCGGCGTCACGCATCGCTTCACTCATCGCTTTCGACCCGCCTTCCGCTTCCGGTGACGGTGCCGTGATATGGTAGGCGTCCGAGCTCATCCCGTATCCGACGACTTCGGCATACATTTTGGCACCGCGCGCTTTCGCGTGCTCATATTCTTCGAGAACGAGGACGCCTGCGCCTTCGCCCATAATGAACCCGTCACGATTTGCATCGAACGGACGGCATGCCGTCGCCGGATCTGGGTTCGTCGATAGCGCCTTATTGGCACAGAACCCTGAAAACGACAACGGAGTGATTGGTGCTTCGGCCCCGCCTGCGAACATCGCGAGCGCATCGCCGCGTTGAATGACCCGGAACGCTTCACCGATCGAGTTCGTGCCTGAAGCACAAGCCGTCACCGAGCAGTTGCTCGGTCCTTTCGCCCCGAGGTAGATCGAGACTTGGCCGCTCGCCATGTTCGGGATCATCATCGGAATGAAGAACGGGCTGATTCGGCGTGGTCCGCGTTCATGCAAGATGCTCGCTTGTTTATCGATCGTCTCGACGCCGCCGATGCCGCTCCCGATCCACGTCCCGACTTTGTCCGCCATCGCTGTCACATCTAGACCGCTATCCCGATGTGCGGCGTCCGCTGCTAAAATTGAGTATTGGATGAACGAGTCCATCTTCCGAGCTTCTTTTGGCTCAACCAAATGCTCGATATTCCATTCTTTGACTTCAGCGCCGACTTTTGCCGGGTACTGGCTAATATCAATCTTCGTCAACGTATCGACCGCATTGTCCCCGTTCAATAGCCGACCCCACATTTCTGTGACATCATTGCCTAACGGTGATACGACACCTAACCCTGTAATGACTACTCGTTTCATGAACAAATCTCCTCCGTGATTTTAGCGTTATTCCATGTGAGACAGCTCGCTCCCCAAGTGAGCCCGGCACCAAAGCCGGCAATGACGACCGTTTGTCCGGCCGTGACCTTCCCGATTTTAACCGCTTCAGCAAGCGCGAGCGGAATCGAGGCGGCCGATGTGTTCGCATGGTCTTGAATCGTGACGACTACTTTGTCTTCAGCGAGCCCTAACCGCTCTATCGCCGCGTCAATGATGCGGCGGTTCGCTTGATGCGGGACTAAGACGTCCATGTCGGCAATGTCTTTACCGGCTTGATGAAGCGCCTCTAACACGATGTCCGGCATTTTCCGGACCGCGAACTTGAACACTTCGCGCCCGTTCATGACGATTTTACCATCTGCATTCTCATATAAGAACTTCCCACCCGTACCATCGCTCCCAAGAACGATCGAATCGATTGCCGCGACGTCATCTTCCCCTAATACGACAGCACCTGCGCCATCACCGAACAAGACGGCAGTCGAGCGGTCGTCCCAATCGATCAAATTGCCCATCTTTTCGGCTCCGATGACGAGTGTACGTTTAAAGCCTTTCGACTGCATCAAGCTCTTCGCCGTATCCATCGCGAAGATGAAGCCGCTACAGGCGGCGCTGACGTCAAATGCGACGGCGCGTTTCGCGCCTAAGTTCGCTTGGACGAGACAAGCTGTCGCCGGGAATGATGGTGCCGTCGCCGTCGCGCAGACGATCGCGTCGATGTCCTCGATCACAACCCCTGCGCTCGCAAGCGCCCGTTTAGCGGCCCGAGTCGCCATGTCCGCTACCGACATGTCCGCATCGGCCAAATGACGCGCCTCGATCCCGGTCCGGGTCCGAATCCATTCGTCGCTCGTATCCATACGTTTTTCCAAATCGACGTTCGTGACCCGGTTATCCGGAAGGAACGAACCGATGCCGATGATTCCAATGTTCATAGCTATAACCCCTATTCTTAGTATCTGGTACTAATATAAGGGAATGAAAAAGGGATGTCAACGCATCCCTCTCGAATTATTCACTTTGTCCGAGCCGTTTCGTGACCGCCATGACCATTTTCGCCGAGTTGATCGATGCCGTCTCTAAAAATTCATCGAACGACAAGTTCGCCTCTTCGTCGGCGCTGTCTGAGATTGAACGTGTGACGACGAACGGCACTCCGAACTGGTGGCACGTCTGGGCGATCGGGGCCGCTTCCATTTCAACGGCTGCGACACCATCAAAGTGTCCTAAAATTTCCGCGACTCGTTTTGAATCGTTGATGAACGAGTCCCCTGTGACGATCAGCCCGGTGTGGACGTTCACATCGTGCAAGCTCTCAATGACTTCCTTACAGACATCCACCAAGTGCGCGTCCGCTTTATACGCAGCAGGCATGCCCGGGACTTGGCCGTACTCATAGCCGAACGCTGTCACGTCGACATCGTGGTGGCGGACTTCCGTCGAGACGACGACGTCTCCGACTTTCATCCCTTTCTTGAAGCCCCCGGCAGAACCGGTGTTGATGACGACGTCTGGTTTGAACTTGTCGAGCAAGAGCGTCGTCCCGATGGCCGCGTTCACTTTTCCGATCCCTGACTTTAAAATGACGACCTTGACGTTGCCAAGGTATCCTTCATAGAAGTGATAGTTCGCAATCTCAGTATCCGTCCGTTCTGTCAATTCGTTACGAAGCAAGTTCACTTCTTCTTCCATCGCCCCGATGATTCCGATTTTCATGTGATAGCCTCCTCAGAAAGAGAGCGACCTCCAATTGGATGCCGCTCTTTTTGTCATTATTTGATTTCTTTAATTTCGACGACCATGTCGCCACCAGGTGTCTGCACGTTCACGACGTCTCCGACGGTACGACCGAGAAGCGCTTTCGCGATCGGTGATTCGTTCGAGATTTTCCCGGTGAACGGGTCAGCCTCGGCACTGCCGACGATTGTATATGTTTCGTCTTCATTGTCTGCTTGAATGAAGAACGTCACCGTTTTCCCGATTGCGACCATTGAATTGTCCGCACCGTCGTCTTTGATGATGACGGCGTTACGAAGCATCTCTTCAAGTTGTGCGATGCGTCCTTCGACCATAGCCTGCTCTTCTTTCGCTGCATCGTACTCAGCGTTCTCAGACAAGTCTCCGAAGTCACGGGCAATCTTAATACTTTCAACGACTTCTTTACGGCGCACTGTCTTCAGTTCATTCAATTCATGTTCAATCTTGTCTTGTCCTTCTAACGTCATGTAATGTTGCTTTTCAGCCATATCCGTCACTCCTTCATTGTCTCCTAGTATATTACAGCAAATCAGAATTGAAAACGATTTATTTTAGTAGGCCCGATTGCGTTCCGTGAGCACCCAGCGGATCTTCGTCACGAGCAGATCGATGGCGACAAAATTCTCGCCGCCTTCAGGGACGATGATGTCCGCGTAACGCTTCGTCGGCTCGCAAAATTGCAAGTGCATCGGACGGACGACGTTCGTATATTGGGCGACGACCGAATCGATCGAGCGTCCCCGCTCGTTAAGATCGCGTTGCATCCGGCGTAAAATCCGGACGTCGGCGTCTGTGTCGACGAACACTTTAATATCCATCAACTCACGAAGACGGTCGTCCTCGAGTGCTAAAATCCCTTCGACGATGACGACGTCGACCGGTTGGATCAAAATCGTCTCGTCCGAACGTGTATGGGCCGCATAATCGTAAACCGGCTTCTCGATCGCCTGATGATTTTGCAACTGCTTGATCTGTTCGATCAACAAATCGTTGTCGAATGCGAACGGGTGGTCATAGTTCGTCTTATATCGCTCTTCCATCGTCATTTCTGACTGGTCTTTATAGTAGGCATCTTGCTCGATCATGACGACCGATTGTCCTTTGAACGCATCCACGAGTGCACGGGCGACGGTCGTCTTTCCAGATCCAGTCCCACCGGCCACGCCGATAATGACGGGTTTATGTTGCATCAAAGTTAAATCCTCCTCATCGTAATTTACGACTGATTGCTAGGCCATCACCGAGAGGCAAAATCGCGGTGTGATAATCGGTCCGTGCCATCAATTGCTCAGTAAACTGTTTTACGAGACGGACGAGCCGGCGTCTCCGACGGTCAAGAACTGACACGTCTTCGAGCAGGACGTCTCCTCTCAAAAACAAATTATCGCTGTAAATAGTACCACCAATTGGTACTAAAGCGCCATACCCATCAAAGAATTTTTGATATTGGCCTTTGGCTGCATCGATGAAAACCGCATCAAACGGTCCTTCGATCGACCCAATCAGTTCGACCGCATCGCCGTGAATGACGGTGATCCGGTCCGAGACGTCCGACCGTCCGATAAAGCCGAGCGCTTCCTCGTAACGACGTGCGTTGCGTTCGATTGTGACGATCTCGGCCTCTGGCAACAGCTCAGCCATGCGGATCGCACTGTATCCGATCGCCGTCCCGACTTCAAGTATACGCTGCGGCCGTTGCATCGCGAGTAACGATAATAACACCTCTGAGCCGGTCAAGTCCATGATCGGCACGTGATGAACGCGCGCAAACTCTTCCATCTCCGCTAAGAGCGGTGACCGGTTTAAAATCAAGTCCTCCACGTATCCTTCATAGGATGAATGTTCCACGTCTTACACCTCTTACTCTCTATTCATTCAAACGACCGGAAGCCAAGGCCTCCGGTCGCATATCTATCAGTTGTTCGCTTCTTCGAACGCTTCCCATTCGGGGCGATATTTGTTGACGTTCTGTTGATGTGCCTCATATGTCACTTCAAACAGAACTTCTCCGCTCGGGAAACCTTCGCGAGGCGGCCGTGCGTAGAAATAAACGTTGTCTGTATCGTTCGGGTTGAGCGTCGCTACGAACGCATCACGACTGACCGAGGCAATCGGACCAATCGGGATCCCTGCGTAACGGTATGTGTTATACAGTGAATCGTTTTGCAAATCATTGAACGACGTGAAAATTGACGTCTCACCCGTTCCGTACCAAACGGTCGGGTCGGACTGCAACTTCATCCCGTCCGCAAGCCGGTTCTCAAACACGCCGGCAATCTCTTGACGGTCTTCTGTCGATACCGCTTCTTTTTCGATGACGGAAGCGAGGGCGAGCGTCTCGTGGAACGTACGTCCTGACGCCTCGACAGTATCAGCATACTCGAGATAAAGCTGTTCGGTCGGCTTAAGCATCTCATCGATGATTTGTGTGAGCGTGACACCTTTGTCGAACTCATACGTGGCCGGGAACAAGTAGCCCTCGAGCGGATGATAAATCCCTTCTGCTAACACTTCTTCGGTCAACATCTCGTGTTCGGCAACGAGTGAACGGATATATTCCTGATCGCTCAGCTGTGCCGAAATCTCTTCTTTTGGAATTTCAGCCACGTTGGCGAGCCGCGCGATGACTTGATCGATTGTGAATCCTTCTGGAATGACGAGTTTGATGTCAGGTACGACGATCACTTTACCCGTCTTCAGCGTGGCGATCAACTCGTCAAGTGACTGTGACGGCGACAGCGTATACGTCCCCGCTTGGAACGATGACTCATTTTTAAACCGTGTGTATAAACGGAAAATCGTGCTATTCCTCACAAGTCCATTCTCTTCGAGTAGTTCGCCAATATAACCTGAGCCTGCACCGAGCGGAACCTCGACTTCGACCGTTTCGGACGAAGCGGGGTCGATCGGCTCAAGTGACCGCTTTACGAATGCATACGAGACAGCGGCGCCCGTGGCGATGACAAGAAGAAAGACAGCAAGGATAATAACCGTGATGCGTCGAACGATCCGGCTACGCGCACGCTTCTCATCAGGCATCGATGGATGGTTCATGCGTGTTCTCCCCTGTTCTTCTGTATGAAGATGGGCGACGAGGGTTTACCCTAGCCGCCCGTCCATTTATTAGTCTAATCCGACTTCGTCGTTGACGATGTCGAACGCTTCCATCACTTCATCAAAGTCGTCATCATCTTCGACGAGTTTCAAGATGAACTCACCATCTTCAAGTTCTTCGATTTCAAACGCGTAAACTTCGATTGTATCTTCATCTTCTGTTTCCGGGTTACCGACTGGTTCGAGGACAACAAACGTCTTTTTCGAACGGTCGCTCGTCATACGGAAAATTTCTGCAAATAAATGCTCGTCTCCATTTTCATCTGGAATACGGTACATTTCTTCTTCACGACGGATTTCTGCCATGCGTAGTTCCTCCTTATTTCCCTGGACGATCCAGGTAATTTTGTAAAATCATGACGGCTGCCATCTTATCGATGACGGCCTTTCTCTTTTTACGGCTGACGTCTGCTGAAATGAGCATCCGCTCCGCTTGCATCGTCGTTAAACGTTCGTCGACAAGAACCGTCGGCAAACCGGTCGCCTCGGTGAGGGCAGCGGCAAACGCCTGTGACGCCTCACCCCGAGGACCGATCGTTGCGTTCATGTTCTTCGGAAGACCAACGACGACTTCTTTCACATCGTACTGCTCGATAATCGGTCGAAGCAAACGAACAGCCTGTTCAAAGTCGGGTTCCGTCCAATAGACCGTCTCCACACCTTGCGCCGTCCAACCCATGAGATCGCTCACTGCGACCCCAATCGTCTTCGAGCCGACATCAAGCCCCATAACTCGCTTCATATTAGTCCTCTTTCCGATCGTTCAAATACGATTTGACCAACTCTTCGAGCAGTTCATCTCGCTCAATTTTGCGAATCAAGTTTCGCGCATCGTTATGACGCGGAATGTAGGCAGGGTCACCTGACAACAAGTATCCGACGATTTGATTGATCGGTTGGTAGCCTTTTTCCTCGAGTGCTTGATACACCGTGATCAGTGTCTCTCGAGTATTGGCTCGATTATCATCTTCTGGAAAATTGAATTGCATCGTGCGATCCATTTGGCTCACAAGAATCCACCTCTTTCCGTTTGCACTTCACATTCTATTATGCCAGTGATTGAACGTAATGTGAAGCAAACTTCAATGCTTCGTCCAGTTTTGTCGCATCACGACCTCCGGCTTGCGCCATATCAGGACGGCCGCCGCCGCCTCCACCGCAACGAGTCGCGACTTCTTTAATCAATTTCCCGGCGTGGAAACCGCGGTCGTTCAAGTCTTTCGTCACACCTGCGACGAGGTTGACCTTGTCACCGTTCGCTGATCCGAGAATGATGACGGCTGATCCAAGTTTTCCTTTCAACTCGTCGACCATGCCCCGGAGCGCATCCATATCCTGTCCGTCGACACGTTTGGCGATCAATTGGACGTCGCCGTACGTCTCGATCGAATCCGTGAGCGTTGACGCCTCGATGTTCGCAAGTTTGGCTTTCAACGACTCGGTCGCGCGTTCCGTCTCTTTCATTTCAACTTGAAGCGCTTGGACGCGAGTAGGCACTTCGAACGGTTTCGTCTTCAACAGTTTCGCAGCCGCTTCAAGCGTCTCGATATGTTGGTTCATGACTTCATACGCGCCAGCGCCTGTGACTGCCTCGATCCGGCGAGTCCCGGCCCCGATACCTGACTCAGACAAAATTTTGAACAAACCGATTTCAGCCGTGTTGGCGACGTGGCAACCTCCGCATAGCTCGACCGAGTAATTACCGGCCGCGACGACGCGGACGACGTCCCCGTACTTCTCTCCGAACAGCGCCATCGCTCCCTTCGCTTTCGCGTCGGCGATGTTCATCTCTTCGATATCGACACCGATTGATGCCCAAATCTTCTCGTTCACTTGACGTTCGATCGACTGGAGTTCTTCCGCTGTCACTTGACCGAAGTGCGAGAAGTCGAAGCGGAGACGGTCCGGTGTCACGAGGGATCCGGCTTGATTGACGTGCTCACCGAGCGTATCTTTCAAAGCGCGGTGCAACAAGTGCGTCGCCGTATGGTTCTTGATGATCGCTTGGCGCTCGTCTTTATCGACCGTAGCCGTCACCGCGACCTCAGCCTTGGCGATCCCTGAATCGACGACGACCGTATGCAAGTTTTGACCGTTCGGTGCTTTCGATACACCCGTGACGCGCAAGACGAAGTCCGTTCCGACGATTCGGCCTTTGTCGCCGACCTGACCGCCACTCTCGGCGTAGAACGGCGTGTGGTCAAGGATGACTTGCGCCTCTTCTCCTGCCGCGACAACGTCCGCAAGCTCGCCGTTATGAATCAAGCTGACGATTTTCGCTTCAGACTCAAGGTTCGTGTACCCGACGAATGATGACGGGAGCGTGATGTCAGCGAGGACACCGGATTGAATTTGCATCGACTCGACGTCAGCACGTGCCGTACGGGCCCGTTCACGTTGTGCGTTCATCGCTTGCTTGAATCCATCCTCATCGACCGTCA
Source organism: Exiguobacterium sp. SH0S1 (assembly GCF_004337165.1). Taxonomy (NCBI): domain Bacteria; kingdom Bacillati; phylum Bacillota; class Bacilli; order Caryophanales; genus Exiguobacterium; species Exiguobacterium sp. SH0S1. Next base: position 222,065 of record NZ_SJVC01000001.1, on the reverse strand, counting down.
ACTTGTGGTCTTCTGCGTATTCGATCGTCAACTCGAGCGGGAAACCGTACGTGTCATATAGACGGAACGCGTCTTCTCCGCTGATCACGTTCGATCCAGTTGCTTTTTGTGCTTTCGCGACTTCGTTCAAGATCGCAAGGCCGTCGTGAAGCGTCTCGTGGAAGCGCTCCTCTTCGTTCTTGATGACTTTTTTGATGAAGTCCTTTTTCTCACTCACTTCTGGATAGAAGTCGACCATGATGTCGCCGACGACGTCGACGAGTTCAAACATGAACGGGCGCTCGATCCCAAGCATCTTCGCGTAACGGACGGCACGACGGAGCAGACGGCGCAACACGTAGCCGCGGCCTTCGTTTGACGGGAGTGCCCCGTCCCCGATCGCGAACGATACGGTCCGGATGTGGTCGGCGATGACTTTGAACGCAACGTCTTTACTGTTGTTAGCCCGATACGTCTCACCGCTGATTTTTTCTGTCTCGCGAATGATCGGCATGAACAAGTCGGTGTCGAAGTTCGTCGGCACGTCTTGAAGCACACTCGCCATTCGCTCGAGTCCCATCCCTGTATCAATGTTTTTACGCGGGAGCTCGGTGTAGTTGCCGTGACCGTCATGGTTGAACTGGCTGAAGACGATGTTCCAAATTTCAAGGTAACGCTCGTTTTCGCCGCCTGGATAAAGTTCCGGGTCGGTCGGGTCGTCACCGAACGCCGGGCCGCGATCGAAGAAGATCTCCGTATTCGGGCCAGACGGGCCTTCGCCGATCTCCCAGAAGTTTTCTTTGAGCGGGATGATCCGGTCAGCAGGAACACCTAACTCGAGCCAAATTTGTTTCGCTTCCTCGTCGTCCGGGTGAATCGTTACCGACAAAAAGTCCGGGTCAAGCCCGTACCAGTCGTCGCTCGTGAGTAATTCCCAACCCCATTTGATGGCGTCTTCGCGGAAATATTCACCGACCGAGAAGTTCCCGAGCATCTCGAAGAACGTATGGTGACGCGCTGTCTTCCCGACGTTCTCGATATCGTTCGTCCGAATCGACTTCTGGGCGTTGACGATACGCGGGTTTGCCGGAATGACGCGGCCGTCAAAATATTTTTTAAGCGTCGCGACGCCTGAGTTGATCCAAAGAAGTGTCGGGTCCTCGACCGGTACGAGTGAGGCACTCGGCTCGACCGCGTGTCCTTTTGACTTAAAGAAATCTAAATACATTTGGCGAATCTCGGCGCCGGTTAATGGTTTGAGCGGTTTCATCAACAATTCCTCCTTATTCTGAACGAAACGAAAAAAAAGCGATGCCCGTCCCTGTGGAAAGGGACGAAAGCATCGCTTCGTGGTACCACCCTCGTTCGCACGGATTTACCGTGCCTCGAAACATCCGATAACGCGGATGAGACGCCCAGGGTGAGTGGGGACTCCAGACTAGCTTCGGTCGACCGACCCCCATCTTCTCACAGCCTAGGAAGATGTCTCTGGTGAGGCGGTTACGACGTACTCATTTCCTTCATCGTCTTTAATCGTTTCAGTTTTCTATTGGTCATTATCACATGTCAGAAACCAGACGTCAAGACTTGCCGCCAAGCCGTTCGACGAGTTTTGTCCGCCGCACCGGCTCTTCTTCCCGCGTCGCCGCCTCGAGCGCCCGGACGTCGCCGAACAAGAGCAAACTCTTCTTCGCCCGCGTGACGGCCGTATAGATCAAGTTGCGCGACGAGCGGAACCCGCCGTTGAAGAAGACGGGCATGAGTACGATCGGAAACTCGGAGCCTTGCGACTTATGGATCGTGATCGCATAGGCGTGGGTGAACTGGTCCCATTCGCTGCGGTTGTATTCGACCTCGGTCTGGTCGAAGCGGATGTAGATCTTATCGACTTTGTCGACGTTTTCTTTGGCGAAGAAGATGTTCGTGATCTCGCCGATATCACCGTTATAGACGTTCTCTTCGGCGTTGTTGACGAGTTGGAGCACTTTGTCGCCGCTCCGGTACGTCCGATTGCCGTGTTTTACTTCCCTTGCTGCCGACTTCGGATTGAACACGTTTTGGAGCGCCTCGTTCAACCCATCGATGCCGCATACCCCGCGATACGTCGGGGCGAGCACTTGGATATCGAACGGCGAATAGCCTTTTCGCAGTGCGGCGCCGGCCATCTGACAGATCGCCTGCAGCGCCGTCTCTTGGTTCGCCGTATAAAACCGGCGGTCCGGCAACGCCGCGAGCAAGTCGTCTGGCATTTGTTTCGCGTTGAGCGCGTGCGCCAAACGCAGGATGCTCGACTCGGACGCCTGCCGGTGGACGACGTCGAGCCGGACGACAGGGATGGCGCCGGTCGCCATCAAGTCGGCGAGCACTTGGCCCGGTCCGACCGACGGGAGTTGATCACGGTCACCGACGAACAAGATCTTCATCCCGTTCGGCACGGCCCGCAGCAGGCTGCGGAACAAGAAGATATCGATCATCGAGGCCTCGTCAACGATTAACACTTTGCCGACGAGCGGGTTCGTGTCATCGACTTGGAACGAGCTGCCGTCGAACTTGAGCAACCGGTGAATCGTCGAGGCCGGTAGCCCGGTCGATTCACTGAGCCGCTTGGCGGCGCGGCCGGTCGGTGCGGCGAGGACGAACGGGAACGGTTGGTTCGGTACCGGCTCGAGTTTCCAATCGAACACGTCGCTGAGGGCGTGGATGATGCCGCGGACGACAGTCGTCTTCCCTGTTCCCGGTCCGCCGGTGAGCACCATGAGCGGGGACTTCAAAGCGAGCTCGATCGCTTCGCGCTGTTGTTTGGCGTACTCGATCGAGAACATCTCCTCGACCCGGCCGACCGCGTCGAAGATCGTCGTCATATCGACGTCTTCCGTCGTCGATGTCGACATGATCCGGGCCAGTTCTTCGGCTGCTTTTCGTTCAGCCCGGTAGATGCGTGGATGATAGACGACACCGTCCTCGACGATGATCCGTTCATCCTTGACGAGCGTCTCGAGCGCGCCGTTGAGTGCCTCGCCCGGGTCGCCGCCGATGATGCGCGGCATCTCGCTCGCGAGTTGATCGGCCGTGACGAACAAGTGTCCGTTCCCTTGCTCGAGTTCGAGCACATACAATACCGCCGCCGCGATCCGCTCCGGATGGATGCCTTGAATCCCGAAGTGAGCGGCGATGGCGTCGGCCGTCTTGAAGCCGATACCTTGCACGTCATACATGAGCGCGTATGGATTCTTTTCAATCGTCTCCATGGCGCGGCCTTCATACTCTTTATGAATCTTCGAGGCGAGTCGCGGGGTCACGTCGAACGGGGCTAAAAACAGCAACAGCTGGTCGACCCCGTATAAGACGTTCAACCGCTCGGTGATGACGCGGGCTTGTTTTTCTTTCAACCCTTCGATTTTCGATAAGACATCGGGATGCTTGACGATCTGGTCGATACAATCGTCACCGAGCGTGTCCGCGATTTTTTGTGCCGTCTTTTGGCCGATCCCTGGGAACGATCCGTTCGTCAAAAAACGGACAGCGGCCCGCTTCGTCATCGGGACAACGCGACGGATCCAATCCGCTTTCATCTGTTTGCCAAACCGTGGATGGTCGACGAGACGGCCGTGCGCTTTGTACGTCTCGCCTTTCTCAATGCCGACACCGACGCCGGCGATGACCATTTCGGTCTCGTCTGTCTCAAAATTTTTCTCTTTTATACGTACGAGCGCAATGGTATGCGCTTCTTCTTCCGATTGAAACAGGACGCGGATGACTTTTCCTGTCAACTCGTAAGGTGCTGCTATCATTCGAGCCACCTCCAGCTAGTTTTCCATTCCCCATTATAGCCCGAGTTCGAACGGTAGAACAAATGGACTAACTGAATAGATTCAAGATTTGCTCGAGTTGATCGAGGTTAAGCCGCTCGAGCAGCCGAATCAATTGGTCGATATCGACCCGATTTAAGATGCGTTCGAGTTGTTCCAAGTCGACGGTCTCCAGCAACCGCTCGAACCGTTCGAGTTCACCTGAGTTGACGTATCCTTCGAGCCGGTCAAATAGCTCGGTCCGCTCGATGCGGAACAGCTGCTCGAGTGACGGTCGTTGAATGAAGAAGACGAGCCCGGCGGCCGCTACGTGGACACCCCAGTTGAGAACGACGTGACCGAGCCGTACCGTCTGTCCGACGAACGGGATGAGCGGGATGAACGAGAGCTGCAAGACGATGATGACGAGTTGAACGTACGGGTTCGGGATGAACCAAGCGGTGAGCGCGAGCAGTGCTGGGACGACCCACGCTACCCCGACCGTCCCGAGCGTCTTGGTCCACGACCGGTTTGATGACAATAGCCAATGCATGAGGATCCCGACGACGAGGAACGTCACAAACAATAACAAAAGCGTCGATGTCGCCCGCTCGGACTCGATGACGACCCGGTACAGCACGTTGTTCGTCCACTCCCCGCTGGCAAGCCGGTCATCGACCGCTGTAAATAAACGTCCGAGCATGAACCATTCGACAATGAAGAATACGACGACACTGAATAGACTAAGTATGCGCATGATGTCTCCCCTTTCTAGCGTTCCCCTTCTTTTCCCCGAACCTGAAACAAGCTATGCACGTTTTTCGTTGAATCAAAGCGGGAACTGTCGAAGTGAAACCATGAAGGAGGAAACAATTATGACGAAGCGGCTACCAATCAGTGGACTATGTGAACTCGTATTAGAAGTGACCGATATGACGGAGGCCGTCGATTTTTGGCACGGCAAGCTCGGTCTGCCGGTCGTCGAGCAATGGGTCGGGGATGACGCCGAACCGAGCGCGTCGCAAGAACAAGCGAACGAACCTTGGGCGACATGGCTGTACGTCGGCGGCAACACACGCCTCGGTCTTTGGCTGAAGCGTGACTTCACTCCAGACGAGGAAGAAAACCGTCAGCAACAAGTGACCGCATGGGACACGCTGTATGACGAAGGCGGCGCCCACGTCCATTGTGCCTTTTTCGTGCCGATGGAATCGTTCGATCAAGCGTTAGAAGTGCTCGAGGCGTCAACGATCCCGACGAAGTTGCGGACGTGGGACGAGGATGAGACGGTCAACGGCAAAGAGCGCTCGGTCTATTTTAAGGACCCGAGCAAGAACGTCATCGAACTGTATACGAAAAATATGGACGAGGCGTACGGCGAGTTTGCCGGCGAGCCGGTGAAGATCACGACGAAACAGCTATGACGGCTGTTTTCGACTGTTCTCTCTTCATGATAAGATGAGAGAAAATGGAAAAGGTTGTGCCAGATGCGATTCTTCCCTCTTCTGCTCATGATTGGTCTCGGAATGCTCACGTTTGTATTGTATTTCATGATTGATGCTTTTCCGACGCTCGATCGCCCGACTTCTTTTGCCGCATTAACATTCGTCTCATTCGGTGTGACCTTCCTCATTTTGACGGATGGTATACGCCGGGCTAAATCAGGGAAACGCGTCGTGTGGAGCTACATTGTGCTCGCTTGCACGCTTTTGTTGACGACGTTGAACTTGTTCGTCTGGTTCGCCGGAGAACTTGTGAACTGACAACGGGACGAAAAGCGCCTCTCGCAAAAAAATAGCGAGAGGCGCTTTTCGTAATCAGTTTCCGAGCAATTCATCCATTTTCGCTTTCGCGTCACGCGCGAGCTCATGGTCCGGTTGTAGTTCGAGTACGCGCTCGAGTTCGGCGTACGTCTTGTCCTGCTCACCGAGGAACGCATAGGCGATGGCCAAGTTGTAGCGGGCGTCCGTATGCGACGCATCCAAGTCGAGCGTGTCCTCGAGTGCGTCGACCGCCAAGTCGAGCTGCTCGTTTTGCGCGAGCGCGAGACCGTATTGGAACGTGATCTCGACGTCTTCCGGCGCTTGCGTTTTCGCTTCACGAAGTCGCGGCAACGCGCGGACGAAGTCACCCATCGCCTTGTACGTCAAGCCGAGCATGAAGTGCAGGTCTGCATCATTCATACCGGAAAGAAGCGCTTGTCGAAGCGACGCCTCGGCCAAGTCGACTTGTTCGAGTTCATAGGCGAGCGCGCCTTTCGCGTAATGGGCCGCACCGAACGCACTGTCGAGTTCGAGCGCCTTGTCGTAAAAGACGACCGCCCGTTCATGGTCACCGATCGCTTGAAGCAGTGTGCCCATGTTGACGTAACCGGTCGGGTCCGTCGGGTTCGCCTCGATGGCGTCGTTGAAATGTTTGGCCGCTTGTTCAAATTCACCTTGCTGCATCGCTTGGATGCCTTGTTCGTTTGCGTTCACTGTCATCACCTCATCCGATATAGTCGAGTTGTTTCCCGTTAATATACGCTTTGTCGATCGTCGCTCCGCCTAGACAGATATCGCCGTCATAAAAGACAACGGCTTGTCCTGGCGTGATGGCACGTTGTGGCTCATCAAATTTGACGAGTACTTCGCCACCATCGAGCGGCGCGATCGTTACCGGCACGTCTTGTTGACGATAGCGGAACTTCGCCGTCGCCCGGAACTCCGCCTCAGGAGCCGAGCCGGTCCACGACAATTGTGACGCAAAGAGCGCGTCTGAATAGAGCGCGTCGTGATGGAAGCCTTGGCCGACGTAGAGGATGTTCTTTTCGACGTCTTTTCCGACGACGAACCACGGCTCTCCGTCTCCGCCGATGCCTAGACCGTGCCGCTGACCGAGCGTGTAATACATGAGCCCGTCGTGGCGTCCTTTCACAATCCCGTCGAGCGTCTGCATCTCACCTGGTTGCGACGGCAAGTATTGACCGAGGAACTCTTTGAAGTTCCGCTCTCCGATGAAGCAGATGCCGGTCGAATCTTTCTTCTTCGCCGTCGCGAGTCCAGCAGTCTCGGCGATGACACGGACGTCTTTTTTGTCCATGTGCCCGATTGGGAACATCGTCCGCTCGAGTTGGTCTTGCGACAATTGGTTCAAGAAGTACGTTTGATCCTTGTTGTCATCTTTCCCACGCAACAGGCGGTGCTCGCCGTCGACGAACTCGACGCGGGCGTAATGCCCTGTCGCGACGAAGTCGGCCCCGAGGCGGAGTGCATGATCAAGGAACGCCTTGAACTTGATCTCTTTGTTACACATGACGTCCGGGTTCGGCGTCCGCCCGAGGCGATACTCGGCCAAGAAATACTCAAAGACGCGGTCCCAATATTCTTTCTCGAAGTTGACCGCGTAGTACGGGATCCCGATTTGGTTGGCGACCGCGATGACGTCCTCATAGTCTTCTGTCGCCGTGCAGAATCCAGACTCATCCGTATCGTCCCAGTTTTTCATAAAGATCCCGATGACGTTATACCCTTGCTCTTTTAACAGATGGGCCGTCACCGAAGAATCGACGCCGCCTGACATCCCGACGACGACCGTCGTGTCTTCAGGGGCTTTTGTTCGTAAGTTCATCTATCTCACTCCGTTCATAAATGTCGAGACGACCTCATGTAGTCGTTCGGCGAGCCGTGTCACGTCATCGACCGTGTTGCCCAGTCCAAAACTGATGCGGACCGATTGTTTCGTCCGGTCAGATTGACCGTACATGGCCGTCAGCACGTGCGACGGCTCAATCGTTCCAGCCGTGCAGGCACTGCCGCTCGAAATGGCATAACCACGCATGTCCATCATGATCAGGAACGGCTCAAGCTCGATGCCCGGTAGGTACAAGTTGACGATGTGCGGCAAGCGGTTCGCCCCGCTCACTTCGTACTCGACGCCAAGTTCATCAAGCGTGTGTAGCAACGTGTCAGCCATCTCTCGGTAAGCTGTCACCCGCTCGTTCCGTTCGGCTATGACCAGTTCAGCCGCTCGGCTAAACCCGACGGCACCCGGAACGTTTTCCGTGCCGGCTCGACGTTTCCGTTCTTGTTGTCCTCCAAAAGAACGCGTCGCTAATTTTACACCTGTTTTTATAAAAAGAAAACCGATACCTTTCGGACCGTTCACTTTATGCGCCGACGCCGACAACAAGTCGACGCCGAGCGCGTGCACGTCGATCGCTTCTGTGCCGAGCGCCTGGACCGCGTCGGTATGGAACAACGTATCACGGTCGGCTAGCAACGTCCCGATATCAGCAATCGGTTGGATTGTCCCGACCTCGTTGTTGCCGTACATGACCGAGACGAGAATCGTATCGTCACGGAGCGCGTCTTTAAGCGCAGCGACCGATATGGCACCGGACTCGTCGACGTCTAAGTACGTCACGTCGAACCCTTCACGCTCGAGTTGCCCCATCGCATGCAAGACGGCGTGGTGCTCGACTTTCGTCGTGATCACATGCTTCCCTTTATGTCGGTTCGCATAAGCCGCGCCGATCAAGGCGTAATTGTCTGACTCGGTCCCACCCGACGTGAAGACGATCTCGTTTGGCGTCGCACCGATCCATGTCGCGAGCGTCCGTCGTGACGCGTCGAGCGCCGCCCGAGCTTTCCGGCCGACACCATGTATGCTCGACGGATTGCCGTACTGCTCTAAAAAATAGGGAGTCATCGCCTCGAGCACCTCGGGACGCATCGGCGTCGTGGCCGCGTGGTCAAAATAGTTCATATCCGTTCACCTCATCGTTAAATATAGAACATGTAGCCTTCTGAATCTTCTTCCGCGAGATCGGCGAGTGTTGTTTCTTCTAACACCGTCTCGATCGCCGCTTTGATCTTGTCCCAAAGTTTTCGCTTCACGGCGTCGTCCGTCTCCGAGTCTTCGACGATCGTCAGCGGACCTTCGAGCAATCGAATGATCTCACCGGCCGTGATATCGCGCGGTGATTTGACGAGCTGATAACCGCCGTAGGCACCGCGGACACTTTTGACGAGACCGCCGTTACGGAGCGGGCCGATCAATTGTTCCAAGTAATGTTCTGGCAGTTCATGGCGCGCCGCGATTTTCTTCAAACTGAGCGGTTTGTTGTCTGTCTCACGGGCAAGCGCGATCATAATCGTTAAACCATAACGGCCTTTAGTAGATATTTTCATATTGGTTTCTCCTTCTGTTATACTGTTCGAACAAACGTTTGTCGAAAGGAACGTGTACGTATGAGTGATTTATTTCAACAATCGAATAGCGGGCCGCTCGCCAACCGGATGCGCCCGGAGACGTTAGACGAAGTCATCGGTCAACGCCACATCATCGGTGAAGGCAAGCTGTTGCGCCGCGCCATCGAAGCCGACCGGCTCGGCACCATTATTCTTTATGGTCCGCCCGGCACTGGCAAGACGACGCTCGCTCGCGTCATTTCAAACTATACGAAAGCGACGTTTGTTCAATTGAACGCCGTCACGGCAAAACTAGATGAGCTTCGGAGCGTCATCCGTGCAGCCGAATCTCGGTTTGATTTCGAGCAAGAGCGGACGATTTTATTTTTAGACGAGATCCATCGTTTCAATAAACTGCAACAAGATGCGTTGCTCCCGGCGCTAGAGGCCGGCAAGCTCGTCTTGATCGGGGCGACGACCGAAAATCCAAGTTTCGAGGTCAATGCGGCGCTATTGTCGCGCGCGACCGTGTTTCGGCTCGAGCCGCCTGGACAAGACGAGCTCCGGGTCGTGCTTGAGCGTGCGCTCGCCGACAAGAAAGGGCTCGGCAACTACCCGGTTGAAATCGAAGACGCGGCTGTTGACCATTATATCAAAATGGCGGACGGTGACTACCGTGTCTTATTGAACGCGCTCGAACTGGCCGTCTTGACGACGCCGGAAGTCGACGGCAAGATTCAAATCACGCTCGACGTCGCCGAAGAGTCGATCCAACAAAAAGCCATCAAATACGATAAGACGGGCGACCGACACTATGACGTCATCTCGGCGTTCATCAAGTCGATCCGCGGCTCGGACCCGGACGCCGCCCTGTACTGGCTCGCCGTCATGATCGAGGCGGGCGAATCGCCGCGCTTTATCATGCGCCGGCTGTACGTTCACGCGGCCGAAGATATCGGTCTGAGTGACCCGAACGCGCTCGTCATCGTCGACGCAGCCGCACGGGCGAGCGAACATATCGGGTTCCCGGAAGCGCGCATCCCGATGGCCGAGGCCGTCCTCTATCTTGCGACGGCACCGAAGTCGAACGCCGTCATCACCGCAATCGACAAGGCGATCCATCACGTCCGGACGGTCGAAGGTGGTCCCGTCCCGGTCCATCTCCGCGACGCGCATAGCCCTGGGGCACGCGAGCTCGGTAATGGCGCCGGCTACAAATATCCACACGACGAGAAAGACGGGTACGTCCCGCAAAACTACTGGCCGGAAAATTTGGCCCGGAAACGTCCTAAATATTATACACCGACGAGCCGTGGCTTCGAGCAACAACTCCAAAAACGGCTCGACTATTGGGAAAAACGACGCTGACTCTTCCAGAGTCGGCGTCGTTTTCTTAGTTCTGGATGCGATTGATCTCGACACCAGCCGTCTCGAGCATTTGATTGACGACGTACCCGGCGGCGACGAGTCCTGCGACCGACGGCACGAACGCGTTCGAGCTCGGTGGCATCTTCGCTTTACGGATCGGGGCGTCTTTCTTACCGACGACCTCGTTCACGTCCTCGCGCGTCACGATCGGTGACTCGTCCGAGAACACGACCGGCACGCCTTTATAGATGTTATGTTTACGCAGACGCGTCCGCACCATCTTCGCAATCGGATCGTATGACGTGTCTTTAATGTCGATGACTTGAATCCGGGTCGGGTCCATCTTATTGGCCATCCCCATGCTTGAAATGACCGGGATACCACGACGTTTACACTCGACGATCAAATGAATCTTGTAGATGATCGTATCTGACGCGTCGATGACGAAATCGATGTTTTGAGCGAAAAACTCTTCGAACGTCTCTTCGGTATAAAACATCTTCAACTGGACGAGTTCGACGTCCGGGTTGATGTCGAGCAGACGTGCCCCCATCGCCTCGACTTTCGGTTGTCCGACTGTCGACAAGAGCGCGTGGATTTGACGATTGACGTTCGTGATGTCGATATCGTCTTTATCGACGAGCACAATCCGACCGACACCGCTTCGGGCAAGTGCTTCGGCTGCGAACGAGCCGACACCGCCGACACCAAGAATGGCGACCGTCTTCCCTTTCAACGTTTCAATACCTTCTTGACCGATGGCCAACTCATTACGTGAAAACTGGTGTAACATAATCTTCCTCCAAATTAATACTATTTTTTCACACTATTTTACTCGGAATTATAATCAAAAAAAAGACGTCTAGCGACGTTTTTACAATAAAATCGATGGGGCCCGGAGTGCCGTGACGATGCCCTGCTTTTGAACCTGCTTAAGCAGGTGGGTGATCTAGCGTCCCCTTCACAAGTCCTCCTGCACGTGATGAGGCAGTTGATCCGGCTAGCAGTTCGATCTCCCGTATTCAAAGTGTTGGCTCAAAATAACGAAGGCGGCTCTCGAACACCTCAGGTATCCCATCTGATGCCCTTACTATAGCATCCCATGTAAAAAGAAGTCAATCAGAAACCTCGATTTCCGGTGACGGTTTCGTCACATCCACGTGTCACGAAACGCACGCGTCGGGTCATACGTATCTTGTTGGCGTGAGACGTTGAAACGCCGGTCGCGTGAATCGTTGCCGACACCGGCCTGATACGCCCAATTGCCATAATTGCTGGCGACGTCGTAGTCGATGAGCATCGCTTCGAAGTAGGCCGCACCATAGCGCCAATCTTGTCCGAGCTCTTTGGCGAAATAGCTCGCGACGATTTGCCGGCCCCGGTTCGACATCCATCCCGTCGCGTTCAACTCGTGCATGAACGCATCGACGAACGCGACGCCCGTCTCGCCTTGCTGCCACCGATGAATCACATCCTCGTCCACTTTCCACGCCTTGTCCTTCGAACGTATCCCTTGGCGACGGAACAACCGCTTCCCTTGCTCGAGCGCGACCCATTGGAAAAACTCGCGCCACAACAGTTCAAAATAGAGCCAATATGTCGACTCGTTCGCCCCGTGCTGTCGTTCATGAAGCTCTAGTTCATGGAGCACACGCCGCGGCGAGAGCGACCCGTTGGCAAGAAAAGCCGACAACTTGGATGAGTCGTCGACCCCAAAGCCGTTCCGCGTCTCTTTATACGTGCGGACGGGGCCTGCCAAATACTCGCTCAGACGTTTCCGCCCCGACGTCTCGCCGCCTTGAAACGGAAAAGCGGACCGGGCGTCAAGCGTCGGACGCTCGAACGGGACAGGAAACGGGAGCGGACGCGACTGACCTGAGCTCGTCCGCTCGATCAGCTGTTCAGGACGGGCATCGTCCTCGACCGCTTTTCGGAACTCGGTGAACAAAAACGGCATTTTTTTAAACGGGATTTCGGTGCGTGGGTACAGCGTGAATCCGTCGAACGATTGCCACTCCCCTTGCCAACGTGCGATGACGTCTTTTTCAAGCAAGCGTTCGTTCAATCCGATCGAGCGTTGAAACAACAGCCGGTCTGTCGGGTCGAGGATGTCAAGCGGGTGACCGACATGCACGTAGAGCGGAATCCCGAGCGCATCGAGCGATCCGGCCAAGTCTTCTAGCGACTCTTTTAAAAATTGAAGCCGTCTGTCCCCGAGCGGGATGACGCCGAACTGATTTTCGTTCAGCTCGTCTTCCCTTATAAAGTAATGCCCCTCGATCGCTTCATCATGTTTCTGCGCCTCTTCGAGCGGCCGATGGTCATCGATCCGTAAATCGTTCTGATACCAAATAATCGTCTTCATATTCTTCGCCTCCTGGCTCTATTATGCGTGATGCATGTGCCATCAATCGTGTCGAACCTGTTCGAAATATGTTTTCATTTCCGCAACGTGTGGAATATAACTCTTTAGAGAAGAGAAAGGGGTGCAACAACATGGCTAGAAAAGGAAAATTTGGTACACTCATCAAAGTCGCGACGGCGGTCGCTCCGTTCGTCTACAATTATTATAAAAAGAACAAAGCAAAAAAAGCAGAAACACCTAAAAAATAATCAATGACGTCTCAGCCAAGCTGAGGCGTTTTTTTCTTGCCTTGAAACCAATTATGATATGATGATGGAACATTTTTGGGAATCGAGGCGACCAGTATGCAGGCGGTATGGATACAGTCTTTACGAATTAGTTTGAAGTGGGCGTTGTTCATGGGCGGTTTGTTCCTGCTCGCCCTCGGGTCGTCGATGATGATCACGGCCGACCTCGGCGTCTCGACGTGGGACGTGCTCCATCTCGGGCTCGCCCGGCACACGCCGATCTCGGTCGGGACGATCATTCTCCTCGTCGGCCTGTTGCTCGTCTTATGCAAATACATATTGGACCGCATCCGACCCCAGTTCGGGACGCTCGTCAACGCCGTCTTCGTCGGTGTGTTCATGAACTTGATCCTTGACCACCACTTGTTGCCGACGCTCGACGGAACCGCACTCAATATCGCCTGGCTCGTTCTCGGCATCTTCGTCATTGGCATGGGCGCCGGGCTGTATGTCGCCATCGGTTACGGCGCCGGCCCGCGTGACGGACTGACGCTCGCCTTGGCCGACCGTTTCAATACATCGGTCCGCATGATGCGGACGTGGATGGAGCTTTCCGCTTGCTTGATCGGCTGGGTGCTCGGCGGTCCCGTTTTTTTCGGGACGGTGCTGTCGATTTTCTTGATCGGTCCGTTCTTCCAGTTTTGGCTCGAACAGTTCCGCCGGCTCGTCTCGGTCATCGACCGGGCGAAAGCCGATATCGCCTGAATTTAAGAGAGGAAATCGGACTCAAGGGGTCCGATTTCCTCTCTTTGCTGTTACGGGACGAGGACGATCTTACCGACCTTGCCTTGCTGTTTGAAATACGTTTGCGCCGCCCGGGCCTCTTCTAACGGGAATGTGCGGTCGACGACCGGCTTGATTTGACCGCTCGAAATCGCTTGGAGCATCGCTTTGAATTCCGCTCGTGTCCCGAGCACCGATCCATACATCGTAATGTGCTTCAAATAGAGCGTACGGAAATCGAGATCGGTCCGTTGTCCCCCGGCCGATCCGGATATGCAAAACTTACCGCCGTTCTTCAATACATCGAGCGACGTTGCGAACAACGCATCCCCGACGACGTCGAGCACGGCATCGACCGGTCCACCGTTCGCTGCTAAAATCTCGTCCGCGAGCGTCTTCGACCGATAGGAAACGACGTGGCTCGCCCCGAGCGCTTTCAGTTTCGGTGCGTCTTTCAAATCGCCGATGATGGCGATGACGTTCGCTCCGAACACGTGCGCTGCAATCTGCACGTTCAACGAGCCGACACCGCCGCTCGCACCGGTGACGACGACCGTCTCACCAGGACGGATTTGAATTTGCTCGTTCATGTGCCAAGCCGTCAACCCGCTCACCGAGAAGACGGCGCTGTCGACGAAACTGTCGAGCGGCATGTCATAACAAAGCTCGGCCGGCCAGACGACATATTCCGCATAACCGCCGTCATATTCCGAGCCGATGAACGACATGTCGGGAGCGATATGCTCCGCACCGTCAGCCCCACTCGACGTGAACGGAAACAAGACGACACGCCGGCCGATCATCCCTTCATCCACTTGATTCCCGACCCCGACAATTTCTCCGGTAATATCTGATCCTGGAATCCGGGGAAACTGGACTCCCTCCGGACGCCAGCCCGACTCCTGATCCGTCCCGTACGCCCCTTCTCGCATCCATATCTCCGTATTGTTGATGCCGCACGCCTGTACGCGGACGAGCACCTCATCGTCTTTCGGTGTCGGGACCGGGACGTCGACGACCTGTAATTGATCGACGTCACCGTATCCGATAACTTGAACTGCTTTCATCAATTCGTTTCCTCCTCACACACACACTGATGCTTGTTTATACCCATTTTACGCAAAACAGCCACCAAGACTTGAATCACTGGTGGCTGCCCGACTAGTTATAGCTGCTGCCGTCTGAGCAGCCCGGCGAAGACGCCGCCTTTGGCACTCAACTCGTCGTGCGTGCCGTCCTCGACGATGCCGTCGGCGGTGACGACGAGGATGCGGTCGGCATTCTTCACGGTCGCAAGACGGTGAGCGATGATGAGCGTCGTCCGGTCGGCCGCGAGTTCCGTAAGCGACTCTTGGATAATCGCTTCCGTCTCGGTGTCGAGGGCGGACGTCGCTTCATCTAATATTAAGATCGGCGGGTTCTTTAAGAACATGCGGGCGATGGCGATCCGTTGTTTCTGTCCGCCCGACAGTTTCAGTCCCCGCTCTCCGATCTGTGTGTCGAGCCCGTGCTCGAGTTCGTCGACGAGCGAGTTCAAATGTGCCTTCTCGACCGCGTGCATGACTTCCGCGTCGCTCGCCTCGAGCTTACCGTAGGCGATGTTCTCGCGGAGCGTCCCGGCGAACAAGAACACGTCCTGCTGCACGATCCCGATCTGGCGACGCAGACTCTCTTTCGTCATGTCACGGATGTCGATCCCGTCGATCGTGATGGCCCCACCCGTCACGTCATAAAAGCGTGGGATGAGCGAACAGATCGTCGTCTTGCCGGCACCGCTCGTCCCGACGAGGGCGACCGTCGACCCGGTCGTGATGTCGAGGTCGATATGCGTCAACACTTCTCGGTAGTCCGAGTAGCCGAACGAGACATCGTGGAAAGCGATGTTCCCTTTCAGTGAACTGACCTCGACCGCGTCCGGACGGTTCTCGATGTCCGGTGCCTCATCGATCAGTTCTGTGAACCGTTTGAAGCCGGCCATCCCTTTCGGATACATCTCGAGGAGCGCCGTGATCTTCTCGACCGGTTTGATGAGCAAGTTCATATACAAGATGAAACCGACGAGCTCACCGTATGTCAATTCGTTTTCATACGTCAAGTACGCCCCGTAGACGAGGACGAGTAATGTCATGAGCCGTGTCGTGATATAGATCCCGGCGAGCGACTTACTCATGACCCGATACGCTTCGATCTTCGAACCGCGATAGAAGTTGTTGTCTTGTTGGAACCGGTTGATCTCGAACGTCTCGTTCGTGAACGACTGGACGACACGCGCGCCAGAGACGCTATCTTCGACGCGGGCGTTCACTTCACTGATGTTGCCGTACATCTTTTGCCACGCCTTGTTCATGTTTTTATTGGCGTACGTGATCATGATGACGAGGAATGGCACGGCGATGACCGTCACGAGCGCAAGTTGCGGATTGATCGAGAACATGATCCCGAACGCGCCGAGCAATGTCATGATGGCGATGAAGAAGTCTTCCGGGCCGTGGTGTGCCACTTCGCCGATGTCGAACAAGTCGTTCGTGACCCGGCTCATCAAGTGACCGGTCTTATGGTTGTCGAAGAAGCGGAACGATTGCTTATGGATGTGCGTGAACAGTTCTTCGCGCATGTCGGTCTCGATATTGATCCCGAGCTTGTGCCCCCAATAGTTGACGACGTACTGCATCATCATGGCGAGTATGTACAGAATAAGCAGGCCGATACTGATGATAATGATCCAATTCCACTCGCCGCCTGGTAACAGAACGTCGATGAACCATTTCACAGCGAGCGGGAAGCCGAGCTCGAGCAGGCCGACAAGGATGGCGAACGTGAAATCAAGGATGAATAACTTCTTATGTGGACGGTAATAACTAAAAAAACGTGAGATCATTTCCTTTCCCCCTTCTAAACAAATAGTTTACGCTTTTTTGCAGGAAGTGGAAAATGGGAAGCACGTCTTTTTCAATCTTTTTTCAGACGATGTATAATGGACGTAAGGAGTGATAACAATGAACGTACAGATTACAGACCGCGCGAGAGAGCGCATCAACGCCTTAAAAGGCGACCGTGACGGACAGATGCATTTGTTTTATGAGACGGAAGGCTGCGGTTGCGGCAATAGCGGCATCTTCGAGATCCGCTACGTGACCGAGACGACGCCAGAAGACGTCGAGATCGACTCGAACGTCGGGCCAATCCTCATCAAGAACTGGACGAAAGTCTTCCTAGATGAAGACATGATCATCGACTACCGCGACGATAAACGGTCGCTCGTCTTGAAGAGCAACGGTCAAGTGTTCAACTCGAACCTACTTGTGACCGACGGGACCGGTTGCCAGCTGAACGTGCCGAGCGCATGAAACAAGCGCTCCAGGAGCACCCGAAGTTGATGCTTTGGTTCCTCCTCAGCTTCGGCCTCGGTTTGTTCGGCATCTATCTCGCTTTCACGGACTCCGTCTATACGATGACGGCCGTGATCGCATCGCTGTTCGCGTTCGGGTTCGCGCTTCAACTTACTGCAAAGAAGATGGAACAGCAGAATGACTAAAAAGGAGGTTCGCCGCGGCGAACCTCCTTTTTTGTTTATCCTTGTTTCTTCTCTTTCACCGCTGTCCGGATTGACAACTCTTCGAGTTGCGCGTCCGCGACCGAGCTTGGTGCTTGCGTCAATAGACAGCTCGCCGACGCCGTTTTCGGGAAGGCGATCGTGTCACGAAGGTTCGAACGACCCGCGAGGATCATGACGAGGCGGTCGAGACCGAGCGCGATACCCGCGTGTGGCGGTGTGCCGTATTCGAACGCTTCGAGCAAGAAGCCGAACTGGGCAACCGACTCTTCGACCGTGAAGCCGAGCAGTTTGAACATGCGCTCTTGAATGTCACGCTCATAAATCCGCTGCGATCCGCCACCGAGCTCATAGCCGTTCAAGACGAGGTCATACGCGAGCGCGCGCACGCTTGCTGGGTCCGTCTCGAGCAAGTGGAGGTCGTCACGGTTTGGCATCGTGAACGGGTGGTGGTTGGCGTAGAAGCGGCCGTCTTCTTCTTCGAACGTGACGAGCGGGAAGTCCGTCACCCAAAGGAAGTTGAACTTCGACTCGTCGATGAGTCCGAGCTCATGACCGAGCTTGACACGAAGGGCGCCGAGGCTGTCGGCGACGACAGTTGGTTTTGCCGCCACGAACAAGAGCAGATCGCCCGCTTCCGCGTTCGTCGCTTCAATCAACTTCTGTGCGTACGTCTCGTCGAAGAACTTCGCGATCGGTCCGTTCAAGCCTTCAGCCGTCACTTTAAGCCAAGCGAGGCCTTTCGCGCCGTAGACGGCCGTGAACTCTTGAAGTTTGTCGATGTCTTTACGCGAGAACTTGTCGGCCTCGCCTTTGACGTTGATCGCTTTGACGTGTCCGTTCGACTCGAGCGCCATATCGAACACTTTGAAGCCTGCGCCTGTGACGGCGTCGGCGACGTCGATGAGTTCGAGACCGAAACGTGTGTCCGGCTTATCCGAACCGAAGCGACGCATCGCTTCCTCGTGCGTCATCCGCTCGAACTTGGACGGTGTGTCGGTGCGACCGAGCGTCGCTTCCATCACTTGCCCCATCATCGCTTCCATCATCGCCATCAAGTCTTCGACGTCCATGAAGCTCGTCTCGATGTCGACTTGTGTGAATTCCGGTTGACGGTCGGCCCGGAGGTCTTCGTCACGGAAACAGCGGGCGATTTGGAAGTAACGGTCGAACCCAGCGACCATGAGCAACTGTTTGAACAGCTGCGGTGATTGTGGGAGCGCGTAGAACTCGCCACCGTGGACACGGCTCGGGACGAGATAGTCACGGGCGCCTTCCGGTGTCGACTTCGTCAAGATCGGCGTCTCGACTTCGAGGAACTCTTCTTCTGTCAAGAAGTTACGGATCGTGTTCGACGCCTTCGAGCGGAGACGGAACGTCTCTTGGAGTGCCGGACGACGCAGGTCGAGGTAACGGTATTTGAGGCGAAGGTCTTCTGAGACATTTTCCGCTTCGTCGCCGATTGGGATCGGTGTCATCTTCGCCGCGTTCAAGATGTTGATCTCTGAAGCGATGACTTCGATGTTCCCTGTCGGCATGTTCGGGTTTTTGTTTTCACGTTCGAGGACGGTCCCTTTGATGTCTAAGACGTACTCGCTACGGATTGATTCCGCGAGCTTGTGCACCGCTTCGTTCTCAGGGCGCACGACGACTTGGACGATGCCTGTGCGGTCACGAAGGTCGATGAAGATGAGGCCTCCGAGGTCGCGTCGTTTTTGAACCCAACCTTTCAATTGTACTTCTTGGCCGATCAGTGACTCTGTCACGCGGCCGTTCATATGTGTGCGTCCGATCATTGTCCTGCTCCTTTCGATAGTTCACGAATTTTGTCTGCGACGGCCGAGAGTGGCACGTCGACTTGTTCTCCAGTTGCCATGACTTTGAGCGAGGCCGAGCCGCGTTCGACTTCATCGTCTCCAAGGATGACGGTGAATGCCGCATTTAAGCGGTCGGCTTGTTTGAATTGACCTTTGAACTTACGTCCGAGGTAATCGCGGTCGGCTTTGAACCCTTCCATGCGGAGGAGTTGCAACAGGCGCGTCGCCGTCGTCTCGACGTCTTTTCCGCCTTGGGCGACGACAAAGACATCAAGTCCGGTCGCAAGCTCAGGGAGCACGTTCTCGTTCTCGAGCGCGAGGATGAGCCGTTCAAGCCCGATCCCGAAGCCGATACCTGGCATATCCGGTCCACCGATATCTTGGACGAGGCCGTTATAGCGTCCACCGCCGCAAAGCGTCGTGATCGCGCCGAAACCTTCTGCTTCCGACATGATCTCAAACGCCGTGTGCGTGTAGTAATCGAGGCCACGGACGAGTGTCGGGTCGACCTCGTAGGCGACACCGAGCGCGTCCAAGTGCTCGAGCACTTTGTCGAAGTACGCTTTCGACTCTTCGTTCAAAAAGTCGAGGATCGACGGTGCCGACTTCATCGCCGGGTGATCGCGATCGACTTTACAGTCGAGGACGCGGAGCGGGTTTTGGTGCAAGCGCGTCTGACAGTCCTGGCACAATTCGTGTGCGACCGGCTCGAAGTGACGGATGAGCGCTTCGCGGTGGGCGTTGCGGCTTTCCGCGTCACCGAGCGAGTTGACGACGACTTTGATTTTTTGTAAGCCGAACGATTTGTAGATCGTGTAGGCGAGGCTGATCACTTCGGCGTCGACGGCCGGGTCACTGCTGCCGATCGCCTCGACACCGTACTGGTGCAACTGGCGGAAACGGCCTTTTTGCGGACGCTCGTAACGGAACATCGGTCCCATATAGTACAGCTTTGTCGGTTGATCGGGACTGCCGAACAGTTTGTTCGTGACGAAAGCGCGAACGACTGAGGCCGTTCCTTCCGGACGGAGCGTGTACTCGTCCTTGCCTTTTTTGACGAGCGTGAACATCTCTTTTTGGACGATGTCCGTCGTTTCGCCGACGCTGCGTGTGAACAGGTCCGTCGTTTCAAAAATCGGTGTGCGAATCTCTTTATAGTTGTAGCGGGCACTAATGTCGCGTAACTTGTCTTCGACATACTGCCACGTCTCGACCGTGCCCGGGAGCAGGTCTTGTGTACCGCGTGGTGCTTTCATCAAAATTCCCTCCTTAGAATACAAAAAGGCCCTCGTCCGCAAAGGGACGAGAGCCTGTTAAAGTTTCCCGTGGTACCACCCTCGTTGCAGAGCCAAAATCGATACTCTGCCACTCGAAATCGGTTAACGCCCGATGAAACGGCTTCCCCTACTAAACGTTCAAGGAAGCACCTCCAAAGTGTCGTTCGGGTCATCATCCAGTCGATGCTTTCAGCCAAGGCATCGCTCTCTTTGCTGGTGGGGTGACCGTACTTCTCTTTATCGTAGGTGTTAGGTTATATGGTTCATGATGCCGAATTTTGGCGCCTTCTGTCAAGCGTTTTTTTCAAGCATGAGCGTGACCGGACCGTCATTGACGAGCCCGACGTCCATCATCGCCCCGAACTTTCCGGTCTCGACGACGAGTCCGTGCGTCCGCAGGCGGTCATTGAACTGTTCGTAAAGACGTTCGGCGATGTCGGGTTTCGCAGCCTGCGTGAACGCGGGACGGCGGCCTTTCGACGTATCGCCGTACAGCGTGAACTGCGACACTGACAACACTTTGCCGGCGACGTCTTGAATCGACAAGTTCATCTTCTCTTCCGCGTCTTCGAACACACGGAGCCCCGCCACTTTATCGGCGAGCCAGTTCACTTCCTGCTCGGTATCCTCATGGGTCACCCCGACGAGGAGCAGATAGCCGGCGTCGATTTGTCCGACCGTCTGTTCATCGACTTTGACAGATGCTTCCTTCACTCGTTGCAACAATACACGCACTTAAAATCTTCCTTTCGTTACGTCATCATGACTCGGCTGACCGAGTATACGTCCGAGATCTGTTTGATCCGGTCGACGACTTTTTGCAAATGGTTCACGTTCGGAATCGAGATCGTCATCGAGATGCGGGCTTGTTTGTTTTGGTCCCCACGTCCGCTGACGGCGATGATGTTCGTGTTCGTCGCTGAGACGGCTTGGAGCACGTCGTTCAACAGTCCCGACCGGTCATAACCGGTGATCTCGATATCGACGTTGTAGTTCTTCTCTTTCGCCTGGCCCGCTTCCCACTCGACGGTCAAGAGGCGTTCCGGGTGTTGCTCGTTGATGATGTTTAAGCAGTCTTTCCGGTGGATCGAGACGCCGCGACCGCGGGTGATATATCCGACGATTTCGTCGCCCGGCACCGGGTTACAGCACCGGCTCATCCGGATGAGCATATTGTCGATCCCTTTGACCGAGACGCCGGCCTCGGCCGTCTTCTTCTTCGGTGACTGGCTGACTTTTAGTTCGTTGATCGCGTCAGACAGTTCGAGTTTCGGCTCTTTCCGTTGCTTCTCCGTCAACTTGTGCGCGACTTGGGCCGCGGTGATGCCGTGATAGCCGACGGCGGCGTACATCTCTTCTTCGTTCCCGAAGTTGAACTTCTCGACGACGATGCTGATCGACTGGTCATCGATGACTTCTTTCGGTTCGAAGCCGAGCTTCTTGATCTCGACGTCGACGAGTTCTTTGCCTTTCTCGACGTTCTCTTCGCGTTGCTGGCGTTTGAACCATTGGCGGATCTTATTCTTCGCCTGACTCGAGACGGCGAGTTTGAGCCAGTCCTTGCTCGGTCCATAACTATGTTTCGACGTGATGATCTCAATGATGTCACCCGTCTCAAGTTTATGGTCGAGCGGCACCATGCGTCCGTTCACTTTCGCACCGGTCATCCGATGACCGATCTCGGTATGGATGCGGTACGCATAGTCGATCGGGACCGAGCCTTTCGGCAACTCGAACACGTCACCTTTTGGCGTGAAGACGTACAACATGTCGCTGAAGAAGTCGACTTTGAGCGACTCCATGAACTCTTCGGCGTCGGTCGTATCTTTTTGCAACTCTAAAATTTCACGAAGATGGGCAATCTTTTCATCGAACCCGTTCGTCGCGACATTTTTGCCTTCTTTATAAGCCCAGTGCGCGGCAATCCCGAACTCGGCGATGAAGTGCATGTCCTTCGTCCGGATCTGCACCTCGAGCGGCTCACCCTTCGGTCCGATCACCGTCGTGTGAAGCGATTGATACATGTTCGGTTTCGGCATGGCGATATAGTCCTTGAAACGACCCGGCATCGGCTTGTACTGCGTATGAATGATCCCGAGGACAGCGTAGCAATCACGGATCGAATCAACGATGATCCGGACCGCCATCAAGTCGTAAATTTCATTGAACTCTTTATTATGCTTCACGATCTTATTGTAAATCGAGTATATATGTTTCGGTCGACCGTTGACATCGGCTTCGATACTCACTTCATCGAGCACGGCGTTCACTTCGGTGATGACCGACGAGACGAGCGCTTCACGCTCTGTCCGTTTCTGTTTCATCATTGAGACAATCTTATAGTATTGCTGCGGGTTGATATAGCGTAACGAAATATCTTCAAGCTCCCACTTGATCGTCGAGATCCCCATCCGGTGCGCGAGCGGCGCAAAGATTTCAAGCGTCTCCTCGGCTTTTTGGACTTGCTTCTCTTTCGGCATATGCTGCAACGTCCGCATGTTGTGCAAGCGGTCGGCGAGTTTGATCAAGATGACGCGCACGTCTTCAGCCATCGCGATGATCATCTTACGGTGATTCTCCGCGAGTTCTTCTTTCTTCGACTTATACTTGATCTTCCCAAGCTTCGTCACACCATCGACAAGCATGGCGACTTCAACCCCAAATTCGTCAGTTAGATCTTTGAGCGTGACATCCGTGTCCTCGACAACGTCGTGCAACAAGGCACCGACAATCGTCGTCGCATCTAAGCCGATGTCGACGAGAATACCGGCCACTTGCACCGGGTGCAGGATGTAGGGTTCACCTGAACGTCTGAACTGACCGGTATGATGAAGTTTTGCGTATTCGTAAGCGCGTTTCACTTCGGCAACATCATGCTCATCCATATACTTCCCGAGCGCGTCGAGAAGATCCTCAATACTTACGATTTGTTTTTTGGTCATAACATTCGACACCCTTTTTCTTACCGCTCCCAACGTCTCGGATTCGTCGCAGCATGGTAGTAGTTTGCGTACAAGTTGTTCTATTTTTTATTACCATTATCAAAAAAATCTGACGAACTGTCAAAGGTTGTAGGTTGTTTTCCTCAAAAACTATTCAAAAAACGGGAAGCATGAGCTTCCCGTTTCCTCAGTCTTCGTAGCGGATGAGTGAGAACACGTCGTATCCTTCGAGACGTTCGCGTCCACCGAGGCCGTCGAGTTCGATCAAGAACCCGATTCCAGCAACGACACCACCGAGTTGTTCGATCATTTTGATCGTCGCTTCGATTGTGCCACCCGTCGCCAGTAAATCGTCGAGGATGACGACTTGCTGACCTGGCTTGATTGAATCTTTGTGCATCGTCAAAATGTCCGTGCCGTATTCAAGACCGTACGATACGCGAACCGTCTCGCGCGGCAACTTGCCTTCTTTACGTACCGGGACGAAGCCGAGTTCGAGGGCGTAAGCCGCCGGGCATCCGACGACGAATCCGCGTGCTTCTGGTCCGGCGATGAGTTCAGCGCCACGTTCCTGCGCGTAGACGATCAATTCGTCGACCGCTTTCTTATAGGCAGGTCCGTCTTGCATGAGCGACGTGATGTCTTTAAAGCTGATCCCTTCTTTCGGGTAATCCGCTACTTCTTTAATATGCTGTTTGAAATCCATTTTATGTGTAAGCCTCCTGCATCTTGTTCGATCGCAATGATTGTAACCGCTCTTTCAGCTCTGCCAACGACGCATAGACGAAACGTTCTTCGAGTTGTTCTCGTCCGACGCGACGTTTGTAACAAGGCGCTTCGGTCAAATCACGTTTCGGTGCTTCTGGATTCACTCCAGGCAGTCCGTCTTCCATTGTAACAAGAAATTCGAGTTCAGAGAATACTTGATGCATAAATTGAATCGTATTTTTTGTCCATTTTCGTTCAATTGACAAACGAATCAAGTTTTCACGCAGGTGTTTCCGTTCGCACGTGGCCATATGGACGTAATACGTTCGGAAATCTTCCCGGCTCGGCAATTTCTCGAAAAACGAATTTCCCGCTTGGCCGAACGCGCAATAGACGCGCTCGACGTCTTCGTTGAGCAGGTCGGACAGCGCCGTCTCGTCGTCCGGTAAATCGAGCAAGACGACGAACCGTTTGACCGGCGTTTTAAAATCGTGGAGTGAAAACTCGTTCGACTCGCCTCTGAACGACACGTACGATGTCGCGTCACTCGGAAGCTGTCTCAATTCATCAATCGAGTTTTTCTTGCCTCGATAATCGAACACTTGGAACCCATCGACACGGATGTCTTGAATCATGAGTTGCGGCTTGCGCATCCCGTTCCATTCGTTCACTTGGAGACTCCCCATGACCGAAACGAGTGCCATCTTCGAGATTTCCGAGACGACGTGACCGAACCCGAAGCCGATGCCGTCGAGTTCGCGCTTGTCTCCAGCAAGTTGGACTTTAAGGTGCGTGTTGTCGCGCCCGATTTGACGAATATCGCGCAGTTTCGCGTCCGCGACGACGACCCGCGGTGACGGGTTGCCCATCCCAAACGGGGCGAGCTTGCCAATCTCCGCAATCAAGTCGAGCGATACGTCGCTGACGTCGAGCTTCAAATCGACGTTCACGCGGGCGACGAACGTCTCGTCCGGAATCGATTCCGCTTGCTCGTTCAAGCGTCGTCTCAGCTCCGCCACATTCTCTGACATGAGCGTCATCCCGGCCGCTGCCGGGTGTCCCCCGAAGTGCGGGAGAATATCTTCGTTTTTAGAAAGCTCTTTAAATAAGTCAAAACCATCGATTGAGCGGCCCGAACCCTTTGCTTTCCCCGTCTTCGGATCGTGGCAGAGCAGGATGACCGGTCGATAGTACGCCTCGACGAGACGTGAGGCGACGATTCCGACGACACCCGGATTCCAACGTTCGCTCGCGACGACGAGGACACGGTCGTCTGTCATCGATGCTTCGACGAGTTCAGTCGCTTCTTTTGCGATCGTCTTGACGATGTCTTGACGCTCTTTGTTTTGTTTATCGAGTTGATTCGCTAAGACGAGTGCTTCTTCGACACTTTCGGCGAGCAGCATCTGGAGGGCTGGCATCGCCGAGTCAAGTCGTCCGGCCGCATTGATGCGGGGACCGAACGCGAACCCGACCGACTCTTCGTTGAGCATGCTGTCCGTCAAGGCACACACTTCGCGCAGCGCTAAAATCCCGGGCCGCTTCGATTCATCGAGCGCCTTGAGACCCAGCTTCGCGAGCAGACGGTTTTCTCCGTCGAGCGGGACGAGATCGGCGATCGTCCCGAGGACAGCCAAGTCGAGCAGCTCGTCAGGCATCCGCCCGAGCACGGCGTGTGCCACTTTAAGGGCGACTCCGGCTCCGGCGAGCTTGTCGTATGGATACGACGGATCGATGTGTGGATGAATGATCGCAAACGCGTCAGGTAGCGTCGCTTTCGGCTCGTGGTGGTCGGTGATGATCAAGTCGACGTTCAGTTCTTTCAACAGCGCCGCTTCTTCGATCCCCGAGATCCCGCAGTCGACCGTGATGACGAGCGTGAACCCTTCACTTGCCGCCCAACTGAACGCTTCTTTGTTCGGCCCGTAGCCTTCCGTGAACCGGTTCGGGATATAGCACTCGGCCATGACCCCGATCTCAGTCAACGCATGCCACATGACGGCCGAGGCACTGACCCCATCGACGTCGTAATCCCCGTAGATGAGCACCATCTCGCCTTCGTCAGCCGCTCGCTTCAAGCGCTCGACGACTTTCGGCATCTGCTCGAACAAGTTCGGGTCGTGAAACTCGAGTTCGTCCTCGATCTGGAGGAACGCCTTCGCTGCGTCAGGCTCTCGATGGCCCCGTTGCGTGAGCAACGTCGCGAGTTGTTCCGATATATTTAGTTCTGTCTGTAGTTGTTCGATCGCGGCCGCATCCGTCTCCGGATACACCCACCGTTTCTTTGCATGATACATATCCTTCACTCCAATCAACTGTTGATTATATCAGAACGGGGACGTGTTTTGCCGTCTTGACATATGAAAAAGGTCCTCCGAACGAATCGGAAGACCTTGTCATCACGCCTCAGGGGCGGGTGTGGCTTGTTTCTTTTTATTGATTGTTAATTTTTTGAGCATGAGCCAGAGGTATGACGCGATGAAGATCGATGAATACATCCCCATGACAAGTCCGATGAGAAGCGCGACCGCGAAGCCGCGAATCGACTCGGCTCCGAAGATGTACAAAGCGAGCGCCGTCACGAGTACGGTGATGACCGTGTTGACCGAACGGACGATCGTCTCTTGAATCGACGTGTTGACGATGTCGCGGTAGACGTCCATCGACTTGATCTTCCGCTCTTTTTCATACGCTTGAATATTCTCGCGCACCCGGTCGAACGTGACGATCGTATCGTTGACCGAGTACCCGATGATCGTCAAGATCGCGGCGACGAAGTACAAGTTGACTTCGATCCCAAAAATCGAGAACGCGACGATCATGAAGAACGCATCGTGCAACATAGCGACGACGGTCGCGACCGCATACGAGAATTGGAACCGGAACGTGATGTAGAGAATGATCCCGAGCGACGCAAGGGCGACCGCATAGACGGCATTACGGGCGATGTCGCGACCGACTTCGGCTGATACGGTACTAATATTCGGATCACTTCCAAACGTTTCCGTGAATACAGTCTTAACTGAAGCGACTTCATCCTGGCCGAGCTGACCGACGAACGTCACGTTCGCGAGCGACCCGCCATCGGCGTATTGAATCGAAGAAATCGACTCGTTGACGCCTGCTTCTGTAAAGGCGGCTTCAAGTTCTTGTTGTGACACTTGTGTCTCCGTCTGCACTTCGACACGCGTCCCAGACGCGAAGTCGATTCCAAGGTTTAACCCTCGGAAGAATAGAATACCGAGACCGATGATAACGACGGCACACGAGATGATGAACAGCGTGCGCATATGTTTCACATAGTTTAATTCAGTGAGCTTAAAGTTCACGGATTTCACTCTCCTTCACACCAAACCAACCTTTACGTTTGTCGAACAAGCGACTAGCGACGAGGAGGTGCATCAAATAACGTGAGATGAAGACGTTCGAGATGAACGTCATCGCAATTGAGATCATGAGCATGATGGCGAACCCTCGAACCGAGCTTGTCCCGAAGTAGAACAACACAGCGGCTGAGATGAGCGTCGTCAAGTTGGCATCGATGATCGTACTGAGCGAACGGCGGTTACCGGCGCGGAACGCCGACAGTACCGACTTGCCTGAACGAAGCTCGTCTTTAATCCGCTCGGCCGTGATGATGTTCGCGTCAACTGCCATCCCGACCCCGAGGACGAGAGCGGCAATCCCTGGCAGCGTCAAGACGGCGTTGATACCGTTGAAGAACAACATGATCAAATTGATATACAAGACGAGCGTGATGATCGAGACGAGTCCAGGTAAACGATAGAAGAACAACATGAACAAGAAGACAGCTGCAATCCCGATGAGCGAAGCGAAGACGGTCTTATCGAGCGCGTCTTGTCCGAACTGGGCTGATACTGACGTCGAGTAAATCTCCTCAAGCTTGACTGGAAGCGCGCCGGCGTTCAAAATGTCGGCTAAGCGTTGTCCGCTTTCAGCATCGATATCGCCGCCCGAAATGATCGCTTTGTCAGATAGAATTGGTCCGTTGACCGAAGCATCTGAGACGATTTTCGAGTTTTCCTTTTGAATCTCTTCTTCATATGAATCGCCTTCTTCAAAGTCTAACCAGATGACGAGACGGTTTTCTGGGGCCGGACGCTCTGCGATTTGCGACGTCACTTCGCCGAACTGTTCCGCTGACTGAAGCGTCAACTCGACGACTGGGTTCCCTTGTTGGTCATAACTGATAGCAGCGCCTCGCGGTGCGAGGTCTTTCCCATCAAGGAGGACGTTATCATCGATGTCACGGAACGTGAGCTGGGCCGTCGATGACAGCACTTCCCGCGCATCGTTCTGGTTCGATACGCCCGCGAGTTGGACGCGGATGCGATTCTCGTCTTCAATCCGGATATCCGGTTCAGAGACACCCAAGACGTTGACACGGTTGTTGATAGCGCGAACGGTTGCATTCATCGCCGATTGGTCGATGACATCACCATCTTCGAGTGGCTGGACTTCGTACAGCACTTCAAACCCGCCTTTTAAGTCGAGTCCAAGGCTCGTGTTCTTGACGACCCATGGCGTCGTGAACACGGCGAGCAAGATCGTTGCGATCATGATGACCGCAAAAATCGCGATATTCCCTTTTTTGTACATACGGCTATTTCCTTTCTAGATACGTGTTCTATATAAAACTTCTCCCGTTAACATTACAAATATTCTAAACATTTATCAATCGTTTTCCTAAAATTGTAACATCAACCTCGAGATTTTCTGGATTTTTTGCCCGAACGACTAAAAGTTGCATTAGGGCAAAACTTGCGTTATGCTATGATTATCGAAAATATATTACGTTTGCAAAGGAGTCCTCTACAATGGATAGTACAATTATTTTCGCCTTTTTGTTGACACTATTCGCTGGGCTCGCGACCGGGATCGGAAGCATGATTGCCTTCTTCGCGAAGCGGACGAACACAGCCTTTCTGTCAATCTCGCTCGGCTTCTCGGCTGGGGTCATGATTTACGTCTCGTTCATTGAAATCTTCCCGAAAGCGCTTGTCGAACTCGTCGGTGCCCACGGGGAAAAGGCCGGCACAATTTATACCGTGCTCGCATTTTTTGGAGGGATGCTCTTGATCGCGTTAATCGATAAGTTGATCCCTTCCCCTGAAAACCCGCATGAAGTCAAGTTCGTCGAGACGATGCAAAACGACCCATCGTCTCAAGAACTGGCCACGACCGCAACTAAGGATGAGCCCGCTCCGCTAAATCAGGAGACGAAGCAACGGCTTCACAAAATGGGTCTGTTCATGGCGCTCGCCATCACGATTCATAACTTCCCTGAAGGACTGGCCACATTCATCTCCGCGCTCGATGATCCGGCCGTCGGTATCGCCATCGCGATTGCCATCGCCTTGCACAATATTCCGGAAGGGATTGCCGTGTCGGTGCCGATTTACTACGCGACCGGCTCACGGAAGAAAGCGTTAAAACTCTCGTTCCTGTCAGGTCTAGCGGAACCGGTCGGTGCCATCGTCGGCTTCTTGATTTTGATGCCATTCCTAAACGATACGATCTTCGGTTTGTTGTTCGCATCAGTCGGCGGAATCATGGTATTCATCTCGCTCGACGAACTGTTACCGGCCGCCCGTGAATACGGCCGGGCCCATCACTCGATTTACGGCATGGTCGCCGGAATGATGGTCATGGCAGCGAGCCTCGTCCTTTTAATGTGACTGTATTTAAAAACGTCCTCTCGACACAAGTCGGGGGGACGTTTTTGTCGTTCATGTTGTTTTGAACAAGTGGACGAGATCTTTCAACTCGACCGACATATGGCTCATCGTCTCGGCGATGCCATTGATTTCTTGAATCGCGGCGAGCTGTTCTTCCACGTTCGCCCCCGCTTCTTCGACACTGCGTTGCGTCGAGACCGCGTTCGTCGACATGTCCTCGACCGAGACCGCGACTTCGGTCGTATTCGCACTGACTTCCTCTGTCGCTGCGGCAATTTCACCCATCTGACGCGACGTCTCTTGAATGACCGACACGATTTCACGGAACGCCCCGGCGACTTCACCCATTTGGGCGACGCCGTTCGTCACATGCCCGCTCGTCACGTCAAACGCCGCCTCAACTTGTTTCGTGTCCCGTTGGATATCGACGACGACCGCTTGAATCTTCTTAGCCGATTGTTTCGACTCTTCGGCGAGTTTTCGGACTTCGGCGGCGACGACCGCGAACCCTTTTCCATGCTCGCCAGCCCGCGCTGCCTCGATGGCGGCGTTCAAAGCGAGCAAGTTCGTCTGTTCGGTGATGGCCGTGATCGACCGGGTGATCTTTTCAATCTCAAGCGATTGGTTCGAAAGACGTTCGACCATCTGTTGGGTCAGGTCGTTGGCCCGTTGAATCTCTTGCATCTGACTCTCGGCCAACTGAATCGTCTCAAGTCCGCCGCTCGCAGCCTCAAGTGTATGAATCGTCTGTTCATTCACACCTTGTGAGGCGGCAGCGATTTGATTCAAACCGGTGACGGCCTGATTGACGCCAGACGTCCCTTCCTCGGCGCGTTTGGCCGACACTTGGGCCGCGATATTCATGTCTTCGAACAGTCCAGCCACGCCTTGAGTCGTCGTCGCGACGTGATCCGTGCTCGCGTAGAGCTCTTCCGAATACGCCGTCACTTTATCCGAGGCCGCGCCGACCTGGCGGATCAACCCGACGAGGTTGTGTTTCATCTCGTTAAAGGCCGTCACGAGATCACCGAGCTCATCATTCGATTCGACGGCGATGTCCTCCCCGGTCAAGTCCCCTTCCGCGACGACTCGTGCTTCACGGACGAGACGGTTGATCGGTGTTAAGAACAATTTTTGGAGCGCATAGAGCGACAACAGCCCGATGGCGACACCGATGATACTGATGATGATCATCCAGACGATCGAGGTGCCGGCGTTTGCTTGTACCGCCGCCGTCTCATCGTCTAGCATCTCTGCTTGATGGGCGACGAGATCGGTGACCGTCATCCGGACCCGATCGGTCGTCGGGGTCACGCTCGTGTTGAGTACCGTCTTGTACCCGATCTCATCTTGTTGTTGGCGCAGCTCGATGGCACGTGCCATCTCGGTGTCGAGATGTTGATTAAACTTCTCTAGATCCCCGAGCCAGCTGAGCACTTTGTCGTCAGATGAAGACTTTTTAAGTGCATCCATCAATTCGTCGCGCTTTTGTTGCGACGCTTCTAAACTGATCAGCGTCTTCGGGTTCGAGACGAGTAAATAATAATTCAAGTAGCGCTCGGCATCCGTGACGGTCAACGCCAAATCTTCGGCGATCAACATGTCACGGAGACCTTCGTTCAACACCCGATCGTACTCAGCAGTGGCATTTTTTAATTGATAAGAACCGAGCGCACCGACGAGGAGCAAGGCAATGATTGTCGGCACGAGCGCGATCGCCATCTTCCGTCGCATCGATGAACGACCTTTCGTTCGTTTGATCGACGAACGTCCTTTCAGTCGTTTGACGCGAGCCCAACCTTGCCATTTTTTAATCGGTTGTAATAATCGTTTAACGTCCATGTCCGTTTCCTCATTTCCAATTTCTTCTCAACTTGACATTAATGCAAACGTTTTCACTAATCAATTTGATTTTTGGAAATGAGGTCGATGATTCGACGGATTGATGAAGTTTGACAAAAAGCAGACACTTACCCTATGATACAAATCGTAACTATTACTATTTAAGAGGTGGAAGCATGACTGATCTGTCAACACGGGTATTAATCATCGGCGCCGGCGTTCACGGTATGACCCTCGCTGTATCTTATTTAGAACAAGGCGGTGCGTTAGAAGAGCTTCTGCTAATTGACGCTCACGATCAACTACTCAAGAACTGGAAGTCCCAAACCGCTCATATTGAAATGTCACATTTGCGCTCGACGCGCGTCCATCATATATCGTCTAATCCATACGCGTTGAAACAGTTCGCGGCGGCGA
This sequence comes from Exiguobacterium sp. SH0S1, assembly GCF_004337165.1. Lineage (NCBI taxonomy): Bacteria > Bacillati > Bacillota > Bacilli > Caryophanales > Exiguobacterium > Exiguobacterium sp. SH0S1. Next base: position 190,129 of record NZ_SJVC01000001.1, on the reverse strand, counting down.
ACGACTATGGCTCTTATCATTTCAAGGATACGTTCGGCCGGCCGTCTTTAGCGTTGTTCAACGATCACTGTGATCAAGTGATTGCGGACTTTAATCTTCATTCTCGTTTTTTAGGCAATCAACCCGTCTCCTCGATTAAACGGTCCGGCAACGTCTACGAAGTGACGACATCGACTCGACGGATTACCGCCGAGACGGTCATCGTTTCGACCGGTCAATCGAGCTCGATGCATCTACCGGGCTTTGCGGACATCCCGACATGCCGACACGTCTTTTCAGCTAACAATCAGCCGGAACAATCGAACGTTACCGTCGTCGGCGGCGGGATCACGGCGTTACATTATACGGTATCGCGTCATAGTAAAGGCCATGACGTCACGCTCGTCACGAAGCGCCCGCTCGAGGTGAGCCAGTTCGACGCCGACCGCAGTTTCATGGGTCCAAAAGGGTTACGCGCTTTCCATCAGTTGGAAGACAACTGGATCGAGAAACGTGACTTCGTCAAGCAAGAACGAAAGCCTGGGACGTCCCCGAACGACCTCGTCTTGAAAGTGAAGCGGCTCGTGCAACTTGGTGAAATTCGACACATCATTGGAGAAGCGGTCCGTGACGGTGACCAGTTATTTGTCGACGGGATTGCGTTGCCGTCTGACGAGATCGTCTGCTGCACGGGGATCCGCCCGCTCCATCCGAAAGAGACGTTTTTACGGCCGCTCATGGAGCAGCTCGACTTACCGCTCACCCCATGCGGCACACCGGTACTCGACGCCTCACTTGCTTGGACGGACAACTTCTACATGACTGGCGCTTACGCCGACTTGATCGTCGGCCCGTTCGCTCGTGCCATCTACGGCGGTCAAGAAGGAGCTCGTCGTATCATTCCTCGCCTATTACCCGCACGAAAAAACGCCTGACCATATACTGGTCAGGCGTCATTTGCTTACTCAGCGAATGAAGAGTTTCCTTTTTTCGTCACTTCAGCAATCGCACTGCGATTGAACTTGAGAAGTGCTTGGTCGCATTTCAATGTGACTTCTGTGTCTTCGATCTGATGGACGACACCGTGAAGGCCGCCAATCGTCACGACATGATCGCCACGCTCAAGCGCATTTTGCATCGTTTGTACTTGCTTTTGTCGCTTCGTCTGTGGACGGATCAACAAGAAGTAGAACACGACGAAAATAAGGATCATCGGTAATAGTGCTACGAGAGTTTCCATTTGTAGAATTCACCCTTTCCTTCAATATCAGGTTCATTATACCGTGAAACCGATTCGTTGTCACATAATCGCTGTCAGAGAATTAGAAATTCTTGGCGTTCGGTTTGTTATATCCATATTCTTCGAAGTACTCTTCTTTGAAATCGAGCAGACGGTCTTCGCGGATCGCTTGACGGACTTGTTCCATCAAATTCACGAGGAAATGAAGGTTATGCGTCGAGCAAAGGTGGAGACCGAACATCTCATCGGCACGGATCAAATGGTGCACGTATGCCCGTGAATAGTTCTTACACGTATAGCAATCGCACTTCTCATCGATTGGGCCAAAGTCCGTCTTATGTTTGGCGTGTTTGATCGTCACGCGACCTTTAGACGTCATGAGCGTGCCGTTACGGGCGATCCGTGTCGGCAAGACGCAGTCGAACATGTCGATCCCGCGAATCGAACCTTCGATCAACGCATCCGGTGATCCGACGCCCATCAAGTAGCGCGGCTTATCTTCCGGCATGAACGGTGTCGTGAACTCGAGCGCCCGATACATGACGTCCTTCGGTTCGCCGACCGACAAACCGCCGACCGCATAACCCGGGAAATCGAGTGAGACGAGGTCTTCGGCGCTTTGACGGCGAAGGTCTTCGTACTCGCCACCTTGGATGATGCCGAACAGCGCTTGGTCCTCCGGACGTTCGTGCGCCGCGAGGCAACGTTCGGCCCAACGGCTTGTCCGCTCGACTGACTTCTTCATGTATTCATGCGTCGCCGGGAACGGCGGGCACTCATCGAACGCCATCATGATGTCCGCACCAAGCGCGTTTTGGATTTCCATCGCCTTTTCTGGTGACAAGAACAACTTGTCCCCGTTCAAATGGTTACGGAAATGGACGCCTTCTTCTTGAATGTTACGCAGGTCAGCGAGTGAGAACACTTGGAAGCCGCCTGAGTCCGTCAAGATCGCGCCGTCCCAGTTCATGAACTTGTGAAGTCCGCCCGCTTGCTTGACGACCTCGTGTCCGGGACGAATCCATAGGTGGTACGTGTTCGATAAGATGATGTTCGCACCCATCGCTTTCACTTGTTCAGGTGCCATCGTCTTGACGCTCGCCTGCGTGCCGACCGGCATGAAGACAGGCGTCTCGAACGAGCCGTGCGGCGTATGGACGATCCCGTGCCGCGCTCCTGATTGTTTACACGTGTGGATGTGTTCGTATGTGACTGCATGTTTGGTCATTTGTTTTCTTCCTTCCTCGTAATGAGCATCGCGTCTCCAAAGCTGAAGAAGCGGTATTCGTTTTCCACCGCGGTTCGGTAGGCGTGTAAGATGATGTCGCGTGACGCGAACGCCGAGACGAGCATGACGAGCGTTGACTTCGGCAGATGGAAGTTCGTGATCAGTCCATCGATCGCCTTCAACTCGACGCCAGGGTAAATAAAGATGTCCGTCCAGCCCGATGACTCGACGAAATCCCCGTGATCGCGCATGATTGTCTCGAGCGTCCGTGTCGACGTCGTTCCGACCGCGAAGACGCGGCCGCCGCTCGCGCGGACGTCACGGAGCGCCCGTGCCGATTGCTCGGACAGTTCAAAGTACTCGCTATGCATCGTATGCTCTTCGATCGTATCGGCCGTGACCGGGCGGAACGTCCCGAGCCCGACGTGAAGCGTGAGTGGAATCAAGTTGACCCCTTTCGCCTGGGCAGCCTCGAGCAATTCTTCTGTGAAATGAAGACCTGCCGTCGGTGCGGCCGCACTGCCGCGTTCGCGGGCGTAGACGGTCTGGTAGCGGTCTTGGTCGTCAAGCTGTTCGCGGATGTAAGGCGGGAGCGGCATCGTGCCGAGCTCGTCTAAAATCTCATAGAAGATCCCGTCATACTCGAACTTGAAGCGGCGTCCGCCTTCCGGGAGCTCTTCGACGCATTCGGCCCGGAGCAATCCGTTCCCGAATTCGACGATGGCGCCGACGCGGACTTTCTTCGCCGGTTTGACGAGCGCTTCCCAGACGTCATCTTCGGTCTGCTTCAAGAGCAGCAGCTCGACTTTGCCGCCCGTCTCTTGCTTCGCCCCGAACAGACGGGCCGGCAAGACACGTGAATCGTTGACGACGAGCGCGTCGCCTGCTTGTAAATAGTCGAGCACGTCACGGAAGTGGCGGTGCTCGATGTCACCTGTGTCCCGGTCGAGGACGAGCAAACGTGAGCTCGTCCGATCAAGGAGCGGGACTTGGGCGATCAGTTCTTCTGGCAAGTCAAAATCATAGTCGTTTACGTTCAATTGAATATCTTGCATCATTTACTCCTCTTCGTATCCAAAATGCGTCTTAGCGTATTGTGTGATCATGCGTCCTCGCGGTGTCCGCTGGAGGAAGCCTTGTTGTAACAAGTATGGTTCGTAGACGTCCTCGATCGTCTGGGCGTCTTCACCGATTGTCGCGGCGAGCGTTTCGAGCCCGACCGGACCGCCGCCGAACCGTTCGACCATGGCCCGCAAGAGCCGATGGTCGACCTCGTCGAGCCCGAGAGCGTCGACGTGCAGGCGATCGAGCGCACTCGATGCCATGGCTGGGTCGATTTCTTTCGTCCCTTCCACTTGCGCGAAGTCGCGAACCCGACGCAACAGCCGATTGGCGATCCGTGGCGTCCCGCGTGCGCGTTTGGCGATCGCGCCGCTCGCTTCCGGTGAGATCGACAGACGGAACAGCTGGGCCGTCCGGCTGACGATGGCCGCGAGTTCGTGCGCTTCGTAATACTCGAGCTTGAGCGTCACCCCGAAACGGTCACGGAGCGGGGCCGACAACATGCCGGCCCGTGTCGTCGCGCCGACGAGCGTGAACGGTGGCAAGTCGATGCGGACGCTGCGCGCCATCTCGCCTTGTCCGTAGACGATATCAAGGCAGTAGTCTTCCATCGCCGGATACAGGATCTCTTCAATCGTCCGGCTGAGCCGATGGATCTCGTCAATAAACAGGACGTCCCCCGGCTCGAGCGTCGACAGGATCGCTGCTAAGTCACCTGGTCGTTCGATGGCGGGACCGGCTGTCGTCTTGATGCCGACACCCATCTCGTTGGCGATAATTTGCGCGAGCGTCGTCTTCCCTAGACCAGGTGGCCCGTAAAGGAGGACGTGGTCTAGCGTCTCGCTTCGCATTTTTGCCGCTTGGATAAAGACGGATAAGTTCCCTTTCGCCTTCTCTTGTCCGATATACTGCTCGAACCGTTGCGGACGCAGGCTCCACTCTTCAGAGTCTTCATACTGTTGGTGGGATTGTGACAACAATCGTTCGTCCATAGGTTCCTCCTTATTTCAACAACAATTGCAGGGCGCGCTTTATGTAAGCGTCTGTCGTCAATATTTCTGAATTCAGTTCTTTGCGGACACGTGTGATCTCACGTTCCGAATAACCGAGGGCGGCGAGCGCTTCACACGCTTCGTCAAGTTCTGACGAGCCTTGTGCGAACAGGCCTGTGTTCGGCACATAGTCCGGTGCGAGCTCTGACAACTTCCCTTTTAAATCGAGCGCCATTTGTTTGGCCGTCTTCTTGCCGACGCCCGGGAACTTCATCAAGTACTTCTCGTTCTCGGTCTCGATCGCGTCAATCAACGCGTCCATGTCGCCCGAGGCGACGATGGCGAGCGCGCCTTTCGGTCCGATGCCGTTGACGCCGAGCAGTTTATTGAACAGTTCGCGCTCCCGGCGTGACCGGAAACCGTACAGCGTCTGTTGATCTTCTCTGACGTAATGGTGCGTAAACACGATTACATGTTCGTCTTGTTCACGATAAAAAAACGGGTTAGGCACATGTACTTTGTAGCCGACGCCCGAAACATCCAACGTTATATATTCCGCACACACGTAGGCGACGGATCCTTTTACGAATTCAATCACTTTGTTATCTCCTCTTCATAGGAAAACTGCATTCATTGTACCATAGAAAACGCCGTGAAAAAAGGACAGGCGATTGCCTGTCCGTTATCTCGCTAACATCCGCTCGAGGGCGAGCGTTGCCCATTTCGTCGTTTCCTCATCGACACGAATGATGTTGACCGGATCCGTCTCGAGCGACTCGAGCGCCCACAACAGATGCGGCAAATCGATGCGGTTCATCGTCAGACACGGACACATGTACGGGTTGAGGGAGACGATGTCTTGCTCGGGATGCGTCATTGCTAGTCGATTGACCAAGTTCATCTCCGTCCCGACGGCCCACTTCGTCCCCGGAGCGCTCGCCTCGATCTGGTCGATGATGTAGGATGTCGACCCGGCCTCGTCCGCCGCCTGCACGACGTCAAACGTACACTCGGGATGGACGATGATGCGTCGTTCCGGGTCATGCTTCCGCAACGCCTCGATTTGGGCGACATTGAACTTCTCGTGGACCGAACAATGCCCTTTCCAGAGGATGACCCGTACGTCTTCGATGTCGCCCTTGTAGTCGAGACGCTCACGAAGCGGGTCCCAGACGGCCATCGCCGCCAGCGGCACACCGAGATCAAACGCCGTGTTGCGCCCTAGGTGTTGATCTGGCAAGAACATAATCCGTTCGCCAGTCTCGAGTGCCCAACGGACGATGTCGTGTGCGTTTGACGACGTGACGGTCGCACCGCCGTTCTTTCCGACGAACGCCTTGATGGCTGCCGTCGAATTGACATACGTGATCGGGATGATGTCGTCACCGAACAAGTCGGTCAATTCCTCCCAAGCAATCTCGGTCTGGTCGATATCGGCCATATCCGCCATCGAACAACCGGCCCGCATGTCCGGCAAGATGACGAGTTGGTCGTCGCGTGTCAGCATGTCGGCCGTCTCGGCCATGAAATGGACGCCGCAAAAGACAATAAACTCGGCCCCATTCATTTGTTCGGCGAGTCGTGCGAGCTGGAGCGAATCTCCGGTCGCGTCCGCGAACTGGACGACCTCATCCTTTTGATAGTGATGTGCCGGTAGAAACAGCCGGCTGCCGAGCCGTGCTTTAATGGCTTCGATCCGCGCTTCCATCTGTTCGATCGTCATATTAGCGTATTGTGCTGGCATCGTTCCGAGTAACTGCATATTTGACCCCTCCTTTAAGATTTAAGCTGCAATCGAGAGCCGTCACCGAATTCGTCAACTGTCCGACCGAGATGACGTCGACGCCCGTACCGCGGTAGGCGGCGATTGTGTCGACAGTGATCCCACCCGACGCTTCCGTCGTGATGTGGGACGGCACGAGCGCAACCCACGCCTTCAACTCTTCCGGTGACCGGTTATCGAGCATGATGATGTCAGGACTTGCCGCGATCGCCTCACGCAACTGCTCGATCGTCTCGACCTCGACTTCGATCGGTGTCGTATGCCCGTTTTGAGTTCTCGCCGTTTCGATGGCCCGCGTGATGCCCCCGAGTGCCGCAATATGGTTGTCTTTGATCATGACGGCGTCGTCGAGACGCAGCCGATGGTTGTATCCCCCACCACATCGGACGGCGTATTTTTCAAGCATCCGCAGTCCCGGCGTCGTCTTCCGTGTGTCGGTGACCCGGATCGATGGGTCGGCGAGCGCCTCGACACAGCGCCTTGTCAGCGTGGCGATGCCGCACATATGTTGCACAAGGTTGAGCAGTATCCGTTCCGTCTCGAGGATCGTCCGCGTCTTGCCGCGCAAAGCGAACATGACGTCCCCTTTTTTCAAATCCGTCCCATCGTCACGGCACTGTTCGACGACAAGCCGTTGCATCGCCGCGAGTTCCATCACGACGTCAACACCGGAGAAGACCCCGTCCGCCTTGGCGGTGACGACGGCTGTCGCCACGTCGATCGGGTCGATGAGCGCGCTCGAGGCGTCTCCAAATCCGATATCCTCATTTAGAAATTGTGTGAGCTGTTCGCGCAGTAACGTTCTGTTCATGGAACTCCTCCGTTCTCATAAAGGCGCGTGCTAAAATCCGGCCCGCCTCAAGTTGTAATGTTCGTTCTGCCAATTGTCTTGTCACGTGTTTCGTCCGTGCCAGTTGTTGGGTATTTTCTAAGAAACTTCTCATTTCTCCAAACTCAGGCGAGATTGTCAGCCAGTTGCCTAATCGCCGACGATACGCTTGAAACGCCTCCTTCGATAACTCATAAGCGGTCACTTCAGTCACCGTGAACGGCCCTTCTTCAAGTCGCACCGATGCGGCGACCCGTTTTCCGAACACCCAGCATTCAAGTAGTGAATTAGAAGCCAACCGGTTCATCCCGTGAACACCCGTGTCGGCGACTTCACCGACCGCGTAAAGCCCGGCCACACCCGTCGACCCGGTTTCATCGACCCGCACCCCGCCCATATGAAAATGCAGACCCGGCCGGACCGGGATGCGAGCGACGTCGATCCGTTCGGCCTGACACGTCGCCCACAATTTCGGGAACCTTGCCGCAATGTCTTTGACGCGACTCGTATCGAGATAGACCGGGCCGCAGTGACGCGTGAGCACGGCCGCCACTTCATCACGGGGCGCCAGACTGCCTAGCGGATGGTGCCGCATCACGTGACACCCGTCCTCATCGACGAGTTCCGCGCCCTCACCTCGCAGCGCCTCGGTCACGAGGTGCGGCGTCTCGACCGCTAGCAGTGTCGGATGAAACTGGATCTCGGTCAAGTTGGAAAGTTCGGCACCGGCAGCGCTCGCCAAGACGAGTCCATCCCCCGTCACGGCCCGACAGTTCGACGTCCAATCGACGAGCCCGCCGATGCCACCTGTCGCCAAGACGACCGCGCCCGCTTGAATATGGATTCGTTCGTCACCTTGGAAACCGGTCGCACCGACGACTCGGCCGCCCGTTTTTGTCAGTCCGTCGATCAAGACGTGTTCCATCACTTCAACGTTTTGCGGGAGCCGTTCTCGTAACGCGGTCATCACATGACGTCCCGTCTCGTCACCACCGACGTGGTAGATCCGATGTTTCCCGTGGGCACCTTCTCGGCCGATCTTATACCCGGACTCGTCCCGGTCGAACACGACACCGAACCGCTCCATCTCTGAAACGACACCACGGCCGTCCTCGACGAGCGTGATGACCCGGTCCGCTTGCGCCGTCATCTTGGAAGCGACGAGCGTATCGTGTGCGTGATCGAGACTCGACGGCTCCAAATATGAACTCGCAATCCCGCCTTGGGCGAGGTCAGAGTTCGAGGCGGTCACGTCACGTTTTGAGACGAGGAGGATGCGGTACGTCTCCGGCAAATGGAGTGCCACCGTGACCCCGGCCAACCCCGCCCCGATAATCAAAACATCGACTTGTTTTAACTGTAAAGACATCTGTATATCACCTGTATTTCATATGTAATGTTGACTTGTAAACTAGTTTCGCATAATTTTGTGAAGAAGACAACATGAGAAAAGGGGATACTTCGATGAACGGTTACTTTGACTACGCGGCGACACACCCGATGACCCAAGCCGCCCTTGACCATTACGTCGCCATGGCCAAAGGCGTCCCCGGCAATCCCTCGTCGCTTCATACGCATGGGTTCATAGCCGAGGACTATTTGACAGAGGCGCGCCGGCTCGTCAAGCAGGCGCTCGGTCTCGATATGCTGAGAGGGAAGCTGTTGTTTACCGGGAGCGGCTCGGAAAGCAATTACATCGCGCTGACGAGTCTGCGCAAACGCATGAAAGGCAGCGAGGTCATCACGTCCTGGCAAGAGCACGACTCGGTCTCGCTCCTCCTCGACGAGTGGGAAGCTGAAGGTGTGATCGTCCATCGCCTCAAGCTGAAAGACGGCCAGTTCGACCACGACAAGTTCCTCCACTTGCTCGATCGTGATATCGGACTCGTCACGTTTCAGCACGTCAACTCGGACACCGGCTGGATTTTGCCGCTCCATAACATCCTCTGTAAACTTAAATATAAGAAAGTACTGCTCCATATCGACGGAGTACAAGCGCTCGGAAAAATACCGGTCTCGGTCGACGGGATCGACGCTTACTCGTTCAGCGCCCATAAAGTCGGCGGGCCGAAAGGAGTCGGCGGTCTCTATATGGAACGTCTATTGCCTCCACCCTACTACCCGGGTCACCATCAGTACGGCATCCGTCCCGGGACGATTGACGTGCCCGGCATCTCTGCGTTCGTCAAGGCGTTCACCAATCGGCACGAGAATCGGACACGTCACGAAAGAAATTTCTTAGCGTTTCGTGCTATCTTGAAAGAGAAGACATCGTCACATGTTGACTGGCTCGAGTTCGACGACCAAAGTCCGGCCATCCTCTCATTCGTCTCGGACAAACGGGACGGCCAATGGTGGATGACCGAACTCGACGCACTCGGCTTCCAAGTGTCGGCCGGCTCGGCTTGCCGGGCCGGTCAAAACGGACCGAACCGCATGCTCGAATCACTCGGCTATGAGACGAGCGCCTGCCACGGGCTCGTCCGGATTTCCTTCGGCGAACAGACAACCGCCGAAGCCACGGCGGCACTCGCCGATGCCATCGTCACTTTAGCAAGGAGAGTTGAACACCATGAACAAACGTTTAGCCGGTGAAGAACGCCGGCGCACTTTATTGGAATTGATTGAAGCGAGTACGGAACCGATCACCGGTTCCGAGCTCGCCCGCCGCGTCGCGGTCAGCCGCCAAGTCATCGTCCAAGACTTGTCGCTCTTGAAGGCGAAAGGCCACCAAATCGTCGCGACCGCCCGCGGCTATGTCTATCTACCCGGCGAGGCATCACCGTCCGCCTACACACGAAAAATCGTCTGTCGGCACGAAGCCGAGGACATGGAAGCCGAGATGAACGCCATCGTCGACGAAGGTGTCACGATTCGTGACGTCATCATCGATCACCCCGTCTACGGGTCGCTGACTGGTCAGTTGATGGTGAAGAGCCGGCGCGACGTCCGGGCCTTCCTCGAACGCGTCGAGGCCAACCAGGCTGCCCCACTGTCCCATTTGACGGGTGGGCTGCACATTCACACGCTCGAAGCCGACAGTGCGGAAGCGATCGATGCCGCCGTCTCTGAACTTGAGCGCCTCGGCGTGCTCGTTTCCGAACTCGACTAAAAGATGTCACGCCTTTGTGACATCTTTTCTTTTGCTTTCCTAGTTTGTCCGTTATACTGATGGATGGAACAAATTCCCTACTACGTATTGAAAGGAGTGATCTGTCATGTGGCACTTCCTCGAGCAACTCTTGGCCGGATGCGGCGTCTTCAGTATCCCGCTCGGCATCTTCATCCAAGTCATCCCAAACGAGCTCGTCCTCGCATACGGCGGTTATCTCGTCGGTTCCCTTGACGCGTCATTCCTGTTCATCTTTTTGCTCGCTTGGTCGGCTTTCGTCGTGACCCAGGTCGCATTGTATGGGATTGGCCGCTACGGCGGACGACCGGTCGCCCTGCGATTGTATCGCTCGTTTCGGATCAAGCAGGAGAAACAGCTTCAAGCCGAGTCGTGGTTTGAGAAGTACGGGGCGTGGATCGTCTGCCTCAGCGTGATTTGGCGTCAATTGTTCGCCATCAGCGCCGGCGTGATGCGGTTGTCGTTCCGTAAATTCCTGACGATGACAACGATCGTCTTCGCGATCTGGTCGTTCGTCTTCGTCAAAGTCGGCATGATGCTCGGCAGTAATTGGCGATATATCGGCGAATACACACACGGCCTGTTTCCTTATATCGGGCTCGGCATCGGCATCTTCTTTGTCGCCCGCTATATCCGCTCACATCCGAACTTCATGAAAAAGTCAGCCTGAACAAAAGTTCGGGCTGACTTTTTTTAAATAGAGGGTAAACTGATACGTATGGCGAATACGTCATAGTGAGGAAATCAATCTATTTCTAAAGCACAGAGACAGCAACCGTCAAAGGAGGAATTTTCATGTTCCATCGTCGAAAAACGTATACGATCCGTCCCGAACGCTTGCAAGAATTCACTGAGTTTTTCCATACATACCTGTATCCGATTCAGGTATCGCACGGCGCACGGCTCGTCGGCCGTTGGGTGACCGAGGACCAAACCGAGGTCATGGCACTTTGGGAATACCGCGACCGTGAGCACTATGAACAAGTCGAACGCGATTACCGCTCGAGCGCACTCCGTCGCGAGGCGATGAAGAAGCGGGCCCGTCTCGGGAAAGACTTGTACATCAAGTCGAGCGAAGAGTTCATGATGCCGACCGGGCACTACACCCCGCCGCGCACGATCGTCTCCGTGACCGCCTACATCACGAACGATGACGGCGAGGTGCTGCTCGTCAAAAACACGCACCGGAGCGACACGTACGAGATGCCGGGCGGACAGGTCGAAGAACACGAATCGATCATCGATGCGATCCATCGTGAAGTGAAAGAAGAGACCGGGGCCGACATCGAGATCGACGGCATCATCGGGATCTATCAAAACGTGTCGTCACGCGTCCTCTGCGTCTCGTTCCATGGGCGTTACGTCTCGGGCGACCTTCGTCCGCAAGCAGGCGAGACACACGAGGTAGGCTTCTTCCCGATCGATGCGTCGAACGTGTCGGACTACATCAAACGTGACCACTTCCAGATGCGTCTCATTGATGCGATCGACCCGACGTACATCCCGCACGCAATCTATAAGGTTCGTCCTTACGAGTTGCTCGAGCGCGTCGAGCGCCACCATACCGTCTAAACAAAAAGGAGATCGCCACGTGGCGATCTCCTTTTCTTATGCCTGTTCAGCCGATTCGGATTGACTCGTTTCGACTAACAGTTTGCGAATGCGTCGTTTTTCGACGTGGAGAACGGTGAACGTCATGTCGTCATACGTGACACGCGCACCTTTCTCTGGGATGTCGCCGAGCAGCTCGACGATCCAACCACCCATTGTGTTGGCATCTACTTCAGGTTCTTTAATCCCCATCTCGTCAGCGAACTGATCGACGTCCATGTCGGCCATACACTCGTATACGCCGTCTCGAAGCCGTCTCAAGTAGACGATCGATTCGTCGTGCTCGTCCCAAATATCGCCGACGAGCTCTTCAAGCATATCCTCGAGCGTGATGAGACCAGCCGTCCCACCAAACTCATCGAGGACGACAGCCATGTGTGATTGTTTTTGCTGCAGAATTGGAAGCAGTTCGATCAATTTTGTCTGTGGTGACACGTACGTGAGCGGACGGATGAGTGAACGGATATCCGTCACTTCATCTCGCATCATCGAGCGAAGGAAGTCACGTTCCGACAACACCCCGATGACGTTGTCGATCGAGTCTTTATACACCGGGAGACGAGAATGCCCCCCGCTAAAGATCGTGTCTTTGACCTCTTCGAGCGTATCGTCGATATCGACGGCGAGGATGTCGATCCGCGGCGTCAACACGTCATCGACGGTGATGTCGTTGAAAGAGAAGGCGCTATGCACCAGTTCGGCTTCTTTCTCACCGAGGACTCCTTCTTCTTCACCCATATCGACGAGCACTTTCAACTCTTCTTCCGTCACCGACGGTTCTTTGTCGGCCATCCCGATCATGCGAAGCGTCAAGCGCTTGAGACCTGTAAAGATCATCGTGACCGGCTTCAGGATTTTAACAAGGAACAACAAGATTCCGCTGATCAAAAGTGAATACTTTTCAGCGAATTCTTTGGCGAGTGATTTCGGCAAGATCTCACCGAAGATCAAGATGACAACGGTCGTCGCGAACGTCGAGACAATCAAGCCGGTTCCACCCGAGAAGATACTCGTGGCGATCGCCGTCGAAACGGTCGCGGCACCAATGTTGACGATGTTGTTCCCGACGAGGATCGTCGAGAGCGTATCGTCAAACCGGTCGACGAGGTGGAGGACGCGTTTGGCGCCCTTGTCCCCGTCTTCACTCATCCGGATCATCCGGACGCGGTTCACGCTCGAGAGCGCGGTCTCTGCTGAAGAGAAGAAAGCTGACAAAAATACTAGAACTGCATAAAGAATTAAACTAGACGAGGGCACAGGGTCCACGTTTACTTCACACTCCATTTCCTATTTAAAAGATTATTCGACAAATTCGAATTCAAAGTCAGAGATCGCAACGACGTCGCCATCTTGAGCACCTAGCTTACGAAGGTCCTCATCGACGCCCATTTGACGCATCTGACGGGCGAATCGTTTGATCGAGTCATCGTGATCGAAGTTCGTCATCTTGAATAGCTTCTCGATGCGTGGCCCCGTGATCACGAAGCGTTGGTACTCATCGACATGAATCTGATACCCTTTCTCTTCCTTCTCGTAACGATAGACGACACGTGGTGTGGCTGTTTTCGCTTCGAGCTCTTCGAGTGGGAATTCAGGTGTCGCGTCGACGAGATTAGCTACTTCGATGAGCAAGTTGCGAAGTCCTTCTTTCGCGAGTGCCGAGATCGGGAAGACTTTGACGTCATCGCCGACTTTCTGTTGGAACTCTTTAAGAAGTTCTGGCGCATCCGGCATATCCATCTTGTTGGCGACGACAATCTGTGGACGCTCGAGGAGACGTAAATTGTACGACTCGAGCTCACGGTTGATCGTCGTGTAGTCTTCAAACGGGTCACGTCCTTCGATCCCACTCATATCGATCATATGGACGATGACTTTCGTCCGTTCGATATGACGCAAGAACTGGTGACCGAGACCGATGCCTTGGCTCGCACCTTCGATAAGTCCAGGAAGGTCGGCCATGACGAAGTCACGGTCGTCAGCTGTTTTAACGACACCGAGGTTCGGTGTGATCGTCGTGAAGTGGTACGCTCCGATTTTCGGACGTGCCGATGAGACGACCGACAAGAGCGTCGATTTCCCGACTGACGGGAATCCGACGAGACCGACGTCGGCGAGGAGTTTCAGTTCAAGACGCAACTCGCGCTCTTGGCCCGGTTCCCCGTTTTCAGCGATTTCTGGTGCCGGGTTCGACGGTGTCGCAAATCGACAGTTTCCGCGTCCACCGCGGCCGCCTTTAGCGATCGTGGCCCGTTGGCCGTGCTCGGTAAGGTCGGCAATGACAGTATCCGTCACTGAATCGAAGACGATTGTGCCTGGCGGGACTTTGACGACGAGCGGCTTCGCTTTACGTCCGTGCATCCCTTTCGACATTCCTTTTTCACCGTTATAGGCGATGAACTTCTTCGAGAAGCGGAAATCAACGAGCGTCCGTAATCCTTCTTCTACTTCAAAGACGACGTCGCCACCGTGACCACCGTCACCACCTGCTGGTCCACCGTCTGGAACATACTTCTCGCGACGGAACGCGACCATTCCTTTACCACCGTCTCCAGCTTTTACAAAAATATTCACCTGATCGACAAACATTTAATTCCCTCCTTTTAAACGAAACGTAGAACATTCTACAGTCTGTTCGTGCACTTCGTCTGACGTGAACACATCTCCCGGCACGTTGCCGAAGACGCGAACCGCCAGTCCGTCCGTGAACGTCACATGAATCGGTCCATCCGTTCCTGACAGAAGACGGACAAGTTTATCCGCCACGCGTGCGTCGTCCAACGACGCACGGTCGGTCGATACCTTATAGGTCAACCGCCCTTCCCAATTCGCCTGTATGATGACGAGACTAGTCGCCGGCATATTTAAGCGAACGAGCGCACTCTCCTCGTCGGCGTGCTGACGATAACGTTCGTACAGCTCCTCGAGTCTATCAGGCTCGAGCGCCGCATACAAGGAGATCATCTGAAGCCGATTCATCCATTCGTGACGGACGGTCGATAATAATTTCAGCGTTGCCTGTGAGTCCATTTGATCCTCTCCTAGTAAAAAAGACTCTAACCAAATAAGTGGCTAGAGTCTTTTGCGTGGTTCTACTTACGCAACTGGGTAAACGCTCACTTGTTTCTTGTCGCGACCAAGACGCTCGAAGCGTACTACGCCGTCAACTTTAGCAAACAATGTGTCGTCGCCACCACGGCCGACGTTTTCACCTGGGTGAATTTTCGTACCGCGTTGACGGTAGAGAATCGATCCAGCTGAAACTGTCTGTCCGTCAGCGCGTTTAGCGCCGAGGCGTTTCGAAATCGAGTCACGACCGTTTTTAGTCGATCCAACTCCTTTTTTCGATGCGAAGAACTGAAGGTTCAATTGTAACATGAGGTCCACCTCCTATTGTTCAATTTGGATATAATCACCGTAACTTTGGGCGATCGTGTCTAGTTGCACGAGCATCCCTTCTAATAACAGCTGGGTGCGAGTCATATCCTGCGGTGATAGTTCAGGATATGTCTCGACATAAAAGTAACCACCCTCTGTTTTGTCTGCCATTTCTACAAGAAGCGACTGGCCTGCGAGTACCTCAACAGCGTTATACGCCCCAAAAATGATAGCGGAAACGCCGGCACACACTAAGTCAGAACCGGGTTCAGCAAAGTTGGCGTGACCTGTCACTTCGACGGAACGAATCGACTTCGTCTCGTCTCGTCTGACCGTTACTTGAATCATAGAAATTACGCTTCGATTTTCTCGATGCGAACTTTCGTGTAAGGCTGACGGTGACCTTGCTTACGACGGTAGTTTTTCTTAGCTTTCATTTTGAAGACAGTGATCTTTTTCGCGCGACCGTGTTTAACGACAGTTGCTACTACTTTAGCGCCCTCTACGAATGGAGCTCCGACTTTAACATCGTCACCACCAACGAAAAGAACTTCACCGAATTCTACAGTACCCTCGACATCAGCATCGAGTTTTTCGATGTAGATCTCTTGACCTGCTTCAACTTTGATTTGCTTACCACCAGTTTTGATGATTGCGTACATATACGTGCACCTCCTTATTAAACTCAGACTCGCCATCCAGGGCAGGGCGAAACCGTTTCAACCCGTTCTGTGCGGTTGTAGCCATTTGGGTGCTTCCAAACGAACTAACGTTATAGATATTACCACTCTCGCGCGAAGCTTGTCAATGACGAGATACGAAGTTCTCACATTCCTCGAGTGTACCATGAAAAGCGACGTCGGGCTCTCCTTCTATAAAGAACACATGAAGACCTGACGCGTCCCAGGCCCCGTCTTGCCACTTCGAAGGAAGCGACAGTACGACCGCCTCCTGTTTTCCGTCTAGCTCCATGAGCGTGCGCTCAAGCCGTGAGAACACGGCCAGCTTCGACGGTGCACCGTTATACGTCATCCGGTCTTGAATCGAACGTCCGGTCCGCTCGCGCGATAGTTCGAACAGTCCCATCCGTGTGAAGCCGTACACTTCGACACGACGTGGGTCACGGGCCCCGAGTTCTTTCATTCGTTTCAAAAGTCGGTCTTGTCCATCTTTTGACCCGCGTAAAAAGTCGATGACGACCATGCCGCCGATATTGCGTAGGCGGAGCTGTTCCATAACCGCATACAGTGCCGCCTCATTGATCGTGTCGGCGGCGCGCCCTTTATCTTTGACGGCGACGTTCTTGCCGCTGTTGACGTCGATGACGGTCATCGTCTCGACTTGTTCGACCAAGACGTAAGACCCGCCTTCGAGCCAGACGACACGGTTCTCGAGCTTCTCGATCGCTGTGTCTAAACGCGCGGCTTCTTTCATCCGGCCTTTGCCGACGTGGCGTTCGACCGGGACGTCGAGCCGCTTCAAACGTTCTTGCGCCTCTTTATCGTTCAACAGTACCGACTCGACCGAATGGCGCCGGACGAACTGCTCACAGAGCAGTTCGTCTTGACCGCGGCGCGCCGTCTCGACGTCAGTAGCCCGGGCCCGCAACAAGGCCAGCTCCTCGCGAAGCGCCTCGGGACTGGCTTGTCCTGATTCGGTCCGGAACAACACACCTTCCGCCTCATTGAGCGTGAACACTTTCGATAACCGGTCCTGCGTAGCGAGGTCGAGCTTACGGCTGAACAACTGGCGCCGTCCATACGGGAAGTAGACGAGATAGCGCCCTCCGAACCGAATGTTCTCGGTCACTTTGTGGTGCTTGCCCCCGATGCCCTCTTTCGTCACTTGGACGAGACGTTTCTCCCCGACGACGGCCGCCTGACCGATGCCCAGTACTTCCGGGTAGACAGCGAGCGCCCGGAGCGTCTCGGCGATCGGCAAGAAAAACGTCGTCTCGCCGTTGACGAGGAAGGCGGCGCCGAGTGACGGATGGATCCGCTCGATCGCAGCTTCAAGGATCGTCCCGACCGAGAGCTGGTCGACAAAGCGCTCCTCGACTTCAAGCAGACGCTCGCCGTCGACGAGCATGGCCCGCTCGATCGACGGGGTCCGTTCATAGATGAGTTTCATACGAGCACTCCTTTCGACACAAAAAGGCAACTTTCGTTGCCTTAGGCTTTTTTCATTCCAAACTTCAATAGCAATCGTGCCCAAAATCCGGTCGGTTGTTGGTCCGTCTGGATGGACATGAGCGGCACCGACTCACCGAGAATACGGCGCGTGATGTTGCGATACGCTTGTCCGGCGTTATTGTCCGGGTTCATCGTCACCGGGACACCTCGGTTTGCCGCGGCGATGACTTCTTCATCATCGACGACGACGCCGAGCAGGTCGATCGACAGGATGCGCATGATGTCATCGATGTCGAGCATGTCGCCCGATGCGACGAGATGATTCTTCACGCGGTTGACGATGAGTTTAGGCGGCGCGACGTGTTCCGCTTGTTCGAGCATACCGATGATGCGGTCCGCGTCTTGGACGGCCGCCTTCTCAGGCGTCGTCACGACGATAGCCTCGTCGGCGCCGGCGATGGCGTTCATGAACCCTTGCTCGATACCGGCCGGGCAGTCGATCAAGACGAAATCATATTCCGTCTTCAACTGGTCGATGATCTCTTTGACTTGCTCCGGTTGGACCGACGTCTTGTCTTTTGACTGGGCCGCCGGCAGCAGATACATCTCTTCAAACCGTTTGTCACGGACGAGCGCTTGGGGCAACTTGCACTGCCCGTTGATGACGTCGACGAGGTTATAGATGCTCCGGTTGTCGAGTCCTAGGATGATATCCAAGTTCCGTAGACCGATGTCCGTATCGACGAGACAGACCGAGTGTCCGGACAATGCGAGACCCGTCCCGAGGTTAGCGGTCGTCGTCGTCTTGCCGACGCCACCTTTCCCCGACGTCACGACGATGGCCCGACCTTTCTTCACTTCTTTTGCTGTATGTACAGGCTCTACTACTTGCTCCATCAAACTCACCCTCTCTGTAATTCCATTGCATATGCGTCTTTAAGCCCTGACATGACTTGGCGGAGACGCGTCATTTCAATGCCATGATTCGTCTGATACGCGCAGCCCATCTCGATCTCTGGCATCTCGGTATCGTCGTCTGGCGTGAGCACGTGCTCACCGATCGCTAGAAACAGCGGATGCAACAGACTTGCGGTAATGACTGCGTCCTCCCATCCTTCGACACCGGCCCGGACATTTCCTCGTATCGTGCCTAAACAATAGATACTTCCTGTCGCCCGAACTTCAGACCCCGGATTGACGTCGCCGATAATGAGCACCGAACCCTCAAATGAGAGCACTTGCCCGCTGCGGATCGTCCCGCTATGATAATGGAACGTCTTTTTCCCGTAAGTCGCTTTCGCCTCTTCGGTCAACATGACCTCGCTCGACAGCTCCTCGATATAAAAAACGCCATGACGAGCAACGACTTCACGAATTTGACGTGACAGCTCCTCGTCCAAATAACGAGTACCCGCGTGCAACTTGAGTGCAATCTCCCCAGAGGGCGGCTCCATTTCTTGTAACGTGGCCTCAAGCTCTCCGAGCACCTCATCGACGCCACTCCGTGGATTGAAGTGGATTGCAATACCGTTGCGATGTCCTTTTATCGTAATGTGTCGTTTACGCTCCATCATGGCTACCCTCTTTTCGCTACAGGGCGCACCGCCACGTATCGCGTCATCGGATAATAAAGAATCGCGATGGCGATCACATTGACGACGAGCGTCCCTGGAATCTGTTCAACTAATAGTGTTTGTATGGTCATGGTCGTCCCACCGACCGCTGCCATGATACCGTATATCCCGAAGGAGAAGACGAGGATCATGAACGTGAACGTGATGACGACCGAGAAGAAGTTCTCACCTATATATTTTAACACGAAGCTGACTAAGAGAGGAATGAGTGAAAAAGTAAATAAGTAAATTCCGAGCAAGTCGGTGTAGACGATGTCATACAACAACCCGAATACGAGACCGAATCCGAGTGCCGACTCAAACCGGCCATACAAACCGACGTACATTAACCCAATCAACGTCAAATACACGAACGGCGTCGCGTAGTGCCATGAAAAGATGGCAGCCCATGTCCCTTCAATAAGAAAGAGGAGGAACAGGGCGATGAACACTTTCATGTTACTCACCCGCTGCTCCTCCTTCCTCGGGACCCGTCAAAAACGGTTCGTCTAGCGTTCGATCGATGACAAACATTTGCGAGAACTCGTTGAAGTCCGCCTCTGGCGTGATGCGGGCAACTTGAGACACACCATATTCATCGGTCTCGATCGACTTCACCTTACCGATGACGAGACCGGCCGGATAACGTCCGCCGAGCCCTGACGTCGAGACGATCTCGCCTTCTTTCAACTTGACGCTGTTCGAAACCTTTGTGAAAAAGAGTTCGTTCGTCTCGCTGTCGAAGCCGTCGATCGTTCCGTACGCCGCCTTACCGTCCGCATCTTTGACGACCGCCGAGACGTTGTTCGTCCGGTTGTTGTCGCTCAGGAGCTGAACTTGTGACGTATAGGCGCTCGTTTGAATGACGCGTCCGACCATGCCGCCAGCGGCCGTCACGGCCATGCCTTTTTCAACGCCGCGTTCTTGCCCGACGTTGATCGTCACATAGCGCTGCCAGTCGTTCGGCGTGCGCCCGATGACCTCGGCCGGAATCAAATCAAAGTCACGGAGCGAGCTTTCGCCCGCCTCGACCATTTGACGCAACTCCTCGTTCTCACGGCGCAGGTCGTCAGCTTCGACGGACACTTCGGCGTATTTCGTCAAATGTTGCTTCAATTCACGGTTCTCTTCATAAATTTCACGGACGTTCGAAATCGAGGACACGGTACTATCCATCCAGCCGATCGGCACCGTGAACACCCGTTGGAACGTTCCGACCACATCACGCGTGACGTCTTGGTACCAGGCAGATTCCGACCGTCCTCGAATCGAAACCCCTAAAATGACGAGAAATAAGATGATACCGATCAGCGTGATGATGAGCTTTTTATTGCGTACAAACCGGCTCATCGTTTAACACCTTTCATCGGCGTGACGAGATGCCTGATTTTGAACGGAGGACGTCCATCATTTCAAGAGATTTTCCAGTCCCGATCGCAACGCAATCGAGCGGTTCATCCGCAATGAGTGTCGGGATGTGCGTCTCATCAGAGATAACACCGTCCAAGTTTTTAAGGAGCGCGCCGCCGCCTGTCAGGACGATGCCGCGGTCCATGACGTCGGCTGCGAGTTCTGGAGGTGTTTGTTCGAGCGTTTGTTTCACACCGGCTAGAATCGCGTCTACCGTGTCTGAAAGCGCCTCGCACACTTCAACTGCCCCTACTTCGATCTGTTTCGGAAGACCGGTCACGAGGTCGCGTCCGCGGATCTCCATCGTTTCGTTTTCGTTCGACTCGTCGATGCGGGCCGAACCGATTTCCATCTTGAGCGCTTCTGACGTACGTTCCCCGATCATGAGGTTGTATTTGTTTTTAATGTAACGAATAATGGCGTCGTCCATTTCGTCACCACCGACACGGATCGACTGGCTTGTCACGATGCCGCCGAGTGAGATCACTGCGACTTCGGTCGTACCGCCACCGATATCGACGACCATCGAGCCTGTTGGTTCCCAAACTGGGAGACCGGCGCCGATTGCTGCCGCGAACGGTTCTTCAATCGTGTACGCTTCGCGAGCGCCTGCTTGCTTGGCCGCATCTTCAACCGCACGTTTTTCAACTGACGTGATGCCACTTGGCACACAGATCATGACGTTCGTCTTCGATGAGAACAACCCGCTCTTCGATTTTTGTGCTTGCTCCATGAAATATTTGATCATCGTTGCAGTCGTTTCGAAGTCAGCGATAACCCCATCTTTCATCGGACGGCGTGCCGTGACGTTCCCCGGCGTACGTCCAATCATATCTTTGGCCTGATTACCTACGGCCTCAATTCTACCTGTATCTGTACGGAACGCCACTACGGACGGTTCACGAACAACGATTCCTTGACCTTTTACATAAACGAGCGTATTTGCCGTTCCAAGGTCGATTCCGATTTCTCGGTTAAAACTACGAAACATACGTACTGCCCCTCTCCTGATTACACTAATTATTATTATAACGGAAAAATCATGTTTGAAAACGTTCAATCGATTACAGGTTATTTACAATCCCCTTCATCTCAGTCCTGTTCCACCGTATATTAGTGTGCCTGCTTTTCAAAAAAAACGCAAATCAAAAAGCAGACGTCTGAAGGCGTCTGCTTAGATGAACCGATCATTTAAAGACCGGGTTGGAGCGGCAGCAACAGCATTGCCGCGTAAAAGACGACCGAAAAGATGAGGATCGGCCGAAAGAAACGGGACGGTCGCTCGCGCGTCGCACCCGCCAAAAAGCTCGCCATCGTCGCGGTGAACAAATAAATCCCGACGTAAACGAAGATGAGTTGCGGGATGACACGCCACACTTGACTGTCTCCTGACGCATTTACCCAGGCGATGAACAGACCGATGTAGACGATGAGCGACACAATTCCGACACCGACGCCGACGAGCGGCGGGTAGCGGTCAAGCCAATGCCCGTCTTTTGAAAACTGTTGAAATAGCGCCATACTCACAAAGACGAACAACGCGAAAACGACGAGCGACAACGCGAACGGCTCGAGCGGAACAAAACTCGCGGCTAGCGCGATTCCAATCATAACAATCCAAACTAGTTTCTCCATACGAACACCTCGTCCGTTAGTATACCAAACTTCAAGAGGGATATGGGAAACGTCTCCTAATTTCACCCGTTCATATACCCACGTTGCTTCATACTGACATAATGATCCTCACCGATAATGACGTGGTCGAGGCAAGCGATCCCGACGATGTTGCCCGCTTCGACCAAGCGCTCCGACACTTCGATGTCTTCCCGGCTCGGCGTCGCGTCCCCGCTCGATAGCGATAGGTAGGGCTTTGAAGTTACCTCCGCCTTTTCCCCCGCTTCACACCGTGCGTGCAACTTTCATCGCACACGGCGTTCCATCGAATGTCTATTTATTTCATTTTCCTCAATCTTGTTTCAATTATTAGTAATCCCCATTTGTAATTGCTTTGTTCCCAATCAGTAGACGCAGTTTGTTTATCTTAACCAACTGTTCCTTATTTAAGTTGAGTGGCCTGATATATTTCTGGATAATTTCGCTTTCTGTTGAATGTACTAGCCGATGGACATCCCTAGTTATTAGCACTAGGTTGGAGTAGCTGTCGTCTTTTGTGACATTCCATAACGTCTTATGATGGCAGTCCATTTCAGTCAGAATTAATTCTTCCCCAGTTACCGCACACATACCATTTTGAGCAATGAAAAGTGAAATTCGATTGTCATTAAACTCTACTGATGCTCGTCCGTTTGCGACTGGGTGTTTCCTAATCCATTGCACTTTCCAGTCCGGGACAGCTTTTTGTTCCTGATGCATCAATTCCCGTCCTTCTTTGGTGAATTTATTTACACCATTTTTAGGCATTAACGCATTTTTTGTTTTGACAAATCCAATTGGTATGATGGGATACCCATTAATATATCTGGTCATTTTTGATTTTAAATAAGGCTTAATTCCTTTGTCTTTGATTGGATAGTTAGATGTTTTCTTAAGCGAAAATTGTTTCAACCTATTACGTTCAACTAACGTCAGTTGGTATTGTATTGGCATCAGACTTTCATTTACCTGTGTTGCGATTTGGTAATAGTTATGAATGCCAATAACCATACTATTGTAGATCTGAGCGTTTTTGATTAGGTCAGTTCCACTTGGAGCTTTTTGCATAAGTTTGATTTGGTCTTTGAGTTGCTTTTTAATCCTCGTTCGTGCTTTTTCTGCTATATGGGACTGACAGACAAACTTTTTACGTCCAAAACGGTCGGTTCCTTTACGTTCCATCTTCAATTCAAACCCAAGAAATTCACTGCTTTTCTTTTTCAGGTTTGTGATTTGAGATTTCTCTTCGGAAATCGGAAGATTTAGCCGTTCTTCCAACCACATTCTACTAGCCATAAATATTTTATTGGCGTTGGAGCGTGTTGTCGTAAAAATTTTAAAGTCGTCAGCATAGCGTACAATGTACATTTCTTTCAGTTTAGAAGTTTTACGCAATTGCTCATATCTATATTGATGACTATACAGTCCCGTTTTCTTTACAAGGTGGTCATTAATGTTTCGACATTTCTTACTTTCCCATTGATTCGC
Source organism: Exiguobacterium sp. SH0S1 (assembly GCF_004337165.1). Taxonomy (NCBI): domain Bacteria; kingdom Bacillati; phylum Bacillota; class Bacilli; order Caryophanales; genus Exiguobacterium; species Exiguobacterium sp. SH0S1. The sequence goes on along the minus strand of NZ_SJVC01000001.1, from coordinate 166,601 downwards.
AATCCACCAGTCAAATTCATTTAGGTTGATATTAGCTAATAACGGAGAAAGTATGCCACCTTGCAGGGTTCCCTTTTTCGGATAAACAATTTTACCGTCTGGTAGGACAACTGGAGCTTTAAGCATCTTCCGAATAATAACTAGTAACTGCTTATCTCGGATGCCCATAGTCCATATTTGTTGCATTAGTTTTGAATGTTTTACTTCATCAAAGAAACCTTGAAGATCAACATCCACAACATATTGCATTTTGTTATTGTTAATCCGTCCTGCACAAGCAGAAATTGCATTCTCGGCAGATTTGGTTGGTCGGAAACCGAAACTGTATTTATAGAATTTAGCTTCACATATCGGTTCTAAAACTTGTAAGATACATTGTTGTGCTATTCTATCCCACATAGAAGGTATTCCTAACGGTCTGATTTTTCCATTAGGTTTTGGAATTTCCACCCGTTTAACTTTTCGAGGATTATAATGTACGAATCGTTTCTTTACAATGGCAATGAACTCGTTAGTACTCAGTTTTTCGATATCATTGATTGTAACTTTGTCTTCACCTGCCGTAGCACTTCCGTTATTTCGCTTAATATTACGGTAAGCGAGTAGAATGTTATCGTCTGAAGTAATAATCGACATTAGATTCGTAAATTGTTTGCTTTCTTTACTTTCTGCAAAAAGCTTATCTAACGTTTCGGTCATTCCATAATATTCAGCATGGCGTAACCGTGTGTTCTTCATTCTTGGGATTTTCTTATAATTTTCTTTCAAGGTTTATCACGCTCCAAACTGGACTCGTGACCTTTTTAGTCATACGAGAATCCTTGAGGTGATTGAGTTGAAATAAATAAATATTAATATACATTCGACTAGTGGCTATTGCTCGGCTCTCATTACAAGAACTTCAACGCTCATGCCACTACTCTCACTACCGTTAAAGGAAGTTATGGACGAATCCTTTCCTTCCTACCACTTCATCGAGTGTGTACTCTCCATGTCGGTAGCTTTCCACGTTCCCTTCACTCTATCCATATCTTAACTTAGGTGCTAGCTCTTGCCTGACGTCCTCTCCACCGCCTATAACGGTGCATGGAGCTTTCGAAACCACCATAGGTACTCGCCCACGGAACGTACTTGATTCTTTCATCAAGCCCACTCATTTCTGAGTTCTCCACTTACAGACATTTCATTCGCTAGTTCGTCAGTGTTTTACCACATTCTCACCATATTAAGCTTTTTACGACTCCCGACCTATCAGTTGTACCAACCACCTCTGGTTAGCTTTCGGTTACTAAAATTAGCACTACGACAACTTTCAGCCGACTTTACCGAGCTTCACACAATATCCGTATACACATTTGAATATTGCATGTCGGAGTATTAGAGTAGGCACTTCAAGGCGTTACCCTATCATTTTACCTATCGAGTGAAGAGTTCACGACTCTCTTCCAGTCTTTTGACTTTCAGACAGCGTGCGTAACCTTTTCAGTTACGAACGTGTCGCACGATGGTTATGCACAGCAATAAAACACGCTGCCGACAGCTTGAGCGCTTCGCGGAAGACGTCGCGCGGATGAACAATCGACGAATTCAACCCGCCGACGAACAACGTCTTGCGCGCGATCAATTGATTTTTCGTGTTTAAGTACAAACAGACGAAATGTTCTTGATTAAGTAGCCGGAGCTCATCACGCAGCAGCTCGTACGCGTCCTGCGGCGACCGGATCGTCGGCGACTCCACTTTCGGCTCCTCGACGTAACGGATGCCGATCGTGAACGCCGCGAGCAACTGCTCGGCTTTCTTCTTCGTCATCCCTTCAATTTGACAGAGGTCGTGCACGGACGCCTGTGACAGCGCCCGAAGCGTCGGATACACATCTGACAACCGCCGGGCCGTCGCCTGCGGGTCCCCGCCCCGTCCACCGATTTGAAGCAGTCTGGCAATAGCGGATTCAACACTTCGGTCGAGCACCATAGTCATTCCTTCACCTACTCTCGCATCATTCACAGAAAGCGCGGCGATACCCCGTGACGCTCGAGCGTCTCGACGAGCGGCCGGAGCGGGAGGCCGACGACGTTATAGTAATCCCCTTCGAGCCGTTCGACGAACAAACCGCCCGACCCTTGGATCCCGTAGGCACCGGCCTTGTCATACGGCTCCGACGAATCGAGGTAGCCGTCGAGCCAAGACTCCGGGATGTCGATGAACGTGACGTGCGTCGTCGTGACGAACAAGTCATGCCGGTCTGGTCCGATGATGCTGACGCCAGTGAGCACTTCATGGGTCGCCCCTGACAAGTGCTCGAGCATCCGGCGTGCATCATCGCGATCGTTCGGTTTCTCTAAAATCGTTCCGTCTAGGACGACGACCGTGTCCGACCCGATCACAATCGCGTCGCGGTTGTCCCGGGCGACGTCCATCGCTTTCTCACGGGCGAGACGTCCGACGTACTCATCCGGATGCTCACGTCCGTCAGTTCCTTCGATGACGTTTGACGGGATCACCTCGTGCAAAATGCCGGCTTGTTTCAACAACTCGGTCCGCCGCGGTGACATCGAGGCGAGGATGACACGTTTCTGTGTTGTGTTCATTGTATCGACTCCTTCCATACTTTCGAAACGGGCTTCCTTGCCGTTTCACGCTTCTCTGTTGATTGTAGGCAAAGCGTCACCCGAACACAATCCAAGCCGCCAAAAAAAAAACGCCCCTTCTTTTTCGAAGGGACGCTCGTTTACGGTGTCGTGTAATCGTACACCGGGATATCTTTTCGTGGGAACGTCTGCGTCGGCACGTAGCGGTCCGGGACGAGTTGATCGAGGTCGGGCCGGTAAAACGCATCGAGTTCGACCGTGAAGTCGAGCGGTGCGGCCGGTTCGGTCGTGTTCGGACCCGTTTCGGCAGGTCCCGTGAACTGGACGGTCCGCAAAATGTGGATCCGGTTCATCGACTCGACCGACTCGAGGAAGAGGACGAGCGCCTCATACGTCTCCGCTTGGAGCGAAACCGTCGAGCGGACGGACGAGGCGTTGACCGGTGTGATTTCGACCGGTTCAGCCGGTTCGGCCGTCGCGCTCACATCGTTCGGTTCCGGTTCGGCGATCGGTTCCGGCACTTCCGATTCGGCGATGAGCCCGTCCGCGAAAGCGATGCTCGTCACGCGCACGTCAGACAGCTGGCTCGCTTGCGATAACGTCTCGACGACCGTATCGAGCGCCGGCTCCGTCGGGACGCGTGTCTGCAAGCGCTGCGAGTCGGCGACGTCGACGACTTCGCCTTCTTGGCGCAACAGTTCGAGCTTCGTCTGTTCGAGTGACAGCTCGCGCTCGAGCGCCTTCAATTCACCTTGGTTGATAAAGTACTGGTAGCCGAAGTATGACGGGACGGCGATGGCTGCGAACAAACAAATTGTAAAGATCAAATAAATCGTTGAACGTTTCATTCGCTCACCACCTCCTCATCTTCCTCGGGTTGTTCCGTCTCGCTTTCAGGCGTCTCAGGTTCGGCATCGATGAACGTGAACGTAAACTCTCCGATATAGCGTGGGAGCGGCTCATCTGACGCATTGAGAACCGGTGTTCCCGTATCCGTTTCCGCGTCTTGGTCCGCTTCTGCTTTCGTCTCGGTCGTCACGCCGAGCAGTTTGACGTTATCGAACCGTGGATCGTTCAACAACGCTCGTTGGAACGCGTTCAAGTCAGGTAACGTCTCAAACTGGGTCCGGACGCTCATGAGCGAACCGTCGGCGTAGTTGTACGTCAAGACGTAACCTGTCGGCGGCAGCTGTTCGGTCAGCGCACGGAGCGCCGGGACCGCCTGCTTCTCTTCAGTCGTCAGCGCGGTCACCGTCTGCTCGAGCGAGATGACTTGCTGCCCTTTCGAGTTCACTTGTTCGGTCTGGTAGATGCGGACGAGCTGTAACTGTTCGTTGACTTGTGCTTTGTCCTGTTCGATCCCGTTCACTTCGTAATAAAGATAGCCGGTCAGTCCGCCGCCGATCAATAAAGCGGCCAGACTCGCGACGATCGGCCAACGCAGCGTCACGTCGGTCGCATTGATGAAGTTGGCGTCATGGTCGCGGTCGAGCGTCGCCATCCCGAGAAGCGGCAACATCTGATGGGTTAGCGGCGTCGCGTGCGACAATGGCAACGGGTCATCGATGCGTTTGATCGGGACCATCGATTCCAGTTCGATCGTCCGGACGAGGTCATCGAGTTCAGGGACCGTCCCGGAGATGATCAGTTCGTCGATTGGCCGTCCGTCCGTACGGAGCGAGTAACGGTAGAAATCGAGGAAACGGGCGAGTTCGTTCAACCATTCATCGGTCCGATTCGCTAACGCCTCGTTTGAGCCGTTGAACGTATATGTAACGATGCCGTCTGTCGTGTCGGCACGATACGATAAGTCATTCTCGATGGCACGGATGAAGCGGACCTGTCCTTCCTCGAGGACGAGCAGTTGGTGCGCGAACGGTGTCACGTGCCACAATAGCGTCGACTTGAGCGGGTCGAGCGTCTCGAGTCGAGACACCCCGTTCGCGATCGCGATCGGACGCGGGACGATTTTTTTCAAGGCGAAGCCGCGTTTCTTCATGTAGGCGCGGATTGCTTTCGTCAAATCGACCGAGACGGCATGCAACATGACCTCGGTCTTCATGTCCGTCTCGCCGAGCACTTCGTAGTCGAAGGCGACGTCGTCGAACGGCAGTATAATCGAGCTGCCGATTTCCATGAACAAATAGCCACGGATCTCATCTTTCGGGATGTTCGATGGAATCTCGACTTTGCGGGACAGGACTTCCGTCTCCGCCATATCGACGGCGCACACCATCCCTTTTCTTACTTTTATTTTACGGCACAACTCGTCAAAGGCGAGTCCGAACGCGTTCTCGTCTTGAATCAATCCTTCCGCATAGGCACCTTTCGCCAATTGGACGGAAGCGCTTCGTTTAAAGACGCCTTGTTTAATCACGGCCCCGTGGATGCTGAGCGCATCGAACGAGAAGTACGCGACCGTTCCTTTCTCTATAGCCCGGCTCATGCTTGTTTCCCCCTACATCAAATCAAAATACCAATCAAAAAAACGTTCGCTGAACCAAAACGTCAGCATCGTACCGAGTGCGATTGACGGGACGAACGGGATCGGTTGCTTGCGGCCGATCCGTTTCAGTCCGATGAGCAACAGTCCAACGACTGCTCCGATCAAGCTCGCTAAAAATAAGGCGACCAATACGTCACGTGGTCCGAGCACGAGCCCGATCACTGTAAACAGTTTGACATCGCCGGCCCCAAGTCCCCCTTTTGAGACGAAAAAAACGGTGGCGAGGACAGAAAATCCGAGCGCGGCCCCGACGAGCGGGCTCCACCACGTGGCTCCGGACGCATAAGCGAGGACGAGCAGCAGTGGTGCCGCAAACATAAGAATCACGTTCGGCACGAGCATCGTCGACAAATCAGACATCGCCAGTGCGAGTAGCGTCGATAAGAAGACGAACGCAAGCAATGTCGTCCCGGAGAATCCGTACAGCCAAAAGCTATAGCCGTAACCGACCGCCCCGAGCAGTTCGAACAGCGGATACGTCGGCGCGATCCGTCCGCCACAGCCGCGGCACTTGCCGCGTAACAATATGTAACCGAACACCGGGATGAGTTCCCAAGCGGACAAGACGTGTCCACACGACGGACAATGCGACCGCGGCGTCACGATCGACTGCTTGCGTGGCACGCGGAGCCCGACGACGTTTGTGAACGAGGTGATGATCATCCCGAGCACGATGCTGTAAATGAGTCCAATGAGGTCAACCAAAACTGGTCACTTCCTTACTTGTAAGTATATGCCAAAAATAGAAAACCGGCTAGGCTGAGCGAGAGCCCAGCGCCAGCCGGAAGAAATTAATTCTTGCTAGTTTGATTTTCAAGAGTTGCTTTTGTGATTTTATCTTCTGGAGTGTTTTCAAAATAGAGTTTTTCAGATACTGCTGCTCCTTTTAAAGTTACTGAATAAGAATATTTCCCGGATTCCGGTGTAATTTTAACAATTGCATTCGTATATTCATTGTCACCGAACGGATCTTTAAGACTAGAGATGTAGTCATATCCGTCCCCTTGTGTTGTATCTGTATCTTCACCACTAACAGTTGTAGTAATAAAAGTTAAGCTCGTAGCTTCAGGGTTTGACGCCGTATGAAGTTTAGCCGCACTCACCATCTGCTTCGCATCAGCAACCATCGCATCCTTCTTCGAGTTCTCGATAATCCCACCGATCGCTACAACGGCGATGGCTGCGATAATTCCTAAAATAACGACGACGACGAGCAACTCGACGAGTGTGAGTCCGCGCTCATCTTTCAATTGTTTCGCGTCTTGCCAAATCATTTTCATTTTTTCTAACATGATTGATTCTCCCCTTTTGTGTGTTTTGCTGTATTTTGTGCTGGATTCATTACATAAGTACTAGAACTAGTAGAACAATTTTACTATACATTCAAAATATGGAGTTGAAAAGTAGTTTATATGCATAAACTAAAAATTTCCTACTGATTTTGGATGTCGCCGTAAATTTGGAACATCGGGACGACGATGGCGATGACGATGACTCCGACGATACTGGCCAATACGACGATCAACAGCGGTTCGATGATCGACTTCAACCGGTCTGTCGTCGTCTCGACCTCGGTCTCATAAAACTCGGCGACTTCGTTCAACATCGAATCTAAATCCCCGCTCTCCTCGCCGACGGCAATCATTTGTGTCATGAGCGGCGGGAAGTTTGGGTTCCGTTCGAGCGGTTCATGGAGCGGGATCCCTTGCGCCATCATATTGCGCGCCTGCCCGAGCCCTTTTCGGATGACCCGGTTCGAGACGATCTTCTCCGTGATCTCAATCGCTGACAAAATCGGCACGGCCGCTTGCAGTAAGACGGCCAAACTTCGCGTCAAGAGCGCGATCTGGGACTTGAGGACGATCGGACCGAAAATTGGCATCTTCAGCAACAACCCGTCGATCAAGAACCGTTCTTTGTCGCGCTTTAACATCCACGAGAACAGGAGAACGCCGAGCAGCGCGCCACCGAACAGCAACCACCAATAGGCGGCGACGAAGTCCGAGACGGCGACGACGATCCGGGTGATGAGCGGGAGCTCACCGCCGAGCTGTCCGAAAATGCTCGCGAAAGTCGGGACGACGTTCACCATCAGGAAAGCGACGACGCCGATCGCGACAATCGAGACGACGAGCGGATACGTGAGTGCCGAGATGACTTTACGTTTAATATCGTACTGTTTCTGAAGTTGCAGCCCGATTTGGTCGAGTGCTTCTTCTAAGTTACCGCTCGCCTCACCCGCGAGCGCCATCGAGCTAAAGAAGTTCGAGAACACACGCGGATGTTTTTTGATCGCTTCCGAGAAGGCGATCCCTTCTCGAAGGTCGTCCTCGACTTGGCTGAGCGTCTTCTTCAACAGCTTCGACTCCGTCTGGACGCGCAAAATCGACGTCGCCCGGACGATCGGGACGCCGGCCCGGATGAGCGTGGCGAACTGACGGACGTACATGATCAAATGTTCGATCTTGACGCGTTCCGGCAATAAGTTGACTTCCGTGTTCAGTCCGGTCGACTCGAGTTCGGACAAGTCAGTGACGAGAATCGACTCTTGCCGAAGTTTATCTTTGGCTTCCCGGAGCGACACGGCGGTGATCCGCCCTTTCTTGCGCTTCCCGTTCAGCAATTTTCCTTCGTATTGAAAGATGGCCATAGTCTCACCTCATTTCTTCGCTTGGCACGGCGCTTGGATTGATGACCCCTTGACGAATCAGCTGTTCGATCGACATTTCCATCGATTGCATCCCGTTCTGCCGGTTCGTCTGGATGACGGTCGGGAGCTGAAACTCCTTCTCGTTCCGGATCAAGTTGGCGACGGCTGCGTTCCCGATCATGATCTCCATCGCCGCGACCCGACCCTTCGGCACGTCGACACGCGGGAACAGGCGCTGACTGACGACCCCAAGCAATACGTTGGCGAGTTGGGTCCGGATTTGGTCTTGTTGTTCGGCCGGAAAAGCGTCGATGATCCTGCTGACGGTCGACATCGCACTCGACGTATGGAGCGTCGCCATAACGAGATGACCGGTCTCAGCGGCGGTCATCGCCGTCGAGATCGTCTCTAAGTCGCGCATCTCCCCGAGCAAGATGACGTCCGGATCTTGACGGAGCGCCGCCCGGAGACCGTTCACGAACTTCATGACGTCCGATCCGATCTCCCGCTGGTCGACGATGCTCTGATCGTGCGAGTGTAAATATTCGATCGGGTCTTCGAGCGTGATGATGCGCTTTCGCTGCGTCCGGTTGATCTCATGAATCATCGCCGCGAGCGTCGTCGATTTCCCAGACCCCGTCGGCCCGGTCACAAGGATCAACCCGTGTGGTTTCTCGATGAGGCGCTTGAGCACCGGCGGTAAATTGAGTTCGTTCAACGTCGGGATTTCCCCGGAAATAGAACGAAACGCGATGGCGATTGTGCCACGTTGATAGTAAGCGTTGACACGGAAGCGCGACACGCGGGGCACACCGAACGAAAAGTCAAGGTCGCGCTGAATCTCGAGGCGGCCTCGCATCTCGTCGGTCATGATCTCTTTTAAGTAGCCTTCGATATGGATGGGGAGCACTTTCTCCTCGCCCATCGTAATCAGACTGCCGTCAATCCGGAAAATCGGCGGCGAACCGGCGGTCAGATGAATGTCTGAGGCACGTTGTTCGACCGCTTTCGTTAAAATCGCTTCGATTGATTGATGGATCATAGGTTCACTCCGTTATGACTGTTCTCAGTATTTCCTCGGTCGTCGTCAAACCTTGCGCGACTTTCTCGAGACCGTCGGCGAGCAAGAACCGGGCACCGGCTCGTTTCGCTTGCTCGACCATCTCGGCCTCGGTCGCTTGGTTCATGATCAAACGCCGCAACTCTTCATCAATCGGTACGACTTCATGGATGGCGAGTCGCCCACGATAGCCTGTAAAGTTACACGACGCGCACCCGTTTCCGCGAATGACGCGCGTGATCGCCACACGTTCAGCATCGAACAGTTCTTGCTCCCGTTTCGAGACCGGTTGCTCATGACCACAGTCGCGACAGACGCGGCGGACGAGGCGCTGGGCGACGAGGCCGGACGTTGAAGCCGCGACGAGGAACGGTTCGACCCCCATATCGACGAGGCGGGTGATCGAGCTGATCGCCGAGTTCGTATGGAGCGTCGATAAGACCAAGTGTCCGGTGAGTGAGGCCCGGATCGCAATCTCGGCCGTCTCGGTATCCCGGATCTCCCCGACCATGACGATGTTCGGGTCTTGGCGGAGGATCGAGCGAAGACCGGAGGCGAACGTGAGGCCCACTTTCGCATTGACTTGGACTTGGTTGATGCCGTCAAGTTGATACTCGACCGGATCTTCGACCGTGATGATGTTCTTCGACTCGTCATTCAGTTCTTTGAGCGATGCGTACAGTGTCGACGATTTACCCGAACCGGTCGGCCCTGTGATCAAAATAATGCCGTTCGGCCGCTTCAACATGTCGCGATACAACATCTCGTTATGGTCGCCGAACCCGAGTTTCGTCAAGTCGGTCAACCCTTGTGAGGAATCGAGCACCCGGATGACGATCTTTTCGCCGTACATCGTCGGGAGCGTCGAGACGCGGAAATCGTACGGGCGGTCGCGCAGCGTATACTTGATCCGTCCATCTTGGGGCAGCCGGCTTTCCGTGATGTCTAGATTACTCATCACTTTTAGTCGCGTCAGCATGACGCTTTGAATTTTCTTTGGATAAACCGCTTCTGTCCGTAAATCACCGTCGACACGAAAGCGGACGTGTAGTTGCTTCTCATGTGGATCGAAATGGATATCCGATGCTCGTTGATCGATCGCGCTCAAAAACAACTGGTTGACGAGCCGAATGACCGGGGCGTCGTCACGTGACGCCGTCTCTTGCCGTTCGAATTCCGGCGCCTCATCTTTTAAAATCTCGATGAGCGAGGCGTCCATTTCGTAATACCGGCTGATCGTCTTCCGAATTTGTTCCCGCGTCGCAATGCCAACCTCAATATTCATCCCGGTCTGTAACCGGACGTCATCGATCGCAATCAAATCAAGGGGATCCGCCGTCGCAACGAATAGCGTGTTCCCCTGTAATTCAATCGGCATGATGTCGTGCTTTTGGGCAATCGCTTTTGGCACGAGTTTTGTGACGGTCACGTTAATGTCTTGCGAATATAATGCGATGATTGGTACGTCCAGTTGTTCATGAAGTACTTGAATCAATTGTGTCTCGGTCAAATAGTGCAACCGCATGAGTGCATCGCCGAGTTTTTCGCCTCGCCGCTTTTGGGCGAGCGCCTCGTCGAGTTGCTCGTTCGTAATCAATCCAGCCTCGATCAACATCTCGCCCAATCGTTTTTTCGTTCGTCTCACCTTACTTCACCATCCTCTGAGGTACCTCCTGCTCGACGTCTCGCTGTTCAATGAAGACGCTCAACGCTGCGCCGCCCGCTAAACCGATGACGATGAGGAGCCAAGCCCACCACGTCCGTTCAAGCGATTCCGCATACAGCATATACATACCGAGCGATAACACGGCCACAAGTACCGACACGACGAGTTTCGTCTCGCGCTTCCGTACGTATGGGATCGACAAGGCAAACAGCGTCAACGTGGCCAGCACCCAAAAGGCGAGCAGTATTACATATCCGATCATCCGACTGCCTCCTCGCTAGACGCCGGGACATCCTCGTCCACCGGCGGTTGCTCTTCAAATTCATTCAATCCATCATCTTCTATATCGTCATTAAACGGATCGTCGTCCAGTGTTTCATCCGGGAACGTCGGAATGATCGGTTCAACCGGTTCAGGCGGCGGTAGCGGGACTGAACTTTTCGTCACGATCTCCGGTACCGGCTCATAAAAGTCATGGCCTAACAGTTCACGCGTCTCGCCTGCCTCGGTGACACGGATGCGATACAACTTCCCTGACTCTCCAGTTTGACCGGATTGCGTCACCGAAGAACTTCCGGCCGGGAGTGATGGGGAGAAGCGGATCACGTTCTGGTACGGCACGCTTACGACTTCTTCGACCCGCGATTCGTACGCGCCGACGAACGCTTTCCCGAGCAGTTGCACCGTCATCACGTTCCCTTCATCTAGGACGATGATGGCGTAAGGCGATTGTTCCGTATTTTGGACGGCGAAGTTCGAGCCGGCATCGATTTTGACGTCGTAGCCGAGCTCGATACCGCTCGGAAGCACTTCATGCGGGACGCGCTCGAGCACTTTGAACGGAGTCGCCGCAAACAATTTATAGAGAGACGAACCGAGCGGCGTGAGTGCTTCAAAATCTTCCCCGAACGACTTCAAGCTGAACATGTCGCCTGCATCCATTTCAAATCCGTTCATCCGCTCTAACACCGAGCGCATTGCCGGCGTCGGACTAATCGTCATCGACGCGACGACCTCGTTCTCTTCTGCGACCATCTCAAGGGCGACGTTCGAATCGAGCTTAGACGCTGAGGCGACGAGCGGTGGGGTCACCATCGTCATCGTGACGGGTTGATTCTCTAAATACGGAGCGATCCGCTCTTCATCGATTGTTGTGATGAGCGGATAGTCCCCTGGTTCGGATATGGCTTCAAGCGTATCATTCACGTTAAATGTCACGACGTCTTTACCGACTTCGAGCGCCGTCCCGTCGACGAGCGTGACCGTGAACGGTGCGTTTGCGAAGTCTTTGACGGCATTGTCGAGACGGACGACCGCCTCTTCTTTCGTCATCCCCGATATGTCGATTCCGGCGACACGTGTGTCTTTATATGTAGCGCTTGTCTTCGCTGACGCGTCGAGATAGTTGACGAGCCCGATCGTCGGTAACGACACGAGCAACACAAGACATGTCAGGATGAAAAAGTGCATCCCATATTGCTTCATTCCAATTCCCCCTATGTAAAAACTGAGACTTTCGATTTACTATCCGTTCGTACTCTAACTTTAGTATAATATGCATTGGACATAAATTAACATTTATTTAGGTAATCATACGCTTTTTTCCTAGTATTTTATTATATTTGAAAAGGAGGTCAATGCGTTGGCCCGTTCCGAAAAAGGTTTTACGCTCGTCGAAGTACTCGTGTCAATCGTCATTTTATCGATTGTTTCGTTCTCCTTATTAAACATATTCAGCCAAAGTCTGAAGACGACGAATGATAGTCTTAGTACGACCATCGCCAACCAAGTCGCTCAAAACGCACTGCATACATTAGATCGACGAGCCTCAGCTGTTCAAGAAACGCTTGACTTGAATAAACTGTTGAATCGAAACGGCGTGAGTTCAGAATGTGATTTTTGTTCTGATTATCGGATTCATGGTGAGACGTACGTCGCTACCATCTCCCAATTGTCAACGCTGCCGCCAAATACAATCGAAGTCGAGATTTCCGTGACGACCGATCGACTCCGAACACCTGTCACGTTGAAAGGAGTGATTTCGAATGCAACGTTACGCGAGCCGTTCCCTGAAACGGCTGTCCCAGAAAGTGAACTCATTCAGTAAAGCATCCGAAGGTTTTACGCTCGTCGAGCTTCTCGTGACTGTCGTTGTCGCCGCGATTTTAAGCGGTGTCATCATCACTGCCTTCATTTCAGGTACGCTCGGTTTTCAATTGACGAACGAAACGAGCGAACTGCGCAGTGAGGCCGATTATTTGGTCACGTCCATCCTATCCGAAGTCAACCGGAGTGAATTTGATGCCGTCACCGAAATAAATGACACCTACCAATTCCACCAACTATCCGAACCTCGCATCTCATCGACTGGGATGATTTATCGGGAAGCCGGATACGAACCGATCAGCTTGAACTTATCAGCAGATTCATACGTGCCGAGCAACCCGAACGTCTTGTTAGATGATATTTCAATTCAACTGATCGAGCCCGTCTATGATCCACGGCGTCCGGACTATATAACGAGCGGCTTGATTGAAATCGAGATGAACCTATCGTTGAAGGCAAATCCCGATTCCATTAAAACGTTTAAAAGCTCGATCCCATTTTGAGAAGAAAGGAGGCACCACTTATGCATAAACGAGAAGAAGGCTATGTGCTCGTACTCGTACTCGTGACGATGGCCGCGCTCGCCGTCTTATCGCTCGCTGCCATGCAAGTGAACTTGGTCACGAATAAGCTGACGGTCATCCGCACGGAAGATACGCAGCTGAACGAAGACGCAAAAAGTGCGCTCAATCTGATTGCGGCGGATGTTCGAAATCGTTTCCCACTTCATGACGCAAATGATGTACCGGCTCATATGGAATCGGAGTCCGCTTTTAATGACGCGATTCAAGGCGCACTCGTCTCAAACGAACCGTTCCTTAATCTCCCGAGCGAGAGCGACAGCGAGAGCGACAGCGAGAGCGACAGCGAGAGCGACAGCGAGAGCGACAGCGAGAGCGACAGCGAGAGCGACAGCGAGAGCGACAGCGAGAGCGACAGCGAGAGCGACAGCGAGATCAGCTATTCAATTCAATTAAAAGAGAATGCGGACGCGAACCTGCTCGATACTGCACCGTTCACGAAGATTTTACAAGTAAACGTCGTCGCGAGCCGACAGACGAATCCTGAGCAACCGCTCCTGTCGGTCGAATACACACAAGACCTTTATTTGACGGCTCTGCCCGCGTTTTTGTATTACGTACTCGGGTCGGACGAGCAGTTGACGGTGAACGGAATGCCGACCGTTAAAGGAAATATGTATTCAAATGGGCCGCTTACATTCATGAGAGATGCCAATTATCAACTTGGTCCCGATCGATTCACTATTAAAAACGTTGATTCAAGTCTGTTGCATTTGGATGGCCGAATCGATTTGTCGGATCAAGGAACATGCGCGAGTTGCCAACAAAAAAACTATTTCACTGCTGGAACAGAACGGGCTGGCGAAATGGCAGATGCGGGAGTCTCACCAAGTAGCTTTTCCCCATTCCAATATGACTATTCAATCATCGAATTTTTGAATCGTCGTCTCGATACCCCGCTCGCTTACACGAGCAACGTCGACTCTAAAATTTTTGAAGAGGGATTGGTTGCTTCGACCGATCAAGTCTTCGAGCTCGAACGGGTTTTATCGGAAGATGGTTCATCAATTATCGAGCGACCGACTTCATACTTACGGGCGGATGCTTATAACGCTTTAAACGCTCCGACCATTTTGACACTACCTTCAACCCTGTCAGATCGCGCCATGTATGTCACCGAGTCCATCACCGAGTCAAGTGCTCCTCTTTTATTAGATGGGGACGTCGTGATTGAATCGCTCGACAAACTAACGATTGCTCGACCATTGATCGTACGAGGAAACTTGACGATTAGGGGGAACGTATCCTTTAATTCGACCGTATATACACTCAAGGACACGTTCATCGATCGTGCCAATATCCTTCCAATCGATGCAGAGAGTGGGAACTCCCTTATCCTCTTGTCAAAAGGCAAGATTTTGTTGAACCGGATTAACGAGTTCGATGACACGCCGACAACACTTCAGGCGTTCATGTATAGCGACTCCGGAGAAGAAACGAAAGTATATGCGGTAGGTTCCATCCTCGAAGTGAATGGAGGACTTTATAGCAGAGGACCGCTTGTCGTGAACGTTTTCCGCGGTTCTTTTGAACAAGGTGACGGTTTGACCCCTCTCGAATATTTCGACCGCCAAGTACCGGCGCATGCGGCCAGTCAATCTCGATTGAAATTGACGTATAACGATGCCGTATTCAATCAGCTCGAAACGTTACCGGTCACGAACCAACTCCAGTTCTTTGTCAGTCATCCTGTACAAATTAAATAAGCGAGAGGCCGCGGCCTCTCGCTTATTTAATTTGTACGTTCAATTCTTTTGCATATGCGATGTCTTGAGTGGTTAAAGTATAGCCCTTTTCACGCAGAACCGTTAACATTTGAGGTTGATACGCACGCAGAATCAATGGAACAACTTCGTCATATGGAATGTCTTCTGGCTTCATCCGACGAATCATGTCTTCAAATGCGTTCGTATTTCCTTCTGTCACCATTATCTGTAGCAACTGTGGATATTTGACCCAATAAGAATAAGGCAATTGTTCGTGTGCAATTAGCCACTTTTCGGGGTCATCATTCATTCCATATAAACCCTCGATCAATAAACGATCGTTCTGTTTCACATCGAGAGGCGCACCTAACTCAATCATCTTTTGAAACTCATCTACAGAAGACGTGTCAGCTATTTTAATCCATTCTTCAGATTCTAATGGTAGACCTGCTTCATACAAGGAAATGACAGAAGCGGTATTGTGGTAATAGTAAGCAAGATCCATCCACTGCTCTTCCGCTTCGATGAATGGTCTGTCGAGAATCTGTTCTACTTGCTGCTGATCAAATGATACAATCGCTTCTTCTAACGCTTGTTTTTGAAGATGAATATAAACGAACGTTACAGTGATGCTTAAAAGCATCACTGTAACTCCTACACCAATCCATTTCTGTTTCTTCGAAGTCATCAGTAATAGTCACCTGCATCATTTGGAGATTCTGGATTAGGATCTGAACCTTCTTTTACTCGCACATAGAATTCAGAGTAAACAACTTCCGGGCCTTCACCAGATCCAAAGTAACGACTAACATCCTCTGTCGCTACTTGAACTTTTGCAAGTCCTGGTCTTTTTAACTTTAACTTCGTATTGTCAATCACTTCTACAACATCATTCCCTTGCACGACTCGCATACCATAGCCACGTACGGTTGAAGTCGCAGGGTAAAACTGTGGTGCGTAGACGAACGGCGAATTTTCAACATATAGCTCTATATTCGGAGAGACAATACGTTGTGGATATTCTTTCACAGTAATCTGTGAACTGACGAATTGATCACTAAAATCACGGAAGGCACCGGTGACGATAATCGGTCCTACAATCGGATATGTGCCTTGAATAGCTTGCACTTCGACTCGCTCCGAGGTTGAACTGCCAACGATTTGAAGCGCTGGGTCTCGATTTGCAATCGACCAAACAATCGGAAGCGGCTTGTCCGTATTTTGATTCAAATTCAAGGTCACACTTTCCCTGACCATTTCTGAGATGAGTTCTCCATCCACTTCCTTCGTTTTTTGGTAAACCCAAAGGTCGTCCGTTTTTGGAGTCAACGTCATCGTTGGAAGTGAAATCTTCACAGTTGCCAAAATCGGTGCAATCGTTCGACCAATCGGTTGATTGACGAGTGATACTTTCACTTTTGCCGTCCCAGGTTTTTTGGCAACTACATTAACTTGTTTTGAATCCGACTGTTGTGTCACTAAGTCGTTGCCTTCCACAAATTCAAAGACATAGTTTTGATATTTTTCCGTTTTTGATTCAACAGTCGGTTTTAATGTACCACTTTGTCCGACTAATAGCTCAAGAGAATTCACTTTAAAGTTCTTCACGGGATCAATAACGATTACGTCAATTTCATTTGAAACAATGGTTTGATTCCCTTTTGTATAACTTACTTTCACTTTCGTACTTCCCGGTGTAATCCCCGTCAAAATCCCGCTGTTGTCTACATAACTTGACGCGACGGTTGCTACATCTTTTACTGAACTATTCCAAATCAAGTTCAACTTTTTACCTGAATCCGGTTGAATGTTTGGGACAAGCTGAAAAGTATCGCCCACTTCGAGTTCAATCGGTCCATTCAATTGGATAGAACTGATTTGTTTTTCTGTGATCGAGGTACGTAGTTCAGTTAACTTCCCATCCCCTTCTTGAACAATATCTTTACCGTTGGCGTTATTGTTCGAGGCATGGTCTCCGACAAATTTATACGTGTAGGTCCCTTGTGTAAACTCATAGTCTCCAATCGTTTTGGCTATTAGTTGAATCTCTTCATTCCCTTTGAATGGAATCCAAGCCTTTTGGAGTGCATCATAAATTTCAATCGGGTTATTGTCAATTTTACGAAGTTTCGCTGAAACTATATTCTTCTCAGCATCAATCGACCATCCTTTTGGTTGAGTTTCTGATAGAGAATAACCTTTAGGGACGACTTCATTCACTTGAATTTCCCAAGTCTCTTTCTTATATGAGTTTTCGTTCGGTCGAGAAATATCAGGCATTTTTGTCGATACGTCGTATGTCAGTGTAGCCCTTTGATCAACCTCCACAATCGTAGGAGAGACTGTTCGCGATACGTGAACTGCTTCTTTAGAAGGTTTCACCTTCACATCAAATTTTTCCGTGGCCACAGCCCCACCGCTATCTTTCGTTTCAATCTCTACACGAAGTGTTCCGTCTCCCTTGATATCATGTTGATGGAAGAGACTTTGCACTTCATTATTTTTCACATTTTGATAGGTTGGTTTAGATGAAGTTGGTTTAGGGAAAATCTGTTTGCCGTCAATGACGACCCGGGTTTGTAAGCTTTGGTCTTTAAAATCGTAATCGATTGAGTTCCAGGCTAAATAAAGAGGTTCTACATCATAGATGGACCGTACGTTATTCTCGAGTGGTGGAGAAAGCACCTCAATTTTAGGTGCATGGTTGGATCCGATGAATGCGCGGAACATCGTGTTTACAAAAATCTGTTTTTCTGGTGTTTGAGGGAAAGTCATCTTATGACCGGCTCCAGTATACGTCAGATTATTGACGGTATACATGTAATAATGATGCGCCGCATCTCCGGGCGTATGCTTGTCACTCGAAAGGTTATACCAAACCGTCAAATCCTCGTTGGCCATGTTAAGCGAGAAATATTGACTATGCGTTTCTGAAACCATATTATTTGTCGGCTTAGTTGGCAAAGCGTAAGGGTATTCCGTGAATAACCCAGTTGCAACCTGCTCGACTTTTGTAGTTGTATATACGCCTCGTTTACCGAAGTTGATTAAATTTTTAATGGCAAAGTCTTGCCCAAATGCTGTTTCCCATTCACGCTGGCTAGTTGAATCCTCTTTATAGCCGTTTTTACCTGGCAAACGATAAAGCATGTCATGTGAGAACATCACACCTTGTCCACGTTTAATAAATTCCTGGAGGGCTTTCGTTGTATTTGGAATTGCAGCAGCATACTCCGAATAATTCTGTAACTTTCCATTATAATCTAAACGACCAAACGAATCTTTGAATCCAAAAATGATTAAGTCTTTCTCATAAAACCATTTTTCAATAGCAGGATCATAGTCCGGAGAATTTTTATCGGCTTTTTTTATTTTGTTTTCAAAGCTCTCTAGGTCTGTGATTTCCAAATCAAAATCATAGAGTCCACTTTCATTCAGCATATTTTTGCTAGTTTCACCTACATTTTCGTCTAAGCTGTCATTAAACGTTTGAAACAAACTACTGCCATCATTTTTAGAGACTGTTACTTGTAAAATCTTCGCTTTTGCAAACTCATCTTTTAATAAAAACCGTCCCGTTCGATAATGATATGTTTGATTGGATTCATCCTTTACGACGACTTTCCAATAACGTGGGCTTGTGTAACTTGGTGCATCAATCGTATAGGAAAGTGTATCGCTCAACTTCGCCGGCACAGTCATAACTTTTTCTTCTAAAGAGAATCGGTCGTTACTGTCGAAATCAATATAGAGCTCGACCGTTGCTCCGTTAGATGGGGTTGAATTCAACGAATATGAAAAATCAATCGCTTTTCCGCGAACTGCAAAATTACCAGCGTTGGCGATTGACACCTGATTCGTTAAAAGTTCCCCATTCTGTTTGACTGTGACTTCCTCAAGTTTTGTCATTTTTCTTTGTTGGAACACTTGCTTGATTTCGTTAGAAGCGTCCGCTGTTCGGTTGAATATTTTTAAATCCGATTCATTTTTGAGTGACTCAAAGTTTCTCACGATAGACTGATTAGTTAGAGTTGAGAAAGCATCCTCGTGTACCCATACCGAAATTCCTGCTTTCATCATTCTCGATAAATCAATTACACGTAAAGTAGTTAAGTCGTTATCTTTTTCCTTTGTAGCATATAAAGACTCAATATATGCTTTGTATTTATTATCCGCTTCATTATAAGGCGTACCCTTATCCCCTACAGGTTTCTGATAGTTATATATGACTTGCTCAGGATTATATTTTTTCCCATTTTCAGCACCTGAAGGAGAAAATACGATCGCGTCATAACGCCCAAGTAGATCATAACGTAATGCATTGAATTGCTTTATCGACATTTTTTGAACGTCGAAATCATCTCCCACACTAATTCCATCGACTTTCCCGTTCACTTGTTTCGGAATATCCGTCACTTCTAAAATCACCGGTTTAATCGGCGTACTTGCCGATACGGTCGAATAAATTTCAAAAAAAGTTGTAGTAAGGAGTGATGTTAAAAAGACGATCGCGACAAGCGCTGATACGGGTCGTTTCAATCTTTGTTGACTGACCATGCTGCATTTCCTCCTTGGATGATGAAGTGATGATGACATACGTTCTCATACTCATTCATACCCCGTATTTATCCATAACGCAAGGTCATTTTTGAAAACTTTGGAAATACGTTCTCACTTCACTAATAAAGTAAAGCGATCCCGTCACGACGAGTGTTTTCGTTTGTGGCGAACGCATCCATTCCGCCAACCAGCCTGTCCACTCCACATAGTTCGCTCCGGCTTCAACTAGACTCGCTTGCGTCCGTGCCCGCGGAAAGTCGAACGTCGTCTCATAAACGGTCGCGATCGTCCCTAACGATTTGATTATCGCTTCACGGTCCTTGTCGGCAAGAGTCGCGACAAGCACGGTGACATCTTCTTCTAGACGAAGTTGCTCACAGAGTGCCGCTACGCCTTCCGCGTTATGCGCCCCGTCTAAAATGATCCGCGGCTCTTTTGAGATGAGCTCATAGCGCCCCGGATGTTGTGCTGTCTCAAGCCCTATCAATATCGCCTCGGTCTTCCATCCGAGATGACGGGCGACCGCGACGGCGCACGCTCCGTTGTAGGCTTGATGATGACCCGTCAAGCCGAGAGCCGCAGCAGGCAGTCCTTCATATGTAACAGTTGTGTCGGTCCCGTCTTCGATCGACTCGATGAGCGGCGTGACCGCATGCACCGGTGCTTCCATCGTCCGACCTTGTTCTTCGAGCAACGTGATCAACTGCGCATCGTCCAAACTATGGAACATCGGGACACCTCGTTTCATGATGCCGAACTTCTCCATGGCGATCTCTGCGAGCGTATCGCCGAGTATACCTTGATGGTCGTGCCCGATCGACGTCACGACCGTCGCGAGCGGTCGCTTCAACACGTTCGTCGAATCGAGCCGTCCCCCGAGACCGACTTCCCAAATGACGAGGTCCGGTTGCTGTTCATGG
The DNA here is from genome assembly GCF_004337165.1 of Exiguobacterium sp. SH0S1. Lineage (NCBI taxonomy): Bacteria > Bacillati > Bacillota > Bacilli > Caryophanales > Exiguobacterium > Exiguobacterium sp. SH0S1. Next base: position 146,257 of record NZ_SJVC01000001.1, on the reverse strand, counting down.
AAGTACAGCCACGCCATGACCGTCAGCAGTTCAAACTCGGTCAACGTCTCCGGTGACTCATCGGCACGGTCACGGACACGGTTCGCGATGCGGACGAGATCAATCTCGTGAATCGGTTCGCCGTTCAACATGATCCGCTCCTCGAACTGGATGATGTACGGCGAGATGAAAGTCCCGATGTTCAACCCTTCAGCGATCGCCATCGCCCGCAAAAACGCGACGGTCGATCCCTTCCCGTTCGTCCCGGCCACGTGAATCGACGGCAATTCGTCAATTTGTAACGTCTCGAGCATCCACTCGACTCGATTCAATCCAGGCTTGATCCCGAACCGCAGTTGTCCGTTCAGCCATTCAAATACGTCTTGTCTTGTCTCCATCTTTAACCCACCCCTGTTCTAACACTTCACTCCCATCTTACCAAAATTCACGAAGGCCTACGCAGAGAATCGGCTGTGCTATACTCGAAGCGAACAGAGATAGGAGGAATTCAGATGAAAGACACAGGTTGGAACTTTGAAGCGACATACGTCGAACTTCGTGACATGTTTTACGACCGTGGGCCGATCAACCCGGTCGACAAACCAGAACTCGTCTTATTGAATGAACCCCTCGCCGAGACACTCGGACTCGATATTGATGCATTGAAAGAAGACGTGGCACTCCTGTCCGGAAACCGGCAGACCGACACGTCGTTCTCGCAAGCGTACGCCGGGCATCAGTTCGGCAACTTCACGATGCTCGGTGACGGACGCGCCCTCTTCTTAGGGGAACACGTCACAGCGAACGGTAAACGGGTCGACGTGCAATTGAAAGGCTCAGGACCGACGGAGTATTCGCGTGGCGGTGACGGACGGGCCGCCATCGGGCCGATGGTACGTGAATACCTCATCAGCGAAGCGATGCACGCGCTCGGCATCCCGACAAACCGCGCCCTCGCCGTCGTTGCGACAAACGAGCCGGTCATGCGTCAAGGACCGAAGCACGGTGCCGTCCTGACGCGTGTCGCCTCGAGCCATCTTCGCGTCGGCACGTTCCAATATGCGGCTGCTGCCGGGTCGATCGATGACGTTATCGCCCTCGCCGACTATGCGATCCATCGTCACGACCCGGACCTTGAAGGTCGTCCCGACCGCTACGAGGCGTTCCTCGGACGCGTCATCGAACGTCAGGCGAAACTGATCGCCGACTGGCAACTCGTCGGCTTCATCCACGGTGTCATGAACACGGATAACACGTTCATCAGCGGCGAAGGGCTCGACTACGGTCCGTGCGCCTTCATGGACTCGTACCATCCGCACACCGTCTTCAGCTCGATCGACCGCGAGGGCCGTTACGCCTACGCGAACCAGCCGTATATCGGATCTTGGAACTTGGCCCGACTCGCCGAGACGCTGTTGCCGCTGCTCGCCGACACGCAAGAAGCTGCCGTCGACATCGCCAATCGTTTGTTGAACGATTATACGGAGATTTATAAACAAGCGTACTTCACCGGACTCGCCCATAAGATCGGTCTCTACGTCCGAAAAGACGACGATGACGCGCTGACGGACGAACTGCTCCGACTCATGATGGAGACCGAGGCCGACTTCACGAACACGTTCCGCGCGCTCACGCTAGGAGAAACGGAGTCACTTCCGTTCGCGTCGCGTGACGATGGAAAGGCCTGGCTTTCGGCATGGCGCAAACGTCTCGCTGAACAAGCTCTCCCAGACGAAGATGTGACGCGACTCATGCGCCAACACAACCCGGCCGTCATCCCGCGCAACCATCACGTCGAATCAGCGATCACGTCAGCTGAACGAGGTGACTTCGGTCCAACAACCGCCTTGCTCGACGTGTTGCGGAAACCGTATGACTATGAAGCCGATTACGGGCGTTACGTCTCGCCGGGACCAGAGCGGACGTATCCGTATCAGACGTTTTGTGGCACATGAACCATCTCGCTTTCGCGGGATGGATTTTTTTGGGAACCTTTTATCGTTTGGATGCGTACTATAGACAAACGACACTCTGGAGGTTTACTATGCGACTACTTGCTTCACTCATCTCGCTAGGTTTCGCTTGCCTGATCTCGCTCGAGCTATGGCAAGGTCCGTTTTATGGTGGTTGGATTTGGTCTATGCCTGCCTTTTTCTTAATCGTCTCGTTTTTCCAGTTCATGAAACATTTGAATGAGCTTGAATGGAGCGAGACGAAATGAAGGTCATGCTTACCGTACTTGTCTGCCTCATCCTTTCGGCTGCTTATATGGTGTATAGTCTCTACCTATCCCTCATTGGACAACCGCTTCACCCGCAATGGACCGGACTTGCGATTGGCGCCTTGTTCACATCGTCTTATTTTTTAGTGACGAAGCAACTGCCTAGATGGAACGAAGGCGATCACGAATGAGGCTCGTCTACTTCACTATCATGCTCATCGCCGGATTCCTATATGCCGTGTATCTCGTCCATTTATATCGAGTCGGGCTGACTGATTCGCTCTACATGCACTTCCTGTGGATCACGGGAATCGGACTTTATGTTTTATGGCTACGTCGAAGAACCCCCAAACGTCGTTCGTGACGTCGGGGGTTCTTCTCGTTTAGATGCCAGAATTCTCCCAAACGACAAAAAAAACCTTCTCCGGAGAACAAAGTCTCCAAAGAAGGTTGATGCCTTACTTGCGTAACTCTTCAAGACGCGCACGCACGGCGTCACGCTTGTCGAGGTAGTCTTTTTCTTTCGCTTTCTCTTCGTCGATGACGTGAGCCGGTGCTTTGCCGGTGAAACCTGGGTTACCGAGTTTCTTCTGCACGCGTTCGACTTCTTTCTCGTACTTCGCCACTTCTTTTTCAAGACGGGCGATCTCTTCTTCGAAGTTGATCAAGTCGGCGAGCGGGATGAACAGCTCCGCGCCCGTCATGATCGCTGACATCGACTTGTCAGGGGCCGTCAAGCCACGACCGATTTCGAGCTCGGTCGCGTTCGTGAACTTGCCGATCGTCGCTTCGTTCTCGCTCAAGTATCCTTGTGTCGTGTCGTCACTCGTCGCGATGAACAGTTGGATCGGTTTCGACATCGGTGCGTTCACTTCCGAACGGATGTTACGGACTGAACGGATGACGTTCATGACCGCTTCGAACGCCGGTACCGACTCCGCATAGTGGAGGTCGTCACGACGCGTTGGATAGCTCGCACGGACGATCGAGTCGCCTTCGTGCGGCAAGTGCTGCCAAATTTCCTCTGTCAAGAACGGCATGAACGGATGCATGAGACGCATGATCGAGTCGAGTGTATGCGCGAGCACCGAACGTGTCGTCGCTTTCGCCGCTTCGTCCTCACCGTAGAGCGTGAGTTTCGCCATCTCGATGTACCAGTTACAGAACTCTTCCCAGATGAAGTTGTACAAGTAACGACCGGCTTCACCGAACTCGTACTTGTCGACGAGGCGTGTCACTTGGTCGACCGTGTCGTTCAAGCGCGTCAAGATCCACTTGTCGGCGAGCGTCTTCTCACCTGAGAGGTCGATGTCTTCAAACTTCATCCCGTCCATGTTCATGAGGGCGAAGCGGCTCGCGTTCCAAATCTTGTTCGCGAAGTTCCATGTCGATTCGATCTTCTCCCAGTAGAAGCGCAGGTCGTTCCCTGGTGTCGAGCCCGTGAGCAGGAACCAGCGGAGCGAGTCGGCACCGTACTGGTCGATGACTTCCATCGGGTCGACGCCGTTACCGAGCGACTTCGACATCTTGCGGCCTTCCGAGTCACGGATCAGACCGTGGATGAGCACGTCGTTGAACGGCTGCTTGCCCGTGAATTCGAGCGATTGGAAGATCATCCGCGATACCCAGAAGAAGATGATGTCGTAACCCGTGACGAGCGCGCTCGTCGGGAAGTAGCGTTTGAAGTCTGCTGAATCCGTGTCCGGCCAGCCCATCGTCGAGAACGGCCAGAGCGCTGACGAGAACCACGTGTCGAGCACGTCTTCGTCTTGATGCCAGTTCTCAATGTCAGCCGGCGCTTCTTTGCCTACATACACTTCGCCTGTCTCGTTATGGTACCAAGCCGGGATGCGGTGGCCCCACCAAAGTTGACGGCTGATGCACCAGTCACGGATGTTTTCCATCCAGCGGAGGTACGTGCCTTCGAACCGCTCTGGGACGAAGTTGACTTTCGTCTCGTCGTTGCCTTGCGCTGCGAGCGCCGCTTTGGCGAGTGGCTCCATATCGACGAACCATTGCTTCGACAAGTACGGCTCGATGACCGCGCCTGAACGTTCCGAGTGACCGACCGAGTGCGTATGCGGCTCGATTTTGACGAGCGTGCCATCTGCTTCTAAGTCTTTGACGAGCTGCTTGCGGCAGTCGAAGCGGTCGAGTCCTTCGTACTTGCCAGCATTCTCGTTCATCGTCCCCGACTCGTCCATGACGAGGATACGCGGAAGCTCGTGACGGTTACCGATCTCAAAGTCGTTAGGGTCGTGCGCCGGCGTGATCTTCACGCAACCGGTACCGAACTCGACGTCGACGTAATCGTCCGCGACGATCGGGATCTCACGGTTCATGACCGGGAGCATGATCGTCTTACCGACGAGGTGCGCGTAGCGCTCGTCTTTCGGGTTGACGGCGACGGCCGTATCGCCGAGCATCGTCTCTGGGCGTGTCGTTGCGATCTCGATGTGGCCTGAGCCGTCAGCGAGCGGATATTTCATATGGTAGAACGCGCCTTCGACTTCTTGATAGATGACTTCGATGTCGGAGACGGCCGTCTTTTGTGCCGGGTCCCAGTTGACGATGTACTCGCCACGGTAGATCAAACCTTTTTCATACAAGCGGACGAAGACTTCCTGGACCGCTTTAGAGAGTCCCGCGTCGAGTGTGAAACGTTCACGCGAGTAGTCGAGGCCGAGGCCGAGTTTTGACCACTGGGCACGGATCGTGTCGGCGTACTCGTCTTTCCATTCCCACGTCTTCTCGAGGAACTTCTCGCGTCCGAGGTCGTAACGCATGATGCCGTCCTCACGGAGCTTCTGTTCAACTTTTGCCTGTGTCGCGATACCCGCGTGGTCCATCCCTGGGAGCCAGAGGACGTCATAGCCTTGCATGCGCTTCAAGCGCGTGAGTAGATCTTGGAGCGTCGTATCCCACGCGTGTCCGAGGTGAAGTTTCCCTGTGACGTTCGGTGGCGGGATGACGATCGTGTACGGCTGTTTCGAGTCGTCCTCGTCCGCCTTGAACACGTTGTTCTCCATCCAATAGTCGTACCATTTCGCTTCCGTCGCACTTGGGTCGTACTTCGTCGGCATGCTGATTTCGTTTGTTTCGTTGGTCATTGTGCCAATCCTCCTCTATCTGTCTACACAAAAAACGGCTACTCTCGTCCTTAACGCTAAGGACGAAAGAAGCCGTATCTTCCGCGGTACCACCTTAGTTCGCCAACACGTGGCGCCCTCAAAATCGAATAACGGTCGATGGACCGGACCTTCCTACTTGATTCACAAGGTCAGCTCCGAGGCGACTTCCGCACACTTCCCTCGCGACCTTGCACCAAGCGGCCGCGTCTCTAGAAAGGAGTGTTGTTGCGTACTATTCCTCATCATAGCTTTTAAACGTATCTGTTAAACAATTGTAGCGATTGAAGACGTTTCAGTCAAGATTACAGTGAAAACTCTTGTTGTAGCTCTTTGAACGTCGCTTCGACCGCCGCGAGCGTCTGATCGATATCTTCGTCTGTATGCACAGTCGACAAGAACAAGCCTTCGAACTGTGACGGTGGCAAGAACACGCCACGCGCCGCCATCTTCTGATAGTACGAGCGGAACATGTCGAGGTTCGACGTTTTCGCCTTCTCGAAGTTCGTCACTTTCTCGTTCGTGAAGAAGAAGCCGAACATCGAGCCGGCCCGGTTCGTGTCGTGCGGGATGTTATATTTCTCGGCCGCTGCCGTGAAACCTGCCGCGAGGCGGTCGGCTTTGCGCTCGAACTCCTCGTAGTGCTCAGGCTTGAGTTGCGACAGCGTCGTGTAGCCGGCGATCATCGCGAGCGGGTTGCCTGAAAGCGTCCCTGCTTGGTAGATTGGCCCTTGCGGTGCGATGTGTTCCATGATCTCCCGTTTGCCGCCGTAAGCGCCGACCGGAAGGCCGCCGCCGATGACTTTGCCGAGGCACGTAAGATCAGGCGTCACGCCAAAGTAACCTTGGGCGCAATTGTAGCCGACGCGGAAGCCGGTCATGACCTCGTCAAAGATGAGGAGTGCGCCGTTTTGTTCCGTGATCTCACGCAGTCCTTCGAGGAATCCTGGCTGCGGCGGGACGAAGCCCATGTTGCCGGCAGCCGGCTCGACGATGACGCCGGCGATGTCGTCGCCGTGCTTCTCGAACGCGATGCGAAGCGCGTCGAGGTCGTTGTATGGGACGGTGAGCGTGTGGCTCGCCAAGTCTTTCGGGACGCCTGGTGAGTCCGGGAGACCGAGTGTCGCGACACCTGATCCGGCCTTGATGAGGAGCGAGTCCCCGTGGCCGTGGTAGCAGCCTTCAAACTTCAAGATCTTCGTCTTGCCCGTATAGCCGCGTGCGAGGCGGAGAGCCGCCATCGTCGCTTCCGTACCGGAGTTGACCATGCGGACCATCTCGATCGATGGGACGCGGTCGATGACGAGCTCGGCCATCTTCGTCTCGAGCTCCGTCGGTGTCCCGAACGTCCAGCCTTTTTCAGCCTGATCTTGAATCGCTTTCATGACGACCGGGTCGCGGTGACCGAGAATGAGTGGTCCCCATGAGAGGACGTAGTCGATGTACTCGTTGCCGTCGATGTCGTAGACGCGTGAACCTTCACCGCGTTCGGCGAAGATCGGCGTCATCCCGACCGATTTATAGGCACGGACCGGGCTGTTGACCCCGCCCGGCATGAGTGGGAGTGCTTGTTTGAACGCTGCTTCTGAGCGAGTTTGTTTGTATGTCATGCGAATTCTCCTTCCAAATAGCGACAGACGTCTTTTGCGAAATACGTGACGATCAAATCGGCACCGGCTCGTTTGAAACCGACCATCGTCTCCATGACGATACGTTGTTCATCGATCCAGTCGTTCATCGACGCCGCTTTAATCATCGCATACTCCCCGCTCACGTTATACGCCACGATCGGCATATCGAGCGAGTCGCGCATGTCGCGGATGATGTCCATGAACGCGAGCGCCGGTTTGACGATCATGAAGTCGGCACCTTGCTCGACGTCCGACTGTGATTCCCGGAACGCCTCGCGGCGGTTAGCCGGGTCCATCTGATAGCCTTTGCGGTCGCCTTCACCAGGCGCCGACTGCGCCGCGTCACGGAACGGTCCGTAGTACGCCGATGCGTATTTGACGCCGTAGCTCATGATCGGGATGTGGCTGAAGCCGTTTTGGTCGAGCCCTTCGCGGATGGCGGCGACGAAGCCGTCCATCATCGAGCTCGGCGCGATGATGTCTGCGCCCGCTTGCGCTTGCGTGATCGCCGTCTGGACGTGAAGCGGCAGTGACGCGTCGTTATCGACGTCACCGTTCTTCACGATGCCACAGTGGCCCGTCGACGTATATTCACAGAGGCACGTGTCGGCGATGACCGTGAGCTGTGGTGCCCACTCTTTCACTTTGCGGATCGCTTCTTGGACGATGCCGTGGTCGTGGTACGCTTCCGTGCCTTCCGGGTCTTTATGCTCAGGTACACCGAACAAGAGAACGGACTCGAGCCCGAGGTCGACGAGCTCACGGATCTCGTCTTCGAGACGATCGAGCGAGAAGTTGAAGACGCCAGGCATCGAGCTGACTTCGCGTTTAATATTTGTCCCTTCGACGACGAAGAGCGGATAAATCAAATCTTCTTTCCGAACATGGTTTTCACGTACGAGTGCACGCATCGACTTCGACGAGCGCAGACGACGGTGACGATCGAATTGGTTCATGAAAAATCTCCCCCTACACACTGTATTAATGCATCCATAGTATAACACTCAGGCACTCGGACCGGTAACGTCGACACTTCTCGGACGGCCCGCTCGGTCACTTCGCCGATGGCATACCACGTGCCGTGGAACCGTTCGAGGTAAGGCGTGAGCGCGTGGACGGCGGATGGGCTGAGCACGAGTAGCGCCTCGACGTGTTCGAGCGCGGCCGCTTGATCGGCCGTGAGTGCTTTCTCGACCGTCTCATAGACGACCCAATCGTACACATGCGGCAATTGCTGCATGTGCTCGGTGTTCGCCAAATCCCCACGGGCGAACAAGACGACGTCATCCTCACCGACGACGTTCGCCAACTCGCGGAACAACGCCTCGCCCGTATACGTCTCCGGCATGAGCGAAACGGTGAACCCTTCTGCCTCGAGCGCGTCCCGCGTCTTCTCGCCGACGGCAGCGACTTGAACGTCCCGAGGAACGTCTTGAAGCGCTGGGACAGCGGTTTGACTCGTGACGACGAGCCAGTCGAACGAATCAGTTGGCGTTGGTTTCCCGGTCAGCCGTGTCTCGATCATCGGGACGTGATGAACGGAAAGACCGCTCGCGTCGAGCAAGGCCCGTTGCGAAGCGGTCAGTCGTTTTGTCCCTGTGTACCAGACGTCACACATTGACCGAGGCGAGGATCTCGCGTCCGCCACGTCCGAGCAAGTCGTCAGCGACGTCTTGACCGAGCGCGACTTCGTCCGTTGACGTTTTCGTCACACGGAGCACGTCTTTGCCGTCGACCGAGGCGATCAAGCCGGTGAGCGTGACCGTGTCCCCGTCAACCGTCGCGTAGCCGCCGACCGGTACGTGGCAGCTGCCTTCGATCGCCTTCAAGAACGTCCGCTCCGCCGTCGCAGCTTTCGCCGTCACGTCATCGTGAAGGAGCTGTAAAATCTGCGTCACTTCGGCGTCGTCTTTCCGGCTCTCGATCGCGAGTACACCTTGTCCGACGGCCGGTACCATCATGTCGGCGTCGAGCGCTTCGAACTTGACGCGGTCGGTCCAACCCATGCGCTCAAGTCCCGCTTTCGCGAGCAAGATGGCGTTGAAGTTCTCGGTATCGAGTTTTTTCAAGCGCGTGTCGATGTTGCCGCGAATCCATTGGATCTCGAAGTCCGGACGGGCTGCGAGCATCTGTGCACCGCGACGGAGCGAGCTCGTCCCGATGACCGCGCCTTGCGGCAACGTCTCGAGCGTGTAGCCGTTCTCGCAAATTAGTACGTCACGCGCGTCGACACGTTTTGGCATACAGCTGATAAAGAGGTCTTCCGGCAGTTCGGCCGGGACGTCTTTCATGCTGTGGACGGCAAAATCGATGTCACCGGCGAGCATCTGTTGTTGGATCTCTTTGACGAACAAGCCTTTCCCGCCGACTTTCGACAGTTGGACGTCGACGATTTGGTCACCTTTCGTCACGATTTCTTTGATCTCGAACTCGTTCTGGGCCCCGGCTTGCTTCAATTGTTCGATGACCCATTTCGTTTGTGTCATCGCGAGTTGTGAGCGGCGTGAGCCGACGATAATTTTACGCATAATGTTTAGTCCCCTTCATAGAAAAAGGCGACGAGATCCGCCGCCTTTTTGGTTTGTATTAGCGCATCAACGCGCGAAGTGGTGCTTTAGCCGCCATCGCTTCTAGCTCTTCCGGTTCTGTGTCCGCAGTCGGAACGTCGACGTCTAGCGCGAACGCTTCGACGAACTGGGCGATGCGCGTGTTCGCGTCCGGTTGAGCGGCCGCGTCTTTAATGTAGTCGATCGGTTCACGCAGCATGTGGTTGATGATCGACTTCATGTGCTTGCCGATGACTTTCTTGTCCCGGTCCGACAGATGGTCGAGCTTGCGCTCAAGACTTTCCATCGTCTCTTCTTGGACGCGGAGCGCTCGTTCGCGCAACTCGTTCATGATCGGCACGACACCGAGCGTGACGAGCCATGCTTGGAACTCTTGAATCGCCTCATCAATCTTCACTTCAATCTTTTCTGCCTCGACGAGACGGGCTGCCAAGTTTTTATTGACGATCCCGTTCAAGTCATCGACATCAAACAAACGGACGCCCGGAAGCGACCGGACCGCTGGATCGATATCTCGCGGCACGGCAATGTCAATGAGAAGAAGTGGACGTTCCCGACGCAACAATTGCGCTGCGGCGACGTCGTCATACGCGATAACGGCTTCTTTGGCCCCGGTCGAGCTGATCAAAATATCGGCATCGAGCAGTCCACAGGCGATCTCGCGGATCGAGTGGGCTCGGCCTTTGAACTTGGCAGCGACCGCTTTCGCTTTACTTTCAGTCCGGTTGAAGACGGCAATTTGTTTGGCGCCGGCTTCGAACAAGTTGAGCGTTGTCAGCTCACCCGTCTCACCTGCACCGACGACGACAACTTGTTTGTCATCGAGGCGCGTGTACATCTCTTGGGCGAGCGCGACCGCAGCCGAGCTGACCGATACAGACATTTCCCCAATTTGCGTGTCAGTATGGGCCCGTTTGGCGAGCGTCACGGCTTCTTTGAACAATTTATTAAACACTGTCCCCGTCGTCCCGTTCTCTTGGGCGCGGAAGAAGCTTGACTTCACTTGTCCTAAAATCTGCGTTTCCCCGATGATCATCGAGTCGAGACCCGACGTGACACGGAACAAGTGACGAATCGCTTCCTCCCCTTCACGGATCGACAAGTATGGTGTGAACTGATCCATCTCAAGATCGAACCAGTTCGCTAAAAAACGTTTTGTATAATAACGACCCGTATGGAGCTGGTCTGTGACGACGTATAGCTCGGTACGGTTACAGGTCGACAAAATAACCGATTCAAAAATGCTTTTCTCTTCGCGGAGCGCAATCATCGCATCCACGATTTCTTGCTCCCCAAACGAGAACTGCTCCCGAATCGCGACAGGGGCTGTCTTGTTATTTAGTCCAACGACGACAATATGCATGTACCTCTTCCCCTCATCTAAAATCACAGTGGCGGTTGTCATTTCTTTTTTACGTCTCTACCGTACAGTATAACAATTTTTATTTAGGAACTATAATCTTCTGTTCGATTTTCGTGAAATAATTTAAGAACTTTTTGTGACAAAAAAAAGTAGAAACGGTCAAATTGGCCATTTCTACTTGTTTTGTCATTTAAGTGACGATGAATCTGTGATAATCGTACTTTCCGGCTTGTCTTCTTCCTCCGACTCGAGGTAATGTTGTCGCTCTTTCAATTTATAGATGCGGACGATGTTTTTGACGACGACTTTCGCCACTGCATACGTCGGAACCGCAACCAACATCCCGATGATCCCAGCCAGGTTACCGGCCACGAGCAAGACGATGATGATCGTGAGCGGATGCACTTTGAGCGTTTTCCCTTGAATGAGCGGGGAGATGACGTTCGCCTCGATCTGTTGGACGATGATGATGACGAGGATGACCCAGAGCACTTTGATCGGATCTTGGATGAAGGCGACGACGACGGCCGGTGCCGCCCCGAGGAACGGTCCGACGTACGGGATGATGTTCGTCACCATCATGAAGAGTGCGAGCAAGATGGCGTAGTCGACACCGACGATCCAAAGACCGATGAGCGACGTGATCCCGACGAAGAACGCGACGATCAGTTGGGCGTGCACGTAGTTCTTAACGGTCGTGTGCATGTCGTTCAAAATTTTACGTGTCTCTTTCTCATAGCTCGATGGCAACAGCTTGACGATCGAGTCCGGCAAATGCTTCCCGTCAAGCAGCATATAGAGCAACATGAACGGAATGACGACGATCGTGATGACAGCTGATGTAATGAATCCGATGACTTGGCCGAATGAAGAAGCAATATTGCCAAAAATATCACCGAGGTATGTGGTGACATTATTGGTCAAGTCGGTGAACATGTCATCGTTTTCCGCCATGAAGCGCGACAGGAACTCGTTTTGCATAAGCGAGTCACGCACTGAGAACGCTTGTTGCTGCAACTCTTTGGCGATGCTCGGCATCGCGTTGACGAGATCGGTCACTTGTTCGACGAGCACGGGCCCGAGAATACTGAAAACGAGCGTGATGATCAGGATAAGCGATGTTAGCGTGATTGCGACTGACATGCCACGTTTCCCGGACCGTCGTTCTAAATAATCGACGACTCCAACGAGAAAATAAAAGAAAAGTCCTGAAATAATAAGCGGTACCGTGACGAGCGCCAATATGACTTGGATCGGTTCGAACACGAATGAAATCTCTGTCCCGACCAAGATCACTAAGAAAATCGTCAACGTCCAAAATAAGAAGCGATACCATTTGCTTTCAAACATTCTCTGCATCTTTCCACCTCGTTTATTAATGTATTGCTATACAATATGACAATTATACGATACTTACCCGTTCACGTAACCCTAAAAACAAAAAGACGAGGGGGTTATCCCTCGTCGTCCGTCAACAAATCGTAGATGGCTTTCCACGCTTCGTCTTTTCCTTCTGCCGTTTCGGCCGAGAAAGAGACGAATCGGTCAGTCGATTCGAATTGAAGCTTCCGCTTCACGGCCGCCTCATGTTTCTGGCGCTGCGCTTTCTTGATCTTATCGAGTTTCGTCGCGACGACGATGACCGGAATCTCATAATGTTTCAAGAAATTGTACATCGTCACGTCATCACCCGACGGCTCGTGTCGGATATCGACCAAGAGGACGACACCTTTGAGCGCGCTTTGCGACGTCAAGTATTGCTCCATCATGACGCCCCACTTCTCACGCTCGGTCTTCGAAACTTTGGCATACCCGTAGCCCGGGACGTCGACGAACATGATCTCGTCATTGATGTTGAAGAAGTTCAGCGTCTGCGTCTTCCCCGGTTTTGATGATGTCCGGGCGAGTGCTTTACGCTGACAGATCTTGTTGATGAATGACGATTTCCCGACGTTCGAACGGCCGGCGAGTGCGACTTCTGGCAACTCGTGGACCGGATAATGGTCCGGCGCCACGGCACTCGTAATAAATTCTGCTTTATTGATTTTCATTGTTTTCCTCCAAATGCTACTTCTAATACTTGATCGAGCATCGTGACCGGGACGAACGTCAGTTTTTCACGGACGGTGTCTTGAATGTCATCGATGTCACGTTCATTGTCTTTCGGGATGATGATGGTCGTGAGTCCGGCCCGATGCGCGGCGAGCGCTTTTTCTTTCAAGCCGCCGATCGGCAGGACACGGCCACGGAGCGTGATCTCTCCGGTCATCCCGATGTCACGTCGGACTTTCTTCCCGGTCAAGGCCGAGATAAGCGCCGTCGCGATCGTGATCCCGGCGGATGGCCCGTCTTTCGGGACGGCACCTTCCGGGACGTGGATGTGCACGTCTTGCCGCTCGTAGAACGTCGGGTCGATCCCGAACCGTTCCGCGTTCGAGCGGACGTAACTGTACGCCGTCTGCGCCGACTCCTGCATGACGTCGCCGAGTTTCCCCGTCAACTGCAGCTTGCCTTTGCCCGGTGCGAGCGCGACTTCGATCGTGAGCGTATCGCCGCCGAACGCCGTGTAAGCGAGGCCTGTGACCGCTCCGATCGAGTCTTCCGTCTCGCCTTTGCCGTAACGATACTTCGGTTTCCCGAGGTAGTCGCTTAGGACTTTGAGCGACACGGTGACACGTTTCTTCTCGCCGATCGCGATCTGTTTCGCCGCTTTCCGGCAAAGCGATCCGATGACACGCTCAAGGTTGCGGACGCCGGCCTCGCGTGTGTAGCGGCGGACGACTTCATAGAGCGCGTCTTCTTTAATCGTGAGCTGGCTCTTTTTCAAGCCGTGTTCTTTATATTGTTTTGGAATCAAGTGACGTTTCGCGATCTCGACTTTTTCGAGCTCCGTGTAGCCGCCGATTTGAATGAGTTCCATCCGGTCGAGGAGCGGGGCCGGAATTTGCGAGACGTCGTTCGCCGTCGCGATGAACAGCACGTTCGACAAGTCGAACGGCTCCTCGATGTAATGGTCCGAGAACGAGACGTTCTGTTCCGGGTCGAGCACTTCGAGCATGGCCGAAGCCGGGTCGCCCCGGAAGTCCGACGCCATCTTGTCGATCTCATCGAGCAAGAACACCGGGTTCTTACTTTCAGCTTGCTTCAAGCCACGGATGATCCGGCCTGGCATCGCGCCGATATACGTCCGGCGGTGACCGCGAATCTCAGCCTCGTCACGCACCCCACCGAGCGAGACGCGGACGAAGTTACGTTCGAGCGCCGAAGCGATCGAGCGGGCGAGCGACGTCTTCCCGACCCCAGGAGGTCCGGCGAGACAAAGGATCGGTCCCCGCAGCGAGTTCGTCAATTGACGGACCGCCAAGTATTCGAGGATCCGGTCTTTGACCGATTCGAGCCCGTAATGGTCATCGTCGAGGACACCGGCCGCATGTTTGACGTCCAATTTATCTTCGGTTTCAATTCCCCACGGCAGCGAGACAATCCAATCGAGGTAGTTGCGGATGACGGCGTACTCAGGTGACGTCGCCGGGACGACGTTCAACCGTTCCGCTTCCCGCATGACGTTCTTCCGTGTCGTTTCCGGCAAGTCGAGCGCCTCGAGCTTCTCGAGAAGACGGTTCGGTTCCGACTCTTGCGACTGGTCTCCGAGTTCTTGTTGAATCGTCTTCATCTGTTCACGTAAGTAGTACTCTTTTTGCGCTTGTTCAATCGTCTTCTTCGTCCGTTCACGCAACTCTTGTTCGAGCTCGATGATCTCGACTTCGTGCGTCATGATCTCGAGAAGTTCGAGCCCGCGTTTGACCGCGTCTGGTTCTTCAAGCATCGCTTGGCGAATGTCGACATCGACATCGAGTTTCGATGAGATGTAGTCAGTGAGCGATTCGAGCCGCTCATACATCTCAAACCGACGACGCTCGTCCGGTGACAAGCCTTTGATCGTCCCGACGAGTTTGCCGAACTGTTCTTTCAAGAGCCGCACGAGTGCCGTCCGCTCGACTTCTTCCCCTTCAACGAGTTCGAGCGAGTCGACGTCAGCAAACCAGCCGTCTTTCGTCGCTTCGACGGCGTTGATTTTGACGCGTTCTTTCCCGACGAGGCGGACCCGTACCGTATCGTTCGACAGTTCGCTCATCTTGGCGATGTGGACCCGCGTCCCGATCGCGTAAAGGTCTTCCGGTTCAGGTGATTCTTTGCCTGTCTCTTTTTGTGTGACGACAATCAAATCTGTCTCGTGTTCCTTTGCGGCAAGGAGTGCTCGTAATGAGAGCGGTCGCCCGACGTCGATCGTCACTCCGATCAGCGGATAAACGACAACTCCACGCAAAGGAAGAATTGGTAATTGTTCCATTACAACGCCTCCTGTGCAAAAAGGCCCAAAACTCGGTTGTGCCGAGTGTTTGAGCCTTTTTCGTTAAGAACTTTAAGCTGTTTCTTGGTTGTCCCCTGTCTGTTCGACAGTACCATCACGGAGAACATATTTCGGACCGGCAAGACCCGTAATCGTTTCGTCTGTAATGATGACTTTCTCGATATCGTCACGCGATGGGACGGTGAACATCACATCGAGCATCATTTCTTCGATAATCGAGCGGAGACCACGTGCACCTGTCTTACGTTTGATCGCAAGTTTGGCAATTTCAATCAACGACTCGTCTGTGAACGTGAGTTCGACGTCGTCGAGTTCGAGCATCTTCACGTACTGACGGACGAGCGCGTTTTTCGGCTTCGTCAAGATTTCGACGAGCGCTGACTCGTCGAGTGTCATGAGCGTCGCCATGACCGGTAGACGTCCGATAAATTCAGGGATCAAGCCGAATTTTTGAAGGTCTTCCGGCAATGCGCGGGCGAGCAAGTCTTCTTGCGTCATCTCGCGATTTTCTTGTTCGTTCCCGAAACCGATGACTTTCTTCCCGATGCGGCGTTTGACGACCGCTTCGATGCCGGCGAATGCGCCGCCGACGATGAAGAGAATGTTCGTCGTATCGATTTGGATGAACTCTTGATGCGGATGCTTCCGTCCACCTTGTGGCGGTACGCTTGCAGTCGTCCCTTCAAGAATCTTGAGCAAGGCTTGTTGGACCCCTTCACCAGACACGTCACGCGTGATCGATGGGTTTTCCGACTTGCGGGCAATCTTATCGATTTCATCGATATAGATAATCCCTTTTTCAGCCTTCTCGACATCGTAGTCAGCCGATTGGATCAGCTTGAGCAAGATGTTCTCGACGTCTTCCCCGACGTAACCGGCTTCCGTCAAGCTCGTCGCATCCGCGATTGCGAACGGGACGTTCAAGACGCGAGCCATCGTCTGAGCGAGAAGCGTTTTACCGCTACCAGTTGGTCCGATCATGACGATGTTCGACTTCGAAAGTTCGACATCATCAGAACGGCCACCGGCGTTGATGCGTTTATAGTGGTTATAGACAGCTACCGAAAGCGCACGTTTCGCCCGGTCTTGGCCGATGACATACTCGTCAAGGACGTTACGGATCTCTTGTGGTTTTGGAATGTCTTTGAATTCGACTTCTTCTTCGACACCGAGCTCTTCCTCAACGATTTCATTGCAAAGTTCAATACATTCGTCACAAATGTATACGCCAGGACCGGCGACTAGTTTACGGACTTGTTCTTGCGATTTCCCGCAAAACGAGCATTTAAGTTGTCCCTTTTCCTCGTTAAATTTGAACATTCGGTACACCCCTTCTGAATGAAAATGGATGTAAGTGCGATAAATCGCCTATTTGTATTTTCAGGTGCAAAGCACTCACGAAAAAACATTTACATCTCTGCGTTGCAATAATTGTAGCATGAACATATAGCGACATCAAAGATTAACACATACAAAGTGTCATTACAGAAAAAAGGACGACTGCGTGGCAGTCGCCCTCATCTCATCTAATTACTTCGCTTTACCAGTTTCAACGAGGATGTCGATCGCCTTACGGAATTTGAGGTCACCTTTAAGTGTCTCGATTCCGCCTTGCGGTGCGAGCATCGTACGGAGTTGGTCCGGTGCGATGTTGTAGAGTTTAGACATTTCTTCGAGTTCTTTCTCAGCATCTTCATCAGTTACTTCGATCGCTTCTTTTTCAGCGATTGCTTTCAAGACGAGACGAGCTTTAACGCGCTCTTCAGCTTGCTCTTTCATCTCTTCACGCATAGCTTCTTCTGTTGTGCCAGTGAGTTCGAAGTACATGTTGAGGTCGATGCCTTGTGAAGATACACGAGTACCGAACTCTTGAACCATGCGGTCTACTTCTTGGTCGATGAGGATTGCAGGTACGTCGATTGTCGCGTTAGCAGTTGCTTGCTCAACGAGTTGGTCGCGCATCGTGCCATCAGCTTCTTGTTGCTTCGCAGCTTCTAAGCGCTCACGAATTTTCGCTTTCAACTCGTCGAGTGATGCTACTGACTCGTCGATGTCTTTTGCGAACTCGTCGTCGAGCTCAGGAACTTGCTTCGCTTTTACTTCGTGAAGTTTGACTTTGAACGTCGCTGGTTTACCCGCCAAGTTGTCAGCGTGGTACTCTTCAGGGAATGTTACTTCGATGTCTTTTTCTTCACCAGCAGTCATGCCTACCATTTGCTCTTCGAATCCAGGAATGAATTGACCTGAACCGATTTCAAGTGTGTAGTTTTCAGCCGTGCCACCTTCGAATTGCTCGCCTTCAGCGAAACCTGCGAAATCAAAGACAGCTGTATCGCCGTTTTCGACTGCGCCTTCTTTAACAGCAAGTTCTGCGCCTTGCTCTTTGAGGGCGTCAAGTTCTGCTGCGACTTCTTCGTCTGTGACGTTCGTTTCTACAGCATCGTACTCGAGACCTTTGTAGTCGCCGAGCTCAGCTTCTGGTTCAACCACGAATGTTACTTTGAAAGTAACCGGTTGACCTTTTTCGAGTGTGCCATCAACGTCGATGTTTTCGAGAGCCATTGGTTCGAAACCAGCTTCTTCGACTGCAGATTGGATTGTGTCACGGTAGAGGATATCAAGCGCATCTTGGAAGAGTGCTTCTTCTCCGTACATTTTGTTGAACATTGGACGTGGCAATTTCCCTTTACGGAAGCCAGGTACGTTCAAGTTTTTGACGACATCTTTAAATGCTGCGTCGACTGCTTTATTGAATGCTTCTGCAGGTGCTTCGTACGTGAGTACGCCTTGGCTACCTGATGTTTTTTCCCATTTTGCTGTCATGCTAAGTCCCTCCAACAAATTCGTTTATTCTTCTATACCGTACAAAAATGTACAACAATCAGTATTATAGCATAAATCCGGTGACTGCACACAAGGATTTAGTCTAGAAACGCTTGCGTGAACCGGATATCCGCCTCTAAAATTTCAGCCGCGAGCCCGTCTGTTTCTTCATCGTTCAAGATCGCTGCTTTCGCTTTCACGACGGCTGTTTCGATTTCAGATGCCTCACCCGGTGTGAACGGATAGTGCGTATACATGTAGTTCATGAGCAGTTGCGTCGCGATTTCGTCGCCTTTGACGGCTTTCTGCAAATCGTGGACCACATGCTCCCATTCGTCCATCTTCACTTGTGCCTCTGCCTGCGTCAGCCGATGATGCGTTTCGAGGTCGACCCATTCGATGACGGACAGTTCTTCGAACGCTTTTTCGAGCACGATCAGCTTCATCAATTTCGGGCGATCTTCAAGGAGCAGTCCCTTCAATACGTTGTCGAGTACGTCATCGATATTGAAATGGACGTGCTCGAGCAGTTCAATCTGTTCCCCGACACTGCCACGATGAACCGTCCGTTTCAGTTTGGCGATGGCCGCCGGAAACTCGGTCATCTTAAGTACTTGGAGCACTTGGTAAGCTTGGGTGTTCACTTGATCGGCCTTGTCTTGCCACTCTAAATATTGATGGATCCAGTGTGCCGCCTCGAAAGGTTGGTCACGCATGATGTAGTACTGGGCAATTTGAAGCCCGCCGGCTGCCGGTTCTTCTGCCTCATGAATCTGCGTCGTGACGAGTTCTTCGAGTTTTTCAAGCGTTTCCGGCTCTTCCGGACGCTCCATCAAACATTGAAAAATTTCCATGAAAATAAACTGATCGCCTTTGACGGCTGCGTACCAATCCCATAGGATCGGCTCGACCCGTTGCCGCTCCCCGGCCGCGTCCGCTTCTTGAATCATCTTCTGCAGCCGCGACCAGTTCCCTGGAAACGGGTACTCCCGCTCTTTTTCCATCTTCACACACCCTTTCTTCCATCCATCTCCATCTTCCTTAGGAATTGCTGCGTTGTCAATCAATACCCCGGAAAACGAAAAAAGAGACAACCTCCGTGGAGGCTATCTCTATTTTAAATGGAAGTGTCCCAAGAGGGATTCGAACCCCCGACCGACGCCTTAGCTTACCACCATGGCTTTCGCCACCAACGCATGTTGTTTGTAGTCTGGACTATATCTTCACCATTTCAGGTGCGACACGTGTAGTCTCTACGGAACCTCACGAACAAATTGTTCCTTCAATGGTTCTACCTCTAAAGGCTGACCCTTTAGTCCTTTGAACCACCTTGACCTCGAAAGGATACAAGTTTCCTCGGTATTACCATCAGCATGATCTGTTAAGGCTTCACCGATATAGTGTCGTCCACTCTATAGGTTTCTGTTTCCCTATAAAGGCTCCTATTTGTCTTGAAGGGCGTTGCTCTATCCAGCTGAGCTATTGGGACATTGACAAGAAAACTATAATAGAAAAATGCTTTGCTGTCAATTGGTTCTTTCTGTTTTGTTCAAAGTTGTCCTGACAAGTCCAAATCTTCGACGGGCGTCCCGTCCTCAGACCGGTAAAACCGGACCGCTGCCTGACCGGCGTCAAGGTCGATCAACGCGTACGTCTTGTCCGAGCGTCCGCGCGGCATCCGGATCGAGCCCGGGTTCACGTAGAGCACCCCGTCTTCGATGACGGCCCCGGCCACGTGCGAGTGACCGTACAAGACAACGTTCGCCCCGATTTCCTCGGCCCGATAACGCAACCGGTTCAAATCGAACTTCACGTCATGGTGATGGCCGTGGACGATTAAAACCGTGCCTTCAGGTGTCTCTTCGATCCGTTCGAGCGGCAAGTCGCCCCCAAAATCGCAATTGCCGCGGACGGTCCGGTACGGCAGCAAGTGCTCGTCGACGAGCGCGAGCTGGGAGTCGCCGCAATGAAACGCGTCCTCAATCTCGGTTTCATGCCGCGTAAAGATAGTCGATAGTTCGTCTGTCAATCCGTGACTGTCACTGACTACGAGAAAACGCATACACCTCAACCTTTCATAAATGGAATGATTTCTGCCTCTAGTTTTCTTAACGCCTGACCGCGGTGACTGACCGCCGCCTTTTCGTCACGCTCGAGCTCTGCTGCCGTCTTATGGAGCGACGGGACGATAAAGAGCGGGTCGTACCCGAATCCATTTTCCCCGTGAGGCGCATAGCCGATCGTGCCTTCGATCGTCCCGCGCACGGTCAACGTCTCGCCTGTCGATTTGGCGAGGCAGAGCGCGCAGACGAAGCGAGCCGAGCGGTCGTTCGCCCCGTTCAACTTCTCGAGCAGGAGCGCGTTGTTCGCCGCGTCCGACTTCTCAGGACCGGCGAAGCGGGCCGAGTGGACGCCTGGGGCACCGTCGAGCGCATCGACTTCAAGCCCCGAGTCGTCGGCGAGGACGGCGTGTCCGAAGTAACGGGCCGCCTCGGTCGCTTTCAGTTCGGCGTTCGCTTCGAACGTCGTGCCCGTCTCATCCGTTTCCGGTGCATCCGGATAGTCCAAGAGCGACTCGACTTCAAATCCGAGCGGCGTGAGCATCCCTTCGATTTCAACCACTTTCCCTTTGTTGCGTGTCGCGACAATCAGTTTCATATCGTTTCCTCCATTTGTTCCCCGACGTACCACCATGAGGCACCGAGCGCGTCTTCTGCTGCTTTGAACAGCGTCTCGATCCCGCCTTGGGCCATCTGTAGCATCTCATTCATTTCTTGCAGCGTGAACGTCGCTTCTTCACCCGTGCCTTGCACTTCGACGAAGCGTCCGCTCGCCGTCATGACG
This sequence comes from Exiguobacterium sp. SH0S1, assembly GCF_004337165.1. NCBI lineage: Bacteria > Bacillati > Bacillota > Bacilli > Caryophanales > Exiguobacterium > Exiguobacterium sp. SH0S1. Next base: position 125,329 of record NZ_SJVC01000001.1, on the reverse strand, counting down.
ACGTTCATGTCAACTTCGGCCGCCGCGTCTTCTTCATAGTTCAAGTCGAGCAACAGCTCGTTCGTCCGACCGACCGAGATGGCGGCGACGCCTTCTTTGATTGGCGTGTCGCCGAGTTTGCCTTGACGGATGAGCGCGTCGACCGCGAGCACGAGCGCACAAAAACCGCCTGTGATCGACGCTGTCCGTGTGCCACCATCCGCTTGGATGACGTCACAATCGATCCAGATCGTCCGTTCACCGAGCCGTTCCAAGTCGACGACCGAACGGAGCGAGCGCGAAATCAACCGTTGAATCTCCATCGTCCGTCCTGTCTGCTTACCGCGAACGGATTCCCGGACGGTCCGGTTGCCCGTCGCCCGTGGCAGCATCGCATACTCGGCGTTGATCCAGCCTTGCTTCTTCCCGCGCAGGAAGTTCGGGACGCGTTCTTCGACCGTCGCCGTACAGATTACTTTCGTGTCCCCGATCGAGATCAAGACCGAGCCTTCGGCATGTTTGTTCACGTGCGGAATGATCTCAACGGTCCGCAGTTCATCATGTTGTCTTTCGTTACGCATCGACACCAGACACCTCTACTTTCTCCGCTTTCACGGGTTGGCCAAGCCATTCTGTCGCCAATCGGTTGAAGATGGCGACATCCCCGGTCGCATAAAACTGATGCGTCGGGATGGTATCCAAATCGTTCTCAAGTTCTTTAAAATCAAGGATCGCTGCCACTTCGAGCGCCGTCTCATCACCTGACGAAATTAAATGGACATCGGGTCCGACGACATCTTGGATGACCGGCGCTAGCAACGGATAATGGGTGCACCCGAGGATGAGCGTGTCCATCTCCGAAGCTTGGAGCGGCAGGATCGTCTCGGCGACAATCGACCGGACGCGTTCGCCGCTCAGTTCGCCGGCTTCGACGAGCGGAACGAACGGCGGGCAAGCGAGCGAATAGACATCAATCTCGCCCGCGACGTGACGGAGCGCCGTCTCGTACGAATTGCTTTCGACCGTCATCTTCGTGCCGATGACACCGATATGTTTGTTGCGCGTGCCTTTGACGGCGGCCCGGGCGCCCGGGTCGATGACACCGATGACCGGGATGTTGAGGCGTTTGCGCGCTTCTTTCAAGACGACGGCCGTCGCCGTGTTGCAGGCGATGACGATCATCTTAACGTCTTTTTCTAATAGGAATTCAATCAATTCCCACGTATATGCTTCAATCTCATCGTGCGGGCGCGGCCCATACGGACAGCGCTCCGTGTCGCCGATATAGATGATTTCTTCTTTCGGCAGCTGGCGGATCAGTTCTTTGACCACGGTCAAGCCGCCAACACCTGAATCGAGTACTCCAATCGCTCGTTTCATAAATATCACTTCCATTCCCATCTATCTTACCAAAAAAGCCGTATCCAAAAAAGAAACGGTGTCATGACAAACAAAAAAGACGAGGTAGCCGATTGGCCGCCTCGTCCGTTGCTCGAATTACTGAGCAAGACCTTCGCTAGTGAGCATGTCAGAGAGCGTGTTAACCGCTTCTTCTGCATCGTCACCTGCTGCAGTGATCTTGATTGTTGAATCTTTAGCGATTCCGAGTGAAAGTACACCCATGATCGACTTCAAGTTAACTGTCTTACCATTGTACTCAAGGTTGATATCTGATTGGAACTTAGAAGCTGTGTTGACCAACTGAGTAGCTGGACGAGCGTGGATTCCTGAATCAGCAACGACTGTGAATGTTTTTTCCATGACGTGATAGTCTCCCTTCAAATCTGAATTCTGCAGGCGAACCGGCAGAAATTTTTGTTTGTGAACTCATTATCAAATGATAGCGGATTCGCAAAAATTCTGCAAGCGATTTTTATATTCTGGAGTCCATTCGGCCGGGCGACCGGTTTTTGACAAATGCACGAGGCTCGTACGGCCCGCGAACATGAGTTGATCTCCATCATATGCGCCGTAATGAATATCACATGAAGTGTTTCCGACCGTCAAGACATTGGCATATACCTTCAACTGTTGCCGCGGCATCACTTGTCGGACGTAATCGCACTGGGCGTCCGCCACGACGACGAAACCGTCTTTCAAGGAAAATCCTGTCGTTTCGAGTAGCTCGATCCGCGCATCCTCAAAATAGATGAACGGGATCGTGTTATTCATATGGCCGTACGGGTCGCACTCCGAAAAGCGGACTTTGACGTCGAGCTCGATTCCTGACCTGACACGCGTTTCCCAACCGGGTTCCCGAAAATACTTTGACATCGGCAAACGTTACGCCTCGACCGCAGAACCGGTACGACCTTTGTCGCTGCCGAAGAACTGTTTGAACGAGTGAAGCGTCGTCTGACGGTTCATCGCGGCGATTGACGTCGTGAGCGGAATGCCTTTCGGACAAACCTCGACACAGTTTTGCGCGTTTCCGCACTGCATGATGCCTCCGTCTTCCATTAGCGCTTCGAGACGTTCTTCCGCGTGGAAAGCGCCGGTCGGATGCGAGTTGAAGAGACGGACTTGTGAGAGTGCGGCCGGGCCGATGAAGTTCGACTTGTCGTTGACGTTCGGGCAAGCCTCAAGGCAGACACCGCACGTCATACATTTCGATAGTTCATACGCCCATTGACGTTTGTTCTCTGGCATCCGTGGTCCTGGACCGAGGTCGTACGTGCCATCGATCGGTACCCACGCCTTCACTTTTTTCAAAGCGTCGAACATGCGCTGACGGTCGACTTGAAGATCACGGATGACCGGGAACGTCTTCATCGGAGCAAGGCGGATCGGCTGCTCGAGTTTATCGACGAGCGCCGTACACGACTGGCGCGGCTTGCCGTTGATGATCATCGAACAAGCGCCGCACACTTCCTCAAGACAGTTCATGTCCCAGGTGATCGGTGTCGTCTTGTTGCCTTCAGCGTTGACCGGGTTGCGGCGGATCTCCATGAGCGCCGAGATGACGTTCATGTTCGGACGATATGGGACCGAGAACTCTTCCGTATAGGTCGCTTGATCCGGACCGTCCTGGCGTTCGATGATAAAACGAATATCTTTATGCTCAGACTGCATCGGCGTCGTCATTTCGTCTTCGCCCCTTTCTTCGAGTAATCCCGTTTACGTGGCGGGATTAACGAAACGTCGATCTCTTCAAACGAGATATCGACTTCCCCTTCGTTGTAACGTGCCATCGTCGTCTTCATGAACAACTCGTCATTCCGTTCCGGGAAGTCCGGTTTGTAATGAGCGCCACGGCTCTCGTCGCGTTTAAGGGCGCCGAGCGTGATGACGCGCGCGAGGTCGAGCATGTGGTCGAGTTGACGGATGAACGAGGCACCTTGGTTGCTCCAGCGCGCCGTATCGGTCGCTGAGATGTTGTTGAAGCGTTCGCGTAGCTCGCGTAGCTTCAAGTCTGTCGCTTCGAGCTTATCGTTGTAACGAACGACCGTGACGTTGTCGGTCATGAGTTCGCCGAGTTCCCGGTGAATCTGGTAGGCGTTCTCCGTACCTTCCATCGCGAGAATGTCATTGAACCGCTCGATTTCTTCACGTTCGTTGAAGTTGAAGAGCGCTTCTGGCACGCTCTCGGTCGCTTGGTCGAGACCGCGCATATAGTTGACCGCCGCAGGACCGGCCTCCATCCCGCCGTAAACGGCAGACAAGAGTGAGTTCGCGCCGAGACGGTTCGCCCCGTGCATCGAATAGTCACACTCGCCGGCTGCGAACAGCCCTGGGATGTTCGTCATTTGATCGTAGTCGACCCATAGTCCGCCCATCGAGTAGTGAACGGCCGGGAAGATCTTCATCGGTACTTTACGCGGATCGTCGCCGACGAACTTCTCATAAATTTCAAGAATACCGCCGAGCTTGATGTCGAGTTCTTTCGAATCTTTATGCGACAAATCGAGATAGACCATGTTCTCGCCGTTGACGCCGAGCTTTTGGTTGACGCAGACTTCGAAAATCTCACGTGTCGCGATATCACGCGGTACGAGGTTTCCGTAGTCCGGATACTTCTCTTCAAGGAAGTACCAAGGTTTTCCGTCTTTGTATGTCCAAACACGTCCGCCTTCTCCACGCGCCGACTCACTCATGAGCCGAAGCTTGTCGTCCCCTGGGATCGCCGTCGGGTGGATTTGGATGAACTCCCCGTTGGCGTAGACGGCACCTTGGCGGTAAACCGCTCCAGCCGCTTGCCCTGTGTTGATGACCGAGTTCGTCGATTTGCCGAAGATGACACCTGGACCGCCTGTCGCGAGGATGACCGCATCCGATGGAAACGCTTTAATTTCCATCGAGCGTAAATCCTGACAGACCGCACCGCGGCAAATACCCGTTTCGTCGACGATGGCACGGAGAAACTCCCAGCCCTCATACTTCTCGACAAGACCTTGTGCCTCGAAGCGACGGACTTGTTCGTCTAGCGCGTACAAGAGCTGTTGCCCTGTCGTCGCGCCGGCGTAAGCCGTCCGATGATAGAGCGTGCCGCCGAAGCGGCGGAAGTCGAGCAGACCTTCTGGCGTCCGGTTGAACATGACGCCCATCCGGTCGAACATGTGGATGATCTTCGGTGCCGCTTCTGCCATCTTTTGGACTGGCTGTTGGTTGGCAAGGAAGTCCCCGCCGTAAACCGTGTCATCGAAGTGTTGCCAAGTAGAATCCCCTTCCCCTTTCGTGTTGACGGCTCCGTTGATGCCGCCTTGAGCACAAACTGAATGTGAACGCTTGACCGGTACAAGCGAGAATAGTTTAACCGGAACACCCATCTCTGCCGACTTGATTGTCGCCATGAGTCCAGCTAGACCGCCACCGATGACGATCAAACTTTGATTTGCCATATACATTTCCCCCTATTACAAGATGCCCGCGAACGTCAAGATTGAACGGATGCCGACAAAAGATAGTGCCAAGAACACGGCTCCAGAGACGTAGCTCATGAAGTGTTGTGAACGCGGCGACTGTGTGATTCCCCACGTGATGGCAAACGACCAGAGACCGTTCGCGAAGTGGAACGTAGCCGAGAGGATCCCGACTATGTAGAAGATGAGCATGAGCGGATTGTCGACGATGTTTTGCATCATCTCCGCATTGACCTCGACGCCACGCAACTTCGCCAAGCGCGTTTCCCAAACGTGCCACGCGATGAAGATGACGAGGAATACGCCCGTGAAGCGTTGGATCATGTACATCCAGTTCCGCGCGTATGAGTATCGGTTCGTGTTGATCGAACCGAGGAAGGCGTAATACACGCCGTACACACCGTGGAAAATCATCGGCAAAGCGATGATTGTCACTTCAAGGAAGTACAAGTACGGTAAGCTCTCCATAAATTTTGCTGCCTTGTTGAACGATTCCACCCCATCGACGATATAGTAGTTGACCGACAAATGGACGATCAAAAACAGGCCGATAGGAATGACCCCAAGTAGCGAATGGACTTTACGACTGAAATAGTCACGACGCGCTGCCATTCTAGTTCCCCCTTTTCACGAGCCCTTGGCTCGTTTTGTAAATAAAAGCGTTTTCAAATGTAAATATAGCTTTCTGTCTCCTATTCTACTCTTGTGAAATTTGTATGACAAGATAACCTAGCCGATTTGTCCCACATTCTTTTAGAAAATACCCGGTGACCAAATCCAAATTTGTCGTTATAATAGTATAGAAAGATTGGAGTGATGGAATAAGATGGAAACGATGAGCCAACCCACTTTCGCGATCGAACTGCTTCGCGACTATGTGTTGACAGATTTGCTTGGGGACGATTACGCCCAAGTCATCTATTGGTCCGGAAAACGGGTCGCCCGCAAATTCCCGACGATGCCGAATGAAGAACTGACTGCGTTCTTTTCGGAAGCCGGTTGGGGAGAGTTGACGCTCGTGAAAGAAAAAGAGAGCAAGTTCGTGTTCGAACTCACTCCTCCGCCTGCGACCCAAGCGAAAGCGAACGGGTATTACCAGCTTGAGGCTGGATTTTTGGCCGAACAGATTGCCGGTCGTTTCCAATGCGTCGCCGAAGGCTATGCCGACCCGGGGCGTCAGGCCGTCCACATCACCGTCCAATTAGACCAAAAAGATACGTACGAATAAGAAGAGCCGATGCGGTCGCATCGGCTCTTTCTCATTCATCTGTCTCCTCATGGACGTATTGGATTACGGTCTCAGCCAACTTCTCCGGCAGGCCTGCTTCCTTCAACTGTTCGAGCGAGGCGAGACGGATCTGTTTCATCGACCCGAAATGACGGATCAGTTGCTGACGCCGCTTCGGTCCGACACCCGGGATATCGTCGAGCACCGACTGCGTCATCTTCTTCGTCCGCAAGCTGCGGTGGAACGTGATGGCGAAACGGTGAACCTCGTCTTGCATCCGTTGCAACAGATAGAACGCGCTTGACCGCGAGTTCAATTCGACGACACCGCCGCCTTCACCGAACAGAAGCTGGCTCGTCCGGTGGCGGTCATCCTTCTTCAGCGATCCGACCGGCAAATCGAGGCCGAACTCATTCTGCAACACGTCAAGGGCGGCGTTCAACTGGCCGAGTCCCCCATCGATCAATAGAAGATCCGGCAGACGTTTCTCCTCGGTCAACAATCGCCGGAAACGGCGACGGACGACTTCGCGCATCGTCTCGTAATCGTCTGGTCCTTGGACGGTCCGGATCTTGTACTTCCGATATTCTTTCTTGAGCGGCTTGCCGTCCTCGAAGACGACGAGCGCCGAGACGGCGTCAGCCCCTTGGATGTTGGCGTTATCGATGATGTCGACGCGCGACAAGTTCGGGATACCGATCGCCTCACCGAGCTCACGCATCGCGAGCAATGTCCGCTCTTCATCACGCGCGAGCAGTTCGAACTTCTCGTTCAAGGCGATGCCCGCGTTCTTCGTCGCGAGCTCGAGCAACTGTCGTTTCGCCCCGCGTTTCGGTTGCATCACTTTCGTCCCGAGCGCCTCGACTAACAAGTCGATCCGGACAATCTCTGGGACGAGCACTTCTTTCGGCAACACGTTCTGCTCATAGAACTGGACGATGAAGCTCTCGAGTTCTTCTGACGGTTCCCCGTGGAGCGGGAACAACGAGACGTCGCGTTCGATCATCTTGCCGCCGCGCATATAGAACACTTGGACGCACATCCAGCCCCGGTCGAGCGTATAGCCGAAGACGTCGCGCGCCGTCGGGTCGGCCGTGATCATGTTCTGTTTGTTCATGATCGATTCGACGGCCCGGATTTGATCGCGGAGCTCGGCCGCCCGCTCGAACTGCATATCCTCGGCCGCCTGGTGCATATCGACTTGAAGCTTGGCGAGCGTCTCGCTCGTCTCCCCGTTCAAGAAACGGCGGATCTCTTGGACGATCGACTTCTGCTCGTCGGTGTCGACAGCGAGTTCACAAGGACCGAGACATTGGCCGATGTGGTAGTACAGACAGAGCTTCCGTGGCATCGGCTGACATTTCCGGAGCGGATACAGCTTGTCGAGCAACCGTTTCGTCTCGTTGGCGGCGTAGGCGTTCGGGTATGGCCCGAAGTAATGGCCGCCGTCCCGTTTCAACTTACGTGTCGTGAGCAGCCGCGGGTACGGCTCGTTCGTGACTTTAATATACGGATACGATTTGTCGTCTTTCAACCGGATGTTGTATTTCGGGTCGTGTTTTTTAATGAGCGTCATCTCGAGCAAGAGTGCCTCGAGCTCGCTCGCCGTGACGATATATTCGAAGTCACGGATCTCGGCGACGAGACGCATCGTTTTAATATCGTGTGCCCCAGTAAAATAAGAGCGGACGCGATTCTTTAAGTTTTTCGCTTTCCCAACGTAGACGATCTCGCCATACTCGTTCTTATGCAAGTAACAGCCCGGTTCGTCCGGGAGCAGCGCCAATTTATGTTTAATGTGGTCAGTTTGACTCAAATTTTATCACCTCAGTTTAGCTTCCTCCAAGACGGGAAAAAATCGGTGTAGTCTCAGAGGGAGGGTTTTTGATGAAACGATATGACGTAATCATCATCGGCAGCGGTTCGGCAGCGAGTCAAGCCGCGAGCGTTTTACGCGACGCCGGTAAACGGATTGCCATCGTCGAGAATTGGACGTTCGGCGGGACGTGCCCACAACGCGGGTGCGATCCGAAAAAGATGCTCGCGGAAGGGGCGGAACTCATCGCCAAAGTCGAACGCATGAAACCGCTCGGCGTCAAAGGTGACATCACGCTCGACTGGCACGCCTTCAAGCGACGTGTCGATGAATACCGCTTCGCCATCCCGACGACGAAGATGCACAAGTGGAAAGAAGATGACATCGACTTATACGAGGGCGAGCCCCACTTTATCGATGAGGACTCGATCGTCATCGAAGGCCATGAGATCTCGGCGCATCAGTTTTTGATCGCGACCGGCCAACTCCCGCGCCCGCTCGACATCCCAGGCGGTGAAGACGCCATCACGAGCGACGACGTGTTCGACCTCGAGGACGTGCCCGAGCGGATCACCATCGTCGGTGCCGGATACATCGCGTTCGAGTTCGCGCACATTCTCCGCCGGTTCGGCAGCGCTGTCACACTCCTCATCCGGTCGCGGGCGCTTAAACAGTTCGACCGAAAAATTGTGAAACGGCTCATCGATGAGACGGTCCACATCGGCATCGACGTCCGGTTCGGGCTTGAGCCCGTCAAGCTCGACGGGAACATCTTGACATTATCAGATGACTCTACCCTAGAAGGGCTCGTCCTTAACGCCACGGGTCGTATCCCGAGCATCGAGCGGCTACGGTTGGATGCGGCCGGCATCGAGGCGGACAAGGACGGGATCACCGTCAACGACTATTTACAGACGACGAACGCGAACGTCTATGCGGCCGGCGACGTCGCCAAAAGTCCGAACCCGGCGCTCACTCCGTTTGCCGGGCAAGAAGGACGGATCGCCGCCCTTAACCTGTTGCGGAACAACACACGTCCATTGCCGGAGCGTCCGGCCCCGACGGTCGTGTTCACGACGCCGCCAATCGCCAAAGTCGGTCTGACGGTCGACGAGGCGAAATCGCTCGGGATCGACTATGAATGCAGGGACAATGACATGTCCCACTTTCTTACGTATGAACGGGTCAATGACGCGACCGCCTTCTCGCGCGTCTTACTCAGCAAAGACGGCCGCGTCATCGGCGCTCACTTGATCGGGCAACACGCGCCCGAGCTCATCAACTTGTTCTCGTTTATTATACAAAACAATATCAGCCATCAACACGTTAAGCACTTAGAGTTCGCCTATCCGACGTCCGCCTCTGATTTGACACACTTGATGTAAAAAAAGGCTCTTCCATGTCGTATGGAAGAGCCTTTCGTCATTCGATCCCTTTTTCCTTATCTTCTTTGAGCGCGTCCTGTAACGACTTCTCCCAGAGCGGGACGCCTTTAGCGTGAGCCGCCCGAGCGAGCAAGTGTCCGCCGACCGGTGCGGTCAACAAGACGAAGAACAAGCCGAGCAAGAGACGTGCGTCGAAGATACGTTGGTCGACCCAGACGTGGAGCACCGCCGCGAACAAGACGAACATGACGCCGAGCGTCGCCGACTTCGATGCCGCGTGCGTCCGTGAATAGACGTCTGGCAAACGGATGAGGCCGATCGCCGCAACGACCGTGAAGAACACCCCGATGATCGTGAAAACGCCGGTCAATATATCAAAGATCGTTGTCGCGGTCATGATGAATGATTTCCCCTCTCTCTAAGAATTTCGAGAACGCCACCGTACCGATGAAGGCGAGGATACTGAGCAAAAGAATGACCTCGAAGAACATCGTCGTGTCGAGCAAGATCGACAATAGCGCGACGACCGAGATCAACGCGATCCCGATCGAGTCGAGCGCGATGACACGGTCAGCGGTCGTCGGCCCTTTGATGACCCGATACAGCATGCCGAGCATGGCAAACAAGAGAATGGCGAGCGCAATGTAAATTAAAATATCTAATATGCTCATTCCGTCGCCTCCTTAATCGTTGATTCAAAGTTATTGTAGATGTCGCGTTTGAGCGCCTCTTTATCCGGCATGTTGAGTGCGTGGATATAAAGTATTTTATTATCTTTCGAGACTTGGACGACGAGCGTCCCTGGTGTGAGCGAGATCAGCATCGACAACAGGCTGATTTTCCAACCCGTGCGCAGTGACGTTTCATATCGGAAGATACCAGGTTGAATCTTCAATTTCGGGCTCAAGACGAGACGTAACACCTCGAAGTTCGCCATGACGAGCTCACGTGCAAAAATCAAGAACAGCTTGAACAGCTTGATCACACGTGTGAAGTAAAAGCCCGTACCTTCAGATTTGAAGAACCGCCGCATCATGAAGATGACGAGCAGTCCGAGCAAGTAACCGATGAGAAACCCGCTCGTCGTGAACGTACCGGAGAAGAACATCCAGATGAACGCCAAGAAAAAGTTGATGAGTAGTTGGTAAGCCATGTCTAAATCACTCCTTAATCACGGCATCGATGTAGATTTCCGGGTCGACGAGCGGTTCGATTGCCTGGGTAATGAACGGATGCATCGCCTCGGCCCCGAATCCGTACGCGACGGCCACTGCGACGAGTAACAACGTCGGCACGATGAGTCGGCTCATATACGGGACGAGCGGACCGTCATAGACGCGTCTCTCTTCTCCCCAGAACCCATAGAGGAAAATCTTAATGACCGAGAACAGAACGAACAAGCTCGACAGCAAGATGAGAAGCGGGCCGAACAAGTCGCCGTCGGCCACCCCGCCTTGAACGATCAACAATTTACCGAAGAAGCCACTGAGCGGCGGAATGCCGGCGAGTGACAACGCGGCGATGAAGAACGTCCATCCGAACAGCGGGAACCGGGTGATCAATCCACCCATGTCGCGAAGTTGACCGGAACCGGTGATCCCGATCATCATCCCGACGAGCATGAACAAGGCGGCCTTGATGAGCATGTCGTGCATCAAATAGTAGAGCGCCCCTTCGAGCGACGTCTGCGTATTGAGGGCGATCCCGTAAAGGATGACGCCGACCGCGATCATGATGTTGTAGATGATGATCAACTTCACATCGTTATATGCGATCGCCCCGGTCATCCCGATGACGATCGTCAGCACGGCGAGCACGATCAAGAACGTCTGCATGAACGACCCTGTGTCGAACAAGAGCGTGTACGTCCGTAAGATCGAATAGACGCCGACTTTTGTGAGCAAGGCACCGAACATAGCGAGAATCGGCGTCGGGGCAACGACGTACGATCCAGGCAGCCAGTAGTGCAACGGGACGAGCGCCCCTTTCATACCGAAGACGATGACGAACAAGACACCGATGACGGTGATGACGTTTTGATTTTCGACGAGCGGGATCTTCTGTGCCAAGTCAGCGAGACTGAGCGTCCCGACGACGCCGTAAAGAAGTGCGACGGCCATGACGAACAGCGCCGACGCGATGACGTTCACGAGCAAGTATTTGATCGACTCGCGCAACTGGACACCTTTCCCACCGAGTACGATCAAGACGTACGAAGAGATGAGGAAGACTTCAAAGAAGACGAACAAGTTGAAAATATCGCCCGTCGTGAAGGCGCCGTTGACACCGACGAGTAAAAATAACATCGCGACGTACACGTAGTTCGATTCATAAGCGTCCGAGAAGTAATGCGTCGCAAACCAGACGATGAAGAACACGATCAACGTCGATGTTGTGACGAGAAGCGCCGACAACATATCCGAGACGAGCGTGATTCCGAACGGTGCGGGCCAATTCCCGAGGTTGACGGTCAAGATACCGTCTTGCGATACGGTGAAGACGAGCAACACCGATACCGCGAACGTGACAAGTAAAGCCCCGAGTGCCATCACACGTTGTAGGCGTACCTGTTTTGGTGCGAACATCAGGATGACGGCCGCAAGTGCAGGGATGACAATCGGAAAGATCGGTAAGTTAATCATTCGATTCCGTTCCTTTCATTTCCTCAATATTATCCGTGGTCAACTCCTGGTACGTCCGATAAGCGAGTACCAAGAAGAACGCCGTCACACCGAAGCTGATGACGATCGCCGTCAAGACGAGCGCTTGCGGTAGCGGGTCAGTATATTCCGTGACCCCGTCGACGAGGACAGGTGCCGCTCCCGTCTTCAGTCCACCCATCGTCAAGACGAGCAAGTGGGCTGCGTGACTGAGCAGGCCGGTACCGATGATGATGCGCAACAAACTCTTTGAGAGAATCATGTAGACCGCGCTCATCGTCAGTACCCCGATGATGATGCTAACGAAGATTTCCATTATTCACTCTCTCCAATCGTTTGAATGATCGTCATCGTCACACCGATGACCACAAGGTAGACGCCTAAGTCAAAGGCGATGGCCGTGTGAAGCGTCTGCTCACCAAGGAGCGGCAAATCGAACTTGTCATAAGCGTGTGTCAGGAACGGACGATTCCAAAAGATGCTGTGGAGCGATGTTAGCATCGCAATGACAAGACCGAGTGCCGTCATGATTCGATAGTCGAACGGTAAGACTTTCGCAAGCGTCTTCGAGTCGAACGCGAGCAGTAACAACACGAGAGCAGCAGCCGTCATCAATCCACCGACAAACCCGCCGCCTGGCGAATAGTGCCCGGCGAAGAATAGGTTGATTGAAAACATGATGATGATGAAGAAGATGATCACCGCGGCCGTCTGTAAAATGACGTCATTCACTTGATCATTTTTCCGATTCATGTTCATCTGCTCCTTTCGTGCGTTCTGTCGTTCTAAATTTGATCATCGTATAGATCCCGATTGCCGCAACGGCGAGGACGACGATCTCGAACAGCGTATCAAAGCCCCGGAAGTCGACAAGGACGACGTTGACCATGTTCTTTCCGGCTGCTAAGTCGTAGACGTTCTCTTTATAATACTCAGAGATCGAAGACAACGATCGGTTCGACAGTGCCATGAAGCTGAGCAACATGACCGTCACCCCAACGATGACCGACACGATCGCGTTCTCCACTTTAAATTTGATACGAACTTCTTTGCGGCTGATCTCCGGCATGTGATAGAACACGAGCAAGAACAAGGCGACCGATACCGTCTCGATGACGAGCTGCGTCAAGGCGAGGTCCGGCGCACCGAAGAACACGAAGAACAAGGCGACCGAATAGCCGATGACCCCGAGCAAGATGATCGATGGCAGGCGTGAGCCCATGAACAGAATCGCGAGCGCCGCCAAAATGATGACCGCCCCGAGCACATATTCATACGGCGCGACAGCCTCCATCTCGCCGAACGAGAAGTTGAACAAGTCGAACCAGTACATCGAGAACAACAGCATCCCTGATAAGAACAGGAAGATGTAGATCAAGTAAGACCGGATGAAGCCGGTCATGTAATTGTCTTTAAAACGATAAGCCGCTTTGTTCGACCAGACGAGCGACCCGTCGTACATACCGTTCAGCGTCAACCGGTTCGGGATATGGTTGTAGATCCCCATCCACTTGTTGATCATGAAGAACATGAGCGTCCCGAGGGCGATAATCCCGAGCGTCATGAATAGCTCTGGAGTCGGTCCGTGCCAGAAGTAGATGTCGACTTTGACCTCTTGCCCGCTCGCGACGAGCGTCGGATAGATCGACTCGACGGCAGGCTTGATGAGCGAGTTCGACAACACGTTCGGAACGAAGCCGAGGACGACGACGAGGATGGCTAAAATGGCCGGCGGGATGAGCATCCCGATCGGTGCCTCGTGCGGCTGTTTCGGCAATTCGTCGAACTTGGCTTTCCCCATGAACGTCCGTGTAAAGATGATCAAGCTATAGATGAACGTGAACACGCTCGCGATGAACGCGACGACAGGGATCAAGATCCCGATCGTGTCGAGCGCGAAGAAGTCCATCGAGAACACTTTCGTCGTCGCCTTCAAGAACATCTCTTTACTAAGGAAGCCGTTGAATGGCGGTAACCCTGCCATCGACAACGAGCCGATGACGGCGATCGTGAACGTGATCGGCATGACGGTCATGAGACCGCCGAGCTTACGGATGTCACGTGTGCCCGTCTCGTGGTCGACGATCCCGACCATCATGAACAACGACCCTTTGAACGTGGCGTGGTTGATCAAGTGGAAGATGGCCGCGATCGTCGCGACCATGAAGATGTTGTCGTCGATCCCGTCGTAATGAAGCGCCGCGGCGCCAAGGCCGAGCAGCGACATGATGAGACCGAGCTGACTGACCGTCGAGAACGCGAGTATCCCTTTCAAGTCCGTCTGTTTGACGGCGTTGAAGGCTCCCCAGAACAACGTGAACGTCCCGACCGAGGCGATGATCCATAGCCAGAGCGATGATTCTTGGAACACCGGACTCATCCGGGCGACCAAGTAGAGCCCGGCCTTGACCATCGTCGCCGAGTGCAAGTACGCACTGACCGGGGTCGGTGCTTCCATCGCGTCCGGCAACCAGATGTGGAACGGGAATTGCGCTGACTTCGTGAACGCCCCAAGCAAAATCAAAATCATGGCGGCGACGAAGAACGGACTTTCGGCGATAAGCGCTTGATTCGCGACCATGTCGCGGATGCTGAACGATCCGACGATCGACTCCAAGATGACGATCCCGCCGAGCATCGACAGACCACCGAACACGGTGATCAGCATCGACTTGCGTGCCCCGTAGCGAGAGCGTTCTTTCTCATACCAATACCCGATCAACAGGAACGACGAAATCGATGTGAGTTCCCAGAACATGTACATGACGACCATGTTATCCGAGAGGACGACACCGAGCATCGCACCCATGAAGAGAAGCAAGTACACATAAAAGTGACCGAGCGACTCTTTATCTTTGTTCAAGTAGTAAATCGAATACAGGACGACGAGCGCCCCAATCCCTGTAATGAGGAGGGCAAACAGTAGTCCAAGCCCGTCCACGTAAGCGGTAAAGTTGATCCCGAGCGACGGCATCCACTCGACCGTTTCGCTCACGACGTCTCCCGCACTCGTGATTCCGATGAAGCGGAAGAAGTAGACGAACAGGAGTACCGGGACGACTAGTACGAACCAGCCCGTATGGATCCGTTTCAACGCCCGAAACAAAAACGGGATGAACGGTGCCGCGAGGAGCGGCAATAAGATAGCGAAATGTAACACCGACAAGAAAATTCCTCCTTCGAACAGAGTCTTACAACGATGACATCAAATATTAAGTTCATTTGACGCCATCACGTCTTCCTCATGAGTATAGCGTAAATTTTCAGGCTGTTTCCATGATAAAAGCTTCTCACTTTTCTAGCCATGGTTAAAAAAACCTGAACTGTTAAATATGAAGGGAGTCGACAAAAAACGACTAAAAAAAATTGGATGCGGACAGCATATGTAAGCTCTCTCAAACGTGTTGCCGCTCCCGAATCGATGGTAAACCTTAACCTATCTTATTCTTTGCTCGCTCACTAAACTCCTTGTTCCCTAACGAAGCCAACAAAAAACAGCCGATCGGTCTCCCGATCGGCTGTACGTTTATTATTTTGCTGACGCGATAAACTCTTTAAGCGCTTCTTTTGGTTGGAAGCCCATTGTTTTCGAGACAGGTTGTCCGTCTTTGAACATCATGAGTGTCGGGATGCTTTGGATTTGGAAAGCGCCCGCTACTTCTGGGTTCTCGTCAACGTCGAGTTTAACGATTTGGACTTGGTCGCCCATCTCTTGATCGAGTTCTTCAAGAACCGGTGCGATCATGCGGCACGGTCCACACCATGCTGCCCAAAAATCGACGAGGACGACGCCCTCTTTCACTTCTTGTTCGAACGTTTGAGTCGTTGCGTGTTTAATAGCCATTTGGTAAATACCTCCCCAGTAAGATGAGACAGTTCAATTAAGAACTCTCTTGCATTTCATGTTCAGAGTATACCACGGAGGGTAACTTTCCCCAAACGTTATGCCCATCAGCTATTGACGAGGTGTTTTCGGAACTCTTCAGTCAAGAGCGGCACGACGTCGAACAAGTCGCCGACGATGCCGTAGTCGGCTACGCTGAAGATGCTCGCTTCCGGGTCTTTGTTGATGGCGACGATGACTTTGGCGTTGCTCATCCCGGCCAAGTGTTGGATTGCCCCGGAGATCCCGCAGGCGATATAAAGGTCCGGCGTGACGACTTTACCCGTCTGACCGATTTGGAGTGCGTAGTCGCAGTAGTCCGCGTCACACGCTCCACGTGAAGCACCGACCGCGCCGCCGAGCAGTTCAGCGAGCTCTTCGAGCGGTTTAAAACCGTCCTCGCTCTTGACGCCGCGTCCTCCGGCGACGATGACTTTCGCTTCCGCGAGATCGACTTTACCGGTCGCTTTACGGACGACTTCTTTGACGATCATGGCGAGGTCTTTCAATTCGACGGCCGGCGTCTCGACCGACACGCTCGCCCCCGCTTGACGCGGAAGTGCGTCGATGTTGTTCGGACGGATCGTGAAGAACATGACCGAATCTTTGAATTTCACTTTCTCGAACGCTTTACCCGAGTAGATCGGACGGACGAATTCGGCGTCTCGTCCCGAGCCTTCGATCGAGACGACGTCACTGATGAGGCCGGCGTCAAGACGGGCCGCGAGTTTCGGTGCGATGTCTTTTCCGAGTGCGGTGTGACCGAGGACGATCATATCCGGTCCTTCTTGGTCGATGATTTGGCGGAGTACTTGGCCGTAACCGTCCGGCGTGTAATGTTTGAGTCGCTCGTCTTCGATGACGAGGACGCGCGCTGCGCCGTGCTCCCCGAGTTCAGTCGCGAGTGCTTTGACGTTATCCCCAATGACGACCGCCGTCACGTCGTCCGTCAGTTGCTTCGCCGCGGCGATCGCTTCAAATGATACGTTCCGTAACGCGCCTTCGCGCGCTTCTGCGAGTACTAAAGCTTTCATATGTGATGTCCCCCTTAAATGACTTTGGCTTCCGTGCGAAGTAATTGAACGAGCTCGCTCACTTGTGTCGACGTGTCCCCTTCAAGAATACGTCCCGCTTTCTTCTCTTCCGGCAAGAACCGTTTGATCGTCTCAATCTTCGCTCCGATCTCGTCTTCGTCGAGGTCGATGTCTGAGAGATCGAGTTCTTCGAGCGGCTTCTTCTTCGCTTTCATGATACCTGGAAGGCTCGGATAGCGCGGTTCGTTCAAGCCTTGTTGCGCCGTCACGAGGAGCGGCAGGTTGACTTCGATCACTTCCGTGTCCCCTTCGACGTCACGCGTGACCGTCGCCGTCGTGCCGTTGATGTCGAGCTTCGTGATCGTCGTCACGTAGTTCATGTCGAGCAGCTCGGCGACGCGCGGCGCCACTTGTCCGCTACCGCCGTCGATGGCGACGTTACCGGCGAAGATGAGGTCTGGTGCTTGGTCTTTCAAATATGCGGCGAGCACTTTCGAAATCGTCACGTGATCCGCGTCCTCGACGTCATCCTCGATCGAGATGCGGACCGCTCTGTCCACACCCATCGCGAGCGCTGTCCGTAGTTCTTTGTCCGCGTCGTCCGGTCCGACCGTCACGACCGTGACTTCTCCCCCGAGATCGTCACGCTTGCGGATCGCTTCCTCGACCGCATACTCGTCATATGGGTTGATGATGAATTCGGCACCGTCTTCTTGAATCTCCCCGTTCTCAAGTTGGATCGCTTCTTCTGTATCGAACGTACGTTTTAGCAACACAAAAATATTCATCGTAGTTCCCCCTTTAAGTTGTTCGCACCATCATTCATGAATCTCCATTCATTTTTTGAGCTAGCGAGAGGGCTTACGGTTAAGCAAGCCCTTTTTTCAACATATGGTGTACTTTCGGTAACGTCGACATTAAGTCGTACTTGAAGCCGCTCGCCATCCAACTCGTGACCACTTCATCGATCGTGCCGAAAATCATTTGTCGCGCCAGCCGGTAGTCGAGGTCCTGGTCAAACTCCCCGGTCTCGATGCCGTGCTTGACGACCGCATCGATCAAGTTCAAATACGGCTTCAACACTTCACTGATCTTTTGGCGGAGCGCCAAGTTCGACTGTCTGAGCTCGATTTGCGTCACGACGGCGAGGTCGTAGTCGACCGACAGCTGCTTGAGATGCGACTCAATCAACTGGTACAGCTTGTCGCCTGCCGTCGTCTCCTGCTCGATCTGTTGCTTCGAGTAGTCGATGAACAGGCCCATCTTCGTCTGGAACAGTTCGATCAACAGATGCTCCTTGTTTTTGAAGTACAAATAAATCGTCCCGTCCGCGACACCAGCTTCTTTGGCGATGGCTGTCACCTTTGCACCGTGATAACCATGGTCCGCGATCACTTTCACTGCCGCATCGATAATGCGGTCACTTTTTGATACATTCTTTTTCATAGACACCCATGCTCCTTATTGCTGCAGAAAAATGAATGATGGTTCATTCATTTATTATTCTATCATGTCAAAGAGAGGTGTCAACTGCTTTGTTTCACTTGTTTCGCCTTCTCTTCGTCGACGAGGACGCGGCGCAGGATCTTACCAACGAACGTCTTCGGCAACTCGTCACGGAATTCATACAGCTTTGGTACTTTATACGCCGCGAGCTTCTCACGGCAATGCTTGTCGAGCTCGTCTTCGGTCACATTCACCCCGTCCCGCGTGACGATGAACGCTTTGACCGTCTCACCGCGGTACGGGTCCGGGACACCGATACAGACCGCTTCCTTGACGGCCGGATGTTCGTACAGCACTTCTTCGATCTCACGCGGGTAGACGTTGAAGCCGCCGGCGATGATCATGTCTTTCTTCCGGTCGACGATATAGAAGAACCCGTCCTCGCCCATATAGCCGAGGTCACCGGTCGCGAGCCATCCATCTTTCAAGACGGCCGCCGTCTCTTCTGGTTTTTGCCAGTAGCCTTTCATGACTTGCGGTCCATTCAGGAACACTTCGCCGATCTCACCGACTTCGGCCAATGTCTCGCCGTCTGCCTTTACAATTTTAGCAGAAGTATCGGATAACGGCACCCCAATCGAGCCGACGATGCGTTTGTCCCACAAGAAGTTGGCATGCGTCACCGGTGACGTCTCGGACAACCCGTATCCTTCGACGATGCGCCCGCCCGTCACGTCTTCGAACTGTTCTTGCACTTCGACCGGTAGTGGTGCCGATCCTGAGATACATGCCTCGATCGACGACAAGTCATACTTTTTCAGTTTCGGGTCGTTCAAGATGCCGACATACATCGTCGGGGCTCCTGGGAAGAAGTGTGGTTTCTTCTTGTTGATCGTCTTCAAGACGTCGGTGACGTCAAAGCGTGGCACGAGAATGAGTTCATACCCGTTCGCCACCCCGAAGTTGAGGCAGCATGTCATGCCGTAGACGTGGAAGAACGGGACGACGCTCAAGACGCGCTTCTCATCACCGCGGTTATATTTATAGAAGAAGTTCGAAATTTGGTCGACGTTCGCCGTCAAGTTGAAATGTGTCAGCATGACCCCTTTCGGCAGCCCGGTCGTCCCGCCCGTGTATTGGAGCACGGCGACGTCTTGTTTCGGGTCGATCTCGATCGGCTTGACCGGTCCAAAGTTTTTGAAGTCCTTGAACGCGACCGAACCCGTCGTATCGATGACGATATTGTTCTCGCGTTTCACTTTGATCGGGTACAGCTTGTTTTTCGGGAATGGCAGGTAGTCGGCGATACTCGTCGTGATGATCGTTTGAATGTCCGTCTTTTCTTTCACCCGGAGCGACTTCGGATAGAGGAGATCGAGCGTGATGACGATCTTCGCGCCGGAATCGGTGATCAAGTTTTCAAGCTCGTGCTCGGTGTAGAGCGGGTTCGTCTGGACGACGGTCCCACCGGCGTACAGGACGGCGTAGAACGAGATGACGTACTGTGGACAGTTCGGGAGCATCAGGCTGACCCGGTCCCCTTTTTGCAACCCTCTCGACTGCAACATCGTCGCCAAACGGTGGGCCGCATCATCGATTTGGGCAAACGTCAAATCCTTGCCGATGAACGAGACGGCGGTCCGGTCCGGGAAATCTTTAGCGGCGCGGCTGAGTGCCTCATAGAGTGGTTTCACCTCGTAGTCGATCGTTTCAGGCATGTCAGCTGGATAATCTTGTAACCACGGTTTTTCCATTGATTCTCCTCCTTAGAATGAATAGTCATTCAGTTAATTCCATTATAATGCTAAGAAAACGCTTTCATCTACCCTTTACCCGATAATTTTCAGAAAATATCGAAAAAAAGTGCATGGATTCAAAAATCCATACACTTTAGACGCGTCTGAAGTACGCTTCAGTTTGCTCTTCATTCCCAATTTTTTCATCCAAGCGGGCAATCAACTCTTCTTCTTTCTCGATCGTCGAGAAGTCGATCCCGAGCCACGCCTCCATCTCGGGGCGAGAGAACGCGTACGTCCGGTTCGGGAACGCGAAACGGACGATCTCCGTATTTTGTACGAGCGTGAAATACGTCGCCGCGTTACGGATGGCGAGCCGCTCCTGCTCGATGCGCTCAATCTCCGGATCATGGTAACGGACGGTCAAGCCATAGGGACGTTTTTTCGTCTGCAGCTCGATCGACTTATAACAGTCGTGCATCGGCAACGTCTTGGCGATGCCGACGACGGCGTTGATATCGCCGACGTATGTGCCCTCGTATTGAAAGGCACTCGGGGGCCGCTTCGAGGGATCACTACACCCAGAAAGTACAAACAGTAATACGACGAGCACCAGACCGAACCGTTTCATGATACGTCCTCCTTAAGATTTGAGTTGCAGGTTGAAGCGGTAGAGCAGGCGTTTGGCGAGCAAGTGGGCGAGGAAGCCGCCGATCAAGAAGCCGATGACGTAAAGGATGCTGTTCGTCGAATACGCGATATTCGCTAAGATAATCCCACCAAGCATGGCGAAACAAAGCACCATCATCAGGTGAACGAACCAGAGCCAGTTCGAGAACATGAAGAAGCGGCCGTTGTTCTCTTGCGGGGCCCGGTTGAATGTAAGGAGTCCGAGTCCAAACGATAGGACAATAAAAGCAAGTACGCTTAATGGAGCAACGGCTAGGAACTCTTGCCACACGCTGTTGTCTGTATATAAGTTATACGTGTCGACGTTAATTACATTCGCAAGCGGTGAAATCACGCGCAAGAACACACTTTCAATCGCACGTTCGAATACACTATATACGCGCTCTGTATTTTGAGTGAACGATATGACCGATCCTTGAATCAGCAATAAGATGCCGACAGGGAACAATAGTGCGACGACCGACCAGAGCACTTGCGAGATTGCCTCCCCGCCAAACGAACCCATCCATAACGCCAACGAGAAAACAGCAATTCCGGTCAATAGCATAAAACCAACGAGCGCTGCGACTTTCAACGTATGTCCTTCAATTAAGAACGAATAGCGTGACGCATGGATCATCCAAAGCATGAGCGGTCCACCAAGGAGTGTCGAGACGACGATGCCGCTCGTCCCAATCAACCATTTCGATATGTACAACTGGTTCCGGTTGAACGGGAGGGACATCGCAAAGTCAGACATTTGGCTGTTGCGTTCACTGCCAATCAAGACAGACGCCATCAAGAAGCCGAAGATGATATAGAGAAAGATGACTCCAACATACGGGATGAGTGTCTGTAAATCGCCAATCCAGTAACTATATTGCGGGTTGAACAACTCTTCAACTGATGCGTTCGACGCATCACCATTAAACCACTCGGCATACTTGTCCGGATTCATTTGAATGTCCTGAACTTGTTCATCGAACGACTGCATTTGTGTCCACACCGGGAGCGTGTACGCGACAATCCCAAGGAAGACGAGCAAAATCCATAACAACGACACTTGTTTCCAATCTTTTTTCAACAACACGTTAAATGACACTTGCCTCACCTCCTAATTGGACCCGGAAAATGTCTTCGAGCGACATCGGGATCTCTTCGACGAGCATCGGGTCGTGGGCGTCGACGAACGTGTCGAGCTCTTGCGTCCGTTCTTTCGCCATGAACAAGACGACGCGTCCCGTCACGTTGATGATTTCGATATCTTTTCGTTCGAGCAGTTCGACCGGTACTTGGTCGTTGAAGACGACTTGCAGCTTGACGCTCGACTCACGAGCCTCTTCGAGCGACATGATTGCTTTGACCCGCCCCTTCTCGATCATGATGATGCGGTCGGCGATCCGCTCGAGCTCGTGCAGCTGGTGGCTCGAGACGATGATTGAGCAGTTGCGTGCCTCGACTTGGGCGATCATTAGTTTCAAGACGTCGGCCTTGGCGACGACATCGAGTCCATCGGTCGGCTCATCGAGCAGGTAATAGCTCGCTTTGACGGCGAAAGCGAGCGACAGCGTCACCATCGCTTTCTGCCCTTTGGACAACTGACGGATCTTTTTATTACCGATGTTGTAGCGCGTGAGCGTCTCGGTGAACGCCGCCCGGTCGAACGACGGATAGATCGAGGCGTATAAATCCATCGCCTCGTTGACGGTGTAATGTTTGAGCGCGTCGGCTGAATCCGGAACGAAGATGACGTCCCGCTTCAATTCAGCTTTCTCAAAAATGCTCGATGGCCCGTAGCGGACGTCCCCGGTGTCCGGTCGGATGATGCCGACCATCGTCCGGAGGAGTGTCGTCTTGCCGGCCCCGTTACGACCGACGAGGGCGATGATCTCTCCTGGTCTGACCGAGAAGTCGATTGCATCGAGCACGGTTTGGCGGTCGATTCTCTTACTCAGTTGCTGTACTGTCAGCATGGTTCTCCCCTACTTTCTTATACTCTGTCTCAAATAGCGTCATCGCTTCTTTAAGCGACACGTTTGCGTAATGGCAATCGATAGCGAGCTTTTGGATGGCTGCGACGACCGGCGCGCGTGACGCGTCTTGGTCAACCCAGTCCATCGAGACGAACGTCCCGCGCCCGCGATGCATCTCGAGCAAACCGAGCCGCTCGAGCTCTTGATACGCCTTGCTGACGGTGTTCGGATTGATGACGAGGTCCGTCGCGAGCTCACGGACCGACATGACTTTGTCGCCCGGTCGTAAGATGCCGCGGATGACGAGCGCTTTCGTCTGATTGACGATTTGTTCATATAAAGGTTCCGCACTTTTCATATCGATCTTATATAACATGGGTCACACCCTCTCTTGTAAACGTGGTATAAGTGTATTATATGTATTAGTACACGTAATAGCAATAGTTCTTAGAGGGCATTTTCATTTTACAGGGAATTGGGAATAAATAGAATACGACTTTGGACCGAGACGGGATTCGGTCTTTTCGGGTACATTGTAGTAGAGGTGAACAGAAAATGAAGAAAAGGTTGTTAATTGGCGCAGTCGGCTTGCTCGTCGCCGGATCGATGTACGGGAGAAGCGAAGCGACGGAGCGCTATACAGACTACATCTATGACACGTACGGGGAGCGTGTCGATGTCGACGTATCACAGGACTGGAAACTGACTGGATACAAGGCGACGTTCAAACTGGAGACGACACCGCTTCGCGGGACGTATTCCGCGCGGACGTATGGGGACGGCTCGATCCACGACGATGTGATGCCCGCCTACTGGGTGAAAGAAGCCGAGACGACGCTACACGACCGACTCGTCACCGCGAACGTCTTGTCACGTGAAGAGACGGTCCGGGCGAACGTACCGGAAGACGCGGTGCGAATGCGCGACGTGACGACAAAGCCTGAACCGACGTCCATCTTCGAACTGAATCCAGAGACGTTTTTAGGCGCCTCCGTCATGCTGCACGAAGCATGGAACGACACCGCTGAACAGAAACAGCGCGTGCTCGACGTCATCCGTCTGCTCGAGGACGATGTGAAGTCGATCCATTTCTCGTTCGACGGGACACCGAACGAGGATGACGACTTCACCGAGCGTTATTTGAACGTGTCACGCACACCCCAATCTGGCGACCCGTCGTTCAATTCACTCCAAACGATTGACGACTTGAACCGCCACGACCGCCTGTATGGGTTTGACAAGACGACGTTCATCAGCGAATACCGATTTGATGGGAAGAAAATCGAGCGAGACACTGCTGACTAATCCGGTAGTGTCTTTTCTCGAGTCGTCTTGCTTTACAGACAGCGGTCGACTTGCTAACATTTGACTTGTCAATGATTGATGAGTCAAATATGAAAGGTGGGACGCAATGGAGCTACGAGAGATGAGCCGGTTGCTATACCAAATCAAACTCGCCGACCAGCGCGTCGCGACATCGTTCGAGCGTGAGACAGGTTTCAGCCTGACCCGCTACGAGATGCTCATGATCGTCAACGACAAAGGCGTCTGCTCGCAAAGCGAGATCCAACAAGAGATGAAGATCGACAATGCGGCGATCACCCGTCACTTGAAGATCCTCGAGGAGAAAGGCCACGTCAGGCGGGAGCGGAACGTCGCGAACAACCGCGAAGTGTTCGTCCGCTTGACGGAGACGGCGGCACGCGAGTTGCAGCACTGTGAACAAAACCATGATCAGACGAACCATTTGATCGCCAAAGTATTATCGGAGTCGGAGATGCAACAGCTATCCGCCCTATTACAAAAGCTAAATACTATTTGAACAGAGAAAGAGGAGATTACCCATGGCAACTACATTTGAAAACAACACATTAACAGACGTAATGCTCGACAGAAAGTCGATCCGCGTCTATGACGAAACGGTCAAAATTCCACAACTCGAAATGCTCGAAATGATCCAAGAAGCGACGACGGCTCCGTCGTCAGTCAACATGCAACCATGGCGCTTCGTCGTCGTCGAGAGCCCGGAAGCAAAAGAGACGCTCAAACCGCTCATCCGCTTCAACGTTCGCCAAAACGATACGTCGGCCGCGATGCTTCTCATCTTCGGTGACATGGAATGCTACGAGCTCGGCGAAACAATCTACGATCAAGCCGTCGCCGAAGGCAAGATGCCGCAAGAAGTACGCGACCAACAACTCGACGCCATTATCCCTTACTACAAAAACTTGTCGAAACAAGAGATGAACGATATCGTCAAAATCGACTCAAGTTTGGCTGCGATGCAGTTCATGCTCGTCGCCCGTGCCCACGGTTACGACACGAACCCGATCGGTGGGTTTGAGAAAGACCAGCTCGCAGAAGCATTCGGAATGGACAAAGACCGCTACGTACCGGTCATGATCCTCTCAGTCGGTAAAGCGGCAGAAGCAGGTTACCAATCGGTCCGTCTCGACGCTGAAACAATCACAAACTTCAAGTAATCGGAGGAATTCAACATGATCTTAGTCAACGCCATTTTTGATGTGAAAGAAACAGAATTCGAAAGCTTTCTAGCCGATATTAACAAACTCATCGACTCGTCGAAACAAGAAGCAGGCTGCTTGAGCTATGAGCTCTATCAGTCGACGACGTCAGAGAACCGGTTCGTCATGATCGAGAACTGGGCCGACCAAGCGGCAATCGAAAAACACAACCAAAACCCGGACTTGATCGCCTTCGCCCAAAACGTAGCCAACTACGTGACGGCGAAACCGGTGCTCCATGTGACGGAAGTCAACTAATCAGCAGACGGTCGACCTCGTGTCGGCCGTTTTTCTGTACACTCTTTAGCATGATCCCTACCATTGGCAACCCTTATCCAACTAGCAGGCATACAAAAACCGCTTCTACGCATTTGTAGAAGCGGCTGTTTATTATATACCGAGAATGGCGAACGATACGCCGACGACACCGATGAGCGCCATCGCGTAAACTGGTACGCGCGGCATCTCGCCGTTGTTGTCGAGTGCTTTCCCGAACATGAAGAACACGATCGGATGCACGAGGAATGGCATCGAGAAGATGAGCGGGATGAG
This sequence comes from Exiguobacterium sp. SH0S1, assembly GCF_004337165.1. Classification (NCBI taxonomy): domain Bacteria; kingdom Bacillati; phylum Bacillota; class Bacilli; order Caryophanales; genus Exiguobacterium; species Exiguobacterium sp. SH0S1. The sequence continues at coordinate 99,584 of NZ_SJVC01000001.1, read as the reverse complement.
AAGCGATGCTTCCGTCCCGAACATGCCACCTTGGACCGCTGCGAAGAGGCCAAAGTGTGAGATGGCTGACGATTGCGCCATCGTCGTGTAGTCGAATGCGATCGTGCTGAAGCTGAGGATGACGAGACCGCCGAAGACGGCCATCATCTGCCAACCGAACGAGAACTGCATGAGCGCCTTCACTTCTTTGAAGTCCTCACCGTTCGCACCGCGCAAGTTTTTAAGCGCGAGTGCCGTCAAGACGAGACCGACCAAGACGATGATCGCCGTCGGCCAGATCCAAAGCGCCCCGTTGTCGGCACTGACTGCCAAGATCGAGAACACGAAGATGTGACCGAAGAACGGGATGTTGATCATGATCGGCGCACGTTTTGCCGCCACTTGACCGAAGTCACCGGCCGTACATGCACCTGTGAGACCACTGTGCGACAGCGAACCGGCCATACCTGGTGCGAGGTTACGGATGTGCCCCGTGCGGGCGAACCACATGAGGAGCGCGATCCCACCGAACATCCAGAACAACTGACCGAAGAAACCGTAGACGAGAATCGAGTTCATGCCTTCAATGGCGAAGGCGTCACCGATCCGCGAACCACCGACCATGAAGTTGGCCGCCAACACGACCGGGATACCGGCGAACAAGAGCGCGCGGACGGTCGGTCCGTACGTCCAGTTTTGGAAGATGGCACCGAGTGCTGATGACAAAAGCATCGCAAAGAAGATTTGCGGCAAGGCGATGACCGGTTGAACGGCCATGGCGATTGCGTACGAGATGAACAAGATGACAAGCAGTAACGCCGTCTCGATCAAGCCCTTCTTCATATAAACGTGCTTGTCGTCGATTTGTGCCTTATGGTCGATCAAGAGGAACGATGCCGCGAGACCGATCAACGCGAGGATCGGGTAGTAGAGCGTGATGCCCTCTGCCGTTCCCGGTTGGATCATCATGCGGAAGAACCCTTCGAGTCCGACGAGCAAGAAGAACGAACGAACGATGAAGATGAACTGTGTGCGCCCTGTTCCGAGGAACATCTCTTCTTTAGATGGGACGACGATGTCTTTCATCTCGAGCTCTTGCTTGCTTAAGATCTTACGAAGCTCTTGCCCACCGACGAAGAACGATACGACGAGCGCGATGATCGTCGTCCGCGACAGGAAGTCGACGAGCGGGAACTCAGGAAGACCCGGAGTCGCGATGCCCATCTCGACCATAGCGAAGCCGAGACCGAGGCCAAAGATGACGATGACGAGGATTGGTGAGAACCGTGAACCGGCCACGACCATCCGCGATAAAATGACCATCGGGATGATGAAGGCCACAAGTAACCAGAATTGGTTGAGTAATTGCATTTGCGATAATTGCTGAACGATTTCCATGAAGTAACCCCTTATACATTTTTTTCACACTGTTTCGAAGTTTACAGGATTGAACATTCTGTGACAAGGGGGTGTGACGTATTGTAAACTTTGAAAGCGGAACCAACTGAAATGGTTCCGCTTTCGGTTAGGTATTCGGTTGGCGAAGGCCCCAGATGCCCTTATTTCCCGTGGCATAAAACAAGTCATCTTTCCCCGCGAAACTGGCCGAATCGCTCGAATGGGCCCGAATCTGTTTGTTGACGTGAGCCTTCCAATCTTTGTAGCGATCGAGCTCGAGTTGATAATACGACTTTTCGATATAGTCGTAGATTTCTTTCAATGACGCCGTCCCACCGTAGTGCTGGAGGGCGAATTGGATTTTGCGAAGTAGTGCGCGTTTCAAGTTAAAGACTCCTTTCCCAATCACTCTGAAGCTTTCCGACTGAAGTAGTGATGCAGTCGAACTTCAACGATTTGACTGACCCATTCGTAAACCAGAGGATGAGCATACGCTTCGTTTTGCTCGATATGTAATGCTTCCTCAGACACAAAAAACGGTCCTTTAGCTATTTTATCAAATGGCATCCGCAACAGTAACTTTTCGATTCTTTGCTGATGGAACGGTGATTGGAAGTCTTTTGTCTTCCCATCGATCTGTTGACGGTACGGGATTGCATTGATGAAGTCATAAAACGGCCGAGCTGCCTCGCTCGCTGAAAGTGGTCCGAGCCATCCTTCTAGCCCACGGTTCAACATGAGCGATAGCACAATCATCTTATAACTCTTCGTCATGTCGGTGTATTCAACTTCGACTAACAATGATTTCGCACCTTCAAACAGATGACTTTCTTCCTCTCCCAACTCACTAATTCGATTCAAGAAACCGAAGTAGCCCCCGTCTTTCTTCCATTGAGAGCGATAGGCGTCCATCGAGTACTCGCCTCGTTGAATCAACTCCATATAACTCGGTCGTCTTCCAAGCTCTTCTTTCACCATGAAGTAGTTCCGTTCTAACTGCTGCTGGCGGGTTGAAGATCGAGTCACCATCCGCTTCAACAAATCAACGGCATGTAAATCAAATTCGATGGTACAGCCATCGGGCAAGGTCCCGTTTGTTGGAAGCTCTTTTACAATTGGTTGTCGCTTTGTCGTCAAGAGCGCCAACTTCTTGTCGATGTTCTTGTAGTTCCCGATCAAGTCGATGATGGTGCAATGCGTCTTCCCGCTCAACAAACGGAGTCCTCGACCAATCTGTTGCGTGAAGACCGTCAACGATTCGGTCGGACGGCAAAACAACAACGTATCGATTTCAGGAATGTCTACGCCTTCATTGAACAAGTTCACCGCGAAGATGATATCAAGATGTCCTTGCTTCAATTGTTTGATGACATCCTCTCGGTCATATTCAGTCTGGCTATGTAAGGCGACGGCTTGAACGCCTTGGAGACGGAAGTAGTCAGCTAAATATTCGGCTTGAGCGACCGAAGAACAGAATCCGAGCGCACGTGTCTGGTGATGCATCTGCCAGGCTTCGAAGATTTTTTGAGCGACACTTTCCTTTAACTGTTCTGCCAATAGCTCATCCTGATCATAACGGCGGCCGTTAATCAATCGGATTTGCGAATAGTCGATTTCGTCATAAATTCCGACGTAATGAAAAGGAGTCAAGTAAGATTCTTCAATTGCTTCAGTAAAGTGCATTTGATAGGCGACATTGTCATCACAGAGAGCGTAAACGTCTCCCCCATCCAGTCGGTCCGGCGTCGCCGTCAGTCCGAGCAAGAATTTCGGCTCGAAGTAATCGAGGACACGACGATAAGACGGTGCGGCCGAGTGATGGAATTCATCGACGACAATCAAATCGAACTGATCAGGCGCGAACTGTTGCATCCGATGTTTCGAGGCTAACGTTTGAATCGAAGCGAATAACACGTCGGCTGACTGCTCATCTCTCGAGTCACCACCTAGCAATAAGCCCGTTTTCCATTCAGTCGAGACTTTCTTATAAGAAGCCTCAGCTTGAAGCAGAATTTCTTTTTGATGGGCAATGAAGAGTACCCGTTTGAACTGTCGGGCGAAGAAGGCACTTAAATATGTCTTCCCTAAACCGGTAGCGAGCACAAGCATCGCTTTCCGTCTTCCCTCTTCCATCGTTTCACGTAACGCCTTTAAGGCGGCATCTTGGACGGTGTTCGGCGTGATCGTGTCGTCCTCGATGTAGACAGGAGTCATCTCAGCTACTTTGCCCATCTCATTCATCCGCTCTTGTCTCGCTTCGTATTCTTCGCGATAAGGCTGCAGCGAGATTGGATTCATGATTTGAGCATACTCACTATAAAACAGCTCGTGGAATGCATCGACCGATTGTTCGAACACATCCTCTGAGATGCTTGCCGGAATCTCGACGTTCCATTCGACGCCACGGTTCAAGGCGCTATGCGACAAGTTCGACGAGCCGACAAAGAACGTCCCGCTATCTTGAGTACGGAACAAATAGGCTTTCGGATGGAACGATTGACCATTCGAACGATAAAGTCGCAACTCAACCCCATCGATTTCCATGAGCATCTCGAGCGCATCTGGGTTCGTCAAATAGAGGTAATCCCCAATCAAAATCCGGACTTGGGCACCGCGCATGACCGCCTTTTTAAGTGAAGACGCAATCTCTTGAACACCTGATAATTGTGCAAACGCGACGACCATATAAATTTCAGTCGCCGCGTTGATTTGATTCTGTAATGGAATTCGTAAATGACTGGTGTGCAGACGTAACTCACTCATGATCAAGGACCTCTTCCAAGAAGATACCTTTTTCGAAACCGCCCCGCTTCTCGCGCTTCTCCTCACGAATGCGATTTAATTCTTCAAAACTCGCACCGTGCATCTTCCCGAGCGTATAGACAAGTTCCAGTACGTCGGCAAGTTCTTCGAGTGATTCTTCATCGATGTTTGTTTCCTCGTACTCTTTGATTTCTTCATGAAGTTTATGAGCTGCGAATTTCATATGCTCAGCATTAGATAGTTTTTTATGTATTGCTATTTTCCCAGACTGCTCAATGATTGTAGGAATTTTATCCCTTACCAACTTGTTATAGATCATGCAATCTCCCCTTTTCAAATCCTCATCCTTTATTTTACATAAATAAAGGATATAAATCATCCTACGTTTCGCCCTATATAAATTATTTAACAAGGTTACAAAGGAATCACTCAGAATCGATGATTATGATTCTATATTTTGTTACAATGTTTGTAAAATATCATTTTTATACAGGAAAGGGATTAACAATGAACACCCAAAAAATCTGGTCTTTTTTAGTCACGAACCTAGTTCCTGAGGAAGATACAAAGTTTACTTATGAGGAATTCAACAAGTGGATGATTGATTCACCTACAGAGGCTATGGTTTACTTAGACGGCATTTTCCAATCTTTAACTTTAAAACGTATGTATATGCTTGCAAAGAACACTAAGCGCCCAGCTCTATCTGAACGATACTTTGATCGTCACGTCATCAAGTTTGGTTGGCAAAAACTAAAGGTCGAACTAAACGCATCGATGAAAGAGTTAAAATGGGCTCACCGTTACATAGAGTTAAGTGACTTATATACAAAGCGTAACCTTTTAAAAATTGAGACTCTAGAAGCTTTTGAAAAATTGATCTCTTTAGGCGAAGTATATCTCAACGAGACGGAGAATTCATCCGGACTTTATGACAGCGATGTCTTCACAAAAGAAGAAATACTGGATGACTCTGAAGAGCATAGAGTAAAGCCCATTACATTCTCAGAACCACCTACTCAAGAAATCAAAGAAACAATCCCTGAAGACACAACTGTAGAGGATAACGTGAACGATTCATTCACTACCGAAAATCTCCTGGCCCAAAAAGATACAGTCACCGAGGATATTGTTAGTTCTATAGATATTAATGGAGACGCTACAACTAGCAAATTGCTAGATAAACTTCGTATGCTGCAATCTTCTTCGAAAGAATCGGTCGTCAATGCAGATAGCTTTGGGGAGTTTCGGGAGTATATGCATATCGATCGCCCGATTCAATACTCTCTCATTGAAACATTAGAGGCGATTGACAATGAATCCACACCACAACTAATTTTGCTAAGTGGTAGTGTTGGAGATGGGAAGAGTCACTTACTGGCTTACATCAAAGAAAAACATTCTCATTTGGTCAAAGATTTCAGGATTCATAACGATTCGACCGAGTCATTTGATCCATCAAAAAACTCAATCGAAACATTAGATAGTGTACTATCTTCTTTTTATAAACAGGATTCTGAAACTAAACATTTGCTGATTGCTATCAACCTAGGAGTTCTTCATAACTTCTATAACTTTGCAGCGTCTGAAAACCGATACGAATCACTCAGAAACTTCATTGATGACTCGGACATTTTCGGAAACGGAGAACACATTGTCTATTCAAATAAGTCACTCCACTTATTAAATATAGCCGGCTTCCAAACTTATAGCTTAGGAACAAACGGTGCCGAGTCTTTGTTCTTCTCGAAGATTTTAGAAAAAGTGGTCTTAACGTCGAACGACAATCCGTTCTATGATGCTTACTGTGAAGACGTCAATAATGGCATCCAATCTATTATTCATGACAATTACGATTTTCTATCGAATTTGGCTGTCAGAGAATCGGTTGAAAATGTCGTCATCCAAACAATGGTGAAAGAAAAGTTAATTATCTCAACGCGAGCATTCTATAATTTCATTTTTGATATTCTTGCACCATCAAACTTAAGCCTTGAACCAGATAAACCGAACGCAGCTCTCCCAAACCTTATTTTTGGTCACCCGGATCGTTCAATCATATTGAATGCTTTACATCGAATTGATCCAGTTTCGTTCCGCACCGACTTTTTCGATCAATTGATTACAAAATATGTATTGGCACAGCAGCCTCAAGATATTGCTAAAAATGCTTTAGGTGACATGGCAGAAATCTATCGATTCATTCATCATGCACCGGAGAATACAGATACTATGAATGCACTCGGGTCGTTCCTCATTCGAAGTTATTCACTATTGAACCCACAAGAAACCGATCGCACTTATCTAGATTTCTTGAAATATTTAAAGGCGTACTATCTCGGTGACGGAGAGAGTATCGAATCATTATTTGAATTGATTCGAGAAGTCATTTACTTATGGCGCGGGTCTCCACGAGAAAATTATTTATATATCGACGGTGCGAATAATGATTATAGAGTCGCCTACCCGTTTCAGGCTGAGGAGATTGTAGACGAACGTCTATTCGCAAGTGCAGAAAACAAAGACTCAGATTTTTATCGTTTTAGCCCATTTATTCGAATCGGTTTTGAAGTAGGCGGAAAAGAAATTTTATTCGATCTCGACTATAAACTCTATAGTCTGTTAGTAAAAATACAAGACGGATATCGTCCAAACCGAAATGATTTGCGCGACGCGGTTCAATTTATCGATTTTTATGATGAACTCATTCGATATACTGATAAATCAAAATCGATTCTATTGGTATCGACACATGATGGATCGATGGTTGAACTGACTAAGCCGAAATTTAGCAAATCTAAGTTTGAAGTAAGGAAGGTGAAACAGTAATATGACTAACGTTCAACATTTAAATGACTATTCACTAGACTGGTCACGACTTGAATCATTCTTAGTTCAGAATAAAGGTTATCGATATGCTCGACGTAAAGATACGTATGTTTTACCTTTACCTACTCGTGAACCTGAGCGCTCAAAGTTTGAAAACGGGTTTTGGCCAATAACCGGAGGACTTGCAAGACTACTCTCCAATGAGCCTATTATTCCTGAAGAAAACAGCACGGACATGAATCAGATTATGTCTATCGGCAAGTTCGACTCACCTGAAACAAATGAATGGTTCAAACATTTTTTACAGAGTCAGCAACGCAAAGTTGAGGAAACAGATGTTTCAAGGCTTTCACAATTACCACTTTTGACGTTAAGTGAGAAAAAAGAAAGAAACGGACAGATTGATTTTATTAACTACGTATATGGGACCCTCATTGAAGGAAACGAAGATGAACTTTCACCACTCTTCTCTGATGACGACAACAATGATTTATTGACTCAAATTTTCCGTAGTACCCAGTTTTCAAAGGAAAGTTCGTTCACAAGTCCATACTCTTGTCTGTTTCCGAATATACAGGAACAGTTCAAACAAGATTTGATTCACCTATCTAAAAATCCAAAATTCTTTTTAGATAACTTAAATCACTTGTTAGTACACTATACATTTATCATGATTTCTCAAACAGTTCTTCAAACGAATCGCTTCACTAAATTTGATCATGAACAAATGATACCGCTCTTCTTTTTGATGGAGTGGGAAAAAGGGGCACGTTGGAGAACCAGTTACACGAATGGGTACAAATTGTTAAAAGAACAGGCAAAAGACTTTTATAAACATGAACATGCATTAAATATCGTTTGTCAGACACCTGCTTTTCAAACGAAAAAAAATCTATATTATCATCACCTCAATGAAATATTGGTGTCAAACGGCGAGGAAGCTTTAAATACTTATGTTCAATCACTTTATGATTGGATGAACAATTTTTATACGAAATACAAGGCAATCGAAACACCAAAATACACTTCCGCAAAAACGTTGGACGAGGCATTCAGAGACTTGGCTGAATCCGTCTCGGTTGGATTGAATAAAGAGCTAAAATCTCGATATCCGGCAGCTCTTGAGGCCTTTGTTTTGAAGTTTTATAAGAAGCATGGCGGATCATTAGGTTCATTACTCGCCATCAATCAGGAACAACTTTTGGCATTAGTAGCTTGCTCAATCAAACAAGAAAAGATTGAATTGAACAAACTTTGGCACGAACTTGAAGCAAGAGGATTATTCTTCGATCACCATTCAAAAGAAGAAATTGTCGGGTTACTGGACAAATTGAATTACCTTGAAAAGAAAAGCGATAGTGGGGATGCACAGTATGTCAAATCAATTTTATAAGTTCATCACGCAACAATTGCTCAATTTCTTCGATAACGAAATTAAGCAAAAAAGAACGGATCGTTACTACGTCTATCTTCCGTCGAAACAAGATGTCAAAGAGATGTATGACGCGTTATCAGCATTAAACGTCGCAAACATATTTACGTACAAACACCCATTCGGGAACGAGGACTACGTCACGACTTCGTTAAACTTCTCATCTGGAAAATTAGTCGTGGCAAGCTCTTTCGATACAGATATTGATTTCCTTGTCACGTTAAGAAATGAGATGAGTGAACAGATTGGTCAATGGGCGAATACTTCTCTCTTAGTCTTGACTGATAATTTAAATGACTCCATTCGTGGAGGTAGTATCGACTTAACTTCTGAAGGACGTCCATTGCATATCAGTAAAATCATTCAACATTTAGATAACCAATTGGCCAGCAGTCAATTATCAAAACCTGAACAGATGATTGTTTCAGACTATTTAAAGCGTCACAATCATCAAAAACAAATTACGAATGGCTCATTCTTAGATTTCATTGATATTTTAGGCCTTCTTCATAAAGACGCTTTAGCGATGGAAGATTATACATCGTTACAATATTTTCAAGATGGAGAGCTATCTTCACTCATCCGAGAACGAGATGAACAAAAATACGGTTCTTCTACTTGGAAAAAAGTTAATAAACAAATCGAAAATCGTTTATCAGAGAACCATGAACTGTTCGAAGATGTCGAGCGATATTTCACATTAGGTAACTCGCGCGAAAAATTAGAAGAACGATTTGATAATGGGGCCTCTAAATTAAAAGAAGATACGTGGCAACAAACGGATTATGATGTCTTGAAAAAGTGGGAGGAAAAAGCAAAATCGAATCGAGACATTCAATTTGTTTCGGAAAAAATGACAGCTAAAGTGAGCGGCTCATTAGTTTCAGGGCATTATTTTTGGAGACGGCCGCAATCTGAAACAAAATCCGGTCAGCGTACTTGGCATATTATCCTCTTTGCTCCAGAACATGCTAATGATATTCAGATTCATCTCCCATTTGACCGCTATACATCAAAACAATTTTTAGACAACAAGAGTGCGAAGAATACGACAAGTTCAGGTTATTCACTCATCACTTCAGTGGAAGTCGATTCAAATCAAGTCACTTTTTCAAAAGTCCGGTATAAACATGAAGGTCAGTCATCTACCACGTATTTATTCAATATCGCTGTAGTACCATTGACACCTGAATTTTTAACACCGTATCAAACAAGATACTTGGTTGATACAACATCTAAAAGTCAGCAAGCTATCCGCTTGATTCTAGATGGTCACAATGTGATAGAACTTGGCGATGGTACGGGGGATAGCCTTGAAGTCACCATTGACTCCCCTGAGGCGTTAGAGGTTGATCAACATGATGTAATCAATCTCCCGCTTAATGTTTTAGACGAAGGAGAGTCACGCATTCGATTCTCGATCATGTTAAATGACGTCGAAATTCCTCTTTCTATTAAAGATGATATGTTAAAAACCACGCCCTTAGACGGACTTAGCATTTGGACGAGAAAACGAAAAGACGAAACATCATTTTTGATTGATTCAGACTTTAAAACAATCCATAACGGTCAACGTACCTATTCAACGCGTTCCGTTGACAGAAACTATTTCAAAATGGAGCAGGAGTGGTTGGATAATCACGTACGGTATGGAAAACAATTATCTGATGATTCTTTTGAAAACATCCATCTAGATATTCCTACTTCTGTTGAGCAAAGTTATAACGGATTTTTAAATACGGTCAAAAACAAAGGCACAATTCCTTCATTGTTGTACTATGATGCCGAGGTACAAGCTGCGGCTTATACATTTGTGAACGAGTATTTGACTGAAATTGAGAACATCCCTTCTCAGGCACTGATGACCATTCAACAACGAAACTTATATCGTTTAGGACAAATCGAGACAATCGACGGCTTGTTATTGACGCCATTTTCTCCTCTGAACATCGCATACCAATGGCAAGTGAACGAAGCTTTAGGGTCTGAAGACATTGATTCGAACATCTTAAAGAAATTGAAAGCAAGCTACACCGTGCCATATGCATTTAATATGCATGAAATGCTTCTTAAACCGACAGATCAATCTCCTTTGCCAGAGTGGCATGAATACACATTGCGAGAACGTGTAAGTGTAGGTGAAACCAATTCTTATTTAGCAAAAGTGGTCGAAGATAAAATGAATCACTTCACTGAACATTATGATTATTTATTCTCGATTCAGAACTCCGCTCCACTCTGTGTGAATGTCATCAACGTAACAAACGACGACGAAATTTTAAAAGGAATTATTTCATGGTTCAAACAACAAATTTCTTCTAAAGGGACCCTGGATGCGGTCAAGTCATTAGAAGTATCATTGTACATTCCAGACGCTTCTGGTTTGAGTGCGTTTGATAAATTGAACGATATCGAAACGGGCGAACAATTCAAAGACGAATTCGGGATTGATTTGTCTATTCATGAATTTGAGCCAGACGAAGTATTGCATCTACTCCAGCAGTCTATCCTGTATCGCAAGTTAAATTTTGATGCCCCTGTACATTATGCCCATATCTCATTCTATAAGATGGGGAACGAATCTCGGGTCGTTAGTCAACCAATGAGTGAGTTGGCCAGCAGCATGAATTTAGACGGGCTGTTTACTACCGTTTCTTCAGTCCAAAGCAATGAAACCGGGTACCGTGTTGGCTTTGGTACTGCAGGAGCTGACGTTACTCGAAGTCTCATGACACGATTCGGCTATCATTACAATGAACTGACAGCAAACATGAAAGATGGCGGACATAGTTCATACATGAAAAATGTTTCGTTGACGATGCATATTGATGTAGCTGATAAAGGTGCGCTTGAAAAAATCTACGGTTCTTCTCATTGGGTAACCTTCATCGATCCGCCGGTCGGGCTTGATTTCTTCAAGTCGTCTTCCGACAATTTGATTATCATTCATTATAGTGATCAGTACTCGTCTACGAACGGATATGACGCAATCACTGTTACTGACAAATCGGATCAATATTTCAATGTCATCCAAGAATTCATCAGTTCTCAAGGCGTCACCTCTACTCAAAATCAAATCGAGGAAACAATTCGAGCCTTCAATACGTTTAATGGTGAATGGTTACTTCGTGCTGTTCAAGGGAGAGGGTACGACAAGCGCGAGAAGATGAGCATTGTTTCAGCGATTAAAGAAACGCTGTTACTGTTCAATGAAGACAATACAATCTGGGTGCCAATCTCTATGGAAGAAGTTGTTCGAGTAACCGGTAATGTGAAATTGAGTAAGCGAGCTGGATTATTTTCAGGTAAGACTATCGGACGGAGAGGCAACTGTAGCGATGATTTATTGATGATTGGTCTTGAAATCAATCAATCAGGTTTGAAAGTGCACTTCTTCCCGGTCGAAGTTAAAATCGGATTGAACGATAACTCGGTCATCACAAAAGGTATCTCACAAATCTCAGAGCTGAAGGCTCGCTTAAACGATCATTTGCTCGACTTAATGACGTTTGATGCGAAATTCCTACGCAACTATTTTGCGAGACTCTTTATCAACAACGCACAAAAAATGCAGGAAAATGATATCTGGCCAAGCAAAGACTATCGGTTAGATGCTTCATTGATTGACCGATTGATGAACGATGATTTTGAAATTGTCGACGAGAAACGTGCGAAATTCGGAAATGGCGTTCTCGTTTCATTCAAGAAGTCTTCGGACTCTGTTCGCCATTCGAGAAACCAAGGGGTCGTTATTCTCGAATTACCTGAACAATATGGATATGAAGTGTTAACAGAATCATTAGACTCGCTTAATGCAAAACAAAAAGAAAAAGGCAGTACGTCTACTATCAAAAATGAAGCGACCTCTTCTCATACGCCTAGACTTCGAATCGCGAAAGAAGTTAGTGACGAAACAGATAGAGCAAAAGTCGCTGTGAAAGTTTCAACAGATAACGGCAAAAAAACAACAGAACCTCAACCAGTGATTCCATCAATCAATCCTGTCACACCTACAGGAAATAGTTTTAATGCTATCAGATTGTTATTAGGTAGCGAGTTTAATAAAAACTACTATTGGGAGTATGGACATTCGCGCTTGTCAAACAGACATCTGTTGATTGGTGGTCGATCCGGTCAAGGAAAAACGTACTTCGTCCAGTCCCTACTCTTGCAATTGGTTGAACAGAATCAATCCGCTTTGGTCATCGACTACTCAAACAGTTATACTTTAGGGCAACTCGATGAAACATTTATAAATCGTATGGGGTCAAAACTGACGGAACGCATCGTATACCACGAGTCATTCCCATTGAACCCATTCAAGAGACGGGAAAAAGAAATTAGCGGACGGAAAGAACCTGAAAAGATTACTTCCGTCGCCACAAGAGTGGCAGCCGTATTCGCATCCGTCTACAGAGGTTTAGGAGATCAACAAAAAAACGCCATTTATATGGCGACGAAAAACGGGATTGAGAAGTATGGGGAAGAAATGCGAATGGAATTGCTCATCGAAGAGTTAGAAAGTCTCGAGACTTCCTCAAAATCTACAGTCCAATCTGTAATCAGCCGCCTCACCCAAATGGTCGATATGGATCCATTTGATTATGAATCGGACAACGATTGGAGTAAGATTTTTGACAACAACAACGGAGTGACGGTCATCCAACTTGAGGGATATGACCAAGATGAAATCAAAAAGTTACTAGCAGAGTTTATTCTTTGGGATTTATGGTATTATTCTTTATCTGGTTCAGAAAGCCGACCGATGCCGGTCATCTTGGATGAAGCGCAGAACCTATCTTTCCGTAAAGGTTCTCCTTCTGAGAAAATCTTAAGAGAAGGTCGGAAGTTCGGTTGGTCGGCTTGGTTCGCCACACAATCGTTCAGCAACTTCGATAAAGAAGAACTTGCGATTTTGGATAATGCCGCTACAAAGATTTACTTTGCACCAGCTGACAGCGAATTAAAAGTGATTGCTAATCGTATTGGCGCAGTCTCACTTGAAGACCTAAGAGGCCTAAAGAAAGCACATTGCTTGGCGGTAGGACAATATAAAATAAATGCCGAGGAATTAAGCAACCAAGAGCATCATCATCTTAAAGTCCCGCCAATGAATTAAAAAATCACGCATCCTTTTTCGGATGCGTGATTTTTTGTCACTCCAGAACTTCCTCCAAATATAACCCCTTCTCAAATCCACCCTTCCGCTCCCGCTTCTCTGCACGAATCGCATTCATCTCTTCAAACGAAGCCCCATGCATTTTACCGAGCTCATAAGCGAGCTCAAGAATATCCGCTAGCTCTTCAAGACATTCCTCATCGATATTCGTCTCTTCATACTCTTTCAGTTCTTCATATAGCTTCAGGCGTGCCTGTTCAAAGTGTTCGGCTTGATTCAACTGTTTGACGATGACTCGTTTTCCGTCCGCACGGATCAGTTCAGGTACACGGTCTCGGACCAACTTATTATGTTTCACCATAGCTGCCTCCTACTCCACAATCTCAAACGCCTTCACATACACGACATGATCGAGGAAAATAATCCATTCGTCCTCGAACTGGACAAAGCCATCCGACGCATGCCGGAACGACTGATAAATGGCTTCAAGTGCCGCATAGCGACTATCTGCCTCGACCGTATACGTCAAAATCTCCTCGTTGATTAAATGAAACTCGATCTCGAACTGTTTCATCATCTCCACTCCTTTCTCACTCGTTTCCGTACTTTCTCTTAACACTTTTCCCCATTCTGCTCGATTCTCCTTCACTACGTCCAATAATACTCTGTCTTGTAAGAGATGGATTCTTTACGAGTTTATTCTTACAGGTATCTTTATACAGAGTCTTTATGGAACGGAATCTCTTCACTTCGGCTCATACCGGAAATCGGAGACTTTTGCGCTTGCTCTCGAGTAAAGAGTTTCCATCGAGAAGCGACTTGGACTGTTCGTGCCTCCACCGTATAACTCCTCGATGGTTTGATTGATATACGTGTTTTCCGCTTCTAAATATTCAACAACGAGGTCTTTGAACTCATCGGCCGAGGGGTCTTCATGCTGTAGTCTTTCAAGTTCGGCCAAATACTTGTCAGTGTCTGCTTTCATCCCCTGCAATTCTTTAACCGCTCCGGATATTGCGACGATATCTGTTGGCATACTCGATAACATGAGCATCTTGGTTTGATGGTCGCGTGCTGACGAAATGATTGAAGAGGCATCGAAATGAATGACGGGTCTGTCGTCAATCGTTTCAACCGTGCCCATTCCTCCGCAACCGGTTAAAGCCATCGTTGCTCCTGCAAACAGAGAGACGGATAAAAGTAACTTTTTCATCATCGATTCTCCTTCGCATCTATTTAGATTTTCTTAGGAAATTTCATCTATGGTTTCCACCACACCCCCCTGTATTCCCGACTTTCCCCAAGTCGCGGACGATCGGATCGTCGTATGCCAAGACGTGAAACTCTTGTTCAAACGTATTAAAATCCGGTCACGCCCCTCGCACCACGTCAACAGCATCGTCGCATCATTTCGACTGGTAACTATGCTGTTCGTCCCCTACGCTCAGACACTCTCCCTTAACATTTCAAAATCCTCATCCATAATATCCGGATTTTCTTGTTTCATCTCTTTGAAACTGGCTACAAGTTCTTCATCAGAGAGATCGATACTTTCTTCAAGTGCAGTGAACAGTCTGTTCCCCATCTGCCTCATCGATGAATACGTGATCCAACCCGAAAGCACACCTCCTGCGATTGGAATCACTTTAGACACACTTTGAGCAAACGATCTTCTCGTCATCTTCACCCCGATGTAGCTTCCCATTTTCTTAAGAATCGGATAATAAATCGTCCGCATCATGGCTCGATTCGGAATTTTCTTCAATGCTTGATTCGAGAATTGCGAAGACAGTACTTTAATGGTGGCCGTCGCTCCCCCGACACCGAACATCACACCGAGAAACAAAATCAATTCTCCGTTCACCCGATCAACATCCAACCGGTTCTCATCCCAAAAATCTTCATACCCGTATAAATAACCGATTTCTTGAGCCAATCGGATTGCCACGCCAAAAAATTGGGCGGTATCAGCCGGAATAGTGGCCGCCATCGCGACGCCACCTGGTAATCCTGCGGCAAACGACGCTGATGTACTTTTCATAGTCCGATTCCGAACGGTCTTCTTCGCGATTCGTCTGATTAATTTTTTAGGGACGTTCGCTTGAACAGGGCCTTTCTCAAGAAGGGCTGCTAATTGATTCGGGGTCACGTGCTTGCTAAAACTTGTGGCTAAGAACTCCGTTCGGTCTACTTTCACACCTGGTAATTTAACTCCATTCACCACTAACAGTTCAAAAAATTTTGCACCATTGTCCATTTATCCACACCTCTTCGCCTTAGATATATGCTTTGTCTTAAGCTCTCGCTCCTATACTCTTTCCTGCAAGTCCGTTTGAGGAAACATTTATCACCAGCTCCATGCTGCTGACACAAATAAAAAAGGAACGCCTCGGGAGCGTCCCAGTTTTATGTTCAATAAAAGACAAACCACAACACCGCTGCCACTAAAAACAGTCCGGCCCCGATAAAGAGGATTTTTGCCAATCGTTCGTATACCATGTCTTCACCTCACCAACGCTGCGCCGACGACGAGCGAGACTCCGATCGAGAGCATGAACGCGAGCAATCCGACCGCGATGTTGCCTTTCCCGATCTCCTCGTTCACTTTGAGCGACGGCGTCAAAAATTCAAACAACCAATACGTGACGAGCAGTAAGAAGAAGCCGAAGCTCCCTCCGACCAACACGTCAATCATCCGCTCGTGATGGCTCTCGACGACACGGAAGATGTTGGCCAGGCCGACGACCTTGCCCCCGGTCGCGAGCGCGACGGCGATATTCCCTTTTTGAACCTCGCGCCAGTTGCTGTACGGCGTCGTCATCTCGAAGATGGCGAGCCCGACGACGATCATCAGACCGGCGATCGAGTACAATCCGAGCGACTCGAGCATCACGCCAAACGTTACGTTCCCCATCATCATGCGTCCCTCACTTCAATTCGACGACCGTGACCCCGAGTCCACCTTCGCCCATACCACCCGGGCGTTGACTCTTCACGTGACGATGTCCTTTCAAATACTCTTGCGTCGCTTGTCGCATCGCGCCCGTACCGAGCCCGTGGATGATGCGGACGTTGTCGTATCCGGACACGAGCGCCTCGTCGATATATTTGTCTAGGCGCGAGAGTCCCTCTTCGACCCGGACGCCGCGAAGATCGAGCTCCGACTTCGTCGAGCTCTGGCGCTTCAGCGAGCTACCTTTCGACTGGAGCGCTTGTTCTTTCGAGGGTCCGACTTTTTGAAGGTCGTCCGCTTTGACGTTCACTTTCATGATCCCGACTTGGACGTTGTACTCGTTGTCGTTGATCTGGTTCACGATATACCCTTTTTGGTTGAACGTCGTCACTTTCACTTCTTCGCCTTTACTGAACGTACGTTTTTGTTGCGCTTTTTGTTTCACTTTTTGGATCTTTTTATCTTGGAGCGTCGGTTTCGCCGATTCGAGCTGTTTCTTCGCGGCGATGATCTCGTGCTCTTTGACGATGCCTTGCTCACGCAGCTTCTTCAACCGGTCGATGACTTCGTTCGCTTCCCGCTTCGCCTTCTCGACGGCCTTCTCGGCACGTGCCTCGGCCTCGCCGTACATCGTGTCGCGTTCAGTCTCGAATTCACTCATCTTCGCCTCGAACGCCGCTTGCTCTTGTTCGAAGTCGTGGCGTTTGATGATCAGTTCTTGCTCAAGCTGCTCGGCGCGTTGTTTCGCCGACTCGAGCTCGTTGATCATCGATTCGACCGACTCGGCGTCGGTGCCGACGTGGCTCCGCGCCTTATCGATCACTTGTTCGGACAGACCGAGGCGTCGGCTGATCTCGAACGCGTTCGAGCGTCCCGGCACACCGATCAACAAACGATACGTCGGGCTGAGCGACTCGATATCGAACTCCATCGAGGCATTGACGACACCTTCTCGGTTATAGGCGTACGCTTTCAACTCGGAATAGTGGGTCGTCGCCGCGACGCGGGCCCCGCGCCGCTTCACTTCATCGAGAATCGCGATGGCGAGCGCGGCCCCTTCTTGCGGGTCGGTCCCGGCACCGAGCTCATCGAATAGGACGAGCGACATGAAGTCGACCTTGTCGAGCATGCTGACGATGTTCGTCATGTGCGAGCTGAACGTCGACAAGCTCTGCTCGATCGACTGCTCGTCACCGATGTCGGCGTAGACGGCGTCGAACACCGAGAGCTCTGTACCGAACTCGGCCGGGACATAGAGCCCTGACTGGACCATCAGTTGCAGTAACCCGATCGTCTTGAGCGTGACCGTCTTACCACCCGTGTTAGGTCCGGTGATGACGAGCGACGTGAAGTCTTCCCCGAGCTCGACCGTGATCGGGACGACCTCATCTTGCGGGATGAATGGATGACGCGCCTGCTTCAGTTTGATCTCGCGGGCGTCGTTCAACTTCGGCTCCGTCGCTTTCAGTTGATGTCCGTACGCGACTTTCGCGAACACGAAGTCGAGTTCGGCCAAGACGTCGAGGTTCGTCACGACGGAATCGGCTACGCCGCCGACGAGATTTGACAGTTCGGTCAAGATGCGGTCGATCTCCGAGCGTTCTTTCAAGCGGACTTCTTGGATTTCATTGTTGATCGAGACGATTGCTTGCGGCTCGATGAAGAGCGTCTGCCCTGACGCCGACTGGTCGTGGACGATCCCGCCGAACGCTTGGCGATACTCTTGCTTGACCGGGACGACGAAGCGGTCGTTCCGGATCGTGACGATCGCGTCTGAGAGCATCTTGGCGTTGTTGCGGAGGATGTTGTCGATCCGCGAGCGGACACTGCCCTCAAAGCTGCGGAGTTGCGTCCGCAGACCGCGCAGTTGCGAGCTCGCCGAATCTTGGACCGTACCTTGGTCATCGATCGCGTGACGGATCGATTGCTCGACCTCGATCAGCTTCGTCAAGCGCTCGGCATATTCGTCGAGGCGCGGGATTTGGATGTCTTCGTTGTCCTCGTGCAACTTCTCAAAGAAGTTTTTCACTTGGCGGCCGCTGTACATGACGGCGGCGACGGCGAGCAGTTCGCTCGTCGAGAGCACCGAGCCGATGGCGGCCCGTTTCACTTCGGCGCGGACGTCTGAGAGACCGCCGAGCGGCAAACGGTCCCGGAGCCGGACGACCTCGGTCGCCTCGCGCGTGACGTTCAAGTTGGCGAGTACCCGGTCGTACGAGTAGTCAGGCTGCATGTTTTGCGCCCGGTTTTTCCCGAGCGAGCTGGCCGCATGCACGGCGAGCTGTTGACGTAACTTTTCATATTCTAATACGCGTAACGCGTGATCCATCTAGCATGTTCCTTTCTGTCGCTTCGCGTCGAAGAACGCCTTGGCGTCCTCGAACGTGAGGCAGTTAATAATGTCTGACGGTTCGAGATAGGCTTTTCTTGCGTGCAAGACGCCGAGTGCCATATCTTCCATCATATCAGGGTGGTGCGTGTCGGTGTTGACCATCAGTTTGACACCGGCCGCCTTCGCTTTTTTCAGCGTCGAGGCGGTCAAATCGAGACGGTTCGGGTTGGCGTTCAGTTCGAGCGCCGTCCCTGTCTCTTTCGCGAGGGCGATCAAGCGCTCCTCGTCGATCGGGTAGCCGTCACGACGTCCGATCAAGCGCCCGGTCGGATGGGCGATGACGTTGACGTAAGGCGAACGGCAGGCGTTCTCGAGCCGCGCCATGATCTCGTCGACACCTTGGTCCATCTTTGAATGGATCGAGGCGACGACGTAGTCTAGCGTCGCTAAAAACTCAGGCTCGTAGTCGAGCGTCCCGTCTGGGCGGATGTCCATCTCGACACCGCGCAAGACGTGCATATCGTATTTTTTCGCCGCGGCAAGGATCTCTTCCCCTTGCGCTTCTAATCGTTCCTCGGTCAAACCGTTGACGAACGACATGTACTTGCCATGATCGGTGATGGCGATCCACTCGTAACCTCGCGCTTTCATCGCGGCGACGAGCTCATCGACCGTCAACTTCCCGTCCGACCAGACCGTGTGCATATGCGCGTCGGCCTTGATATCGTCGAGCGTGACGAGCTTCGAGATGTCGTACTCGAACTCAAGATTCCCTGCCCGTAGCTCCGGCGGGATGAACGGGAGGCCGTAGCGTTCGAACAGCTCTGCTTCCGTCTCCGGCTGCCATAGGCCGTCCGCGGTCTCGACCCCGTACTCGGAGATCGACTCACCCTTAGCTTTCGCGAGTTGGCGCATGCGGACGTTATGGTCTTTTGAGCCGGTGAAGTGGTGGAGCGTCGCGGCAAAAGCACCGGGCTCGACCATCCGGAAGTCGACCGACACCATCTCCTCGCGCTCTAAGACGAGCGACACTTTCGTCTCACCGGCTGCGATGACTTCATTGACGAACGGGAGCGCGAGCAGTTTGTCGCGCAAAGCGACAGGCTCCTCGGTCGCGATGATGAAGTCCAAGTCTTTGCACGTCTCCTCGGCCCGGCGGAAACTGCCTCCGACCGAATGCCGGAGGACGAGCGCCTCGCCTTCTAACACTTTGTTGATCTCGTCGACGACCGGGCGCATCATCGCGTACGACAGGCGTTCCGGACGGGATTCCAAGTTCCGTGCTGCTGCGAGCAACTTCTCGACGCTCTTCGTGCCGAAGCGCGGCAATTCTGACGCCGTGCCGTCTTCCAATACACGGATGAGCGACTCGAGGTCGACGACGCCGACTTCTCTTAACTGGGCCAGTTTCTTGCCACCGAGACCTTGAATTTTGAGCAGCTTCATTAAGCCGAACGGAATCTCTTCTTGGAGCGACTCGAGCACCTCGCTCCGTCCCGTCTGGCGCCATTCCTCGAGTACAGCTGCCGTCCCTTTACCGATACCTGAGATCGTCGTCAAATCATCGATGTCGTCGAGTTCGAGCTCGGTGTTCTCGAGCGCCGTCGCCGCTTTCCGAAACGCGTTGATTTTAAACGGGTTCTCACCCTTGATCTCCATATATTGCGCGATTTTCTCTAACAGCATCATCGCCTCAACTTTATTCATCGTATTTCCCCCTTTTTCATACAGAAAAGACCGAGACACAAGCGCTTGCTTGCATTCCGGCCTGTCGTGTCACAGCATCTTATTCGAGAACCAGTCAGATAGGTATGGCGTGTCCTGGATGATGAACGTCGCGAGCGACGAGTTGTCGACCGCAGTTTGGACGCCCGCCATCGGGACGAACGCGATCACCCAAAGGATGAAGAACGTGATGACGTATGACTCGAAGAATCCGAGCACGGCACCGATGATGCCTTTCAATTGGCGCAAGATCGGCAAGTCCGTCAAGAAGTCGAGCATCGACAAGATGAGATGCAAGACGAGCTTCGTGATCAGGAACAAGATGACGAACCAAAAAACGTTATAGAATGTCATCTCGATGCCTGACAGTGAGTTCAAGTCGAGCACACCGCCCGGTAACGTCCCGTCAAGTTGCGACGGGTATGGGATCCAAAGCTTGAACGCTTCGGCGAGATCCCGGTAATAGGCGTTGGCGACAAAGAAACTGATGATGAGCGCGACCCAATGGCCGAGCTGGAGGATCGCACCACGGCGGAAGCCGTTAATGATCCCGATAAACAAGAAAAACAGTATAAGTAGAGTAACCATGGATTGATTTATTCTCCCGTATTTCGTTTAGTTTTGACGTGATCGCTCGCAATTTGGATCGCGGCGAGGACCGCTGCCTGACGAGCGTCTAGCTGAGGGGACTGTTCACGAATCTCGCGGATCTTACTATCGACGAGAAAGCCCACTTCCCTCACATGATCGGCTGACTCCTCGCTAACAATTGTATAGTCTTGCCCCGCAATGTGAATCGTTGTTCGTTGTACCTGCACGTGTCACCCCTCCTTTACGTCTGTTCCAAATTAATCATAACATCGTTTGTATATTAGGAAAAGGAGAAGACCCCTTCCTTTTTATCACTAACATTTTGTGATACCCTGTTCAGAAGTTGTCAAACGTCAATCTTCAGTAAAATTCGAAGATAGGCTGGCAACACGCAGGGAAATGTGCGAAAATAGCAACAATTCAAACATTTAGAAAGGATGATTTATTTGAAATTAAGGATTGGTCTTCTAGGCCGCATCATCATCGCTATCGCTTTCGGGATATTAGTCGGTAGCATCGTACCAGAAAGCCAGAACTGGATTGTACGGACGTTCGTCACGTTCAACACGGTCTTCGGACAATTCTTAGGCTTCGCCATCCCGCTCATCATTCTCGCCTTCATCATTCCAGGTATCGGGGAACTTGGAAAAGGCGCCGGGAAACTAGTCGGCTTGACGGCCGCGATTGCTTACGTATCGACGATCGTCGCCGGTACACTCGCCTACTTCGCGACGAGCAACCTGTTCCCGCAGATCTTAGCACGCAGCACGGCATCAGCTGAAAACCCAGAAGAAGCACTCTTGAAAGGTTTCATGGAGTTTGAGATTCCACCGGTATTCGGTGTCATGACGGCGCTCATTCTCGCGTTCGTCATCGGAATCGGGATCGCCGCGATCGAGAGCAAACGCTCACTCGACCTCGCCATGGACTTCCGCGATATTATCGAACTACTCATTAGTAAAGTCATCATTCCATTTTTGCCGATCCACATCGCCGGAATTTTCATGAACATGACGTACGCCGGTCAAGTCGCCGAAATTTTGTCGGTGTTCTCGCTCGTATTCGTCACGATCATCGTCCTTCACGCGACGATGCTCATGATTCAATATTCAATCGCAGGCGGGCTCAATAAAGAGAATCCGTTCAAACTGCTCAAGACGATGATGCCGGCTTATTTCACAGCCATCGGCACACAGTCGTCAGCCGCGACGATCCCGGTCACGCTTCGTCAGGCAAAATTGAACAACGTCGATGAAGGCGTCGCCAACTTCGTCGTCCCGCTCTGCGCGACGATCCACTTATCAGGCTCGACGATCACGCTCACATCGGTCGGTGTCGCCCTCATGTACTTGAACGGCATGCCGATGTCATACGCGATCGTCCTCCCGTTCATCCTCGCCCTCGGCGTGACGATGATCGCGGCGCCAGGTGTTCCTGGTGGGGCCGTCATGGCATCACTCGGATTGTTCGGGTCGATCCTCGGATTCGATGCGACGATGCAAAGCCTCGTCATCGCGCTCTACTTGGCGCAAGACAGCTTCGGTACGGCGACGAACGTCACAGGTGACGGCGCCATCGCCAAAATCGTCCATTACTTCAAACGCAACACGAACTTGCTCGACGACGCGAAAGCGCGCGAAGACATCGCTTAACGAGTTACGAGCTAGACAACGGGCAGGCCTTACGGTTTGCCCGTTTTTCATACATATACAGAAAGGGTGTCGACTTTGGAAGTGAAAGTTTGGAACGACCCGTTCGCGTTTTCGGAACGCGTCATGCCGGAATTGTTGAAAAAAGAGGCCGAGAACAGCTTGATGATCGGCATCCTTGAAAATATTAAGCGAGACCTATACGACACCTACCATCAGTTGACGGTCGAAGACGATGGACAGCTCCTCGCCATCATGCAAGTCACACCGCCGCACCCGCTCAATTACGTCGTCGTCGACACGTCTCAGGCAACATTGATCCACGCGGCTGTCATCCCGGCTCTACTACAGCTAGACATCCCGTTCACAGAAGTCGTCTCCGAAAAGACACATGCCGAGACGTTCGGTGCCATGTGGGAGAAACGGACGGATGAAGCAGCGTCGACGTTCATGTCGCAAGGGCTCTATCGATTAGACCGCGTCAACGACATCGTTCTGGCCGGCGGGTCGATGCGCCAGGCGACCAAGTCCGACCAGCCTCTTTTAGAGACGTGGTACCGTGCCTTTGAACAAGACTCGGGACTCGAACCATCACATGACGAAAGAATGGTCTCTGTCGTCACTTCAATGATTGATAACGATGACGCCTTCATCTGGGAAGTCGACGGCATACCCGTTTCGTGCGCAAAGCGCTCCCGCCCGACGTTGAATGGCATCACGGTGTCTTTCGTTTACACGGCTCCTGCGAAACGCGGAAACGGATACGCTCGCAGTCTCGTCGCCACTCTCAGTCGTCGATTGCTCGAAACGAAATCGTTCTGCACGCTCTACACCGATTTGACCAACCCGACATCAAACAAGATTTATCAAGAAGTCGGCTACCGGCCGATCATGGAATCTTCGTGGATCCGGCTCGCTAGATGAATCATCCCGCCTCCCCTATACTAATAGGTGGAGGCGATTTTTATGAGGAACTGGTGGAAGCAAATCCCGAAACGAGTCCGTTCGGTCGTGTCGACCGTCTTCGTCGGCTCGATCGTTGCCTACATGCTGATCGTCGGTGGCATGAGCGTCTTTGCCGACCCGAATCTCGACACGCTCTTGCTGAGCGTCATCGGGGCCGCCTTGCTGACGTTTATCGCTTATCGGGCAATAAAAAAGTGATCGACGCGTTCGTCGATCACTTTTTGTATACGTTTAGAAGAATGAAGCTGGGTTGACCGTGCTACCCGCGCTCGAAGACGAGTACGAGTAACCGCCACGGTGAATCTCGAAGTGCAAGTGCGAACCAGTCGAGTTACCTGTGCTACCCATGCCGCCGATGTTCTGACCTTGCGAGACACGTTGGCCAGCCGATACCGACACCGAGCTCAAGTGAGCGTAGACCGTCGTCCAAACTTGTCCGTTCAAGACGTGCGTGATGATGATGTGGTTCCCGTAGGCGCCGCCCCATCCTGCCGTCGTGACCGTACCTGTTTGCGCTGCATAGATCGGTGTGCCGACCGGTGCCGCGATATCAAGACCGTTGTGGAACGTATAACCGTTCACACCACTTGCAGGTCCAAAAGGTTGTGTAAGACGACCGCTAGCAGGACGTTGGAACATGCCGCCGCTTGCCGGTGCCGCCGCTACAGGCGTTGCCGCTGACGCGCTCGGCTTGCTTGACGAACCTTGTTGCTTTTGTTGTTTCGCTGCTGCTGCAGCTGCTGCCGCTTCCGCCGCTGCTTTACGTTTCGCTTCTTCAGCCGCACGACGTTGTGCTTCGATTTCTGCCTTGATTGAAGCTTCTTGTGCTTGGAGCGTTGATTCCATTTCTTTCAAACTCATCAATTTCGATTCGAACTTGATTTTTTCAGCGTTGAGCTTCTTGACTTTAGCCGCCCGCTCTTTCATTTTCTTGTCGAGCGCTGCTTTACGTGCTTCAAGTTCTTGCTTTTGTTTAACGAGAGCGTCGCGCTCGGCTTTCAATTCAGCCTGTGCTGTCGCAAGCTTTTCTTTCGTCGCTTGGTACTCTTCAAAAATTTGCTTGTCGTTCTCTTGAATCGTACCTGCTGTGATCATACGAGTAAGCAAGTCACCGAAGTCTTTTGATCCGAAGATGAACTCGGCCCAGTCGATCGACCCGCCGCCGTTCTTTTGCATCGTTGCCATGCGCTCTTTCATAAGTTCTTCTTGTGCTTTCATTTTTGCTTCATACTGCTTGATTTGTTTTTCAAGCGCGGCAATTTTTTCTTGCGTAGCACGAATCTCAGCTTTCTTTTGTGCGACGTCGTTGATGACGTCTTGGAGTTCAGCGTCTAGCTTGTTGATTTCTTGCTGCTCTTTGCTGATCGCTTGTTCGCGTGATTGGATCGAAGAGTTCGCTTTGCTCTGCTCAGTGCTATTCTTTTGTTGCTGCTGTTGGACCTTTTTTTGCTTGTCTGTAAGTGACGCTGCAAAACCAGGTGTCGTGCCGCTGATTAGAAGAGCGCCTAAAGTGACGGTTGCTGCAAGTTTCTTCAAGTTAATCAATGTGCTTACCTCCGCTGAGTCGTGTGAATTTCTATAGGATAATAGATGAATGAGTTCTGTATAGTTTTGCGAGAATCCGTCTCGCCCTGTGACTCATTATAGCAATCTAAACCTAAAGTTATTTTACACTTATATTTCATTCGCGTTACATTGACCTGATTTAGGTTTTATCCTCGATAAAACGTGGGTATTTAACGGGCTCAATCCACAAATTGTCACAAAATATGAATTTAGTAAAAAAGAAAAACGCCTTATGAAAGCGCTTTTCAAATAATGACCTATACTATTTTTTATCTACCTGACCGATACATAACCTCTCCGTTGGTGTTTATTACGTTTTCTCACGAACAGATAATAGCCACCAAAGAGCAGGACGCCGCAACAAGCGCCGAAGCTGTCTAATACGACGTCTTGAATGAGCGGGGTGCGTTCCGGGGTCAGACTCTGATGAAACTCATCAAAGATGGCGACCGTGTTCGCGAGCGCCCACGCGAACAACAACACGAGCCACGCGTTCAGTCTCGTCCGCGACACGGCTTTGACGAACAACGCACCTAAGACGAAGAAGACCGTGAAGTGTGCCGCTTTCCGAATTAAAAATTCGATCAAGCCGACGGTTCCTTTGTCTTCGAGCGAGACCGGGCTGCCGGCATAGTCGAAGTCGACGTTCGAGAGGGCTGGTTCGGCCCACGTCCAATCGAAGCGTTCGAGCGGCGAGACGATGCTTTGGTCAGAGTACGGCGTCGCACTCGAGACGAACAAGCCGATCAGGATCAATGCGATCCAAATAAATTCATTTTTCAATATGTACATAACACCTTTCCTCTCTACAACGATTCATTATACGGGTTCCGTTTGATTTCATTGTAACAGCGACCTCATCGTTTCGTGACAATTTGATTGCGGACAACCGGTTCAAAGTCGTTCGCAATCGAACGGCTTGCTATAATGAACATAAAAAGGGGGAATCAGATGATGATCTATCAGTACGAAGCAGCCGACATGAGCGGCAAGCTGCAGCCTTTATCCAAATACGAGGGGGACGTCCTCTTGATCGTCAACACGGCGAGCAAGTGCGGCTTCACACCTCAATTAGACGGCCTTGAAAAGCTATTTGAGCGCTATCAAGGTCAAGGTTTCCATATTCTTGGCTTCCCGTGCAACCAGTTCGGCAACCAAGACCCGGGCTCGAACGAAGAGATCAGCGAGTTCTGTCAATTGAACTACGGCGTGACGTTCCCGATGTTCTCGAAAGTCGACGTCAACGGCAAAGACGCCCACCCGCTCTTCCAATACTTATCGAAAGAAGCACCTGGCCTGCTCGGCTCGAAAGCGATCAAATGGAACTTCACGAAGTTCCTCGTCGACCGGAAAGGCAACGTCATCGAACGGTTCTCACCGCAGACGACACCGGACGAGATCGAGCGAGCGGTGAAACGCCTGCTCTGACCGCTAAAAAGGATGGTCCGCCCCTCTAGGGTAGACCATCCTTTTATCGTGGTGTGATGAAGTTGATCGTATAGAATGGACTGTTGTCTTCATTATAGACAAGACCGACCGAGGCGTGCGTGAAGTCTCGCTTTAAGATGTTCTCGCGGTGACCGAGCGAGTTCATCAGTCCCCAGTGAGCGTGAAAGACGCTCATCTGTCCCATCGCCAAGTTCTCCCCGGCGAGCGAGTAGGCAAGTCCGGCCTCATTCATCCGTTCGAACGGGTCGCGTCCTTCGGGGTCGGTGTGGCTGAAGAAGTTGTTCACCGCCATGTTCTCACTATGCGCCCGGACGACCGGAAGCAGCGGCTCATAGTCAGCGAGTGCGGATAACCCAAACTTTTGACGGTCCCAGTTCATGAGCATGCGCATGAGCGCCTCGTTAGACACGATGCTCTCTTCCGAGACGTCTCCATAATAACCGTCGCTCGACTCCTCGACGCTCCGTTCAACGGAAAGGATGCCTTTCAGCTTGTCTTCGTCATGTTGGTCAAAGAACATCGTGACGTAATTGCCGTTCATCGCATAGACCGAGAACGAAGGATCGTCCGGGATCAAGTAACGTTTCAACCCTTTATCGTAAGACTTCACTTCGTCGAAGCCGATGTTCTCGACTTGTTGTCGTGTCGTCTGGTCAAGGACGAGCCCTTCGAACGTACTGCCCGACTCGAATTGGTATTGCCCTTTTTTGGCACCATCCTCATCGACGAGCTCAAGCGTCCGGTCGCCATTTTTCTCGAGCAAATACCAGTCGTGACCGGCATATTGGCTCGCGAACTTTGGAGCGTCGGTCGCGACGCGCTCTTCCACCACTTCCGTCGACTTCACCTGGACGCTCGTCGGCGCCGATACGTTCGGCACCTCATAGTTCCAAGCCGTATATAGACCAATCCCAATCAATAGAATAAACAGTTTACGAAACATATCGTCTCCTTTCGTGAGAACCTAGCCCTGTCGCTCACCGAATTCACGCAGACGCGATTTGATATCGATGAGCATCTCCATATAAGCGAAATAAGTCGCTTCGTCTATATTTAGCATACCACTCACTTTGACCGGCACGTCCTCGGCCTGCTCACGAAGTGCGCTACCCGATGCGGTGAGCGACACCAACACCCGGCGCTCATCATCGGTCGCCCGGATTTTCTCCACGTACCCGAGTTGGGTCAACCGTTTGATGAGCGGTGACAGCGTGCCCGAATCAAGCGTCAACCGTTCCCCGAGCTGTTTCAAATCGATGTGATCTTCTTCCCATAAAACGAGCATGACCAAATACTGGCTGTATGTGAGTTTGAGCGGCTCTAAGATCGGCCGATACAAACGTGTCAATTCTTTTGAGGCGGTGTAGAGCTGAAAGCAAATCTGATGCTCTAATGTTAACGAACTTTTCATATAAATTCCTCCGGCTAAAGTCTTAGGTCAAGCATATCACTTGAATATCTGTTTGACTGCCCTATAATTAAATTGTGCACAACTTAATTGTTAAAAACGAAACGGAGGAATTTAATTATGAAACCACTATTCACAGCTTCAGCAACAGCTCTCGGTGGCCGCGAAGGTCGCGTCACATCTACGGACGGCGTCATCGACTTGAGCGTCGCGATGCCAGGATCGAAACAAGCAGAAGAGTCGACGAACCCTGAGCAATTGTTCGCAGCCGGATACGCAGCTTGCTTCGGCAGCGCGTTGAACCTCGTCATCGGTAAAGAGCGCGTCAAGACAGATGGCACGAGCGTCACTGGCCACGTCACACTTAACCAGAACGACGAAGGTTTCTTCATCTCGGTCGAGCTCGAAGTCGAAATCAAAGGTGTCGACCAAGCAACTGCTGAGCGTCTCGTCGAAGCAGCGCACCAAGTGTGCCCGTATTCGAAAGCGACACGCGGCAACGTCGACGTCAAATTGACGACAAACGTCGCCTAATCCCCTGCCCACTCAAATATGAGTGGGCTTTTTTTTGCGTCCACACCTATTAACAGAGTAGAATGAAAAGACAAACATCCGACCGAGGAGGCGACACGATGCTAAAAGGAAAACGAAAGTACATCACGTTCGGCATCGTGGTCGTCTTTCTGTTCGCCGCCCTTTACAACGGGCTGACGATTAGAGAGTACGAGCTGACGACCGATAAGCTCGAAACTGGTCAATCGTTACGCGTCATCCTCCTCTCGGATTTGCACGGCTATTCGTATGGTGAGGACCAAAAAAATCTGATTGAAAAAGTTCGTGAGCAGCAACCTGATCTGATCGCGCTTCCCGGTGATTTGCTCGATCGATACCGCTCGCCAGACGCCGCTTTCGAACTAATCGAAGGGCTACAAGGAATCGCCCCGATGTATTTCGTCACCGGCAACCATGAAATTGATGAATCAAGTGATTTCGTCCGGCACGACGTCAAAGACGTGTTTCGTTCGTTTGGTGTGATCGTGCTCGAGAACGAAGCCGAGGCCGTGACCGTTAACGGAGTCGAACTCATCATCGGCGGCGTCGAGGACCCGCTTCGCACGTACGCCGAAAACATATACGGGAACTGGGAGCAAGACGTCTTGACCGCACTTGACGACGTCGAAACGGACGACACGTTCAGCCTGCTCTTGTCCCACCGGGCGGAACAAGTCGAGACGTACGCCGAGCTTCCGTTCGACCTCGTCTTGTCGGGCCACGCCCATGGCGGCCAGGTCCGTATCCCTTATCTATTGAACGGGCTTTACGCGCCTGACCAAGGCTTCTTCCCAAAATATGCGGGCGGCCTGTATGAACACGATTCGTTCACCCATATCATCGGCCGCGGCTTCAACTACACAGTCAGCGTACCGCGTATCTTCAATCCACCCGAGATCGTCGTCATCGACATCGCGGGCACTGGGACTCCTTTGTGAGTCCTTTTTTCTATTCCCGTTCGCGGGTAGATTCATGCTCGCACCATACGGGTACAGTAACCATGTCGTCGTTCACCTGTCTTTCAAAAAAGGAGGTAACCAACGTATGCGTGCTGTTACTTATCAAGGGACGAAAAACATCGAAGTGAAAGATGTGTCGGACCCGGAAATCGAGAACCGAGAAGAAATCATTGTCAAGATCACGTCGACGGCCATCTGTGGGTCTGACCTTCACATTTACCAAGGCAACATGCCGGCCCGGCACGGGTTTATCATCGGACACGAACCGATGGGTATCGTCGAAGACATCGGACCAGACGTGACCAAAGTGAAAAAAGGCGATCGCGTCGTCTTACCGTTCAACGTCTCTTGCGGCCATTGCTTCTATTGTGAGAATGAAATGGAGAGCCAGTGTGACAACTCGAACCACGCCCCGCACACAGATGCGGGCGGACTGTTCGGTTACACTGAACAGTTCGGGAACCACCCGGGTGGTCAGGCCGAATATTTGAAAGTACCGTATGGTAACTTCATGCCGCTCGTCATCCCAGAGTCGTGCGAGCTCGAGGATGAGGCACTGTTGTTCCTCTCCGACGTCATCCCGACCGCATGGTGGAGCTTGGACAACGCTGGGATGAAGGCCGGTGACACGGTCGTCGTTCTCGGGTCGGGCCCTGTCGGCTTGATGACACAAAAACTCGCCTGGGTGCGCGGCGCAAAACGCGTCATCGCTGTCGACCCGGAGATCTATCGATTGAACCGAGCCAAACTCTCAAACAACGTCGAAACCGTTTTGTTGAAAGACCCGGTCGAGACCGGCAAATACATCCGGGAAATCACGGGTGGTGGCGCCGATATCGTCGTCGATTGTGTCGGTATCGACGGGAAGAAAACCCCGATCGAGAAAGTCGAGCAAAAGCTGATGATCCAAGGCGGAACGCTCAGCGCCATCAAAGTCGCCAAAGAAGCTGTCCGCAAGTTCGGTACGGTCCAATTGACCGGTGTCTACCCGATGAACTATAACCAGTTTCCGATGGGTGACTTTTTCACGCGCAACGTCACGCTTAAGACTGGTCAAGCTCCGGTCATCCACTACATGCCTGAGCTGTTCCAGATGATCGTCGACAAGAAGTTCGATCCGACCGACATCATCACCCACCGCCTGCCGCTCGAACAAGCCGCTGACGCCTACAAGATATTCAATGACCACCTCGACGACTGCGTCAAAGTCGTCCTGAAACCATAACAAAAGCGGTCCCCGACTCTTGTCAGGGACCGCTCGTGCGTTTACCAGATCGTTCGTTCCTCGCAGTGTGCCGTCTCTCGTTCGATTTGAACGGTCGAACGACCGAACGACCCGTACTGCTTCATCCGCTCCGTCACATCGTGCAGCACGCGTTGATCATCTGTCGTTTTATCAATCAACACGTGGCACGTGACGGCGTACTCCTCAGACGTGATCGACCAGACGTGGAGGTCATGTACTTCTTTGACGCCTTCGACGGTCGCAAGGTCACGCTGCATCGCCACGACGTCGACTTTGTCAGGCGCCCCTTCCGTCAAAATATGGACGGCGTCCCGAGTCACGCGGTACCCGCTCACCAAGATGAGGAGCGCGACGAACATACTGGCGATCGGATCAGCGAGCGTCCACCCGAACATTAGAATGAGCAGCGCCGCCGTGATGGCCCCGACCGATCCGAGCAAGTCTCCGAACACGTGCAGGAGCGCGCTCCGGACGTTCAAGTTGTCCCGCTCGCCACGCATCAAGATCCACGCCGCGAGCACGTTGACGAGCAACCCGATGACGGCGATGGCGAGCATGCCGCCGCTTAAAATCTCTGGTGGCGCGAACAAGCGCTTGTACGCCTCGATGATGATATAACCTGAGATGACAAGGAGCGTCAATCCGTTGACGAACGCCGCCAAAATCTCAAAGCGGCGGTACCCGAACGTCTGGTTCGGTGTCGCCTTCCGGGCGCCGAACCGGACCGCCAAGAAACTGAGCCCGAGCGCTGCCGCGTCGCCGAGCATGTGCCCCGCGTCCGATAAGAGCGCGAGGCTGTTCGTCCACAGACCGCCGATGACTTCGACGACCATGAACGTGACGATCAACAGAAATGCTAGCAATAATGCTCGTTGATTCGTTGTGTGGTGGTGGCCTTCGTGGCCATGATCATGTTGTCCCATGCGTCATCGCTCCTCTCTCCCTTCATTATATCCCTTTTCTCCCTATCATTCAAACGCTCGTTTGAATGAATTCGAAAAAAGAAGCGCCGACAGGATGCACCCTCTCGACGCCAGCATTTACTTTTGTTCAATTCGGACCCGCATGACCCCGTTATACGGGAACAGCTTCAATTGAAGCGTCTCCCCGTCATACCAACTGCCCGCGCTTTGGGCGCTCGCCGCCTCAAGTTCAGGCGTCACGGCCGTCTGACGGTCCCAATCGATCGCTTTCACTCGTTGGTCACGCACCATTAAAAAGAAGCCATTGTAGAAGTGGTACTCGTTCACTTGGTCGCGCTGGACGGACGCCGGTGCCCCGAGTGTCGATCGGACCGTCGCCACGTCTTGTCCGAGCCAGTCCAAAGCAGACGCTGAAGCCGTCGGCACGACCGTTTGCCACGCCTGTTCCACTTCATCGTCCGAGACGCTAGTCGCTTCCTCGGTCACGCGCTCTTCCGTCACCCATCCGGTCGTCCGGTCGTTCAACTGAAGTTTGACGAATCCACTGACGGCTTCGAGCCGTTCGAACCGGTCTCCAAGATCCGCCTCATATAGAACGGTCACACGATCATCAGCATACACTTTCGTGTACGGCGTCGCGATGTAGACGACGTCCTCACTCGGCTCTTCTTCAGTCGCTTCCTCTTCAGGTTCCGCCTCTGTCCCGCTATCGACTTCTTCCGTCGAGATGTTGTCCGACTCAGGCAGTGCCGTCTGCTTTTGCGAATCGATGTACGCCGCGAACGCGATGACACCGATCAATGAAGCGATCAACAAGACCGCCGTCGCTAACCGTAACAACCGTTTTCGTTTCCTTGACGCGGCCCGTGATGACCGAACTTCTTCCTTCATTATTCTCCACTCCTACTCGTTTCGTCTCATCTGTTCCGATTCGTCAAACGGCTTCACGTTTCCTGCCTCGTCAACAAATTTTTGTTCGTCATTCGTCAGCGCCTCGAGCGTCTGAATCGTCGCTTCGACGTCGATGGGGGGCGTGTCTTGTCCGGCTTCTAAAATTCGCACCGTCTCGCCGAGCTCGATCGTCCGGTCCGTCAGCTGATGGAACGTCCGGTCGTGCGAGATGAGGATGAGACCGCCCCGGTAGATCGATAAGGCCGCCTCGATTTGTTCGCGTGTCGCGACGTCTAAATAGTTCGTCGGTTCATCAAGCGCGAGCATGTCTGCGTCTGAGAAATAAAGGATGAGGAATGCGATCCGACACTTCTCGCCCATGCTCGCCTCACGCATCGGTTTATAGACGTCGTCACGACGGAACAAGAAATGGGCCAGGAGCGTCCGCGCTTCCGTCTCCGGAATGTCGCTCGCGGATAATAGTGCGTCAAGCAGCGTCCCATCCTCGGGCAACCGCTCGAGCGTCTGTGAGAAGTAGCCGATTTTCAGTTTCGGATGGCGATGCACAACACCCTCGTTTGGCTGAAGCTGCCCTAAAAGCAGCTTCAACAGCGTCGTCTTCCCACTCCCGTTCGGTCCGACGATCGACAAGCGGTCTCCTCGATTGAACGTGAACGAAAGATGCTCGAACAACGGCTCGTCATACCCGAACACGACGTTCTCGACCGTGATCCACGTCTTCGCCTCAAGCGGTTCCGCTTCGAAGCGGACCGAAACGCGCCCCGCGTCTTTCGGTTTGTTGGGACGCCCTTGTTCGAGCTGATCGAGTTTTCGTTGCCTTGCTTTCATCTTGACGGCAAGGTTCGCCGCCCCTTTCTGAGCACCAGGACTGCGGACGCTCGCCGTCGCTTTCGCCTTCAAGTGCCAGCCTTTGTACTGGACGATCATATCGAGCAGTTCCGACTTGCGCGCCACATAGCGCGCATGGGCCCGCTCGTCACGCACCCGTTCCTCGGCTTTTTGCTGCTTATAGGCGCTATAGTTGCCCGGATAGCGGACGACCTCGCCGTCACTCAGTTCAAGGATGACCGTTGCGACGTCATCGATGAACTGGCGGTCGTGGGAGATGGCGAGCACCGTGCCCGGAAACTCACGCACCCAGCGCGTCAGCCAGTCGATCGAGTCGACGTCGAGATGATTCGTCGGCTCGTCGAGCAAGACGACGTCGACGTGACGCATCATGAGCCGGGCCAATTGTGCCCGCGTCTGTTCGCCGCCGCTCAAGTCAGAAAGCCGTCTTAATCCCATTCCATCCATGCCGATTCGTTTCAACGCTTGGTTCGCCTCGGCCTCGAGTCCGAAAGCGTCACACGCCATCGCCTCGTCATACACCGCGAGCACGCGCTCCGTGTCGCCTGATGTGACTTCTTCGTACAAACGGAACCGTTCGCTGTCACCTTTCATGACGTACGCGAGCGTCGTCCCATCCCCAACGGACACGGTCTGTTCGACGACACCGACTTTTCCGGCTACTTCGATTCGACCGGCCTGAGGGCTCAGTTTACCGACGAGCAATTTGAACAACGTCGTCTTCCCTGACCCGTTTTGGCCGAACAAGACGGCCCGTTCGCCTGTTGACACGTCGAACGAGACGCTGTCAAATAGCGGTTGCTGGTCGTAGTCGAACCGGACTTGATGTACAGATAACATAGTTGTCTCACCTCGCTTGTTTGTCCGATACGCGATGAAACAAAAAACACCATTCGCTAGAAAGCGATGGTGTGAAGATCTCCGGTCAAGCGGAAAAAAAGGGTCACCCCGCAGCTTGAGATTGGACACACTTCACCCGTGACTGTTCAGACGAACAGTGATGATTCGTTTCATCAGTTGAGTGAGTGTGACTTTTTCATAGCACGCGGTACCTTCCTTTCCTAATCTACTGCCACCTTACCAAAATGTAAGCGGATTCGCAACCAGCAAACCCACAATCTCCCATCGTTTCTACGCCTATGGGCGGATGCATGTCTTAGTCGTCAGCGTTAAGATGAAACTATCCTATATAACGAGGTGACTCACATGAAATTACGCAACTTACTCGTCCCGAGCGCTGTCTTGGCAAGCGTCGGCACGTTCTTTTATACACGACTGAAACAGCGGTTACCGCGTCCTGACTTTAAAGAGGCGCCGATCAAACCGGACTTGTCCATTTTCGACGAGACGAGCGTGAGCGCCACGTGGATCGGCCACTCGACCGTGCTCATCCATTGGTACGGCCTCAAAATTTTGACCGACCCGGTATTCTCAAAACGGATCGGTGTCCACGTCGGTCCCGTCACGTTCGGCATGAAACGGCATACCGCCCCTGCCCTCTCGATCGAAGAGATCGGTCACGTCGACGTCATCTTGCTCAGCCACGCCCATATGGACCACTTCGACCATAAAAGTTTGAAGCGGCTCATCACCCGTGACACGGTCGTCATCTCGGCACCGGGGACGAGCAAACTGTTGCGTCACTATCCGAGCCTACAGACTCTCGAGATGCATCCGCACGACAAGTTGACACTCGCGAACGGACTCAACGTCCAAGCGATCCCGGTCGCGCATTGGGGCAACCGCTTCCCGTGGGACAAACATATGGGCTATAACGGCTACGTCTTGAAATATAAAGGCGTCCGTATGCTGTTCGCCGGCGACACGGCGTACACCGAAGCGTTCAACGGGCTCGCGAACAAAGAACCGATCGACCTCGCCTTCTTCCCGATCGGTGCGTATCAACCGGACTCGTTCCAGGAAGCGCACTGCACCCCGGAGCAAGCGTGGACGATGTTCAAACAGAGCGGAGCGAAACGGTTCTTCCCGATGCACTGGGACACGTTCGTCTTATCATACGAGCCGGTCGAGGAGCCGTATGACCGCCTCGTCGCCGCGGCCAAACTCGAACGCGATCAAATCGTGATTAAGGCGCACGGAGAAAGCATTCGGCTGTAGGTTTCGCTTTCACTTTGTCGTGATTTTCGGTAACGTTAGATGTGAGAGGGAGGGAATCAAATTATGGAATGGACAACACTCAATAATGATGTGAAACTGCCGATGCTCGGGCTCGGCGTGTACAAAGTTGAAGACGGGACGGTCACGGTCGACACGGTCAAGGCGGCACTCGACGCCGGCTACCGGTTGATCGACACGGCCGCCATCTATCAGAACGAAGAGAGCGTCGGGCAGGCGATCCGTGAGTCGAGCGTCCCGCGCGAAGACATCTTCGTGACGACGAAGCTGTGGAACGAGTTTCACGGCTACGACGAGGCGCTCCAGGCGTTTCAAGACAGCCTCGACCGACTCGGTCTCGACTATGTCGACTTGTTCTTGATCCATTGGCCGATGCCGCGCTTCGGTAAGTTCGTCGAGACGTACAAAGCGCTCGAACAGTTGTATGAGGAAGGCAAAGTACGGGCCATCGGCGTCTCGAACTTCGAGATTCAACACCTCGAACAGATCATCCAATCGTGTGCGATCGTACCGGCGGTGAATCAAGTTGAGATCCACCCATACTTGTCCCAAAAAGAATTGATCGCGTACTGCAAGCGCTACGACATCCAGATCCAAGCGTGGAGTCCGCTCATGAAAGGTCGTGAGGCGCTCGAGGATGCGACGATCGTCGACATCGCGAGCAAGTACGGCAAGTCCCCGGCCCAAGTCATCTTGCGCTGGCATCTTCAAAACGGTGTCGCCGTCATTCCAAAATCGGTCACACCGAGTCGGATTCGTGAAAACATACAGGTATTCGACTTCACGTTGACGAAAGAAGACATGGCAGCGATCGACGGACTCAACCGGAACGAGCGGACCGGGTCCGACCCGGTCGAGATGCACAAAATCCACTACTGAGGAGAGACTGTACATGTTCAAAAAACTAGCTTCTGATTTGACAGGCTTTAGCGATATCGGTGAAGTCATCGACCCGAAAGACTTCGACAAGGCCGATGCCGACGATTACGTCTTACATGAGGACAACGAGAAGATTTACTTCTTGATCAAGTCGAAATCGGATGAGTACTGCTTCACGAACCTCGCGATGATCCATCTCGACGGCGCGAGCGCCATCAGTTCGAAGCGCGTCTTGTATCGTTATCCGTACGCGCAACATCCGCTCCAACACGTCATGTTCGAGACGGCCGGCACGGTCGACTTAGACGTCGAGATCAAGTTCACAATCGGCGATAAGCCATACTCGATCGACGTAAACAAAAAGCAAATCGAGCACGTCAAAGACTTGTACAAATCACTCCTCGCCATCGCCGAGAAACAACGCGAAGGCCGGAAAATGCTCGAGTTCGCCAACGCGTCGCTCACGCATTCCGTGTCAGTTCTGAGCGGCCTCCGTCAAGGGGACATGAACGTCGCGACGACGTTCAAAGACTTGTCGCAACAATCGTTCGACTGGCTCCAAGGCCACTATCACGAATGGAACCGGAAAGATTTCGGTGACGTGTTCGAGAAGTACATCAATAATTAACTTGGTGGTGACGTATGGACTACATGTGGTTGTTGATTGCGTTTTTCTTGTTCATGCTCGTGATTTTGACTGTATTCATCAGTAGTGTGCTCAACGCCTTGCTCAGGAACCTCCACCCGTTAGTTCATATCACCGTCATTTTGTTTTTGTCGTTCACGTATGAGCGTCTAATGTTAGATTATAATCTCTTATGGACGCTTTTCATTCTTGTGACCATCAGTTATTTAGCACCACTTCTCGTCGTTAAAATGTACAACAAAGGTGAGCGCTTCGAACGCGAACATCTAAAATGACACAATGTCCCCTAGACTACAAACGGAGTCTAGGGGACATTTTTATTTACTTTCGTCGATCAACCGTTCGGCGAGCCGTTGATACAAGTGGCTCATATGCACCGCGGAGGCAATGGCGAGCGACTGTTGGATTTCACTCGCTTCAGTCGCTTTCACGTTCGCGAGCAGCGTCTCGGCTTGCGTCTCGAACGCCTGCAAGTTTTGTTCTTTCTGAGCTTGATAGGCGTCATAAAAGTCTTCGAGCGAGAACGCCTCGTCCGATTCATTCAGCGGCCGGAGCGTCTCTTTGATGTCGTTGATCGACAACAGCCCTTTCATCTCATAGATCAACCCGAGGAGCATCAAATGCTCGTTCGTGTACTTCTTGTTTTTGACGGGATGGAACAACTTGCCTTTAGCGTAGTTGTTGATCATCGTCTTCGTCAAAATCGTCTCGTCTTCATTACGTTTCATCTTGCCGTAATGCTGCTCGAACAGTTGGATGACTTGGTCCATATATAAGTCGATCGTCGGCAATACCGCTTTCGGGAGCGTGCCTTCCGTCCGTACAATCTCGTTCGGTTTCATCGAATCACCTCACTTTCAGTATACGGACAATCGTCGTTTGTCGAAACAAAAACCTTGTTCTTCTTGCCCATACCGCTTATCATGTAGTTATGGATACTACATGACGTCATAAGGAGTGTTTTTGCATGAATTCGATTTTTCGGGAACCTATTAACGCGCTGACCCATCTCGCCGGAGCGGTACTCGCCTTCATCGCCTTGATCGCGATGACGGTGAAAGCGTCACTGCTCGGCTCACCGCTCGCCATCATGGCGGCGATTTTGTTCGGAATCAGTCTCGTCTTTCTTTACCTGTCGTCTGGCTTGTACCACAGCATCATCGCCTCGCCGAAAGTCATCGCGTTCTTCCGACGAATCGATCATGCGATGATTTACGCCTTGATCGCCGGGACATACGCCCCGCTCACACTGCTCGCGCTCGAAAGCCCGATGCGCTGGGTGCT
Organism: Exiguobacterium sp. SH0S1; assembly: GCF_004337165.1. Classification (NCBI taxonomy): domain Bacteria; kingdom Bacillati; phylum Bacillota; class Bacilli; order Caryophanales; genus Exiguobacterium; species Exiguobacterium sp. SH0S1. The sequence goes on along the minus strand of NZ_SJVC01000001.1, from coordinate 61,039 downwards.
GTTCGGTATCGTCCACGTCCTCGCCTTGTTCGGCATCATCTTCAAACTTGTCTGGTTCCACGCCCCACGCTTCTTGTCGACTGCTCTCTACATCGGTATGGGCTGGCTGTCGGTCTTCTTCATCGGACCGCTCCATAGCGTGATCGGCAACGGCGGCATCTTTTGGCTCTTGCTCGGAGGCTTCATGTACACGGTCGGCGGTCTCATCTACGGCTTCAAGCCGAAGTTCGTCAACTGGCGCGGTTGGGGCTTCCACGAGGTGTTCCACTTGTTCATCTTGTTCGGCAGCTTCGCCCACTTCGTCTGCGTGTTCTGGTACGTCTTTTAAGTCCTCCTCGTGAGGGCTTTTTTTGTGAGCACATTCATTTACTTCAATTTCAAGACATCCTACACTGACTGTAGGAGGGATTCACTATGAAAATTGAAGTTTGGTCAGATTACGTCTGTCCGTTCTGTTATATCGGCAAGCGCCGTCTAGAAGAAGCACTCGAACAGTTCCCACACGCGGACAAGGTCGAAGTGGAGTTTAAGAGCTTCGAACTCGATCCGAACGCCCCGACGACCGATTCACGTTCGATTTATGAAGTGCTCGCGAAGAAATACAGCATGCCGCTCGAGCAGGCGAAAACAACGACGGCCCAAGTCGCCGCTCAAGCTCAATCAGTCGGACTCGACTATGACTTTGACAACATGGTCGTCACCGGCACGCTCGACTCGCACCGGTTGACGCACTATGCGAAGACGGTCGGTAAAGAGAAGGAGCTGTCGGAAGCGCTCCTCAAAGCGTACTTCATCGAGGCGAAACATATCGGCGACCACGACGTCCTCGTCGAGATCGCGACAAGCGTCGGGCTCGATGCTGACGCCGTGAAAGACGTGCTCGCTTCAGACGTATACACGGAAGAGGTTCGTGCTGAAGAAAGACGCGCGAGCGATCTCGGCATCACCGGTGTCCCGTTCTTCGTCTTTGACGGGAAGTACGGCGTCTCCGGCGCCCAGCCGACCGAGGCGTTCACGCAAGTACTTGAGAAGACGTGGGCCGAATCGGCACCGACGCTTCAAGTGCTCTCGGGTGGCGCGACGTGCACGGACGATAACTGCGATATTTGACTTCAAAAGAACGACAGAGAAGCATTCGTCTGAATACGGACGAATGCTTTTTTAGGTTTAATCTAAGTTTGCAAATCCTTTAGCATGGCCTCGAATGAAACTGCTTCAGAATGTTCTTGATGTGCACTCATTGATTCATGATAAAGCACTATGTCTAATTCATCTTCTATTCGTTCTAGGACAGCTTCCCGAACAAGCATAGAGAGGGTAAGATTTTTTGTTTTCGCATACTCTCTAATGAGAAGTTCGTCTTCCTTATTGAGTCGCACAGATATCGTTCCCATACAATCACCCTCCTTTACACACATTGTATTACGAAATCATAGTGTTTATATAATCAGTTCGCATGAATCAATGAATGGGAGAAGAAGTCGAATCTCGGCTTCTTTTTTGTGGCTTAATGAATCATTCTCGAGCATAATTATTATTAACTGATAAGAATCGAGGACTTAACATATGTGGAAAAATCGGAACGTCTGGATCATCTTGACCGGGGAGTTCGTCGCCGGTCTCGGGCTTTGGCTCGGCATCATCGGCAACTTGGAGTTCATGCAGGAGAAAGTCCCGTCCGACTTCGTCAAGGCGCTCATCCTCGCCGGGGGGCTGCTCGCTGGCGTCGCCATCGGACCGCTCGCCGGTCGTCTCACCGATCAGGGCTCGAAAAAGAAAATCATGCTCATCTCGAGCATCGTCCGGGCGCTCAGCGTCCTCTTCATGTTCGTCGCCATCGAGACGGGAAGCGTCCTGTGGATGGTCGTCTTCCTCGTCTTCTTGCAAGGGTCGGCCGCGTTTTACTTCCCAGCGCTCCAAGCAGCGATCCCGCTCATCGTCAAGGAACGCGAGCTGCTCGCCTTGAACGGGGTCCATATGAACGTCTCCACGCTGTCCCGGGTCATCGGAACGGCCATCGCCGGGATTCTGCTCACGCTCATCTCACTGCGGGACGTCTATGCGCTCTCGCTCGTCGCCTACTTGTTGCTCGCTGTCGCGACGTGGTTCTTGAACATCGACGAGACGACGACACCGTCCGCCCGAAAAGTCGATACAAAGTCGTCAGGCGGATTCAAGGACGTCTTCCCGATCATCAAGTCGATCCCGGTCATCTTCATGACGCTCGTCATGACGCTCATCCCGCTCCTCTTCATCGGCGGGTTCAACCTGCTCGTCATCAACATTAGCGAGCTGCAAGATTCGACCGCGATCAAAGGCTGGATTTATACGGCGGAAGGGATCGCCTTCATGGTCGGCGCGTTCGTCATCAAACGGATCGGTGAGAAGTTCTCCGTATTCTCAATCTTGTTCACGTTCTCGTTTTTGATCGGGATCGCTCAGCTCATGCTGTACTTCGCCGACATCCCAGTCGTCTCGATCGCAGCGTTCGTCTTGTTCGGCTTCTCGGTCGGTTGTTTCTTCCCGACCGCGGTGACGATTTTCCAGACGCGGATGCCGAAAGACTATCACGGACGCTTCTTCTCGTTCCGGAACATGCTCGACCGCATCGTCTTTCAAGTCGTTCTGCTCGTCACCGGCTTCTTCCTCGACTTGATCGGTCTGCAGCTCATGGTCGTCTTGTTCGGGGTAAGTTCAATCGCGATGACCGCTTCCTTCCTCGTCTATACGCGGAAACACAAGCTTTATATCGAAACGGACGAGACCGAACGGATCTCGTCCTAACAAAACAAGCGCTGACCGAATTCGGTCAGCGCTTGTTCATGTCCTCGATGTCACGCCACCACGTGTTTGTGTCGTTGCGTCCGTCGAGCGTGATCCGTTCCCCGATCATCGGAGTAAGTACGTGTTCTTGCGGCAACAACTGCGTCATCTGTTCGGCCGGGTCGTACCAGGCGTGGAACGATAGCGTGAACGCGCCCCAATGGATCGGCAACATCTTATCGGCCCGCACGTCGCGGAACGCCTGAGCCGTCTCTCGTGGCTGCATGTGCACATCCGGCCAACGCTCATCGTATTGCCCGCATTCGAGTGCCGCGAAATCGAACGGTCCGTACTCGTCCCCAATATCTTTAAAGTGAGGACCGTAACCGCCGTCGCCGCTAAAGAACAAGCGGTCCGTCTCACCGATGACGACCCATGACGCCCAAAGCGTCGCATTGCGGTCGGTGAGCGATCGACCCGAGAAGTGACGGGCCGGCGCACAGACGAACGTCCACGTCCCGAACTGATACGTATCGCCCCAATCGCGTTCGACGATGCGTTCGGCCCCGACGCCCCAACGTTTCAAATGGCTGCCGACGCCGAGCGGGACGATGAACATGGCGACTTTGTCTTTGATCGCTTGAATCGTCGCATAGTCCAAATGGTCGTAATGGTCATGCGTCAGCAAGACGACGTCGATTGACGGCAAATCGTCGAGCTCGAACGGCAAGTCCTCGCTGAACCGTTCATTCTTCGCGAACGGGAGCGGTGACGGACTCCGGCCGAACATCGGATCGACGAGCATCGTCTTGCCGTCCATTTGAACGAGCATCGCTGAATGGCCGAGCCAATAGATGCGGGTGAAGCTCGAGCCAAGTGTCTCGGTGAAGTCGATCGGGACGACCGGCAACCGCACGCTCGGCTTCCGGAGCGAGTCCGGATGCAAAAATTCTTTCGACATCGAGATCATATCATCGCTTGAAAACCGCATCGGTGTCTCAAGCTGATTGCGGAACTTGCCGTTGACAAGATTCGGCGACTGGAGCGCTTTTGGCTTGCGTCCGAGCGGCTTATATTGTGTGAGTGCTGTACCCGTCACAGCAGCCAAACCCATCAATGAAACGAGTAGTGTTTTTTTCAAAAATATCCTCTCCTCTATTGCTTATTATACGGCAACATGCCGGATTCCCCTGTTTTTGAATACGCAAAAAAGGACGACATCGCGTCGCCCTCAAGATTTCTGTAAAATTTTAATATCGTTGACGATATCCTCGATCGGTACGTCTTGGAACCCTTGGTACGCCTTGATGATTTTCCCGTCTTGATCGACGAGATAGAACCATGTCGCGTGATCGACTTGCGTGCCTTCGTCGGGCTTGCGGACGAGCGCCTTGAAGTTCTGTTGCGCGAACGCCTCGATCTCGTCTTGCGAATAGCCGGTCAAGAACTGCCAGTCGGCTTCTGCCAAGTCGTACCCGGACATGAACTGTTTAATCTTATCCGGTGTGTCGACGGTCGGGTCGACGCTGAACGACACGAACTGGACGTCCTCGACACCTTCTTCGACGAGCGCTTCATTTAGCTTCGTCATGTTGTATGTCATCGGCGGACAGACGGTCTCACAGTTCGTGAACACGAAGTCGGCCATCCACACTTTCCCTTTCAAGTCGTCGAGACTGACCATCTCCTCGTTCTGGTTCATATAGTCGAACGATTCGATCTCCCAGTTGAGCGGGTCTTCAATCTCATTGCCGCAAGCGGCGAGCACAATGAGTAAACTAACTAGCCCGATCAGCATCCATTTTTTCAAACGTTCCATCCCCTTACTTGTCCGTTTTTATGTTGAGCATTAATAGCGTGATGAGTGTGAACGCCGTGAGCGCGAGGAACGGGATCGTCACGAAGCCGAACCAGTTGATGTACTGCACGTTACACGGCACACCTTCGACACACGGTTTGATGTCGGCAAACCCGGGTACTTTTTGCACGAGATAATGGTAAAGTGAAATCATACCGCCGCCGATTGCTAGCGGCAATACATATTTCTTCACTTGACGATCGTTCGTGAATACAGCCATACCGAGCACGAAGACGAGTGGATACATGAAGATACGTTGGATCCAGCACAGTTCGCACGGGACGAACTCGCGAATCTCACTGAAGTATAAACTGCCGAGCGTCGCCGTGAGCGCGACGAGCCAAGCGAGATACAAGCCGTAGCGGCTCAAGAACGACTGCTTCATGGTGCCCCTTGTTCAATCAATCGTTCGATCGCCTCATAGTCGAACGGGTCTTCTAGCATGACGCCGTTGATCATGATCGACGGCGTGAACTGGACCCCGTATTCTTTGACGAATCCGTCATCTAGACTCACCTGTTCGAGCACGCTCGAGTTTTCACTCAAGTCGTCTTCGAACTTCGCCATGTCGACCGACGTCGTCTCGCCTGCGATCTGCTTCAATCGCTCGACCGTGACCCACGCCTCGTCGTGCTGCTGGCTCGCCGGTTGCGCGTCATAGAGTGCCTTATGGAAGTCCCAGAACGCATCCGGGTCTTGCTTATAGACCGATTCTGAAGCGAGTGACGCCAAAATCGACTCTTGTCCGTGGAACAAGACGTTGATATAGCTGAAGCTCGCGTCACCCGTATCGATGTAGTCCGCCTTTAGCTGCGGATAGATCGTCTCGCCCCATTGTTTACAAGACGGACATTTGTAGTCCCCGAACTCGACGACCGAGACCGGTGCGTCCGCTTCCCCGAGCGTCGGTTGCCCGTCTGTCGGCACGTGCTCGCTCGTAGCCGGCGCCGCCGTCTCTGCCTGCTCGGCCGGTCGGTTCAAGAGAACGACCACGACCGCGATGAGTGCGACCGCGATGAGCGTCCCGACGACCAATGCTTGATTTTGTTTCATTCGTCTCACCTCTATTTTTATCGATTCGTCTTTCATTATAGCGAAAGCGCTATCCGATTCCACGAAATCGACTTGTTTATTACCGACTTTGCTTCAAGTCGTCCATATTTTGACGATGAATAAAGTGAATGTTTATTGTAGGAGGAACTATTTATGAAATCGTTCTCGATGCGCCTCGGGTTAATCTTGGCACTCAGCATTGCCAGTCTCGTCTTTATTCTAACACTCGCCTTAACGTATACGATCAGCGAGCGTTCAGCCGCGTCGCTTGAACAAGAGATCGGGGAACGTCTGTCGACGACATCGCACCAGCTCGTCGATAAGCTCGACTTTTATATGTGGTCGCGCTATCAGGAAGTCCAATTGCTCCAAGGACTCGACGCCTTGAACGAACCGCGCGAAAGCCGGGCCCTTCTCGATGAGGTCCAAACGAACATCCCTGCTTTCTCGTGGATGGGGGTGACCGATGCATCGGGGACTGTCACCGCCTCGACGGACGGGATTTTAGAAGGGATGTCGATCGCCGAACGTCCGGTCTTCTCGGAAGCGCAACAACAACCGTTCATCGGGGACGTCCACGAGGCCGTTCTCCTCGCTGAAAAACTCCCCAATCCGAGTGGAGAACCTCTCCAATTCGTCGACATCAGCGTCCCAATCGTGCGCGACGGTGAATTTAAAGGCGTCTTGGCGACCCACCTGAGCTGGGAATGGGGAGAAGAAGTGCTCCAGCACTTTAACCGCACGTTGCACCATCACTCGGACTATACCGACATGTTCGTCGTCAGTGGACGTGACAACACCGTGCTGCTCGGTCCCGATCATCTCGTCGGAACAACGCTCCCGACGACGCTCGAAGACGGTTGGCATGTCGAGACATGGGAAAATGGAACGTCATACTTGACCGGTGTCGCTATCGGAGAAGGGTACGACGACTACGCCGGTCTCGGCTGGAGTGTCGTCGTCCGGCAACCGGTCGACGTGGCGTTCGCCCCCGTCACGTCGCTGCAAAACAACATCTTATGGATCGGTCTCGTCGCCTCGATCGTGACCGCCCTGCTCGGTTGGCTGCTCGCCTTGTTCGTGACGCGGCCACTGCAAAAAATCACTGAGACGGCGACGCTCATGAAGCAAGGAAAAGCGAAGACGTTCCCGCATCAATCCGGCATCCATGAGATCGAGTCGCTCGCGTTCGCCCTTGAGTCACTCGTCACGTCGCTGACCAATTCAGAGACCGAACGGGTCCGCTTCGAATCACTCGCTAACCACGATGTATTGACCGGTCTCGCCAACCGGACGGCGCTCCGTCAGTACTTGAATGACGCACAACTGACAACGAACGACTATATCTGCTTCTATATCGACCTTGACGGCTTTAAAGCAGTCAACGATACGTACGGGCACGCGTCAGGCGACGAAGTGCTAGTCGAGATCGCCGACCGGCTGAAGCAACTGCCTCTCGAAGGGCTATACCCGGTCCGATTGAGCGGAGATGAGTTCTTCCTTCTGTTCGAACGAAACAACCGAAGTGACCGCGACGTCCAGCAGATCGGGGAAGATGCCATCGCCGCGTTGTCCGCACCCGTATCGTTTGACGGCGGGACGGCTGCTGTCGGTGTGAGTATCGGCGCTGCGCTCTGGCATTCAAACACGCCGCCGCATCTCACCATCGAACGGGCCGACCAGGCGCTCTACCGCTCGAAAGCGAGCGGCAAGAACCAGATCACGCTCGATGAGACGCTGCTTGCATAAGAAAGGTCCATGTCACTTGCGACATGGACCTGTTTTTTACGCTTCGAACAACAACTGTTCTGGATCTTCAATCATATCTTTAATGTGTTTGAGGAACGTCACGGCCTCACGACCGTCGACGATGCGGTGGTCGTATGAGAGCGCCACGTACATCATCGGACGGTTCTCAATCGTCTCGGCGTCGATCGCGATCGGACGAAGTTGGATCGTGTGCATTCCGAGGATAGCGACTTGCGGTCCGTTCAAGATCGGTGTCGATAAGAGTGAACCGAACACGCCGCCGTTCGTGATCGTGAACGTGCCGCCAGTCAGGTCGCTAAGCCCGAGCTTATTGTTGCGCGCCTTGTCGGCAAGATGGATGATATCCTTCTCGATCTCGCCAAAGTTTTTACGGTCCGCTTCCCGGACGACCGGGACGACGAGTCCGTCCGGTGCCGATACGGCGATGCCGATGTCGTAATATTTCTTCAAGACGATCTCGTTGCCTTGAATCTCAGCGTTCAAATACGGCATCCGTTTCAGAGCCGCGACGGCCGCTTTCGTGAAGAACGACATGAAGCCGAGTTTGACGTCGTTATCTTTAATGAACTTCTCTTGGCGACGTTTCCGGAGCGCCATGACCGCCGTCATGTCGATCTCGTTGAACGTCGTGAGCATCGCCGCCGTCTGTTGGACTTCGACGAGACGGCTCGCGATCGTTTGACGACGACGCGTCATCTTGATGCGCTCTTCGTCTTTGCCGCTCGCGACCGGTTGTGGTGCCGCAGCCGGTGCTTTCGGTGCTTCTGGCTTTGGAGTCGGTGTTGCGTTGTGGTTCGACACGTCATGGACGTTGATGCGGCCGATCGGGTCGTTCGTCTGAACGGCCGAGAGGTCGATCCCGCGCTCACGAGCGAGCTTGCGTGCCGCCGGTGTAGCGATCGGGCCTTTACCTGGGCTTGCTACGTGCTCTTCACGACGCTCGACTTTTTTCGCTTCGCCGACTTTTTCTGTTTTCGTCTCGGCTGGAGCCGGAGCAGCTTCTGTCGCTGCTTCCGTCTTCGTCTTCGTCGCGACGGCCGTGCCGCCGGCTGAACCTGAACTTAAGCGGGCGATGACTTGACCGACTTGGACCGTGTCGCCTTCCCCGGCGAGTTGTTCTTCTAACGTTCCCGACTCATCGGACGGCACTTCGATGTTGACTTTGTCTGTCTCGAGCTCGACGATGGCCTCCCCTTTTTCAACATGGTCGCCTGGCTGCTTGAGCCAAGACGCGACCGTTCCTTCCGTAATGGACTCTGCTAATTCCGGTACTTTAATTTCGATCACAATGAGTTCCCCCTTAACTTATTTACGATCTTTTTGGTATGTGCTCGCTCCAGCCGCACTTGAGACGGCGTCACGGGATAAGGCTTCACGGATGATGCGTGCTTGTTCTTGTTTGTGTGCTGTCGGATTTCCTTCAGCCGGGCTTGACCGGCGACGGCGCCCGATGTAACGGACGTTCAGACGGTTCGATGTCACCGCTTCAAGACGCGGCTCGATGTATGTCCAAGCTCCCATGTTTTTCGGTTCTTCTTGTACCCAGACGATCTCTTTGGCGTTCGGGTAGCGACTAATGACGTCGCGAATCTCACGGACCGGGAACGGATAGATTTCTTCGACGCGGATGATGTGGAGGAAGTCGAGTGACTCCTCTGATTTCATCGTCGCTTCTTGCAGATCGATCGCCATCTTCCCTGAACAGAAGACGAGGCGTTCGACTTTGTCCGGCTGTTCGCCAAGACCTGTTTGTTCGACGATCGGGCAGAAGCTGCCATCTGACAACTCTTCGACCGTTGAGGCTGCAAGTGGATGACGAAGCAGGCTCTTCGGTGTCATGATGATCATCGGTCGGATTTGCTCAGTACCAAGCATCTTCGCCTGACGACGCAAGATGTGGAAGTATTGGGCAGCCGTCGACAAATTAGCGACCGTCCAGTTCTTTTCACCGGCGAGCGTCAAATAACGTTCCATCCGCGCGCTCGAGTGCTCCGGACCTTGTCCTTCGTAACCGTGCGGCAATAGCATGACGAGACCCGATTTTTGACCCCATTTCGCACGACCAGCCGAGATGAACTGGTCGAACATGACTTGGGCCGAGTTGGCAAAGTCACCGTACTGCGCTTCCCACAACACGAGCGTATCTTGTGCGAACACGTTATAGCCGTATTCAAAGCCGAGCACCGAGCCTTCCGAGAGCGGGCTGTTGTGCACCGTGAACGAGGCTTTCGCCGTCGACAACTCGTGGAGTGGCGAGAATTTCTTGCCGGTCTCGACGTCGTTCAACATGATGTTACGTTGCGCGAACGTCCCGCGCTCTGAATCTTGACCGCTCAAACGGATCGGTGTCCCGTCCGAGATGATCGAGGCGTAGGCGAGCGTCTCGGCATGGCCCCAGTCGATCTTCCCATTGTCCCCGAACGCGTCACGACGACGGTCGAGTACTTTTTGAAGCTTATGGAACAAGCCGAACCCTTCAGGCCAGACGAGCAGCTCATCGTTCAACTGTTGCAACAAGTCGCGTTCGACTGCCGTATCGACGTAAGGGAATCCTTTATAGACTGCTTCCGGCAAGACGATGTCCGCATCTTCTTCCTCAGCCGGGACGAGGTCGCGCGCTGACTTCAAGCGATCTTCAATCGATTGTTCGATCGTCGCTTTGTCTTCTTTCGTCATGACGCCTTCTGCTTCGAGAAGATCGGCATAGACGTGACGGACCGATTGATGTTCTTTGATGGCTTTGTATAGAACCGGGTTCGTGTTCATCGGCTCATCCATCTCGTTGTGTCCATAGCGGCGGTAGCCGACCAAGTCGACAAGGATGTCTTTATGGAACTTGGCACGGTATTCGCTGCACAATTTCGCGACGGCGACACACGCTTCCGGGTCGTCGGCGTTGACGTGAAAGACCGGGATCTCGTAGCCTTTGGCGATATCGCTCGCATAACGTGTCGAGCGCGAGTCGCTCGGGTCGGTCGTGAAGCCGATCGTATTGTTGGCGATGACGTGAACTGTGCCGCCTGTCCGGTAGCCCGTCAAGTTCGTCATGTTGAGCGTCTCGGCGACGATGCCTTGGCCTGGGAACGCGGCGTCCCCGTGGATCAAGATCGAAGCAGCCTTGTCATCGTGTTGGACCGGCATCCCTTTTGCAGAGCGGTCGTCTTGCGCGGCACGCGTGTAACCTTCGACAATCGAGCCGACGAATTCAAGGTGGCTCGGGTTGTTGGCGAGGTTCAAGCGGACTTCTTTCTTCTCATCTAACACGCGGCGATCGAGTCCAAGATGGTATTTCACGTCGCCCGACCAGCCGAAGTTGATGCCGATCGAACCTTCTGACGGAATGAGTTCTTTATTCGGTGCGTGCTGGAACTCGGCAAAGATCATTTCGTACGGTTTACCGAGCACATGGGCGAGGACGTTCAAACGTCCACGGTGTGCCATCCCGATGTTGATGTGTTCCGAACCGCTCGAGATGAGCCGTCCGACCATCGCGTCAAGGAGCGGGACCATGCTGTCGAGTCCTTCGATCGAGAAACGTTTTTGTCCGACGTACGTCTTATGAAGGAACGATTCGAACAGTTCCGTCTCGGCTAAACGCTCGAACAACTCAAGCTTCTCTTCTTTCGAGTACGCGGCTTTCAATGCGCCTTGCTCGATGCGGCGGCGAATCCAGCGCTTCTCTTCCATATCATCCAAGTGGCGCAACTCGATGGCTACCGTCCCTGTATAGACGTCGAGTAAATGACGGACGAGTTCAAGTGCGTTCGCGCCGGGCTTCGGTACGTCTTCTGACAGCAAGTGTGCCGGGATCTGCTCGAGGTCTGACTCGTTCAACCCGTAACGGTCGAACACAAACAACCCGTGCTCACGCGGATGGTCCTTGAGCGGATAAATATCAGCCGCTTTATGACCGAGCGCCCGGATATCGTTGACGAGCCGAGTCGCCGCCACGATTTTCTCCAAATCAAATGAAGCGACCGGTGCGACCGGTACCGCTTGTTCGGGTGAACCGTTCTCATCAAAGTAACGACGCGTCTCCGCATCGACCGATTCTCTGTCTTCCAAATATTGCTCGTACAATTCAACGATGTAGCCTAAGTTTGGACCATAAAATGTTTGCGATTGCTCGCGACCGTTCGACGACTCTCCCATTGAATAAATCCCCCTGTCCGTTCCTATGCGCCCGATGTGTGAACGCTTTCATTTTTTAAGGCCGCACGAATCAGTTCATCCATCTGATTCAGGCCGTGAAAAGAGCCAAATCTTGCCTCTTACTCTCTTCTTCATACTACACCTTTCCAGGTCGAAAGACCCTTTCAAATTCACAATTCGTCCATACTAATTCAATAAGTTTTACTTATCGACTAATTGTGAAAGTTGTCGTTTGATTCAATTGTTTCAAAAAAAGGTGAAACCTTCTTTCAGTCTTGTCGTATACAATGTTAGCAAGCTTGGAAATAAATCTCAACGAAAGCAAGGTGACAACATGTTATCCGTCCAAAATGTCCACAAAAAACTGGGCCAGACGAACGTTCTGACCAACGTCAGCTTCGAAGTCACGCCCGGCGAAATCTTCGGCTTCCTCGGTCCGAACGGTGCCGGAAAGACGACGACGATCCGTATCATCACCGGTCTAATGCCGGCAACGCACGGCTCCGTTACCGTCGACGGGTTCGACGTATCAACCGACCGCCAAGAGGCGCTCAGTCGCATCGGTGCCATCGTCGAAAACCCGGCGTTCTACCCTTACTTGACTGGTCGAGAAAACTTGATCCACGCCAAGAATTTGATCCCCAATTTGAAAAAAGTCGACTTGAACGCCCTTGGGGCACTCGTCGGGCTCGAATCGAAGCTCGACATGAAAGTCAAACAGTACTCGCTCGGAATGAAGCAGCGGCTCGGGATCGCCCGTGCGCTCCTCCACAATCCGAAAGTGCTCATTCTCGATGAGCCGACGAACGGGCTCGACCCGGCCGGCATCGCCGACCTGCGCAACTACTTACGGCACCTCGCCGAGCACCGCGGCATCGCCATCTTGATCTCGAGCCACTTACTTAGTGAGATGGAACTGATCACGGACCGGTTCGCAATCATCGACCACGGTCAAATCAAATCGGTCCAAGACGGGACGACGCGTGAAGAAGGCGTCATTCTATGTAAAGTATCACGCGAGCAAATGAACGAGGCGCTCGACGCGGCCGCCATGCTGTTTGACGATGTGAAAATCGTTCAGCAATCGGCTGAGACGTTCCTCGTCCCCCGCCCTGAGACGGATATCCCGGTTCTATTGAAACGACTCATCAATCAAGACATCAACGTCTTCCAAATCGGGATGAAGTACGAGACGCTCGAGGATCAATTCCTCAAAGTGACGAAGAAAGAAGGAGGAACGAACAATGCGTTCATTACTAGCCAATGAGTTTATGAAATGGCGGCGCACGATCAAGCCGCTGATCGCCCTCGGCATGTATACCGGGATTATCATTTTAACGTACGTCATCGTCACGAGTGGAAACGAGTCGGGAGATGCGACAACGTTCGTCAACTATGCCACGATGGCCGCGATGACATTCCTCGGCATCTTCACGATCGTGTTCACCGCTGAGATGATCGGGAATGAACTGAAGTTCGACACGTTGAAACACTTGCTCATGAGTCCGTACTCCCGTGACCGGATCTTGCTGTCGAAACTCGTTGCCGCAATCCTGATCATGCTCGCCCAGTTCGTGTTCATCCTCGCCGTGACGTACGGCTTCGCTTTGACGCTTGACGGGAACTTGACGTTCGAGCAGTTCCGTAACGTCCTACTCAGCGTGTCGAGCGGCGTGTTCGTCATCTTCTTGACGCTCATGTTCTCGGTCGTCTTCAAATCGGTCGGTGTCGTCATCGGTTTTACCGTACTCGCGAACTTCGTCTCGACGATGATCGGCGGCCTCCTCATCGCATGGAAGCCGGCCATTGCTAAATGGATCGTCTTTTTGCACACGGACTTGTCTATCTATTACCAAAGCCCAGGCTTCATGGAGACGATGGACGTGACGATTTGGTTCTCAGCGTTTTACGTGTTGATCCACATCATCGCCTTCTATATCATCACGGCGTTCATGTTCCGCAGCAAGACGTTCGCGGAATAACCTGCCTCTCTCTATGAACGTGACAAAACCTCTGACTGTCGGACACACAATCCCAACATTTCAGAGGTTTTTTTGTTTGATGATACGGTATTCTAGGTATAGAAACGTTAAAGGAAGTGGTATGATGTATCTCACAATCGGATTATCGCTAGTCGTCTGCTTGATCGCCCTCGTCTTCACGATCATGGTCGGTCTCGGAAAAGACAAATCAGACTATAGCCAAAAGAAAAGCTGGTCGCTCGTGTCTTGGACGTATATCGTCCTATTCCCGGTCTCATTCGTGGCGCTCGGACTGCTATACTATTTCATCACTCGATGACTCGTTCATCGGGTTTTTTTGTGGTACGTTTTTGCTAATGGAAAAGAGGTGGCCCTTTGAGTCGATTCGAGAAATTATACCCCATATTCATACTTCTATCTGTTTTGACTGGTCTCGCGTTCGGGACGATCGAGACGCTGCGTCGAATCGCGGACGGTGCGATCGTTCCATTGCTTATGGCGATGCTATTCTTTACGTTCATTCAAATCCCGTTCGCCCAAATCCGGCATTCGTTTTCAAACCGCACGTTCACGATCACGAGTCTCGTCCTCAACTTCGTCTGGACACCCGTCTTCGCATTTGCACTCGCGAGCGTCTTCTTGTCCGACCACCCGGCGCTTTGGATCGGGTTCATCATGCTCATGGTCACGCCATGCACCGATTGGTATATCGTCTTCACCGGTCTCGCGAAAGGCGACGTCGTCGCCTCGCTCAGCATCTTGCCGCTCAACCTTATACTTCAACTCGCGCTGTTACCGGTCTATCTTTATGTTTTGACAGGGACGTCGAGCGTGATCTCAGTTTCGGTGTTCCTACATAGTCTAGCCGTTTTAGCGATCCCGCTCGGCTCAGCGATTGGACTGAGGTACTTTCTCGCCAAGTCGAACCAGTTTCGGCGGCTCGCGCGCGTCAGCTTATGGCCGATCATCTTGTTAAGTCTCGCCGTCATGTCGATCTTTGCCTCACAAGGGCGGCTCTTGATCGAGCACGTCTCGATCCTCGGATTGTTAATTGCACCGTTGCTGTTATTTTTCATCGTCAATTTTGTCATAAGCCGCCGTGTCGGCAAGAAACTGTTGCGTGAAGACGCGGCCGTGACAAGTCTACAAATGACGACGCTCGCGCGGAATTCACCGATCGCGCTCGCCATCGCGACGACCGCATTCCCGAACGAGCCGCTCATTGCCCTCGTCTTGGTCATCGGGCCGTTGATTGAATTGCCGGTGCTCGTCGCCGCTTCCTTCGTGATCCGGCGACTAAACCGAGCCGAACGTCGACTCGGTTAGCGCACGAGCGTCGGTTTGACGGCGAATGAGGCGGCGAGGATGCCGATGACCGGGAAGACGAGCGAATACCAAATGATCGACTCGTAGTTGCCGAACAAGTCGTAGGCGATCCCGAACGGCAACGGTCCCACCGCCGAGCCAAGTACCATGACCGACGTCGCCAGGCCGCTGATGCTGCCGAGCGCGGCCCGACCGAAGTAGTACGGCCAAACATAGTTTAAAGCGATGCGCTCAAAGCCATTGCTGATGCCCCAGATCACCCCGAACAGCATCGCGATTGAGAACGTCGACGTATATTGCAGGATGATCATAAAGATGATCTCGGTCACAAAAATACCGATCAATACATAATTGATTTTCACGACATCGATGATCCGTCCCGCGACGAACGTCACCGGGAAGCCGAGGATCGCCATCAAGCTCAAAACGATCGCGGCCGTCACCGGTGGTAGGCTCTGCTCTTCAAAAATTGAGATCAAGTGGAACGTGATCGCTGTGTTGACGAGCGCCGGGATGCCGATGCACGACAAGATCAGCCAAAAAGCACGTGTCTTGAGCGCTTCTTGGAACGTGAAATCGACGTCGATATGAATCGGTGTCGTCGTCGATTTATTGCTCGGATGAGGATTCGTCCCTCCGTCCGGCAAAAGTCCGATGTCTTCTGGGCGGTTGCGGACGAAACGATAAGCGAGCGGTGTGAACAAGACGAGCACGAGCAGTCCCCACACTTGCCACGTCGTTTGCCAACCGATCAAACCGACGAGCCAGACGTTGAGCGGCGGAAAGACGGCCGAGCTCAAGAACCCTCCGATTGCCATATAGCTGAGCGCCTGGCCACGCTTCGTGATGAACCACTGCGGGACGAGCGTGTTCGGGATGAGCGTCATCGACCCTTGCCCGAACAGGCGGAGCATCCAGATGCCGAAGAAGAGCATCGTCAAGTTCGTGACGTAACTGTTGAACAGACAAGCGACCGCCAGCAATATCGAGGCGATGACCATCATCGCCCGTTGCCCAAAGCGGTCGATCAATCGACCGACGAAAAATAAACAGGCTGCCGAGGCGAGCGTCGCGGCCGAATAAACGCTCGATACTTCAGAGCGCGACCAGCCAAAATCGGTTATGTATTGGTCGATAAAAACTGAGATAAAGTACGTCTGACCGGGACCCGAGAAAAATACACCGAGGCCCGCGATCATGACCATATACCATCCGTAGTAGGATGGTTTTCGAAGTCTTCGCATCATCTTGCTCCTTTTCCTCTGTTATGTAAGACGATTTTTACTTCCATCGCCTTTTCAATTATTATTTTGTAGCGACAGCGATCCCGATTGGATAATGACGCTCAGGTCGTTTCGGTTCGACGAGCACGCCCCGTTGGTAATAGAACTCGGTCGAGGCGAACCGATCGAACAACGCTGTAAACTCTTGTTCTGTAAATTGATGGACGTGAAACGGCTCGTTCGTCGGTTTACCGACTCCTTGACCGAACGGCGTCGACAAGACGAGCGTACCACCCGGTTTAAGCAACTCCCAAACGTTCGCCATGAACCTTTCAAAATCGTCCACATGCTCGATTGTCTCAAAACTGACGATACAGTCGAACGTGCCGAGTTGTTCGGGTAAGGTTCGATCGAGCACATCCCCGACGACATAGGTCACGTTCGGATGATAATATCGGCCTCGTGCATAACGTGTCGTCTCTTCTGATAAATCGAGGGCGACGACCTCATCGACTTGCCCCTTCAAATTTTTCGCAATCAACTGACTGCCATATCCGACACCGCTCGCAAAGTCGAGCACGCGCCCGTCCATGTACAACAATGAAAAATGATAACGGGCAATATGTTCAAGTAACATACCGTTCAGCGGGTCCATTTGATCTGGGATGACCCGTTCTCCCGTATAATTCAATGTCATAAGCTCCTCCTTTTTCTATACAGCAAAAGCGCCACGAAAGTCTCGTGGCGCTGTCTGTTAACGAACGATGATCACAGGTGACAACGAACGTTTAGCAAGCTTGTGGCTGACACTGCCCAATACGAACTCTTGGAACGTATTGAGGCCGCGCGAGCCGACGACCACGAATTCATACGGTTCATGGTTGGCGTAGTTGACGAGTTCAACGTCAGGTTCGCCGCGGAGTTCGATATACTCGTACGAAACGCCCGCTTCGGTGATCGCATCGAAAAACACTTGAAGACGTTGTTTCCGTCTCACTTCAAGATCGATTTTACCCGTCGATTGAAGGGCGCTTTCTTTTGATTCTTTCGGTGACACGACATGGACGACATCGATTGAAGATGATGTCACTTTGGCGAGTTCGACCGCTTTTTGGGTGGCACGCATCGAATGATCTGAACCATCAATCGCTAGAAAGATTTTACTCATTGTAAGTTCCCCCTTTTAGTGGCCGACGTTCGCATCTTGTTGACGAAGATGGAGCGCCAGCGTGTTCAACAGCTTCTCTGAATCTTTGTTTAAGTTTAACAGTTTTGGTTCGATTCCAACCGTCCGATATTTGAAGACGACCTTATCGATGGCCCCGATGGCCGAATCGTCCCAAAGATGGGTGTTGGCGAAGTCGATACTGACTTGTTTCACGTCTGCTTCGACATCTGCTTCGACATCGAACTGGTTGACAAAGTCAGACGTAGACGCGAAGAACAGCTGTCCGTTCACTTCATAATGTGCACGGTGTCCGTCTTGGTGGCGCTTCAGCTCAACACGCGAAATTTTCGCGGCGAAGATGACGGCGGCCGTCACGATTCCGGTGATGACACCGATCGACAAGTCGTGCGTGAGCACGGTCGCGAGTACCGTCGTGACCATGACGAGCGAATCGGTCTTTTGACCTGTCTTGAGCGTTTTGAGTGAGCCCCAGTCGAACGTCGCATAGGCAACGAAGAACATGACACCGACGAGTGCCCCGACTGGAATCAGCATTAAAATGTTACTCATCGTCATGATCATGATGAGGAGCGCAAGTCCTGCCGAGAACGTCGACAAGCGACCCCGTGCTCCAGACGAGACGTTGATGACCGATTGTCCGATCATCGCACATCCTGGCATCGCACCGAAGAAACCAGCGATGATGTTGGCGATCCCTTGACCTTTTGATTCACGGTTCTTATTCGAATCTGTACCCGTCATGTCATCGACGATTTGAGCCGTCAATAGCGACTCAATCAAACCGACAAAGGCGAGCGAGAACGAATAAGGCAAGATGATCATAAGTGTCTCGAGTGTGAGCGGGAGGTCCGGCAAAAGGAACATCGGCAGCGTTGCCGTGATCGTCCCCATATCTCCGATCGTTTTCGTCTCAAGTCCCATAAAGAACACGAGCAACGTCATCGCCACGATGGCGACAAGCGGCGCCGGGATTGCTGACGTGATGCGCGGGAAAACAAGGATGATCGCAAGCGATGCTGCAACGATGGCCCACATGATCCACGTCTCGCCTCCAAATTGCGGAAGCTGGGCTTGGAAGATCAAAATGGCAAGGGCGTTAACGAAGCCGACCATAACCGCACGCGGGATGAACTTCATTAAACGAGCTATACCAAGAAAACCAAGCACGATCTGGATAATACCAGCTAGTATCCCTGCAGCGAGCAAGTACTGAAGTCCATAATCTTTTACGAGATCGACGACAAGGAGTACCATCGCGCCCGTCGCGGCCGAAATCATCGCGGGGCGTCCTCCTGTAATCGAAATGACCATCGCGATGATAAAGGACGCATATAGTCCTACCATCGGATTTAATCCAGCGATCAGTGAGAAGGCGATTGCCTCCGGAATGAGTGCAAGGGCCACAACGATCCCTGCCATCACTTCAGCACGGGGATTCCCGAGCCATTCTTGTTTTACCGTATTCAATTTTTCCAAATGAACACACCTCTCTATAAAAATTTTTAAATTGATTTCTGACTCTCACAGAAATCAACTTAATCAAATTATAGAAGCCGTATTCACAGTTCGTTCATAACTTCACAACAACTCAGATGTTACCCGAGAATGAGCACGATGACAACCGATGAGCCTCAACTTTTTCCTAGATGTCCGCATGCGGATTCGTTCATTTTTATAAGGATATAACGACACACTTCGTTCTCTCTCGTCACGTCCCCTCGCTGCTCCGACTTCGTATCCCCCTTTACACCAACCATGTAACCGCTTACCTCACATACCCAGATTTTCACCATAGTCGATTCGATTTTGCCGCCGATTTATTTTTCAGACAACAAAAAAGAGAGAAAAGATTTTTAAAATCTTTTCTCTCGCGTGTTTAGTTATTTTCTTTAAAGCGGAGCAAGTCCGAATAGATGATCTTATCGTTCATCTCAAGTACTTTGTTCGCCTCGTCTTCAAGTGGCGTACATACTTTCGCGTCATCGACGACTTCTCCTGTCTCGGCGTCATAACACGTTGACTGGGTGAACAAATAGTCGCTTGTCACGATTGTACCGTCACGGAAGATGGCGCGATCGTTGCGCTCGGGCGCGAACAAGTCGTTCCCGAACCCGATTTGATCAGACGTATCGAACCCGAGCAAATGCTGAATCGTCGGGTTCATATCGACGTGGCTCCCGACCGTCTCGTGGACTTCACCTTTGTCTTGACCAGGCAAGTGAATCGCGAACGGGACTGACTGAAGTTTTGCCACATCATATGGCGTCAACTCGTCTTTTCCGAGCAAATCGGCCATGGCAGCGTTATGGTTCGTCGAGATGCCGTTATGGTCACCGTAAACGACGAAGATCGTATCGTCCCATGTCCCGTTCTTTTTCAACTCATCAATGAACAACCCGAGGGCATAGTCTTGATATGCGAGCGCTTGCGGGAAGTTATTGAGCGTTGTCGAGTTCGTCTCGAATTTCGGAACGAGTTCATGGTCCGCACTCGGCATCGTGAACGGGAAATGGTTCGTCAGCGTGATGAACTTCGCGAAGTAAGGTTCCGGCAGTTCTTCAAGCATCGGTACCGACTGTAAGAAGAACTCATCGTCGAGGAGACCCCATTCCGTCATGTTGGCCGGGTCGCCTAAATCGTAGCTCTTCTCATCAAAGAACTCATCGACTCCGATGTTTTGATACATCTGGTCGCGGTTCCAGAACGATTTGTTGTTGGCGTGGAACACCGCCGAATAGTAGTTGTCTTCTTTGATGACACCAGGAAGCGCATCATATTCGTTGTCGGCGTTCGTGAAGTAGACGCCGCCACGCGACAATCCGTACAGCGAGTTGTCGAGCGCGAACTCAGAGTCCGACGTCTTCCCTTGACCGGTCGTATGGTAATAGTTCGGCCAGAAGTGAGACTCGTCGATCAACTTGTTCAAGTTCGGCGTGATGTACTCGCCGTTCGAAGCTTTCATATTGTGCGTAAAGCTCTGTGTCGATTCGAGCGAGATGGCGATGACGTTCTTGCCTTTATACTTCCCGAACATGTCCGGGTCCGGCGCCGCATAGTTCTGACGCGTGTAGTTCTCGACTTCATCGAGTTCAGAACCGTCCGCGAGCGCTTTTTGCGCCGATGTCTTCGTTTGAAGCATCGCGTCATAGACGTGGAAGTTGAACGTCCCTAAGTTTTTAACAAGCAGTTCACGGTCGAACGAACGCGTCAACAGTTCTGGGCGCTCCGTCTCTGCGAGGACAAGGTTAAAGCCGAACACGGCGGCAGCTGCACCGAACGTGAGCAACACGCGGCGTTGTGACGCTTTGCCTGTTTCTTTTAGTTTCCAGAGCAAGAACGGAAGCACGACGAGATCTCCTAACAGAAGCAAGTCTTTCCATTCAAGCAACGACAGGAATGACGACGATAACGTCTCTAGGTTCGACGATTGGAACAATAACGGCACAGTCAAGAAGTCCGTGAACTCACGGTAGTAGGTCGTATCCGCAAACAAGATGAGCGAGGACACCGTGTAAAGACCGTATAGCGCCCACTTCCGTTTATTGCCTCCGAAGAAGAAACTAAAGGCAAACAAGAACAACGTGAAACTTAACGGGTTGATGAACAGAATGAACGCTTGGACCGCGTTCTCAGGTGGCATGTTAAAGAAGAACTGATACGCAATCAGTGACTTCGTCCATAACAGGATCGTAAACATCCAAAACAGGCGATGCGTCCGGAACGAGTCGCTTGCTGCGTGACGGAACCGCTCTAATTTCCCTTTCGATTGATTCGTGTGATTCATTCAAACACTCCTTAGGTCATTTTCATATGGTAAGTTAGTGCGTCGACTAACAAACGTA
Organism: Exiguobacterium sp. SH0S1; assembly: GCF_004337165.1. NCBI lineage: Bacteria > Bacillati > Bacillota > Bacilli > Caryophanales > Exiguobacterium > Exiguobacterium sp. SH0S1. The sequence continues at coordinate 39,881 of NZ_SJVC01000001.1, read as the reverse complement.
CAGACGTATAAAGAGTATTTTAACGTTCTTTTGAACTTAATTCAACTTTTTGACGTTTACAATGCTACATAAACTTAACAATTTTATTGCAATCTTCATCTAAAAAAGGCTATCGAGTGAACTCGATAGCCTTTGAAACACGATTCATTTAGCCGATGATGTCCATCCAGATCTTGACCGTACTCGCTAAAATGAGCAACGCCAAAATCATCTGGAGCGACTTTGTCTTCATGTTTTTCCCGATGTTCGCCCCGATCGGTGCCGCAATCAAACTCGCGATAATCATGACGAAGGCCGGTTCCCAGACGATTTGGTCGGTGATGATCTTACCTGCTGTCGACCCGATCGATGAGATGAACGTGATCGCAAGCGAACTCGCGATCGCCATCTTCGTCGGGATACGGAGCACGACGAGCATGATTGGCATCAAGATGAACGCTCCGGCCGCTCCGACGATCCCGGCTGCGATCCCGACGATAAACGCCGAACTGGCCGCGATCAGTTTATTGAACGTGACTTGGTCGAGCGGCAAGTCTTCGACGTTCGCTTTCGGCAAGAACATCATGATCGTCGCAATCGTCGCGAGGACCGCATAGACGACGTTGATCAAGTTCTCCGACAACAGCGTCGAGCCGTAGCCCCCGATGAAACTTCCAATCAAGACGGCGACACCCATATACAGGATGAGTTGTTTATTCAAATAGCCGCCTTTACGATACGCATAAATCCCACCGATCGTCGCGAAGAACACTTGAATCGCGCTGATCCCAGATACTTCGTGCGCGCTGAACGCCGCGAAGCCAAGAAGCGGCGGAATGTACAACAACATCGGATATTTGATGATTGACCCGCCGATCCCGACCATCCCTGAGATGAATGATCCGATAAAGCCGATCAAAAAGATTGTGATGATAAACTCTAACTCCATACTAGCTCCTCCAGTTTCCTACCCTATTAGATAAGTAAGTTTTATTTCTGTTCCCAAGCGATCATACCGCCTGAGACGTCATAAATTTCCGTATAACCTCGATCCTGCAACAACTCGGCCGCCTGGGCGCTTCGATTGCCACTGCGGCAAATGATATAGATCGGTTCATCTTTCGCATAAGGTAATTCGGTTTCATTTAATGAAGAAAGTGGTGCGTTCACCGCTCCTTCGATATGCCCCCCCTCGTATTCATCTAGTTCACGGACGTCCAACAAGGTTATTTCTTCGTTTTCCAATCTGTTTTGTAGTGTTTCGACGTCGATTTGGGTGATTCCATCCTCTTTCGAAGTGAAAACTACGATTCCGACAGTCACAATCACTAAAATCGATAAGATGATCGTTAATTTACGCAATTTTTGACCTCCAATTCTTTTCCTTGCATTGAGTATACCTTAGGGGGTATATTAAAAACAACGAAAGTTACTCACTTTAAACTTAACTTGATTAGAAAAGGGGATTAATACCACATGAAGACGATTACGACGACTGAATTAGAAACATTGCTAAGCACGGATGAAACGCTTAACTTGATCGACGTTCGTGAAACGGATGAATTTGCAGGCGGACACATCAAACAAGCGAAAAACGTACCGTTGTCTGACTTCAGTGCGAAAGTCGATGAGCTCGACCGCACGAAACCGATTCATGTCATCTGTGCGGCAGGCGGACGCAGCATGAACGCGTCAGCTTACCTCGACTCACTCGGCTTTGACGTCATCAACGTCGACGGCGGCATGCTGAGCTGGACAGGCGAAACGGTTTAATCACTTCTTAATATAAAGCAGCACAACAACTAACGTTTACAGTCAACTATTCTAGGGGGTATATCATATGTTATTACGTTATTTCTATGATCAAAAATTAGCACAGGCATCTTACATGGTCGGTTGCCAAATGACCGGCGAAGCGGTTGTCATCGACCCGGCTCGCAACATCACACCGTACTTGCAAGAAGCTGAAAAAGAAGGCATGACGATCGTCGCGACGGCTGAGACACACATCCACGCCGACTTCGTCTCAGGTTCGCTCGAACTTGCGAAACGCACTGGCTCGACAGCCTACTTGTCAGATGAAGGTGACGCGTCATGGAAATATGCGTTCGCGAAAGACATCGACTCGAAACTCGTCAAAGACGGCGACACGTTCAAAGTCGGTAACGTCACGCTCGAAGTCATGCACACACCAGGCCACACACCGGAACACATCTCGTTCTTGCTCTATGACCGCAACCAAACGCAACCGATGGGTATTTTCACAGGCGACTTCGTCTTCGTCGGCGATATCGGACGCCCTGACCTGCTCGAAGAAGCGGCCGGCGTGAAAGGAACGACGGCCATCGGTGCCGAGCAAATGTTCCACTCGCTTAACAAGTTCAAGGCTCTCCCTGACTTCGTTCAAGTCTGGCCTGGCCATGGTGCCGGCAGCGCTTGCGGGAAAGCGCTTGGCGCGATCCCAACGTCAACGGTCGGTTATGAGAAAGCGACGAACTGGGCGCTCCAAATGACGGACAAAGACGCATTCATCAAAGAGTTGACGACAGACCAACCAGAACCGCCGAACTACTTCGCGATGATGAAAAAAGTGAACAAAGAAGGCATCCAAGTGACGAACGAGATCGCTCGTCCGGAAGTCGTCGGCACGGACCGTCTCGACACACTCGTCGAAGCGACACAAGTTGTCGACACACGTAGAGGCGAAGATTTCGCCCAAGGCCACATCCCTGGGACGATCAACATCCCTTACAATACGAAATTCGTCTCATGGGCCGGCTGGCTCGTGAACTTCGACAAAGACATCACGCTCATCGCGAGTGCGGAAGACGTCGAAGAAGTGCAGACAGACCTTCAATCGATCGGTCTTGACCGCCTCCGCTTCATCGTCCCTATCGAAGAGCTCGGTCAAGAACTGTTGACGGAAACGTACACGGACGTGACGGCTGAACAAGCGATTGAATCAGCTGAGAAGAACGACGTGTTCGTCCTCGATGTCCGCAACGCGACAGAATGGACTGCGAGCCACTATGATAACGCAGAGCGCATCTTGCTCGGTAAACTCATGCGTGACCATGATGGTCTGCCGACAGATAAGACGATCGCCGTCCACTGTGCGTCAGGCGTCCGTTCACGTATGGCCGCGAGCGTCCTTCAATCGCTCGGCTACAAGGATATTCAAAACATCCTTGGTGGCTATGCCGCGATGAAGACCGTCCTCAACGCAGAACAAATCGGCTAATGCTATACTAAAAATAAAGAAAGCGCCCACTCGTTTGGGCGCTTTTTCTCTAGGAGGGATATCGTGATTACAATCGGTCCACTGAACGTCCGACTCGACCTGCTCGTCTTCATGGTCAGTCTGCTCGGTCTCTATATCGGCTTCAAAAAAATCGGCTTAACGGAAAAAGACCGCGACGCCGTCCTCGGGACGTGGTTCGCCGGGTTTCTCGCCTGGAAACTGAGCGCCATCATCATCGGCCTCGCCTCGACCGGTAGTTTGGCGCTATCGCTGTACGCGACGGGCGGTATCTGGTCGATCCTCGTCGCCATTGCAACGATCGGATTTTTCGTCTTCCGGCTTGCTCCCGGGCTTCGGGGCTATTGGCTATTTTCAGCCCTACTTTTATGGTTCGGTGTGACGATCGTCGTGCCGAAGTACGGAACGCTCCCGTTTATCGCGACCGCTCAACCGCTCCATCTGTACACTGCCCTACTCATCGCAGGCTTAATCGTTGTGACGTGGCGCTGGATGCGCTCGCCATCGGTCGGTGCCTTGCTATGGACGACGGTCGGTGCGTTTGCTATCTGGCTCGTGAGCACGTATGCGACCTCAACGGTGAATCTACTGTGGCTCATCCCGTTCGCAGCTTTAGTCGGACTCGCCGGGTACGTCGCCAAACCGTCACGCCGCATCGTCCAATCCGGTCTCGGTGTCCTCGTCGCGCTCGCGATCATCAACGCGAGCTTACCGGACGAGACACCCACGCTCGTTGCCGACTCGTCTCAAGCGGCAGGACTGAACATCGGTCAAGTTCCGCCTAATTTTGAATTGAAACGAACGGACGGGACGACGCTTAACTTAGAAGACTTACGTGGAGAGCGTGTCGTCGTCAACTTTTGGGCGTCTTGGTGCCCGCCGTGCCGGGCCGAGATGCCAGACATGGCCAAGTTTGCCCGCGAGCAAGATGATGTGACGATCGTTGCCGTCAACACGACGACGAGTGAACGTGACGTCGACGAGGCGCGGTCGTTCGTCGCGCCTTATGAAGACGCGTTCCAAGTCGTCTACGATGAGGACGGTGCCGTCGGGAACGCCTACCGGATCCAAGCGATGCCGACGACGTATGTGCTCGATGAAAATGGTGTCATCGTCGCCAAACAGTTCGGTGCGATCGATAAAGCGTGGCTCGATACCAAAACCAACTAAAAACCGCCAGTTGAACTGAACCAAAAAAGTTGGACATGAAAATCCAACTTTTAATGGGGTAGTTCAAGCCGGCGGTTTTTTCATTGCTTCAAATAGCCTTGCGTCTTCAAGAAGTCTTTCACATCGAGCCGAGTCGGCTTCGACAACATCCGTCCCATCTGTCCGGTCCATGTATCGCTGCGTTGGTTCGATCCACGTGCCGCATAGTAGTCGTGAATCGTCTGGTCGTAAGCTGTGAGCTCTTGCTTCAGTTGAATCGGATCAGCGTCGTACGTGTTCTCATGATAGATATGCTCGAGCGGGAGCCGCGGTTTTTGATCCTCGACGTGCGCCGGGACACCGACCGCGAGCCCGAACAGCGGCAACACCCGCTCCGGCAAACCGAGCAACTCTTTGACCGCCGACATATCGTTGCGGACCCCGCCTATGTAACAAATGCCCAACCCCATCGATTCGGCGGCGACGACGGCGTTCTGTGACGCGAGCGTGGCGTCGATGACGGCAACGAGCAGTTTCTCATCGGTCTCGAGCGTCGGGTTGACGGCGGCTTCTTGCAGTTGCCCGATCAGTTCGTGCCGGTAAAGGTCAGCACAAAAGACGAAGAAATGACCGTTGTCGACGACGTACTGCTGATTGCCGGCAATCTCGGCGAGGCGCGCCTTCTTCTCCGGGTCGGTCACGCCGATTATCGAATACGCCTGGATGAAGCTCGACGTCGAAGCGCGCTGAGCACTCTCAACGATGAGACGGATCTGTTCGTCGGTCAGCGTCTCGTCCGTGAACGAGCGGACGGAGCGGTGGTTCAGTAATGTTTCGATGATTTGATTCATGCAGCTTCCCCCTTTTTTCTTATCTTGGCATACGGGAAGACTCCCGACAATTTTGGAGGCTTTCACTCACGTTTGCACTTCGTAGAGTATCCACGGTAAACAAAAAAACAGAGATACGGTTAGGTATCTCTGTTGCTGATGATTTATTCCGTCACTTGACTCAAGAACGGCGTGATATCGACGTTCAATTCTTTCGAGAGGCGTTCCCCGAGGTCACGGTCAGCACGATAGAAGTTGCAGATCAAGAGAAGGACCGTCTTCTCATGACGGACTTCTTTAATGTGGGCGACCAAGTTACGTACGAGACCATCTTTCTCGTCTTGCGAGTAGCGGCGGTACACTTCACCCGCTTGCCCGAAGTCGTTCGTCTTCTCGATTTTCTGACGACCCGTTACTCCTGAAATCGGTTGCTCGGTTTCGATATAAGCCGCATCCGGTTTCGGTGTGTCCTCATAACGGTTCGGCTCGTAGTTGACCGGGCTCGTCTGTTGTTTGAACGGCATCGCGCCGTCACGTTGGTTGTTCGCTACTTGCGCGAACGGGCAGTTGATCGGGAGTTGGAGATAGTTCGCCCCAATCCGGTAGCGTTGCGTATCCGAGTACGAGAACAAGCGACCTTGGAGCATCTTGTCTTCAGATGGTTGAATACCAGGGACGAGCACACCCGGGTTGAAACCGACCGATTCCGTCTCCGCAAAGTAGTTGTCGACGTTTTTATTGAGCGTCATCGTACCGACGAGTTGGTACGGGATGACGTCTTCGAACCAGTCTTTCGTCGCATCAAGCGGGTCGAAGTCGAAGTTGTCCATGTCGGCCGGGTCGAGGATTTGGACGTAAAGGTCCCACTCCGGGAAGTCGCCTTCTTCGATTGAGTTGAACAAGTCGCGCGTCGCATGGTTGAAGTCTTCCGCTTGCACTTTGGCCGCTTCGTCCATCGATAAGTTTTTGATGCCTTGCTTCGGAACCCAACGGAGCTTTATGTACACCGTGTTCCCAAATTCGTTTACCCATTTGAACGAATGGACCGATGAACCGCGCATGTGACGGTACGACGCCGGGATGCCTTCATCACTGAACAAGTGAACGAGCATGCTCGTCGATTCCGGTGTGAGCGACATGAAGTCGAAGAAACGGTCCGGGTCTTGAAGGTTCGTCCGTGGGTCCGGTTTGAGCGAGTGGATCACGTCTGGGAACTTGATCGCATCACGGATGAAGAAGACCGGCAAGTTGTTTCCGACGAAGTCATAGTTCCCTTCTTCGGTGTAGAACTTGACTGAGAATCCACGCGGGTCACGAAGCGTCTCCGGTGAACCGAGACCGTGGATGACCGTCGAGAAGCGGGCAAAAATTGGTGTTTCTTGGCCAACTTCTTGCAAGAATTTGGCTTTCGTATATCGTTTCATGCTATTTTTAACTTTGAAGACACCGTGTGCTCCGGCACCACGGGCATGAACGACCCGCTCCGGCACGCGCTCACGGTCAAAGTGGGCGAGTTTCTCAATTAGCTGATAATCTTCGAGAAGCGTTGGGCCGCGGCGGCCGGCTGTGATGGAGTTGGCGTTGTCCCCGATTGGGACGCCTTGGTTAGTAGTTAGATGACGATGTTGATCCATATTGTTGCCTCCTCTTAATAATCATTATTACTAAATTAATAATATTAAAAGATAATAATTATTACAAATAAAACGCTCGAGACGTCTCGAGCGTTTTGTAAGCGCTATTATTTTTAGGTGGTTCCATTCTTCTTTTTAATCTGCTCTTTCCGATGGATTTCTGTCACCAATAAGGCAGCGATGATCCCTCCGAGCGATCCGGCAATTATATCAACCATCGTGTCATCGTTCCCGTTCCCTTGCATCGTCGTCTGCAACACAATGTCTGACGTGAACTCATACATCTCCCATAACGCCGCGCCCGCCATCGAGAAGACGACGATGTAAACGAAGAGAAAGCGCTTCGGCATCTCGAGCCGTGTGTCTTCATCGAGACGACTAAAGAAGTCAAAACCAAGAAACGCCAAAAATATCCCGCTCAACACGTGCAAAAACGTGTCCCACCATCCATTGCTGTATAATCCGACGATCGAACCCAAATATTGCGAGGCGAACAGGAAAATAATATAGGCGATTTTCATCTTGGCATCGAACTCGGTTTTAAATATTTTCTCCAACATGAACGGAATCAGTCCCGAGACGATCCCCGCCCCGGCGACACTCGCGTTAAACCACGCTCCTTGAATGATGGACGTGATGAGAATAATCCCCATGAACAAGACGAATCCGAATTCTAACAGTCGTCCTCGTGTCAGCTTCATGATACGTGCCTTCTTTCTGTAAAATGTCTCTACGGACTTATTCCCATTTCCGCGTCTCATCGAACAAGTACATACATTTTTCCATATGACAAAGACCCCATCGCTTCTCGCGATGGGGTCTCGTTTATTTCTGGGCGACGAAGAAAATTCGTTCGGCGTTTCGGCCCGGAGCTTGATCCGTGAAGTCGGCCGTGACCGATTTCACGTGGAAGCCGGCACCGATGAGCCATTGCATATACTGCCCTGGCTCATACGTCCGCTGCTCGTGCGTCTCTTCGACGCGTTCGTACGTGCCATCCTCGAGCGCGACGAAAAACGTCAAATCGTGGATGACCGAGAGCGGCTTCTCGCCCGGGTCAGCGAACCAGATGTAAGAACAGTCTTCCCCGTTCGACGCGTACGTCTTCTGGTTGAAGAGCGTCTCCATCTTGTTCGGTGAATGGACGTCAAAGATGAACGTCCCGCCCGGCTTCAGTTGCTCATATACCGCCTCGAACGTGTCGACGACGTCGGCCTCGTCTGCAAGGTAGCAAAGCGAGTCACAAAGGATCGTCACGGCATCGACCGGAGCCGGCAGTTCGAGCTCACGCATGTCTTGTTGCCAGAGCGGCAGCGTGACGCCCGCTTCAAGCGCTTTCTCTTGGGCGACTTCGAGCATTGACTCAGATAAGTCGAGACCGATCGTGTCGTAATGCTCGGCCAGCCGAATCGTCGCTGAGCCCGTCCCGCATCCGACGTCGGCAAGCGATGCACCGTCCGCGACGTGGCGCCGCACGAACGCGACCCAATCCGCGTACGGGGCATCTTTCATCAACTCATCGTATACGTAGGCGAACCCTTCGTACGTCATTAGCCGACTTCCACGTCGACGTGCGGCGCGTCAGCCCATAATTTTTCGAGGTTGTAGTAGTCACGGTCGTCACGGTGGAAGATGTGGACGACGACGTTTTCGAGGTCAGCGAGCACCCAACGTGCCGAGTCCATGCCTTCGAATTTTTTAAGCGGCAAATCATTCTCGCCCGCCACGTCTTTGATTTCACGTGCGATCGCTTCGACTTGCTTCTCAGAGTTACCGTGGCAAATGACGAAATAATCGGCGATCGGTGAGATACCTTCCATGTCGAGGACGACGATGTCTTCCCCACGTTTATCGTCAACAGCTTTTACAATCAATTCAAGTTCTTCTTTTACAGTCATATAGACCCTCCTAAGGTGTGTTCAAATAATAGTTATATGTCGTAATCGTCTGCGGGAAAATCCGCACCGACTTCTTCAATAAATAGTTAATCGTATGGCGCAGTGTCGCGACGACGGCCGCTTCAAGTGAAACGTCTGCCAAATCGCGCAACACGTCGACACCGGGATACCGACGATTCGGTTCAATCGCATCCGCGACAAATAAAATTTGATCGAGGCGCGACATGCCGGGTTCGCCGGTCGTGTGGTTTTTGATGGCCGATATGACTTCAGCGTCGAGGTCGTAGGCGCGGTCTAACAAGACCGCTCCGACCGGCGCATGAAGCAGTTCGTCATCAAACTCGAGCAACAACGGGTCGAGATGCTCGTCTAAGACGATTTGACGCATCTCGTCACGGTCATGGTACTTCGCATAATCGTGCAACATTGCCGCGAGCCGGGCCTGGTCTACGTCTTCTCCGTACGTTCGGGCGAGACGTTCTGCCGTCTCGACGACACCGAGCGTATGGATGTACCGTTTCTCAGGCAACGTTCGTTCAATCAATGCCTGTGCCTGTTCATACGTCATACAAATCGTGCTCCTTGATATAAGTTTCGACTTCACATGGGACGAGATACGTGATCGACTTGTTCCGTTTCGCACGTTCCCGAATGTCGGTCGACGAGATCTCAAGCTGCGGCATGTCGATCGTACGGACGTCAGCTCGGCTCGGGATTCGGTAGCGGCTCCCGGGCCGGGCGACCGCACCGAACGTGACGAGCGTAGTCAGCGTCTCATAGTCGTGCCACTTCTCGAGCGCGTCGAGTGAATCGGCCCCGATCAAGAAGAAGAACGTGTCAGCTGGATACTGTTCCCGCAACCGTTTCATCGTCTCGACCGTGTATGACGGTTCAGCTCGTTCGAACTCGATCAAGTTGAGCTTAAAATCCGGGTGACCGGAGATGGCCCGCCGCGTCATCTCGATCCGGTCGTCCGCCCGGCTGAACCCGGCCTTATGGGGCGGGATCGCTGCCGGTAAGAACCAGACCTCGTCGAGCTCGAGTTGTTCTCTCGCCTGCTCGGCGATCAACAGATGACCGAGATGAGGCGGGTCGAACGTGCCCCCCATCAGCCCGATGCGACTCATGGAAGCTTGATTTGGCGATTCTCTTTCTCTTTCGCCTGTTTGTACAAGACGATGACTTTCCCAATGACTTGAACGACTTCTGCCTTCGTTCCTTCAGCCAACTCTCCAGCCACGTCTTTCGGCGTGTCGAGACAGTTTTGAAGAACTTGGACTTTTAACAGTTCACGCTTTTCGAGCGCATCGCCGATGTCTTTGCACATCGCTTCACTGACGCCGTTTTTTCCGACTTGGTAGATGGCCGAGAGGTTGTGTGCCTCGGCGCGTAAAAATCGCTTTTGTTTACCTGATAACATTATTTTTATTCCTCCAATAAGCTTTCAATTAACTTCATTCCGACAATTTGATCCGGTTTCACACCTGTCCAGCGTTCGAACGCCAACGCTCCCTGCCCGACGAACATGGCAGTCCCGTTCACGGTTTTACCGCCTCGGATTGTGGCGTCGCTTAAAAACGGTGTGACGAGTGGACGATATATGATATCACAAATGACGGTGTTTTGTCGTAATCCATTTAACGGAAGCGGGGATTGTACTCCATCCATGCCGACCGATGTCGTTTGGATGATGACGTCGTAGCGGGCGACGTCGACATCACCGAGCGGTTGTGACTCGATGCCGAACGTCTTCGCGAGACGCTCGGCCCGGTCGATCGTCCGGTTCGTGACCGTGACGTTTCGGGTCGGCAACGCGCTGATGATCCCGCGGGCCGCTCCACCCGCCCCGATGACGAGCACACGACCAGACCAGTCGGTGTACGGGTCGAGTGCGGTCACAAGACCGACGCCGTCCGTGTTCGCGCCGATCAAACGTCCGTCCCGCTTATAGACGGTGTTGACGGCACCGGCCGACTTGGCTGAGTCCTCCAAGTCGTCTAACAACGGGATGACCGCTTCCTTGTACGGGATCGTGACGTTGAACCCGTCATAGTCCCCGTCCCGCATCGCCTGAAACAACGGGGCGAGCTCGTCCGCTGTAACGTCGAGCGCGTCATACCGCCCGAAAAGCCCAGACGCTCTCAGCCACTGCTCGTGCAGGGAGGGAGAGAGCGAATGAGCGATTGGGTGACCGATGACGGCCAGTCTCATACGAGCGCCTCGCGTAATGTGACGACGACTCCTTTTGGTGCCCAAGCGGCAATCCGTCCACCTTTTCCGTGGATGGCGACCCAACCGAGTCCGCTAAAGACGATATCCGTCTTGACGCCGTCACGGAGACTAAATTCATGACGCACGAGCGGCGGCAACAATTGCAACGTCTTCTCGTTCGGCGGGTTAAGCATTTTGCCGATATGGTTTTCATAAAGCTCATCTGCTTTGTCGAGCTTCGTCCGGTGTGTCTTCAACTCGTTCGACATGTAGACGACGAATGAACGTTTATTGCCTTCCAGATAATCGAGACGAGCCAGACCACCAAAGAAGAGTGTTTGCTGCGGGTTCAATTGGAACACGTGCGGCTTGATCTCTTTTTTAGGTGTGATCGTCTTCAAATCGCGCGCGTCGACGTAATGCGCCATTTGATGGCGGTTGATGATCCCTGGCGTATCGTACAGGTTCGCATCATCGTCGAGCGGGACGTCGATCAAGTCGAGCGTCGTTCCCGGGAAATGACTGACGGTGATAATCGCTTCATCTTCAGCACCGAAGCGCTTGATGATTTGGTTGATGAGTGTCGATTTCCCGACATTCGTACAACCGACGACGTAGACGTCTTTCCCTTTGCGATAGTACTCGATCTTCTCTGCTAGTTCGTCGATGCCGTGACCTTTTTTAGCGCTGATCAAATGGACATCGACCGGCGTCAAGCCAAGTTCTTTCGCCTCGGTCTTCATCCAGTTCGCCATACGGTTCGGGTTGACCGACTTCGGCAGTAGATCGACTTTGTTCCCGACTAACAAGACATCGTTCGATCCGACCGAACGTTGAAGTCCCGGGAGCCAGCTTCCGTTGAAATCAAAAATATCGACGATTTTGATGACGAGCGCTTCTTTGGCGCTGATCCCGTTCAAGATGCGCAAGAAGTCATCGTCCGTCAATTCGACGTCTTGGATCTGGTTGTAATGCTTCAATTTGAAGCAGCGTTGGCAAATGACGATCTCGCGATCCAGTGCCGATTTTGGTGCATAACCGACTGCTGTCGGGTCTTCTGTTTGAATGAGAACGCCGCAACCGGCGCAATAACGTTTCGTTTCTTCCATATTCGTATGTGCTGTCCTTTAAGTTTCCTCTTCTTCATTCTTCGTAGCGCCTCGCCGCTACTCCTGAAGCGTTAATTCCGACGTCTTACGCGCCGTACAAGACAGCCTCCTTCTTCCTATGCGTTCGAGGCCCTTATTTATCTTTTTTATGTGAATCTTCTGAACGTGAGTGCATCGCCTCGCCGATCTTTTCAGCGACGGCCACTTTGGCCCGCTTCGCATCGACTGCGATTTCCTCCACTTTTTTCGTGATCAACACGTACTTCCCGCGACGCTTCATATGCGCGAATACGACTTTCTCCAGCATGCGATTGAACTTCGTGACGAGACCGTCCGTCTTGACGACAGGCTGCACGTGAACGACGTGAATGCCTGCCATATTGGCGCCGAGCACGTCGGTGAAGATTTGATCGCCTAAGAAAATCGCTTCTTTGGTTGAATAGCCGTACTTGGCAAGTGCTTGCTTGAACCCAGACGGCAACGGTTTTTTCGCACGCGCCACATAATGAAGACCGAGCGGTTCCGTAAACGTGCGCACGCGGTTCTCGTTATTATTCGAGACGACGATGACATCGAGTCCATGTGATTTCACTTTCTCGAGCCATAGCAAAAGAAGCTCAGGTGCGTGCGGGACGTCCCAGGCCACGAGTGTATTATCAAGGTCCGTCAAAATGACGCGGACACCACGGTCTTTCAAGTCTTCAAGGTCGATGTCAAATACTGACGCGACGAACTGTTTCGGATAAAGTCGATTAAACACGTTTGTATTCCTCCAATTAGCTAAAGCGATTCAACAGCTTATACAAGTATTGATATCCCTTCTATGTTATACGAAAACCGGCCAAACGACTAGTGTCTCGTTTGACCGGCCAGAAAATTGTTGTCTATTCACTTACCAGTCAAGCGTTCGATTGAATCGAACCGATGACTTCACCGAGCCGGACCGGACCAATTTTCGCCGGGTCGATGACGACACGATCTTTCTCAAAACAGAGGATGACGGTCGAGCCGAACGAGAAGTAACCGACCTCGGCCCCTTTATCGACACGTTCGCCGTCATGGGTCCATTCGATTGTATTGACGTTCAAAGCGCCGACCATGATGTGCTCGTAACGTCCGGCCACGCTCTCAAAGCGTGTGACACGGCGATAGTTACGTGACAACGGGCGGACCGTCTCCGTCAAACCGAGTTCATTCACCGGCGCCGAACGGTCGCCGAGCTCGTAATGGCTGAGCACTCGGCCCGTGAGCGGGACATGGACACGGTGGTAGTCACGCGGGCTCAAGTAGAGCACGCAAACCGTCCCGCCGGCATACCGTCTCGCCTCTGACTGTGAACCGAGCATCTCGGCGAGCGTATACGACTGCCCCTTCACTTCAAACCGACTCTCGTCTGTTATGGCGGACACGATCGACAGTTGTCCGTCGCACGGTGATACGACCGTGTCCGTGTTTGCATCGATCGGGCGCGCCCCGTCTTTCAAGTGGCGCGTGAAAAAGGCGTGCAGACTCGGATAGGCGGCTATTGGCTCTGCCGCTTCAGCGATATCGATTTGATACGTTTTTGCGAACGACGGGATGAACGCGCGGCTCGCCTTCGACTCGGCGAACTGACGGAGCCGCTTGGCGATGAACGGTGTCGCATTCAATTCAAACAACGTCTGATACAAGCGGCTTTTGATCACTGTGCGGCCTCCTCGTTTTTAAAGAACGTTTCGTATTGTTGTTCCGAGACGGCCCCTTCGACACGACCCGTTTCTTGACCGTCTTTAAAACGAATCATCGTTGGTGTTCCGTTAATGCCATAAGTCGTCCAGACGTCATGATCGGCCAAGTTGATTGAGACCGCGTCATACTCTTCGATGAGTGGTTCGACATACGGTTTGACTTGCTCACAATATTCGCAACCCGTCTGCCAGAAATAGACGACGACCTCTTCTTCTTCGTCAATTTTCTGTTCGAGCTCGTTCGCTGACACGGCGTTGACGCCGGTCTCTTCATTCGCATTATTCAAGAAGAATAAGAGCGCGATCCCGATCACGATGATGGCACCGATGATGGCGAACGTAATGAAGTTGGCGCGTTTGGCACTGTTTTTCATGGTCGATCCCTCCTAAATGTGTATAAAAAGAACTGACTCGGATATGAGCCAGTTTGGTTGTGGACGTCTTACTTTTCTTGGGCGACGTCGTTGATTCCCATGTCTTGGTTAAGTGTATCCAAGAGCGCGATAAAGATTGTGATGACCACGCCAAAGGCTGTTGCGAGCACCGCATTGAACGTCACGCCATCGACAGCTGAAATGATAAAGACTGCTGTATTCGAAAGCAAGATCGCCCAGAACACTGTGACTAAGTAACGCATCGAAAGTCCCCTCCATCTCACAGATGATTCATAAAATTCCATACGGCAATAGTATATCATTGTTGCCGTACAATATGCGACCTCGATTGTATATTCTTTCCGTCGAAACGTGAAATATGGTACGGTCAGAGAAATAGTACACAATGTAGAAAAGAGGATGACTTATGTCACGTTATTTAATCGCAGTCGATTTAGACGGTACGTTGTTACGAGATGACAAGACGATCAGCGAACGGAACATCCGCGCTCTTCAAGCGGCTCGTGATGCCGGCCATGAAGTCATGATCGCAACAGGACGGCCCCATCGCCACTCGATCATGTATTATGAACAACTCGGCTTGACGACGCCTTTGATCAATTTCAACGGAGCGCTCGTCCATCACCCGAAAGATACGTCCTACGCGGTCACACACCGTCCGATCCCACTTAAAACAGCACACGACATCATCGAAGAAGTATCGGAGACGAAAGCACACAACATCGTCGTCGAAGTGACCGACCACGTCTATTTCCATAAAGATCCGCAAGAATTTTACGGTCCTTACGCCGAACGGGCACTCAGCGTCACGTCTGGTGACTTGCTCAAGCACTTGCAAGACGAGCCGACGTCGCTTTTGATCCACGCGACGAAAGAACACGTCGACAACGTCCGGGCCAGCTTGAACAAAGTGCACGCTGAAGCCGTCTTGAACCGTCAATGGCGCATGCCCGAGCATATGATCGAAGTCATGAGCCAAAATACATCGAAGGCGCTCGGCCTTCGCGAAGTATCGAAGCACTTGAACATTAGCCGTGAGAACATCATCGCTTTCGGCGATGAAGAGAACGACCTCGAAATGCTCGACTACGTCGGCACGGGCGTCGCGATGGGCAACGCCATCAGCCAGCTCAAAGTCGTCGCCAACGAAGTGACCGCTTCGAACATGGATGACGGGATTGCCATCTACCTCGAAGAGAAATTTGGAATCAAGTCATAACCAAAGCACCGACTGATCCACAGTCGGTGCTTTTTGTGTTCGATCACTGCACCTAGTTAAATAAAGCGCAGTGAACTACTCACCACTTGTTTGCTTCGCAACTTGAAGTGGGAGCTTCTTGGGAAGACCGTGCTTTGACCAGCCACGGTTGTGGACCAAGCTCGTCGGGCAGTCCCTGCCCTGGGGTGTTTCAGTCCGCGAGGCGCAACAGGTTGAGGCTCGCGTTGACGTCGCGGTCGTGGTGTGTGCCGCAAGCGGCGCATGTCCACTCGCGGACGTGCAGGTCCTTCTTGCCGCCGTTTTCGCCGCAGGCCGAACAGACCTGGGTCGAGGCGAACCACGGGTCGGCCTTGATGAGTGTCCGTCCATAGAATCTCGCCTTATATTCCAGCTGGCGGACGAACTCGCCCCATCCGGCGTCCCCGATCGATTTTGCCAGGCGGCGGACCCGCATCATCTCCCTCGGCTTCAGCGTCTCGACGACGACGACTTGGTTCTCGTCGACGATGCGTCTAGACAGCTTGTGGAGGAAGTCGTGCCGGCGGTTCCGTACCTTCTCATGTTTCTTCGCGAGGACGAGACGCGCCTTCTCGCGGTTCCGGCTGCCGGGCTTCTTGCGGGAGAGCGAGCGCTGCGCCCGTCTCAGCCGTTCCTCGGCCTTGCGCGGGTTCGGGACCTTCTCCGTCACGAGCGCGTCGTTCGTCATGACGGCGAAGTGCCCGAGGCCGAGGTCGATCCCGATTTTGTGCTCGGCCGGGACCCAGGGCTCGTCGGCCTGCTCGACGAGGAGCGACACGAAGAATTTGCCCGTCTTCGTCATCGACACGGTCGCCGACCGGATGGCCCCGTCGAAGATTCGGTGCTGTGTGAACCGGATGAACCCGACCTTCGGGAGCCGGACCCGGTCCCCCTCGATGCGGATCGTGCCGTGCTGGTTGTTCGTCGTGTAGGAGGCGCGCGATTTCCGTCTCGACTTGAACACCGGAAAGCCGGCCGTCCCGGCGAAGAACTTCGCGAACGCCGCGTCGAGGTGAAGCTTCGCGTTCGCGAGCGCGAGGCTGTCCGCCTCACACAGGAACGGGAACAGGGGCTTGTACGAGGCCGGTGTCGGCAGTTTTCGCTTCGGGCCGGTCCCAGCCTTCGCCTCCTCGTGGATGGCGATGCGGTCCTCGAGCAGCTTGTTGTAGATGAACCGGGCACAGCCGATCGTCCTGACCAGGAAATCGGCCTGTTCCGACGTCGGGTGGAGCCTGTATTTGTAGCCCTTCAGCATGTCTCCCCCTCCTCTCGGCCGATGATCGTGATGAACGCCTTCCTCATCCGATACCCGCGACGGGGGAAGGGAAATCTGACGGAATCACGAACTTATGTTCGTCATATCTGTCACAGGGGTGGCCAAGAGGTTTATGTACGGGCGATTCATCTCCCACCTACGCTGGGCTTCGCCCCAGACGCTTAGAGGTGGGAGAATTCTCGCTTAATTATGTTAAATATTCGTCAAAAATCTTGACCATGACTTTCGGTGTGTTTGCTAAATACACATTGATTTGTTCAGCATTCGAAGCAACTGGATCATAATGTCCCTCATCTGTCGGAAAGTCAGAGATTCCTTTGATAATGATACATTCGACGTCATTTTTCTTGCAGATATATGCGATTGCACCCGCTTCCGTATCCGCAATGGTGATTTCATGCTCCTTAAGCTCTACATAGTCCTTCCACATCACGACTGCTCGATCAGCGGTGGCGATAATAATCATCTCCGTAATCTAGTTTGTTGCTCCCCTATATAATAAACCCCGCTGAGTGTTCAGCGGGGTTTTGTTTAGCGTCGGAACGCCCCTTCAACGTCTTCAGTCGGAACGACGTTAATAAAGACGTGTGAATCGGCATCTTTGCAGATACGTGTGATCTCACGGACTTCGTGGCGTTGGGCGACCATCATGAGCGTCGCTTTCTCGACTTTCGAATACGTACCGATCGCCGGCATGAGTGTGATGCCGCGGAACACGTGTTGGTGCAACTCTTGCGTCACTTCGTCCGGATGATTCGTGACGATGAAGAGCGTCTGCCGCTGCGTATTCGTGTAAATCTCATCGATGACTTTCGACGTCACGTACAAGAAGACGATCGTATACAGCGCCGTCGGCCATCCGAACAAAGCACCGGCCCCAAGCGCGATCATCATGTTCATGAGGAACAAGTAGACGCCGACCGAGTTGTTCGTGAACTTCGCTAGGATGAGGGCGACGATATCAAACCCTCCGGTCGAGGCACCGAACCGAATCGTGATGCCTGACCCGATGGCGAGCAATACCCCGCCGAATACGGCGTTCAACAGCGGATCGTCCGAGAGGAGAGGTGTTTGCGGAAGCACGCGAATGAACAAGGTGACCGAGGCGACGCTGATCAACGTATGGATCATCATGTTCTTTCCGAGCATAAAATAACTGACGATCAAGAGCGGTACGTTCAAGATGAAGAACCAAATGCCTTCACCGAGCTCAAACGGCGTACCGGCAAATAAGGTCGTGAAAATTTGGGCCAAGCCCGTAAACCCAGTCGAGTAAACCCCCGCCGGGATTAAGAATAATGTCATGGATAATGCGACGAACACTCCCCCGATGATCGAAACGATCCCGATGCGCGCGTGTTCTTTAACGGATTCCGTCAAGTTCTGTCTCCCCTTTCAAAATTAGCTAAGCATCAAGATAACATACATTCAAAGCCATGCCTACAACAAAAATACTGCGATGTGCCCACCTGTATCACAAAAAAACAAGCCGGCCGAAGCCGACTTGTTGACCTGATACGTTTGGTTACGCTTTCACTGTCTCGATTGTCACTGAATCATTCGCTGGAACCGTTACCGCGTTTCCGTACACACGAATCGTAACGTCCGTTCCATTTGTCTGTTTGATCGTCACTTGTTCACGCGTCGATGTGACCGTCAAGTGATGGCCGCGCCAGAGCACGTTGAACGAGTAACCGTCCCAATCTTTCGGGATCATCGGGCTGAACGTGAGTTCGGTCTCGAGGGCGCGCATTCCTGCGAAGCCGTGGACGATTGCCATCCACGAACCGACCATCGATGTGATGTGAAGACCGTCTTCTGTATCGTTGTTGTAGTTATCAAGGTCGAGTCGGGCTGAGCGTTGGTACAGCTCGACCGCTTTGTCTTCATATCCGACTTCAGCTGCCACGATCGAGTAGACACAAGGCGACAAGCTCGACTCATGCACCGTGCGCGGCTCATAGAAGTCGAAGTTCGCACGTTTTTGCTCGAGCGTGAAGCGGTCGCTGAACGTGTACAGGCCTTGGAGCACGTCCGCCTGCTTGATAAAGTTCGAGCGGAGGATGCGGTCCCACGACCAATTTTGATTAAGTGGCAAGTGTTTCGGATCGAGGTCTTTCACTAAGATCTGTTCTTTATCCATGAACCCGTCTTGCTGCATAAACACGTCCGGGACGAGGTCGTCTTTCGGATAGTACATCTTCGTTTGGATATCAGCCCACTTCGCGAGTTCCGCATCCGTCAAGTTGAGCGTTGCTGTCAACTCGTCGAGTCGTGCCGGTTCTGCTTCTTTCAAGTAGTTGTACACTTCTTGCGTGTACTCGAGCGTCCAAGCGGCGATCAAGTTCGTGTACCAGTTGTTGTTGACGTTGTTGTCGTATTCGTTCGGACCTGTGACGCCTAGGATCATGTACACGTCTTTATGTGGTACAAAGTTGACGCGGCTAGCCCAGTAACGCGAGATCTCGACCAATACTTCAAGTCCGTATTGACCTAGGTACGACTTGTCGCCCGTGAAGTTCGTGTAGTTAAAGATCGCATGGGCGATCGCACCGTTCCGGTGAATCTCTTCATGGGTGATCTCCCACTCGTTGTGGCACTCTTCCCCGTTCATCGTCACCATCGGATACAAGGCGCCCTTCATCCCGACGTTTTTGACCGAGTTCTCTTTCGCTTGCGGCAATTGATTATGACGATATTTGAGCAAATTCCACGACACTTCCGGCTTCGTCGTCGCCAAGTAGAAGTGGAGGCAATACGCTTCCGTGTCCCAATACGTGGCGCCACCGTACTTCTCGCCCGTGAACCCTTTCGGTCCGATGTTGAGACGTGAGTCTTCACCCGTATACGTTTGATACATGTTGAAGATGTTGAAACGGATGCCTTGTTGCGCTTCCGCGTCGCCGTCGATGCGGACGTCCGCGTTTTCCCAACGGGCGAGCCAAGCTTCCGTCTGTTCCGCCAAGAGCGTCTCGAACCCTTTCTCGAACGCGGCTTCGACGCGCTGCATGCCGACTCCTTGCAAATTGTCAATTTCATGGTCACGGTTCGTGACGACCGAGACGTACTTGTACGCCGTTGCCGTCTCACCCGCTGCCGCTTTGACCGTGAAACGGTTAGCGACGTAGAGGTCGGTCGCATCGAGCACTTCACAGCGTGCACCTTCGACGTCAGCAATCATCGACGCCGTGACGTGCCAATCAAGTTTCTTCGTTTTTGTCGTGACGAAACCGAACCGTTCTTCGACGCCGTGTTCGACCGGCAACCAGAATTTCTCATCGTAGTTCGAGTCTTCGTTGACGACGTCCCCGTCTAGATAAGGAGTGAATTCGATTTTCGCTTCATAGTTCACCGGCGTGACGTTGTAGCGAATCGCCAAAATCTCTTTGTCGACGATCGAGAAGAAGCGGACGACTTCGACGTTCGTCTCCTCGGATCCGTTCACGAGCGTGAACGTCCGCGTGAGGACACCGCGCTGCATATCGAGTTCGCGTGTGAAGCCTTTGACTTCCCACTTCGCCAAGTCGACAGGCGTCCCGTTGATGGCGACACGCAGGCCGGCCACGTTCGTCGCGTTCAATACTTTGGCGAAGTATTCCGGATATCCGTTCTTCCACCAACCGACACGCGTTTTGTCGGGATAGTAGACGCCCGCCACGTAAAATCCTTGGTGCGTATCATTTGAATAATCTTCTTCAAAGTTCCCGCGCATCCCCATGTGCCCGTTACCGAGCGAGGTGATCGATTCTGCGAGACGGTTCTCGTTCGGGTGAAGCCCTTCTTCCGTTACTTTCCATTCGTCGACTGCAAACAATCGTTTCATCTGTCTGCCACTCCTTTTTCTCTACAAGGCTACTTGTCAGTAGACAACCAAATCGTGCAACCGCTTGTCTATGAAAGCGCTGTATTTTAATCTCACCTCTCATTTTACACGACTACACCGAGAATGCAATCGTTTGCATAAAAGTTTTTCTTTCTTTTTTTCGTCACTTTTGGAACGAAAAAAAAACCTACTCTGGCGCATTGGGCCAAAGTAGGTATGTCTATATCACACGTCTGAATCGCGACCGAAGGCGGCGTTCGCTTCATGACCTTCAAAGGCCGGGTTGTCGCCATCATTGAATCCGGTATCGGGCTCATCGAGAATGAGGGCATACCCACCGTCCATAATGTCCCCGTACGCTTTGTTGACGTCGTCATCAGCCAAACCGAGATCGAGGAGCGCCCGTTTCACTTCCTGCTCTCCTTCGGCGACGCCCGCGAACTTCTGCATCCAAGAAGCGTTCGCTTCCTCGATTTTCGCGTCAGTGTTCCGTTTGACGAGCGACACGTTGTCCTTATCTCTCGTGACGACGTAAAGGTCTTTCTCGTCGTACCCGTCTTGGCTCAGTTGATCAATCTTTGAGACGAGTGCCGCCTCGTCTTTGTACGTATCAACAAATCGTTTGTTACTCATCATTTATCATCCTTTCTAGATGTTGGATTGTCCTCGATCGTGATCTTGCCTTGTCCCACTTGCCTAATATCGATTTCTTCTTTACGGAGCGTCTCGGTGACCGTCTTCGTATCTTCATCCACTTGCTTGCGGACGATGATCTCTTCGACTACGACCGGACGCTTGACGATGAAGGCGCGCTCTTCGATGACTTGGATACGTAGCTGGTCCCCTTCGTCAATTGTCCGGATGCCGGGTTTGTCGAAGTCGTAGTCTTCAATCACATCTTCAGAACCAGCATGGCGCTCTACATGTAAGTGTTCCCTCCGAACAGGTACTTCAATCGTCTGTTCGGTCTCTGTTACATGCTTGTCGATGACGAGTTCCCCTGTCTGCACCGTTTCTTTTTCAACCGCGAGTCGCTCCTCGTGCAGTTCAAGCGTCTGTTCTTCGTGCTCCTTGGAAGAGGCGCGCGGCAATCGTTTAATGTCCGCCATCTCCTCGTTTTGATCCGCGTCGACATAAAGGAACAACCGCCCTCGCTCGACTTCACCCACGAATCGTTCCCGCTGCTCGCGCGTCAACCGCATACTGCCGAGCCAGCGCTCAATCGGCCGTTCGCTTGACGTGACGAGAGACGCCACCGTATCCGGCTCATCCGCGACGAGTACGTATAGTTTTGAATGGCGTCGGATGGCGTCAGCCGTCTCAGTTCGTTTGACGAAGACATACATGTCTTCTTCTTTATATCCTTCTTGCTTCAAATCGACCGTCCGCTTGAGCAACACCTCGGGCTGGTCAAATACTTCAGAGATGATGGCATGTTTCATAACATTCGTTCCTCCTGTAAGATGGATTGGCGAAAAAAAGGATGGTCCCTCAGAGAGAGCCATCCTTGTCGAGGTGCTTGGTCATCCAATTAGATCCGGTCGCGCTCATCACGGCGCGTATGGTCAGCGTCATGTTTCCGATGACTGTTTTCGCCTTCGATATGGGCTTCTTCTTTACGAAGCGTCTCGCGTACCGTCTCTGTATCTTTCACTTTGTCTGTGCCGACGACGATTTCTTCGGCCACGACGTCTTTCTTCGTGACGTCGACGCGCTCTTCTGTGACTGGCACACGAATCTCGTCGCGGTCTGTCGTCGCATCGAACGAATGTCCCGTCGTTTCACGGTCTCCGTCGACTTGACGTCGTTCGACGTACACTTCGTCACGCTCGACTTCGACGTCGACCCGTTCTTCGTGCTCAACGACTTCTTTTTCGACTCGGACTTCACCGGTCTGAACGCGTTCTTTATTGATTTGGAGACGCTCTTCGTGTAGTTGAAGTTTTTGCTCGTCCGTCAAATCGGTGCGGTTGCGAATGTCCTCGTCCATGTCATGGTGACGCGTCGAATCATGATTCGTTCCCGTCGCGTCAAGCCCAGTGCCGGCTGCCCCGACACCTGTTCCTGCCGCTGTTAGCGGGTCACGTGCCGTCATGTTTCCAGCCTCGTTCCCTTCAGAACCATAGCCGGCTGACGTGCGACCGCCTTCGAACGTGTCGTTGCGACCGTTGTCCAAGACGCCGTCGTCTGTATCTAATAATAGGACGAAGCCGCCGTTTTCGATATCTTGATGGTGGCGTGCCGTCTCTTCTTCTGAGAAGCCGAGTTTATCAAACGTATGGCGCACTTCATCGCCGCCGTCTGCGACTCCAAAGAAGCGATCGAGCCACGATGCTTTCGTTTCTTTTACTTCTGCATCCGTTTCGCCACGAACCATCGAAAGGTTCGATTTATCTTTTACAACAACGTACAGGTCGTCCTCGCGGTGTCCCGCCGCGCGAAGTTCATCAATTTTCGAAACAAGCTCTGCTTCTTGATAGTAAGTCCCTACGTAACGTTTGTTATCCATGATTGTATCTCCCTTTCAAATTCTATATTTTTTGGTTATTGGCCGGGCTGCTCTATTGTGATTTGCTGTTCTGCCGGTAGTATAAGTGTTCCCTCGGACTTTGTTTTCAACCGCTTCTCGCACAACTGTAATCTGTTTGTAACGCCAGGACTTTTGTCGGATTGAACGTTCTTCCTTTATATGCATCGGAATCCGCACAAAAAAACCTTCCGCACGAAAACGGAAGGTTTCAACTCATTCAGCCGCATGGCTATTCTTTTTTTGACCACAAGACTGGCGGACGACTAGATAGTGCGGGACGATGACACGTTTCCCATACGGTGGTGCACTATCGCCGATTTGTTCGATCAGGCAGTTCGTCGCCTCGAAACCGAGACCGAAGATGTTGATCTCGACTGACGTGAGCGGCGGATTCGAATGCTCAGCGATATAAACGTTGTTGAAACTTACGACAGCGACGTCTTCAGGGATTTTTAGACCCATTTCACTGAGCGTGCTGATGACACCGAGCGCCATCATATCATCACTGACGACGACAGCCGTCGGTGGCTCATCGACGTGAAGCAACTCCCGGACCGCTTTAGCGCCGCCTTTCGTCATGAACTCGGCACGGGCGATGTAGTCTTCCCGTACCGGGATCCCGGCTTCCATAAGCGCCGTCGCGTACCCGTTGCGACGGTCTTGCGTGACGGCCAATTTATCCGATCCGCCGATGAAGGCGATGCGGCGGTGGCCGAGGTTGTACAAGTGCTTCGTCACTTCACGGCCAGCCAAGTAGTTGTCCGTATCGACGTACGTGATCGACGAGGCGTCCCCGAACGGCTTCCCGACGACGACGAACGGGAACTTCGTCTGGCGCAAATATTGGACGACTTTATCGTCTTCGCGTGAATACAGGACGATGACACCGTCGACCCGGCGACCTTGGACCATCTCGATGACACCCGATAGCACTTCTTCTTCGGTCACACCAGTCGTCATGTACAACGAATAACCGTTTTGATGGGCTTTCGTACTGATTCCGCGCAACACTTCCGGGAAGAACGGATTTTGGAGTATTTTCGTCGCCGCGCTCGGCATGACAAGACCAATCGATTGTGTCGAGCGGTTGGCGAGACTTCTTGCATGGATGTTCGGATGGTACCCGAGTTCTTCCATCGAACTACGAACACGTTCTTTCGTTTTCTGGCTAATTCGCGGACTGTTGGCGATGACGCGGGACACTGTCGACGGTGCGACGTTGGCGTGCTTGGCGACATCTTTGATCGTGATTTGCATGGTGCTCCCCCTTGCTTCCGTTAATTCATTGTTCCCTGCGACAGGGTATTCAGCTCACGCTCTTGCGGCGCTTCCACATGACCAGACCCGTCAAGAACAGCGGAATCGCGACGACGAGCAGACCAATCGTCCACATGTTCACTTCCGATTCTTCGACGACATAGGCGTTGGCGCTTTCGCCAGCGAGCTTGATGGTGAACGTGCCACGTTTTTCCGTGACAAGTTGTGAGAACAAGAGACCGCGGAGCCGTTGATTTTCACCGACTTCGCTTACCTCGAATTCAATCTCTGTATCCTCATCGTTCATATTGATGGCGTACAAGGCGACCTCATCGCCGTCGCGACGCTCGAACACGGCCATGCCGTCTTTCGAGGCAATCATTCGTTGCTCTCCAGTGGCGAAGACGGGATAGTCTTCCCGCATCCGGTTCATCGTCGCGACGTATTCATGTAACTCTTCATTCCCTGGGAAATCCGTCATCACCCGGTTGGCCGGATCGGCCCCACCGGTTTGCGCGTTTTCTGTCCCTTGGAATAAAATCGGCATACCAGGCGACGCATAGAGCGTGAACAGTGCTAGGCGAAGTCGCCGTTCTGCCGACTCGGCTCCACCAAGTCCAGCGACGTGCATGAACCGCTCGACATCATGGTTGTCTAGGAACGTCGCCATTTGGTTCGGATCGTTGAAAAACGTCTCAGCGTAGCTTGCCGCCACATCGATTTCGTCGACGTTGGCGTGCTTTTGCGTCATCGTCTTCGAGACGCGATCATAGAACGTAAAGTTTGTGACGCTGTTAAATCCTAAATCGTCGTACTCAGCGACGTATTGTGGATTCGGGTCGAACACTTCGGCCAACAAGTAAAAGTCAGGGTCGACCGCCCGCACCGCTTCGACAAAATCTTTCCAAAACGGTTTGTCGACGTGGCGGACCGTATCGAGTCGATAGCCATCGATGCCGGTCTCCTCAATCCAATAAGTAGCGGCGTCGATCAAATAATCTTTCACTTCAGGGTCTTCCGTTTTAAAGTCCGGCAAGTCGAACAACCAGTGCGTCTCGACTTGCTCTTGGTCTTGCCAAAGCACGATCGGCAACTCGTCATGGAACCAGTCCGGTCGTTCCTCGACCCACGGATGTTTCGGACCGACATGGTTGACGACGAAGTCAAGAATGACTTTCATATCGCGCTTATGCGCCTCATCGACGAGTTCTTGCAAATCTTCTTTCGTCCCAAACTGGGGATCGATGTCATAAAAATCTTTGATCCAGTAGCCGTGGTACCCGTCCGGCATGTTCTGAAACACCGGCGTCAACCAAATCGACGTAAATCCGAGCGACTCGATGTAGTCGAGCTTCTCGATTACACCTTGAATGTCGCCTCCGTGAAACGCTTTTGGATCATTCTTGTCGACTTGGTCGTTGTTGTCAGGATTCCCGTCAACGAACCGGTCGACCATAATAAAGTACATGCGTTCTTGTTCCCATGTTGCTGCTTCTTTCGCTCCGACGATTGTAGGAAACAAAAGAAGCGACAGGAGAACGAGCACGACGCCTCGCCTCATATCGCTTCCCCCTTTTTGAGTATTAACCTTTCGTACCACCCGCAGTGAGACCGGAGACGAAGTAACGTTGGAATATGAAGAACAAGAGGACGATCGGGAGGGCCGAAAGGACGGCTCCTGCCGCGAACAACGTAAAGTTGTTGTCGAATTGTCGCGAGATCATATTGTAAAGTCCAACCGCTAGCGTCTGCTTCTCAGGAGTACGCAGGACGAGCGATGCCAAGATGAAGTCGTTGAACGGGCCCATGAAGTTGAACAAGGCGATCGTTGCGACAATTGGCTTCGCGAGCGGCAAAATGATTTGCCAGAAGATACGGAGGTGACCGGCACCATCCATCCGAGCAGCCTCATCGAGCTCCTTCGGAATCGTATCGAAGTAACCTTTCGCCAGGTACGTGTTCATCGGAATCGCCCCACCGGCGTACAGCAAGATCAGCGCTGTATGCGTATCAAGAAGGCCGAGCATGTTGAGTAACACAAAAATCGCGATGATGGCAACGAATTGCGGGACCATCTGCAAGACGAGGAACAAGATGAGCGAGTTCTTCCGTCCGACGAAACGGTAACGCGAGAACACATAACCAGTAATCGTAACTAAAATTACAGCGAGCGCCATCGTGATGAAAGCGATCTTCAATGTGTTCACATACCATAGACTATAATCCGAAATTGTTAGATCAAACAAGTTTTTATAGTGAATGAGCGTTGGGTTTGATGGGATGATCGTTGACGTGATCGTACGACCCGGGTTAAATGACGTTCCTACTACCCAAAGCATCGGATAGAGAATAATGATCGACGCAAGCGTCAAGATGACATAAGAGAACGCCAAATTGATTCGTTTTTGTTTTTTCATATCAGACCATATCCTCGTCTTTGAAAGATTTTGTCCGACGGAACTGGATGACGGCTAGTGTCATGATGAAGAATGACAAGATGAGCGTGATCGCAGCCGCAAGTCCGTATTGCGGGTTGGCCCCGAGCGACAATTTGTAAATCCATGAAATCAAGATGTCGGTACCACCGGCAGTTTGTCCTGGGACAGCCGGCCCACCACCGTTGAAGAGATAGATGATGTTAAAGTTGTTAAAGTTGAACGTGAACTGCGTGATGAGAATCGGTGCTGTTGCGAACAAGAGCATCGGCAATGTGATCAGACGGAACTTATCAAAGATGTTCGCGCCGTCAATCGTCGCAGCTTCATACAAGTCACCCGGGATCGACTGCAAGACACCGGTCATGAGCGTCATGATGAACGGGAAACCGAGCCACCATTGAATCAAGATGAGCGCACTACGTGTCGCTGTCGGGTCGGTCATCCAGTTAATCGGATCGAGACCGAAGGCCGGCAGGATTGTCGTATTGAACACACCGAACGACTCATTGAACATCGAGCGGAAAATCAAGATCGTGATGAACGCTGGTACGGCCCATGACAAGATCAAGATTGAACGGAACAAGCGACGGAACCGAAGTCCTTCTTGGTTCAACAGAACGGCAAGGAAAATCCCGATCGCGATGACACCGACCGTTGAAGCGACCGTCCAGACGAGCGTCCAACCAAGAACGCCGACGAACGTGTCGCGCCAAATGTCGATTTCAAAGATGCGCGTAAAGTTTTCGAACCCGATCCACTCGACGAGTTTTGCCGGTGGCGCATTGTTGTAACGATAGTTCGTGAACGCGATCAAGAACGTAAAGATCAGCGGCAACACGACTGTGAAGACGAGCAAGATAAGCGACGGGATCAACATCAAGTATGGGAATCCATGGTCGCGCAAGTTGCGAAGTTGCACTTGGAACGTTGGCACGTTTAGGTGCTGATCACGAATGCGACCGACTCGGTAAGCGTCACGAATGTTCCAAATGTAGAACGCGATACCGAAGAACAGTAAGATTATTGCGACAATACCTTCTACCATCAAGAAGATGGAGTGGTCGTTACGAGGTCCTGCTACTTCGCCAAGCGTGATCAATCCCCAAAGGCCACCACGGTCACCAGGTCCGGCGCCCGCCCCTTTGAAAAACAGATCGTAGTTTACTGCAAAATAAGACATGATGACGATAAAGAACGCGATCGCCTTCGCACGTTGGTTGTTATAGAACTGCCCTGCTCCCGGAATGATCGAGAGTAATGCGGCGTTCCGAGCATGATTGGTCGGTTTGTCCGGTCGTTGTTCCGGTGTTTTTGGGTTCGGAATTGAAGCCATCCTCAATTTCTCCTTTCAATTTGAGCAAATCAATCGAGCAAGCGTTTGCTCAATTTCAGAAAATGATGGGGAACGCCATGTGGCGTACCCCGTCATTTCACATCCTTATTGGTTGTTTGCTTGGATTTGTTGCTCGATGACTTTAACAGCATCGTCAGCTGATTTTTGTGCATCTTGCTTGCCAGTCGCTACGAGCTGAAGCGCTTGTGCCATTGGCTCCCAAACTTGTCCCATTTCAGGAATGTTAGGCATTGGGATTGCATTTGTCGCTTGATCGAATACCGCTTTCGCAACTTCGTTCGCCGTGATTGTCTCATTCGTCTCGAGTGCTGCTACCGGTGGGATCTCGTTGTATGCTTCAAACATTTTCAATGCGTTCTCTTCATTTGTAAGTTCTGCGAGGAACATTTCAGCCCACTCTTGGTTCTCAGTGTAAGCAGAGAGTGCATATGTTTTCACACCCATGAACGTCTTGATTGGCTCACCGTTCGGAAGTGTTGGCATCGCCGCCGCTCCGAGGTTGACGCCAGCATCTTCGTAACCAGCAACAGCCCAAGGTCCGTTCATAACTGTGTGTGCTTTCTTCTCAGTGAAGAGTTGGTCCATCGCTTGGCCACCAGACTCGCCGATCAATCCTTTAGGGAAGAGGCCTTCTTGGTACCATTTGCCGATGTAGTCGAATCCTTCGACTGCGCCTTCGTTGTTCAAGCCGATGTCGGTTGGGTCGAGCGCGCCGCCGTCTTCTTTGAAGACGTAACCGCCGAAGCCAGCAACTACACCGTGAGCGAAGTAGAAGTTATCCCAAAGACCGAGGAAGCCGTACTCGCCTTTATCTTTAAGATCTGTAGACAACTTGTAAAGGTCGTCCATTGACGCAGGAGCTTCTGAAACCAAATCCTTGTTGTACATGAGGACTGGTGTTTCAACTGATTTAGGATAGCCGTAAGCTTGTCCGTCGAACATGACAGCCGATTTCGAAGCATCTGTGAACGCTTCGAGCGCACCTTCGTCAGCGAGCGGTGCCAAGTGACCTTGGTCAGCGATCGTGCCGATTTGGTCATGCGGTACGAGAACGATATCTGGACCTTTACCAGCTGGGCCGTCAAGCGCCAACTTGTCTTTTTGGTCCGTCATTTGAACTTCGACGACTTCTACTGCGACGCCGTGTTCTTCTTCAAACGCTTTCGCAACTTCTTTCGTCGTTTCCGACTTTTCAATATCTTCCCAAATTACGATTTTTTCTGGCTTGTTCTCGCTAGTAGAACCGCCTTCGTTAGTAGAACCGTTATCCGTACCGCCACCACATGCAGCAAGTGCACCGAATGCTAATACTGCTGTTGAAAGTCCTGCTACCATTTTTTTCATCTTCATGATGAAAAACCTCCCCAAGGAAATTAGTATGGTCAGATTTGCGCACACGTACTGAACGACTGATTTTAATCAACTCCGCTACGAAATCAGTCATTCAGTGAAAACGTTTGCATCCTCACCTCAATTTTTATTATACAGTTGTGTAAGCGTTTTACAAGACTTTTTTTTTCGATTTTTTCTCGTAGGTATCCCATTTATCTCTTTTTCAACTTTTATGTGTTCAATTGTTCAATAATTGTCGTGAACAGTGATTGACAAAATGTAAACGCTTTATTACCCTTTGCTTGAGCAAACGTTTTCGCAACTGTCATTTCTTTTCGGAATAGACAGTGTAAAATGGTTACAACTCCAATCGAGAAAGGAACGATTTCACTTGATCAAAGAAGCTATTTATCATCGCGCCATGTCCCCTTTCGTTTATAAGTACGACCGGGAAACGATCCATATTCGGTTTCATACGAAAAGAAATGATATCCAATCTGTTGACTTAATTTGGAACGACCCATACGACTGGCATTCAGAAGACCCGGCGATGTGGAACTTTGACCCGGACAAACCGAGCTACTGGCGCACGTTCGAGACACCAATGGAACAAATCGGCCACGACGACCAGTACGACTACTGGTTCATCGCGATCAAGCCGCCGTTCCGTCGCCTCCGTTACGGGTTCCGGCTCCATGACGGCAACGAGACGGCCGTCTATACGGAAAAAGGCTGGTTCGAAGATAAACCGCTCGACGATACGGGTTATTACTTCTGTGTCCCGTTCATCAACCCGATCGACATTTTCCACGCCCCGTCATGGGTCAAGGACACGGTCTGGTATCAAATCTTCCCTGACCGGTTCGCGAACGGAGACGCGTCACTCGATCCTGAAGGGACGCTCGCCTGGAACAGCACCGAGCCAACGATCACAAACTTCTTCGGTGGCGACTTCCAAGGCATCATTGATCATATGGACCACATCGTCGAACTCGGGATCACCGGCATTTACTTCTGCCCGATCTTCAAAGCGACGACGAACCATAAATACGACACGCTCGATTATATGGAAATCGACCCGCAGTTCGGGACGAAAGAGCAGTTCAAACAATTGGTCGACTTGCTTCATGAGAACGGGATCAAAGTCATGCTCGATGCGGTATTCAATCACGTCGGCTACAACCATCCTTGGTTCTTAGACGTCGTCGAGAACGGGCCTCATTCAGAGTATCGGGACTGGTTCTATCTCCGCGACTTCCCAATCGAGACGGCACCGAAGCCGAACTACGATACGTTCGCTTTCGAGAAGAACATGCCGAAGATCAACACCGAACACCCGGCGTTGAAAGCTTATCTATTAGATGTGGCCCGTTATTGGGTCGAAGAGTTCGGCATCGATGGTTGGCGCTTAGACGTCGCGAACGAGGTCGACCACGCGTTCTGGCGTGACTTCCGTCGCACTGTAAAAGAAGCGAACCCCGAAGCGTACATCCTCGGTGAGATTTGGCACGATGCCCAACCGTGGCTTCAAGGCGACCAGTTCGATGCGGTCATGAACTATCCGTTCACGAACGCGAGCTTAAACTACTTCGCGCTCGATCGGACGACGGCGTCACAGTTCCGGGACGAGTTGACGCGCGTCGAAATGATGAACACGATGAACGTGAACGAAGTGACGTTCAACTTGATCGACTCTCATGACACCCCACGAGCCCTCACTCGGGCAAAAGGGCATAAAGGGAAGTTCAAACTCCTCATGACTTCGATGCTCACGTATACGGGTAGCCCATGTATTTACTATGGTGATGAGATCGGGCTCGAAGGCGAGCAAGATCCGGGCTGCCGCCGCTGCATGCCGTGGGACGAGGCCGAGGAAGACCGTAACTTGTTCCGCTTCGTCCAGAAATTGATTCAGCTCCGCAAAGATCACCCGGTGCTCGCGAACGGCGGATCGTACCGGTTCAACCTCGTCGACGATGAAGACAACGCCCTCATCGTCGAACGGAGTTCGAAAGACGAGACGTATTTGATTTACTTCAATAACTCAGATACGGTGTCTACGCTCAACCCGCTCTGGCATACAGGTGGTGCCCACGATTTACTGAACGACCGGGACGTAGACTCACTTGAAATCGAACTTGCACCGTATGGCACTTCCATTCTGAAACTAAAATGACGGCGTTTGACCACCCATTTGCTTGGGTGGTTATTTTTGTTGGAAATAATTTAGTAAACCCCCTTTCTTTTTCATTTCAAAAGGAGTAACATGACCATTGTAATTTTTAAAAGATAAATATTTCATATAAAGAATTTTTGAACAAAAGGGGAACATTCATGCCAACCAAAGACACCGAACAGCTCAGCCTATTTAAAATCTCGTGGCCGATCTTCATCGAGCTCGCGCTCCACATGGGGACCGGGATCATCGCCACGCTCATGCTCGCCCAATATTCCGATGCCGCCGCTTCCGCGGTCGGCGTCGCCAACCAACTGTTGAACGTCTTCTTGATCGTCTTCAGCGTCACCTCGGTCGGTGCGACGATCTTGATCGGTCAAGCGATCGGTGCCGGTCGAATGAAGAAGAGTCGGGACTTCGCCCGCTCCGCCGTCAGCTTGAACATGTGGCTCGGCGTCATCATGGTCGTCGTCGTCTTCTTGTTCGGCGAGACGTTCCTTCGCTTGTTTGGTCTGTCGGATGAGCTGTTCGACTACGGCTTGTTGTTCTTGCAAATCGTCGGCTTATCGCTCTTCACCGAAGCGCTCATCATGGCGCTCAGCGCGGTGTTGCGTAGCCATGGCATGACGAAACACGCCATGCTCGCGACGCTTTTGATCGATATCATCACGGCAGCAGGAGCCATGCTCGCCGTGACCGGCTGGTTCGGCCTCCCGGTGACAGGCGTCGCCGGTGTTGCCTGGGCCATCGTCATCGCTCGTTTTTCGGCCATGGTGCTGTTGTTTTGGATTGTCAAACGCCGCCTCATGATGCGTTTCCCGATCAAAGAGTTGATCCGTCCAAAACGCGATGATATTCAAGCACTCTTACAAATCGGTGTTCCTTCGGCAGGAGAGAACTTGTCGTACCAGTTTTCACAAATTGTCATCACCGGCTTCATCGCGACGATGGGTGACGCCTCGCTCGCCGCTCGCGTTTACGTGATGAACTTATCGATGCTCGCATTTTTGTTCACGGTCGCCATCGCCCAAGGGACACAGCTATTGATTGCCCGCGACGTCGGCGGGAAGCGGTTCAAGGAGGCGTATACTCGGGCAGTCCGGACGTTGAAGATCGCCATGTTCTCTTCGCTCGTCGCCTCACTCGGCCTCGCCGTGTTCGGGAAATCCTTGCTCGGCTTGTTCACGTCGAACCCGGACATCATCGCCGTCGGTATCCCGATCCTATGGGCGACGCTCATTCTTGAGCCGGGTCGCGCCATGAACATCGTTCTGATGGGGTCACTCAAGTCGGTCGGAGACGTCCGCTTCCCGGTCATGATTGGGATCGCCTCGATGTGGGGCGTCGCCGTCGTCTTCAGTTACTTGTTCGGGATTCATTTCGGACTCGGTGTGCTCGGGATTTGGCTTGCGTTCTCGCTCGACGAGTGGTTCCGCGGCTTCTTCGCTTTCCGACGGTGGAAGTACGGCAAGTGGCAACAAAAAGGCTTCCAGTTCGAAGCCAAACCATCCTCTTGAACGAATAAGGGAAGCGGTCAACACGACCGCTTCCCTTATTTTTTACTTAAAAATGCTTGCATCGCCCGTTGATGAACCTCGGTCTTGCCGCATTCCCGTTGCCAGTGGACCTCTTGCGCGAGCCCGTCTTCAAACGATGACTCGCGAAGGAGTGCCTTCATCCCTTGTACGGCCGTCGGTGATTTTGCCGCGAGCGTCTCGGCGTAGGCCGTGAGACGGGCAAGATACGCCTCATCCTCGATGAGTTCAGTGACGAGACCGAACGCCTCAGCCCTTTCGGCGTCGATCGTGCTGCCGCTCCACATCCAATCGAGCGCGACGTCTTGGCGCATCAAACGACGCAAATGATATGGCCCACCGGCGTCGGCGACGAGGCCGATCTTGATGAACGCTGAGCTGAACTTCGTCGAACGGGCGACGAGGCGAACGTCGGCCGCAAGCGCCAGACTGAGTCCTGCCCCAGCGACGACACCGTGGATGCCGGCAATGATTGGCTTCTGGCAATCCGAGAGTGCCCGGACGAGCGGATGGTAGACGTCCTCTAAATACGTGCCATAATCGGCGTCACTCTCGATCGTCAAGTCTTGACCGGACGAGAAGGCGCGCCCTTCCCCGATCAGCACGATGACCCGGACCGATTCGTCGGCTTCAAGTTGTCCGAGCGCCTGTCTCGCTTCGCGTAACAACGTCTCGTTCAGCGCGTTCAATTTTTCCGGACGGTTCCATTTGAGCCAGCCTACCCCGTTGTGCCGTTCCACTTGAATTGTTTCCATGAAATAATCCCCCTTTTAAAAAAAATGAATCACTGTTCATTTCTCTATCGGTCATTCTGTTTCCTTCCTGACACCAAAACTTTTCAAGTTCGATTGCCCGACGCTACCACTATTTGCTATTCTTAGAGGAGTCGTTCAACGAAAGGGTGGGACTGGTGCAACTGACGAATGCCGCAAGACAATTAAAACAACGGAACATCCCGTTCACTTATCATTCTTATGTAGTGGATGAGTCCGATGTCTCCGCAAAACATGTCGCCGCATCACTCGATAAGCCGCTCGACCAACTGTATAAGACGATTTGCCTCGAGAACGAGCAACGGAAGTACGCCTTCTTCCTCATCTCAGGAGATTTAGATATTGATTTAAAGGCAGCCGCTAAAGCGTGGGGGGCGAAGAAAGCGTCGCCCGTCCCGATGAAAGAGCTTGAAGCGCTGACCGGCTATATCCGCGGCGGCGTCTCGCCGATCGGAGCGAAAAAGCGCTTCCCTGTCTTCTTGCATGACAGCGCGAAACAAAAAGACAAGATCATCATCTCGGCTGGAAAACGTGGCTATCAAATCGAATTAACACCGGACGACTTGATCCGCTTCACGGACGGCCGCTGGTTCACTCAATGACAAAGATGGAGGCAATACTATGTGGAAAGAACGAATCCGATCGTGGGTTCCTAACTCATTTACATTCGGTAACTTATTTTGTGGCGTCCTCGCCATCGTCTACGCCGCGCGGGGCGATTTCTCGAATGCGACACTCCTGATCATCATCGCGATGATGCTCGACAGCCTCGACGGCCGTCTCGCCCGTATGCTCGGGGTAGACGGTGACTTCGGAAAAGAGCTTGATTCGCTCGCTGACGTCGTCACGTTCGGCGTCGCCCCGGCGCTGCTCGCTTACTATACGTTCTTTATCGATTACGGAAACTACGGGCTCTTCTTCGCCGCCCTATTCCCGCTCTTCGGCGCCTATCGCCTAGCCCGGTTCAACTTGTCGGCGACGAACGTCACGGCCAGCTATTTCTCAGGTGTCCCGATCACGGCAGCCGGTGGATTGCTCGCCGTCGTGACGACGTTTGGCGACCGCGTCAACGAACTGCTCACCCCGATCTTCTTTACCGGTCTCGCCTTGCTCATGGTGAGCCGGGTTCGTATTCCGAGTTTTAAAGACGTGCCGTTGCCGCGTCACTCGTTCATCATCACGTTCAGTCTCGTCTATTTGACGTATATGACGTTCGCCCGGTGGAAAGAATGGCCGACATTTTGGTTCATCGCCATCCCGTTCTACATCTTGTTCATCGCTTTCTCATTTGTGAAAAAACGGAAGCGCATGGCGAATTGATGAGTCCCTCTAGCAGGGGCTCTTTTTTTGTGCATGCATTCATTAGACGGATGTCAAAAACCTCTTTAGAATAGAAGGTGAGGTGATTTGATGAAAGTGTATCCATGGATTTGGAAATTATTTTTAGTCTGGTACGTCGTCGGCGTTGTTCTCGTCGGCTTTGATTTACTGCCGAGTTGGCTCGAATGGGCGAACCCGGTCTTCTTATGGCTCGCCGGCCTCATCGGAGGGTGGGTCATTGCCGACGGGGTCCGTCACGCACGTTTCATCGTGCCGTTCATCTTTTTCGGCTCGATCGCTGTCGAGACGCTCGGTGTCAAAACCGGGTTCCCTTTCAGCGAGTACATTTATGCCGAAGCGTTCGGTCCGACCGTGTTCGGCGTACCCGTCACGATTGGCGCGGCCTGGCTCGCCGTCATCGGCGCAAGTTTCGCTGTCGCCCGCCTGTTCGCGTTCAAGCGACGGACGCTCTGGCTCGTCCCATTTTTGGCGGTCTGGTTAGACATGGCGATCGATCCGGTCGCAGCCAACGTGAAAGGCTACTGGGAATGGGCCAATGATGGTCTCTATTATGACATCCCGACGCAAAACTTCGTCGGATGGTTCGGACTGTCGCTCATCTTCTCATGGTTACTCGACCGCTTCGAAGTCGAAGCAGAGCCGACTTTACTTATGCACGGACGCTACTTGTTCGTCATGCTTCACGCCTTGTTCGGCGTCACCGCGGTCAACGCCGGTCTTTATGGGATCGGTGTGCTAAGTATTGTAACGGCAAGCGTCATCTATTTGGAACGGAGGTTGCGTCATGATCGAAGCGAACAAAAAGAAATGGTTCAGTAACATCTTTTCAACGTTCGTCAAAGAACGCCAGATCCGACCGTTCTTTCACACGATCAACGTTCGGGCTGATGACGTTCCGACGCCGGGCCTCTTTTTAAGCACACACAGCTCTTGGTGGGACGGACTTATCTTGCTCATGTTGAACGAGTATTATTTACGGCACGACGTTCACGTCCTGATGGATGAGGACGGATTGCGACGCTTTCCGTTCTTCCGTCACTTAGGCGCCTTTTCCATCAAAAAAGGGAAGTTATCCGACATTCGCGCTTCTCTCAACTATGCCAATCAGCTTTTGTCCGTCGGGAAATCGGTGTGGGTGTTCCCGCAAGGCCGCGAATACCCGCAAGAGCACCGGCCGCTTGAGATCGGGGCCGGTGCGACGATGCTACTCGCAAAACCCGAGGTCCGGCTTTGTGCCATCTACTACGCGTTCGCGTCGCATGCGTCCCCGGTCGTCTACGTCCGGTTCCGGACCCATACCGTCGTCTCGACGACACGCCGGGAGCAAAAGCAAGAGCTCGCCACAGCGCTCGAACAGCTCTATGACGACACGCGCGCCGATGTGATCGCCCAGTCGGACCGGTACATGTCGTTGTTTCCGCCACGACGCGGGCTCGCCGACTGGACGGAGCACTTGCTCAACATCGGGAGGAGACAACGATGATCCTATTCGTGCTCACTGGACTCATGTTTCTCTTCACGTTAGTCAACTTGGCATTTCTTCGTCCGCTCACGGCCCCGATCCCGGTGCCGCCGACCGCGATTTGCATTCCGCTCCGCAACGAAGAGCGGAACGTCCCAAAATTGATCAACAGTTTAAAGCCGGCCCTCACCGCCGGCTGCCACGTCTACTTATATGAGGATCGCTCTGAGGACGGGACGTATGACGCGCTCGTGCGGGAAATCGCCTCGGACGACCGGTTCACGATCTTGCGCGGTGTGCCGCTCACCGACGGTTGGTCCGGAAAAGTACACGCCTGTCATCAATTGGCGACGCAGACCCGTGAGCCTTACTTATTGT
Organism: Exiguobacterium sp. SH0S1; assembly: GCF_004337165.1. Lineage (NCBI taxonomy): Bacteria > Bacillati > Bacillota > Bacilli > Caryophanales > Exiguobacterium > Exiguobacterium sp. SH0S1. The sequence goes on along the minus strand of NZ_SJVC01000001.1, from coordinate 2,778 downwards.
TTCTCGATGCCGATGTGACCATCGATCCGAGCTTCGTCGGCCGCATGCACGGAACGCTCGTCCGGGAAGGCGCCGTCTTTTTATCCGGCTTCCCCCGCTTTCCGACGCCGACGTGGCTCGGTAAACTGCTCATTCCGATGCAACACGTCTTGATCGCCCAGCACTTGCCGCTGTTTTGGCGAAAAGTGAGACATCCCGCCTTCGCCGCCGCGAACGGGATGAACGTCTTGGTCGAACGGACTAGTTATGAGGAAGTCGGCGGTCACGCCTCGATCCACGACTCCCTGATTGATGATATCGATTTATGCCGCGAATTTAAGCGCCGTAAAAAAGTGACGTCGCTCGTCAATGTCTCGCCTTATATCACGTGCGATATGTATGCGACGAACGAGGAAGTCTGGAACGGGTTTTCAAAAAACGTATTCAAGGGAATGAATGAAGCAGTGGGCATCGCCCTTTATTTTTCCCTTTACTACGGCGTCCAGTTATCGGCGTTCATCTTCCTGCTCATCCGACCAGACTGGATATCGCTCGGAGCGAGCCTGTTCGTTTTGTTCGCACGGCTAGCAATCGACTTGAAGTCGGGCGGACGCCATTTTTGGCTCCATCCGTTCAGTCTGGTTGCCTACCTCGTCCTACTCACGAACGCGGTCGTCCGAAAATGGAGACGAAAGCCGATCACTTGGAAAGGCCGGATGTATCATTAGAAAATTGTTAGGAGGCGCATTGCAATGAAACAAATCGCTATTATCGGGGCCGGTCTCGGAGGCCTGAGCGCCGCCGTCACACTAGCGGCTCGCGGGTACGATGTGACCGTCATCGAAAAAAATGAACACGTCGGTGGTAAGCTCATGCCAATCATCACGGACGGTCACCGCTTCGACTTCGGGCCAAACACGATCACGATGCCGGACGTGTTCCGTTCCGTCATCCGGAACAGCGGGGCCAACCCAGAGGATTATTTTGAACTCGTCAAACTCGACTCGCATACGGTCAATCACTTCTCCGACGGGTCGACGTTCACGTTCCACTCCGAACGGGAACAGATGGAAGCTGAAGTCCGGCGCTTGACCGGTGACAAAGCCGACAAAAATCAATTGGCGGCGTATTTGGACGAGGCTGAAAAGCTATTTGAGATTGCCAACAATCGTTTCTTCACTCGAATGGACACAAAAATCGACACAGGTCTTTGGGCTGATATGATGAAGGTCCATCCGCTTAAGAGTTTGCACGCGCTCCATAAAAAATATTTTAAAGATCCGCGCATCATCCAAGCACTCGACCGTTACGCGACGTATATCGGCAGCAGCCCTTACGTCACACCCGGCACGTTCGCCTTGATCTCACATCTCGAGTTGAACGATGGCGTCTATTTTGCCAAAGGTGGGAACTGGACGATTGCCAAAGGTTTCGCCAAACGCGCGAGCGAGCTCGGTGTCGAGTTCCGACTCGGCCATGAAGTCACAAAGATTGAAGTCATGAACGGTAAGGCGCATGCTGTCGTCATCGACCATGAAGAAGTCATGTCTTGTGATGCCGTCCTTTTGAACGGGGAGCTGTTGACCCAATATCCTCGGCTCGTCGATGCGGTCCATCGTCCCTCGTTCCCTGTACCGACCCGGGATACGGTCGAGCCATCCGTCTCTGCTTTCGTCATGATGGTCGGACTGAACAAACGTCTAAATCTCGCCCATCATAACGTCTACTTCTCGGACGATTACGAGGCTGAGTTCCGTGCCTTGTTCGACGAAGAGCGCTACGCCGACGAACCGACGATCTACATCTCGAACTCGGCCTACACCGACCCGTCCATGGGTGAGGCCGGTGACAATCTGTTCATCCTCGTCAACGCTCCGGCCCACTTGACCGACATCGATGCCGAGACGTATGAACATTTGATCCGCCGACGGCTGCGCACATTCGGCGTCGATTGGGACGACGCTGACGTCTTGTTCCACCGCCGCGTGACCCCGCTTGACTTGACGCGTGATTTTTATGCGTATTACGGCTCGTTGTACGGAACGTCAGCAAACTCGAAAAAAGGTGCGTTTTTCCGTCCGGCCTCGCGCTCGGAAGACGTCTCGAACATCTGGTTTGCGGGTGGATCGACCCACCCTGGAGGCGGCAGCCCAATGGTGACGCTTTCAGGACAGTTCGCTGCTCGTTCGATGTTGGAGGACATACCTCTGACAATTTGAACATTTTGTGAACAGAGGATTCGACACTTGTCGACAAGTCACAGACGTGATAACATCATATCGAGTTCAAGCAGTATTGTAACGTTTGTTACACCTGTAGCGATCGAATGGCTTCCCCGAGCCAATCGCGTTTTGAACTTGTCACACCCGAGAAAAAAGTGATGAGCGAGTTTCCCCACTCGTTTCCCGTTGCTGGAATAGCATGCATCTGATGTTCCCCCTTAGTCCATCAAGCATCCTACTTCAGCGAAGATGCCCCATCGTTTCATTCCCCATGAAACGAGGCACATCTTTAGGGTTCATCACGTCCGATTCGTTCGTTTCCCCGATGAACGGATCACATAACGCTTACGCCACTTTTGGTCCCCCGCCAAAAGTGGTTTTTTTGTATCCTAAAAGCCTGCAGACGGTGTCTACAGGCTCGAGTATGTTCAGCAAGAGACCCGATTGCTCTGATATGCTCCCCAATAGGTAGACAGATGAAATAACAAATCTGTTTATCTATTGGGGAGTGTTTTTTTATGGCGAGAAGTCGGCATTCGATTGAACAAAAACTGAGTGCACTACGTATGCTGGAAGA
>NZ_SJVC01000019.1:0-466 GCF_004337165.1 Exiguobacterium sp. SH0S1 | reverse complement strand
GCTCCTAGTGCCAAGGCATCCACCGTACGCCCTTTCTACCTTGATCTAGCGTTTCTAAGACACACGGTCCGAACGGACCATGCATATTTTTCTTGGTTTGATGTCTTGATGAATCTTCAGTTTTCAAGGAACAAAGTGGAGCCTAGCGGGATCGAACCGCTGACCTCCTGCGTGCAAGGCAGGCGCTCTCCCAGCTGAGCTAAGGCCCCATATAAGGGAATTCTCAAAAAAATGGTGGGCCTAAGTGGACTCGAACCACCGACCTCACGCTTATCAGGCGTGCGCTCTAACCAGCTGAGCTATAGGCCCTCATAATTTGATTTGTCGAGAGATTTGGTCTCTCAAAACTGAACGATGGGCATGCCACATGGGCATTTTCCTTAGAAAGGAGGTGATCCAGCCGCACCTTCCGATACGGCTACCTTGTTACGACTTCACCCCAATCATCTGTCCCACCTTCGGCGGC
>NZ_SJVC01000018.1:0-1072 GCF_004337165.1 Exiguobacterium sp. SH0S1 | reverse complement strand
GATGAGATTTCCCTTTGAGCAATCAAGAAAGACCCCTCAGAGACGATGAGGTAGATAGGTCATGGGTGGAAGCACGGCGACGTGTGGAGCTGAATGATACTAATCGGTCGAGGCTTTGATCTAGAAATGGTTTGTATTGATGAATCTTCAGTTTTGAGAGAGTAATCTTTCAAAAAAAGTTTGACATTATGTAAAGATAATGTTAATCTCATATATGTCTGGTGGCGATAGCGAAGCGGCCACACCCGTTCCCATGCCGAACACGGAAGTTAAGCGCTTCAGCGCCGAAAGTAGTTGGGGGTCTCCCCCTGTGAGGATAGGACGTTGCCAGGCATACATATCGGAGGATTAGCTCAGCTGGGAGAGCACCTGCCTTACAAGCAGGGGGTCGGCGGTTCGATCCCGTCATCCTCCACCATTTACACCTGCCGGTGTAGCTCAGTTGGTAGAGCATCTGACTTGTAATCAGAGGGTCGAGGGTTCAAATCCTTTCGCCGGCACCATTTTTAAAAAAAGTCTACCGCACTAATTATACCTTGCCGGGGTGGCGGAATTGGTAGACGCACAGGACTTAAAATCCTGCGAGGGTTTCCTCGTGCCGGTTCAAGTCCGGCCCTCGGTACCATCTATATATCCCATTGGGAATCATTCGTCTCGCACCCTTAGCTCAGCTGGATAGAGCGTTAGACTACGAATCTAAAGGCCGGGAGTTCGAATCTCTCAGGGTGCACCATTTATAACGGGAAGTAGCTCAGCTTGGTAGAGCACTTGGTTTGGGACCAAGGGGTCGCAGGTTCGAATCCTGTCTTCCCGACCATCATAAATTTTGGGGCCTTAGCTCAGCTGGGAGAGCGCCTGCCTTGCACGCAGGAGGTCAGCGGTTCGATCCCGCTAGGCTCCACCAATTCTTTAACTGACGAACTTTGAAAACTGAACGATGAGGCAAAAAAAGTTTTACAAGTTTTGATTGAAGCGCAAGCTTCGTCATTTTCAAGAGCTATATCAAATTCTTTGGAGAGTTTGATCCTGGCTCAGGACGAACGCTGGCGGCGTGCCTAATACATGCAAGTCG
>NZ_SJVC01000017.1:0-1127 GCF_004337165.1 Exiguobacterium sp. SH0S1 | reverse complement strand
TCAGGGAACAATTCCCTTGTCTGGTGGCGATAGCGAAGCGGCCACACCCGTTCCCATGCCGAACACGGAAGTTAAGCGCTTCAGCGCCGAAAGTAGTTGGGGGTCTCCCCCTGTGAGGATAGGACGTTGCCAGGCTTTTTATTTTTTTACAAAACTTATTGACTTTATCCTAATTGACATTTAAAATAGGTGGAGTCGATACAAATAGTTTTACAAACGGTCCCGTGGTGTAGCGGTTAACATGTCTGCCTGTCACGCAGAAGATCGCGGGTTCGAATCCCGTCGGGACCGCCATTTTTAATTTAAACTTAATAAGTTGGCTTTGTAGCTCAGTTGGTAGAGCAAAGGACTGAAAATCCTTGTGTCGGCGGTTCGATTCCGTCCAAAGCCACCATTTACACCTGCCGGTGTAGCTCAGTTGGTAGAGCATCTGACTTGTAATCAGAGGGTCGAGGGTTCAAATCCTTTCGCCGGCACCATTTTTTCATGGCGATTGTGGCGAAGTGGTTAACGCACCGGATTGTGATTCCGGCATTCGAGGGTTCAATTCCCTTCAGTCGCCCCATTTTAAATTAATGAGCCATTAGCTCAGTTGGTAGAGCATCTGACTTTTAATCAGAGGGTCGCAGGTTCGAGCCCTGCATGGCTCACCATTTCTCATTAATTAATAGTTATATTTGAATATTATATGCGGGTGTGGCGGAATTGGTAGACGCGCTAGACTTAGGATCTAGTGTCCTTGACGTGGGGGTTCGAGTCCCTTCACCCGCATCTCTAATCAAAACTCATATTGCGGAAGTAGTTCAGTGGTAGAATACGACCTTGCCAAGGTCGGGGTCGCGGGTTCGAATCCCGTCTTCCGCTCCATTAATACGCGGTCGTGGCGGAATCGGTAGACGCGCTAGGTTGAGGGCCTAGTGGTGGTTAACACCGTGGAGGTTCAAGTCCTCTCGACCGCATTTTATGCACCCTTAGCTCAGCTGGATAGAGCGTTAGACTACGAATCTAAAGGCCGGGAGTTCGAATCTCTCAGGGTGCACCATTTATAACGGGAAGTAGCTCAGCTTGGTAGAGCACTTGGTTTGGGACCAAGGGGTCGCAGGTTCGAATCCTGTCTTCCCGACCAT
>NZ_SJVC01000015.1:0-1685 GCF_004337165.1 Exiguobacterium sp. SH0S1 | reverse complement strand
TGAACTGCTCCCCGTCAAGTAGACAGGGTAAATAATGAAAACCAGCCTATGCGGCTTGAGCCCTGTATTCGACAGGGCTCAAGCCGTTTAGTCGTTTCTGGAGACGATCATGGTTGTAGAACGATATGTAGGCCTCGATGGCCGACGTGAGTTCGCTATAGGCCTGGAACTCACGCAGGTAGTACATCTCGACTTTCAGGGTACCCCAAAAACCCTCGATCGGGGCGTTGTCGAGACAACGTCCGACGCGAGACATGCTGTGGGTCAGTTTTGCGTCTTCCACCATGCGTTTGAACCCTCTCGATGTATATTGAAACCCTCGGTCGCTATGGATCATCGGACCCGCTCCTGTACGGAGCCCCGCGATCGCTGGGATCATCGTCTGGAAGACGAGCCCATTGTTGTTGGATTTCCCGATGCGATAGGCGACGATCGAGCCGTCATAGAGGTCGATGATCGCGCTCAGATACGCCCTCCTCCCGGCGCCATATTTGAACTCGGTGACGTCGGTGCACCATTTCTCGTCCGGTCGGGACGCGCTGAATTCTCGGTTCATCAGGTTCTCGGCCACATGCTGCGGTGAAGACTTTTTGTACCGTTTTCGCTTCTGGCGGATGACCGAACGGATCTCGTGGATGCGCATGAGACGATAGACCCGCTTCTCGTTGTATGCCGGTAGGCCATGCTGGCGTCGTCTCCGATTGACCGTCATGGTGATCCGTCGATACCCGTAGGTCCCGTTCACCTGGTCGTAGAGGAGACGGATGTCCTCCAGTAGACTCAAGTTCTCTTCCTCGCGTACCGAGACGGTACGTTTTAACCATTTATAATAGGCGGCCCGTGAGACCTGCGCGATCTCGCATAAGAGCACGACCGGGAACGTGTCGCTTATCGACATTTCCTTGATGGCCGTGTAACGCAATTGTAGCCGGATCTGGCTGATCAACCTCTCCTCTCGATCTCCTCTAACTTTTTTAGGAACAGGTTCTCGGCCCGAAGGCGCTCGTTCTCCCGCTCGATCTGTTGGATGCGACGTTCAAGCTTCTCCTCGTTGGTCAGTTCCTCTTCTTGCTTTGTCCGTCCGCGCCGGTCCTCGAGCCCGTGCACGCCGTCGGCGTCATATTTTTTCGTCCAGCCATAGACCTGCTGGTACGACACGGCGAATATCTCGGCCGTCCGTTGATAGTTCCGTCCGTTGTCCAGGCAATACCTGACGATCTCCATGCGTTCCTCGAATGTTGTCTTTCTCCCTTTGGCCATAGCTCGATCCATCCCTTTTCTCGAATCTGTTAACTCGCTATGACCAGTATACTTCTTGATCCACCGATATAGAACCGACCAACTACTAATATGATATTTGGAGAGAATCTCCATTTTGGTGAACCCATCGAGATAGTCACGTACGGCCGCGATCTTCTGTTCCTTGGTGTAATGTTTCCATGTCTTCGACTCCTTCAACGCATCGATCCCACCGGTATCGAATTTCACTTTCCACAACTGAAGGGTATCCATAGAGACGTCATGAGCCTCCTCGATTTCCTTCCAGGTGCATGTTCCTTCTTCCAGCATACGTAGTGCACTCAGTTTTTGTTCAATCGAATGCCGACTTCTCGCCATAAAAAAACACTCCCCAATAGATAAACAGATTTGTTATTTCATCTGTCTACCTATTGGGGAGCATATCA
>NZ_SJVC01000014.1:0-1834 GCF_004337165.1 Exiguobacterium sp. SH0S1 | reverse complement strand
GAGGGCACTGAAAAACTTCAAATAATTTTGAGCAGAGGAGCGTCATCCCGGATGGGATGGCGCTCCTCTGCTTTCATTTCCCTTCAAGCCGCCCTGTCCGGCACGCCGCTTTCCTGGGGGCGGTCAGCGAGCCGCATCGCGACGATGTCGCTGCTGGGTCTCGCCTTGCCCGCTGTTCCCCCGGGAGTCGGCGTGCCCTCGGGGCGACGCTGTACGTCCTTGCCGTTTCGGACTAAACTGGCTATAACTACACATCCTGGAGGCGATCCCGATGATGCCAGACCTGCCGAACATGCCGCCGAGCCCGTATGCGGCGCTTTACGATCTGTTGATCCCTGCCGATGACGAGCTACGGCTCATCCACGATCTCGTATCGTTCGATTTCGTCACCGACCTGCTCGCGGACACGTATTGTCACGACAACGGGCGGATGGCCGTCCATCCTGTCCGGATGTTCAAATATCTGTTCCTCAAGGCGCACTCGAACCTATCGGATGTCGATCTCGTCAGACGGGCGAGGACCGACCTCACCTATAAGTATTTCCTGGATCTCGCGCCGGAGGACGGCGTCATCAACCCGTCCTCGCTCACGAAATTCCGCCGCCAACGCATGGACGACGACAAACTGCTCGACAAACTGCTCGCACACACGGTCGAGGTCGCGAAAGAGATGGGGCTGCTGAAGGGACGGACGCTGATCGTCGATTCGACCCATTCCCGGGCCCGGTACGGGCAGAAGCCGATTGGGCAGGCGATCATCGAGGAGGCGAAGCATCTGCGCCAAGCGTGCTATCAGGCATCGGCCGATGCGAAGGGGCGTTTCCCTGAGAAAGTCGATGAGCACGACATCGACCAGCTGCTCGCCTATGCGCTCGCCGTGGCGGAGACCGTAGAGTCCGAGATGCCCGAGCTGATGATGCGGGAGCACATCCGCGACAGGGTGAACCGTGTCCGCGAGCTCGCCGAGGACGCGCATGTCGAGCTACAGGTGTCCAAGGACAGCGATGCCCGGACCGGGCACAAGAGCGCCGACTCCTCCTTCTTCGGCTACAAGCATCACCTCGCGATGACGGAAGAAGGCATCATCACGGCCGTCGTTGTCACGTCAGGCGAGGCGGCGGACGGGAAGCAGTTGACTCGCCTCATCGAGAAGAGCCACGCCGCCGGCGCCGAGTTCGACCACATCGTGGGCGATGCGGCCTATTCGGGCCGAGACAACCTGATCTATGCCGCCTCACAAGGATGTAAGCTCGTCGCCCCATTGAACCCCCGTGTCTATTCCCCTGCAGAGAACCGCGGCGAGGGGTTCACTTACAATAAAGATGCGGAACGCTACGTCTGCCCCGCCGGGCACATGGCCATCCGTAAGGCCCGGACAGGCACGAAGAACATCGGTAAGAATCAAAAAGAGACGCATTATTTTGATATTGAGCTGTGTAAACGATGCCCATTGCGTGAAGGTTGTTACAAGGATGGCGCCAATTCGAAAACGTACAGTGTGTCATTGAAATCGAGGGAACATAGCGAACAGCTCGAATACGAGCAGACCGATGAGTTCAAGGACCATCACCGGAAGCGCTTCGCGATTGAGCCGAAGAACAGCCAACTGAAGAACCCGCAAGGTCTGGCGCGAAACAAAACGTCAGACCTGAAAGGCATGACGTTACAGAGCGTGATGGCGATCATCGCGGTAAACCTGAAGCGGATCATCACCCTCTCAAAAGAAAAAACAGGATAAGGGCAAGGAAAAAGAGCGATTGTCCCGACTTGAGTCGGTCCAATCGCCCTTTTTTCTGTTCACGCTCGGATAGAGCGGAGGTTTTTCAGTGCCCTC
>NZ_SJVC01000013.1:0-2999 GCF_004337165.1 Exiguobacterium sp. SH0S1 | reverse complement strand
TTGAAAACTGAAGATTCATCAAGACATCAAACCAAGAAAAATATGCATGGTCCGTTCGGACCGTGTGTCTTAGAAACGCTAGATCAAGGTAGAAAGGGCGTACGGTGGATGCCTTGGCACTAGGAGCCGATGAAGGACGCGACGAACAGCGAAATGCTCTGGGGAGTGGTAAGTGCACTTTGATCCAGAGGTATCCGAATGGGGGAACCCACCGCCGGGAGACTGGCGGGACACCCGTGTGAATACATAGCACGGTGTGAGGCAAACCCGGGGAACTGAAACATCTAAGTACCCGGAGGAAGAGAAAGAAAATTCGATTCCCTGAGTAGCGGCGAGCGAAACGGGAACAGCCCAAACCAGGAAGCATGCTTCCTGGGGTTGTAGGACACTCTATACGGAGTTACAAAGGGATAGGATAGGTGAACGACCTGGAAAGGTCGGCCAGAGAAGGTGACGGCCCTGTAGCCGAAATCTTATCCCCTCCAGAGTGGATCCTGAGTACGGCGGGACACGTGAAACCCCGTCGGAATCCGGGAGGACCATCTCCCAAGGCTAAATACTTCCTAGTGACCGATAGTGAACCAGTACCGTGAGGGAAAGGTGAAAAGCACCCCGGAAGGGGAGTGAAATAGATCCTGAAACCGTATGCCTACAAGTAGTCAGAGCCCGTTAACGGGTGATGGCGTGCCTTTTGTAGAATGAACCGGCGAGTTACGATGGCGGGCAAGGTTAAGCTGATGAGGCGGAGCCGCAGCGAAAGCGAGTCTGAATAGGGCGCATCAGTCCGTCGTCGTAGACCCGAAACCAGGTGATCTACCCATGTCCAGGATGAAGGTCAGGTAACACTGACTGGAGGTCCGAACCCACGCACGTTGAAAAGTGCGGGGATGAGGTGTGGGTAGCGGTGAAATGCCAATCGAACCTGGAGATAGCTGGTTCTCCCCGAAATAGCTTTAGGGCTAGCCTCGAGGTGAAGAGTTCCGGAGGTAGAGCACTGATTGGACTAGGGGCCCCCACAGGGTTACCGAATTCAGTCAAACTCCGAATGCCGGCAACTTGTACTCGGGAGTCAGACTGCGAGTGATAAGATCCGTAGTCGAAAGGGAAACAGCCCAGACCATCAGCTAAGGTCCCAAAGTGTATGTTAAGTGGAAAAGGATGTGGCGTTGCACAGACAACTAGGATGTTGGCTTAGAAGCAGCCACCATTCAAAGAGTGCGTAATAGCTCACTAGTCGAGTGACGCCGCGCCGAAAATTTAACGGGGCTAAACATACCACCGAAGCTATGGATTCCGTAAGGAATGGTAGGGGAGCGTTCCAAGCAGCAGTGAAGCGGTATCGTGAGGAGCCGTGGAGCGCTTGGAAGTGAGAATGCCGGTGTGAGTAGCGAAAAGAGGGGTGAGAATCCCCTCCGTCGAAAGCCCAAGGTTTCCTGAGGAAGGCTCGTCCGCTCAGGGTTAGTCTGGACCTAAGCCGAGGCCGAAAGGCGTAGGCGATGGACAACAGGTTGATATTCCTGTACCGCCGTACCACCGTTTGAACGATGGGGGGACGCAGAAGGATAAGGTAACCGTGCGACTGGAAGTGCACGGACAAGCAGCGAGGCCGTCGGGTTGGCAAATCCGCCCGGCATACAAGGTTGAGCTGTGATGTGGAGCCCGTAGGGCGAAGTACCGGATTTCACGCTGCCAAGAAAAGCCTCTAGTAAGGAGGTCGGCGCCAGTACCGTAAACCGACACAGGTAGGCGAGATGAGAATTCTAAGACGCGCGGGATAACTCTCGTTAAGGAACTCGGCAAAATGGTCCCGTAACTTCGGGAGAAGGGACGCTTATGGCAACATAAGCCGCAGTGAATAGGCCCAAACGACTGTTTAGCAAAAACACAGGTCTCTGCTAAATCGCAAGATGAAGTATAGGGGCTGACGCCTGCCCGGTGCTGGAAGGTTAAGGGGATGTGTCATCGCAAGAGAAGCACTGAACCGAAGCCCCAGTAAACGGCGGCCGTAACTATAACGGTCCTAAGGTAGCGAAATTCCTTGTCGGGTAAGTTCCGACCCGCACGAAAGGCGTAACGATTTGGGCACTGTCTCAACGAGAGACCCGGTGAAATCATAGTACCTGTGAAGATGCAGGTTACCCGCGACAGGACGGAAAGACCCCATGGAGCTTTACTACAGCCTGATATTGAGGCTTTGTACGCGATGTACAGGATAGGTGGGAGTTTGTGAAGCCGGAGCGCCAGCTTCGGTGGAGACATCCTTGGGATACCACCCTTTGCGTATAGAGTCTCTAACTCGCAGCCGTGATCCGGCTGGAGGACCGTGTCAGGCGGGTAGTTTGACTGGGGCGGTCGCCTCCTAAACAGTAACGGAGGCGCCCAAAGGTTCCCTCAGAATGGTTGGAAATCATTCGTAGAGTGCAAAGGCAGAAGGGAGCTTGACTGCGAGACCTACAAGTCGAGCAGGGACGAAAGTCGGGCTTAGTGATCCGGTGGTTCCGCATGGAAGGGCCATCGCTCAACGGATAAAAGCTACCCTGGGGATAACAGGCTGATCTCCCCCAAGAGTCCACATCGACGGGGAGGTTTGGCACCTCGATGTCGGCTCATCGCATCCTGGGGCTGGAGTAGGTCCCAAGGGTTGGGCTGTTCGCCCATTAAAGCGGTACGCGAGCTGGGTTCAGAACGTCGTGAGACAGTTCGGTCCCTATCCGTCGTGGGCGCAGGAAATTTGAGGAGAGCTGTCCTTAGTACGAGAGGACCGGGATGGACGCACCGCTGGTGTACCAGTTGTTCCGCCAGGAGCATCGCTGGGTAGCTACGTGCGGACGGGATAAGTGCTGAAAGCATCTAAGCATGAAGCCCCCTCCGAGATGAGATTTCCCTTTGAGCAATCAAGAAAGACCCCTCAGAGACGATGAGGTAGATAGGTCATGGGTGGAAGCACGGCGACGTGTGGAGCTGAATGATACTAATCGGTCGAGGCTTTGATCTAGAAA
>NZ_SJVC01000012.1:0-16948 GCF_004337165.1 Exiguobacterium sp. SH0S1 | reverse complement strand
CGACTTGCATGTATTAGGCACGCCGCCAGCGTTCGTCCTGAGCCAGGATCAAACTCTCCAAAGAATTTGATATAGCTCTTGAAAATGACGAAGCTTGCGCTTCAATCAAAACTTGTAAAACTTTTTTTGCCTCATCGTTCAGTTTTCAAAGTTCGTCAGTTAAGATGGTGGGCCTAAGTGGACTCGAACCACCGACCTCACGCTTATCAGGCGTGCGCTCTAACCGGCTGAGCTATAGGCCCATAATAAAAATGGTGCACCCTGAGAGATTCGAACTCCCGGCCTTTAGATTCGTAGTCTAACGCTCTATCCAGCTGAGCTAAGGGTGCATGGTGCGGTCGAGAGGACTTGAACCTCCACGGTGTTAACCACCACTAGGCCCTCAACCTAGCGCGTCTACCGATTCCGCCACGACCGCAGCGTAATTAAATGTTACGAGGAATAAAAATGGTGAGCCATGCAGGGCTCGAACCTGCGACCCTCTGATTAAAAGTCAGATGCTCTACCAACTGAGCTAATGGCTCAAATATAAGCTGGGCTGGAAGGGATCGAACCTTCGCATGTTGGAATCAAAATCCAATGCCTTACCACTTGGCTACAGCCCAACGTAAATGGCGGTCTTGACGGGATTTGAACCCGCGATCTCCTGCGTGACAGGCAGGCATGTTAACCCCTACACCACAAGACCAGTATACGCGCTTAAATTTGAAATGGTGGAGGATGACGGGATCGAACCGCCGACCCCCTGCTTGTAAGGCAGGTGCTCTCCCAGCTGAGCTAATCCTCCGAAATGGTGACCCGTACGGGAATCGAACCCGTGTTACCGCCGTGAAAGGGCGGTGTCTTAACCGCTTGACCAACGGGCCATTTGTTTGATTGATGTTTTCTAAAAAGTAAGTGGCGGAGACGGAGGGATTCGAACCCTCGCACCGGTTTCCCAGCCTACTCCCTTAGCAGGGGAGCCCCTTATAGCCGCTTGGGTACGTCTCCAAAATAAAATGGCTCCGCAAGTAGGATTTGAACCTACGACCTACCGGTTAACAGCCGGTTGCTCTACCACTGAGCTATTGCGGAACGTTGCTTGAATTTTTCAAAGTAACGATTTAAATTGTAACCGCAAACCCGAAACGTGTCAATCACTTTTTTAGAAAAGCTTTAATTTTTCATGCCGCGCTCTTGGCGACTCCTATAAGATATCACGGTAAAAAACGACCGTCAACACTTTTTAATAAAAAAGTTGAGCAAAATGAAACCACTTTGCTCAACTCCGACTTTCTTCTTACTAAATATCGATTTATTGTTTTTTAGGCTCTAACATCGTCAGGCTGATTCGACCCCGGTTGGCATCGACTTGCTCAATCCAGACGGTGACGATGTCCCCGACCGCGACGACGTCGAGCGGATGTTTGACGTAACGGTTCGACAACTTCGAGATGTGGACGAGCCCGTCCTGTTTGACCCCGATATCGACGAACGCCCCGAAGTCGATGACGTTGCGGACCGTCCCTTGGAACTCCATCCCGACCTGCAAGTCTTCTAAGTTCATGACGTCCGTCCGTAAGAGCGGCTTTTGAATATCCTCACGTGGATCACGGCCCGGCTTGGCGAGTGACTTCAAGATGTCTTCGACCGTCGGTAGTCCCGCCTCAAGCGTTTCGCTGAGCACTCGGGCATCGACCGATTTCAACCGATCTCGCAACTCGGCCGTGCCGACCGCTGCTTTCGAGACACCGAGTTCCTTCAATAGAGATAACGTCAACTTGTAACTCTCTGGGTGGATCTCGGTTTGGTCGAGCACGTCGCTCCCGTTCGTGATGCGAAGGAAGCCAGCTGCTTGCTCATACGCCTTCGCCCCAAGCCGCGGCACTTTCTTAATCTCTTTTCGGGTATTGAAGCGCCCGAACTCATCACGATACGCGACGATATTTTTTGCCGTCGTCTTATTGAGGCCCGATACGTACGTGAGCAACGACTCGGAAGCTCGGTTCACATCGACACCGACCATGTTGACGACGCTCTCGACGACGAACTCGAGTGAGCCTTTCAATTTGTTTTGACTGACATCATGCTGGTACTGTCCGACCCCGACCGATTGCGGGTCGACTTTCACAAGCTCGGCCATCGCATCTTGGATCCGACGGGCAATCGATACAGCCGAACGTTCTTCGACTTTCAACTCCGGGAACTCAGATCGCGCAATCTCGGAAGCCGAGTATACGCTGGCACCGGCTTCATTGACGATCGCGTACGCGATCTCACGCTCGGCCGTCTTCAGCCAGTTCGAGACAAATTGCTCGGTCTCACGTGAGGCGGTCCCGTTGCCAATGACGATGACGGAGATCGGATAGCGTTTCACGAGAGATGAGAGCACTTTTTCTGAACCGGTCACGTCATGCTTCGGCGCCGTCGGATAGAACACGCCGACTTCTTCGACTTTCCCGGTCTCGTTGACGACGGCCCACTTACAGCCGGTCCGGTAGGCCGGGTCAATACCGAGCACGACGACTTCACGGAGTGGCGGCTGCATATAGAGCTGCTTCAAGTTCTTCGCGAAGACGTCGATTGCTTGTTCTTCAGCCGTCTCGGTCAACGAACTGCGGATTTCACGTTCGATGGCCGGGAAGACCGATTTCTTGAACGCGTCCTTTATAGCGAGCGTCACGACATCCCGTTTCTCGGTCGGAAGACGATCTAACTTACTGATTGCTCGTTTCAAGAACAACGTCTCGTCAAAGACGAGCTTCACTTGGAGCACGTCGGTCCGCTCACCCCGGTTCAACGCGAGGATGCGGTGCGGCACGATGCCGACCACTTTCTCCTCGTAGTCGTAATACTGGGCGAACACTTCTTTCTCATCTTCTGCCGCCTTTTTCTTTTGGGACCGGAGGAGTGCCTCGTTCCGCACTTTCGTCCGCAGCGTCTGGCGGAGCGCTGCCTCTTCCCCCCACTCTTCCCCGATGATCGCTTGTACGAACGGAAGCGCCTCTTCTAGCGCCAGTTCACCCGCGAGTCCCTCCGCTTGTTGCACCGAATAAGCAGATGCTTCCCGGAACCAGTTGGCAAGCGGCTGTAACCCCTTCTCTCGTCCCTGCTCGGCTTTCGTCCGGCGCTTCGGACGATACGGCAAGTAGATGTCCTCGACTTGTTGGAGACTCGTCGCGACCTCGATGGCCCGTGTCAGCTCCGGCGTCGCCTTCTCGAGTTCTTCGAGTTTTGCGAGGACGTCTGTTTTCCGTTTTTGGAGACTCTCTTCGTATTGGAGCGAGTCGAGGATCGCTTTGATCTCGACTTCATCCAAATTCCCCGTCATCTCTTTTCGATAGCGGGCCATGAACGGGATCGTCGCTCCGTCCGACGCAAGTTGTTGTACCGTCTCGATTTGACTCGTATTCAGCTTTAATTCGTTCGCAATCTTCGTAATCAATCGAATCACTTCCTTTTCTCTTCTCTATTGAAGTGTAGCAAACTCTGTAGAAGACGACAAAAAAACGATGACCGTTTAGTCATCGTTTGAGAATACTTCGTTGAGTGGGACTTTGATGGCCTCACGCAATTTCTCGAGCGCGCGTCGTTGTAGACGTGACACGTGCATCTGGGAAATACCGAGGAGTTCGCCCGTCTCTTTTTGACTCATGTTTTTATAGTAAGCACATTCCAAAATCGCTTGTTCCCGCTCGTTCAAGACGCTGAACGCCTTTTCGAGAATGAGGCGCTGGTCGACTGACTCATACCCACGCTCTTGGCTGCCGACGAGGTCGAGCAGTGTGACCGTGCTACCTTCATTGTCCGCTTCAATTGAACTGTCGACCGAGAGCGCTTGATAGCTCTTGCCCATCTCGAGCGTTTCGAGAATTTCTTCATCGGAAACGCCAAGGTAGTCGGCGATCTCATCGATGCGCGGTGACCGTTGCAGTTCTGTCGTCAGCTCTTCGACCGTCTTCTTGATTTTCGGTCCAAGCTCCTTGATCCGACGCGGCACGTGAACGCTCCACGTCTTGTCACGGATGAAACGCTTGATTTCACCGATGATCGTTGGAACAGCGAATGATTCGAAGCTGCGTCCGAACTCCGGGTCGAAACGGCGAAGTGCGGCGAGCAACCCGATCATCCCGACTTGCACGAGGTCATCATGGATGGCCCGGCCACGCGAGAATTTTCGAGCGAGCGCTTCAACAAGGTCTGAGTATCGGTTGATGAGGAGCATCTGGACTTCTTCGTTTTGATCGTCCTGTTGATAGCGCTCAATCCACTCTAATACTTCATCATCACTGTGATGGCGTTGTTGAGATTTTGCTGGCACTCTGATCCACCTCGTCCCTGTTAAGGAGTTTCGTCATCGTCACTTTGACACCGTTGTCCTTGTTGATCGAGACGTTATCCATTAACGCTTCAATGAGGAAAAGACCGAGTCCCCCTTCGTGAAGCGATTCGATTTCTGCCGTCTCCTCGACCGGAGCCGCTTGGCGTTTCACGTCGTCCGCGAACGTCTTGCCCGAGTCTTCGATCGTCATCTCGAGGCGGTCGTCGTGGACGCCGCACGTGAGCTTCACTTCACCCTCTTGGTCTTCATAAGCGTGCTGAACAGCGTTGCCACACGCTTCCGAGACCGCGATTTTAATATCCTCGATCTCGTCGTACGTATATCCCATACGGTTAGCGATTCCTGAGACGACTAAACGGACCACGCCGACATATTCCGGTTTGGCCGGGAACGTCATCACCGTCTGTTCGATGTTACTCATTTCGTGCCACCTCTTACGTTTGTATTGATCGACAATAACTTGTCTAGGCCTGTCAATTCAAAGAGACGGTTGACGCGATCGGTAACGCCGACGAGCGACAACTCTTTCTCGTTACGTTTGGCAATTTTAAGTGCGCCGACAAAGACGCCGAGACCTGTTGAGTCCATATAGTCGACTTCGTCCAAATGAACGATGACATCTTGTTCCGTAATCGCCGGGTGCAAGACCTCTTTCAATTTTGGTGCCGTATATGTGTCTACCTCTCCAGAAACGTAAAGGTGTAATTGTTCTCCAATGACTTGCTCGCGAATCGCTAAATCCATTGTATATTCCCTCCTAATGTTACGCATAGAAAAATTGAGTACGATTAATCATATTTCCCTTATTTCAGGATTTGAAACCACTTTTATCGATCTTTTTGAAAAAAAAACCGATACCCATGTACCGGTTTAGTTATATGTAAGCTAGAGCGGGATTAATCCCATACTGATCTCTAGCGCTCGGTCAACTTTGTGCATCGTCTCATCATCGAGATGAGTGACTTTATCCGTCAGACGACGCTTATCAATCGTTCGAATCTGTTCAAGCAAAATCACGGAGTCTCGTTCGAGGCCGTGTTTGACTTGATATACTTCCACATGAGTCGGCAGTTTTGCTTTCTGGATCTGAGCCGTAATCGCAGCGACAATGACGGTCGGGCTAAAGCGATTGCCGATATCGTTTTGAATGACGAGAACCGGACGAACTCCACCTTGCTCTGAACCGACTACGGGCGACAGATTCGCATAAAACACGTCACCACGCTTTACGATCACTCCGCTCACACCCCGCTTACTTGACGTAAGAGAGCATGTTCGGCTTCCGTCTCAATCATCAGCATCTCTTCTGCCATATTCAAATTAAACGCGGCCATCTCTTGATAGCCTTTCGCCAATTCTTCACGCAGTGCTTGTTGTCGATCAGCAATTTCCTTAGACAAGTACGTCACTACATCGTTCAATGACAGTGATTCACGATCTTTCATCGAAATCGGACTCACATGCTGCGAGAACCGATCTGGAACGGACACTAGAGCACCCGCAGTTCGCTGTTTCAACATCTTGCACCTCCAGAATCGTTTCGGTGATTGGCGGAATTTTTCCCGCGTTCTTTATCAATATAACACGCAAGAATGGGAAAATATAGAGGATTCACGAAAGAATTCAGATAATTTCACACGTTTATGATTTACACGTAGCGCCGTGGCAATCGACTCGTCAATTGACAAACGACCTCGTAATTGATGGTCCCGAGGTGTGCCGCGAGTTCATCGATGGCGACCGCCCCGCCGATCAACGTGACGACGGTGCCGACCGAGAACTCGTGCGGAAGGCGGATCATGAAGCGGTCCATGCACACCCGTCCGACGATCGGGCAACGCTCGCCCTCGACGTCGACTTCGAAGCCGCTCGCCTTGCGGATCCAGCCGTCGGCATATCCGACCGGTACCGTCCCGATCCATTCATCGGCCGTCGTCGTGTAAGTCGCACCGTAGCTGACCGTCTGCCCGGCTTCAAGCGTCTTCACTTGCATGAGTCGGCTCTTCAATGTGAACGCCGGTTTCAAGAACGCATACGCCGACGCCATCTCGCTCGATGGGTATAACCCGTACAGCGCGATGCCGACACGGACAAGGTTATAGGGAACATCTTCTCCGGCCATCCGGATCGCCCCGGCCGAGTTCGATGTATGAATGTAGCGGAAGCGCGGGATGAGTCCGTCGATCAATTGACTGAACCGCTTTTGTTGCTTGTAATAGAGCGGACTGTCCGGTTCGTCGGCCGTCGCGAAGTGTGTATAAATCCCTTCGACGTCAAAGCGGTCGTCGGCTGCGTCGAGAAGTGCGTCAAGTTCGGCCCGCGTCCGCAAGCCGAGACGTCCCATGCCTGTGTCGACTTTGACGTGTACGGTGAGCGGCCGCTCGGTCACATACGCTTTCGCCTCACGTAACCAGTCGGCCGAGAACACGGAGAGCGTCACATCATGCTCGGCCGCGACTCCGGCGTATTCTGGGAATTGTGCTTCCATGACGAGTATCGGGGCGGTGATACCGGCGTCTCGAAGCTCGATTGCTTCTTCAAGCAAGGCGACTCCGAGCATCGTCGCCCCGTTTGCGAGCGCGATGTTCGCGACCTCAACGGCCCCGTGCCCGTAGGCGTTCGCTTTCACGACCGCCATGAGCGCTTGCGGGATACGTTTTTTGATTTCGATGATGTTGTGGGCGATCGCCGCCCGGTCGATTTCAATCCAACTTGGACGAAACATGGTGATCCCCCTCTTCAATGATGACTTGTGCGACGGCGTACCGTTCGCTATGGCTAATGCTGACATGAATCCGGCCCGGGTGAGGCGCCGTCATATGCGGGCGTCCCGTCTCGTCCGGCAATATTTCGATCTGCTGCCACGACAAACCGCGGGCGATGCCTGTCCCGACCGCTTTGGCGTAGGCTTCTTTCGCCGCGAACCGACCGGCGACGAACTCGATTCGGCGTTCGTCTGAATACGTGAGGGCAAGCCCGCGCTCTGCCTCCGTAAGCACCCGGTTCATAAAGCGAGGTTGTTCGATCGAGCGAGCGATCCGTTCTAGCTCGACGATATCGATTCCGATTCCCGCAATCATAGGACACTCGCTCCTTTCCTTTTTCACTCGTTTCCTTATACAATTAAGAAAAGAGGTGATGCTATGTTTAGTCGTACTGAGAATGTTCAAACGTTCGTACGGGCGTATCCGCTCGTAACGCTGTTCATTGTAATCCAACTGCTCGTGTTTGTCATCGATTCTTTGATGCCCTCACTGCGTATCGTCGCGCTCGGAGGGTCGTTCCACCTCGCGCTCGCCCAGGGCGAGTGGTACCGTCTCGTGACAGCCAACTTCATTCATTTAGGCCTCGGTCACTTGCTGTTCAACTCGTTCGCGCTCATCATTTTCGGACCTGCCATGGAACGCATGGTCGGTCATGTGAAGTTCGCCGTGTTTTATCTCGTGGCGGGTGCGCTCGCCAACTTGTTGACCTTCTTCACGGTGAGCGAACTGTTCTACCTGCAGGCCGGTGCTTCGGGTGCGATTTTAGCGATTCTCGGCTTCTACGTTTTCATCGGCCGCTTCCGCCGTACGCTCATCTACAGCCAAGACGCTCGACTCGTCTATATCTTCGTCGCCATCAGCGCCGTGTTCACGCTCATCGGGTCGAACGTGTCGCTTTGGGGACACGTGTACGGATTCTTGGCCGGATTCTTGCTCGCGATCCCGCTGTCTCGTTTCACGGTGCCTTACTCGCGTCCGCTCCGTTACGGGAAGTACAAGCCGCGGAAGTACGCTCCGCCTGTCGTCCATTCGAGCGACAGCAAATGGATTTTCTACGTCATTATCGGGCTCGCCGTTTTCGGCTTGTTCGCACAGTTCTTATGAAAAAATGGCCAAGCGCTCAGCGCTTGGCCATTTGAATTAAATCTGATTTTTATGACGTGCGTCTTGGAGCGCGTCGACCAAGTCTTTGACGTCTTCGACGAGGTTTTGAATCGTGTCTTGGTTTTCTTCGTACAACGCCTTCAAGTCCATGACGCGGTCTTTCAAGCTGCTTTTCGATGAGGCTTGGAGCCCGACCGAATGTGATTGCGTCGATGTGTCCGTCGACTTGAGTCGTGACTTCATCCCTTTGAGCTGTCTGATCTGCTGATCGCGTGTCTCTTTGTGGAGTAGCGATGCGCTGGCACCGATGATGGCACCTGCCGCCAAACCCATCCAGAAGTAGTTCTTGTTCATAAAAAAATCCTCCCCTAACGTGACGTTATGTTTATTATAGGTTATCCGGTTCACTGACGACATAGTGTTTTATGATCGGACCGGCCCCTTTTTGTTCGACGGCTTCTTTCAACCGTTCTTGAAACAGTAAGTAGTCGGTCGAATCACGGAACCGATTTCCTTCTTCAGTGAATTGAATGATGACAATCCCGTGGTTGTCGTCCGGGTCAACGCCGAGCCGATACGCGGCAAATCCGTTGTGCCCAGACCCGAGACGAGACTTTTCTTTCAGCAATCGGTGGAACAAGAGCGACCGGGCGTTCGAGTCGACCGGGATGTTCGCATAGATGATATTCCCTGTCGGCGCGAATTGTCCTGCCGCTTCTTCGATCTGGAACGTCTTCCCACTCTGGAACGGGGACTTGTCCCCTTCGGCAAGCAAGATTGTCTCGTTGCCGCTCGCGACGATGACGCCCGGTTCCTTGCGCAACCGATCGGCCACACTGCCTGAGGCGAACGTCATAAACAGTTTAGACAAGTTCCTCACAGCCTTTCGCGAGCATGATGTCCTTCTCTGTGATGCCTCCTTCGTCGTGTGTCGACACGGTGAGCGTGACGTTGCGATACTCGATCAATATGTTCGGATGATGGTTGAGCGTCTCGGCCATATCGGCGACGAGATGAACGAATTGGATCGCCTCCGGAAACGTCTCGAGGCGATACGTTTTTTGTAACTCCCCTTCGACGACTTCCCAGCCCGGTAATCGTGACAACTGTTCAGACAGTTCGGTCGATGACAAAATCATCAGCTGATTCCCCTTTCGATTGCAGTTCCTCTTACACTTACTACCCGACCAAGCGCGAAAATAATCTTTTTCGCATGCCGCAAAATGATTTAGAATAAGAAAGATAGCCAAATCATTCTTCACAAGAGAGAGGAGACTTCCCATGCGGGCATTGATCGTCATTGATTATACGTTTGATTTTATCGCAGACACGGGTCGTTTGACTTGCGGGAAACCCGGGCAAGACATAGAAGAACGAATCGTCCAGTTGATCGAGGAATTTTCAACAGAGGACTACGTCGTCGTCGCGAACGACGTCCATGACGCCGGCGACACGTATCACCCTGAAACGACGTTGTTCCCACCCCACAACATTCGGGGCACGGAAGGTCGCGAGTTGTACGGCGCCGTCAAACCCGCCGCCGAACGCGCCGATCATTGGATCGACAAGACGCGTTACAGCGCCTTCGCAGGCACAGACCTTGACCTTCGCCTACGTGAGCGCGGCATCCATGAAGTCCATCTCGTCGGTGTATGCACCGACATCTGTGTGCTCCATACGGCCGTCGATGCGTACAACCTCGGATACAAGATCGTCGTCCATGCGGATGCGGTTCAAAGCTTTAACCCGGTCGGACACGACTGGGCGCTCGAACATTTTGTCACGACCCTCGGAGCTACTGTGACCGGGAAGTGACGCCAAACAGAAAGGAAACTACAATGTTACATCGCAACTTAGCGCTTCATACCGACCTTTATCTCCCACGCTGGATGTATATTTATTGGAAACAAGGCCGTCATAACGAAAAAGTCGTCTTCGACCTTTACTACCGCTCGAACCCGTTCAGCGGCGGTTACGTCGTCTTCGCCGGCTTGCAAAATATCGTGCACTATTTAGAGAACGTCTCGTTCACGGAAGCCGATATTGCTTATTTGAAAGAACAGCTCGGGTTCGAGGACGAGTTCGGTGACGTTCTCCGCAACTTCAAGTTCACCGGTTCTCTCTATAGTGTGCGCGAAGGTGAAATCATCTTCCCGCACGAACAAGTCGTCCGGATCGAGTCGACGATCTTCGAAGCGAAGCTGTTCCAAACGGCGCTCCTCAACATCGCTAACCATGAGTCACTCATTGCCTCGAAGTACGCCCGAATCCGTCAAGCCGCGCCGAATGAGACGTTGCTTGAAGGCGGGGCCCGCCGTGCCCAAGGCGTCGACGCCGCCTACTATGGGACGCGCGCCGCTTACATCGCCGGCTTTGACGTGACGAGCCTCGTTTCGGCAGGACGTGATTTTAACGTCCCGACCGGAGGGACGATGGAGCACGCCGACATCCAGTTTCATGATGACGAACTCGAGGCGTTCCGTTCGTTTGCCGAGATGTATCCGGACAACACGAGCCTGTTGATCGACACATACGACACGCTCAAATCGGGGCTCCCGAACGCCATCACGGTCGCAAAAGAGCTCGAGGCGAAAGGATACCGCTTGAAATCGGTCCGTCTCGATTCGGGCGACCTTGCCTACTTATCAAAACGGGCTCGGAAAGCATTGAACGCGACCGGTCTCGACTACGTTAAAATTGTCGTCTCAGGTGACCTCGACGAGTACGTCATCCAAGACTTGCGGATGCAAGGCGCTGAAGCCGACACGTTCCTCGTCGGGACGCGCGGGATCACGGCTTATGAACAGCCGGCCCTCGGGATGGTGTACAAGCTCGTCGCCCGTGAAGGGGCCGACGGCGAGTTGAAACCGGTCATCAAAGTGTCGTCCTCGAAAGTGAAGACGACGACCCCGCACAAGAAAGAACTTTACCGGATCATCGATAACGAGACGGGCAAGTTCAAAGGGGATTACATCGCGCTCGCCGACGAACCGGTCGAGACGTATACAGAGATCGACTTGATCGACGTGCGTGACCCGGCGTTCCGAATCAAGACGCGCAACTTCACCGTCAAACGTTTGCTCGAACCGATCTTCCTAGATGGGAAGCGCGTGTACGACTTGCCGAGTGCGACAGACATCCGCCAGTATCACCATGAGCAGATGAACGGACTATGGGAAGAGTACAAGCGACTCCGGTTGCCAGAAGTGTATGCGGTCACGTTCAGCAAGCCGCTGTGGGATTTGAAGCTCGAAATGATCCGTCAAACACGGATTCCAAAATAAAGAAAAGGTTACGGGGCGTCCCCGTAACCTTTTCTTTATGCGGTCGTCATTTCGTGCGCATGGAGTTTATCTTCTTTTCTCCGAAAGTAAAGTGCGATCGAAAGGGAAATCAAAATCAAGATGAAATAGATGGTCCGCTGCCAAAACGTCGCCTCCGTGTCCCCCTGGAACAAGGCGATGATATAGTCACTCCCACTCACGAAGAACAGTCCCGAGAGTAAAAGAAAGATGCGATACCCGGCTCGACTCCGTTCTTGCTTTACTTTGAAGAAAAGGACACCGTAATAACCGATTGCTAGGATCGTGATATATCCGATTATGCCAACAATCCAACTCATGGTGATGCCTCCTTATCCTCTGATATTCACGTCGCTTCCCCGTTATCGTAACACAATCTTCGAATCAGACTATGTTAAGATGAGTTAAAGAAAACGTGGAAGGGATCGATACGATGAAAACGTTCCGTCTGGTCCAAGTCCGCCTCGTCCAAGACGAGTACGGCAACGAGTTAAACCTCCCGATCGAGCTGCTCGACGGGTTGATCATCTCGAAAGAACACGATAATGAATGGCTCCTCGAAATGCTCGTCCCGACCGAATTTGCCGTCATGCTCCACCACTATTTGAATAAACGGATCCTTCTTTTAGCAGAGGCGGTCATCACCTCGGCCAATAACCGTCCCGCGGCCATCGCGATGACGTTCACGAGCGAGCGTTCGCTGTCGAACCATCACACGTTCGTCGCTGAAGGATTGATGCTCCTGCCAAAACAAGATCCGACGAAACAAGTTCTCGACTCCTTGATCTCAGAAGGGGTGGCGGACGCCAATCTCAAACCGTCGTTCTTCGAAAAACAAGTCGAGCAGCAACAGTCGTTCAGCCGCTCTGCCTTCACCCAGCTCGTCAAGACAGGATCGTTCGAATAAGCGAACGGTCTTGTTTTTCTTTCCCCGTTTTTGTAAACGGCTCAACCAAAAAAGACGAAGAATTTTCTCCGCCTTTAGATATACATGAAAAACAAGATGACCATCATCGTCATCCCGATGACTTTGAGCACGGTGCTCCCAAGGAATGCGAGCACCGTCCCGACGCCGATGCTCCACGCCTCGCGCGTCGTTTTGCCGAGCGTGAGCTCCGCTAAAAACGCAAAGATGAACGGGAAGATGAGTACGCCGACGAGCGGGAAGATGAACGGTCCGGCGATTAAACCGATGGTCGCGCCCCACTTCGCCCGTTCCGAGCCGCCGCGCTTGTCGACTGTCGCCCGTGTGACGATGTAGTCGACCGCAAACAAGAAAATCAAGAACAGGATTTGCCAGAGCCAAAACGTCCATGTGAGCGGTTCAAACGAGAACCCGAATCCGTAAATCACATAACCGATGAATAAGAACAGCACGCTCGGGATGACCGGATAGATCAATCCCGCGAACGCGACAACAAATGATGCGATGATGAAAATCCAGAGCAATGTCGTCATGAGCCTCTCCTCACTTCGTGACGATCTCGTTCGTAATATGATCGGCAACGTTCACTGCCTTTACGACGAACTGATCTTCACGATGTTCGATATAGTTCGAGCAGGCGTTCCGCATGGCATGGCGGAACGTGTACGTGTCATCGACCGCCGATAGGGCGGCTTTGATTGCATGCGAATGGCAGACGACGATGATCCGCTTCCCTTTATGCACCTCGACGAGATGTTCCATCCCTTCAAGCACCCGGGCCCGCATCTCGTCTTCCGACTCAAGACCCGGAACCCGTTCCTGATCGTCCGCTTGAACGGCCTCGTAAATGCCAGGCACCGGTTTGCCTGACGCATGGCCGAACTCACGCTCGATGAACCGTTCGTCTTGAATAATCTCGCCCGGACCGATCCCACACGCCTCCGCGATGTAATGGGCCGTATCGATTGCTCGCGTGAGCGGGCTCGCGACGATCACGTCCCAGTTCTCTTGACTTAAAAAAGCCGCGCTCTCTTCGGCTTGGCGATGTCCAAGCGCGTTGAGCGGGATATCTTCCCGTCCTTGAATGATTTCTTGAAAATTCCAATCTGTCTGACCATGTCGGACTAAACAAAGTTCCGTCACACTCTTCACTCCTTCGTAATCGTTAAATCTTTTCCAATCGTAACATCTTTCTAAAAAAGCGCAACGTCACGTCAAGGCATCGTCGATGAAACGATCGATGCGGGCCATGAGCTGTGTTTCTTTAATCGGATTATCAGATTGGAGAAAACTTGCAAGCGAGTGGGTACCGTTCGGGAACGAGATGAGCTGGACGTTCGCTCCGACCTCACTGGCGTGCTCGACGAAATGGAGCGCTTGCCCGAACGGGACGATCGGGTCTTTTTTCCCGTGCAAGATGAGAATCGGCGGCGCGTCGTCATACAGATGTGTGACCGGTGAACATTTCACCATCAATTCACGCCACGCCTCGCGACTGCCCTCGTAAAACTTCAAGTGCGCGAGCCATGTCTGGATGAACTTGAACAATAGGAAGTTCGTCGGCGGATACAGCGCGATGACACCTTTCATCGGCGGCACGTCGTCACCGAGTTCACCTGTAAACTGTTTACCCCGGTCGAGCGCCGTCGCGAGGACGAGCGCCGCACCCGCCGAGTCGCCCCAGCCGATCAATTGATCGATATCGAGATTGAGAAGCCCGTCATGTTGTTTCAAGTAACAGAGCGCGTCAGACACGTCGATGATG
This sequence comes from Exiguobacterium sp. SH0S1, assembly GCF_004337165.1. NCBI lineage: Bacteria > Bacillati > Bacillota > Bacilli > Caryophanales > Exiguobacterium > Exiguobacterium sp. SH0S1. The sequence goes on along the minus strand of NZ_SJVC01000012.1, from coordinate 2,766 downwards.
TTGTCCGGGAAGTAGACCCCGTCCTCGAACAGTCGATAGTCGATGCTGACGATGGCGAACCCTTTCCCCAAGAAATGATCGAGAAGGGGATGGAACAATGTCACCATGCCTCGGCCTCCGCGGACGAACGCGCCACCGTGCGCGTAGACGGCGACCGGGAACGGTCCATCGCCCGGTGGGTAGTATATATCGAATTGGAGCGGTTGGTCGTTGACGACCTTGTACGTGTGGGTTCGTCGTTTGCGTATAGACGGGCGAACCGTCATCTCTGGTTCTTGCCATCTAACGAGCGAACCGTACTGATTCCAAACGCTCGCCCCGGCCGCGGTCGCCGCCGCTAACGCAGCGCCCCCGACAAACCAGGCGGTCTCCTTTCTCATACAAATCCACTCCTCGCTCTTTTTTTAATCATATTCCCTTTTTCTTAAAAAACCATCCATCGGAAGTCGGACTTGACGTGTGATTGACTGCCCCCTATAATATTAGACGCAGTCACAGAACGTAACCGTTACGGTTTAATAATTGATATAGAGAATGAGAGGCGGAATAATACATGAACAAGAAATTAATGAGTGTCGCCGCGGCCGGGACACTTTTACTCGGCGGTTGCGCCAACAACGAAGAGAGTAATGCTACAAATGCTACAGACGAAGCGAGCGATCAGTTGACGGTATACGCGTCGACATTCGCCTTAAAATCGATTGCCGAAGAGATCGGGGGCGATCGCGTCCGCGTTGAGATGGTGATCCCGCCCGGCGCCGACCCGCACACGTACGAGCCGACTTCAAAACAGATGACACAGATCGCGGAAGCTGATCTATTCCTCACGATCGGCCATGACCTTGAGCCGTACGTCGAGTCGATGGAACAGAGTCTCGCGAGTGAGGACGTCACGTTCGTCAAAACAGCAGAAGACATCGCTCTGCTCTCGGCTGACGACACGGTCCACGTTCACGGTGAGGATGAGCACGGCCACGAAGCAGACGAGCATGGCCACGAGGAAGATGGGCATACGGAAGAAGAAGCAGGCCACAGCGAGGACGACGGTCACAATCACGGCCAATACGACCCGCACGTCTGGCTCGATCCGATGAACGCCGTCTCGATGGCAGAAGCGGTTGAGGCGTCGTTCGCCGAGCAAGCGCCTGACTATAAAGACGAATTCGCAAATCGGTTGAGCGCATTCAAAGAAGAAGCCGACACGCTCGATGCCGAGCTGCAAGCGGCTGTCGACGCCGGTTCGAAGTCAGAGCTCCTCGTGACGCACGCGGCTTATGGCTACTTGGCGGAACGATACGGTTTCGACCAGCTTCCGATCACTGGTCTCACGCCGTCTGAAGAGCCGTCACAGCAAGCGCTCAAGCGGGTCATCGAAGAGGCAGAGCTCCATGACTTGAAGTACATCGCGTTCGAGGACACGGTGACACCGAAAGTGGCCGAAGTCGTCAAAAATGAAATCGGTGCCGAAGCGGTGACGATTTACAACCTTGAATCGGTCACGAAAGAACAGATGGACCAAAGCTATTTCGACTTGATGCGCGAGAACGTCAAAGCGCTTGAAATCGCATTGAAATAAACGAAATCCCGAAGCATGTGAACTTACACGCTTCGGGATTTTTTATGCATTGGCTCGACGATCCACCATCTTCAAACAAACGATAAGTAAGAGGATTAACGCGATTATAAGTGTCAACAGCAAGGTTTGTGTATCGACAAGTTGAGACGTCTTCCACGTTTTCAAGGATAGAACTGACCAAATTTGGCTCAACATAAAGCTAGACAGTGCAATGAAACTGATATGAAATACTGTCAGTTCTGGAACAAGTCGTCGACTAACTAAATAACTATTCATGACGAGCATGAGCAGATAAACCGTAAGTAGCACATCCCATACGCTTTGCAACGACTCATACGCATCGAATCCGCTATGCCGATACAAAAACAAGCCCATCAATACGAGTAAAGATCCGAGCGTCAGACGCCCAATCCATTTCTCCCCCGTTTGATAACCTAAAAACGGATTAATGAAAAGCCCAATCCATAACAGAAGTCCTAAAAAATCCACGCTCCATCCCTCCGTCATTTTTGTTAAATTATACCATGTGATAGAGGAATTCATTCATAATAAATCAACACGAGCTCATCCCGTTCGCTCGCCTCGTCACAGAAGCGCTTCAACAGCGTCCATTTGAGCCAAATGTCATCGAGACTGTCACGATTCACTAGCGCCATCTCTCCGACATCTTCTTTTTTGAAGGCGTTCATCGCGTCTTTGACGATATGAAGCAGCTGCGGCGTCAAAATCCCGACGACGACCGCCTGCTTCTCATTGACGACCAACTCTTCCCCGATGACGGCCATCTCCAAGTTATACGTATCATTCCCGTCGATATACACCTCGATTTGACCGAGTATTTGTTGAAACCGTTCAATATTTGGAAGCGTCAACGTCTCGTACGTGTCACGGTGTTGCTCGTGCACGTGAAGCAACCAGTCTAAAATCATCTCCGGGTCTTGACCGAACGAGACCCATACTTCCGGGGAAATGCGTATATAATGTGTCGTCTCCATGAGTGAACGCCCCCCTTTTCTTCACTTTACCCTTCTTTCAGACGCAAAAAAACCGTCTACGTATATTCGAGGGCACTGAAAAACTTCAAATAATTTTGAGCAGAGGAGCGTCATCCCGGATGGGATGGCGCTCCTCTGCTTTCATTTCCCTTCAAGCCGCCCTGTCCGGCACGCCGCTTTCCTGGGGGCGGTCAG
>NZ_SJVC01000011.1:0-19460 GCF_004337165.1 Exiguobacterium sp. SH0S1 | reverse complement strand
TCAGGGAACAATTCCCTTGTCTGGTGGCGATAGCGAAGCGGCCACACCCGTTCCCATGCCGAACACGGAAGTTAAGCGCTTCAGCGCCGAAAGTAGTTGGGGGTCTCCCCCTGTGAGGATAGGACGTTGCCAGGCCATATGAAGGACGACCAAGCACATGCTTGGTCGTCTTTTTCTATTTCTAAAACCGATTATTATTGACTTGGCCTTCCGATAACGTGGACATTTTCCGAATGATTTGAGAAGGATTCAACAGGAATGAACACAATTCTGAACTTTCTGAACATCGTGAATTGAATTGCACTTTCGAGCCATACCTGTTACCATTACAGAAATATTTCGAAACAAAGATTCGGGTCCGATAGAGAAAGGGGCAATCGATTTTTATGTGGGAAAACAAGTTTGCAAAAGAAGGATTAACGTTTGATGACGTCTTACTCGTACCGCGGTTTTCAAATGTCTTGCCAAGAGATGTAAGTCTGAGCACGAAGCTATGTGAAGGGCTTGAGTTAAACATTCCAGTCATCAGCGCTGGTATGGACACAGTGACGGAAGCACCGATGGCAATCGCCATGGCGCGTCAAGGTGGTCTTGGCGTTATCCACAAAAACATGTCGATGGAAATGCAAGCAGAGCATGTCGACCGTGTGAAACGTTCGGAGAACGGAGTCATTACGAATCCATTTTATTTGACGCCAGAGCGCCAAATTTACGATGCCGAGTATTTAATGAGTAAATACCGCATTTCCGGTGTCCCCATCGTCAATTCTGAACAAGAACGGAAATTGATCGGTATTTTGACTAACCGTGACCTTCGCTTCATCAGAGACTACTCGACTGTGATCGAAGACGTCATGACGACAGAAAATCTTGTCACTGCAAAAGTCGGAACTTCTCTTGAAGAAGCAGAGCGAATTCTGCACCAACACCGCATCGAGAAGTTACCACTCGTCGACGATGCCGGCGTTTTAAAGGGCTTGATCACGACGAAAGATATCGAGAAGGTTGAGCAATTCCCTCACGCTGCGAAAGACAAACAAGGGCGTCTTCTTGTGGCGGCAGCTGTCGGGGTAACAAAAGACGCTGCTTCGCGTGCTCAAATCCTTGTCGATGCAGGCGTGGATGCGCTCGTTGTCGATACAGCACACGGCCACTCGGCTGGTGTCATCGAGAAAGTGAAAGAACTGCGTGATTTGTTCCCGACACTTCCAATCATCGCCGGTAACGTGGCGACGGCAGAAGCGACACGTGCTTTGATCGAGGCCGGCGCTTCAGTCATCAAAGTCGGTATCGGACCGGGTTCGATTTGTACGACACGGGTCGTTGCCGGAGTCGGTGTCCCTCAAATCACGGCAGTCTACGACTGCGTGACAGAAGCACGAGAACACGGTGTCACGGTCATCGCTGACGGTGGAATCAAGTACTCGGGCGATATCGTCAAGGCAATCGCTGCTGGCGCAAGCGCTGTCATGCTCGGTAGTCTCTTGGCTGGCGTAAAAGAAAGCCCAGGTGAGATGGAGATCTATCAAGGTCGTCAGTTTAAGACTTACCGTGGTATGGGATCGGAAGCTTCGATGAAGCGAGGCAGTCAAGACCGTTACTTCCAAGAAGCGGATAAAAAATTCGTCCCAGAAGGCATTGAAGGACGCGTCGCTTACCGAGGCGAGCTGGCCGACACGGTGTATCAACTCATTGGTGGCCTTCGTTCGGGAATGGGCTATTGCGGCGCTGCCGACATTCGAGCATTGCGAGAAGATACGCAGTTCATTCGAATGACTGGAGCCGGCCTGCAAGAAAGCCACCCACACGATGTGCACATTACAAAAGAAGCACCAAACTATTCACGTTAACAAATAAGCCGTTGTCTCCTGAAAAGGGACAACGGCTTTTTGCTGATCATTTTTTAGCTTTAGAGACGAGGATGACCGTACCGCCTTGATCTTGCGCTGGTAGGTTCACGGTCACCTTGCCGTCGCGCTTGACGACGTATGTCCGTCCGCTATAGCGGTCGACGAGCACTGTGTTCTGTTTGTGCTTTGTTTCGAACGTCGCCGTTTGAGCCGACTCTTTCGTGTTCAATCCAATAAGAATAGACTCTTTGCCGTAAGCCCGTTCAAAAATCGAATAACCGGTGCTCGAACCGCCGGCAACGACCGAACGTGTTCCTTTGCTGAACACTTTTGAATAGTCCGCCCGAATGTTGAGCAACTTTTGATAGTGGGCGTGCATGTCTTTGCCTTCACCGTTCACCCGTTTCCAGTCAAAGTCGTAACGGTTTTCGTTAAACTCGCCTTTGTCCATGTCTAAGGCATGTTTCCCAGATTGACCGATCTCTTCTCCATAGTAGATGACCGGTTGCCCTTTCGCCGTCATTTGGAGCGAGGCTGCGACCATATGCTTACCTTCATCGCCGCCAGCACGAGAGATGAGGAAGCCATCTTCATCGTGGCTGCTGAGGAACTGGCCGAGTGTCGCTTCGTTTGAGAGTTGGGTGTTCCGGTATTGAAGAGCGCTCTCGACCCCATCAATGTTCCCGTTGATGAAATTTTCCGCTTGGTACTTGAAGTCGAAATCAAGCAACGAATCCATCTGGCCGCTCCGGAGATAGCCGCCTGTGTTGTTCACACTCGCCCCGTAATGCTCACCAATCATTTTAAAGTCTGGCTTGAGCGCTGTCAGTTCATTCTTAAACGATTTCCATGTCGTCGCATCCACATGCTTGACCGTATCGACACGGAAGTAATCGATCGTATTCCCTTGTTTCGTCTTCGAACGCTTGATCCAGTCAGTCTGCCATTTGACGAGTTGTTCACGGACGGCAGCTTCCTCTGTCTTAAAGTCAGGAAGGCCGGAGAGCGACATTTTCAAATCGTCCCCGTCGACAGGCGTGTCACGAATCATGCCTTTAAAGGCATCACGTTCCTTGTTCGTAGGGAAATTCGTCGCCCCTGTGCTGTCGGCGCCTGGTTCCATTCCGTAGCCTGGGTGGTTCAAGACGACGTCGACCATGATCTTGATGCCGCGTGCGTGGGCCGCATCGATCAGGCGATGGAACGCCTGCATGTCTCCGAGATGTTCATCAAGTTTCTCGAAGTTTTTGGCCCAGTAACCGTGATAGCCGTATTGAGAGCCATCTTTACCGTAGCGGAGATCCCAATCGATATTATCGACGATCGGGGTAATCCAAATCGTGTTGATCCCGAGCTTGTCGAGATAGTCGAGTTTTTTCGTGATCCCGGCGAAATCGCCGCCGTGATACGACTCGAGATGATCTTGGTCATAATATTCACCGTTCGGATTATTGTTCGTCTTGTCGCCATCGTGGAAACGATCCGTCAACATGAAGTAGATCCGGGCTTCGTCCCAGTCAAACGCTTGCTTGTCTTTCATCGTGACCGGTCGGACGTTTACGGAAGCCGTCGTTTTATGGACGTTGCCATATTGATCCACGGCCGTGATCGTCAACGTTTTGTTGCCTGGCATGACCGTATCTTTGACTGCGATCGTCTGTTTATTGAGTGCCGGATCGATTGAAAGTTTAGCCGGTCCACCAAGCGGGCGGGCATCGATATAGAGTTCACGAAGCGTCACGCCTTCTGGTAGCGTCGGTTTGACGTGAACGACGGCATTCTCCCGCGAACTGATCGCTTTCGGTGCGATCGAAGACGTGAGTTTGACGGCCGGACGACGGTATTCGACGGTTGACGCTTCAAAATAGGGATCCGTCACTTCGGTCGTGACGCCGTCTTTTGTGACGAGGAACGTATAGTCATGCGTCCCTTCCGGAAGACGGACGGTATGACGGTACCATTCGTTCTTATCCTCATACGCCATCGGATAGGTCACGCCATTCACGTTTAAGGCGACACGGTCGAGTTGATCGAGCTGTCCTGCCTCGTACAAGTCTTTGTCCCGATAGAAGAACGTGACGGTCCCGTCCTCGAACACCGGTCCTTGAATGGTTGGTACTTGATGGAAGGCGCCTTGGCCGCTCGCGACGACGACTTTCGTGACACGATCATTTCCGAGTTTCACGTAACGGTCTTCACCGTAAGCGTCCTTGACCGCCCAATCGGTTCCTTTACGGATGACAAATCCGACGTTCGTCGCATCTTTCCCGACTGGAATTCGGAAAATGGCGCCGTCTTCCGTAATTTTGTGGGGATCCACTTGTCCATCTTTTGCCCCGGTGCTCCACGTCCACAAGTTCCAATCGGTATAGTCTTGATCGGCGCGGACGTACAGCATTTCGATGTACCGCTGCGTCTTCCATGGATCAGCCAGCTCCGTGACGGTCTTGAACGAAGTCGTCAGCGCGGGTAGCGTCGTGGTCGATAGATTACCTTTGACGGCCCCGGCTGGCAATGTGGCCGTGTACGTCTGACCGAGTCCGAGTTTGCTCGTCGACGTGACAGTCACGGTCGAACCGTTTGCTTCGGCAGTGAACGGGACGGCCGTCTCTCCGCTCATCAAGCTGACATTTGAGGCGTCTAACGTCACCGGCTCATTGAACGTCCAGGTGATGGGAGCAGATACGTCGGCATCTACAGACTGATTCGCCGGGTCGACGTTCGTTACTTCAAGCTGCGTCACTGTCTCGACGCCGCTGAGTGTATAGGCCGGGCTGTACACAGATTGAGTCGACGGGTTGGCCGAGACGTTCCAGCTGTCAGCTAGTTTGTTAGATCCGTTGCTCGGAATCGTATCGAACGCACCGTGTTCACCGGCATTATTTCCGCTGAGGACGGTGAGAGCACGGACCGTGTCGTCATTTTTTAAACCGAGCAGCGACAACGGGATTTTCCCTTCGAATCCTGTCGTCCGGTCGAGGGCGAACGAAGCACCGTTCAAGTTTGCCAAGTTCGCGAGCGGGGTCGTCTTCCCAGCTTCATAGAGCGCGGCTTCTTTGACAGACTTGTCCCCATCGACACGAAGTAAAATGTGATACTGTGGTTTTTTGTCTGTTTGACTAAAGTTGAACGGATAACCGAGTGGGTTCGTGGCGACGCCAGAATCTTCATCGTTCACTTGGAGGGCGATGTTTATGTATTGGCCGTTGTCGCCCCAGTTCGGGACGTTGAACGCATCGACATAGAAGTACAGGTTCGTTTTGTCATTTTGAAGATAAAGATTGCCGAGATCGAAGCCTTGCCAACCAACATCTGCCGATGACGCTAGCGCCGAGACGTCTGTCCAATCGGTTTTATTCCCATCGACTGCCACCGTCGTCGGTTCGGCCAAGACGTTCACCGGGACACCGGCTTGAATGAGCAGGACAGAAGATAAGAGTAATGTCGTCGTACGTCGTGCCGTATTGTTCTTCTTCATGAGAGCACCTCTTTCGTAAAATAGGTCGTCTACAGGGCAACGGATTGTCAATTTTGTGCAAACGGTTCCAGAAATAGTTTAGCCGATTATGTAAGCGCTCACAATATGTTTTTTGAAAAACAATAAAACGTCCTTCGTGTGGAAGGACGCTCAGTTAGAGATATAAGGTGTTGTCTGCACGAGCTCTCCCTTGACGATTAATCGTTCCGTCGCATCGAACGTGCACGTGATCAAGGTAATGGTCGCATCTGTCGTCTCGTCAAGCACGTCGATCCGTGTCGGGGGAACGGTCTCGAGTGCCTCCGTCCGGTATTGATACGTGTTCGTCAAATCGGTCACGTAAATCATCGTTCCCGTCTTGATCGTATGGAGCGGTCCGAACAAGGCTGTCGGACTTTGGGTGTAATGACCGGCTAGTGCGTAATTCCCACGCCCCATCTGTTGGGAAGCGCGCATCGTACCAGCCCCGACCGCTAAATTCTCATTGTCGAGACCGTACAAAATTGGTAATTCTAAATCGATATCTGGAATCGTGATCATGCCGATTGTCGGCAAATCATGAAATCGATTGCGCACGTTTAACAAGTCGTCCCACGATAACGGTTCGACCGTTTCGAAGTCGAATTCGCCCCGATCCGGCTGTTGGAGTTGAATCGCTTCAGTCACACGTTTGCTGTTCGAGGTGGCGACACGGTCTTTCCACCATGACTCGGTCAAAAAGAGGCTACCGATCAACAAACAGACGATGCCGATGACGTAGCGTGAGCGTCTGATCATTGTTTCATCGCGAGGTTTTCCCATATGGCCCTCCCTTCCCGATATTCCAACAGGCCATCAACTGGTCAATCGCCGTTTGTAACGTTGCTTCAGGCAGGGCGGCGAAACCAAACAGCAGTTGCGGTCTCGTGTCGCGTGAATTGATACGATAGTCGGCCATCGCCTTGATACGAATGCCTGACTGTTCAGCGAGTTGCTTCAATTGCTCGCTAGTTTGTGCTGTATCGACCGAGAGGACGATGTGGAGACCAGCGCTGGCGCCAGTGATTGTGACGAGCGGCTCGTATGGTTTGAACGCCGTGATCACGGTCTCGAGTTTGCGGCGGTACGTTTTACGCATCCGGTTCAAATGTTTCTCGAAATCGCCGCTCGCCATAAACTCGGTTAGCGTATGTTGCTCGAAACGCGGCACACTGCAGGTGAAATGGCGATACCGTTCCCGATAGCGGTTTAACAGTGGGGGCGGAAGCACCATGTAGCCGATGCGGAGCGAAGGCATGAGCGACTTCGAAAACGTGCTCAAATAAACGACACGTTCGTTTTGGTCCATGCTTTGCAGCGACGGAATCGGCTTGCCGCTGTAACGAAACTCGCTATCGTAATCGTCTTCAATGATATATGTTTGTCGCTCGGACGCCCAGTTGAGGAGGCGCTGGCGACGGCTGACGGACAGGATCGTACCGGTCGGGAACTGATGGGCCGGGGTCACATAAACCGCATCGATTGCCTCTGCCTCGAGTCGGTCGACAAGGACCCCGCTGTCGTCGACCGGGAGCGGGACGTAGCTTCGATTTTGGTGTTCGAACAGCTGTCGCGTGAGCGGATAGCCCGGGTCTTCAATCCCGAACGTCGTCGCGTCGGTGAGCAAGTCGAGCAGTTGAGGCAACAATTGCTCGGTCCCAGAACCGACGATGATCTGCTCGGGCGAACAATGAACGCCACGGGAGTGATACAAGTACGTGGCGATTTCTTGGCGGAGCACGAGATCGCCTTGCACCGACCCGAGTGCGAGCAGTTCATGATTCTCCTCGGCGACGACTTGTTTCAAGTGACGGCGCCAACGTTCGAACGGGAATGCGGTCGTATCGATCTGACTCGGGTATAAGTCGAACGTGTATGTTTTTTTCGTCGGAAGCGGTTCGATCGTGCTGGTGCCACGCCTGACGTACAGCTCTTCTTGCGGCAAGACGTAAAACCCTTTCCGTGGCAGCGACTCGATATATCCTTCAGCAAGCAGCTGGGCGTAAGCGAGCTCGACCGTCGTTTGCGAGACGTCCAAAAATTGGCCGAGCTTCCGTTTTGACGGCAGTTTCGTCCCGGTCATGAGCGTATCGTCGACGATCGCTTGCCGGATGTGTAAATAGAGCTGTTCATAAAGCGGGGTGCTCGATTCGGGCTCGAGCGAGAATGTGAGCATATCCATAAGTTGTCCTTTCTTCTGTCAGCCGAAGAAAACATAGAGCACGAATCCGATGACGAGAATGAACGAAATCAGTCCAGGCTTCCCGTAAAAGGAACGGTTTTCCGCTTGATCTCGCGGGTTCCATTGGTCCATAAAACATTCCTCCCTTATACGTAATAAGATTCGAGGAAACGAGCATGAACCCTTCTCCTAAAACTGACCACTTTAAAAAATATAAAACTGGCACTTTCAATATAGTCAAATCAATCTATACTTGCAAGTAGACTAGCTTAATGGAGGCGATTTATATGGAAAAGAGACAAGTAGGGACAGATAAAGTCAAACGTGGAATGGCCGAAATGCAAAAAGGTGGCGTCATCATGGACGTCATCAACGCTGAACAGGCGAAGATTGCTGAAGCAGCAGGAGCCGTGGCAGTCATGGCGCTCGAGCGCGTACCATCAGACATTCGTAAAATGGGTGGCGTCGCCCGGATGGCAGACCCGACAATCATCGAAGATGTCATGGGAGCGGTATCTGTACCGGTCATGGCGAAATGCCGCATCGGACATATCGCCGAAGCCCGTGTCCTTGAATCGATGGGGGTCGATTTCATCGATGAGAGCGAAGTGTTGACACCGGCCGATGAAGAGTTCCATCTTTACAAGCGTGATTACAATGCGCCGTTCGTCTGCGGAGCGCGTGACCTCGGAGAAGCTTCACGCCGCATCGGTGAAGGTGCAGCGATGATCCGGACAAAAGGTGAGCCAGGGACAGGAAACATCGTCGAAGCGGTTCGTCACATGCGTACCGTCCAAGCACAAGTGAAACGCTTGCTTTCAATGAGCATCGATGAAGTGATGACAGAAGCGCGCGACCTTGGTGCCCCGTTCGAAGTGCTCATGCAAATTCGTGAAGCGGGCCGTCTTCCGGTCGTCAACTTCGCAGCAGGTGGTATCGCGACGCCGGCAGACGCGGCACTCATGATGCACCTCGGTGCGGACGGCGTCTTCGTCGGATCAGGTATCTTTAAAGCAGAGAACCCAGAGAAATTTGCCCGTGCCATCGTTGAAGCGACGACATACCATGACGACTACGAGCGAATCGCTCACTTGTCAAAAGGTCTTGGCGAAGCGATGAAAGGACTCGACGTCCGCACGCTCAAACCAGAAGAGCTCATGGCGCCGCGAGGTTGGTAAGATGACGACGATCGGTGTACTCGGAATGCAAGGTGCGATTCGTGAACACGTCCGCATGCTCGAGGCGCTCGGTGCAGATACGCTCGTCGTCCGTTCGGTCGATGACTTGGACCGCATCGACGGACTCGTCTTGCCAGGCGGGGAGAGCACGGCGATGCGTCGTCTGCTCGACCGCTATGACCTGCTCGAACCGCTTCGTGCGAACACATCGTTGCCGATGTTCGGCACATGTGCCGGACTGATTTTACTCGCGACCGAAGTGGAAGGGTATGATGCCCACCTTCGCAAAATCCCGATGACCGTCAAGCGCAACGCGTTCGGACGTCAAGTCGACAGTTTCGAGGTCGATTTACCGGTCAAAGGACTCGATGACGCGGTTGAAGCAGTGTTCATCCGGGCCCCGCAAGTAGCAGCGGTTGACGCTAACGTCGAAGTCCTCGCCGAGGTCGAAGAAGCAATCGTTGCAGTGCGCTACGACAAATATGTTGCCTGTTCGTTCCATCCAGAACTGACGGATGACTTGTCGATGCACCGCTACTTCTTAGAAATCGTCAAGGCGACGAAGCATCAACTCGCATGAGTCGAAGACTCCCTGTAACTAGGGGGTCTTTTTCTGCTACACTGTAACGAGACACGTACAGAAAGGGGCAAGACTGTGAAAGATAAATGGATTGTATCGGTGCTCATATGCGCTGTCCTTATAACTATTGTTTTTCCGATGAACGCTTCAGCAGCGCCTAAAGTCGAAGCGAGCGGTGCGATGCTCGTCGATATGACGACCGGGCAGGTTCTTTTTTCGAAAGATGAAGATGCGATGCTCCCACCGGCGTCGATCACAAAGCTGATGACCACTTTCCTCGTTCGGGAGGCAGTCGAGTCAGGAGAACTGAGTTGGAACGAAGAAGTGACGCCGAGTGAAGCGGCATTGGTCTTGACGCGTAAACCAGGGCTCGCCCGCATCCCGCTCGTCAATAAACCGTATACAGTCAAGGAACTATATGACGTGGCGCTCATCCGCTCGGCGAACGAGGCCGCGGTGACGCTGTCCGAGGCGGTGGCGGGGTCGGAAGAAGTGTTCGTTCAACAGATGAACGAGCGGGCAACCGAGCTCGGCATGACCCAGACGACGTTCGCGAACGTCTCGGGACTAGATTCTGTATCAGCAGGGCGTCCAGGAGAAAACTTGACGTCGGCGAATGATTTGATGAGGCTCGCGCTCGCCTACTTGACGAAATTTCCGGATGTGCTCGACGTGACGAAGCGAGCGTATGTCGACATTGACGGCGTCAGATTCGAAGCGACGAATCGGATGCTTTCAGGCCGCGATTTGGCGTATCCAGGGATGCTCGGTTTTAAGACGGGCACGACGGATGACGCCGGTTATTGCTTCATCGGCGTATCGACACGAGATGGTCGGACCGTGCTCTCCGTCGTCCTTGGGGCCGAGACGGACAACGGGCGCTATGAGGCGACGAAAGCACTTCATGAGTTCGCTTATCGCGACTTTGTCATGACACCGATTTTACGGACCGGAGAAATCGTGCCGGAGAATGTATTCGTCGCCGAGGGAGAAGTTGAAACGGTAGCTGCGCGGACGACAGCGGCGTTCGAAGTGCTCGTCGAGAAAGGACAAGCCGTCCCTGAACCAGTCTATGACCTTCCGGACACGAAAGCACCGGTCGCAGTCGATCAACAAGTCGGGACGGTCACGATTGAACCTTCAGAGAGCGTCCGCTATCTTGACGGCGAGAGTCCGCCGACAGGAACACTTGTGACTGCCGAATCAGTCGAGACCGCTTCATTTTTGACTCGGATGAGCCGGGCCTTCGCAGACTTTTTAGAGGAGGTTCGACTCGTCCTAGGAAAACTGAGTCTTGTCGATAGAGTCGAGATGTTGTAAAGTAAGATTAATTCAATGACAGATGCAACGATGAGGAAAAGTATGTTACAGTCATCTACTTACAGAGAGCTAGTGGTTGGTGCAAACTAGTGGGACGACGTAACTGAATCGGCCTCGGAGCATTGACTTGGAAACAAGTCACGTCACGCACACGTTACGTGCATCGAGTGGCCTAGTTTTAGGCAACGAGGGTGGCAACGCGGATCCAAGGTGGTTCGTCCCTTTCCTACGGGAAAGGGGCGTGCCACCTTTTTTATGCAAAAAAGGAGGAACTAGTTATGTTAGACATCAAACGATTACGTCAAGATTTTGAAGGGATTAAAACCAAGCTCGCCCAACGCGGTGAAGACTTGAGTGCGCTCGACCGTTTCCCGGAGTTAGAAGAGAAACGCCGGGACCTCATCAACGAGGTCGATGTGAAGAAAGCAAAACGAAATGAAGCGACGAAACAAATCGCTGAGCTCAAGCGCAACAAGCAAGACGCGGAAGCACCGATCCTTGAAACACGCCGACTTGGTGATGAGATCAAGTTGCTCGACGAGGAATTACGCGAAGTGGAAGCCGAGTTGAACATGATTCTCCTCAGTATCCCGAACATCCCGCATGAATCAACGCCGATTGGTGAAACAGAAGACGACAACGTCACGATCCGCGAAGTCGGAACGAAGCCCGAGTTCGATTTTGACATAAAACAGCATTGGGACGTGATGGAAGATTTGAAAATTGTCGACGTCGAACGTGCCGGTAAAGTGACAGGAAGCCGTTTCGTCTTCTATAAAGGGTTAGGTGCTCGTTTAGAACGGGCGTTGATCAACTTCATGATGGATATGCATGCCGATGAGCATGGCTATTCTGAAGTGCTCCCGCCGTACATGGTGAACCGTGACGCGATGACAGGGACGGGTCAGTTACCTAAATTTGAAGAAGATGCGTTCAAAGTGGCCGATACGAATTACTTCCTCGTCCCGACAGCGGAAGTACCGGTGACGAACATGCACCGCGATGAGATTATTGCTGAGGCGAATTTGCCGATCACGTATACAGCTTACAGCGCTTGCTTCCGTTCAGAAGCGGGATCTGCCGGTCGTGACACACGTGGTCTCATCCGTCAGCACCAGTTCAACAAAGTCGAGCTCGTCCGCTTCGTCAAACCGGAAGAGTCTTATGAACAACTCGAGTTGTTGACAGGGCACGCGGAAGAAGTGTTGAAACGCCTCGGTCTTCCATATCAAGTACTCAGCATGTGTACAGCCGACCTCGGGTTCACGGCAGCGAAGAAGTACGATATTGAAGTATGGATGCCGGCTCAAGGTGTATACCGCGAGATCTCATCTTGCTCAAACTTCGAGGACTTCCAAGCGCGTCGTGCCGGGATCCGCTTCCGTCGTGATGTGAATGCCAAACCGGAGTTCGTGCATACACTCAACGGTTCAGGGCTTGCCGTCGGTCGGACCGTCGCCGCCATTTTAGAGAACTTCCAACAAGCCGATGGATCGGTCGTCATCCCAGAAGCGCTGCGTCCATACATGGGCGGAATTGAAAAAATTGAACTTCCCCGTTAAACGAGGAATGGCCTATCCGAACGTATCATTCCGGATAGGCTTTTTTTTAAATGTTTTTTTACAAAAGGGTTTGACATCTGCTTGCTGAGTTGGTACTATAAATCATGTCGAGCGAGATGTTTGTTCGTCAACTGCATACGAGCCGTGGAGGTGTACCCAAGTGGTTTAAGGGAACGGTCTTGAAAACCGTCAGGGGTGTAACAGCCCGCGTGGGTTCGAATCCCACCACCTCTTCCATTTTTATTTAGAGGCTCAACAATTGCATACATCGTGGAGGTGTACCCAAGTGGTTTAAGGGAACGGTCTTGAAAACCGTCAGGGGTGTAACAGCCCGCGTGGGTTCGAATCCCACCACCTCTTCCACTTTCTTTTTTTTTACACTTTTTTCAGCTTGGAGTTGTACCCAAGCCCGGCTGAAGGGGACGGACTCGAAATCCGTTAGGAGTCGTAAGGCTCGCGTGGGTTCGAATCCCACCAACTCCGCTTTTTAGGCGTCTGCACAGGCAGATGCGTTTTTTTTTTTTTTTGTCGTAGACTACGGTCTGCGGCTTTTTTTGTTTGTGGCGAAACAGCGAAAAGCGGCTAATCTCGGCTTGAATCGGGAATCTTAATAAGGTAGAGACTGGTGGCGCGTTAGGAAGGAGAGGAGCGTCATGGACTGGATTGAAGCGTATGTCGATGAAGTGGTCAGGCATGTCCCGCCGAAGCGGAGAGACGAAGCTGCCGTTGCTATTAGGGAGGATATCGAAGCGAAGCTGCCGGATCAGCCGACCGAGACGGAAGTGAAGCGCGTGCTCGAACAGATGGGACATCCGGCCATCGTTGCTGCGCGTTATAAAGACGGCCAGTATTTGATTGGACCTAAGTTTTTCCCGATGTATGTCAATGTGGTCAAGCTCGTCGTCCCGATCGTGATGGCTGTAGTCTTCTTCGGTTTGCTCATGGCGAGCATCCCGACATTCTCGGGACCGGCCATGCCGACAATCGGAATCTTTCTCACGAATTTGTTCGACACGTTATGGGACGTTGGGATTCAACTCGTTTTTTGGATCACGCTCGTCTTCTTTTTGATTGAGCGTTACGCGCCGAGCGATGCGATCGCCCCTGACATGAGTTGGAATGTGTCCACATTGCGTGATCGGGACCGCGGAGGACGGATTAGTAAATTGGATGCCGGATTCGGATTGTTCTTTACGGCGGTTTGGTTCGGGGTGTATTTGAACGCCGAGCGGTTTCTCGGGATTTATGAGTCGACAGGGGAAGGTTTTTCGATGATTGTTCCGATTTTTAATCAATCGTTCTTGTTTGAAGTGGTCTGGTTGTTCTTAGCCGTCATTTTGCTTCAAGTCGTCCTCGGTGTTTGGAAATGGGTGAAAGGACGTTGGACGTATGCACTCGCCTCGTTCAATTTGATCTATAACGTGGCCTCAGCCGCCTTTATCATTTGGATGGCGGGTTCGTCGCGCTTGTTCGACCCGCGCTTTATCGACTGGGTCGAACTAAATGTCCCGAACGACGTGTTCTCGTTCGGGTGGGTGTTCGGATTGGTCGTGGCCATCACGATTCTGGCGGCTGTGTTTGATACGATTGACGGGTACCGGAAGGCTTGGAAAACACCGACACATCGAAAACGCCCGATTGCCCAGCCGTAAAAAAAGATGATGCCTCGCTTTTGAGCGGGGCATCATCTTTTTATCTTACTTTTGCTTCACGAGCGACTGTCAATTGTTTCCCGATTTTTTCAAGAATGAGTTCAACTGAATCCGGATCGTTAATCAAGTCATATTCTTCAATTGATAGACGAAGTACCGGGCACAAGTTGAAGTTGTTGATCCATTCCGTGTAGCGGGCGTACATTTCTTCCCAATACGCGATCGGTGTTTGTTGTTCCATCTCACGGCCACGCAGTTGAATGCGGTCGAGCACTTGGTCGAATGAGCCTTCGAGATAGATCAGTAGATCAGGGTGTGGGAAGAACGGCGTGAGCACCATTGCTTCGAACAGGCTTGAGTACGTCTCGTAATCTGTCGGCGACATCGTGCCTTTTTCATAGTGCATCTTCGCGAAGATGCCTGTATCTTCATAAATCGAACGGTCTTGAATGAAGCCGCCGCCGTATTGGAAGATTTTCTTCTGTTCTTTGAACCGCTCTGCCAAGAAGTAGATTTGAAGATGGAAGCTCCAACGCTCAAAATCATGATAGAATTTATCGAGGTATGGGTTCGTGTCCACTTTCTCGAGAGAAGTGCGGAAATTGAGGGCGTCGGCAAGCGAGTTCGTGATTGTCGATTTACCGATTCCGACCATTCCACCGATCGTAATGATCGTGTCATTCGGAATGTTATATTTTTCATTCAGGGTCATTTTAGTTGGGCTCCTTTAGTCAATTCTAGTTCGCGTTCAATCGTCGTGAGAACGTGCGTCAAATCGTCCGGGTTTTGGACAAAATCAAGTTCGTCTCCGCTGAACGAAAGAATCGTCACTTCGGGGTGAGTCGCACGGTACGATTCGACAAACGTTTCGTAATCCCGGGCGAGTTGTTCGAGGTAGTCGCGAGACATGTTCTCTTCTACTTCACGTCCACGCAACGCTACGCGTTTCATAAGCGTCTCGATACTGGCGTGCAAGTAGATGACGACATCGGGTTTCGGCATATCATGTGTCAAAATCTTATAGATTTGCTCATACTTGTTCAAGTGGGCTGGTCTCAGCGAACGGTGGGCAAAAATCAAGTTCTTGAAAATATGATAGTCTGAAACGACGGATTGCTGTTGGCTCAAGTGGTGTTTGTGGATATCGTCTAATTGCTTGAATCGATTGCATAAGAAGAACATTTCCGTTTGGAAACTCCATTCTTCGATATCTTCATAAAACTTGCCGAGAAATGGGTTTTCTTCTACAATTTCATTCAGCATCTGCATTGAAAAGTGCTGACTGATGATATGGGCCAGTGACGTTTTCCCGACACCAATCGGTCCCTCTACCGTTATAAACATATGATGTCATCCTCCATTATCCAAAGTGCAAGTTCCATTCTAGCACACAATGAAGAAGATAGGGCGAGCGAAATGATTTTCATTTTTTTTCATACTATGTGACAAGAAACGGGGTGTTAATATGGAACGAGATGAACGATTTATGAGGCTCGCCATCGCCGAAGCAAAGAAGGCGGAAGCAATCGGGGAAGTCCCGATCGGTTGTGTCATCGTTAAAGGAGAAGACGTGATCGCGACCGGCTATAACCGGCGTGAAACGGATTTATTGGCGGCGGCGCATGCCGAGATGATTGCGATTGAATCAGCGAATACGGTACTCGGTAACTGGCGGCTTGAAGACTGTGAACTGTTTGTGACGTTAGAGCCTTGTCCGATGTGCGCGGGTGCGATCATCCTCTCGCGCGTGAAGCGTGTCGTGTTTGGTGCCCGCGATCCCAAAGGCGGATGTTGCGGGACACTCATGAACCTTCTTCAAGACGATCGGTTCAATCATCAAGCTGAAGTGACCGAAAACGTTTTAGCAGAAGAATGTGGAGAGCTACTAACAACCTTCTTTCGCGGCCTTCGAGAACGGAAGAAGCAGGCTCGGCTTGAACAGAGAGGTTGCAACGCATCTGATTAAACAGTATAATGTAATAGCACTCGAAGAAGTGCTTAACTTCATTTACCCATTTGCCGTGCTAGGCGGGGAGGTAGCGGTGCCCTGTAACTCGCAATCCGCTATAGCGAGACTGAATTCCGATTCGAGGGAGTGCATTGGTGTGGCCCGTCCTCGTGTAAGTGGCGTTGACGTCTGAGTCCTGCGCAACGGTCACCCATGAACTAGGTCAGGTCCGGAAGGAAGCAGCCTTAAGTGGTGACGTACCGTGTGCCGCAGGGGTGCTTGGGCCGAGCAAACTGCATGAGTAACGCACATTGACGTGCTTTCAGAAATCGGTGCGCGGCAGATTTATTTAATAACTTTAATCTACGGCCCCAGGGTTGTAGATTTTTTTGTATGATGAAATAAAAGATGAAACGATGAAAGGAGGCGGGGACATGGCGTATCAAGCATTGTATCGGGTCTATCGTCCGCAGTCATTCCAAGAGGTAGTCGGTCAAATACACATCACACGCACGATTCAAAATGCGTTACTCGAAGAACGGATGTCACACGCTTATTTATTCTCTGGTCCGCGAGGTACGGGGAAGACGAGCCTCGCGAAGATTATCGCGAAGGCAATTAACTGCGAAACGGCGCCGACGAGGGAACCGTGTAATACGTGCCCGACCTGTGTGGCGATTACGGAAGGGACGAGCCCGGATGTATTCGAAATCGATGCCGCTTCAAACAACGGGGTCGATGAGATCCGCGAAATTCGAGACAAGGTCAAGTATCCGCCTTCGCAAGCGCGTTATAAAGTGTACATTATCGATGAAGTGCATATGCTTTCGACAGGGGCGTTCAATGCACTATTGAAAACGTTGGAAGAACCCCCACCCCATGCGATCTTCATTTTAGCGACGACGGAGCCCCATAAGATTCCGGCGACCATCATCTCACGTTGCCAACGTTTCGATGTGAAGCGGCATGAAGTCGGTCAACTCCAGACACGAATGGCTTACATTTTGAACGACCAAGATTATGACTATGATCCAGAAGCGCTTAAACTGATTGCCCGTGCCGCTGACGGTGGGATGCGTGATGCATTGAGCCTGCTTGACCAAGCGCTTGCGTTCAGTGACGGCCGTTTGACGGAAGAGGCAGTGCTCGAAGTGACGGGTGCGGTTACGGATGACGCTCTCCTTGATATGGCCTATGGATTGCAACAGAGACAACTCGATCAAATTCTGAAGACGCTTGAGACGATGTTGCGTGAAGGGAAGGACTTGAAACGGTTTATCGAAGATCTCGTGTTCGTGCACCGTGATGCCCTTCTATTAAAAGCATCTCCACAAGCGATAGACTTACTAGAGCGAGCCCGTCCGAACGAGACGTTCCGCCAATTCGTGGAAACGACCTCGACGGACGAGCTGTTTCAAGTGATCGAAGAATTGAATGAGTGTCAGCAACAAATGCGCTTATCCAACCATCCGAAAGTGTTGGTCGAGCTGACGTTCATTCGCATCGCTGAACAAGGACGAACGATGACCGAGCAAATGAAGCAACTTCAAGACCAAGTACGTGAATTGAGTCGTGAGTTGAATGAAGTGAAGAAAAATGGGGTAGCGGTCACAGAGGCCGCTGCCGAGAAGCCGAAAGTGATGAAGCGGACGCAAGTTCGTGTTCCGAAAGAGCGGATCCGCCAGTTGTTGCAACGGGCTGAGCGGCAGCATTTGAATGCAATCCGTGATAGTTGGGAAGACATTATGGTCAACATCCGCACGGTGGACGGCCCGATTTTCGCGCTGTTCTATGAGAGTGAAGCTGTTCTTTGTGCAAGTGACACCTTACTGGTACAATTTAAAGATGGGATGACATGGCACTACGAGCAGGTCAGTTCAAACGGCCGGACCCGCGATGTGATCGAGCAAGCGTTGTTCGAAGTGACGGGGATTCGTCGAGAAATCATGGCCGTGCTCGAGAGCGATTGGGTCGAGTTAAAAAACGAATTCATCCTTCGTAAACAATCCGAACGTTCAGACCATAAAGAAGAAGAGAAGGTCGAAGAAGACCCGCTCATTGTTCAAGCTGTCGAACGATTTGGAGATGTCGTTGAAATCGAAGAAGTTTAAAAGGAGGCGCTCGATATGCGTGGAATGGGAAACATGAACAACATGATGAAACAGATGCAGAAAATGCAAAAAGATATGGCGAAAGCGCAAGAAGAATTAAAGGACTTGACGGTTGAAGGCACAGCCGGAGGCGGGATGGTCAAAGTGATCGTCAGTGGCCATAAAGAAGTAATGGATATCATCATCGCGGAAGAAGCGGTCGACCCAGATGACGTCGATATGTTGCAAGACCTTGTTTTAGCGGCTGTCAATGACGCCATGAAACAAGCCGACCAACTCGTCAACGATAAGATGGGACGTTTTACGCAAGGGATGAACCTTCCAGGTTTTTAAGTGAAGAAAGGAAAGATGCGAGTTGCAATACCCTGAAGCAATCGGACGCTTGATTGAAAGCTTTACAAAGTTGCCAGGAATTGGTCCGAAAACTGCCATCCGGCTAGCGTTCCATGTATTAGATATGGAAGAGGACGATGTATTGACGTTCGCCAAGGCGCTTGTCAGTGCGAAGCGTGATATTAAATACTGTACAGTGTGCGGACATATTACGGACGTCGATCCGTGTGCGATCTGTAAAGATTCGCACCGAGATGAAACGATCATCTGTGTCGTGCAAGATTCACGAGACGTTATTGCAATGGAGAAGATGCGGGAATATCGAGGGAAGTATCATGTGTTACATGGGGCGATTAGCCCGATGGAAGGGATTGGACCTGAAGATATTAACGTATCGAGTTTGCTGACGCGTCTGCAAGAGAACGAAGCGGTCAGTGAAGTGATTTTGGCGACCAACCCGAACATTGAAGGGGAAGCTACGTCGATGTATCTATCGAGATTGCTCAAACCGACCGGGATTAAAGTGACGCGTCTGGCGCACGGACTTCCTGTCGGGGGCGATTTAGAGTATGCGGATGAAGTAACCCTCTCCCGGGCGATGGAAGGTCGCCGAGAACTATGAGGTGGTTTCGCAAACCTTTGCGGGATAGTTATGATCAACGGTTCCTAAGAGAACTGTTAGATGCGAAGGCGAAGTACGAAACGAAGCGCCACATGCTTGAAGTGAGCGTTGAAGACACTGGTGAACTGGCTGCCCAAGTGAAGCAGGCTGAAGCACTATACTTTTTTTATCTAAAAGAAGCAAAGCGACGACAAGTGTCCCTTTCTAATTTACGAACTTGAGACGAGGCGAAAGTCTCGTCTTTTTTTCTCTATATAATGAAGGAACTGGGGAGGGAAACGTCGCAGACTATAAAAAAACAAAGAATGTTTCTAGTTTTTAAAGTTTTTTTAATAAAGCTATTGCGTAGTTAAAGTTTTATTGATATATTAATAGACGTCGCCGAGAGCGAATGAAAAAATAATCTTAAAAAAGTTATTGACCATTTGGTTGAAACTTGTTAAGATATCTAAGTCGCCAAAGTGTGACAGACGAACTTTGAAAACTGAACGATGAGGCAAAAAAAGTTTTACAAGTTTTGATTGAAGCGCAAGCTTCGTCATTTTCAAGAGCTATATCAAATTCTTTGGAGAGTTTGATCCTGGCTCAGGACGAACGCTGGCGGCGTGCCTAATACATGCAAGTCG
>NZ_SJVC01000010.1:0-43818 GCF_004337165.1 Exiguobacterium sp. SH0S1 | reverse complement strand
TCAGGGAACAATTCCCTTGTCTGGTGGCGATAGCGAAGCGGCCACACCCGTTCCCATGCCGAACACGGAAGTTAAGCGCTTCAGCGCCGAAAGTAGTTGGGGGTCTCCCCCTGTGAGGATAGGACGTTGCCAGGCCATATGAAGGACGACCAAGCACATGCTTGGTCGTCTCTTTTTGTATAATTTATGCGTACGGTGTCGGATAAGGAGGATTTTCACATGACTCGAAAGCCTAAAAATAATCCATTCACGTTTATGGAAATGCTTGAACAGCACGTTCGGGAAGGACGTGTGTCGTTTCATGTGCCAGGTCATCATAACGGGACCGTGACAGATGATAGCCTCCCGACAGCATTTAATAAAATCATGCCGTATGATTTAACCGAACTTGCACATCTGGATGACCTTCATCACGCTGAAGGGATTATCCAGCAAGGTGAAGAGGCTCTTGGGACCCTGTATCAAAGTAAGAGTAAGTGGTTAGTCAACGGATCGACCGTTGGCAACTGGAGCATGTTAGCTGCGACAGTCAAACGAGGTGAGCGGGTATACGTCCAGCGAAACTCACATAAATCAGTTTGGAACGCAATTGAATGGTTGGGCTTAGAGCCGATTTTATTAACTCCTGAACTAGAACGGGGTAGCGGTCTGCCGACGGTCGTTTCCCTTCGTACTGTCGAAGCGGCAGTTACGCAATATCCCGGAGGAAAAGCGTTACTGCTTACGTCCCCGACTTACTATGGGGATATGGCAGATGTACGGGCAATCAGTCGTTTTCTGCAGACGTTAACGATTCCCTTACTTGTAGACGAGGCGCATGGGGCACACTTGATTCATCCGAATCTTCCAAACCGCTCAGCGATTTTTGAAGGTGCGAGCGCTGTCGTCCAGTCCGCCCATAAGACACTCCCGGCATTCACGATGGGGGCCTGGATTCACTATAAGGAAGATATTAATGAATCGCGTTTGTTTCATGCGCTTTCTTCCTTCCAAACGTCTAGCCCGTCTTACTTGATTATGGCATCTCTTGATCACGCTCGAGCTTATCTCGAAAATTTGAGTGACCGAGATTGGTCACTGATTCAAACGAGTCATTTAGCTTTTATTATGGAAATGAGACGTGCCGGTTTCACGATAAAAGTGGGCGACGATTTCACAAAAATGACGGTACTGACTTATCCGAAGAACGGTTTGATTTTTAGTAGACATCTATCTTCGATTGGAATTGATATTGAGCTTGCGGCCGCGGACCATGTGTTATTCTGTCTGCCGTTCCGGGAATTAAAAACGCAAGAGATCCATCATTGGGTGAAGCTGATTAAAAATGCTTCTCAGCATGTCCCGCTCATTGACGAGGATGAAACAATTTATCCGTTTCCGATGACGGAGCCTGTTTCGCGCCTTCATCTTATAAAAGAAGATACACACGTCGTGCGCCTTCCGTTCGATGAAGCGATCGGACGCGTTGCAGCTGAGACGATTATCCCTTATCCGCCAGGGATCCCTTGGATTTTAAAAGGTGAGACCGTGACGGATGAGAAAATTCGTGTGTTAAAAGAGTGGATTTCGTTGGGACGGAACCTCCAGGCGAACAGACATGTTATGATAAAACAAATTGATGTTATCGTAGAGGAGTTTTAAACGTGAAAGGTATGTTCATCACTGTCGAAGGTCCAGACGGGTCTGGAAAGACGACGCAGTTGCAATTGCTGGCTAACGCCTTGACTAAAAAAGGGTATGAGGTTGTTATGACACGAGAGCCAGGAGGAACAAAAGTCGGGAATAGCATCCGGGAAGTGTTATTGTCTCCAGAGCATGACGAAATGACACCACGCACCGAAATGATGCTGTATGCAGCGTCTCGTGCACAAAACGTGGATCAGGTGATTCGTCCGGCCATCGACCGGGGTGCCATCGTTGTTTGTGACCGGTTTGTCGATGCATCCATCGCGTACCAAGGGTATGGTCTTCAGTATGACTTAGAGCAAGTTGTGTCGCTCAATAAGTGGGCGACAGCTGGAGTCACACCCGATTTGACTTTCTTATTCGACTTAAGTCCAGAGCAGTCGAGTCATCGCATGAAAGAACGCGGGCAGTTAGATCGAATCGAGAGTCGGAACGAGGCGTTTCATCAACGCGTCTATGAAGGTTTCTTGACGTTACTTCAACAAAATCCTGGCCGAATGGTCCGAATCGACGCAAGCCAGACGATTGAACTCATCCAAGATGAAGTGTTCGATATCACGATAGAACGACTACACGAAAGAGGAGTGAACGAATTATGAAAATGGTAATCGCAATCGTACACGATAAAGACAGCGCGCGTTTGTCAGACGCTTTAATTGAAGAGGATTTTCGAGCGACGAAATTGGCTACGACCGGAGGCTTTTTGAAGGAAGGTAATACGACGTTCATGATTGGTGTACCGAAAGAACGCCTTGACGATTTGCTAGGTTTGATCAAATCGAACTGCTCAAGCCGCGATCAAATGATTACGCCGATCTCGCCTATGGGTGGACATGCCGATTCATACATTCCGTATCCTGTTGAAGTCCAAGTTGGCGGAGCGACTATTTTCGTCTTGCCGATTGAAGGATTTCATCAGTTTTAATGGGAATGGTCACACATATGCGATTCCAAGAGTTGACTGAATCACAGAAAGTCGTAGCAAAAGTGATTGAGAATTCGATTGCCGCTCAAAAAATCGGGCACGCCTACATTTTTTCGGGTGACTATGAACCTTATCTGATTGAAACGGCCCAATTATTTGCCAAGGCACTTTTTTGTGAGATGCCTAGCGGGGCTGAACCTTGTGGCGTTTGCCGAAACTGCAAACGGATGGATTCTGGCAATATCGTCGACTACATGGAAGTTGAACCGGACGGGGCCAGTATCAAAAAAGAACAAATCCAGCAGCTATTGAGCGACCTGTCGTTACGGGGAGCCGAGGGCGATCGTCAAGTCTATGT
This sequence comes from Exiguobacterium sp. SH0S1, assembly GCF_004337165.1. Taxonomy (NCBI): domain Bacteria; kingdom Bacillati; phylum Bacillota; class Bacilli; order Caryophanales; genus Exiguobacterium; species Exiguobacterium sp. SH0S1. The sequence goes on along the minus strand of NZ_SJVC01000010.1, from coordinate 40,849 downwards.
GATCCACCAAGCGCATAAGATGACGACGCAAGCAGCGAACAGTTTATTAAAGTTTTTTGAGGAACCCGGTGTCGGCAAACTCGCCATTTTGGTGACGACGCAACCTCAACTGCTTCTCCCGACGATTCGTTCCCGGGCTCAACACTTAGTATTTCGCCCCATTGACCGGGTCCGCCTTGCTGAAAAACTGGCAGAAGAGATGCAATGCACGAACGATTTGGCACGTCTTGCCCTGACCGTTTATCCGAAATGGGACGATGCGCGCGAGGCACTTCACAACGACTGGTTTGTACAGGCGTACGGGCTAGTGGTACAATTAGTTGAAGTATTGACAAAACGGCCGCAAGAGTTGCTTTTGTTCGCCCAAGAGAAGTGGCTCGGTCACTTCAAAGGGCGCAATGAACTCCGAGTCGGCCTCGAACTGTTCGAAAGTTGGTTGGAGGAAGCTCTCCACTTCAAAGTTCGAACCGATTATGTCCCGGAACTGTTCACGAAAGAGCAGTCGTTATATACGGCTTTCGTGAATGATCGTCCGGTACACAAAATCGTCCATGCCATCGAATTCGTTCATGAAGCGATTCGACGGCTCGAGGCAAACGTCAATCCTCAATTAACGTTCGAACGGTTAACGTTCGATTTGCAGAAGGGATAGGAGAGCGTGCTTGAAGTAGTTGGAGTCCGTTTTAAAGAAGCGGGAAAAATCTATTACTTTTCACCAGGCGAAGCAACGCTTGAACGTGGAGACCATGTCATCGTCGAGACGGTGCGAGGAATCGAATACGGTGAAATCGTCCAAGTTGGTAAACAACTAGGTGAAGACGAAGTCGTCTTGCCGTTGAAAACGATCCTTCGTGTCGCCGATCAAAAAGATGCCGAAATCGTTCAAGACAACCGATTGGCAGCTGTTGACGCTCACGCCGTCTGTGAAGAAAAAATTCGCGAACATCGACTTGAGATGAAATTAGTAGATGTTGAGTATACATTTGATCGTAATAAAGTTATTTTTTATTTCACGGCTGAGGGGCGCGTTGATTTTCGCGAGCTTGTTAAAGACTTAGCGAGCGTGTTCCGGACACGGATCGAACTCCGACAAATCGGGGTGCGGGATGAAGCGAAGCTACTCAGTGGAATCGGTCCTTGTGGTCGAGTGCTGTGTTGTTCCTCGTTCTTAGGCGAGTTCGAACCGGTGTCCATCAAGATGGCCAAGGATCAAAACCTTTCCTTGAACCCTAACAAGATCTCCGGTGTATGCGGTCGTCTCATGTGTTGTCTCAAATATGAGAACGATACGTATGAAGAATTGAAACGAGACTTGCCAGACGTCGGGAAGCGAATCAAAATTCCAGAAGGTGACGGACGTGTCGTCGGTCTCAACATCTTGGATCAGTTGATTCAAGTCGAATTGAATGACCGGACTCGTGTTGTGACGTATACGATCGATGAACTCGTCGAAGTCGGTGCGGTCAAACGAAAACCGTTGAAACAGTGATGGGGTGCTGAGCAGTGGAGAGAATGGATAAAAAAGAAGTTATGATGCGGGTCGATGCCATCGAGCAACAGATGTACGTGTTGACGGAGCATTTAAGCGTGCTCAAAGAACAACTCGCCTATTTGCTTGAAGAAAACCAACATATGTATCTCGAGAACCATCACCTGCGTGAAAAGGTTGAGCAGCTTGCAGAAGTCGAAACCCCTGATGGCGATCCGCAAATCGCTTTGTCCGGAAAAGGACAGAACAACTTGGCGGCGCTCTATCAGGAAGGGTTCCATATTTGCAACTTGCACTACGGACAAGTCAGAAAAGATGGCGATTGCCTCTTCTGTATGTCGATGTTAAATAAGCATTAATCGGGGGCGATAGACGGAGGAAATCTCTGTCCGTCGCCTCTGTTGTTATATAGGAGGGAAACAGCGTGACTGTAAAACAAGGGGAGCGCCTTGACGATTTGCTTGGACGCCCCGGTAAAATCATCCAAAGTGATGATGTCTTTTCATTCTCATTGGATGCGGTGCTACTCGCCGAATTCGTTTGGGTACCGATTCAACAAGGAAAGTTGGTCGATTTATGCGCTGGCACCGGCGCAATCCCGCTCTTTTTATCTTATCGGACGAAAGGGACGGTGACGGGCGTCGAGATTCAACCCCGGCTCGTCGACATGGCGAATCGCAGCATTGAGGTGAACGGTCTCGAAGAGCGGCTTCACATCATCGAAGGAGATGTGAAAACGGCCGCCTCCAGTCTCGGCCATGCCCGTTATGATGTTGTGACGTGTAACCCACCTTACTTCCTGGCCAATGAGACGTCGCTTCGCAATCAAAATGAGCACCATACGATTGCTCGTCACGAAGTACTCTGTACGCTTGAAGATTGCATTCGTTCGGCAAGTCAGCTTGTGAAGCCAGGCGGGAAAGTCGCGTTCGTCCATCGGCCCGAACGGCTGCTCGATATCGTCACGCTCATGCGGGCATACCGCATTGAGCCGAAGCGGATGCAGCTCGTCTACCCGAAGGCAGGACGAGATGCGAACACATTACTTATAGAGGGGTCTAAAGATGGAAAACCAGGACTCACGATCTTACCTCCGTTTATCGTTTATGAGGAAGATGATACGTATACGAAAACGATGCGAGACATCCTCGATGCGTAACTATTATGCGTATATTCTCGAATGCAGTGATCAAACCTACTACACCGGTTACACGACTGATATCAAAAAACGGGTCACTGTGCACAACGCCGGTAAAGGTGCGAAATATACGAGGGCGCGTCTCCCGGTCAGTCTTCGATACGTCAAGTCGTTCGAGACGAAACAGGAAGCGATGCGGTATGAATGGTCGATCAAACAATTGACCCGCGCTCAAAAACAGCAGCTGATGGAGGGGACGACCAATGAATTCACAGAAAAGTTATCAAACTGAGGGGCCGACGCTTTATGTCGTACCGACACCGATCGGCAACTTAGAGGACATGACGTACCGTGCCGTCCGCATCATGCGTGAAGTCGATTTGATTGCGGCCGAAGACACACGGCAAACGATGAAACTATGTCGTCATTTCGAGATCGAGACGAAATTGGTCAGCTATCATGAGCACAATAAGCAAGTTAGCGGACCCCGTTTAATTGAAGACATTCAAAACGGTAAGTCCGTCGCCGTCGTATCGGATGCGGGCATGCCTGGTATTTCAGATCCGGGGAGTGACCTCGTCCGACTCGCGATCGAGGCGAAGCTGCCAGTCGTCGTCTTGCCGGGTGCGAACGCGGCACTCACGGCACTCGTCGCATCTGGCCTCGCGACAGAACGGTTCTTATACTACGGGTTTTTACCTCGTAAAAAGAAAGAGCGGACCGAAGTGTTGGCTTCCCTTCAATATGAACCGGGAACACTCATCTTTTATGAGGCACCGCATCGGTTGAAAGAAATGTTGACCGGGGTGAAGGACGTACTCGGTAATCGCGAAATCGTGCTCGGTCGAGAGTTGACGAAAACGTTCGAAGAGTTTTTAAGAGGCACGGTTGAAGAGGCGCTCGCATGGTGCGAGGGCGAGGTGCGTGGCGAATTCGTCGTCATGGTGAGCGGCTCTACAGAGTCGGCACCGACGAGCGACTGGTGGGAAGCGCTGTCGCCTTTAGAGCATGTCGACCGGTACATCGAAGACGGACTCAAACCGAACGCGGCCATTAAGCAAGTCGCGAAAGAGCGTGGCTTGGCACGAAGCGAAGTCTACGATGCGTATCATCAAGTCGACAAAAAAGAGTAAGCAAGGATTCCCTTGCTTACTCTTCGCTGTAGTAGTTCTCGAGCATGTTTTTCAACTCGACGAGAACGCGCTGTGCGCCTTCAGGTGAAAGGATGAGTTTTCCGTCAGCCAACTTGAAGTTGTCGTCAGATACTTCGCCTGTCACTTGGCATGTCATGTTCGGTTTGTATTTTTTTAAGATGATTTGTTCGTTGTCGACGTAAATTTCGAGTGCGTCTTTTTCAGCGATACCGAGTGTCCGGCGCAATTCAATTGGAATAACGACGCGGCCGAGCTCGTCAACTTTCCGTACGATACCTGTAGATTTCATTTTGTGTTTCCTCCTCCAATGATGTCGAAATCTCATGGTGACATGAATCGTCAAAATTCGACAATGTGGCTTCAGCAAAAAGCATACTAAACTTTCCAATTGCAGTCAACTGCTTACTATTGGAAATGCGCATTTTTCGAAAAATGACGATAAGGGAATCATATATCCATAAAATTCCCCGAAAGTTTGCACCTGAAACAAAGAAAGGGTTTTTTTGGAACATTTTTTATAAGCTAGTATCAAATTAATTCCAAACAATTGGTTTGGAAATTCTTTTGTCGAACCGTGTATAATGGAAATTGCAAATGTCGAAAGGATGGAGAACATACTATGGCGAAGCCAACTTTTTATATCACGACTCCGATTTACTATCCGAGTGCGAAACTACACATTGGTCATGCCTATACGACGGTGGCCGGCGATGCGATTGCTCGCTATAAGCGTTTAAAAGGATTTGACGTCCGTTACTTAACTGGAACCGACGAGCATGGACAGAAGATTCAAGAAAAGGCCCAAGAAGCTGGCGTGACGCCACAAGCGTTTGTCGATGAAGTCGTCAAAGACATCCGTGTGCTTTGGGACAAGCTTGAGATCTCATATGACGATTACATCCGGACAACTGACGCCCGTCATAAAGCGGTCGTCGAGCACGTATTTGAGACACTGCTCAAAAATGATGATATTTACCTCGGTGAGTACGAAGGGTGGTACTCAATCCCGGACGAGACGTACTATACAGAATCACAACTTGTTGATGGAAAAAGTCCTGACAGCGGCCATCCGGTGGAACTCGTGCGCGAAGAGTGCTATTTCTTCCGCCTCAGCAAGTATGCGGACCGGTTGATCGAGTACTTCGAGTCACATCCGGATTTCATTTTACCGGAATCGCGTAAAACTGAAATGATCAACAACTTCTTGAAGCCGGGGCTGCAGGATTTGGCAGTCTCGCGGACGACGTTCGACTGGGGTGTACAAGTCCCGTCGAATCCGAAACACGTCGTATACGTCTGGGTCGACGCGCTCACGAACTATATCTCCGCGCTCGGCTACGGGACAGATAACGATGAATTGTTCAATCGTTACTGGCCGGCAGACGTACACTTGGTCGGGAAAGAAATCGTTCGTTTCCATACGATCATTTGGCCGGCGCTGCTCATGGCGCTTGACCTACCGCTACCGAAGCAAGTGTTCGCGCACGGCTGGTTGCTCATGAAAGACGGTAAGATGTCGAAGTCAAAAGGGAACGTCGTCGATCCGATTCCACTCATCGACCGCTACGGTCTTGATTCGCTTCGCTACTACTTGCTCCGTGAAGTCCCATTCGGTGCAGACGGCACGTTCACACCGGAAGCGTTCGTCGATCGCTTGAACTTTGATCTCGCGAACGACCTCGGGAATCTTCTCAACCGGACCGTTGCCATGATCAAGAAGTATTTCGATGGCAACGTACCGGCTTATGCGGGGAATGTGACGGCGTTCGATGCGGAACTTCTCCGTATGGTAAACGAAACGACGAACAAGACAGAAGAAGCGATGGAGCATATGGAATTCTCGGTCGCCCTCGCAAGCATTTGGCAACTCGTCAGCCGAGCCAATAAATATATCGATGAGACACAACCATGGGTGCTCGTAAAAGATGAGTCGAAGCGTGATGAGCTTGCATCTGTGATGACGCACCTCGCGGGCGTACTCCGCCATGTCGCGATCATGATTCAACCGTTCATGACACGGGCGCCGAAAGAAATGTTCCGTCAGCTCGGACTCGTTGACGAAGACATGTCATGGGAAGCGCTCGATACGTTCGCTGCCTTTGATGGAGCGGTCGTGACGGACGGAACGCCGATTTTCCCACGTCGAGACGTGAAAGAAGAAGTCGATGCGATTCAAGAGATGATGCGTCAAGCTTCGCAAGCGCGCATCGAAGCGGAAGCAACGCCGACTGAAACTGAAGATGAGGACGTCCGTCCAGAAATCACGATCGATGTGTTCGACCAAGTTGAGTTTCGGGTCGGGCAAATCGTCGAAGCAGATAAGATCAAGAAAGCGAAAAAACTATTGAAGCTTCAAGTCGACCTTGGCGGCGAAACGCGACAAATCGTCTCGGGCATCGCCGAATGGTATGCGCCGGAAGACTTAGTCGGTAAAAAAGTGATCGTCGTCGCCAACTTGAAACCGGTCAAACTCCGCGGTGAACTGTCTCAAGGAATGATTTTAGCAGCCGATAAAGATGGTAAGCTAGAACTCGCCACCGTCTCAGAGAATATGCCGAACGGGGCCATCGTCAAATAATTTTGAGGGAGACTTCGGTCTCCCTCTCTTTGTCTAAATAAGGAGGATGCATCATGTTGATTGATACGCACACCCATATTAACGCTGAGCAGTTCAATGAAGATGTCGAGGCGACAATCGAGCGTGCTCGCACTGCCGGCGTCTCGCCGATGCTCGTCGTCGGATTCGATACACCTACGATTGACCGTGCCATTGAGTTGGCTGAGGCGTATGAGGACGTCTACGCCATCGTTGGCTGGCATCCGGTCGACGCGATTGACTGCACCGAAGCTGAACTCGCCCGAATTGAAGCGCTTATGGCACATCCTAAAGTGATGGCACTCGGGGAAATCGGCCTTGATTATCATTGGGACAAGTCACCGAAAGATGTACAGCAGCGTGTGTTCCGTCAGCAAATCGCAATCGCGAAGCGGACGAACATGCCGATCGTCATCCACAACCGCGAAGCGACGGCGGACGTGCTCGATCTGCTAGAAGAAGAGCACGCGGAAGTTGTCGGCGGCGTGTTTCATAGTTACAGCATGTCTGTCGAATTGCTCGAACGCTGTTTAAAGCTGAATTTTTATATCTCGCTCGGCGGACCGGTGACGTTCAAAAACGCCAAAGTGCCGAAGCAAGTGGCGCAGCAAGTACCGCTCGACCGTCTTCTTGTCGAGACGGATTGTCCCTATTTGACGCCGACACCGTTCCGCGGTAAACGAAATGAGCCGGCATACGTCACTTACGTCGCTGAAGAGATTGCAGCGCTCCGCGGCATGCCTTACGAAGCACTCGCCGAGGCTACGACCGCCAATGCGAAACGGCTGTTCCGACTTCCATGATGATTAGACGTTTTGTGTTGAGTGTAGGCGTCATTGTCGTTGCCGTCTTCGCCTACATGATGATGCAGCCGGAGAAGATTACGATTATCGATAACGGAGTCAAGATTGAGCACGATACACAGGCTGATTCGGTCATCGAAGTGCTCGCCGAGGCCGGGATCACGATCGATGAGGCTGACTATGTGACGCCGGCGCTCAGTGCGGACATCCCGCCGGAGCGTGTCATTCATATCGAACGGGCCCAAACGGTGTCGCTCCAGATCGGTTACGGTCAAATGGAGACGATCGATACCCGTGAGCGGACCGTTGGTGATGTCCTGCTCCGATACGGTGTGAGCGTGCGAGAAGGTGATGATGTCTATCCGTCGGTCAGAACACCGATCACGTCAGGCATGACGATTCGCTATCAGCCGGTCGTGGCGCTTGATTTGATCATAGGAGATGATGCGACAAAAGTTTATACGATGGCATCGACCGTGGAAGAGGCGTTACGAGAAGCCCGAATTGAGATTTCAGATAAAGATACGGTCGTTCCGGCGCTCACGGCCGAAGTGCGTGATGGGATGACGATCACCGTCAACATGAGCCGAGACGTCGTTCAATATGAGAACCGCTTAATCCCGTTCGAGATCATTGAAGAAGAGGATGCGACACTTGCAGCCGGGACGACCGAAGTGTCACAAGTCGGCGTCCCTGGTCTAGAGCGGACGCGGTATGCACTGACAGTTGAAAATGGTACAATTACAAATCGGACCGAGACAGACGTCGAAATGGTGCAGACAGTGCGACCGCAAATCATTAAGGTCGGTACGAAAGTCGCAACCGAGCGCGAAGCCGAGTTTGAAGCAGCCGAAGCGCCGACTGAGACCGTTGACTCGACAAGTCCATTCCGCGAGGAAGCGGAAATCAAAATCGAGGAAACGCCTCGGGCCGACGATGTCCTCGACTTCACATCAGCCAAACAACTCCTCGTCGAGGCCACCGCCTATACGAACAATGCAGAAGACACCGTGACGTATGACGGCAGAGTACTGACGCGCAGCGGCTATGACGTGACGGATACGATCCTTTATGAAGGAATGCGGATCATTGCGGTCGACCCGGCCGTCATCCCGCTCGGAACCCGCGTCTATATCGAAGGGTTTGGCATGGCGATCGCTCTCGATACAGGCAGCGCGATTAAAGGCAATATTATCGATATCATGATGGATACGAAAGAGGAAGCGGTCACGTTTGGTCGTAAGCCACTGACGATTTGGGTGATCCCGAAGCAAGAAGAGAAAGAAGGAACTGACAATGCGTGAGAAAATACAAGAAGTGATCGTCGTCGAAGGACGCGATGATACAACCCGGCTTCAAGAAGTGTACGACGTCGACACGATTGAAACGAACGGGTCGGCCGTGTCAAAACAGACGATCGAACGGATCAAACGTGCCCAGGAGACACGCGGTGTCATCATCTTGACCGATCCGGACTATCCGGGCGACCGGATCCGGGCCATCGTCGAAGAGCAAGTGAAGGGCTGTAAACACGCCTACCTCCCTCGGGCCGAGGCGAAAGACAAACGAGGGAAAATCGGCGTCGAACACGCGACACCTGCGACAATCCGTCGTGTGCTCGAGGCGGTTTATGAAACACGAGTTGAGACGGACGAGCCACTCGTCACGCGACAAATGGTGCTCGAGGCCGATTTGATCGGTGGAGCGGATGCCGCAACTCGTCGCAAGCGTCTTGGCGTCTTGCTCCGCATCGGGGAACCGAACGCCAAACAATTTGTGAAACGAGTCGAAGCGTTGCGCGTGACCATCGAGGAATGGGAGCGGGCACTCGCTCAGTTAGAGGAGGAAAATCATTGAAAGATATTGCAACGATTCATCGCACGAAAGCGATTTTACAACGTCACGGCTTCTCATTCAAAAAGTCGCTCGGACAAAACTTTTTAATCGACTTGAATATATTAAATAAAATCGTCGACGCCGCAGAACTAGATGAAGCGAGCGGTGTGCTCGAAATCGGTCCGGGAATCGGCTCGTTGACGGAACAATCGGCCAAGCGGGCGCAAAAAGTGGTCGCGCTTGAAATCGATCAACGCCTTCTACCGATCCTTGAAGACACGATGGCGCCTTACCCGAACGTTCACGTCATTCATGGGGACGCGCTTGAGCTCGACATTCGCAGCATCGTGGAACGTGAGTTCTTGAGTGAAGGGATTGACGATATCGCGGTCGTCGCCAACTTGCCATATTATGTGACGACGCCGATTATCATGCGTTTGCTCGAGAGCCGGATCAAGTTCCGTTCGCTCGTCATGATGATTCAAAAAGAAGTGGCTGAGCGCATCGGGGCGAAACCTGGCACGAAAGCGTACGGTTCGTTATCAATCGCGATCCAGTATTATGCGGAAGCGAGTGTAAGCTTTATCGTACCGAAAAGCGTGTTCATGCCGGCTCCAAACGTCGACTCGGCCGTGATCACGCTCAAGATGCGTCCGCGCCCGGCTGTCGATGTCGAAGACGAAGCCTTTTTCTTTGAAATCGCCCGCGCTAGTTTCGCGCAACGTCGAAAAACGATTTTGAACAACTTGACGAATCATCTCGGCAAAGATAAAAAAGTAGACCTTGAACGTCTCTTGAATGCAGCGGGAATCGACCCGAAACGGCGAGGCGAAACGCTTTCGCTTCAAGAGTTTGCACGCTTAGCAGACACAATTTTACCACTTAAAAATAGTTGACGACTGGATAGCGAGTCGCTATAATATTTACTCTTTATTTCCGTTTTAGAATATGCTATACTTGTAACAGTGAGGTGAAGCGTATGCCAAAGACGTTGCAAGAAATCAGACAAAAACTCGAATCACATGTTGGAGAACGATTGACGTTGAAAGCAAACGGCGGTCGTAAGAAAGTCGTTACTCGGTTTGGAACGCTCGTTGAGACGTATCCCGCGGTGTTCGTTGTCAAGTTGGATGAAGAGCATCACAACGTGGAACGTGTCTCTTATAGCTACGCTGATGTCCTAACGGATACAGTTAAAATTGAATTCAGTAATTGATCGATAAATGAGGGGCGGATGCATTGGCAGCTGCTTCTTTTTTTGTGCGTCCGTTTACGGTACAATGGCGAACAGGAGATACATTGGGAAGGGTGAACGATATGCGTACGATCAGTGTGAAAGCGCCGGCAAAAATCAATTTGACACTAGACGTCCTCGGGAAGCGGACGGACGGCTATCATGAAGTAGAAATGGTGATGACGACAGTGGACTTGTCCGACCGGCTCGAATTGACCGTACTCGATACGGATGAGATTCGAATCCAGTCTGAGCACGCCTATGTCCCGAGCGATCATCGGAACTTGGCTTATCGCGCGGCCGATTTGTTGCGGAAGCGGTTCGACATCACAGAAGGAGTCGAAATCGTCCTCGATAAACAAATCCCGGTCGCAGCAGGGCTCGCCGGAGGATCGAGTGATGCGGCGGCGACGCTTCGGGGAATGAACGAACTGTTCGAGCTCGGTTTAACGCTCGAGGAGTTAGCAGAGCTTGGAGCCGCGGTCGGTTCAGACGTCTCGTTTTGTGTGATGGGTGGAACCGCGATCGCCCGGGGTCGCGGTGAGATATTAGAGACGATTCCGTCACCGCCGCCGTGCTATGTCGTGTTGGCGAAGCCGAAGCTCGGTGTATCGACGGCTGACGTGTATCGAGCCGTTCAGATGGAGAAAATCGTCCATCCAGACACTGCGGCGATGGTTAAAGCGATTCGTGAACGGGACTTTGACGGAATTTGTGCGAACCTCGGTAACGCGCTTGAAGGTGTCACGCTTGAACTGCATCCCGAAGTCCGTCAAATCAAAGAGACGATGCTGCATTGTGGTGCTGATGGCGTGTTGATGAGCGGCAGCGGCCCGACCGTATTCGCGCTCATCGAGCACGAGCAAAAAGCGCACCGCGTCTATAACGGACTGAAAGGATTTTGTCCGGAAGTGTTCGTCGTTCGGATTCTCGGCAAAAAACATTGAACAAAGACGAATGAAAGTGATATATTCTGTTTAGAACATTCGTCTATTATTGACAAAGTGAAGGGGAATCCGTATGAAAATTCGTAGAAGTGGTCGTCTCGTCGATATGACCCGTTATATGCTTGACCATCCACATCAGCTCGTCTCGTTATCGATGTTTTCGAGCCGCTATCAGTCTGCTAAATCATCGATCAGTGAAGATTTAGTCATCGTCAGTGAAATGCTCGCCCACGACGGTACCGGGAAATTGATTACCGTGCCAGGTGCGGCCGGGGGAGTCATGTTCATTCCAGGGTGGAGCAAAGACAAGTCGCTATCGATGATCGATAGCTTGTGCGATCAACTGTCGAAACCGGAGCGTCTGCTTCCGGGAGGCTATTTATACTTAACCGACGTGCTTGGTAATCCGCGTCAAGTGAAACCGATGGGACAAATCTTCGCCTCGGTGTTTGCGGACCGTAAAGTCGACGTCGTCATGACGATTGCGACAAAAGGGATCCCGCTCGCCTACGCGGTCGCTGAGCAATTAGGTGTTCCGTTCGTCATCGTCCGGTCCGACAGCCGTGTTACGGAAGGGTCGACCGTCAGTATCAATTACGTTTCCGGCTCGTCAAAAGCGATCCGTACGATGGCGCTCGCCCGTCGAAGCTTGCCACGAGGCGCAAACGTCTTGCTCATCGATGACTTTATGAAAGCAGGCGGGACGATCCGTGGGATGATGAGCCTGTTGAATGAGTTCGAGGCAAACCTCGCGGGTGTCGGTGTCTTGATGGAAGCCGAAGGTGCCGAGAAGAAAATGGTAAGTGAGTACGTCAGCTTGATGAAGTTGACGAACGTTGATGCAGATGAAGGACTCGTCACAATTTCACGCGGTAACGTCGAACAGTTCTTAAAGTGATTGGCAAAAATTTGATTTCGTTTTATGATGAGAGGGTATATCAGTCATACGGAGTCAATCGGTTCGCTTGAATCACTTTAACCTTTTAGTGAAAGTACACCATGGCATAGACAACGAAGAAAAGGGGATGCGAAACATGCAGATCACAGACGTAAAAATTCGCAAAGTGACGACGGAAGGTAGGATGAAGGCGCTCGCTTCAATCACGCTTGACCAAGAGTTTGTCGTGCATGACCTTCGAATCATCGAAGGAAGCACCGGGCTCTTCGTCGCGATGCCGAGTAAACGAACGCCGGAAGGCATTTTCCGAGACATCGCTCACCCGATCAATGGAGATATGCGCCAAAAAGTCGAGGCGGCTGTGCTCGAAGCCTACGGCACGGTCGATGTTTCCACTTACGAAGCACAGGAATCATACAACGGTATAAACGAATAATGACTCGACAGCGGATGGGGACCCTTCCGCTGCCTTTTTGCGTTTGATTAGTTACGAATGGTTACAACGGTTGAAACCGCGTCACGGTTTCGATATAGTAGAAACGGTGTATTCAGGATTTAAATATAGAAAAAACCGAACGATTGAATAAAAACAGTCGATTAAGATAGGGGCGAATCAAGAATGGATCGTTTTGCAGTCATTTTGGCAGCAGGTAAAGGGACGCGTATGAAGTCTAAGCTCTATAAAGTGCTTCATCCGGTCCTCGGAAAACCGATGGTCGAACATGTCGTCGACCAACTCGACAAAATCGGAGTCAGTCGTCAAATCGTCATCGTCGGTCACGGGGCTGAAGCGGTACAAGAGACGCTAGGCTCGCGCGTCGAGTACGCGGTCCAAGAACAGCAACTTGGAACGGGCCATGCGGTTCAAATGGCAGAAGCTGAGCTCGCTGGTAAATCAGGTGCGACGCTTGTCGTCTGTGGTGACACACCACTTCTCACAGCGGAAACGTTGGAGGCGCTCCTTGCCCATCATGAGGCGCAGCAAGCGAAAGTAACGGTACTGACGGCGATCGCTGACGATGCGACCGGTTATGGTCGTGTCATCCGTGGAGAAGACGGTAACGTGACGAAAGTCGTCGAACATAAAGACGCCTCTGCTGCAGAGCAAGCGATTCTTGAAATCAATACGGGAACTTACGTGTTTGACAACGAATTATTGTTTGATGCCCTCAAACAAGTCGGTAACGATAACGTTCAAGGTGAGTATTACTTGCCAGACGTCATCGCGATTGCGAAAGAAGCAGGCGAAGTTGTCGCGGCCCATACCGCGCCGACGTTCGGTGAGACGATCGGTGTCAACGATCGCGTCGCTCTCGCGCAGGCTGAAATACTCATGCGCAAGCGGACGAACGAACGCCTTATGCGTGAAGGTGTGACCTTCATGGACCCGGCCTCGACATACATTTCGCCGGACGCCGTCATCGGATCAGATACGATCATCTACCCAGGGACAGTCATTCTTGGCAAGACGGTCATCGGTTCGGAGTGCGTGATCGGACCGAACTCGGACATCCGCAACAGTGTGATTGAAGACGGTGCAACCGTTCGTCAATCGGTACTCAGTGATAGCCGTGTCGGAAGTCATGCGCAAGTTGGGCCGTTCGCCCACCTTCGTCAACAAGCAGTCCTTGGCGCCAATACGCGCGTCGGCAATTTCGTGGAAATCAAAAAATCAACGTTCGGGGACGGTGCGAAAGCATCGCATCTCAGCTATATCGGAGATGCCTCGATCGGTGAACGTGTCAATCTCGGATGTGGATCGATCACGGTCAACTATGATGGTAAGAATAAGTTTGAGACGGTCGTTGAAGCAGACGCGTTTGTCGGATGTAACGTCAACTTGATTGCCCCGGTAACAGTCGGGAAAGGTGCGATCGTCGCTGCCGGTTCAACGATTACAAACGATGTCCCTGAAGAAGCTCTCGCGATTGCGCGCGAGCGTCAAACGAACAAAGAAGGTTACACGAAACGCTAAGTTGCTGCCTATTACTATGGAAAACGATGGAGGAGAATCCTAAACATGTCTACTGTATATGAACGTGAAATTCGCCTATTTAGCTTAAACTCGAACCGCCCGTTAGCTGAAGAAATTGCCAAAGAAATCGGTGTCCCACTCAGCGACTGCCAAGTGAAGCGGTTTAGCGACGGAGAACTTTACATCAATATCGAGGAGAGCGTCCGAGGCGACGATGTGTACATCATCCAATCGACGAGCTCACCAGTGAATGAAACGCTCATGGAATTGCTCGTGATGATCGATGCGCTGAAACGGGCCTCGGTTCGCACGATCAACGTCGTCATCCCATACTATGGTTACGCACGCCAAGACCGTAAAGCACGGTCGCGTGAGCCGATCACAGCGAAACTCGTTGCCGATCTGCTTACGGTAGCCGGAGCGACACGCGTCATCACAATGGACTTGCACGCCGCTCAAATCCAAGGTTTCTTCAATATTCCAGTAGACCAATTGTTAGGTGTCCCGCTCATCTCGACGTATTTCGAGACAGATGAGTTCAAAGCAAAAGATATCGTCGTCGTCTCACCAGATCACGGCGGTGTCACGCGCGCGCGGAAGCTCGCAGAACGTTTGAAAGCACCAATCGCCATCATCGACAAACGACGCCCGGAAGCGAACGTGGCCGAAGTCATGAACATCGTTGGCAGCGTTGAAGGCAAAACAGCCATCTTGATCGATGATATCATCGACACGGCCGGTACGATCACACTCGCAGCAGACGCAATTGTCCAAGCGGGAGCAAAAGAAGTATACGCTTCATGTACCCACCCGGTTCTGTCTGGTCCGGCAATGGAGCGAATCGACAACTCGTCAATCAAAGAACTCGTCGTCCTTAACACGATCGATTTGACTGGTCGCGAGTACTCGAGCAAAATCAAGCAGATGTCGGTTGCCCGTTTGCTTGGGGAAGCGATCATGCGTGTCCACGAGCACAAATCGGTGAGCACGCTGTTCGATTAAAAAAACGAGGCCCGAAGGCGTTCGCCTTTGGGCTTTTTTGTTCAGGAGGAACATGATGAAATGTATCGTCGGTCTCGGGAATCCGGGTAAGAAATATGGAATGACCCGTCATAATATCGGGTTTTTAGCAATTGATCGGTTAGCGGACAAGCACGGGATCACGCTTGACGAAGCCAAGTTTAAAGCAGTCATTGGAACGGGAAGAATCAATGGAGAGCGGGTCGTCCTCGTCAAACCGCTCACGTACATGAATCTATCAGGTGAAGCGGTCCGTCCGATTCTCGATTACTATAAAATCGATATCGACGATTTACTCGTCATCTATGATGATTTAGACATGGTCCCAGGCAAACTCCGCCTGCGTCCGAAAGGGAGTGCCGGTGGACATAATGGCATCAAGTCATTGATTCAGCACCTCGGGACGATGGATTTTAAACGGCTTAAGCTTGGCGTTGGACGTCCGCCGCACCCGATCAAAGTTGTTGATTGGGTACTGATGAGTTATCGAAAAGAAGATATGTCCGAATTGAACGATACGCTCGACCAAGCCGTGGCCGCCGCAACAGATTTTGTGGACACGGACTGGGTCGCGCTCATGAATCGATATAACTAAAGGGTCACAGCACCCTTTTTTGTCGTATAAGGTGGAGGAAAACAAATGAACGCTTTAGAGAGATTTATGGTGACACTGCCGGAGACGAACGTGATTCGAGACCGGTTGCCTAAAGTCGACCGTCAACTCGTCACGGGATTGACGACAAGTGCCAAAGCGCTCGTTTTGGCCGGTTTGGCGAAACAGTCGACACGCCGTCTCGTTGTCGTCACCCATAACATGTACCAAGCCCAAAAGATGTTCGACCAGCTTGAGCCGCTTGTCGGACCGAGCAAGACGTTGCTCTATCCGATTGACGAGACGCTCGCCGGTGAACTGTCGCTCACATCCAGTCCCGAGCTCCTCGCCGCGCGAATCGAAGCCAGAACACGTCTCCTGACCGAAGAGGGAGGCGTCCTTGTCGTCCCGCTCGGTGGCTTGCGTCGTTTCGTACCGAGTCCGACCGATTGGCTGTCGAGTCATCGGACGATCAAACCAGGGCAAGAACTTGATTTAAAGCCGTTTGCCTCAACACTGATTGAACTTGGTTACGAGCGGACGGCCACGGTGACGGCACCGGGTGAGTTTTCGGTCCGCGGCAGCATTCTTGACGTCTATCCGCTCACGGAAGCGAGACCGTATCGAATTGATTTGTTCGACACGGAAGTCGATTCCGTCTTCACGTTCGATGCGGAGACGCAACGGTCGTTAGGTGTCGTTTCGGAAGCGGTCATCACGCCGGCGACCGAGTTCGTCGCATCGGTCGAACAGTTGAAAAAAGCCGGGCAAGCGCTCGAACGGCAATACGACCGGACGCTCGAGCTGATTGAAACCGAGACGATTCGACAAGCGCTTGAATCAGGTATCGCCCGCGACATCGAGCAGTTCGGGCGCGGTGATGTACCGGAGAAGCTCGGGAAGTACACGCCGCTACTTTATACGTCGACGCTGCTTGACTATGTGGGTGCTGATTCGGTCCTCATGTTGGACGAAGTGGCCCGCATCGAGGACGCGGCGGACGTGCAAGACCGTGAAGAGGCCGAATGGTTCTCGTCACTGATCGAACGCGGGGAGTCGGTCAGCAACTATACGCTCGCCGTGCCGATGCACAAAGTGTTCCGAAGCTTGAAACAAGTCGCGTTCTCGCTGCTGCCATCACGGCGTTCGGGGATCCCGGAGACGAATACGGTCCATCTCAGTTGCCGCCCGCTCCCTGCCTTCCACGGACAGATGCACTTGTTGAAGCAAGAAGTCGAGCGGTGGCAACAAAGTGATCACCGGATCGTTTTCCTCGCCGGGGATCAAATGCGGGCAGACAAAGTCGTGGCGCTCCTTGAAGACTACGGGATCCCGTCTACGTTCACGAATGTTGACGGGGAGCTGTTGCCACGCCATGTCCACGTCATGATCGGACAGGTCGAAGGCGGATTTGAGTTATCGACGAGCCGCCTCGTCGTCGTCTCGGAAACGGAACTGTTCAAGCGGGTCACGAAACGGAAACGGCAGACGAAGAATTTGACGAACGCCGAACGGATCAAGAGTTATCAAGAGCTGAAGCCGAATGATCATGTCGTTCATATCCATCACGGGATCGGGAAATACTTAGGGATCAAAACGATCGAAGTCGGTGGGATCCATCAAGATTACCTCCATCTCGTGTACGCCGGGGATGACGCGCTTTACGTGCCGGTCGATCAAATCGACCTCGTCCAAAAGTACGTCGGGGCCGAAGGGAAAGAGCCGAAGATTTATAAACTCGGTGGGACGGAATGGAAGAAGGTCAAATCAAAAGTCGCCAAGTCGGTCGAAGACATTGCCGACGAGTTGATCAAACTTTATGCGGCCCGAGAGGCATCGGTCGGCTTCGCCTTCCCGGCGGACGATGACGAGATGAGCCAGTTCGAATCGACCTTCCCGTACGCCGAGACGGAAGACCAAGTTCGATCGATTGCCGAAATCAAGGCGGATATGGAACGGTCACGCCCGATGGATCGCCTGCTTTGCGGCGACGTCGGATATGGCAAGACCGAAGTCGCGATCCGGGCGGCGTTCAAGTCGGTGCTCGCGGGCAAACAAGTCGCGTTCCTCGTGCCGACAACGGTGCTCGCGCAGCAACATTATGAGACGATGCTCGAACGGTTCAGTGAATTCCCGATCAACGTCTCGGTCATGAGCCGTTTCCGCTCGAAGAGTGAGCTGGCGGCGACGAAAAAAGGACTGAAAGAGGGAACGATCGACGTCGTCGTCGGGACGCACCGCGTGCTGTCGAAAGACGTGACGTTCGCCGATCTCGGCCTCGTCATCATCGATGAAGAACAGCGGTTCGGGGTCAAGCATAAAGAGCGCCTGAAACAGCTGAAGACGAACATCGACGTCTTGACGCTGACGGCGACACCGATTCCGCGGACGCTTCATATGTCGATGATCGGAATCCGTGATTTATCTGTCCTCGAGACACCGCCGGAGAACCGTTATCCGGTTCAGACGTACGTCATGGAATACGACGGCATCGTGTTGCGAGAAGCGCTCGAGCGCGAACTCGCCCGTGGCGGCCAAGCGTTCTTCTTATATAACCGAGTCGAAGGGATCGAGCGGAAAGCCGAAGAGATTCGGGCGCTGTTGCCGGATGCCCGTATCGCGACGGCGCACGGCCGGATGACCGAGACCGAGCTTGAAAGTCAGCTCATCAGTTTTCTTGAAGGAGAAGCCGACGTCCTCGTCTCGACGACGATTATCGAGACCGGCATCGACATCCCGAACGTGAACACGCTCATCGTGCACGACGCCGATAAGATGGGGCTGTCGCAGCTGTATCAGCTTCGAGGACGTGTCGGCCGATCGAACCGGATCGCGTATGCGTACTTCACGTATCGGAAAGACAAGCGATTGACCGAAGTTGCGGAGAGCCGCCTCCAAGCGATCAAAGAGTTCACCGAGCTCGGTAGCGGGTTTAAGATCGCGATGCGTGACTTATCGATTCGCGGGGCCGGCAACCTGCTCGGTGCCCAACAATCCGGGTTCATCGACTCGGTCGGGTTCGATCTGTATTCACAGATGCTGTCAGAAGCAATCGAAGAGCGGAAAGACCGCATGCGCGGTCAAGCGAAACAAGTCGTCTTCAAACCGGAAGTCACGTTCCAAGCGGATGCCTACATTCCGGACGATTACTTGTCGGACAGTGAACTGAAGATCGAGATGTATAAGCGTTTCAAATATGTCGATACACCAGAAGCATTGTTCGCGCTTCAAGACGAGCTGATCGAACGGTTCGGAGAATTCCCGGAACCGGTCGCGTTGCTCATCCAACTGACGCGTCTGCGCATTTACGGGGAGCTGGCGAAAGTGACACGGATCAAACAGTCACCAGAGCGGATCGATATCGTGCTATCGATGGAATCGACGACGGCACTCGATGTACCGTCGTTCATGGAATGGACGATGCCGCTCGGACGAAAACTCGGAGTCGGGCAAGACAACGGGGCGCTCAAACTGTCACTCAGCGGACGTATGCCAGTTGTCGAGCTGTTGAATGATGCCGACACGGTCCTTGAGGAACTCGTGAAGCGGTTGGTGGTCCATGCGGACGCCAAGTAAGTTCGCGACAGGCGTTGTCTTATTTGCGCTCGCAGGATACATTTCAAAATTTATTAGTTTTGCCTATCGGGTCCCGTATCAGAACATTGCCGGTGATTTTGGGTTATACGCTTACCAGACGGTATATCCGTTTGCGGCGATCGTCGCCTCGCTCGGGATTTACGCGATGCCGGTCGTGATTGCCAAAATCGGGGTCGGGGCACAAGGTCCAAGACAGAAGTTAGAAGTTCTGTGGGGCAGTTTTTATGCGCTCCTCGGCCTCGCTGTCGGCCTCGTGGTCGCGATGTTCGCGCTTGCGCCTGTCATCGCGCGCTTGCTCGGTGACCCCGAACTGGCGACGACGCTCCGGGTCATCAGTCTCAGCTACTTGTTGATGCCTGCGCTTGCGGTGCTGCGCGGGTCGTTTCAGTCAATCGATGACTTGCGACCGAGCGCGCTGTCGCAGGTGCTTGAAAACTTGATTCGGGTCGCGGTGTTGCTCGTCTCACTGCTCGTCGGTGTCCGCTTTGGACGTGACGCATATGAACTCAGTCGCTATGCTTATGCGGCGACGTTAGTCGGCGGAAGTGTTGCCGTCGTCGTCTTGTCGATTTGGGCGAAAGGGTTCCGAATCGTCGCGGTTCGTGCCGCAACACTGCGCGCCGTACTGCGTGTTCTCTTGACGAGCGGGCTTGCGGTCGGATTTGCGTCGCTCGGTATTCTTTGGATGCAACTCGTCGATTCATTCACGATCGTCAATTTGATGGGCGGCGATTATTCGGCCAAAGTGAGTAAAGGCGTGTTCGACCGTGGCTATCCGCTCGTGCAGTTTGCGATTCTCTTCACGACGGCACTCGGGATGGCGAACGTGCCGAACTTAGTCCGCCATTACCGGGCCGGGCGACTCACGGCGACGGCAACGGGCCTCAGTTCGATGATTCGAGTGACGACCACGGTCGCTGCGGCTGCAACGATCGGACTGATGGGCGTCATGTGGCCTTTGAACGTAGCGTTGTTTGAAAATGCTGACGGTACAAGAGCGCTTGTATTGTTATCGACGAGTACGTTCGCGGCCTCGCTCGCAGTCGCGAGTATGACGTGCCTTCAAGCGATCGACAAAGAGCGGACGGCCGCCTTTGGTATGCTGTTTGCCATGATTGTAAAGTTTGCGATCAATTTGCTGCTCGTTCCGCGTTATGGGATTGACGGGGCGGCAGTCGGTACATCGCTCGCATTTTTAGCGATGGCGGCCTTTAATTTTAATCGGCTCGACCAGAACATCCCGCTCGGTACGTTTCGGTTGCACCATTACGGACTGCTCTTAAAGACCGTCCTACCTATGGGCATCGTCTTGCTCGGTTTGAACGCGTTAGCGTCTGAGTCACTATATAACCGCGTCAACGCACTCGGTTGGCTCGGTTTGATGGTGGTGTGCGGCGGCGCTTTGTACGTCTGGCGAGCGGTCAGGGAACAGGTGCTGACGATCGAAGAATGGGAGATGATTCCGTTTGGAAATCGACTCATCAATTTGATTGATAAAAAGGAGACCTAATATGAGTTATGGAATTACCGTCGTCGGACTCGGCTCCGGCGAACTCGAGCAACTTCCGCTCGGGGTATATCGTCATTTGAAACAGCAACCGCTCGTCTGGTTGCGCACGAAAGAACATCCGGTCGTCAAAGAGCTCGAGGCGGAAGGGGTTCATTTTGAATCGTTTGACCACATTTACGAATCAAACGATACGTTTGAGGCCGTCTATAAACAAATCGTTGAGACGTTGCTCGACAAGAGCGACGAACTAGCGATCACATATGCGGTCCCGGGCCATCCGTTCGTCGCCGAGCGGACGGTCGAACTGCTCGTCGAACAAGGGGCGGACGTGACGTTCCTCGGCGGACAGAGCTTTTTGGACGCCATGTTTCAGGCGCTCCAGATTGATCCGATCAATGGGTTTCAACTGCTCGATGCGACCGCACTCGACGTTGAACGGCTCCAAGTCACGCAGCACGTGTTAATCGGTCAAGTGTACGACGGGTTTGTGGCCGGGGATGTGAAAGTACAATTGATGGAACGTTATCCGGACGAACATCTTGTCAAGCTCGTCACGGCGGCCGGAACAAAACGAGAGCGAATTTCCGAAGTTCCGCTCTACGAGATGGACCGGGTCGCTGAAGTCGACAATTTGACGACGCTCTATGTCCCGCCACTCACTGACGAGACGCACCTCGCGCGGGAGTTTGCGACGTTGACAGATATCATCGCGACACTCCGCGGTCCGAACGGCTGCCCATGGGACCGAAAACAGACGCACGCATCACTGCGGAAATATTTACTCGAAGAGTCGTATGAGTTGATCGAGGCGATCGACGAAGAGGACGATGATGCGATGATCGAAGAACTCGGAGACGTATTGCTCCAAGTCATGCTTCATGCGCAAATCGGGGCCGACGAAGGGTACTTTAACATTCGTGACGTGATCGGCGCGATCAGTACGAAAATGGTCCGTCGCCATCCGCACGTCTTCGGTGACGTGACGGTCGCAGACGCCGACGACGTGGTTTCGAACTGGAATGCGATTAAGCAAGACGAAAAAGGGGAAAACAAACATTCGCAGCTCGATGGTGTGCTCGTGACCCAACCGGGGTTAATGCGTGCCGAGCAACTCCAAAAGAAAGCGGCTCAAGTCGGGTTCGAGTGGGATGACGTAACCGGAGCGTTCGAGAAGCTCGAAGAAGAGTTACAAGAGTGGCGAGACCGTCCCGAAGACGAACAAGAACTAGGGGACGTACTGTTCTCAGTCGTCAACGTAGCCCGTTATTTCGGGTTGAACGCGGAACAAGCACTTGAACGGACCAATCAAAAATTCAAGAGACGATTTGAATATATCGAAGCGAACGGATCGCTCAGCGACATGACGCTCGAACAAATGGATCGGCTTTGGGATGAAGCGAAGGAGAAGGGATTATGAGACTAGATAAATTTTTGAAAGTGTCGCGCTTGATCAAACGACGGACGTTAGCGAAGGAAGTGGCCGATCAAGGCCGTATCCGCTTGAATGGCCAAGTCGCCAAGGCCAGTACGGACGTCAAGGCCGGTGATGAGCTCCAAATCCGATTCGGGAATAAGCTGGTGACGGTCATTATCGATTCGATTGCCGAGCATGCCCGGAAAGAGGATGCGAAGGAAATGTACCGGTTGATCAAAGAAGAAAAGGTGAACAGTGGTACGGAAGCATAAAAAAAAGGTATACTGAACATAATAGGTCAAGAGGAAGGTGATTCGATGAATGGACGTAACCCGATGGAACGCAAACAGCGGATTCGGGCTCTCGACGAACGGAGAGAACAGCTGGAAAAAGAACAGAGCCGGCGACGTATCCATCTTCGACGCCGCCTAGCCGTGGCCTCACTTGTCTTTTTGTTGTTGATTGTCTTCATCGGCCAGAGCTATTTCTCAAAGATCGGATATGTAGCGGATCAAGAGCTAAAGCAAGACGAGGCTCGTGTCGAGCTTCGTGAAACGAAGGAAGAACAAGCGGAGCTAAAAGAGCAGGTTGAACGTTTACAAGACGAAGAATACATCGCTAATCTTGCACGCAACGAGCTGTTGTTCTCGAAAGATGGCGAGATTATTTTTTACTTCTCACCAGAGGAATAAGTAGGTTCGTTGACCGTTGACGAATCGACTCGTATAATTGTAGGGAATCATTCAAAAAAAGGAGTACATTATTTTATGTCAATTGAAGTAGGAAGCAAGGTACAAGGTAAGGTTACAGGGATTACGCATTTCGGAGCGTTCGTAGAGCTCCCTAATGGAAAAACGGGTTTGGTGCACATCAGTGAAGTGGCAGATTCTTATGTCAAAGACATCAATGAAGTCCTAACGGTCGGTCAAGAAGTCACAGTCAAAATCTTGAACATCGAAAGTGATGGCAAAATCGGGTTGTCTATCAAAAAAACTGTCGATCGTCCTGTTAGCGAACGCCCAGAACGTCCAGCCGGCGAACGCTTCTCACGAGGCCCTAGTTCAGGCGGCCCTGGTCAAGGTGGCCCACGTCCGGGCGGTCCCCGTCCAGGTGGTCCTGGTCAAGGTCCACGCGGTGGCGGTGGCCCACGCGGTGGCGGCGGTCCCCGTGGCGGTGGCGGCGCACGTCGTGAAGTACGTCGTGAGCCAGAAACGTTTGATACGTTGATGACCAAGTTCTTGAAAGATAGCGACGAACGCCTTACAACGTTGAAGCGTCAAACTGATTCAAAACGCGGTGGACGTGGAGCCAAGCGCGGGTAACCCTTCGTAAACCATCAGCTTCTACTCGTAACGATAACGCCACGGACACAGGTCCGTGGCTTTTTTTCATGGCGCGACAATTGTCGGCGCTTTTTTTGTTATAAAAAATAACTAAAAAAGGTTGCAATTTTTCGACGGAGCGAGCACAATAGGGAACATGAAAAATAGTTATGTTTTATAAGTAAAGGTGGAGAAACAAATGAACGGATGGAAGTTGTGGAAAGCAGAATGGCAGAGCATCGGTAAAAATCCGCGGGTATGGATTCCGATTCTCGCGGTCGCGCTCGTGCCGCTCATGTATGCGGGCATGTTCTTGTGGGCATTTTGGGACCCTTACGGCCAAATGAAAGATTTGCCCGTCGCGATCGTCAATGATGACCAAGGGGCCACGTTTGAAGGGGAGGAACTCGCTGTCGGTGACGAACTCGTCGATAAGTTGACGACCTCGGAAGCGTTCCAATTCGTCGAAGTGTCGAAAGCAGAAGCGGACGCCGGGTTACAAGATCACGCCTTTTACATGGCAATCGAAATCCCGGATGACTTTTCAGAGAAAGCGACGAGCGCGCTGTCCGCTGACCCTGAGCAATTGGAACTTCGATACATCGCGAACGAGTCGTATAACTTCCTCGCCGCTCAAATCGGAGGTTCGGCGATGGAACAAGTGAAAGGCGAACTGTCGACTGAAGTGACGAAACAGTATGTCAACGCCATGCGGGACGGATTGAAAACCGTCGCTGACGGATTAGATGAAGCCGCAACCGGTGCGACGGAGCTTGCTGACGGATCAACGACCGCTAAAGAAGGGGCCGTTAAGCTAGCGGACGGCTCGCGACTGCTAGCTTCAAAACAGCAGGAACTAGCTGACGGCGCAGCCAAGCTCGATGACGGACTCGGTGCGCTTGAGTCTGGGGCGGCTGATCTCGTCGACGGGAGCCAGCGTATCCAAACTGGGAGTTCCACGCTGTCAGACGGTGTCCATCGTGTCGACGCCGGGGCCGCCGTGCTAAAAGACGGTACGACTCAGCTCGTCGACGGAACGAGCGCGTTCTCTTCGAAGTTAGGCGAGTTGCATAGCGGGACGCAACAGCTTGACGCTGGAATTCATGAACTCGCAGCCGGACTCGAGGACGCACAGGCCGGAAGCGGCCAACTCGTCAACGGCTCGAGCACACTCGCAGAAGCGCTTAGTGCGGCTAGTGCCGGAAACGAAGCACTTGTAGCGGGAACGGTAGGTGTCACCGCTGGCATTGACCAAATGAAAACGGAGTTGTTAGGCCAGCAAGAGCAACTGATCGCCAAGTTGTCTGCGCTCGCCGAATCCGGTACGCCCGCAACGCCAGACATGTTGCAAGCGCTCGTCGCCGAGCTGTCTACAGGCATGCAGGCAACGGAAGCAGGATTCACATCGCTTTCAGAGGGCGCGTCTCGTGTCACGGAAGGCCAAACGGCACTCGGGGAAGGGTTGGGACAAGCAGAAGCCGGTGCCACTGAACTCGCGGCCGGATTGGTTGCGTTGAATGACGGACAGACTCAGCTCGTCAACGGGGCCGCGGCGCTGAGCGAGGGGTCAAGCCAAATCGAGCAAGGTGCCAAAACCGCGATGGATCGTTCGGGTGAACTTGCATCGGCAAGCGTTCAATTGAACGACGGGGTGGCGACGCTTCATGACGGGACGACAGAACTGGCGTCGGGGAGTGATCAATTGGCTGACGCCACGCTCGCCTTGTCTGAAGGAAGTACGAAACTCGCCAACGGGGTCAAAACGGCCGGTCAAGGAACGGGTACCATCGCTGAAGGGGCATCGCGTCTGGCCGAAGGGGGTCAAGCGCTCGGTTCTGGAAGTTCGGACCTGGCGGAAGGTCTGACTGAACTAGAGTCGGGTAACGGAAAACTTCGTGACGCCTTACTCTCGGGTGCGGAATCGGCTGACGTCGACATCCGCGATGAGAACGTTGAAATGATGGCGGGGCCGATTCAAATCGTGAACGACTCGATTCATCACGTACCGAACTACGGGACAGGATTTGCACCATACTTCATGTCGCTCGGTCTCTTTGTCGGGGCGCTCTTGTTGTCAATCGTCTATCCGCTCTATGATCCGGCTGGCAAACCGAAGCGGAGTTTATCTTGGTTGTTATCGAAATCGGGCGTATTAATCGTCATCGGTTTCGTTCAGGCGCTCGTCTTAAACGTGGCGATGATCGCGTTGCTCGGACTCGAGGTCGAGTCACCGCTTCGCTTCTTCGGTTTCAGCTGGCTCGTCAGTATTACGTTCTTATTGATTGTTCAGTTGCTCGTCACGACGCTCGGGAACCCGGGACGGTTCGTTGCCATCGTCTTATTGATTCTTCAATTGACGACGTCGGCCGGGACGTTCCCGCTTGAATTGATTCCACGTGCCTTGCAGCCGTTCAACGCGTTACTTCCAATGACGTATACGGTGGCCGGCTATAAAGAGATTTTGTCGGCGGACGGGCTCAGTTATTTACAAGGGGCGATTCTATACTTGGCGCTCGTGTCGGTCGGTTGCTTCTTCTTGCTCTGGGGATATTTCCGCATCGCTTGGAAGAAAAAATATCGACCGGCTCCGTCGGAAGCGTGATGCACAATCAACCGAAAATCGTGTATAGTGTATGAAATGGCACTATACACGTTTTTTTGTGAAAAAAGTTTTAAAAAAGAATTGACACGGACGTGACTACTGGTTATTATAGAAAATGTGCTTAGGACACAACACAATAACATGGCGGTGTAGCTCAGCTGGCTAGAGCGTACGGTTCATACCCGTGAGGTCGTGGGTTCGACTCCCTCCGCCGCTACCATTTTATTTAGGCCCGTTGGTCAAGCGGTTAAGACACCGCCCTTTCACGGCGGTAACACGGGTTCGAATCCCGTACGGGTCACTTACCTAAGCGAAAAGAAGCCATCTCAACTTGAGATGGCTTCTTTTGTTATATCAAGGAGGAGCGACGATGACGAAAGTGCTGGTGGCCGTATCGGGTGGGATGGATTCGATCGTCTTGTTAGACCGCGTCGTGAGAAGCGGTGCTGACGTCGGGGTCGCCCACGTCCATCATGGACTTAGGCCTGAGTCCGATGAAGAGTTCGAGTTCGTGAGACAGTTGGCGAAAGCGTACGGTGTGCCGTTTCACGGGAAGCGTCTTGCGTTTCCGGACGGGGGATCGCAAGCCGTCTATCGGACGGCGCGGTATGCATTTTTTGAAACGGTCATGCGTGAAGACGGGTATACCGAACTGATGACGGCTCATCACGGCGATGACGAGCTCGAAACGGTACTCATCCAGCTTCATCGAAACGTCGTCGAAGTGACGGGGATCCCGGAACGTCGTCCGTTCGCCGGAGGGACAATCGTTCGTCCGTTGCTGACGGAAACAAAACGACAGCTCTTGGCGTACGCGTTAGCGAACGGACTCGTCTGGCGAGAAGACGCGACGAATGAGCAGACGAATTATTTGCGCAACAAGATCAGACACCACATCGTCCCGCAGCTCCTCGATGTTTGGCCGAACGTGGTTCAAGACGTCGGTAGCGCGGCCCGTCGGCAGCGTGAGCTCTGGCATAAGCGCTACGACGACGTCGGGAAGTGGATGGTGCGCCACGTCCGTTATAATATGAAAACGTTTCATGTGAAACTTGAAGACGTGGCCGGTTTGAACGAACCCGAACGATACGTACTCGGCCGACTCTTATCGGCTAGATATGGTGTCGAGATGGGCGAAGCCATCCGTCGTCTCCTCGGTAGTCCAAAAGGAACAGGACGATACGACCTTGAAGGCGGCGCGCGCCTGCAAAAGTATGATGGGGTGATCAGCCTCGTCACGGAGGAACGACCGGATTCGTCACAAGCGCCGGATGAACACATGGTGTTAAGCGTCCCGGCCCGTCTATCGTTCGGCAATCGCGACGTCTCGCTCGAAGTCGTCACAGGCAAGTACGGGATCCCCCTCGAGGTGCTCACATTCCCGTTGACCGTCCGCTCCGTTCGGCCAGGGGATGTGATGAAACTCTCAATCGGGACGAAAAAAGTCGCCCGAATCTTGGTCGATGCGAAAATCCGGCGTGAAAATCGTCCGTTTGTCCCCTTAGTAGTTGACGCGACAGGGAGGATTGTCGCTATAGTAGGAGTAAGAGTTTCGGATTTTCCGGATAAGTCAGATGCGATTTGCCCACGATTAATGGTAAAATGATGATTGTGTCGGATTAGAAAGAGGAGGATTTCAAGATGTCATTAATGAACGATATGGAAAAGGTGCTTATTTCAAGTGAAGAGATTCAAGTAAAGGTGAAAGAACTCGCGACAACGCTCAGCGAAGAATATAAAGAAGAGTTTCCGCTTCTCGTTTGCGTATTGAAAGGCGCGATGCCGTTCATGTCAGACCTTGTCAAAGAAATGGACATCCATTTAGAGATGGACTTCATGGACGTATCGACGTATCACGGTGGAACGTCGTCAACTGGTGAAGTGAAAATCGAGAAAGATTTAAACACGTCTGTAGAAGGACGAGACATCTTGATTGTAGAAGATATTATTGATAGCGGGCTTACGCTCGGCTATCTCGTCGATCTCCTCAAATATCGGAAAGCCAAGTCGGTGAAGATCGTTACGTTGCTCGATAAACCGACGGGTCGCAAGAACGGTCTATCGGCAGACTACAGCGGTTTCGTGATTCCGCACGAGTTTGTCGTCGGCTACGGTCTCGATTACGAAGAGAAATATCGTAACCTTCCTTACGTCGGTGTGCTCAAGCCGAGTGTTTACGGGGGCTAACGTTTTTCTTTTGAAAATGTGACGTGTTAAGATAAAAGAAATACCCCAAAGTATACACATATACTGAATGGGCGAGAACATCGTTTCTCGGAATAGGAGGCAGAGAATGAATCGTGCAGTGAAAAACACCTTAGTGTTCGGTGTGATTTTCCTGGCCTTGATCTTGTTCCTTCAATATTTACAGAACCCGAGTAGCCAGAGCGAAACGCTCTCTTATTCGAAGTTCTTGGAATATGTGGAAGATGATCGGATCGAAACGGCAACCGTACAGGAAATCCCGGGAGCCATCTCAATTACAGGTGACCTTACAGGAGACGAAGACCAGCGTTACGAAACGAATATCCCGGCTAACGAGGCCGAATACGCCGAAGTGCTCTCGCAACTTCGTGCGAATACCGACATTCAAATCGAAGAGTCAGAGTCGAGTGGTAGCTGGTTTAGCATCGTATTCGCGATCTTACCGTTTATCATCATCTTCATCTTGTTCTTCTTCTTGCTCAACCAAGCCCAAGGCGGCGGCGGTGGCGGTCGTGTGATGAACTTCGGGAAATCGAAGGCGAAACTCTACGACCAAGAAAAACGTCGTGTAACGTTTGATGATGTTGCCGGGGCGGATGAGGAGAAACAAGAACTCATCGAAGTCGTCGAATTCTTGAAAGACCCTCGCAAGTTCTCGAAACTTGGAGCACGGATTCCAAAAGGCGTCTTGCTCGTCGGTCCTCCGGGAACAGGTAAGACGTTACTCGCTCGTGCAGCTGCGGGAGAAGCCGGTGTACCGTTCTTCTCGATCTCAGGTTCTGACTTCGTCGAAATGTTCGTCGGTGTCGGGGCGTCGCGTGTCCGCGACTTGTTCGAGAATGCGAAAAAGAACGCACCGTGTATCATCTTCATCGATGAGATCGATGCGGTCGGACGCCAGCGTGGTGCCGGTCTTGGTGGCGGCCATGACGAGCGTGAGCAAACGCTCAACCAACTTCTCGTCGAGATGGATGGATTCAGTGACAACGAAGGAATCATCATGATTGCCGCGACGAACCGTCCGGACATTCTTGACCCGGCCCTTCTTCGTCCAGGTCGATTCGACCGTCAAATCACGGTTGACCGTCCGGATGTTAAAGGCCGTGAAGCAGTACTCAAAGTTCATGCCCGCAACAAACCGCTCGATTCGACAGTTGACTTGAAGTCGATCGCTCAGCGGACGCCTGGATTCTCAGGTGCTGACCTTGAAAACTTGTTGAACGAAGCAGCGCTCGTCGCAGCCCGGTCTGACCGTTCAGCGGTCTCGGTCGTGGATGTCGAGGAAGCGATTGACCGTGTCATCGCTGGTCCTTCTAAGAAGAGCCGCGTCATCTCGGAGAAAGAACGCCAAATCGTCGCCTATCATGAGGCAGGTCATACGATTATCGGGATTGAACTCGAGAACGCAGACGAAGTGCACAAAGTGACAATCGTTCCACGTGGAAACGCTGGCGGATACGTCGTCATGCTTCCGAAAGAAGATCGTTACTTCATGACGAAACCTGAACTCGAAGATAAAATCGTTGGTCTCCTCGGGGGCCGCGTGGCGGAAGACGTCATCTTCGGTGAAGTATCGACAGGAGCAAGCAATGACTTCCAACGCGCGACTGGTATCGCTCGGAAGATGGTCATGGATTACGGGATGAGCGACAAGCTCGGACCGCTCCAACTTGGATCGAACCATGGAGGACAAGTCTTCTTAGGTCGCGATTTCCAAACGGAACAAAACTACTCGGATGCGATTGCACAAGATATCGACCTCGAGATTCGGGACATCATCAACCGTTGTTACGCGAAAGCGAAACAGATTTTGACGGACCGTAAAGACGATCTCGAGCTCGTCGCGAAGACGTTGCTCGAAGTCGAGACGCTCGATTCGAAACAGATTCGTCACTTGATTAAGACGCGCGAGTTCCTTCCGAACGAACCGGAAGAGCCGTCTGAACCATCGAAAGATGATGCAAGCGATGAGGCGAAGAAAGATGAGGCGGCCGTCAAGCACGGGCAAGTCATCGATCAGCCTGGAGTCGTTCAAGAAGCGAAGCCGGACGTTGTCCCTGAAGGCGATAAGCCGGAAGCGACACCGACGGAACGCCCGAACAACGAATCACGGTAAGTGTAAGAGACGAATGCCCTAAATAAGGCATTCGTCTTTTTTCGTGTTATAATTCGAGCGAACTGTAATTGACAACAAAGTGAGGAACCATATCATGATTTTAGTGATCGATGTTGGGAATACAAATATTGTCCTCGGGATGTACGACGGTGAGACGCTCGTCCATCATTGGCGCATCTCGACGGACCGCACGAAAACGACCGATGAGTACGGTATGCTCGTCAAGTCTTTGTTTGACCACTCGAACGTCTCGTTTGACCAAATCGACGGCGTCATTTTGTCTTCGGTTGTTCCACCAGTCATCTTCCCGCTCGAACAGATGTCACAGCGCTACTTCAACGTCCGGCCAATCGTCGTCGGTCCCGGCGTGAAAACAGGTCTCGACATCCACGTCGACAATCCTCGTGAAGTCGGGGCGGACCGCATCGTCAACGCGGTCGCAGGTATTGCCAAGTACGACGGTCCATTGATCATCGTCGATTTCGGTACGGCGACGACGTATTGCTACATCGATGACAAACGTCGTTATCACGGCGGGATCATCTCCCCAGGGATTATGATCTCGGTCGAGGCGCTCTATCAACGGGCCGCGAAATTACCGCGCATCGAGCTCGCGACCCCGCCGACCGTCGTCGGGAAAAATACAATCCAAGCGATGCAATCGGGCACGTATTACGGGTATGTCGCCCAAGTCGATGGCATCGTCAGTCGCGTCAAGCGTGAAGTCGGGGAAGCGACCGTCATCGCGACAGGTGGGCTGGCCCGTTTGATCAGTGAACATGCCGAAACGATTGACGTCGTCGACTCGTTCTTGACGCTCGATGGACTTCGCCTCATCTATGAGCGCAACCAGAAATAAACTTTAAAGGAGTTACTCAATATGATTCAACCAGAACAACAAGCGTTACTTGACCAAATGAAAGACGACTATCTCGTCCGTGCCCTCGGGTTCGGTGGAGAAGTCCGGGCGTTCGCCGTACGGACGACGAAAACGATTTTCGAAACGCAACTTCGCCATCAGACGACACCGGTCGCCTCAGCTGCACTCGGTCGGACGATGACGATCGGGACGATGATCGGTTCGATGCAAAAAGGAGCCGCGCGCGTCACCCTTAAAGTCGAAGGCGATGGACCAATCGGGAAAATCATCGTCGATGCGGACACGGCAGGAGACGTTCGCGGATACGTGTCACACCCTCGTGTCGAAGGCGGCACGTTCGTCAACGACCACGGATTGACGAAGTTGAAAGTTGGCGAAGTCGTTGGCCGAGGAACGGTCTCGGTCATCAAAGACCTCGGTCTAAAAGACTTCGTTGGCGGTTCGTCCGAAATTCAAACAGGTGAGATCAGCGAAGACTTCACGTACTACTTCGCGACGTCGGAACAAGTGCCTTCAGTCGTCGGAGCAGGCGTGCTCGTGCTTCCGGAAGATGAATCGATTTTAGCTGCCGGCGGGATTATCGTCCAGTTGATGCCAGACGCTTCAGAGCAAACGATTCAAGCGTTAGAAGACGCATTGAAGACGTTCCCGCCAGTGTCGGTTCTCATCGGAGAAGAGAAGACACCGGAAGAGATGCTGCATATGCTCCTCGGAGATAGCTTAGAAGTGCTCGATCACAAACCGGTACAGTTCAACTGTACGTGCAGCCGAGATCGGATGGAGAGTGCGATCATCGGACTCGGTACCGAAGAGATCCGTCAAATGATCGAAGAAGATGGCGGCGCTGAAGCAGTTTGTCACTTCTGCGGCGAAAAGTATCACTTCTCGGCTGAACAGCTCGAAGTGATGAAACAGCAAGCACGCTGAGGCTGTCGTTCCAAATTGCATATTTTCAATCCGATAGGGTATTATTACAATATCGGAATAGTCGGAATTATGAAGGAGGAAATGAAATGCGTATCGTAGATTCAGTGACAGACTTAATTGGCAAGACTCCAATCGTGAAGTTAAACGGGCTGACTGGCCCGGATGACGCGACGGTTTACATGAAGTTGGAATATATGAACCCTGGTTCGAGTGTAAAAGACCGGATCGCTTTAGCGATGATCGAGGCCGCTGAGAAAGAAGGCGTCTTAAAGCCGGGTGACACAATCATTGAGCCGACGAGTGGGAACACGGGCATCGGACTCGCGATGGTCAGTTCTGCTAAAGGCTATAAGGCAATTCTCGTCATGCCGGAAACGATGAGTATGGAACGTCGCAACTTGCTTCGCGGATACGGTGCCGAGCTGATTTTGACGCCGGGTCCTGAGGGGATGGGCGGAGCGATTCGCCGGGCGACAGAAGAAGCTGAGAAAAACGGCTACTTCCTCCCGCAACAATTCAATAATGCGGCCAACCCGAACGTCCATGAAATGACGACCGGCCCTGAGATCGTTGATGCGTTCGACGCGTCAGGTCTTCAAGTCGATGCGTTCATCGCGGGTGTCGGTACAGGCGGAACGATCACAGGAGCGGGTAAAGTATTGAAAGCCCACTATCCAGACGTGCAAATTTTAGCTGTCGAACCGGTCGACTCTCCAGTCTTATCTGGAGGGAAGCCAGGACCTCATAAAATTCAAGGCATCGGAGCCGGCTTTATCCCGTCGATTTTAGACACTGAGATTTACGAAGGTGTCCTTCAAATAACGACAGAGCAGGCGTTCGAATACGCGCGTCTCGCGGCTCGGACGAACGGTGTGCTCGGTGGCATCTCGTCAGGTGCAGCCATCGCGGCCGCGGTCGATACGGCGAAGCGCCTTGGAAAAGGCAAAAACGTGCTCGCGATCATCCCGTCAAACGGAGAACGCTACCTTAGCACGCCGCTCTATCAGTTCGAC
Organism: Exiguobacterium sp. SH0S1; assembly: GCF_004337165.1. Taxonomy (NCBI): domain Bacteria; kingdom Bacillati; phylum Bacillota; class Bacilli; order Caryophanales; genus Exiguobacterium; species Exiguobacterium sp. SH0S1. The sequence goes on along the minus strand of NZ_SJVC01000010.1, from coordinate 7,581 downwards.
GAAGAATCAGACAGCGTTCGCGCATAAACAAACGGCAGTTACCAGAAGACATCTTCTTTCGGTAACTGCCTTTTCTTGTGTACAATTAGAGGCATGAATGAGTGGAACGGGGGGATTTGACGTGAGAACGACAGCGTTCAAAACGATGCGAACGACAAAAGAGAGAATGTATGAGACGTATATGACGTTGACGGAAGCGGGCGAGTGCTATGCGTGGCTCGAGAGCGGGAGGGCTGGACGTTACACGATGGCCGGAATCGAGCCGTTCGGTGCGCTTCACGTGAAAGACGGGACTGGAACGCTCGTCATTTCAGATAAGACCGAGACGTTTTATGGCCAACCGCTCGACATCGTCGAGCAAGTACGGGCCCGTTACGTTGCCGCAAGACCAGAAGGGGCACCGCCATTCTTCGGCGGAATGATTGGTTATGTCAGTTACGATGTCGCCCGGACACTTGAACGCTTGCCGCGTCAAGCGGAAGATGATCTAGGGACGCCCGACGTCTCGTTCTTGTTGTTTGACGAAGTGGCGGTATTCGACGAAGCGACGTCGCTCCTCTATTTGCTAGTCACCGCCGATGAAGAAGTAGAAGCGAAGCTCGAGCGCTGGGCTGCCTTATGGCAGACAGAGACGCATTACGCGTTCAGACCGGTCGCGCAAGCACCGCTCGAGCGAGCGCGTTCTCTATCGCAAGGTGAATTCGTCGAAGCTGTGCAGAAAATTCAAGACTACATCGTCGAAGGCGACGTGTTCCAAGTGAACCTGAGCGTCCGCCAATCGGAAGCGCTGCTCGCGGACCCGCGCCACGTCTATGACACGTTGCGCCAAATGAATCCTTCACCGTACATGGGGTACTTCGTCGACGATTTTTTGACGATGGTGTCGGCTTCGCCAGAACTGTTGATTGAGAAACATGGGACGTCGATCTCGACACGCCCGATCGCCGGGACACGGCCGCGCGGACGGGACGAGGCAGAAGATATGGAACTAGCGCGGACGTTGCTCGATAACGAGAAAGAGCGGGCCGAGCACGTCATGCTCGTTGATTTGGAGCGGAACGACCTCGGGAAAGTGGCCGCTTATGGGACGGTGCACGTCGACGAATTGATGGTCATCGAGAAGTACTCACACGTCCAGCACATCGTTTCGAACGTGCGCGGCACGATGCGAGACGGTGTGTCCGGGTCAGAGGCGCTCGGGGCGATGTTCCCGGGCGGAACGATTACCGGTGCCCCGAAAATTCGGACGATGGAAATCATCGAGGAACTTGAACCGGTTCGACGTGGGATTTACACGGGTTCGTTCGGCTGGATCAGTTGGGACGACGACCTCGTCTTTAACATCACGATCCGGACGATGGTCGTCAAAGACGGGATGGCCCACGTCCAGGCCGGGGCAGGTATTGTCATCGACTCCGACCCGGTCGCTGAATATGAAGAATCGTTGTCGAAAGCGAAGGCGCTATGGGCCGCGAAAGAAATGACGGAGGCGACGGTATGATTTTACTCATCGATAACTACGACTCATTCACGTACAACTTGGTTCAATACTTTGGTGAGCTCGGAGAGGACTTGATCGTGCGTCGCAATGACGACGTTACGATCAAAGAGATTAAACAGATGGGTCCGAGTTATCTCGTCATCTCGCCAGGTCCGCGGACGCCGAACGAAGCGGGAATCAGCGTCGACGCGATTCGGACGTTTGCTGGGAAGATCCCGATTTTCGGTGTGTGTCTCGGTCATCAAGCTATCGGTCAGGCGTTCGGCGGGAAAGTCGTCCATGCGGACCGCCTCATGCACGGGAAGACGTCACCGATCGAACATGACGGTAAGACGTTATTTAAAGACATCCCACAGCAGACGATTGTGACGCGTTACCATTCGCTCGCCGTCGAGCGCGCTTCATTGCCGTCCTGCTTAGAAGTGACGGCTGAGACGAGCACGGGCGAGATCATGGCGCTACGCCATAAAGAATTGCCGATCGAGGGCGTCCAATTTCATCCTGAAGCCATCTTGACGGAACATGGGAAAGACATGATTAAAAATTTTATCGAGGCGTATCGTCATGTGGCTTTGGCATAACGGCGAACTGCGCGGCAGTTCAGAAGTGACGGTGCCGGTTCACGACCACGGTTTTTTGTACGGGATGGGGTTGTTCGAGACGTTCCGGACGTTTGACGGGGTCCCGTTCTTGTTCGACCTCCATTGGGACAGGCTTGAGAAAAGTATGGACGCACTTTGGATCGATCTACCTTATACGAAGCAGGAAATCAGACAGGCGATTCAAGACGTCGTGCGTCAAAACGAGGCGCCGAACGTATATATCCGACTGAACGTCTCCGCCGGTGTCGCTCCGCTCGGTCTGCACGACGGGCGTTACTCACGGCCGAACGTGACGCTGCTCGTCAAACCGTTACCGGACACGTTCGAACCGACCGAGAAACGGCTTGAGGCACTCCCGTTTCCGAGAAGTCGACCGGAAGCGGCGTTCCGTTTGAAGTCACATCACTATATGAACAACATCCTTGGAAAACGTGCCTTGGTCGACCGGGAAGCGGAAGGTTTGTTCGCGGACGAGGCGGGACGTGTCGTCGAGGGACTCGTCTCAAACATCTTTTGGGTAGAACAGGATGGGCGGCTATGGACGACGCCGCTTGAGACCGGGGCGCTTGCCGGCGTGACCAGGCACTGGCTGATGGAGACGTTTGACGTGCTCGAGCGTGATGTGACGTTTAAAGAACTCGAGCAAGCGTCCGAAATTTGGCTCACGAACTCGGTGCAACAAATCGCACCGGTCACCGCTTATGCCGGCCGGACGTATCCAGGCAAGCAGGGGGCTCGATTTACAGCGTGTTGGTCCGAGTTACGACGAGCAATTGAAAGTGAGGGAACAGCATGACAAAAATTATGGGCATTTTAAACGTGACGCCAGATTCGTTTTCAGACGGTGGGCGTTATAACGCAGTCGAGCAAGCGCTCGAACACGCTAAACGGCTCGTTCAGGACGGGGCCGATGCGATCGACGTCGGAGGCGAGTCGACAAGGCCGGGCGCACAGTTCGTCACGGCGGATCAAGAGATCGCCCGCGTCGTCCCAGTCATTCGCCGCCTGAAAGAGGAGCTTGACGTCCTGATCTCGATCGATACGTACAAACCTATCGTTGCGCGAGCGGCACTTGAAGCAGGCGCTGACATGATCAATGATGTGTGGGGGTCGAAGTGGGACGATCAATCGATGGCAGAAGTGGCCAAAGAGTTTAACGTCCCGATCATTTTGATGCATAATCGAGACAACCGAAACTATGGACACTTCATCGAAGAAGTCGTCGGCGACATACAAGAATCAATCGCGATCGCCCGTGCCGCCGGTGTTCGTGATGACCAGATTTGGTTAGACCCCGGCATCGGCTTCGCCAAGGACTACAACCAAAACTTAGAGCTCATGAATCGGCTCGACGTCATCACGAATCTCGGGTTCCCCGTTCTGCTCGGGACATCGCGAAAATCGTTCATCGGCCAGACACTTGATTTACCGACCGAGGAGCGGGTCGAAGGGACGGTCGCGACGACATGTCTCGGAATCGCGAAAGGATGCGCCTGGGTAAGGGTGCATGATGTGTTAGAGAACAAACGGGCGTCACGGATGATGGATGCGATGTTAGGAGGCGGACAAGTTGGATAAAATGTTTGTGAACGGGATGCGTTTTTACGGTTACCACGGTGTCTTTGAAGAAGAGAACCGGCTCGGTCAGCGATTTAATATTGATTTGATGTGTGAGTTAGACCTGGCCCCTGCCGGCCAGTCCGACAATTTGGAGGACGGTGTCAGCTATGCCGGACTCTATCAACTGACAGAAGACATCGTCACAGGCGAGGCGGTCAACTTACTCGAAGCACTCGGTGAACGGATCACGACGGCCGTGCTCGCCCACAGTGACAAGATTCAAAGTGTGACGGTCAAGGTCATCAAACCGGACCCGCCGATTCCGGGTCATTATGATTCAGTCGCGATTGAGATGACGCGGAGGCGTAACGGATGATGTATGTGGCGCTTGGTTCGAATATCGGTGAACGGGAGCGTTACTTGTTCGGTGCCCTTCAAGAGATGGAGGCGGCCGGTCTTCATGTGACGAAGCAATCGAACGTATACGAGACGGCACCGGTCGGCTATATAGATCAACCATCGTTTTATAACATGGTCGTCGAAGTCGAGACATCGCTCGGGGCGGAAGACGCACTCGTTCGTCTCCAACAGGTTGAGCGCGGTCTTGGAAGAGAGCGTCTGTTTAAGAACGGGCCGCGTACGATCGACCTTGACATCTTGCTCTATAACGGCGAATATATACAATCGAAGCACTTAACTGTTCCGCATCCGCGAATGCATGAACGTGCTTTTGTCCTCGCCCCGCTCGCGGAGATTGCTCCGACGCTCGAGGTGAATGGGAAGACGGTACGACAATTATGCGACGCCTTGCCGGAATCGGAGCGGCGCGACGTCGTACGTCTACAGTCGTTAACGTCATTAGTCGGTTCTGTTTAACGCTATTGAAGGAAGTGAAGCAATGTCAGGGTTCAAAATTGGTAACGTTGATATAAAAAATCGGGCGGTCCTCGCCCCGATGGCCGGAGTGACGAACCCGGCATTTCGTTTGATTGCGAAGGAATTCGGTGCCGGACTCGTTTGTGCGGAGATGGTCAGCGACAAAGGGATTTTATTTGAAAACGCGAGAACGCTGCGCATGTTGTACGTCGATGAGCGCGAAAAGCCGCTCAGCCTGCAAATTTTTGGCGGTTCGAAAGACACGCTCGTGAAAGCGGCGCAATACGTGGATCAAAACACGAACGCCGATATCATCGACATCAACATGGGGTGCCCGGTCCCGAAAGTCACGAAATGTGAAGCGGGTGCCAAGTGGCTCCTCGATCCGGATAAGGTTTATGAGATGGTGAACGCCGTATCGAAGGCGGTGGACAAACCAGTGACCGTCAAGATGCGCACCGGCTGGGACAGTCAGCACATCTACCTTCTAGATAACGTCAGAGCGGCCGAATCCGGTGGCGCGGCGGCGATCGCGATTCACGGACGGACGCGGTCCCAATTGTATGAAGGAACAGCCAACTGGGAGCTTATTGGTGAGGCGAAGAAAATTGCGGGCATCCCGATTATCGGGAACGGTGATATTACCACGCCGCAACAAGCGAAGCATGCCCTCGACCATTACGGTGTCGATGCGGTCATGATCGGGCGGGCTGCCCTCGGAAATCCATGGATGCTCTATCAGACGGTGCAGTACCTCGAGACGGGTGAACTTCCGGCCGAGCCGGAGGCACGCGAGAAAATTGACATTTGCATGCTGCATCTCGATCGTTTGATCGACTTGAAAGGCGAGGTGGCGGCGGTTCGTGAAATGCGTCAACACGTGGCCTGGTACTTGAAAGGTCTCAAAGGGAACGGGCCGGTCCGTAAGCAAGTCTTCGAGTTGGAATCACGGGATGCCGTCGGGAGTGTGCTCTACGATTTCGTCGGACAGATCGAGAACGCGCCACAAGAAGTGTGAACTAGTGTAAAAAAGTGATTTATGGTAAGCTTGTTTGGCGAAAAAGTGATACGCAAAGAGCGAACAGCTTAGGCTGTGCTGTTGGCCGTGAGGTCGACAGCTTTTTGTTAGGACCAAACCCAATATGTATAGAGGAGTGAATGGAGTAGTGAGTCACGAGTTGGAAATGAACGACCAAATGCAGGTTCGATTTGAAAAGATGACTGAGATGCGCGCGCAAGGGCTCGACCCGTTCGGACATCGGTTCGAACGCTCAGCCCATGCCGGTGAATTACATGAGCAATATGAAGCGATTGAGAAAGAGGCGCTCGCTGAGCAAGACGTAGAAGTCACGCTCGCGGGACGGATTATGACGAAACGTGGAAAAGGGAAGGTCTTCTTCGCCCACATCCAAGACGTCACGGGACAGGTTCAAATTTACGTCCGTAAAAATGACGTAGGGGATGAGGCGTTTGATTTGTTCAAATCGTCTGACCTCGGTGATATTGTCGGCGTGAAAGGTAAGCTGTTCAAAACGAATGTTGGCGAGTTATCGATTCACGTCGAGACGTTTGAACTTTTGACGAAAGCGCTCCGTCCGCTTCCAGACAAATATCATGGCTTAAAAGATGTCGAACAACGTTATCGTCAACGTTATCTCGATTTGATCACGAACAATGATTCGCGCCAAACATTCATTTTGCGTAGCCGAATCATTTCAGAGATCCGTAACTTCTTGAACCATCGCGGTTACTTAGAAGTTGAGACACCGATGCTCCATACGATTGCAGGCGGAGCAGCTGCCCGTCCGTTCTTGACGCACCATAACGCCCTCGATATGGAACTTTATATGCGCATCGCGATCGAGCTTCACTTGAAGCGCCTCATCGTCGGTGGCCTTGAGCGTGTTTATGAGATTGGTCGTGTCTTCCGTAACGAAGGTATCTCGACACGACACAACCCAGAGTTCACAATGATCGAGCTCTATGAAGCGTACGCTGATTACAACGACATCATGGATTTGACAGAAGAACTCGTTGCGCACGTTGCTAAAGAAGTACTTGGTACGACAGACGTGAAGTATGGAGAAGATACGATCCATCTTGGTGTCGGTTGGAAGCGGGCCCATATGGTCGACTTGGTTAAAGAAGAGATGGGTGTCGACTTCTGGCAGCAGATGTCTGATGAACAGGCACGTGAACTTGCGAAAGAGCACGGGGTAGAAGTCCAAGACCATATGACGTTCGGTCATATCGTCAACGAGTTCTTCGAACAAAAAATCGAAGAGACGTTGCTTCAACCTACGTTCGTCACGGGACATCCGGTCGAAGTGTCGCCGCTTGCGAAGAAGAACGATCAAGACCCGCGCTTCACAGATCGCTTCGAGCTGTTCATCGTTCGTCGTGAACACGCGAACGCGTTCACAGAGTTGAACGATCCAATCGATCAACGTGAGCGCTTCGAAGCCCAACTACTTGAAAAAGAAGCTGGGAACGATGAGGCCCATGAACTTGATAACGACTTCCTAGAAGCGCTCGAGTACGGGATGCCGCCAACAGGTGGTCTCGGAATCGGGATTGACCGTCTTGTCATGTTGCTCACAGACGCACCATCGATTCGCGACGTATTGCTCTTCCCGACAATGCGTCACCAACAGTAACAAGTTACGACCTCTCACCATTGCGGTGAGAGGTTTTTGGTTTCTACAGCCAAGCTATAACGTGGCAGGAAACTTTTTCGGAAAAACTTTTGCCGAAACTATTGCATTCTATTTGAGGATGGGTTAAAGTAATAAACGTTGCCGCTGATGGCAGCGGAAAAGAATTAAAAAAGTGGTTGACAACTGTGTCGATGACTTGTAATATTGTAAGAGTCGTTAAGAGCGACAGACGAACTTTGAAAACTGAACGATGAGGCAAAAAAAGTTTTACAAGTTTTGATTGAAGCGCAAGCTTCGTCATTTTCAAGAGCTATATCAAATTCTTTGGAGAGTTTGATCCTGGCTCAGGACGAACGCTGGCGGCGTGCCTAATACATGCAAGTCG